>NZ_QAYC01000013.1 GCF_003053725.1 Rhodovulum kholense
CAGAACCCTTCCGGGTCCTCGACCGATTGCCGGTACATCGCCTCATACGCCGCAGCGTCAATATGAGCCCCGGACACAAAATCCGGATCCGGCGGATGGGTCGCCGCAGCGGCCTCGCCGGGTTTCATCATATCGGTCATGCTGTATCCTCCTCTCGGTCAAGCCCCTGGCGGGGATGGCCGCCCGCCTCCTCATCCTCGCCTGTTTACCAAATCCTGTAAAAAATGAACGGGAGATCGCCGGAGCGCGGAAAGAATTGTGAAACGCGTGACGCGACCGCACGGAATTTTGTCAATTTGTTGACACCCCACCGCCCCGATAGCGCCCGGCCTGCCGCTTGCGGCGCACCCGGCCGTGCCTATATCGCGGACAGGTTTTCACGAAGCATGGCGTGACGACGATGGGATACTTCCGGACAGCACTTCTGATGGCGGCGCTCACCGCCGTCTTCATGGGCGTGGGGGCGATGATCGCGGGCAGTTCGGGGGCGGTGATCGCCCTCGTGGTGGCGGCCGCGATGAACCTCATGACCTGGTGGAACTCGGATTCCATGGTGTTGAGGATGAACAACGCCCGGCCCGCGACCGGCCCGGACGGGGCCGAATTGCAGCGGATCGTGACGCGTCTGGCGCGGGGCGCGGGGATGCCGGTGCCGCGCGTCTACCTGATCGACAGCGACCAGCCCAATGCCTTTGCCACCGGCCGCAGCCCTGACAACGCGGCGGTGGCCGCGACGACCGGATTGCTGGCGCGGCTTTCGCCCGAGGAAATCGCCGGCGTCATGGCGCATGAGCTGGCGCATATCCAGAACCGCGACACGCTGATCATGACCGTGACCGCCACCTTCGCGGGCGCGATCTCGATGCTGGCGAATTTCGCCTTCTTCTTCGGCGGGCGGCGCGAGGGCGGCGGCGGCATCGTCGCGACGATTGCCATGGCGCTGCTGGCGCCGATGGCCGCAGGGCTGATCCAGATGGCGATCAGCCGAAGCCGGGAATACGAGGCCGACCGGATCGGCGCCGAGATCTGCGGTCAGCCGCTGTGGCTGGCCTCGGCCCTGACCAGGATCGAGGCGCTGGCCCAGCGGATCGACAATGTCGCGGCCGAGCGCAATCCGGCCACCGCGCATATGTTCATCATCAACCCGCTGCATGGAGAAGGCCGCGACAAGCTGTTCTCGACCCATCCCAGCACCGCGAACCGGGTCGCGGCGCTGCAGCGGATGGCGGGCTCGGCCATCCCTGCGCCCGCACCCCTTCCCCGCCCGACGATCCGCCGCGCCCCGCGCGGCCCCTGGGGCTGAGCCCCGGCCCCCGTCAGCGCGACCGGACCTCGAGGCTGAAGCTGCGCGCCCCTGGGCCAAGGGCCGCGGGCGCGGCCGGAAACCGGCCCGCCTGGCGCACTGCGGCCAGCGCCAGCCCGTCGAGCCGTGCATCGCCCGACGAGCGAACTACCCGCACCGCGACCAGCGCCCCCTGGGCCGACACCGTCAACTCGACCAGGGCCGCGCCCCGGCCCGCGCCTTCGGGCACCCGGCGCTGGATGCGCGCCCGGATCGCGGCGCCCCATTCCGCCATCATCGAGGCGATCCGGCCCGGATCGCGGGTAGCCGCACTGGCCTGACCGGCCTGCCCGCGCGCCGCGCCCCCCGCCCCGGCCGCGCGCTGCGCCTGCTGCGCCACCGAGCTTTGCGAGGCCTGGGCCTGCGCCCTTTGCGGCGGCGCGGGTGCCGGGTCGGGTTTCTGGTTGGGCCGCTCGGCCGGGCGCGGCGTGTCGGCTTCGGCCTGCCGCACCTCGGGCGCAGGGTCGGTCTTGACCTCGGGTTCCGGCGGACGCGGCGGCGGCTCGGGCGCCGCAAGCTCGGCATCGGGCGACGTCGGAGCGGCAAGGCGGGGCAAGGCGGTGTCGGGCACGGGTCTCGGGGCCTCGGGCATGGCCAGTTCGGGCAAGACCTCGGGCGGCGGCTCGACGACCGGCGGGGGCGCGATCTCGGCGGGCGTGGCCGGTTCCGGCGGGCGCTCCCACTCGGCCACCTGTTGGGCAATGGCCGCTGAGGACGCGGCGACCGTCGCCAGATCGGCGCCACCGCCGCCCGAGGATTCGACACCTTGGGTTTCGTCCTGCGGCCAAAGCGCCAGATGCAGCACAAGCGCCGTGCCGCCGAAGGCCATGAGTTCCAGAAGGCCCCGCATGATCAGCGCGCGGCCGCCACCAGTTCGACCGGGGTCACGCCCTCGGCCGCAAGCCGCGCCAGCACCCGCGCGACCGCCGCGCCGTCGACCGCGCGGTCGGCGCGCACCGTCAGCGGCCCCTCGCGCGGGGCCTCAGCCAGCGCCGGATAGACCGCCTCGTCCCGCGCATCGCGATAGGCCAGCGTGCCATCGGCGGCGATCAGCAGGGCCTCGATCCCCTCGGGCGGGCGGTCGGACGTGGCCTCGGGCGGATGCACCTCGATCGGGTCGGGCGGCGCCAGCCGGGCGCCGATCAGGAAGAAGATCAGCAGCAGGAACACCACGTTGATCATCGGAACCACGCTTTCCCGCGCCGGGCGCGGGGCGGCCAGGGACAGGCGCATGGGGTCACTCCACCAGGATCGGTTGCGTGTAGCCCGCCGCCGACAGCGTCTCGATCACCTCGATCACCCGCTGCAGGTCGGCGCCGTCGCGGGGGCGCAGCACGACCGGGTCGGTCGGCGCCTCGACCAGCGACGACAGGGCATTGGCCAGACCGTCGAGCGGGGTCTCGACGCCATTCAGCGCCAGCGCCTCGGGACGGATGTCGACCAGACGGGGCGGACCGGACCACTCGCCCGTGCCGCCCGCCCCGCCCGCGACCGGAAGCGACACCTCGGCACCCATCCGGGCCGCAAGCATGAAGAAGACCAGCAACAGGAACACCACGTCGATCATCGGCGTGAGACTCGGCCGCCGCCGGGGCGCGGGAGGCGCGAGACCGAGGCTCATTCCGCCGCCGCCCGAAGCGCCGCCCGGCCCGGCCCGCCCCGGGTCAGCACCCGGGTCGCGGCATCCTCGATATCGACCCGCGCGGTCTCGGTGACGCTTTCGAACCACGACAGCGACACAGAGGCCGGGATCGCCACGGCCATGCCCGCCGCGGTGGTCAGCAGCGCCTCCCAGATGCCGCCGGCGAGCGCCGAGGGATCGGCGCGCGCGCCGGTTTCCTGCAGGGTCTTGAAGGCAGCGATCATGCCCAGAACCGTGCCCAGCAGACCGATCAGCGGCGCGATGGTCGCGATCAGGTCAAGCGCGCGCAGCCCGGACCGCGCGCGGGTCAGCTCGCGCGTGGCAACGCGGGCGACCTCTTCGCGGGCGGTGGTGGCGTCAAGCTCGGGGTCGAGCCGCGCCTCGATGGCGGCCCTGACCGCGACCGCGCGCAGCCCCCGCCGCCCCTCGAGCGCGGTCCGGGCGCGCCAGACATCGCCCTCGAGCCAGCTTGCGACCGCGCCATTCGCCGCCGCCCGCGACCAGGCCCCGACCAGCGCCAGGCGCCAGAGCTTCCACAGGATCAGCGCCACCGTCAGCACCGACAGCGCGGCGATGGCCCAGATCGCCGGGCCGCCCTTGTCGAGGAAATCTGCAATCGCGGCGGTCTTTTCGGTCAGGTCCATGGGTCGGTCTCCGTGATTGGGCGTCATTCGGCGGCGATCGGGCCGCTGGCCTGGGGCAGAAGGTAGGGGCCGTTGACGGGCAGCGCGTTCACGCGCAGCGGGCAGAGATAGGCGGGGCTGAGCAGGTCGTCGCGCAGCACCTCGGCGCACGGCCCCTGCGCCATCAGCCGCCCGCCCGCCATCAGCGCCACGCTGTCGGCGAACATCGCGGTGAGGTTCAGATCATGCATGACGGCAACAATGCCGCCGCCCGCATCGGCGAAGTCGCGCACGATCCGCATCACCTGCAACTGGTGGCCGATATCGAGCGCGGAAACCGGCTCGTCGAGAAACAGCCAGCGCGGCTGGCCATGGGCGGTCGGGTGCCAGATCTGGGCCAGCACCCGGGCCAGCTGCACCCGCTGCTGCTCGCCGCCCGACAGTTCCTGATAGGGGCGTGGCTCGAAGCCCGCCAGACCGACCCGCGCAAGCGCCTTCGGCACCAGATCGGGCTCGGCCGCCTCGACGCCGCCCATCAGGCCCAGCCGGACCACCTCGGCGGCGGTGAAGGGAAAGGCCATGGGGGTGGCCTGCGGCAGCACCCCGCGAAGGCCTGCGAGCACCCAGGGTCGAAGGGAGGCGGGATCGTGTTGGTTCAGCCGGATCCGCCCGTCATGGGAGAGTTCACCCGTGAGTGCTCGCAGAAGGGTCGTCTTGCCCGAACCGTTCGGGCCGACGATGGCAGTGACCTGCCCGGGCCGCGCGCGGAAATCGACCCCGGTCAGGATCTCGCGGCGCCCCAGGCGGACGGTGATGTCGGTGGCCTCGAGCATCGCCTAGAACCCCAGCGAGCCGCGGCGGCGCAGCAGGATCCAGAGGAAGACAGGCCCGCCCAGAATGGCGGTGACGATGCCGATGGGCAGCTCGGCCGGGGCGATCAGGCTGCGCGCGATCATGTCGGCGCCGATCAGCAGCGCGGCCCCCAGAAGGGCGGCATTGACCAGCAGCGGCCGGTGGTCGGGCCCGGTTGCGAGGCGCAGAAGATGCGGCACCACGATGCCGACGAAGCCGATGCCGCCGCTGACGGCGACCGCCGCGCCGGTCGCGCCCGCCACGGTCAGGATCGCCACGGTCTTGAGCCGCTGCACCGGGATGCCGACATGGGCGGCGGCGGCCTCGCCCAGCGACAGCCCGTTCAGCCCCCGCGCCAGCATCGGCGCGGCGACAAGCGCCAGGATCATCAGCGGCGCGGCGGCGGCAAGCTTGGTCCAGGTGGCGCCCGCCAGCGAACCGAGTCCCCAGAAGGTCAGGTCGCGCAGCTGCGCATCGTCCGCGATGTAGACGAGAATTCCGGAAAGCGCCCCCGCCAGCGCGCCCAGCGCGATGCCGCCCAGAAGCATGGTCGCAACCGAGGTCTGACCGCGCCGCGTGGCGATGCCGTACAGCACCAGCGTCGTGGCCCAGCCGCCCGCGAAGGCTGCGACCGGCACCAGATGATAGCCCAGCACGCCCGCGATCCCGGCGGGCAGGAGGCCGCCCAGAACGATGGCCGCGATGGCACCAAGACCCGCGCCCGCGCTGACGCCGACCAGCCCCGGATCGGCCAGCGGGTTGCGGAAGAGGCCCTGCATCACCGCGCCCGACACAGCCAGCGCCGCGCCGACCAGCGCGCCCATGGCCAGCCGGGGCAGGCGGATCTCGAACAGCACGACCCGGTCGGCCAGCGCGACCTCGCGCCCCGCCATGATGTCGGCCAGCACCGCCCAGGGCGAGGTGCCCGCAGCACCCACGGCCAGGCTTGCCGCCGACATGACCGCCAGCGCCAGCACCAGCAGCGCCGTCAGCCGCCAGGCGCGCGGCGTGCGGTCCCAGTGGGGCGCGGGTCCGGCGACCTCGTGGGGAAGCGCGACCATAGGTTCAGCTCCCGGCCCGGTCGAGCGCGTCGGACAGATCGCGCACCGCCTGGGCCGTGCGCGGCCCGAAGCCCAGCAAATAAAGCCCGTCCATCGAGACAAGCGCACCGCTGGCGGCAGCAGGCGTGGTGCGCACGGCGGGCAGCGCCAGTACCTCGGGCGCCAGATCCTCGGCGCCCTCGCGGGCCATCATCAGGATCACGTCGGGGGCGGCCCGGGTGACGGCCTCGTCGGTGAGCGGCTTGTAGCCCTCGAAATCCTCGATCGCGTTCACGCCGCCCGCCAGCCGGATGATTCCGTCGGCGGCGGTGTCGCGCCCGCTGGCCAGCAGCCGCCCGCCCTGTACCGACAGGACGAACAGCACCCGCCGCGCGGGGCCATCGGCCGCCTGCGCGGCGGCGTCATCAAGCGCGCGGCCCACATCGGCGGCGAGGGCCGCGCCCTTTTCGGGCACGCCCAGAGCCTTGGCCACGACCTCGATCTTGGCGATCACCGCGTCGCGGTCATAGCCGTCGGGCACCTCGACAAAGGGGACCGCGGCGGATTTCAGCAGATCGACCGCCTCGGGCGGTCCGGCGCCCTCTTCGGCCAGGATCAGGTCCGGCGCGACCGACAGCACGCCCTCGGCCGACAGACGCCGGACATAGCCCACATCGGGCAGCGCCGTGACCGCTTCGGGCCAGCTGGAGGTCGTGTCGCGCGCCACCAGCCGGTCGGCCTCGCCCAGTGCAACGACGATTTCGGTCACCGCGCCGCCCAGCGACACCACCCGGTCGGCCGCCTGCGCAGGCAGGGCCGCCGCCGCAAGCGCCAAGGCCGCCAGAGCGCGGATCATGCCGCCACCTCAAGCCCCGGCAGCGCGGCCGCGATCTCGGCCCAGGGACCGGTGTGATCGACATCGCCGACCCGCATGCCGAAGGCCTGAAGGATCAGCATCCCCTCGGCATCGAACGCCTCGACCGACAGGGCCGGGCCGCGCCGGGTCGGCTTCGTCACCGCCCAGACCTCGGCCACATGATCGGCACGCAGATGCAGGTTGAAGCCGGGATCGAGAATGTTCAGCCAGGGGCCGGTCGGCTTGACGGTCTCGATGGGTCCGGAATGGATCTCGATGCAGCCGCGATTGCCCACGAACATCATGAAGGGCAGCGCCTCGTCGGCCACCGCGTTCAGAAGCCCGTGCAGGCAATCGGGCGCCAGCGGCCGGACATAGGGCGCGCCCGCGATCCGGTAGGCGCCAAGCCGGTTCATCTTGAGCTTGCGCACCATCTGCAGGAACTGGTGGGTGTCGGTCAGCCGGTCCCACTGTCCGCGCAGGGTCTCGACCGCGCCGCGATCCGCCTTGGCGGGCTCGGAAGGCGCGCGCGGGTCAAGCGTCAGCCGGTCGGACTGGTCCTCCAGCCGGACGGCATCGACAAGCGCGCGCCAGGCCTCGACCGACGAGCCGTCGCGCAGGTGGATCTTGTGGACCGCATCCCCGGCCGCATCGAACACCTGGAGCGAGCGGCGCACCTTGCCACCCCGGGTCTGTTCGACCGCGAAGCCATGGACCCAGTGCTTGGGAAAGATCCTGAGATCGACCGCCGGGCTCAGCACCATCGCGGCGTGATCGCCGGGCGTATAGGGGCCGTAGGTTCCGACCTTCTCGATCACCGCGCTGTCGTTGCGGGTCAGGGCCATCACCTCGCCGAGCCCCGGCATCGCCTGCATCAGCGCGTCCGGATGGGCCGCGATGCGGGTCACGCCCTGCCCGGTTTCGGCCGCCAGCAGCTCGGCCTCGGCCACGCCCAGACTGTCGGCCAGATCCCGGGCGCGGGCGGTGGATTTCTCTTGCCGGATCGACCTGATCCGGTCCGGCGATACAGGCTTGCCGTCTCCCATGGGAGGCTCCCTTCGAAGGTCCTGATGGATGCGGCTGGCCCGGCGGCGCCGTCCCGGGGCGCGCGCGCAGCTTGCTGGATATCTTGGGCCATTCCCGTGGCCCTCAATGTTGACAGAAACTATCAGATTTCATACCCGATGCAAGACCGTCGTGCGGGACCCCGTCGGCGGATGTCCAAGCGACATGCGCCAGCCGCTTTGCCAGCCATGAGATCTTTCGTGACCTGACAAGGGGATGGAACATGACGGCACGACATATGACCGTGGGCCTTCTGGCCTGCGGTACAGCGATGGCCCTGGCCTGGCCCGCAGCGGCCCAGGACAGCTTCAGCCTGGACCCGGTGACGCTGGGCCAGAGCAAGCGCGAGGTGCGCACCGACACGGCGGTGTCCGAAACCGTGGTCGACGAGGAGGAAATCGAGGACCGGCAGGCCACGACCATCGCCGAGCTGGTGGATTCTGTGCCCGGCGTATCGCTGATCAATGGCACCACGCCGCAAGGGTCGGGCATCAACATCCGCGGCTTCGGCGCCACCTCGAGCTATGGATCGGACCAGAAGGTCGCGATCCAGGTCGACGGGGCGAGCGTCGGCTCGGAAGAGCTGTACCGGATCGGCACCCAGCTTTTCACCGACCCCGCGCTTTACAAGCAGGTGACGGTGATCCGCGGCACCGCCGGGACCTTCGAATACGGGTCCGGCATCATCGGCGGACTGATCCGGCTGGACACCAAGGACGCCTCTGATTTCACCGGCGGCGTGCCCGGCTTCAAGCTGCGCCAGACCCTGCAATACGGCACCAATGGCGATGCCTGGGCATCCTCGACGATCCTGGCCTGGCAGCCCGACGAGAACCTCGAATTCCTGGGCAACTACACCTATCGCAGCCAAGGCGTGCAGAAGGACGGCGACGGCAAAGGCATCGGCGAAGACGGCTTCGATCTGCCCTCGTGGATGCTGAAGGGCAAATACACCTTCGGCGAGGCGCGCGAGCATTCCGTCAAGCTCAGCTATTCCGACACCAGTTCCGACGAGAAGGACGTGCCCTATGACACCTTCGGAACGACCACCGACATGTTCGGCAATGTCGACCGCAAGACCCGGTCGAAGACCGCCGTTCTGGAATACGCCTTCGATCCGGCGGGCAACGACCTGATCAACCTGACCGCCACCCTCAGCTATGCCGAGCAGAAGATCGATCAGGACTACGTGCCGGGCAGCTCGAGCTGCGAAGGTGGCGCTTGCGGCTTCCCCTTCCCGCCCGGCGGCTTCCCCACCACCAATGCCGATCATCGCTACGAGACGACCAAGCTGACCGTCAAGAACCAGGCCCTGTTTGCGACCGGCCAGCTCGGCCATGACCTGCGCACGGGGGTCGAATATGTCCGCAAGGAAAGGCTCGATGCCAATTCGGCCCCGGGCGGCACCGACAAGCGCTGGGCGCTGTTCGCGGTCGACGACATGTCCTTCGGCGGGCTGACGCTGACCCCGGCGCTGCGCTACGAGACGCAGGATATCGGCGGCGACAGCTATGCCGATTACGACAATGACGCGCTGATGGGGGGCTTCTCCGCACGCTATGCCTTCGGCAACGGATGGGCGGTCTTCGGCAGCGCCGCCTATACCGAGAACCTGCCCATCATCGACGATCTGGGCACCCCCGCCTACATGACCCGCAGCGAAAAGGCCCGGACCTACGAACTGGGCGTCTCCTACGATCGCGGCACGGTCTTTGCCGAGGGCGACGATCTGGCGCTGAAGGCCACCGCCTATCACACCACGGTCTGGGACATCACGTCCTATACCACCGACACCATGGTGCCGATCACCGATGCGCGGATGAAGGGACTGGAACTCGAAGCCGCCTACAGCCTGCCCTCGGGCCATTATGTCGATTTCAACGCGAATATCGCGCGGGGCGAGAACACCACGCCCGGGATCAGGGACGACTGGGAGGGCACCCCGGCCGACGATCTGCGCGTGACGCTGGGCAAAAGATGGGGCGAGACGCTGGACCTGAGCTGGGAGGTGGCGCATGCGGCCGAAATGAACCGGTCGGACACGCCGTCCGATTCCAGCACCGTCCACAACCTGCGCGCCACCTGGCGGCCGCAGGAGGGCCTGTTCAAGGGGACCGAGATCCGTGCCGGGATCGAGAATGCCTTCGATCTCGACTACACCCCGCATCTGGCGACCCGGCCCGCACCGGGGCGGACGTTCAAGCTGACCCTGGCCAGAACCTTCTGATCCGGTCTCCGGCCCGGGGCCGGGGATGGATCGCGGCAGGCGGCGTGCGACCGGAGCCCCGCACGCGCCTCCGCGACCGCCGGGACGCGGCCGAAGACGCCCTGACGTCTTCGCGCCGCGGACCGGTCAGCCGCAGCTTTGCCAGCAGAGCTGCGGCGCGAACCGGGGCGGCGTCGCCATCAGCGTCTCGAGGGTCATCGACGGCAGCCCGTAATCCGCGATCGGGGTGTAATCGACCTCGGTCTCGACAAGGATCATCCGGTCGCCCAGCTCCATCGCCGGAATGCGCGCCCGATAGACGTCGCTTGCCAGTTCGGCCGCGGTCATCGGCTGCATCCCGGCGGTGGCGCCCGGCCAGTCGATGGCAAGCCTGCGGGTGGCGTCATCGGCGCAATCGGCGGTGCAGCGGACCACCGTCACCCTGAGCCGCGCCGAAGGCCCGGCCAGGAATTGCAGAACGCTGTCGGCCCCGTCCAGAAACGCCTGATCGACGGGCTGGGTTTGGCGCGACAGCATGTCGGCCAGCGTATAGGTCGCCTTGGTCGCGGTGTTGCGCAACTGAAACGCGCCCACGAAGACATGGAGCGCGACCAGCGCCCATAACAGCAGCGGCAGGATCAACACGAACTCGACGGTCATGCTGCCCGCCTCGCCGCGCGCGAAGCGGACCGCGCGCCGGGCGGCCCGCCCGGTCATATCGCGGGCTCGTTGACAAAGGCACTGGTGACGATCAGCGCATATTCGCCCTCGGCATTCTTGGGCAGCTTTCGTCCCAGCCCGGTGCCGGGAAAGATCGGTTCGAACAGCGCACAGACCCGGACGAACATCAGTTCGTTCTCGACCCCGTGGCTGTAATCCAAGGAGGCGTCGATGGTCTCGGCATGGTCGATGCATTTGGGCGGCGCGGTCATCGTCGCCCAGCTTTCCGGCGGCAATGACTGCATCTCGATCCGGATCACGTTCTCGCAATCGTTGATGATGGTCGCCACCTCGCAGATGCGGCTGCGGAAGGCCGCGAAATCCGGCGTGCCCCCGGTTCCCAGGCGCACGTCGCGCACGACGATGTCGGTGGCCCGCGCCAGCGCCATCTGCCGGACGTTCAGGATGCCCAGCTCGAAGGCCATCAGGAACACCATGAACAGGATCGGGAACAGGATCACCATTTCGACGGTGACGCTTCCCCTGGGGTCGCGGGCGAAACGGCCGAGCGCGCGGATCATCGCCCCCTCCTCACTGGATCAGCCGCAGCTTGTTGATCTTGCCCGCGATGGCCGAGAACGCCTCGTCGATATTGTCGGGGGTGGTGTCGAAGAAATACAGCGGCGTCGAGGCGCAGGCCTGCATCTGTTCCTTGGCGGCGCTGGACGCCATGTAGGCGATGGTGAAGATCACGACGCCATGTTCCTTGGCCAGGGTGCAGGTCTCGTAGAAGCTTGCCACGTTCTGGACGTCGGTGGTGATCTGGCGCCGCTTGGAACCGGACTGTCTTTCAAGCTCGACCGTGGCATTGACCGCGGCGTCCGGGTTCGTCGGGCGATACTGCTCGGTGATCGCCCCATCGGTCATCAGCACGATGTATTTCGCGGTTTCGGTATCGTCCCAGGTGGCCGGCCGGTCGACAAAGTCGGCGGGCACCAGCCCCTCGGCCTGCAGATGCCGGAAGGCCGCGTTCGCACTGGGGTCGAGCAGCCCCAGGGCATATTTCATGGCATAATGGGTCCCGGTGCCATCATGCATCCGGATCGCGTCGACAAAGGCGTCAAGCACGGCCTCGTCGTTCTGGGCATACTGGATCGCGGTGTCGTCCTCTGGGCACCAGCCCCAGTCCATCACCGACCGGTCGATGGTCCAGTACATGAACAGGGGCGTCTGTTCATAGGGGCCGTTCGCCGGCAGTCCGGTCTGGGTAAATTCGTCGCTGCCAAGCTCAAGGCAACTGGCGGGGCGCAGGATCGCCTCATAGTCGAAATCGTTCCACATCAGCGTGTAGTCGGCCTTGGGCTCGGAATTCTTCTTGCCGCCGCCCGACGCGACCAGCGGGTCTGTGTCGGGCGCTTCGCCATTGGCGTTGCCCTCGACCGCGTAATACTGCGTCGTCTGGATGCCGCCCTTGACCCGCGCCCCGATCACCGTCGCCGACGCCACCGCCGGGACCGAGCTGCGGATGAACTTCACCATCTCGGGGAAGAAATCGTCGGGATCGTTGCTGACATGATTGGGCCGGCCGGAATCGGGAAACTCGTCGACCTTGACCACCGTGTCGGGCACCCCGTCGCCGTTGGTGTCGAAATAGGTGTTCATGTGCGAGATGTCCTGGGGCCATTCCTCGAAATAGTTGCCCGCACCGTTGCGCCACTGCCCGCCCAGATACTCGAACAGCACCGGGCCCGGATTGGTCTGCCCGGCATAGGGGATGAGGTTGATCGAAACCCGGGTCGGGTCCTCGGGGTTCAGCACCGAATGGATGAAGTCCTTGGCCGCCGGACGCATCATCGCCATCCGAGAATCCCAGCGCATCGAGCCCGAAATATCGAGCACCAGCGAGATCTCGCTATTGGGAATATGCTCCCGCGCGACGCCCGAGGCGCCGCTGCTCAGCGTGTCGATCCCGGTGAACTGCAGGAACAGCGTGTCGATGTCGAAGTTCGCCGTGGCGCCCACCACCCGGCCGTTCAGATCCGAATGCACCTGCACCTCGCGGATCCGGTCCTCGAGCCCCTCGCGGCGGAAATAGTCATGTACCAGCGCCTCGGGGTCCTGAGAGCTGTCGAGATCGGCCGCGGCCAGAACCGCGCGGTCCAGCGTGGCCTGAAGCCGGGTGCGTTCTTCGTCGGCGCGCAGGAAATCGACCGCCATGCCCCCGGCGATCAGCATGCCCACGAAGGCAAACAGGAAGAAGACGACCAGCGCGCCGCGCTCGTCGCCACCGAACCGGCACAGCCGGGTCCCGGCGGATCTGAGGATCCCCGTGCCGCGATCTTGCATTCGTCCTGATCCCCTATCGATTGACAAGGTCCTGAAAGCCCCGCGCCCGACAGGATTTCGCCAGAATGCGGCAGCAGTGCGACCAAACCGGGGAAAGCTTTCCGGCATTCGGGGGCAGTTTTAGCCAATGGCCCAGACGGGCGGGCCGCGAGGGCAACAGCCCTGCCCCCGCCCCGCCGATGCGCGGAAATCCGACCGTCCGCGGCCCGCCCCTGTCCGCGCCGGGAACCCGGCCGCCCCCTGGCACGTTCTCTCGGCAATGGAAACGGACGCCATCCCCCGGCGCCGTTCCACCCTGAAGAACGGAGAAGAGACATGATTCGCACTTCGATTATGGCTGCGCTTCTGGGCGCCACCGTCGCCGCCCCCGCCCTGGCCGACGATGTCGAGACCATCAAGTCGATCGACGTCGAAACCTCGCTGACCGACCTGAACAACCCGCAGGCCGCCGCCTACTGGAAGTCGCTGGACGAAGACCTCGAGGCGGCCATCGCGGCCCAGCTTGTCGGACGGCTCGGCGAGACCGGCATGGACATCAAGATCGACATGAACGAGGTCGAACTGGCCAACTTCTTCCAGGAACAGATCGGGGCCGCCGACAACCAGATGTCGGGCACGGTGAACGTCATCGACATGGAAGACAATTCCAACTTCCAGACCTTCGACCTGACGGTGAAGCTGAACCAGGTCATGCCGCTCTTGCCCGAAGGCTCGGACGTGACGGTGATCACCCCGACCAGCCAGGAGGTCTATACGGCGCTGGTGGCGACCTTCGCCCGCGCGGTGGTCGACCATATCGAGGCCTGATCGTCAGGCCCCCATACCGTCCCTTTCGCGGCCGGCCTTCGGGTCGGCCGTTTGCGTGCGGGGCCGCGCCCGCATCCGCCCGGGTTCAACGCCGCGGCCCGGGGGCGCCAAATGCGGCCTCGTCGTCGCCCACCTCGACAGCCGACAGGAAGGCCGCGATCTCGACGACCCGGCGGCGGTCGCGGCGCAGCATGATATGTTCGGAAAACCCGATCTGCCGCTGCGGCGGGGCAAGCCTCAGATAGACGACCCTCGGATCGGGCAGGCAGTCGGATTCGGCGAAAAACGTCATCCCCAAACCGCACGCCACGGCCTCGCGCACGACATCCGAACCGTCGATCTCCAGCACCGAGGCGGGCGTCTTTCCGGCGATGGCCAGGGTCCGCTCGACCAGCGCCCGGGTCCGCGAGCCCGACTCGCGCTGGATCAGGGTCTGGCCCGAAATGGCGTCGAGCGCGAAATCGCGCCGCTGTGCCAGCGGGCTGGTCGCGGGCAGGCAGACCCGCAATTCCTCATAGCGATAGGGCAGGATCAACAGCGCCGGATCGACCATCGGCTCGACCGCGATGCCGACATCGGCCCGCATTTCCAGCAGGGCCGCCGCGATCGCCTCGGTGCTGCGGCGCTGGATCGTGACCTCGATGCGCGGATGGCTGGCCCTCAGCCGCGAGACCAGCCGCACCGCGATGCCGGGCGAATCCGCATGGATCCGCAGCCGTCCGGTCGCCGCCCGCGGCCGCTGCTCCAGCAGATCGTCGATCTCGTTGACAAGTTCCGTTAACCTCACTGTCACGGAAAAGAGACGCTCGCCCGCCTCGGTCGGCACCAGCCCGCGGCCGCGCTTTTCGAACAGCCGGACCCCGTGCCGGGTTTCAAGCCCCTTGAGATGCTGGGAAATCGTCGGCTGAGACACGCCCAGAAGCTCGGCCGCGCGCCGCACACTGCCTTCCTTGGCGACAAGATGAAAGGCACGGATCTGCGGATAATTCATTGAGAAAACCTAACCGTCCAGAAGATACAATCAATTTGATCTATATGTGAGCCTGCCGCAAGGCTTCCCCGACCGCGCCGCCGTTCCGGCGCGCGAAGACATGGTCTGGGGGAACAGCATGGCACTCGATCTCGCGCATCACGCGCTTGGCAGCACGACCGATTTCGGCCTTCCGGCGATCAACGGCACGCAGGCGGACATTCTGGCCTTCGACGCGTTGACCGATGCGCAATCCGTGACGCTTCGGCCCGAGGTCGACGCGCCGGTCGCCGAATGGGCGCTGGCGATGGATCTCTACATCCCGTCGACCGCCGGGGCCTATACCGGGCTGGTGCAGACCGGCGACGGCGATGCCGAGCTGTTCCTGAAACGCGGGGCGGATGGCGCCGCGCTGGGCATTTCCGGCGTCTACGAGGGGCAGGTGCCGTTCGATACCTGGGTCCGCGTCGCGATGACCGTCACGCTGGAGGACGGCGAAACGGTGCTGCGCAAATTCGTCGACGGCGCGCTGGTCGGCACCCAGACCCTGGGCGTCACCGACCGCTGGACTATCGACCCCGATCTGGGGCTCCGGCTTTTCACCGACGATGACGGCGAGACCTCGGCGGGCTTCGTCTCGTCGATCTTCTTCATGGCGAACCCGCCGGATGCGGAAACCGTGGCGGCGGCACTGGCCTCGGCCCCCACCCCCGCTGCGGGCGGCTTCTTCCCGGTCGCGCCCGGCGCCGACACGGTCGAGGTCAGCTTTGCGGGCGGCACCGTCGCCACCCGCTATGGCGCGGCCGAGGTGATCCTCGAAGGGTCGGACTACCGCACGCCGGTCGCCCTCGGCGACAGCCGGATCGGGCATGCCGCGCAATTCGGCATCGAGGCGCCCGGCGGCGATGTTCCGGTGCTGAACTACTCGGCTTTCGAGGCCAGCGAAGGGCTGCATGTCGCGCCGCCCGCGGGCACCCCGGACCTGACCGATTTCACCATGGTCTGGGATATCCGCACCGACGCCACCGGCGGCTTCCAGTCGCTGTTGCAGCTGGATGCGGGCAACACCTCCGACGGCGATTTCTTCATCAACGGCAGCGGCGGCATCGGCATTTCGGGCGTCTATACCGGCGCGGTTCCTGCCGAAACCTGGGCGCGGATCGCGCTGAGCGTGAAAGACAATGGCGACGGCAGCTCGACCCTGTCGAAATATATCGACGGCACCCTCGTCGGCACCCAGACCGTCGAGACCGCGCGGTTCACCATCGATGCCTCGACCGGCTTCCTGATCCTGACCGACGAGGACGGCGAGACCGCCGCAGGCTATCTGGCCCATTTCGCGCTGTCGGGCGCGGCGCTGAGCCCGGCCGGGATCGCGGCGCTGGGCGGCGTCGATGTCGACGGTCCGTTCGCCGAAGGCGAGGCGCTGGTGCAGATCGGCTTCGACGGGTACGAGCCCACCGCCGAATTCGGCCAGGGCGGCGTCACGCTGAACGACATCTCGGACGACACGCCGGTCGAGCCAGAGGTTTCGGGCGGCATCCGCGACATGCTGGTCAGCCTCAGCGAAGAGGCCCGGCATTACGATCTGGCCGAGCTTTTCGGCGACGGCACCCATGACTTTGCCGTCACCAACAGCAATGGCGAGGCGGTCGGGGCCAGCATCGAGAACGGCATCCTCACGCTCGACTTCGACGCCTACGGCCTGTCGGATCTGGTGATCACCGCGACCGGCGCCAATGGCGAAAACCTCGAGGACCATGTGCGGGTTCGCGTCGCGGGCGAGAACGCCTATACCATCGCGGTCTTCCCCGACACCCAGGACTACACCTCGAACCCCTATATCGAGCATGTCTTCAGCGAGATGACCCAATGGGTCGCCGACAATGCCGAAGGCAAGAACATCAACTTCCTGACCAATGTGGGCGATGTCAGCCAGTGGTCGGCCACCAACCAGTTCGACATCGCGCTGTCGGCCTATGACATCCTGCGCGAGGCGGGGGTGAGTTTCTCGATCGTCCAGGGCAACCACGACATCGTCAACAGCGCTGGCAACCTGCGCGACACCTCGAATTTCAACGACGCCTTCTCGGTCGGCTACATGTCCGAGGACCCGACCTTCGGCGGCGTCTACGATGCCGAGCCCGAGCGCTACGACAACAACTACCACCTCTGGACGGCGACCGACGGCACCGGCTGGGTCACCATCAACCTGGAATTCGGCCCCCGCGACGACGTTCTGGCCTGGGCCGATCGGGTTCTGACCGAATACGGCGACCGCAAGGCGATCATCGTCACCCACAGCTACAACAACTTCAACGGCCGCCACGACCCGCTGGGCTCGGACCTCGAGGGCGAGGGCGCGGGCTATGACTACTGGCTTGGCGCGGACCCCGAGGGCGCCTGGGACGGCGAAGAGATCTGGCGCGACGTGGTGTCCTCGCATGCGAATGTCGTGTTCGCCTTCGGCGGCCACATCTTTGGCGACGGCGCCGAAACCGTGGTCTCTTACAACGACTACGGCAACAAGGTGTACCAGTTCCTGATGAACTATCAGAACGGGGTCGCGCTGGAGGCTACCGAGGGCGGCAATGGCGGCAACGGCGCGATCCGCCTGATCACGGTCGATCCCGACAACGACGCGATCTATACCGAAACCTACTTCACCGATCTCGATGAGTATTTCACCGGCTACCGCGAGACCGAAGAGCCCAGCCGCGACGGGCTGACCGGGTCCTATGTCGGCCATCAGGAAGAGTTCCACGACGCGGATATCGGCGAACGGGCGGCCCAGGCCGAGGCCGATGCGGGCGCCGACCTGCACATCAAGGCCGATGCGGGCGCCAGCACCGCGACCGTCGCCCTGACGGCCGCGGCCTCGGCCGACCCGGACGGCGATATCGCGTCATGGACCTGGACCGACGAGACCGGAACCGTCATCGCCACCGGCAAGGAAACCTCGGCCGAACTGGGTGCGGGTATCCATGACCTGACCCTGACCGTCGAGACCGCCTCGGGCGTCGTCAGCCGCGACGATCTGCGGGTCATCGTCGAGACCGACGATGTCTGGCTGGTCGAGACCTTAGACGACGGCATCGCCCAGGGCTGGATCAACCCCGCCGTCGCCCAGCCCGATCTTGCCGAGATCGGCACCGATCTGGGCTTTGGCATCGAGTCGATCAACGGCGTCGGGCAGAAGACCCTGACGCTGTCCTTCGACAGCCACTGGCGGCCCGAGGACTCGCAGACCGCCGAGGTGCTGGTATCGGTCGATGGCGGCACCCCGACCGCGATCCTGCATTTCGACAGCGCCAACACCACCGATGACGGGTCGAACCAGAACGAACGGATCTCGCTCGACCTCAAGGTGCCGGATACCGCGGCCTCGGTCGAATTCTTCTGGAAGATGAGCGAGGCCGGCAACGACTGGTTCTGGGCGGTCGACAACATCGTCCTGACCGATGCCGACGGCACGGTGCTGATGGCGCAGGACTTCGACAGCCTCGCGGACGACCTGCAACCGGCCACCAACGAGAACATCCCCTCGGACGTGCTGGGCTGGACCCACGACGCGCCCGAAGGCTGGTCGGTCGACACCCCCGACAGCGTGCCGCGCGGCACCGACGAATGGCGCGGCTGGAGCTTCACCACCTCGAAGTTCTGGACCTCGGCCGACGGTCAGGACCGGGCCGACTTCACCAAGGGCTCGGGCGTGATCGCGGTGGCCGATCCCGACGAATGGGACGATTTCAACGGCGGCTCGGACACCGGCACCGACTTTGAAACCACGCTGGCCTCGCCCAAGGTCTGGCTCGGCGGCGCGGGCGCCACGGCCGAGGCGGTGGGGGTGCTGAAACTGCCCGCGCTCGGCCAGACCGAGGCGCTGCATGTCACGACCGGCGCGACCGGGCAGATTTCGGACTACACGCTGATCTTCGATCTTTATGTCGGCAGCGGCCAGGGCGCCTGGACCGCGCTGTTCCAGACCGACCTCACCAACGCGACCGATGGTGAGCTTTTCATCGCCAATGGCGGCATCGGGATTTCGGGGCAATATGACGGCAGCCTTGCCTATGACGCCTGGAACCGGGTCGCCTTCAGCTTCAAGGTCGAGGACGGCGCGCAGGTTCTCAGCAAGTACATCAATGGCGTTCTGGTCGGTACCCAGGTGGTCGATGCGAATGTCGCGGACGGGTCGCGCTGGACCATCGACGGCGAAAAGGGCTTCCTGCTCTTCTCGGACGAGAACGGCGAAACCAGCGATCTTTATGCCGCCTCCGTCGCCTTCACGCCCGAGGCCCTGGATGCAGAGGCCATCGCCGCGCTGGGCGGCGTCGATGCCGATGGCCCGCTCTCGGGCGACCAGCCCGAAGGCGCGGTGCAGCTGTCCTTCGACGGCGCGCTCGATGCCACAGATTTCGGCACCGCGACGGTCGAGATGCTGGACCTCTCGGATGCCCGCCAGCTTGGCAACTTCGCCGTGATCGGCAGCGCCATGGCCGAGGGCGGGACGGTGGGCGCGCCCGAGGCCGCGCTTTACGACCGGTCGAACGGCACGGACAACCTCGTCGTCTGGGAGGGCGGCGCCTGGACCGACCTGACCCTCGAGACCACGATCCGCTCGATGGATGACGATACCATGGGCGTGGTCTTCAGCTTCGACGGGGAAGGCAGCTACTACCTGCTGAGCCTCGACAACCAGACCAACGCGCGGCAGCTGATCCGGGTCGAGGCCGGAACGGCGACGGTGCTGGCGGCCGAAGCCGGCGGCTACACCTTCAACGACGAACAGGACCTCGCGGTGACGCGGGTCGGCGGCCGAATCGTGGTCACGCTGGACGGGGTGGCGCTTTTCGGCGGCGCGGTTACCGACAGCGCACCCTTGGGCGCCGGGACGGTCGGGCTTTACAGCTCGGGCCAGCAAGGGGCGATCTTCGACGATGTCGTGGTCCGCGCCCCGCAACTGGCCGCCGATGCAGGCCCCGACCGGATCGTCATCGACTGGGACGGGGACGGGCGGGAAGCGATCACCCTGAACGGCGCCGCCTCGATCCTGCCCGCGGGCGCGGCCGAGGCGCTCTGGACCGGGCGCGACCTTGACGCTGCGGGTCTGACCGTCGAGGCCACCGCCACGGCCGGGCGCAACAGCTTCGCCCTGACGCTCGACGGCACCGCCTCGGACGCGGTGACGGTCGATCTGGCCAGCGGCGACCGGCTGATCGCGGCCGACCGGTTCGAGGATGGCGACGCCACCGGCTGGACCATCGTCGACGCGACCGAATTCGCGGGCGACGGCACCGCCGCCACCGGCACGGCCGACTGGCAGGTGATCGACGGCGCGCTGGTCGAGACCTCGGGCGCCTACAGCCACGAGCTGACCTGGAACGGCGCCAGCCATCCCGATGTCTGGCAGCGAGGCTGGTCGCCTCTGGGCGACGGCACCTTCGCGCTGCACAAGGGCAGCTACGCGCTCTGGGACGGCGACGACGCCCTCACCGACTATGCGATCCGGGCCGAGGTGACGGCGCCCGAAGGCGCGGTCGGCTTCATGCTGAACTATGTCGACGAGAACAATTACTACAAGATCGAGCTCGACGCCCGGGTGAACCTCTTCACCCTGGTCAAGGTGGTCGACAATTACGAGTCGATGATCGCCCGGGGCGCCACCAGCTACACGCCCGGCGACACGTTCACTTTCGAGGCCCGGATCGTCGACGGCAAGATCTCGGCCACCATCGACGGCACCGATCTCTTCGCCTACCCGGTCGAGGATCACGACATCGGCGCGGGCCGCGCCGGGGTCTGGTCCTGGGGCGCGGCCGGGGCCAGTTTCGACGACATCGCCATCGTGGATCTCTCGTCCGACTTCGCGGTCGAACTGCACGGCACGGACGGCAACGACCGGCTGATCGGAACCGATGCCGACGAGATGATCTTCGCCGGCGCCGGCCGTCTGGATCAGATCTGGGGCGGCGCGGGTGCCGATACCTTCGTCTTCGGCGACGAGACCGCCAACGGCCAGCGCGAAACCGACCGGATCGCCGATTACGAGACCGGGATCGACCGGATCGACCTCGGCGGCGCCGAGATCCACGAGGTTCGTGAAACCGCCGCGGGCGTCACGCTGTGGATCGGCGCCGATCTCGACCAGCTGGTGATCGCCGGGGTCGAAAGCTTCGACGATCTCAGCTTCGCCTGATCCTTGTCCACCGGCCGCCCGGACCCCGGGCGGCCGCTTTCCCACAGATTTTCCAAGGAGACCTGAAGGTTATGTCCCTGCCGATGCCCGTTCTCGCCGCCGCCACCGCGCTTGCGCTGGCCACCCCCGGCTTCAGCGCCACCCTCACCGATACCGCCGCCGACGTCCTGTTCATGGGCGGCGATATCACCGCCGAGGCCAATGCCCCGGTCTTCGACGACACCTCGCTGAGCCCGCTCTATGCCGGGATCTTCGGCGGCGTCTCGGGGCTCTGGAACCCGGCCTTCGTCCTGACCGTACTGACCGAGGACGGCGACGAGGCGCTTTATGGCGAGGCCGACAGCTACAGCTTCGACGGCGTCGACGACCTGCGCTTCGTCTTCACCGCGACCGGCAGCGCCGCCGATCTGTTCGGCGGCACCGTGCTGGCCGAGCTGCATTTCGACGCGCCGATCCCGGACCCGTTCGGCGCCACGGCCGACATCTACGCGACCGCGCGGCTGACCCTGTCGGCCCAGACTGCGCCCGCCCCGGTGCCGCTGCCCGCGACGCTGCCGATGCTGCTGGCCGCGCTGGCGCTGCCGGGGGTCGCCCTGCGCCGCCGCGCCGCCTGATCGCGGACCCCTGCCACGGCCCCCGCGGGGGTCGCGTCAGAACAGGAACCCGTCGATGTCGTCCGCGTCGCCGCCGTCGGCCGCGGGCGGCTCGTCCTCGCCCTGGGGCGTGGGCAGGCCCAGCACGGCGTCGTGAATCCGGCGTTCCTGCTGCATCGTATAGACCCGCCGGAGCCCGGCCAGCAGATCCCCGAAGGCCGCCACCTCGTCCGGGTCAGGCGTCCCGCCAAGGGTTTCCAGCCGCGCCACCAGCGCGGGCCAGCCATCGCCGCTGGCGCTGACCCGGTGGGCGCGCTCGGCGGTCTCGTCGAGGATCGCGATGGTCCGGGGGCAGGCCTCGGCCAGTGTCGCGCCATGCGCCCGCAGCCGGTCGAGCACGGTTTCGAGATCGCTCGCCGCGGCCGCCGGATCGCCCTCGACCCCGCCGCCCTCGGCGGTCCGGCGCCGGGTATCGGCCACCGTCTTCTGCGCCCCGTCGAGGATGTCGCGGATCTGGGCGGCGGCGGCACTGGTATCGGCCGCGACGCCGCTCAGCTCCTTGGCGATGACCCGAAGCCCGCTGGCCCGGTCGCCCAGCCCGCTGCAGCGGATCGCCATGTTCAGCCCCAGCAGCCGCACGTCATGTTCGGTGCGTTCCAGGACGTCGATCCGCGACATCATCAGGTTCATCGCATCGGCCGCGCCCTCGCCCAGCTGGCGGGCGGTCTCGCGGTTGCGGGCATCGTCGTCCAGCAGCGGGCCGATCGAGCGCAGGTCCCGAACGAGCGCCGCCAGCGCCTCGCCGCTCGCGGCCAGCGTCCGCCCGGCGCGTTCGGTCCCGGCGCGCAGCACCTCGTCGGCATCGATCCGCATCGCCTCGAGCGCCTCGACGAAATGCGCGACCTCGGCCACGAAATCGGCATGGGTCGCGCCCAGCTCGGCCGCCGCCAGCGGCCCCAGAAGCCGCGCCAGCCGGTCGGCCTCGGCGGCATCGGCCAGCCGGTCGAGGATGGTCTCGACATGTTCCAGCCGCTGGCGCGTCATGTCGCCCGCCTGCACCGCCGCGACCGCCTCGCCGACCTGGGCACCGATGCCCGCCGCCAGCGTCGCCGACTTGTCGGCATGCTCCGCCGCCTGGGCGCGCTGGGCCTCGATGCTGCGCAGGTCCTCGTCCAGACGGTCGCGGATCGCGGCCATGGTCCGGTAATGGCCGCGGCTGAACTCGGTCTGGGTGCGCCGGGTCTCGGCCACGGTGCGGCAGACCCGTTCATGCACCTCCGCGATCGAGCGCACCGCCGCCTTGGCCTCGGCCGCGATCCCGGCCATCTCGCTGGTGAAGGCAGTCAGGTCGCTCTGGCCGGACTCGATGCCCGCCGCCACGATGCGGGCGTTGACCGCGACGAGCCCCAGAAGCCGGATGGCCGAATCCATCTGTTCCAGCGGCGCGCGCACCTGCTTGGTGGTCTCGGCCAGCCGGGCGATTTCCGCGTCGCCGGTGGTGATGCCCTCCAGCACCCGGCCGACCTCGTCGCGCAGGCGGCTGATCTGCGCGACCCCCTGCAAGAAGGCCGGCCCCTCGAATTCCAGCGCCATGTCGCGATGCGCGCCCGAGATGTCGCTCAGCAGATGCGCCCCGGCCATCAGACCGCTGCCCATCGCCAGAAAGGCCTGCTCGATGGCCTGCCGCGGCCCGGCAATGTCGACTGCGAACCGGCCCGAAACGATCTCGTCGAGGACCGTGGACCCGGGCGGGTCGGCGGGAACCACCCGGAGCCAGGCAGCCGCCGCGCTCATCGCGCACCCCCGGACCCGGCCCAGAATTGCAAGATCGCGGGCGCGATGCGCGACAGCGGCAGGACCCGGGCGGCGGCACCGCGTTCGATGGCCTCTTTCGGCATGCCGAAGACCACAGAGCTTTCCTCGTCCTGGGCGACGGTCGCGGCGCCGGTCTCGCGCATCTCCAGCAGGCCCTGCGCGCCGTCATCGCCCATGCCGGTCAGCAGGATGCCCGCCGCGCCGCTGCCCAGCTGCTGCGCGGCAGACCGGAACATCACGTCGACCGAGGGCCGGTGCCGGCAGACCGGCGGGCCGTCCGCGATGACGATGTGGGCATGGGCGCCCGCCCGCGCGATCATCATGTGGCGGTTGCCCGGCGCGATCAGCACCTGTCCGGGCAGGATCGGATCGCCGTCCCGGGCCTCGCGCACATTCATCGCGCACAGCCCGTCAAGCCGCCGGGCAAAGGCCGCGGTAAATCCTTCGGGCATGTGCTGGACGATCACGATGGGCGGACAGTCGGCGGGCAGCGCCTCGAGCACCTCGCGGATCGCCTCGGTGCCGCCGGTCGAGGCGCCGATGCAGACGATCCGTTCGGCGGCGACCATCGAAGGGCCGCGCCCGGGCCGGGCGGGCAGCATGGCATCGGCGCTGAGCTTCTTCTCGACCTCCATGCGCCGCGCGCGCACCGGCCGGATCCGGGCCTGGGCGGCCGCGCGGGCGGTGTCGCAGATCATCATCCTCGAATGCTGCAGGAACTCGACCGAGCCCATGCGCGGCTTGGTCACCACATCGACCGCGCCCGCCTCCATCGCCGCCATCAGCGCCGACGAGCCCTCTTCGGTCAGGCTGGAACAGATCACCACCGGCAGCGGACGCTGGGCCATGATCTTGCGCAGGAAGGTCAGCCCGTCCATGCGCGGCATCTCGATATCCAGAAAGATCACGTCGGGCAGCTCGCGGCCGATCCGTTCGGCCGCGGCATAGGGGTCGGCGGCGGTCCCCATCACCTCGAGACAGGGATCGCTGGCGATGATGTCGCTGAGCACGCGCCGCACCGAGGCGGAATCGTCGACGATCAGCACGCGCCATTTCTTGCCGGAAAAGCTGGGTTGGAAAGTCATGGCATCCTCATTCGACCTGGAAGGTGGCGGGCGCGAGCTGGCGCAGCGGAAGTTCGGCCCCGATCCCGCTTTCGGAATGGCCGAGAAACAGGAACCCGCCCGGCCGGATATGCCGGATCAGCCGCCCGACCACGGCGATCTGCACGTCGCGTTCGAAATAGATCAGCACGTTGCGCAGGAAGATCGCGTCGAAATCGCTGTCGACGGCATAACGCTTGTCCATCAGGTTCAGCCGCGCGAAGGACGCCCGCGCCCGCAGTTCGGGCACGACCCGAACCTCCTGACGCTCGGGGTCGCGCGCCTCCATGAAATAGCGCTGGCGCAACGCCTCGGGCACCGGGGCCGCGAAGGCGGTGGGATAGATCGCCATCTTGGCATGGGCCAGCACGGCGGTCGAAATGTCGGTGCCCAGCACCGTGAAGTCGAAGCCCGGACCCCGCGCCGCCGCCTCGGCCAGCACCATCGCGATGGTATAGGCCTCGGCCCCGATCGAGCTGGCCGCACTCCAGAACTTGAGCCGGGTCCGGCGCCCGCCCCCGGCCCGGCCCAGCATCGCGTCAAGCCCGGGTCCCGCCAGGAACCGGAAATGGTCGGGCTCGCGGAAGAAGTCGGTCTTGTTGGTGGTCACCACGTCGATCAGGTGCAGCGCCTCGCGGTCGAGCCCGCCCTCCTGGAACAGGAACCGGCAATAGGCCGCAAGGTTGGGCTGGCCGCAGGCCCGGACCCGCCGCCGAAGCCGCGCCTCGACCATGAGGCGCTTGGACGGCGGCAGCCGGATTCCGGTCTGGCGGTTCACCAGCGCGGCGATGCGGGAAAAGCTGCTGTCGTCGATCCGGTCGCCGTCATCGGCACCGCCGGTCGGTCTCAGGGCTAGCGAAGAGGCAGTCATGGCGGGCTCCGTGAAAGATGGGGGCGGGGCCGGGGCGTCCGCGAGGCGGTCGAAAACCCGGGAGGGGGGCTCAGGCGGCGACGCCGGACGCGGCGGGCAGATCGGCCGCGGCGAACAGCCGGTCGAGATCGAGAACGGTCACGAAGGCCCCGTTGCGGCGGCCGACGCCCGCGACGAATTCGGTGCGCCAGGACGCGCCCAGATCGGGCGGCGCCTCCATCGTGTCGGCATCGAGCGCGGTCACCTCGAACACCCGGTCGGTCTTGAGCCCGATCCGGCGCGGCGCCTCGCCCACGCGCGCGTCCAGCACCATGATCCGGGTGCTGTGGCTGTCCTCGGCGGCGGGCAGCGCCAGGCGCTTGCGCAGGTCCATCACCGGCACGCTTTGCCCGCGCACGTCGATCATGCCCAGGAAGTCGGCGGGCGCATGGGGCATCGCCGCAATCGGCTGGGTTTCAAGGATCTGCTGCACCCGTTCGACGGGCACGGCGAAAAGACTGTCGGCGGCGCCGAGCGTCACATATTGGGTCTGGTCGGCCATTCTGATCTCCCGGGATCGGTCGGAGACCGGCCGCCTCGGCGAGGCGGCCGGAACTGAGGAACAGGGCGGCTCAGGCGGCGCCGGAGCGCACGAACTGCCCGTCGATGTCGTCATCGCCGCCCATGTCGAGCATGAAGCCCCCCGAGGCCTGGGACGGGCGCCGCCGGGCGGGCGCGGCGGTCTTGCGGATCGCGTCCTCGACCGGCGAGCTGTCCGACCGGCGTCCGCGCGACGCCGCATGATGGCTTCCCGCACGCCCGGCCATGTCGTCCAGCGCGACACGGAAGTAGCCGATGACCTGCTGCAGCTGGCTCGATTGGCTTTCCAGCTCTTCGGCGGTGGCCGCCATCTGCTCGGAAGCCGAGGTGTTCTGCTGGGTCACCTTGTCGAGCTGCTGGATCGCGACGTTGATCTGCGCGGCCCCGGCATTCTGTTCCTGGCTGGCATTCGAGATCTCGGCCACCAGTTCGGCGGTGCGCTGGATGTCGGGCACCAGCCGGGTCAGCATCTCGCCCGCCTGCTGCGCGGCCTTGACCGTATCGCCCGACAGACCCGAGATTTCCTGCGCCGCCGCCTGGCTGCGTTCGGCCAGCTTGCGCACTTCCGAGGCCACCACCGCAAAGCCGCGGCCATGTTCCCCGGCCCGCGCCGCCTCGACCGCCGCGTTCAGCGCCAGAAGGTCGGTCTGACGGGCGATTTCCTGCACGATCAGGATCTTCTCGGCGATGGTCTCCATCGCCTTGACCGCCTTGCCCACGGCATCGCCGCTGCTTTTGGCGTCGCCGGCCGACTGGCGGGCGATCTTCTCGGTCTGCGAGGCGTTGTCGGCGTTCTGCTTGATGTTGGCCGCCATCTCTTCCATCGAGGACGACACTTCCTCGGTCGACGAGGCCTGTTCGGTCGCGCCCTGGCCCAGCTGCTCGGCCGCGGCCGACATCTCCTGGCTGCCGGAGCCCACGTTGCGGGACGAGACCGCGACCTCGGTGATGACCTCTTTCAGCTTGGCCACCATGTCGCGCGCCGCCGCCAGAAGGCTGTCGCGGTCGCCCTCGCGGGTCGCCACCTTGACCTCGAGATTGCCGCTGGCGATCTCGCGGATCACGTCGCGGGCATAGTCGGGCTCGCCGCCCAGGGCGCGGGTGATGTTGCGGATCAGGAAGATCGCGGTACCGATGCCGACCAGCAGCGCCAGCCCGATCACCCCGAAGACCACCTTCTGCGAGGTCGCATAGGCTTCGTCGCCTTCCGCGCTGGCCGCACGCGCTCCGTTCGAGTTGAAGGCCACCAGTTCCGTCAGATCAGCCGTGACCGCATCGAACAGTTCCAGAGAGTCGCTCATCTCGCGGCTGGCCATATCGTTCTGATTGTTGCGCGAATAGCGCAGGATGCGCTTGGAGTTCTCGAGATAGTTCGCCAGCCTTTCGTTGAACTGGGCGTAAAGCTGCCGTTCCTCGGGCGCGATGATCAGCGCCTCATAGGCGGCGCGGCTGGCGTCAAGCTTGGCCCGGACGCCGTCGATATAGGTTTCGATCCGTTCGAATTCGGACTCGGTGGTGGCCAGAACATGGGCATACTCGCCGATGCGATACTTGGCCATGATCGTGTCGAGCTGGCGCACCTCGTCCACGCTGGGCAGCCAGTTGTCGGCGATGATCGTCGACTGCGCGTTGATCCGGTTCATCTGCAGGATCGCAACGCCCCCCAAGAGGCTGATCAACAGCAGCAGGGCGCCAAAGGCGAGGGCGAGCTTGGCCCTGAGAGAGAGTGTCATTTCGCTTTCCTTTCGTCCGTGGCGAAGGACGGATCGCGATCCCCCTTCGATCCGAAGATCCGGCCCATGTCCGGGATGATGATGAAGTCGTCGCCATGCTTGCCGATGCCGCGCACGAATTCGGCGGGCCAGCGCATGCCGACCTTCGGCGCTTCCTCGACGGAGGCGTCCGAGATTTCGGTGACGTCGTGCACCTTGTCGGCGATGATCCCGACCAGCGCCGGTTCCCCGTCGAGGTCGATCTCGGTCACGACGATCCGGGTATCGGCATCGGGCGGGGTGCGCTCCATGCCGAACATGACCCGAAGATCCGCAAGCGGCACCACTTTGCCGCGCACGTTGATGACGCCGTTCACGAAGGCCCGCGCATTGGGCACCTCGGTCACGGGAACCATGTCGAGGATCTCGCTGACGGTTTCGGCCGGCAGCGCGAAGACCTCGCCCTGAAGCCCGACAGTCAGGGCGCGCATCGCGGCGGGCCCGGTAGGCTTGTCGACGGCGCTCATGCCACCCTCCCCAGCTGTTCGCCGCGCAGGCGGCTTTCATAGGCCTGGCCGAAGCCGACCAGCGCGCTCACATCGAGGATCATCGCCACCGTGCCGTCGCCGAGGATGGTCGCGCCCGAGAAGGTCTCGACATCGGCGTGCAGCTTGGACAGCGACTTGATGACGGTCTGGCTGTTGCCGATGATCTGGTCGACCACCAGCCCGACCCGCGCCTCGCCCGCCGAGACGATCACCACCTTCTGGTGCTCGGCCCGCTCGGCCCGGGTCTTGAACAGCTCGCGCAGCCGCAGGAACGGCACCAGCCGCCCGCGGATGTTCAGGAAATTGCGCCCGGCAGCCTTGCCATCCTGCGCGGCGGGCAGTTCTACGCATTCCTCGACCGCCGAGAGCGGGATCGCGTAGCGGCCGTTGCCGACCTGCACCAGCATGCTTTCGATGATCGCCAGCGTCAGCGGCAGCCGCAGCGTCGCGACCGTGCCCTGACCGGGCGTGCTGGTCAGATCGATGGTGCCGCGCAGGCCCTCGATGGTGCGCTTGACCACGTCCATGCCGACCCCGCGCCCCGAGATCGAGGTGACCTGGCTTGCAGTCGAGAAGCCGGGATGGAACACGAACTGGTAAAGCTCCTGATCGGTCACCTTCTGGTCGGACGTCAGAAGCCCGTTCTGTTCGGCCTTGGCGCGGATGCGCGCCGGGTCGAGCCCGGCCCCGTCATCGGCAATCGAGATCGCCACCTCGGCCCCGGTATGGGCGGCCGACAGGCGCACCCGGCCACGCGCGGGCTTGCCCGCACGGCCGCGCGCCTCGGGCCCCTCGACGCCATGGTCGATGGCGTTGCGGATCAGGTGGACCAGCGGATCGGCCAGCCGCTCGATCATGGTCTTGTCCAGCTCGGTCTCTTCGCCGCTGGTGACGAAGTCAATCTCCTTGCCCAGCTCGCCCGAGAGGTCGTGCACCAGCCGCCGGAAGCGCGAGAACAGCGTGCCGATCGGGACCATGCGGATGCCCATCGTGGTGTCGCGCAAGCCCGAGGACAGCCGTTCCAGCTCTTCGACCACGGCCTTGAGGTTCAGGTCGTCCCCGGCCGAGGCGATCTGCGCCAGCCGCGACTGGGCGATCACCAGCTCGCCGACCCGGTCCATCAGCTCGTCCAGCCGCTCGGCCGGCACCCTGAGCGACGAGGCGGCGGCGGCGCGGCCCTCGGCATCGCGACCGCGCCGGGCCGTGTCGGCGGATGCCGCCGCCTCGGACGCGTCCTTCGGCGCCTGCGGCGGCTGCAGCGGTTCCAGCGTCAGCTCCATGCCGTCGCGTACGAAGAGGAAGACATCGTCGATCTGTTCGGCCGAGATCCCGGCCTCGAAGGTGACTTCCCAGCCCAGATAGGTGCCGCTTGGGTCCATCTCGTCGAGCGGCGGCAGCCGGTCGGTCAGCCCGACCACGCGGTCGGCGCCCAGCTCGCGCATCTCGTCCAGCAGCAAGAGCGGATCGGTCCCGAAGGCGATGGCATCGGACGGCAACCGGAAGCGGACCCGCACCCCGCCAGCGGGCGCCCCGGCGGCCGGGGCCGTTCCGGCGGGCGCGGCAGAGCCGGCATTCCGGCCGGTATCGACCGTGTTGCGCAGCGCCTCGAGGATCGGCGCGCCCTTCGCGGCGTGCTGGCCGGGCTCGCCGACCAGATCGGCGATATGGTCCTTGGCCGCCAGCGCGATCACCACGAGGCCGGGGCTGATCGCCGCCTTGCCCTTGCGGACGCGGTCGAAGGCGGTCTCGAATTCATGCACGAAATCCGCCACTTCGTCATAGCCGAACATGGCCCCCGACCCTTTGAGCGTGTGCATGGCGCGGAAGCTTGCATCGACGAGGGCGCTGTCGCCCGGGTCGTGTTCCAGATCCAGAAGGGTCTGTTCCAGCGTGTCCAGAAGGTCGCGCGCCTCCTGGCGGAAGGTCTCGGCGGGATCGGAGGACAGGGTCATGCTCCGGCGACCTTCTTCACGACGGCCAGCAGCTGGTCCTGCTTGAAGGGCTTGGCGATCCAGCCCGTGGCGCCCGCCTCCTTGGCCTCGCGCTTCAGCCCGTCATCGGTCTCGGTGGTCAGGAACACGATGGGCACGCCCGCGCTCGAGGCATGGGTGCGGTACTTGCGGATGAAGTCGAGCCCGCTCAGCCGGGGCATGTTCAGGTCGGTGATGACCGCGTCGATCCGGTTGGCGACGGCCTTGTCATAGCCGTCCGCCCCGTCGACCGCCTCGATCACCTGATAACCTGCGGTTGTCAGGGTGTGCGCCACCATCTGAAGGATCGACGGCGAGTCGTCGATGGCGAGGATCGTCTTTGACATTGCAGTTCTCCAAGATCTGGGGGAGTTCCGGTCAGGCGGCGCGCGCCTGACCCGGCAGGTCGAGACCGGCCCGTTCGAAGGCGGTCGCGCAGGCGCCGCCGGGCGGGGCGATCAGCGTGAACGGCCGGCCGGCCAGGGCCGCGTCCCGGGCCAAAGCCAGCAATATCTGTAGGATCGCCACATGCATGCCGGTCGCTTCGGTCGTGTCGACAACGATGGCACCGCCCCCGCGCAGGGCCGCCAGGACCCGGTCGCGGATGCCGGCCGCGTCGCGCGGTCCAAGCTCATGCGCCAGGCAAATCTCTCCCGTTCCGATCATGTCGGGTGTTTCCGGGTCCATTTCTGCATCTCCGTCCAGGGTTCGGGAAAAGACGAGGTTTTAGGCCTGTTCTGTTTCCGGACATTCGCGTTCTGGATGAGAAGCCGCCGGGCGACAAACGGACAGTCCGCTAAATTTTTCTGGTTCTCCTAGGAAATGCCGCAATTGGGATTTTGGCCAAAACGCCCCAAAGGTGACGCTAGGGAAACCAAACCGCGGCGAGAACCGCCCTTCGGCAAGATTAAATTCAAAAGCCTCGTTCTTTCTCGCTTGCCGGACGCTGTGACGTTGCGCCCGATCCCGCTGCGGTAACGAAGCGCGATCGGCACATCCGATTCCCCGACTCGCGCCCGGGCGGCCGCCAAACGGTATTTCTTCCCGCCGATCTCTGACGTTGCGTTGCAGAAGCGCCGGACTCCGCTCCATCGGCAGCGTAACCCTTCGTTTCGACCTGTGGCGAAGTCGGGGCAGCGGGCCTGCGCTCGCCACATTGCTGAGCGCATAGCTATCATGCATTTTTTGAATACCGCCCGATCGAGGGATTCCCACCCGGCCGCGGGCGGCGTCGACCCCGGTTTCGAGAGGAAATTCCGAATCGCGCCGGGAAAATCCGGCGCCAGACACAGCGTGTCGCGCCGCGCGGCCGGGGCAGGATGTCAGGAGATCGCGAGGCTCAGGGTCGCGGGGTGCAGTCTGCCGTGACGCTGTAAAGCGTGACGCGGTGACGACCCTGCGCCACGGCCGACAGGTAAAGCGGGTCGAGGACGACCGCAGCGCCGGGGTCGACCCGGCGCAGAAGCAGGGCGCGGTTCAAGTCCCAATCGGCGAAATGGGTGATCCCGGCGGCCTTCAGATAGGTACAGACCCGCCCCTCGCGCAGCGCGGCGGCCGCCGGACCGTTCACCACCCCGTCGAGATTGACCACCCGCAGACCCGGCGGCGCAAAATATCCCAGCGCCCCGCTTTGCAGCGCCCCAAGGGTCGCGCCCGGCGGCACCTCGGGCAGCAGGTCGCGCGCCATCTCGCCATAGCCGCTGGGGGGCGCGAAGGCATGCAGCCGCGCGGTCCCCGGATCGCTCAGCACCGGTGCGAGACGCCAGAGCCCAAAGCCGCAAAGCGCGAGGACGGCCAGGCCCCAAAGTACACGCACCGCCAAGGGCGGGGACCGCCCGAACACCAGAGCCGCCGCCAGCACCGGCACCAGGCAATGGATCGGCGAGAAATACCGCTCGAAGAACCAGACCGCACCAAGCCCCAACGTATAGGCCAGGAACAGGGCAAGGGAGCCAAAGGCCAGCACCGCCGCCAGCGGCGGACAATGTCCCCGCCGGACCGCCAGCAAAGGCAGCAGGAGCACGGCCGCGACCGCGATCCCGGCCGCGGGCGACCAGCCGAAGACCGCGTCGGGCCAGACCGCGCCCAAGGCCAGCACGCCCATCGTGAAGGTCATCCATCCGTCGAACCCGTCGGCCGCCGCAAGCGTGGCCACCGCCGCCCCGCTTTCGGGCAGAGGATCTCCGGTCAGCCAAAGACAGACCCCGACCCAGGGCGCGATCACGGCACATCCCGTCAGCGCCGCGAGCCCCGCGCCGCGCCAGCCCAGCGCGCGAACCGCCCAGATCCCCGCCGGTGCCAGCAGCACCGCCGCATCGACCCGCGCCAGCACCGCGAGCCCGGCCAGCCCCCCGATCCCGACGAAGCGACGCATCGGTGCACCCGGCCGGGTTTCGGCCAGCACAACGGCTGTGGCCAGTAGCACCGCCGCGGCCAGCGCGGTTTCAAGCCCGTTCGGATGGGTCAGTGCAAAGACCGGACCGGTGGCCAGCACCAGCCCGACCCCGGCCGCCGCCAGACATGACCCGGTCAGCGCCAGCGCCAGCCGTGCCGCCAGCCCCGCCGCCAGCGCCCCGGCGATGGCCCCGATGGCGGCTGCCGCCAGTGCGGGCAGCACCGGATCGGCGGTCAGCCGGAAGACCGGCACCAAAAGCGCCACGATCAGCGGCTGAAACCCGGTGGTCGGCACCGTCCCATCGGCGGTGGGGCCGAGACCGGCCGCGATGTTGCGCGCGATGGACAGCACATAATAGGTGTCGTCGGGAAAGACCTGCCGGTCGAGCGCGTCGGCCCCCCACAAGAGCAGCGGCAGGCGCAGGCTCAGCGCCGCCAGGGTCACGACCGCCAGCACCGCCCCGGCCGGGACGGCACGCGCCCCGGCCATCGGCCGCGGCATCGGCGGTAAAAGATCGGGCATCGATTGGCGGGCCACGGCAGAATTGTTCTGAAATCCGGGATAATGCCACCCCGGGGCAGCAGTCTGTCGCGATCAAGGCGAAATCCGGGCACGCCCTCCGAAAGATCATCCTGTCCACCCGCCCGCGCCTGCCGCAATTATCGGCATGTTCGGTTGACGCCCTGCGTAACATCGCCCAAGGTCCCGCCGCTGATCCTGAAGGAGACTCCCCGATGCAGAGACGTTCGTTCCTGTCCGCCGCGGCCGCCGCGCTGGCGCTTGGCGGCAGCCCCGCTCTGGCCGCCGATCTCGACGGCATGAAGCCCGTCACCCTGCGGCTGGCCCATGTGGTGAACGAGAAGGACGCCTATCAGGTGGCCGCCGTCGCCTTCCGCGATCTGGTGGCCGAACGCAGCGGCGGCAAGATCTCGGTCGAGATCGTGCCCAATGCCACGCTCGGCGACGAACGCACCCTGCTCGAAGGCATGCAGATCGGCAGCATCGACATGGGGCTGATCACCAACGGGCCGGTCGCGAACTTCGTCGAGGAGATGGCGGTGTTCGAGTTGCCCTTCCTCTTCCCTTCGCGCGAGGCCGCCTATGGGGTGCTCGACGGCGAGATCGGGCAAGAGCTGCTGGACAAGCTGGCCGATGTCAATCTCAAGGGCCTCGCCTATGCCGAGCGCGGCTTCCGCAACCTGACGAACTCCAAGCGCCCGGTGGCGACGCCCGCCGATCTCGACGGGCTGCGCATCCGCGTGATGGAGAACCCGGTCTATACCGACAGCTTCAGGGCGCTGGGCGCCAATGCCATTCCGATGGCCTGGACCGAGGCGCTGACGGCGATGCAGCAGGGCACCATCGACGGGCAGGAAAACCCTGTCGGCGTGGTCTATTCGTTCAAGCTGAACGAGACCCAGAAATACATGACCATGACCCGGCACACCTATGCGCCCGCCGTCTTCGTGATGGGCATGCCGACCTGGTCGAAGCTGCCCGAGGCGGCGCAGCAGATCGTGGTCGAGGCCGCCCATGACGCAGCGGCCACCGAACGCGCCTTCAACGCCGATATGGAGGCCCAGCAGCTTGACGAACTGAAGGCCGCCGGGATGGAGGTGAACGAGACCCCCGACCTGACCGCCTTCCAGGACGCGGTGGCGCCGGTCTACGAGAAATACGGCGAGAGGTTCGGCGACACCCTGACCCGGATCCGGGCGGAGCTGAACTGACGTGCTGAGCCTCCTCGGCCGGATCGAACGCGCGATCGGCGCCGTGCTTGCCCCCGTGATCGCGGCGGGCATGGCAGCGCTGATCGCGGTCATCACGCTGCAGATCGTGTCGCGGGTGGCCTTCACCGCGGTCGGCTGGACCGAGGAGGTCGCGCGGTTCCTGCTGATCGGGCTGACCTTTCTGGGCGCGGCGCTGGCCTGGCAACGGCACCGTCATATCGCGGTCGGCGTGCTGGTCGAGCGGCTGCCCGACGGGGCGCGTCGCGCCGCGACCGCGCTGGCGCTGGTCATCGCCGTGGCCTTCCTGATCAGCCTGGTCTGGGTCGGCCAGACCTACATGATGATGCAGAGCTTCCAGAAATCCGCCGCGCTCCGGCTGCCCATGAGCTATGTCTACGCGATCATCCCCGTCAGCGCGGGCCTGATGGCCTGGCTGGCCGCGACCGATCTGATGCGGCTTGTGCTGACCGGCACCCTTCCCGATGCCGGGGAGCCGGTGGAATGAGCCTGCTTCTCTTCGGCCTGTTCTTTCTGTTCATGATCCTCGGCCTGCCGGTCGCGCTGGCCATCGGCGGCGCGACCATGGTCGCGATGCAGGCGGGCGGCGTGCCGCTTCTGGTGCTGCCGCAGCAGATGTTCTCCGGCATCAACTCCTTCGCGCTGGTCGCGGTGCCGATGTTCATCCTCGCGGGCGACATCATGGCCGAGGGCAAGGTCAGCGCCCGGCTGGTGGCGCTGGCCGATGCGATGATCGGCTTTCTCAAGGGCGGGCTTTCCATCGTCTCGGTGCTGGCGGCGATGTTCTTCGCCGCGATCTCGGGCTCGGGGGCGGCGACGACGGCGGCGGTCAGCTCGACGCTCGTGCCCGAACTCACCCGCAAGGGCTATGACCCGGCCTCGGCCGCCAGCCTGATCGCGGCGGGCGGCACCATCGGCGTCGTGATCCCCCCCTCGGTGCCGATGATCATCTACGCGGTGATCGCCCAGGAATCCGTCTCGGCGCTTTTCCTGAGCGGCTTTCTGCCCGGCATCGCCATGGGCGCCGGGCTGATGGTCGTGGCCCTGGTGCAGGGTCACCGGCGGGCCTATCCCAAGGGCGCCCCCTTCTCGCTGAGAACCATCGCGCGCAGCTTCGTGTCGGCCTTCTGGGGGCTTATGACCCCGGTCATCATCCTGGGCGGCATCTTCTCGGGCATCTTCACGCCCTCCGAGGCGGCGGTCATCGCGGTCAACTACGCGATCTTCGTTTCGCTCTTCGTCTATCGCGACATGGGGCTGAAGGACATCTACCGGCTGATGATCCGCTCGGGCGTGACCACGGCCGTCATCATGTTCGTGATCTCGGCCTCGGCCGCGCTCAGTTGGGCCTTGTCGAACTGGCAGGTGCCCGCCCAGATCGGGGCGCTGGTGCTGTCGGTCTCGGACAATCCGATGATCGTGCTGGCGATGATGCTGGTCCTGATCCTCGTCACCGGCATCTTCGTCGAGACCGCCTCGGCGCTGATCATCCTGACGCCGCTTCTGCTGCCTCTGGCGCTGCAACTTGGGGTGGACCCGGTGCATTTCGGGGTGATCCTGGTCGTCGGCCTTGCCATCGGCATGATCACGCCCCCGGTCGCGATCAACCTCTATGTCGCCTCCTCGGTCACCGGACTGGGGCTCGAGCGCATCGCCAAGGCGGTGCTGCCCTATCTGGCGGTGCTGGTCGCGGTCCTGATCCTCGTGACCTATCTGCCATTGCTTCTGGGCTGACGGCCTTCCGGCGGCGGCCGGTCAGGCCCGCCGCCGCAGCTTTTCCGTTGCATAGGCCAGGAACCCGGCCTCGTCGACGGGCCGGGAATACAGATAACCCTGCAGCACCTGACAGCCCAGCCCCCGCAGGATGCGCACCTGATCGGGGGTCTCGACCCCCTCGGCCACGGTGCCGATCCCCAGAGCCTCGGCGATCTCGACGATCGCGCGCACCAGATTGCGCGAGCGCAGGTCGCGCGCCACCGGCGCCACGATGCGGCGGTCGATCTTCAGCGAAGACGGCGCGATCTCGAGCAGTCCGATGATCGAGGCATGGCCCGAGCCGAAATCGTCGATCTCGATGTCGATCCCGGCCTCGCGCACGGCGGCCAGATGGGTGCGGAAGGCATCGCTTTCCTCTTCGACCAGGATCGATTCCAGCAGCTCGAAGGTCACCTTGGTCTCTTCGCTGCGCATCGCTCGCGCGGCCGAGACCACATCCGGGTCGTGCATCCGGCCCGAACTGACATTGAAGCTGATCTTGGGCAGATGCAGCCCCGCCGCACGCCAGCGGTCCAGCGCCTGGCGGGATTTCTCCATCATCAGGCGGTCGATCTCGGGCACCAGCCGCAGCTGCTCGGCCAAATGCATGAAGGCCGAGGGCGCCAGCAGACCCTTCGTCGGGTGGCGCCAGCGCAGAAGCGTCTCGGCCCCGACCAGACGGTTTTCCATCGCGCAGACCTGGGGCTGGAAGAACGGCACGAACTCGTCGCGCTCCAGCGCCTCGTGAATCTCGGCCGCCAGACGCCGGTCGTTCAGGATCGAATCGTGCAGCGCCCGTGTGAAGAACTGCATCCGGCTGCGGCCGCTGGCCTTGGCGCGATAGAGCGCGGCATCGGCGAACAGCTGGATGTCGCTGTCGGGGCTGCAGATGTCGTCGCACAGGGCGATGCCGAAGCTCGCGCCGAACCGGCAGGGGCGCCCGCGATACAGCATCGGTTCGGCCAGCCGGGCCTGCACCCGTTCGACCACATCCTGCGCATGGCGCCGCGTCATGCCCGGCGCCAGCAGGATGGCGAATTCGTCGCCCCCGATCCGCGCGGCGAAATCGCCCGCCCGGATCGCACCGCGCAACACCTCGGCCACCCGGATCAGCACCTGGTCCCCGGCCTCATGACCCAGCGTGTCGTTGACATATTTGAAATGGTCGAGGTCGATGCGGATCAGCACGCAATCGCGCGGCCCGCCCGCCCCCGCCTCGGCCAGACGCTCGGCCAGCACCCGGTCGTAGAACCGCCGGTTCGGCAACGCGGTCAACCCGTCATGCAGCGCCTGCCGCTCGTTCTCGATCCGCATCTTCTCGGCCAGGCCGTGGGCGCGGCGCAGGTCGGCTTCGCGTTCGACATCGGCGGTCACGTCGTAAAGCGCGCCGCGCCAGGTCAGGACCCCGTCCGGGCCCTCGCGCGGGGTCGCCGAGGCATCGAGCCAGCGCATGCCCCGGACCGGATGGAAGATCCGGAACCGCTGGCGGCGGAGCGTCAGGGTTTGCGAGGTGGTTTCGATATTGGCCAGGAACTGGGGCAGGTCGTCGGGATGGATGCGCTCGAGGATATGCGTCTGCAGCCGCTGAACGTCGCCGCCGGGAAACCCCATAAGATCGTTGAAATGGGCACTAGTATAAGTGAAGTTCAGCCCCCCCAGGGGCGCGCGCTGAGCTTCGTAAAGCCCGACCGGAGCGATCTCGGCGATCGAGGCCAGACGGTCCATCGCATCATGCGCCTCGGCCGCGGCCAGCGCCGCCCTGCTTTCCATCTCGAGCCGCTCGGTGATGTCGATCATGTAGCCGTACCACATCGCCCCGTCGGCCGAGCGCAGCGGACTGGCCGAACACAAAAGCCAGATCGTTCCCTTTTGCGGATGCTCGACCCGGAACTTGAACTCGGCCCGAGCACCGGTTCCCAGCGACTGGGCGAAGGCGTCCTCGACCATGGCCTCGTCCTCGGGCGCAACATGGCGGAACGCCTTGCCGACACTCTTGCGCAGTTCGGTCCCGGGTACCCCCATCAGGTCGGGCAATCGCGAGGTGAAATAGGGAAAGCGCATCTTGCCGTCGCGCGTCTGCCGCAGCGAGAAAAGAGCGCCCGGCGAGTTCTCGGCCAGCGTCGTCAGCCGTTCATGGGCCAGACGCTGAGCCGCCGAGGCCCTGGCCGCCCGCCGCTCTGCCGCGATCTCGTCGGTGATGTCCAGCACGCTGCAGCGCCACAGCACCGTCCCGTCGGGCTGCGCCGTCGGCAGGGAGGAGCCCAGATACCAGCGAATCCCCCGCTCGGGGTGCCGCAGCCGGAAACGCGCCGACCCCGGGCACAGGTCCTCGGCCGACCGCCGGGCCTGTTCGCGCAGCGCGGCAAGGTCGTCGCGATGGATCCAGCGGAGCCCGGCGCGCACGTCCTGCGCAAGATCCGCGGCCGTGACGCCGAACAGATCGGGCAGCTTGGCACTGAAATAGGGGGCGCTCAGCCCCCCATCGAGATCGCGCCGCAGCTCGAACAGCGCCACCGGCGCGTTGTCGGCCAGCGCGTTCAGCCGCTCGCCGGCATGGCGCGCGGCCTCAGCCAGCTCGGCCGCGTGGATCTCGTTCCGTTTGAGATCGGTGACGTCGACGAGGCTGCCGCAGATGATCGCCCGCCGGTCGCCGGCCGCCGCCGCGAAAAGCTGCCCTGTGACCGCGAACCAGCGATAGCTGCCATCCTTGCAGCGAAGCCGGTGATCGAAGCCGAACCGCTCGACCTCGCCCCGGACCGCCGCCTCGATCTGGCCGAGGATGCTCGCGCGGTCCTCGGGATGAATGCGGTCGACACAGCTTTGCACATCCAGAGGGATCTCGCCGGGCTCATAGCCCAGGGCCCTGAAATACTCGCCTGTGGCGCGGATCTCGGTCGCGGGAAGTTCGGCATACCATTGACCGATTCCGGCCGAAGCCGCCGCCACCTGAAGGATTTCGGCCTGCTCCAGAACGCATGCGCCGGTCGGGGCGGACGTCGCCAGTCCGGTCGCGTGGTCGGCGCTGCCTTCGCCATTGACCGACGGCCTCTCCCGGGCGGGGTCTTCGGAGGGAATCGCCCGGTTTCGAAAGCGTCCGATCAAAGCCCCGAACTGGTGGGGAGAGGAAGTCGGTTCAAGCTGATGTTTGGCGCGCGGCCCTATACTGAAACCGTTCACTTGTTCCTTTGGCACGACTCGGATCCTCGCACTTTCGGTTGGCCCAAGGCGCGGAAAGCCCGCTCCGAGCGACCGGCACACGGTAGGGTTGCATGGCTGATGCCGAATTGCGGCATTTGCGAGGCCGCCGCCGGGGCGCCGCAAGGCTCTTCCGGGCCCACATGCCGTTCCGCACGGCGTACAGGATCGGTGCGCCCTGCAAGTCCATTAAATAACAAATTCTTGCACGCCGCTTCCCGCCCCCGGGAAGGGCGTGCCCCTCGGCCAGGAGAATGTGAAGGCGGGCACGAACGTTGCGGCACTACGGCGGCGGAAGTGCCCCCGCAAGGACACCCGGCGGCGAAACGGCAAGACGGAGCGGCCCTGAGCCGCCCCGCCGCCAGTTCCGCGCCCTTGTGGTGGATCAGATCAGGAAGTCGCTGTCGCTGAGTTCGCCGATATCGACCCGCGCCAGGTGGATGTCGACCGTCGCGAAGTCGAGCAGCACATCACGGCCGCTCTGGGTCATGTGAGCCGTCACATCGGCCCAGCTCGACAGGCCCGAGACGGCCGTCAGGTCGATCCGGTCGAGCCCGGCCTGGAAGTCCATCACCAGATCGACGCCGTCGCCATCGGCAAAGACGAAAAGATCGGCATCGGCGCCGCCGGTCAGCCGGTCGTTGCCCGCCCCGCCCAGAATGGTATCCGCCCCGGCGCCGCCGGCCAGAAGGTCATCCCCTGCATCGCCAGACAGGCTGTCGGCGCCGCGCCCGCCATAGATCCGGTCTCTGCCCGCCCCGCCCGAAACGGTGTCGCCGTCGCCAGCCAGATCCCGGCTGCCGTTGAAGCTGTCATCGCCGTCGCCGAGGCTTACAAGGTCGCGGCCGCCCGTGTCACCTACCCGGTCGTTGCCCGTACCGCCATCGACGCTGTCATTGCCCGCCCCAAGCTGGATCGAGTCATTCCCCTCGCCGCCCGAGACGGTATCACCCTCACTGCGGCTGTCGCCGGTCGCGGTATAGCGGTCATTGCCCGCGCCCAGATCGACCAGATCGTTGCCGCCGCTGTCGGTGACGCTGTCATTGCCTGCGCCACCGGTCAGCGTGTCGTTGCCGAGGCCGCCCGACAAGAGACCGCCCGCATCGCTGGCCTGAAGCAGATCGTCGCCCGCCTCGCCGTACAGCGCGTCGCGGCCGCCAAGGCTGATCAGCCGGTCATCGCCCGCCCCGCCATAGACCCGGTCGATCCCGGCATCGGCGCTGTCGGTGAAAGTGTCGTTGCCGTCGTCCAGCCGGATCTGGTCGTTGCCCGCCCCGCCCAGCACGGTGTCGTCGCCCGCGCCGCCGGTGATCGTGTCATTGTCGGCGCCGCCGTCGATCAGATCGGCCTCGGCCCCGCCCAGGATCACATCGCGCCCGGCCTCGCCGTAAAAGCTGTTCGACCCGGCCGTGCCGAAGATCCGGTCGTCGCCGGTGCCACCGCGCACCGTGTCGCCGCCCGCGGCACCTGTCTCGGCGGTGTCGACGAAAATATCGGCGCCCTCGCCCAGATCGACGGTGTCGCGCCCGGCCCCGGCATCGACCCGGTCGTTGCCCGCGCCCGCCGCGATGTCATCGGCCATGGCGCTGCCGTTCAGCACATCCGCGCCAGCGGTGCCCGTGATCGTGCCCGACGTGGCAAAGCCGTCATTGTCCGAGCCCGCAAAGCGGAAGGACGACGCCCCGAGCGTCGCCAGAGCGGTCCCGCGCAGCAGGAGCGTCCCTTCCGAGGTTGTCAGCAGCGTGCCCGTTCGCAATTGCGTGGCGCCGCTCATCAGGGTGCTCCAGTCCGCGATCGCGCCAACCGCACTGAGGTCGATCACATCGCCCGCGCGAAGGTCCACGATCGTGTCGGTGCCGAAGCCCGCGCCCAGCACGAAGACGTCGTTGCCGCCGCCACCGGTCATCGTGTCGTTGCCCGCACCGCCTGCCAGCGTATCGGCGCCGCCACCGCCCGACAGCAGGTCATTGCCCGCATCGCCCGACAGGCTGTCATTGCCGTTGCTGCCGATGATCCGGTCGTTTCCGTCTCCGCCGCTGACCGTGTCGCCCATCGCCGCGGTGTCGCCGGTGGCCGAATAGCGGTCGTTGCCCACGCCCAGATCGACGTTGTCCTTGCCGCCGGTATCGGAGATGCTGTCATCGCCCGCGCCGCCCGACAGGCTGTCATCGCCCTTGCCGCCCTGCAGCGCATCGTTGCCAGCGCCGCCGGTGACGGTGTCGTTGCCGGCGCCCGCGCTCACCCGGTCGTTCCCGGCGCCGCCGTCGATCAGGTCGTTGCCATTGCTGGTGGTGATGGTGTCGTTGCCGTCGCCGCCGCTGACGGTGTCGGCCATGCCTGGGCTGTCGCCGCGGCCCAGATAGCGGTCATTCCCCGCCCCCAGATCGACCAGATCGGCGCCGCCATCGTCGGTCACATTGTCCATCCCGGCGCCGCCGGTGATGGTGTCGTTGCCGGTTCCACCCGACAGCACGCTGCCCGCATTGCTGGCGGTCAGCACGTCGTCGCCGGCCTCGCCATAGAACAGGTCGCGCCCGCCCTGCGACACCAGCCGGTCGTTGCCCGCCCCGCCATAGACCCGGTCGACACCGATATCTGTGCCGTCGACGAAGACGTCGTCGCCAGCCTCGAGATAGACGATGTCGTTGCCGAGCCCGCCGGTCACCGTGTCATTGCCCGAATTCGCCCGGATGGTGTCCGCCCCGGCAAGCCCGTCGATCAGATCGTCGCCGGTCGTGCCCTGGATCGCGTCCCTCGCCTCGGTGCCCGAGATCTGGGTTGCCGAACTGACGCCCGAGCCACCGCTGCCCGACCCGCTTCCGCCCGACCCGCTGCCCGATCCACCGCCCGATCCGTCCGACAGCAGGAAGTTGGCGACGCTCAGCGCGCCGAGCGTGATCCCCTGCAACAGTACGCTGCCTTCGGTCGTGGCGATGGTGACGCCCGAGGCCGACTGCGCCATCAGCGCCACCAGATCCGCCCAGCTGGCCGCGCCCGGGATGGTGGTAAAGTCGATCCGGTCGACCGACGCGAAATCGGTGATCCGGTCATCTCCGAACCCGGCGAAGAAGCGGAACAGATCCGCCCCGGCCCCGCCGGTCATGATGTCGTTTCCGGCGCCGCCGGTCAGCACGTCGTCGCCCGCCCCCCCATCGAGCGTGTCGTTGCCCGCCCCGGCGGAAATCGTGTTGGCCGCGCCGTTTCCGGTCACCCGGTCGGCCCCGGCGCCGGTCGTGACATTCTCGATCACCGTGCCCGCGGCGATCATCATGTTGCCGGTCCAGCCCAGAGCGTCCGAGACGCTGCCGGCGGTCAGGTCGATCCGGTTGCCCGCCGCCCAATGCGAGAAATCGACCAGATCGGTGCCGCCGCTGTCGGACAGCACGAAGGTCACCGGCTGGATCCCGGTCCGGCCGAGCGTGTCAAGCGCGCCGCCCGCGGTCGAGTTGCGGCCGTAGACGGTATCGCCCGCATGGACCGCGGCCGGGGCGCCGTACAGCGTCTGAACCGCGAGGGCATCGGCGATCATCGGGGTCAGGGTGAAGGCGGTGGTGGCAGCGACCGAAGTGTTTTCGCCCTGCGAGAAATAGGACATGACGCTGGTCTGCCAGCTGTCATTGGCATAAAGCGCATCGCGCGAATAGCTGGCCGAGCCGTTGAAATTGCCGGTATGGCCCAGCCCCAGCGCGTGCCCGATCTCGTGCAGATAGGTCTGATAGCTGTAGCTGTCGATCCCGGTCCCGTAGGTGGTGACCCAGCTTCGGGCGATGTTCACGGTGACGCTGCTGATCGCGTTGCCCGAGACATAGGCCTGGGCATAGGCGCCCGAGCTGTTGTTGACGAAGGACATCTGCGCGCCCGAGGAAACCTCGGTGAAGCCGATATTCGCGGCCTCGCTCCAGGCGTCCAGCGCGGTGCGGGCCAGCGCCCGCTCGGACGCGTTCAGGCTCGACCCGAAGGAATAGGTGACGGTGTGATCGGACCCCGAGAACTGCCAGGACCGCGCGGGCTGGCCGGTCGCGGACCAGTAGCCGGTCAGAAGCTGGTTGGCGATCTGCTGGGTCGAATAGATCGGGCGCGCCATGGACAAGTCCCTCGTTCCGGTCGGGGACGCGGCCGGTCAGGCGGCGCCGATCCGAGGTTTCTTTCAGCACGGACCCGGCGGCGCGCGCTTGCCGTTGCGGCATGCAAAGGAAAAGGGGGCGAAATAAGGAGCCGGTAAGAAATCTCTGGCCCAAGCCGGGCGAATCCGCGGCAAACCGACGCGCGCCGCGGCGCAAGGCATCCTCGGGCCGAAGCGGCCTTGCCGCGCACCGGCCCCGGAAAACAGCCGAAACGGCATCAATATCAGCGGCATAGGCCCTCCCCAAGCCGAACATCGACAAGCCTGAAAACGACCATCCATGTCGTAAAATGGCATTCCCCGGTTGGCAGGCACGGTGTTTTCACCTAAACCCGGCCCCGGTTGCGATGCTTGGTTTTCAGATACATGCCGAATTGCGGGGCGTTTCCCCCCGCCTTTCGGCCGCGGCCCGACGCCGCGCAAGGCCGTTTGCGGCCTGCCCGCTGCTCATCGCGACCCTGCCGCCCCGGCCTCCGACCCGTCCTGCCGGGCGGCGGAAATTGTCTTTTCACCTTTCAAGACGGAGCATCCGATGAAACGAGCAACAGCCCTTGGCGCCCTTCTGGCCGGACTGACCCTGCCCGCAGTGGCGCAGGCCGAGTGCGGCGAGGTGTCGATCGCCGAGATGAACTGGGCTTCGGCCTCGGTCGTGACCAATGTCGAGAAATTCCTGATGGAGCAGGGCTATGGCTGCACGGTCAAGGTCGTGCCCTCGGACACCGTGCCTGCGGTGACCTCGATCGCCGAGAACGGCGAGCCCGACACCGTGTCGGAAATGTGGGTCAACTCGACCGGCGAGGTCTATTCCAAGCTCAAGGACCAGGGCAAGATCGAGGAACTGGGCAAGGTGCTTGATCCCGGTGGGGTCGAGGGCTGGTGGATCCCCGACTATCTGGCCGAGGAGCATCCCGAACTGACCACCATCGAGGGCGTCCTGGCCCATCCCGACTGGGTCGGCGGTACCTTCAACAACTGCCCCGACGGCTGGGGCTGCCGGGTCGTGAACGACAACCTGATCCCGGCCTTCGACCTTGAAGGCCATGGCATCGAGGTCTTCAACCACGGCTCGGGCGAGACGCTGGCCACCTCGATGGCGTCGGCCTACGAGAAGAAGGAGCCCTGGTTCGGCTATTACTGGGCGCCGACCGCGGTGCTGGGCAAGTACAACATGGTGTCGGTCGATCTCGGCCCCTATGACGAGGCCGCCCACGAGGCCAACCAGACCCCCGACAATCCCGACCCGAAACCCTCGGCCTTCCCGGCCGCACCGGTTCTGACCGTCGTCACTACCGATTTCGCCGACCGCGAACCCGAGGTCGCCGAGATGCTGCGGAAGGTCAGCTTCGACGTCGACGACATGAGCGCGGTCATCGCCTGGATGGACGAGAACAACGCCTCGCCCGAGGAAGGCGCGGTCCATTATCTGACCGAGCACAAGGATGTCTGGTCGGCCTGGCTCGACGACGCGGCACGCGAAAAGCTGGCGGCTCTGCTGAACCAGTAAACGCGACACGCGGATTTCGGACGGGCCTGTCCCCGGCAGGCCCGTCCTTTCCGTTCCCGAGGGGCCGGACCGCCCCCTCTCAAGGAGACCCGAACAGATGGCAAGCTACGATTTTCTCTTCGACGGGCTGGGCCTGCGCGCCTGGTGCGACGGCGGCGCCTCGGCGGCCCCGATGTCGATGGCCGACCTCCTGGGCCAGGCCCGCGGGGCGGCGGCGCCAGCCCCCTCGCTCTGGGACTTTCCCTTTCCCTCGATGAATGCGCTCAACCGCGCCTGCCCGGCCTTTCCGCAGGCGCGCGAGCTGACCAAGGGGCTGGAAGACGGCTTCCTGTCGATCAAGGACGGGCTCAGCATCGTGCTCGACCCGCTGACCCAGCCACTGAGCTGGGCGCTGGAAGGCGCGCTGTGGCTGTTCCAGACCTCGCCCTGGTGGATCATGATCCCGCTGATCCTCTTGGTCGTGCGCCTGGTCACGCGGTCCTGGGGGCTGGTGGCCTTCGTCGCCGCCTGTATCGGCTTTCTGGCCTTCATCAACCATTACGACTACGCGATGCAGACGCTGGCGATCATCTTCGTCTGCGCCTTCATCTGCGTGCTTCTGGGGGTGCCCATCGGCATCGCCATGTCGCGAAGCGACACGTTCCAGCGGATCGCCATTCCGATCCTCGACATGCTGCAGACGCTGCCACCCTTCGTCTACCTGATCCCGCTGATCTTCCTGTTCTCGGTGACCGAGCCCAAGCTCTATGGCATCGCGGTGATCGTCTACGCCATCGTGCCGGTGGTCCGGCTGACCAATCTGGGCATCCGGCTGGTCGACAAGGAGGTGATCGAGGCCGCCGACGCCTTCGGCATGACCCGCCGCCAGAAGCTTTGGGGGGTGCAGATCCCGCTGGCGCTGCCCAACATCATGGCGGGCGTCAACCAGACCATCATGATGAGCCTCGCGATGGTCGTGATCGCCTCGATGGTCTCGGCGCCGGGTCTGGGCGTTCTGGTTCTGCGCGGCATCCGCAATCTCGAACTGGGCGTCGGCCTCGTCTCGGGGCTGGGGATCGTGCTTCTGGCGGTGATCCTCGACCGGGTCACCAAGGCGGCACTGGCCCGCGTGAACGCGGCACAAAGACAGTGAGGGGCCCCAGATGAGCGACGATGTGAAAATCTCGATCCGGAACCTCTACAAGATCTTCGGCGCCGACCCGCAATCGGTCCTGCCGCTGGCACGGTCGGGGATGGACAAGGCCGAGCTGCTGGAAACCCACCGCCATGTGCTGGGCCTGCGCGACATCAATGTCGACATGAAGGCCGGGCAGATGACGGTCATCATGGGTCTGTCGGGATCGGGCAAATCGACCCTGATCCGGCATATCAACCGGCTGATCGACCCCACCTCGGGCGAGGTCGTCGTCAATGGCGAGGACGTGCTGGCCTATAACGACGCCCAGCTGCGCGAGCTGCGCCGGGTGAACATGTCGATGGTGTTCCAGAAATTCGCCCTGCTGCCGCACCGCACCGTGCTGGAGAACGCGGGCACGCCGCTCGAGGTCCGGGGCGTGCCGCGCGAGCAATGGGAGGACGAGGCACGCAAGTGGCTCGACCGCGTGGGGCTGGAAGGTCAGGGCAACCAGTTCCCGCATCAGCTGTCGGGCGGCATGCAGCAGCGGGTGGGCATCGCGCGCGCCCTGACCTCGAACGCCGATATCATGCTGATGGACGAGGCGTTTTCGGCGCTCGACCCGCTGATCCGCACCGACATGCAGGATCTGCTGCTGGAACTGCAGGCCGAACTGCACAAGACCGTGGTCTTCATCACCCACGATCTGGACGAGGCGCTGAAGCTTGCCGATCATCTGGTGATCCTGAAGGACGGCGAGATCGTGCAGCAGGGCGAGCCGCAGCACATCCTGATGCAGCCGAACGACCCTTACATCGTCGACTTCATCTCGGACATCAACCGCGCCCGGGTGCTGCGGGTTCGGTCGGTGATGACCCGGACCGAGGCGGCGCCCGAGGGTATCGCGGGCGATGTCGAGGCCGATGCCAATCTGGAATCCGTCATCGCGCTCTCGGGCGGCGACACGTCGCTCCGCTATCGCGTGGTGCGGGACGGCCGTCAGGTCGGGCTTCTGTCGGTCAAGGATCTGGTGCGCGCGCTGGTTCCGACTGCCGCCTCGGGCGAGGGCATCCGCGCCCGGGCGGGCTGATCCCGCCGCGCCCCGCCAGCGGTCGCCCTGGCGGGGCGTGGGGCCAGCTAGTCCAGAACCTTGCCCTCGGGCCAGGTCAGGCGATGGCTCAGCGCCACCTCGCGCGTGGCGCCCGGCGCAAGATCGAAGCGCCATTCCAGCAGCCCGCGCCGGCCCTCGACATCGGTCCCGCTCGGCGACGGATCGGCCTGCCAGACGATCTTCAGATCCTCCTGTTCCGAATAGGGCACCCGGTCCAGCAGCCGCACCGGCCAGCTTTCGGCCGTCAGGTTCTCGACCTCGATCCTGACCGCCTCGGACTGTTCGTTGCTCCGCTTCAGGACCCCCCGGTCGCCCTCGTTGCGATCCAGCACGGTGCGGGTCAGCCGCAGCCCGTCGATGGGGCCGAAAGGCAGGTCGGCCTTGCCCCCCGCCGGGATCAGCCCGATCGCCTGCTGGCCGACGAAGCGGCCGTCGAGATAGGCCATCGCCTCCGAACTCGGCAGCAGGATCTCGCCCGTCTCGTTGACGAACGAGGCCACCAGATAGGCACTGTCGTCGAATTCGGGCACCGCCTCGGCCGCAAGCTCGACCGGCATCCCGAGATCGCCCAACGACAGGCGCAGGTTGTCGGCCCCGGTCGCGATGTCGACGGCGGCGGGATAGTCATAGCTGACCGCAAGCCCGTCGAACTCCGCGACCGCGATCACCGGCGCGGCCCCGGCGGGGGCTGCGTCCATTTCGGCCATCTGGGGCGCGGCGAGGACCGCGCGCGACCGGACCGCCAGATCCGAGGCCTCGAAGGCCGCCACCGGGTCCGAGATCCGGCGCAAAAGCGGCCAGAGATCGCTCGGGGCCGTCTGGCCGCCGGGCCGCGCGGTCGACAGGCTCAGCGCGACCTGAGACCAGGTCTCGCCGGTCTCCTGCGCCACCAGCGCGCCGCGCTCGACGGTCAGCCTGCGGGCCGCGCGGTCCAGCCGAAGATCGTAGACCGGCCGCCAGCGGGCAGCCTCGACCGTATAGCTGACCGTCACCTCGCCTTCGGCCGGTGCGCCCTCGGGGCCGGTCACGGTGATCGCCAGCATCGCGCGCGCGGCATCCTCGGGCACCAGCGCCGCCAGCGCCTGCTCGGCCTCGGCCAGCGCCTCGCGCAGCGGCGTCAGCCCGCGTTCGGCGGCGTCTGCACGGCCCCGGGCGGCGATGGCGTCGGCCAAAGCCCCTTCGGTCTCTGTCCCGATCATCCGGGCGAGCACGCGCAGATCCTCGACGGTCATCGCCGCCTCGCCCTGACCGAGCCGCCCGAGGAAGGCCGCGCGCGCCTCGGCCCCCTGCGCCTCGGCCCGGGTCCGGGCGATCTCGGCCTCGGCCGCCTCAAGCGCCTGGCGGCGGCGTTCGACCTCGGCCTCGGCGGCCTCGATCTGGGGCGACTTGCCCGTGCCGCGCGGCAGGACGAAATCGCGCCGCGCCGAAACGCTGCCAAGGCTCGCGCCCTCGACCGCGACCCGGACCGAGCCCAGCGGCGTGGTCGCGGGCAGGTCGGCCAGAATCAGACGGTGGGTTCCGGCCGGAAGATCGAAGGCCGCGCTCCGCGTCACCGCCGCGCCATCGGGAAACAGTGTCACCGCGCTGACCCGGCTGGGGATCAGCAGGTCGTCGGCCCAGACCGGTAGGGGGGTCAGGATCAGGCAAAGGGCAAAGGCTCGCATCGTATCGCTCCGAAGACGGCGGGTCTGGCGCAAGACTGCGGCAAGGGTCGGCGGGCTGCAAGCGGTACGCGAAGACCGGCAAGGCGTCGCGCGCGGCGAGAGCGAGGCGGGGGGATTGGGCGGGGCCTGCGTCCCCTGGCGGCGCATCGCCGGGGGCGCAGGATGGTTCGGGATGGGGGGTGTCGGAAAGGGGCGCGACTGACGCGCCGGACCATTACCTGGCCCCCCGGAGCGCCACCTTGCCGGGGCTGGTGCCCCGGGCCGCCACCTTGCCGGGGCTGGCGCCCCGGGCCGCTGCCTTGCCGGGGCTCCGCCCGTTCGCGGCTCAAACGCTCCACTGGAGCGTTTGCCGGGGCTGGCGCCCCGGAGCGCCGCTCACCCCTTCTTCAGCACGCGCTGGCCGAGCAGTTCGGCGATCTGCACCGCGTTCAGCGCGGCGCCCTTGCGCAGGTTGTCCGAGACGCACCAGATGTTCAGCCCGTTCTCGATGGTCGAGTCCTGCCGGATCCGGCTGATATAGGTCGCGAATTCGCCCACGCATTCAACCGGGGTCACGTAGCCGCCGGCCTCGCGCTTGTCGACGACCATGATCCCCGGCGCCTCGCGCAGGATGTCGCGCGCCTCGTCCTCGTCGAGAAACTCCTCGAATTCGATGTTGATCGCCTCGGAATGGCCGACGAAGACCGGCACCCGCACGCAGGTCGCGGTGACCTTGATCGACGGGTCGACGATCTTCTTGGTCTCGGCGACCATCTTCCATTCTTCTTTGGTGGACCCGTCATCGAGGAAGACGTCGATATGCGGGATCACGTTGAAGGCGATCTGCTTGGGGTAGACCGACGGCGCCACTTCCTGACCCGGCACATACATGCCCTTGGTCTGGTCCCAAAGCTCGTCCATCGCCTCCTTGCCCGAGCCCGACACCGACTGGTAGGTCGAGACGACAACGCGCTTGATCTTCGCGCGGTCGTGCAGGGGCTTCAGCGCCACCACCATCTGCGCGGTCGAGCAGTTGGGGTTGGCGATGATGTTCCGCTTGGCATAGCCCATGATCGCATCGGCATTCACCTCGGGCACGATCAGCGGGATGTCCGGGTCGTAGCGGTAAAGCGAGCTGTTGTCGATCACCACACAGCCGGCCTTGGCAGCCTTGGGGGCATATTCCTTGGTCGCATCCGAGCCGATGGCGAACAGCGCCATGTCCCAGCCGGTGAAATCGAAATGTTCCAGATCCTGGGTCTTGACGGTCTTGTCGCCAAAGCTGCATTCGGTGCCGAGCGAGCGGCGCGACGCAAGTGCGGCGATCTCGTCCACCGGAAACTCGCGTTCGGCGAGGATGTTCAGCATTTCGCGGCCCACGTTCCCCGTGGCGCCAACGACGGCGACCTTGTAGCCCATATCTGGCTCCCTTAAGGCAAGTCGGATTTCAGTCCGGGGAGCCATACAGGAAAGCCCGCGCGGGTGAAAGGCCCGTTCAGGGACGCGCCGCCGCCAGCACCCGCGCCAGCGCCCCAGGGTCGATCCGGACGCCGTCGGGGCCCTCTTCGATCTTCGGATAATAGACCCGGTCGAGATAGGTCATGAACGCGGCCCGCAGCGCCAGGTCGAAGCCCAGATCCGCGGGCGCGCGCAGCGCTGCGGCCAGCGCGGCCTCGTCGCCGGCGGGGGTGGTCAGCCCGGGGATGGCGAAGAAGGCCTCGCCCAGGACAATCACCGGCTTGTCGTGAAAGAAGGCCTGCAGCCCCATCGACGAGTTGATGGTGATGACCCCTCCTGAGGCCGCAAGCTGGGCAAAGCTGTCGGTCGCGTTGTCGATCACCAGCCGCCCGTCCGCCCGGGCCGTCGCCTCGGCCAGAGCTCCGGCCAGCGATGTCTTGGCGGAAGGGTGCTCTTTCAACCGGATATGCCAGCCCTCGGGCAGTGCTTGCACGGTGCGTGCCAGCGCCGCGATCATGCCCTCGACCGACCGCACCCAGCCCGCGAACAGCGTGATCTGGCTGTCATTGGGCACCTGCAGGGGGCAGAACAGGAACGGCCCCGCGCCGTCCAACGCCCCGGCCCCGCCCTGCCCGACATCGGCCCGGCGCGAGGCGCGCGCGACCAGCCCCTGCCCCAGCGCGCGCCAGTCCTCGCCCTGCCGCGACGGGTCTTCCGCCGCCCAGTCGAGATAAAAGCGGGCGTCGCGTGGCAGCCCGTTCTGGGCGTTCACACCCACGGGGTCAAGCGTCACCCGGCCGGGAAACGGCGCCAGTTCGGCAAAGATCCGACCCGCCCCCGCGTCGCGGGCGCCCTCCATGAAGGCGCGGCGCGACCCGGTCAGCCCGTTCCAGCAGACCGCGATCCGGTCGGGATGGCGGGCGAAATAGCGCCGCGACCAGTTGTATTGCGCGGCGATCAGCGCCCGTTTCAGCCCCCGGCCAAGGCGGCCCTTCGGCTGGCGCTTGGCCACGGCCAGCGCCTCGGCGGTGCGGGCGCGGGTTTCGGGGAAGCCCCGAAACGATAGCCCGATCAGCGGCAGCCGGTGGCCGCCCCCGGCCGCGGCGGCGATGGCACGAAAGATCGCGTCCTTGCGGCGGGTCCAGCCGGCCAGATAGGCGATCATCGGCCGCGTCCCGGCCCAGCGCATCTGTCGGCTGTCATCGGATGCCCCCTTTGCGGTTCTCGCCCCCGGGCATAGCCCAGCTCTGGCGCGGCCGCAAAGGGGCTGCGGGACGCGCCTGGCCCCGGCGCGGGTCAGCGTGCGAAGCAGCGGGGGCGCTGGCCGAAGCCCGAGGCCGAGCAGATATGCGAGCCCTGACCGTGGCGCCGGTCCAGCGCCTGCGCGGCGGCCTTGCGTTCGGATTTGCTGGCCTGCGGCGGCTTTGGCGCCGGGTCGAGCCAGCGCATGACCGAGGCGCCGACGACGGCCTTGTTCGGCGCGAAGCCCTCGGCCGCGGCAGGCCCGGACAGGGCCGCGAGTGCGACCCCGAGCGCGACAATCGGCCCGGCCGACCTGCGGCCACACAAGGGCAGGCACACTGCTTTCTTGCGATCCGGCATGACACATTCCCCTCGCCGTCTTGCACCCACACGTCCCTTGCCGGGATAACCGTCCCGGACAGAGACGCGTGCGCGCTCCGGACGGACGGCCCCATGGCAATGACGGTCCCACGGATGCCAACGAGGCTATCCGGTAAACGGTTCCTTTCTGTGGCCATCGGGAGGCAAAGGGGAGACCCAAACGGCGCCCCCGCCGCCCCGGGGCGCGGGCGGCGCGCCGGGGCCGGGCCGGATGCGCCGGAATCCGCCGAAAACGATGCCGGAACAGGCAGTTGGAGGTCGGCCTCAGGGGGCGAGGATGCGTTCGCCGACCTTCCAGTCGGGCAGACCGAAATCGTCGGGCCAGGGATAGACCTCGACCTGGTTGAAATAGACCACGGCCACCAGATTGGGGAATTCGGGATAGATCTGGCGGACCTCCGAGGTCCATTTGGCGACATAGTCCTCGCGGCCCGAATAGCCGAGTTCGGCCACGACCACCGGCTTGTTGAACCGCTCGACCCGGGCATAGCGCGGCGCCAGGATCGACTGGAAGGACTCTTCCTCACCGAGAATGGCGGTTTCCCAGGGCTGCAGCCCGAAGACCGACAGGCCGACGATGTCGACATAGTCGTCGCCCGGGTAATAGGCGTCGAGCGCCTCATAGCCCAGCGGCGACCACATATAGGCCACTTTCGGCGCGTTCTTGCGGCAGACATCGACCATCCGGCGATAGGCGGCCTTGTAGGTCTCGGGGTCCCAGTTCGACCAGATGAACTGGCCGCTGTCGTCTTCCATCTCCTGCGCCCAGCGCACGGTGACCGGGCTTTCGAAGAGGTTCAGCACCGCGCAGATCGAGGCCATGTAGCGGTCGTAATCGCCCGAGGCGATGCCTTCCTGCAGGGTCTCGGGAGTGTTGCGTTCCGACCGGTTCCAGGTCCAGGGCTCGATCGTGGCCAGGACCGACCGGTTCCGCGCCCGGGCATAGGCGTCGGCCTCGATCAGGCTGGGCAGGAACACGTCTTCCCAGGGCAGGAATAGATGCTCGATCGACACTTCGGGATCGTCAGCGAAGGCGCCGTCCGGGTCGTAGACGCCGAAGGGCATCTCGCCCGGGGGGGCCTCGATCGGTTCGGCCGGTGCGGCAGCCGCCAGCCCGAGCGCGGCGACCAGACCGAGGGCGAATAGGGAGTCACGTCTCATCTGCGAAGGTCCTCATGGGCGCCGGAGATCCGGGTCGCGCCCGAAATCCAGCACATAGTGCAGCTTCTTGCGCCCCCCCTGCCCCGCCCCGGACACGACATACTGTGCCGAGGTGACATGAAACGGGCCAAGACCGACAGTCAGGAAATGCAGACTCTGCACCCCCCGGACCCAGACCGACCCGGCGCTCAGCCCGACCAGAAGCGCCAGCATCGCGACATGGGGCCCGAAGTCCCGCCACCGCGTCCTCAGCCGAAGCCCGTTCTCGGTCAGATGATGGACCAGGACGGCCGCAACGAGCCCGGTATAGATCGCCCCGTTGAAAAGCGACAGGAGGTAAAAGCCCGCAGCCTCCTCGACCTGGGGCAGCAGCAGAACCGGCCCCAGCCCCAGCCCGGCGATGCAAAGATAGGGCGCCAGCAGCCGGACCGGCAGCCGCGCTTCGGCCGCGGCCCCCTTCGGCGTGATCCGGAAATCGACGAAGCCGCCGAAGATCCGGTCGCGCAGCGCCATCAGGATACCCCAGGCGGCCCAGGGCCATTGCACGCAGGGAAAGAGCATGCGTTCCCAGCTGAGCACCGGCGTCCCGGCGGGGCGGTACAGCCCGTCGCGGCGCAGCATCGCCCCGATGGCGAGAAACACCGCCAGCGTCGGCAGCGCATGGCCCAGGAAGGCCGGATAGGTCACTCCGGCGAACCGCATGTCAAAGATCAGCGCCGTCGCCAGGATCAGCGTCCCGGTCGCCATGAAGGCCACCTGCGCGGGATAGATGCTTTGGGTGAAGAGAAACAGCAGCCTCAGCCGGGGCGGCAGGTCCTTCAGATAGCGCGGCGTATAGCGCAGCAGGATCGTCACGAGGCTGCGCGACCACTGGAATTCCTGGGTCAGCATGTCGGCGAAATTGGCCGGCCCCGCGCCGATGGCGATGGCGTCGATGGCATGGACCCCGCGCCAGCCCCCGGCATTCATCAGCATCGAGGTGGAATGGTCCTCGGCCAGTTCCGGCCCGAGCCCGCCGATCTGTCTCAGCGCCCGGGTCCGGACCGCATAGTGCGAGCCGATGCACAGCGGCGCCCAGCCGTTGGAATAGCCCGCCTGCAAGACCCCGTGAAACGCCGCCTCGGCGTATAGCCGGGCCCGCGCCGACCAGCTGTCGGCGGCATTCGAGGAACAGATCGAGGGCGCGCTGACATAGCCCACGCGCGGGTCGAGGAAGGGGCGCAGCATTTCGCGCAGATAGCCCGGCTGCGGCACGTGATCGGCATCGAGCTGGGCCACGATATCGTAGCGGTCATAGCCGTGGCTGTCGTAGAAGAAGGCAAGGTTGCCCTCCTTGCAGCGGGTGCGGCGCGGCCAGTCGGGGCGGTGATAGTCGGCCCGGCCCTTTCGGGTCGAGACCTGCACGCCATGCGCCGCGCACCAGGCCAGCGTCTCGGGCGCGGGGTCCTCGTCGGCCAGCCAGGTGTCGTGCGGCCAGTCCTGGGCCAGCATCGCGCTCAGCGTCTCGCGCAGGATCTCGAAGGGTTCCGAGGGGCTTTTCGTCACCACCATGGCGACGCGGGCGCCCGCTAGCCCGGCCAGATCGCCCACGGGCCGCCGGGCCTGCAGCAGGAAGGCCAGGAAATAGGCCTGCAGGAAGGTCAGCCAGCCCAGAAGCCCCGAGCAGATCGCAAAGCGGAGGCCGCCGATATTATGCGCGGGCTGCAGCCACCAGGACCAGAAGAAGACGGCGGCGCCCAGCCAGGCCAGCGCCGCCAGCCCATAGCGCCAGCGCTGGCCGCGGGTGAAGAGCGACACCAGAAACGGCCCGCCCGGATCGGCCCCGGGCGGCAGCCCCGCCAGTCCCGCGTCAGGCCATCCCGGCATCGGTCACGTCCAGTCCCAGGGCCAGCGCCGCATCGCGCAGGATGCCGTCGAGATCGCGATGCCGGGCCTCGAAGCCCAGCGCCTCGCGTGCCCGGGACGGATCGGCCACCAGCGCGGGCGGGTCGCCCGGCCGCCGCGGCCGTTCCACGACCGGCACCGGGCGGCCGATGACCCGCTCGACCGCCGCCAGAACCTCGCGGATCGAGTGCCCGCGCCCGGTGCCCAGATTGACCTGCAGATCGGCGCCGCCGCCTTGCAGATGGCGCAACGCCAGCAGGTGTCCCTCGGCCAGATCGCTGACATGGACATAGTCGCGGATGCAGGTGCCGTCGGGCGTCGGATAATCGGTGCCGTAAAGCTCGAGCGCGGGACCGCGTCCGGCCGCCGCGAACAAGGCCAGCGGCAGCAGATGGGTTTCGGGGTCGTGACACTCTGACAGCCCGGCCGACGGGTCGGCGCCGCAGGCGTTGAAATAGCGCAGCGCGACATGGCGCAGCCCGTGGGCACGGCCGAAATCGGCCAGCATCTGCTCGCCGATCAGCTTGGTCCGGCCATAGGGGTTGATCGGGACTTGCGGCGTCGCCTCGGTGATCGGCAACGCCTCGGGCAGACCGTAGCTCGCGCAGCTTGAACTGAAGATCACGCGGTCGAGCCCGGTTTCGCGACAGGCAGAAAGCAGCCCGATCATGCCGCCGACATTGTTGTCGTAATAAAAGCCCGGATCGCGCATCGACTCGCCGACATAGGCGGCGGCGGCGAAATGGATGACCGCGACCGGCGCATGGGCGCGGATCGCCCGGATCAGCGCGGCGCGGTCGCGGGCATCGCCCTCGACCAGCGGTCCCCAACGCACCGCGTCGGCATGACCGGTGCTGAGATTGTCGAAGGCTATGGGAAGGTATCCGGCGTCGGACAGGCGCCGGCAGGTATGGCTTCCGATATAACCCGCCCCGCCGGTGACGAGAACGGGACCTGGCGTTGACACTCTGCGTCAGACTCCGGCCACGTTTTGATGCATCACCTCTGCAAAATAGGGGATGGTCCGGTCAAGCCCTTCCTCAAGCGGAACCGTCGGCCCCCAGCCCAGCACCCGCTCGGCCAGCGCGATATCGGGCCGCCTGCGGCGCGGATCGTCGCCCGGCAGCGTCCGGAACGCGACCTTCGACCGCGAGCCGGTCTTGGCCAGCACCAGCTCGGCCAGCGCCAGTACCGTGAACTCGCCGGGATTGCCCAGATTGACCGGCCCCTTCACCGTCGCGGGCGAGGCCATCAGCCGGACCAGCCCGTCGACCAGATCGTCCACATAGCAAAACGACCGGGTCTGACGGCCCGAGCCAAAGACGGTCAGCGGCGTTCCGGCCAGCGCCTGGACGATGAAGTTCGACACCACCCGCCCGTCATCGGGGCGCATCCGCGGCCCATAGGTGTTGAAAATCCGCGCCACCCGGATATCGACGCCGCGATCCTCGCGATAGAGATGAAACAGCGTCTCGGCGCCGCGCTTGCCCTCGTCATAGCAGGCGCGCGGGCCGATCATGTTGACATTGCCCCAATAGGTTTCCGACTGCGGGCTGAGCGCCGGATCGCCATAGACCTCGGAGGTCGAGGCCTGCAGGATGCGCGCGCCTTTGGCCTCGGCCAGATCCAGCAGGTTCATCGCGCCCAGCACGCTGGTGCGGAAGGTATGGATCGGATCGCGTTCGTATTGCGGCGGCGAGGCCGGACAGGCGAGGTTGTAGATTTCGTCGATCGGGCCGTCGATACCGAGCCGGTCGGTCACGTCATGCCGGATGAACCGGAAACCGCGCCGCTGCATCAGATGCGAGATGTTGTCGAGCCGGCCGGTCTGAAGGTTGTCCACGCAGATCACCTGCGCCTCGCCCTCGACCAGCCTGTCGCAGAGATGCGAGCCAAGGAACCCTGCGCCTCCGGTCACCAGAACCGTCTTGCCACTCATGACCACGCTCCACTCAAACCGGAGACACTCTCGTTACCACCGAGCTCTACGCCCCCACGATGGTGGCAATAAAGAGAATTTTCGCCTTTTCTTTGACGTCTGTTTTACCTGCCGTTTATTCGGCGTTCTCGGTCGGCAAGCAAGTCGGGATAACCGGGTGTCGGGTCGGCCGACAAGGCTTTCGAAGCACGCCCTTCGGGGCCTCGGACCACGCACCGCGCGGCCCTCGCAACAGCCCCGTCACAGGAAGCCCGTCACAAGAAGAAAGCCGCCCGTATGTCTCGCAGAAGCGAGAGGCCGGACGGCTTTTGGAAGGTGTCCACAACGCCTTGGGTGAAACTCGTGTGACGAAACGCGATTGCCCCGCCACGCGATCAACCTGAAGGCCGGACCGCCCTGCGTCAATCTGCTCCAGTTCCAGAACGCCCGATGCGGGACCTAATCCGGCCACCCGGCACACATTGCCCAAAATAGGGTCACAATCCGGGCGCCGGGGCGAAAAGGACGCCGCCCCAAGCATGGCGCGCGCCGAGACTCGGCCTTCGCCCCGGTCAGACCAGCGCGAAGGCCAGAACCGCCACACCGATGGCCGCGAAGAGCGCGGCAAACCCCGACAGCATTCGCCGGTCGCGGGCCGAGCTTTCGGCAACGGCATAGCTGAACCGCTCATAGCCGATCATCTCGGGGCGCAGTCCCAGCCGGGCAAGCGCATCGGCCGCCATGGTCATCATCGGTCCCGGACCGCAGATCAGCGCCTGGGTCGCCCCCGGATCGAGCCCGTTCAGCAGCGCCCGCAGATGCGCCTCGGTCAGCGGGCCGGGTGCAAGCCCCGGCCCCGCCCCGCGATCGACGAGCTTCAGCGGCACCACCCCCAGCTGGTCGCAGGCCGGGCGCAGCAGATCGTCGGGAACCATCGCCTCGGGGCTGCGGCAGGCATAGACCAGCCGTACCGGCCGCCCGTCGCCGCGCGCCGCCAGATCGTCCAGCACCGACAGGATCGGCGCGATCCCGACCCCGCCCGCGATCAGCAGCACCGGCCCGGCTCCCTCCGCCAGCCCGAAACTGCCATGCGGCGCATCGAGCCCGACCGGCGTGCCGGACGCAAGCCGGCCCAGCCGCCGGGTAAAATCGCCCGCTTCCTGAATGAGAAAGCGCAGGCCCGGCGTGCCCGGCGCCGAGGCAATCGAGAAGGGATGGTCGTACAGCGGCAGCCGCCGCCCGCCGAAGGACAGCCAGGCGAACTGCCCGGCCCGGAAGGCAAGCCCGCGCCCCGCGGGCGGATCGAGCCGCAGTTCCCAAAGCCGCTCGGCCACCGGGCGCAGCGAGGCGATGCGCCAGTCATCTGCGGCGGGCCGGGTCAGGCGGCGCAGGTAGACGCCCGCGGCCGGGACCAGCGCGGCCAGCGCAAAGAGGCCCCACCAGGGCAGGGTCAGGCCCGCCGGGCGCGCGTCGCTGGCGATATGCCACAGCAGCGTGCCGACCAGCGCGACCGCGCCCAGCGCGTGGCTTGCCCGCCAGATTTCATAGCGCAGCGGCAGCCGCTCGCGCAGCAGGGCCAACGCCACGATCAGCGCCAGCAGGCCCAGCGCCAGCCGCCCGTCGACCAGCCCGTCCTCGGTCGCCATCCGGAAAAGCCGCCGCGCCAGCCGGTGCGGATGGTCGGCATCGGGCGGCCCGACCAGCAGCAGTGCATGACCCAGCGCCAGCACCAGCGCCGTCGGCGCGGCCCATTTGTGGAAGGCCATGGTCACGTCGATGCCGATCCGGCCCGAGACCGCCTCGAACCGGCCGCTGGTGACCATCTGCATCAGGATCATCGCGGCCGAGGCGATCCCGGCGCCCGCGGCCAGCATCATCGACAGCCGCCGATGGTCGAGCCCGCCGGTCCAGGCCAGGGCCAGCGGCAGCAGGATCGCCGCCAGATAAAGGGCGGCAAGGGCGCGGGGCGGCAGGCCCCGGCGGCGTGAAGACGGGTTCGGACTGCGATCTGGCATGGTTCTGGCTCCGGTGCCGCGCGCCCACGGATGGCCCAAGTGAATCAGCCCGGCCGCGACGCCGCCTTGCGCCGGATCATTGTGGCGGGCCGAAGGGGGCGCGGCAGATCGTCGTCAGGGGCCGGGCGGCGCGGGCTCGTCGGCGAACCAGGCCAGGTTGTCGGCGCGGATGCGTTCGATCTGGCCCAGGATCCGGCTCAGATGCGCCCGCAGCGCGGTGCAGGCGGCCTCGGGGTCGTGCGCCTTCAGCGCCGCGACGATGCGCACATGGTCGTCCCAGGCATTCCGCGAGGCGAAGGCCAGCGACAGCATCCGCACCCGGTCCATATGGCCCTTGTTCTCGGCGATCAGGTCCCAGAAATGGCCAAGCCCCGCACGCTCGCAGATCTCGCGGTGAAAGAGGTCGTCCAGCCGGTGAAAGCGCGGCCGGTCGGCAGCGGCGATGGCCGCGTCCTGATCGGCCAGCAGCGCGTCGAGCACGTCGAAATCGGCAGGCGTCAGCGCGCTGGCCGCAACCCGCACCGTTTCGGCCTCAAGAGCGGTGCGGATCGCCCGAGCCCGCATCACCGCGCCGGTCGAGATCAGCGTCACCGTGGTCGCGCGCTGCGGCAGGATCTGCAGGAAGCCCAGCTTGGCCAGCCGGTAGAAGGCGTCGCGCACCGGCTGGCGGCTGACCCCCATCGCGCGGGCGATCTCGGCCTCGGACAGTTTCGAGCCGGGTTCGAGCTCCAGCGACAACAGCTGGCGTTGCAGTTCCGCGAAGACACTATCGGCGATCGAGGCCCGCAGGGGCAGCTCGAAACGTGGCGCGAGGATCGGTTTGGTCATCGGGATTGAGCGGCAGCCAAAAGTGATATACTAGAATATTAGTCACAGCAAAGGCCCGAGTCCACCGCGGACGCAGCGACGGGGCGGACAGCGCAAAGAAGGCCCGGACGGTTTCAGGGGGGTGCTCCATGGCGCTGCTCGACGCAGACCGGCTGTTTCCGCTCGACCCCGGCGCCCGGACGCTGGCCAGAGAGCTGCATGGCGCGGTGGCAACAGCGCCCATCGTCTCGCCCCATGGCCATACCGACCCGCGCTGGTTCGCCGAGAACGCCCCCTTCCCCGACCCGGCCCGGCTGTTCGTCACCCCCGATCACTACCTTTTCCGGATGCTGCACAGCCAGGGCGTGCCGCTCGACCGGCTGGGCGTGCCGCGCGCCGATGGCGGCCCGACCGAAACCGACGGCCGCGCGATCTGGCGGCTCTTTGCCGACCATTACCACCTGTTCCGAGGCACGCCCTCGCGGCTTTGGCTCGATCATGCTTTCCAGGAGGTCTTCGGCATAGATCAGCCGCTTGGCCCCGCCACCGCCGACGCGATCTACGACCGGATCGCCGATTGCCTCGCCCGGCCGGACTACCGGCCCCGCGCCCTGTTCGAACGGTTCGGGATCGAGGTGCTGGCCACCACCGAAGGCCCGCTTGACGATCTGCGCTGGCATGCCCGGATCCGCGACAGCGGCTGGTCCGGCCGGGTCATCACCACCTACCGTCCCGATGCCGTGACCGACCCCGATTTCGAGGGCTTCACTCAGAATATCGAGGCCTTCTGCGCCCTCGCGGGTGAAGACCCCGCCCGCTATGACGGCTATCTCGACGCCCATCGCGCCCGGCGCGCCTTTTTCCGGGGCTTCGGCGCCACCGCCACCGATCACGGCCATCCGAGTGCCGCCACCGCGGACCTGCCCAGCGCCGAGGCCGAGGCGCTTTACGGGAAGGTCCGGTCCGGCCGGGCCGATGCCGCCGAGCGCGAAGCCTTCCGCGCCCAGATGCTGACCGAAATGGCGCGGCTGTCGCTGGAGGACGGGCTGGTGATGCAGATCCATCCCGGCGCGTTCCGAAACCATTCGGCCCCGGTTCTCGCCCGCCACGGGCGCGACAAGGGCTATGACATCCCGACGCGCACCGACTACGTCCGGGCGCTGAAACCGCTTCTCGACGCGGTCGGCGAGGAACCGGGGCTGACGGTGATCCTCTTCACCCTCGACGAGACCGCCTATGCGCGCGAGCTGGCGCCGCTGGCGGGGGTCTATCCCTGCCTGCGGCTCGGCCCGCCCTGGTGGTTCCATGACAGTTTCGAAGGCATGACCCGCTTTCGCCAGAGCGCGACGGAAACCGCGGGTTTTTACAATACCGTCGGCTTCAACGACGACACCCGCGCCTTCTGTTCGATCCCGGCCCGCCATGACGTCGCGCGCCGGGTCGATGCCGCGTTCCTCGCGACGCTCGTCCGCAGCGGACGGCTGACCGGGAACGAGGCCCATGAGGTCATCCACGACCTCGCCCACCGGCTTGCCCGGAAGGCCTACCGGCTGTGACAGCCACCACAGGGAGGAGACCATGACCCAACTGAAACGCCTCGCGGCGCTGCTGGCCTCGGCAGCCCTCGCGACCGTGGCCCTGGCCCCGGCGGCCCTGGCCTGCGACCGGACCCTGCGGTCCTCGGACACCCATCCCGAGGGCTATCCGACGGTCGCGGCCGTGCAATACATGGGCAAGCTGCTGGAGGAGAGGACCGGCGGCGCGCTCGGCGCCAATGCGACGCCGATGCCCTATGGCGAGGTCTATTCCTCGATCCAGACAGGCGTGATCGACGGCGCCGAGAACAACTGGCCCTCCTATGACAGTTCGGGCCATTTCGAGGTCGCCCGGCATTACACGCTCGACCAGCACCTGATCGTGCCCGAGGTTCTGGTGATCTCGAAAAAGACCTGGGACGGGCTGTCGGCCGAAGACCAGGAGGCGGTGCGGGCGGCGGCGAAGGACTCGGTGCCGCATATGCGCGAGCTTTGGGCGGCGCGCGAAGCGGAGTCGGAGGCGAAGATGCGCGAGGCGGGCGTCGAGATCGTGACCGAGATTGACAAGACCCCGTTCATCGAAGCGATGGTGCCGGTCTACGAGAAATACGTCACCTCGGACAAGCTGAAGGACATGGTGACCCGGGTTCAGGCCACCGACTGAGCGATGCAGGCGGCGTGCGGCCCGGGTTGTGCGCCGTTCCGCGGGGGCAACCGGGGAGGAAAGAGTGCAGCGGACGATGCTATGGGTCGCGCGGGTCACCGGCGCGCTTGCCACGGCCGGGCTCTGGACGGCGGGGGCGGGGCTTGTGTTGATGACCGTCTTCATCGCCGCCCAGGTGTTCTGGCGTTACGTGCTGAACGACTCGCTGCAATGGACCGAGCCCGCGGCGGTGATGATCATGGGCTGGTTCATCTTCCTCGGCGCGGCGGTGGGCCTTCGCGAGGGCTATCACCTGTCGTTTGACGTGGTGCTTTACGTTTTGCCGGACCGGGTGCGGCCCTGGCTCCATTCGGTGTCGGACCTTGTCGTCGCGGGGTTCGGCGCGGGCATGGTGATCTTTGGCGCCGAACTGGCCGATCGGACCGCGGGCAACAAGCTGCCCGCGCTGGGCATTTCGGGCGCCTTCGACTTCCTGCCGCTGGTCGGCGGCGGCGCGTTACTGGTTCTGTTCGCGCTGGAACGGCTGGCCCGCCGCGCGGCCGGGCTGCCGACGCCCCGCTTCGGCGACGATCACGAGATCGAGCCCAGCTCGGATGCCGGGCTGTCCGCCGCACCCGGGACGGAGGCGCGCTGAGCGATGGAGCTCTGGGTTCTTTTCGGCACCTTCGTCACGCTTCTGCTGATCGGTACGCCGGTGGCCTTCTGCCTGGGCGCGGCCTCCTTCGCGACGGTGCTGTATCTGGGGCTGCCGCCCGTCGTGGTGTTCCAGCGGCTGAATTCAGGGGTCTCGGTCTATGCGCTGATGGCGATCCCGTTCTTCATCTATGCGGGCGATCTGATGGTGCGGGGCGACATCGCCCGGCGGCTGGTGGCGCTGGCAGGCGCGCTGGTCGGCCATTTCAAGGGCGGGCTCGGGCAGGTCAACATCGCGGCCTCGGTGCTGTTCGGCGGCGTCTCGGGCTCGGCCGCGGCCGATGCCTCGGCGGTGGGCGGGCTGATGGTGCCGCAGATGAAGGCGCGCGGCTATGGCACCGACTATGCGGTCAACATCACCGTGGTCTCGTCGATCATCGCGCTGATGATCCCGCCCTCGCACAACATGATCATCTATTCGATCTCGGCCGGCGGAAAGATCTCGATCGCCGATCTTTTCACCGCGGGCATCGTGCCGGGGCTCTTGCTGGCGCTGTCGCTGATGGTGGCGGCGCGCCTCGTCGCACTGCGGCGCGGCTATCCGACCGAGCCGTTCCCGGGCCTCGCCGCGCTGGGCGGGCTGCTGCTGAACGCCATTCCGGGGCTGATCCTGATCGCGATCATCTTCGGCGGCGTGCGCTCGGGCGTCTTCACCGCCTCGGAAAGCTCGAACATCGCGGTGGTCTATGCACTGGGGGTGACGCTTCTGGTCTACCGCTCGCTCGGCTTCGCCGATTTCGTCGAGGCGACCAAGGCGGCGGTGCGCACCACCGCCATGGTGCTGATGGTGATCGGCTGCGCCGCCGCCTTTGGCTGGCTTCTGGCCTTCCTGCGGGTGCCCGCGCAGCTGGTCGCGCTGCTGGCGGACCTGTCCGACAACCCGCTGGTGATCCTGCTTCTGATCAACGTCGTGCTGCTGATCCTCGGCACCTTCATGGACATGTCGCCGCTGATCGTCATCACCACGCCGATCTTCCTGCCGGTGGCGCAGGCCTTCGGGGTCGATCCGGTGCATTTCGGGGTGATCCTGATCCTCAATCTCGGGATCGGGCTTTGCACCCCGCCCGTGGGCGCCGTGCTGTTCGTCGGCTGCGCCGTCGGGCGGGTGCCGATCTGGCAGGTGATGCGCACGATCTGGCCCTTCTATCTGGCCGCACTCGCCACGCTGATCGCCGTCACCTACATCCCCGCGCTGTCGCTCTGGCTGCCCGGGCTTTTCCACTAAGGACAACCCGATGCCCTATCCCGAGACCGAACCCGACCCCGGCATCCGCCGCCGCGTGCTGGCCGAAAACCCCGAGCTGATGCTGGTCTCGTTCCGCTTTGCCCAAGGGGCCGAGGGACCTTTGCACAGCCACCCCCATGTGCAGGCGACCCATGTGCGGTCGGGCCGGTGCCGCTTTTCGGTCGCGGGCGAGAGCTTCGAGGTGGGGCCGGGCGACAGCTTCGTCATCCCCTCGGGGGCCGAACATGGCTGCCTTTGCCTCGAGGCGGGCGAGCTGATCGACAGCTTCGCCCCCCGCCGCGACGATTTTCTGTGAAAGGAGACAGCATGCTTCATGTCGAGACCCGCCATGCGGTGCATCCCGACCAGGCCCGGACCATGGATACCGCCGCGCTGCGCCGCCATTTCCTGGCAGAGGGGCTTTTTCAGGACGGCCGCCTGCGGCTGGTCTACACCCATTACGACCGCTTCGTTCTGGGCGGCGCGGTGCCCGCGGGCGGGCACCTGACGCTCGATCACGTGGCCGAGACTGGCACGCCCGGCTTTCTCGACCGGCGCGAACTTGGGATCGTCAATCTGGGCGGACCCGGGACCGTCACCGCGATGGGCGACAGCTGGGCGATGACGCGGGGCGACGTGCTGTATCTGGGGATGGGGGCGGGGCCGGTCGGCTTCGCAGGCGAGGGGCGGTTCTACCTTGCCTCGGCGCCGGCGCACCGGACCTGCCGGACCCGCCTGATCCGTCCCGCCGAGGCCAACCGGGTCGAGCTGGGCAGCGCCGAAGCCGCCAACCGGCGGGCGATCATGCAGTTCATCCACCCGCTGGTGATGGAAAGCTGCCAGCTGGTGCTGGGCTATACGGTGCTCGAGCCGGGCTCGGTCTGGAACACCATGCCGCCCCATACCCATGACCGGCGGATGGAGGCTTATCTTTACTGGGACATGGCGCCCGGGGACCGGGTGCTGCACCTGATGGGTCCGCCCGACGAGACCCGGCATCTCTTCGTCGCCAACGAAGAGGCCGCGCTCTCGCCGCCCTGGTCGATCCATGCCGGGGCCGGAACCGGGCGCTATGGCTTCGTCTGGGCGATGGCGGGCGACAATATCGACTTCACCGACATGGACATGGTCGCGCCCGGAGACCTGCGATGACCCTGTTCTCGCTGGACGGCCGCCGCGCCTTCGTCACCGGCGCCAACACCGGCATCGGCCAGGCCATCGCCCGGGCGCTGGCGGCCCAGGGCGCGGCCGTCACCTGCGCCGGGCGCCGCCCCTCGGACGAGACCGTGAGCCTGATCGAGGCCGCGGGCGGCGCGGCGCAAAGCCTGATCCTCGATCTGGCCGACCCGTTGGCCGGGCGCGATCTCTTTGCCGGGGAGGGCTACAGCATCCTCGTCAACAATGCCGGGATCATCCGCCGGGCCGACAGCCTGGACTATTCCGAGGCCGACTGGGACGCGGTGATGGATGTCGATCTGAAGGCGCTTTTCTTCACGTCCCAGGGCTTTGCCCGGGCCTGTCTGGAGACGGGCACCCTGCCCGCGGCCATCGTCAACATCGCCTCGCTTCTCAGCTTTCAGGGCGGTATACGCGTCCCGGCCTATACGGCGGCGAAACATGGGGTGGCCGGACTGACGAAAATCCTCGCCAACGAATGGGCGGGGCGCGGCATCAATGTCAATGCCATCGCCCCGGGCTATATCGCCACGAACAACACCGCGGCGCTGCGCGAGGACCCCCTGCGCAGCCAGGCGATCCTCGACCGGATTCCGGCCGGGCGCTGGGGCGCCCCCGAGGACATCGCCGGAACCGCCGCGTTCCTTTGCTCCCCGGCCGCCCGCTACATTCACGGCGCGGTCCTGAACGTAGATGGAGGCTGGCTTGCCCGCTGACCGAATGACCCGCACCGCCAAGGCCCCCGAGGCCGGCATCGTCCACCTTGGCCTTGGCGCCTTCTTCCGCGCCCATGGCGCCGTCTATACCGAAGAGGCCGTGGCCCGCTCGGGCGGCGCCTGGGGCATCATTGGCGTCTCGCTGAAATCGCCCGGCACCCGCGACGCGCTGGCGCCGCAGGGCTGCACCTATACCGCGCTCGAGCTTGGCCCCGAGGGCGCCGTCGCGCATCCGGTCGAGATCCTGCGCGACGTGCTGGTCGCGCCCGAAGACCCGCAGGCCGTGCTTGAGGCGATGGCGGATCCGGCGATCCGCATCGTGACCCTGACCATCACCGAGAAGGGCTATTGCCATGACCCCGCGACCGGCGCGCTCAATCTCGATCATCCAGACATCCTGCACGATCTGGGCTCGGCCCATCCGGTCTCGGCGCCGGGCTATCTGGTGCGGGCGCTGCAACTGCGCCACGACCGGGGGCTCCGGCCCTTCACCGTGCTGACCTGCGACAACCTTCCCGACAATGGCCGCGTCGTGCGCGGCGTGGTGCTGGCGCTGGCCAGCCGGATCGACCCGGGCCTCGCCGACTGGATCGGCACCGAGGGCCGCTTTCCGTCCACCATGGTCGACCGGATCGTGCCCGCCACCAGCCCCGAGGACATCGCCCGCGTCGAGGCGCTGACCGGCTGCCACGACGCCGCCCCGGTGATGCACGAGCCCTTCCGGCAATGGGCGATCGAGGACGATTTCGTCGATGACGCGCGGCCCGACTGGGGCGCGGTCGGCGCCGAACTGGTCACCGAGGTCACGCCCTACGAGCACATGAAGCTGCGCATGCTGAACGGCGCCCATTCGGCGCTGGCCTATCTGGGCTATCTGGCCGGGCACGAGACGATTTCCGAAACCGTGGCCGATCCGGCGCTGGGGGCCTTTGTGCGCCACCTTTGGGCCGACGAGATCGCCCCGGCGCTGACCCCGCCGCCCGGCGTGTCGCTGGCCGCCTATGCTGAGGCGCTTGGCGCGCGCTTCGCCAATCCCGCGATCCGGCACCGCACCTGGCAGATCGCCATGGACGGCAGCCAGAAACTGCCCCAGCGCATCCTCGCGACCCTGTCCGACAACCTTGTCGAGGGCCGAGCGAGCCCCGGGCTGATCCTGACCGTCGCGGCCTGGATGCGCTATGTCGGCGGCATCGACGAGGCGGGCCGACCCATCGACGTGCGCGACCCGCTGGCCGAGCGGCTGCGCGCGCTGAGCGACGGGGCCGAGACGCCCGAGGCCAAGGTCGCGGCGCTGCTCTCGGTCCGCGAGATCTTCCCCGAGGCGCTGGCCCGGACCCTGAAGGGCCATCTGGCCGAAGCCTATGCGCAGCTTCTGCGCGACGGCGCGCGGGCGTCGGCCGGGGCCATCTGCACCGAGACCGCCGGGGCGGACTGATCCGCCACCCTTTCGCTCTTCCGCTCCGCCGCGCGCGTGCCGACCGGACGCGCCGACCGGACAGGAGCCCCCCGATCCTGGCATCGCGATTGTTCCATGCCCGGATCGGGGCTACCAAACAGGCGGGGGGCGCATGCGGACGCGGCGCCGCCCCGGACAGGAGGACCGCACATGACCGACTTCTTCCACGGTATCGGCAAGATCGCCTATGAAGGCCCCGACAGCACCAACCCGCTGGCCTTCCGCCATTACGACCCGAACGCGCTGGTGCTTGGCAAGCGGATGGAGGACCATCTGCGCTTTGCCGGTGCCTATTGGCACAGCCTCGCCTATGAGGGGCTCGACCCGTTCGGCGGCCGCACCTTCCAGCGCCCCTGGTATGGCGACGGGATGGACCGGGCCTTCGTCAAGGCCGATGTCGCCTTCGAGCTGTTCTCGAAGCTCGGCCTGCCCTATTTCTGCTTTCACGACGCCGATGTGCGCCCCGAAGGCAAGACGCTGGTCGACACGGTCACCAACCTGAACCGCGTCGCCGAGGTCTTTGCCCAGAAGATGGAAGCGACCGGCATCCGCCTGCTCTGGGGCACGGCGAACCTCTTTTCCCACCGCCGCTACATGGCGGGCGCGGCCACCAACCCGGACCCCGAGGTCTTTGCCTATGCCGCCGCCTCGATCAAGGCGATGATGGACGTGACCCACCGGCTGGGCGGCGAGAACTACGTGCTCTGGGGCGGGCGCGAAGGCTACGAGACACTGCTGAACACCGATCTCGGCCAGGAGCTGGACCAGATGGGCCGGATGCTGTCGATGGTGGTCGAGTACAAGCACAAGATCGGCTTCAAGGGCACGATCCTGGTCGAGCCGAAGCCGCAGGAGCCGACCAAGCACCAATACGACTACGACGTCGCCACCTGCTACGGCTTCCTCAAGCGCTACGGGCTGGAAAACGAGGTCAAGCTGAACATCGAGGTCGGCCATGCCTTCCTCGCGGGCCACAGCTTCGAACATGAACTGGCCCTGGCCGCGGCGCTGGGCGTGCTGGGCTCGATCGACATGAACCGGAACGATCCGCAATGCGGCTGGGATACCGACCATTTCCCGAACGACCCGCAATCGGTGGCGCTGGCCTATCGCGAAATCCTGAAGGCGGGCGGCTTCACCACCGGCGGCACCAATTTCGACGCCAAGATCCGGCGCCAGTCGATCGACCCGGCCGATCTGTTCCATGGCCATATCCTTGGCATGGACACCTGCGCGCGGGGCCTGAAGGCCGCCGCCGCGATGATCGAGGAGGGCAGCCTCGACGCCGCACTGGCCGACCGCTACGCAGGCTGGCAAGCGCCCGAGGCGCAGGCGATGCTGAAGGGCGAACGCAGCCTCGATCAGATCGCCGACCGGGTTCTGGCCGCCGAACGCGACCCCGAGCCGCGCTCGGGCCGGCAGGAATACCTCGAAGGGCTGGTGAACCGCTTCGTCTGAAGGGCTTGACGCGCGCCTGCCGCCCGCGCTTTGCTGGCGGCGGGAGGACACGATGACACGCCTTGCCGCTGCCCTCATGGCGGCGCTGGCGGCCCCGCCGGGTCTGGCGGGCAGCCTGCCCGCGCCGCTATCCGATGCCGATTTCGCGGCTTCGCTCGAGGCCGAGATCCGTCTTGGACAGCTCTTGTTCTACGACCCGATCCTGTCGGGCAACCGCACCATCTCTTGCGCGACCTGCCACCATCCGCGCTTCGCGACCGGCGACGGGCTGTCGCTGGGGCTGGGCGAGGGCGGCATCGGGTTGGGGCCCGACCGCCACGCCGATCCGGCGAACCGGCCCGAGCGGCTCATCCCGCGCAATGCGCCACCGCTCTTCAACATGGGCGCGGCCGGGGTGACGGTGCTGTTTGCCGACGGCCGGATCGAGACCGATGCCAGCCGCCCGACCGGGTTTCGCACCCCGATGGAGGACGAGATGGTGGCGGGGTTCGCCAATCTGCTGTCGGCGCAGACCATGTTCCCGGTGCTTTCGCCCGACGAGATGGCCGGGCATTATCAGGAAAACGACGTGGCCCGCGCCGTCCGGCAGGGTTTCATCACCGGGCCGGGAGGCGCCTGGGACCGGATCGCGGACCGGGTCGCGGCGCTTCCGGCCTACCGGACCCGGTTCGAGGCGGTCTATCCCGAGATCGCCGCCGGACGTCCCATCGCCTTCACCGACATCTCGAATGCCATCGCCGCCTTCGTCGCAGCCGAGTGGCGCGCCGATGACAGCGCCTTCGACCACGCGCTCCGGGGCGGACCGCCGCTGACCGGACCGGCAGCCGAAGGCCAGGCGCTGTTCTACGGGGCCGCGGGTTGCGACGGCTGCCATTCCGGGCCGCTTCTCTCCGACATGGGCTTTCACGCGATGGGCGCGCCGCAGCTTGGCCCCGGCAAGGTCGAGCGGTTCGAGACGGGCCAGGCCGATCCGGGCCGGTTCCGCGTCACCGGCCATGCCGCCGACGCCTTCGCCTTCCGCACGCCGATGCTCAGAAACGTGACCCGCACCGGTCCCTGGGGCCATGCCGGGGGCGATACCGACTTGCGCGCCTTCCTCGCCCGGCACGCTGCACCCCGAAAGGTTCTGGACCGCCACCCGCGCGAGGCCGTGCTGCCGCATTTCGACAGCCCCCAGCCGGTCTGGGCCGTGCTCGACGACCCCGAGGCCCGCGCCGCCATCGAGGCTGCGGCCAAACCCGGCCCCGGTCTTGCCCCGGACGAGATCGAGGCATTGATGGCCTTTCTCGAGGCGCTGACCGACGAAACCGCGCTGGCCGGGCGGCTGGGCATCCCCGACGCCGTGCCCAGCGGCCGGCCGGTCGACCGCTAGGGGCGCAGCGTCACCACGCCGTCGGCCGCGACCTCCTGCCAGTCGCTCCAGCCCGCGCCGGGCCAGAGCACGCGCAGCAGGGCCGTCTCGGCCGCGCCCAGCCCGAAATGCAAAGGCCCCGCCTGCCCGCCGCCATGGCCGCCGCCGACCGTGATCTCGCGGGTCTGCGACAGGCCGCCCGCGCGCAGCTCGATCCAGGCCCCCACCGCACGGGTATTGGGCGGGTCCCGGCGCAGCTCGACCCCAAGCCAGTGACCTGCGCCGGGCGTCGCGTTCTGCCACAGCTCCAGGGCCGCGCGGCGGTTCACCACCACCAGATCGAGCCGCCCGTCGCCGTCGAAATCGGCCAGCCCCGCCCCCCTCGACCGCGCGCCCGAGGCGATCCCGGCCGCATCCCCCGCCTCATGAAACGTGCCGTCGGGCGGCTGCATCAGCAGGTTGTTGGGGTCCCTCATCGCATTCGAGGGCATCTGGTCGACATTGCCCTTGGCAATAAAGAGATCGAGCCGCCCGTCATTGTCGATGTCGCCGAATTCGGCATGCCAGCCGGTCGAGGGCCGCCCGTCATCGCCCAGATAGGGCCGCTGGGCATAGCTGCCCTGCGCATAGGGCGCGTCGCGCAGCACGCCCGCCTCGTTGAACTGCAAAAGCTGGTCGCCCATCGAGGTCAGCATCACCTCGGGAAAGCCGTTGCCGTCGAGATCGGCGCTGGCGATCCCCATTCCCCACAGCGAGACCCGGCGCCAGCCCTCGTCCGGCCCGCGCTCGGCCAGCGGGTCCAGCCGCCACATCTGCTCGTAGCCGCCGCTGACATAGTAATGCCGGTCGTTCGAGATCCGAAGCTCGGGGCGACCGGTCCGCTGCCAGTCGGAAATGAGCATCGAGAGGGCACAGAAGCCGGGCCTGAGCGGCAACGGCGCGCCGTAACGTCCGGCCTCGGCCCGGTGCAGCTCGTTGCCGTCGCAGGTGCCGAAGGGGCCGTTCGGATCGGCGCGGTCGACATAGTTGCCGATGGCCAGCGTCGGCAGGCTGCGCCCGGGCTCCCATGTCGCGGAAAAGGCCGTGCTCCAGCCGTCGCCGCCCGCGAAGCCCCAATCGGCCTTGGCAAAACCGCACTGCCCGTCGCCCCGCAGCAGCAGGTTCGGCCCGGCCCGCAGCACCGCCAGATCGAGGGTCCCGTCGCCGTCGATATCGAGCGGCCAGAGCCCGGTGACGCCCGTCGGTACCGGCAGTTCGTCCGCCTCGAAGGCCAGCGCCGCGCCCGGCCCGGGGGTGCGGTTGACGAAAAGATGCTTAGGCCCCGCCCCTCCGGCGGCGGCGAAATCGGGCCGCCCGTCGCCGTTGCAATCGAGGATCGCGACGCCCCCGCCCACAAAATGCTCCCACCCGCCGGAATAGACATGGGCCTCCGGCAGCGCGGCGCTGCGGTCGATAAAGACCGGACCGGCGCAAGCGGGCGTGCCGAGAGCCAACAGTGCGAGCGTCAGCCCCTTCATGCCGCCGCCCCCTCGAACGGGCCGCCGATCCGGCGGTCGGTCACCGCGCCCAGCGCCAGCGCACCGGCGCCATGCGCCCCCAGCAGATCGCCCCAGGCATGGACCTCGATCCGGGGCGGGGTCGCGCGGGCGGGCAGCACCGAGCCGCCGACCTCGGCGATGGTCTCCTGCGCATGAAGATAGTCATAGCGCATCCGCTCGCCGCTGAGGATCAGCAGTTCGGGGTCGAAGACGTTGATGACATTGGCCAGCCCCAGCGCCAGATAACGCCCGGCGCGGCGAAAGATCGACTGCGCCACCGCATTGCCCGCCTTGGCCTCGGCATAGAGCCTCTCGACCAGATCGGCGCCGCCCACACTGCCACCCGCGAGATCGAGCGCGACATGGGCCTCGCGCGCCAACGCGTAATCGGCGACATAGGCCTCGAGACAACCGCGCTGGCCGCAGCGGCAGAGCGCGCCGTCGAGTTCCACCTTGGTATGGCCCAGTTCGACCCCGAGCCCCAGCGCGCCGCGAAACACCCGGTGGTTCAGCACCAGCCCCATGCCCAGCCCGTGCTCGAGCGTGACGACGGCGAAATCCGACAGGGTCCGGCCGCTGCCGAACCACAGTTCGGCCAGCGCCGCCAGATTGGCGTCGTTGTCGACGATCACCGGCAGGCCGAGCCGGGCCGAGGCCGCCTGCGCCAGATCGACATCGCGCGCGCCGAAGACCGGCGACCAGTGCACCCGACCCGAGGCATGATCGACGAAGCCCGGCACCCCGATGCCGACCTGCGCCAGATCGCCCGGCCCGATCCCGGCCTCGGCGCAGACCGACCCGATCAGCCGCGCCAGCACCTCGATCTGGTCGCCGGGCGGGGCGCGGTCGCGGGCGGGTTCGCAGGCCTCGGCGATCTGGTTGCCCGCGAAATCGAGCGCCACCGCCACATGCTTGCGCATCGAGAACTTGACCCCCGCCACCGCATGCGCCCCGGCCGCGACCCTCAGGGCGACCGGCGGGCGCCCCCTCAGCGGTTCGGCCCCGGGCACCAGGGGTACCTCGGTCAGATAGCCCTGCTCGATCAGTTCGGAGGTCTGGGTCGTCACCGACGCCGGGCTGACCCCGAGCTCGCGCGCAAGCTGCCCCCGCGAGACCTCACCCATCGCCCGGACCTGCTCGAAGATCTGCTGGCGCAGCGGGCGCGGCGCCGGGCTGCGCGGCGGCGCCAGAGGACCGCATCCGCGCGGCTGATCGGGGTTTCCGGGCCCCAGATGCAGCGTCGAGACCGGCGTCATCATTTTTCATTCACCGAACTAAATCTGCGCGAAAAATGGGGAAATTACGCCGCACCGCATGCCGATCCGCACGCCGCGACAGCTGGACCCCGGCATTTCCTCCCCATATCCGGGCAGCTCAAGTATCGCAGAACATTTTTATTTTGACAGGTGAAAAATCGGTGTCATGCTTGCGGCCAAGGCGCCGCGGCGTCCGCCAGGCGACGGCCGCGGCCCGGTGATGCTTGGGAGGTATCAGATGCAAGGAAGAACGCTGATCGCGGGCCTTCTGGCCGCGACCTGTCTTGGCGGGCCGCTGCTCGCGCAGGATCTGACGGTGGGGGTAAGCTGGTCGAACTTTCAGGAAGAACGCTGGAAGACCGACGAGGCCGCGATCAAGTCCGCGCTGGACGCGGCGGGGGCGAAATACGTCTCGACCGACGCGCAATCTTCGTCGGCCAAGCAGTTGTCGGATGTGGAAAGCCTGATCGCGCAGGGCGTCGATGCGCTGCTGATCCTGGCGCAGGATACCTCGGCGATCATTCCGGCGGTGCAGTCGGCCTCGGACGAGGGCATCCCGGTGATCGCCTATGACCGGCTGATCGAGGACAGCCGCGCGTTTTACCTGACCTTCGACAATGTCGAGGTCGGCCGGATGCAGGCCCGCGCCGTGCTGGAGAAGGCGCCAGAGGGCAATTACGTGATGATCAAGGGCTCGCCCACCGATCCGAACGCCGATTTCCTGCGGGGCGGCCAGCAGCAGGTGCTGCAACCCGCGATCGACGCGGGCAAGATCAAGATCGTGGGCGAGGCCTATACCGACGGCTGGCTGCCCGCCAATGCCCAGCGCAACATGGAACAGATCCTGACCGCCAATGACAACGAGGTCGATGCGGTCGTAGCCTCGAATGACGGCACCGCGGGCGGCGCGGTGGCGGCGCTGATGGCACAAGGCATGGGCGGCATTCCCGTATCGGGGCAGGACGGCGACCATGCCGCGCTGAACCGGGTCGCCAAGGGCACCCAGACCGTGTCGGTCTGGAAGGATGCGCGCGAGCTTGGCAAGGCCGCGGGCGAAATTGCGGTCGAGCTGGCGGGCGGCACCAAGATGAGCGACATCGACGGCGCCCAGCAATGGACCTCGCCCAGCGGCACCACGCTCTGGGCCAAGTTCCTCGAACCGATCCCGGTCACGCGGGACAACCTGAGCACGGTCACCGATGCCGGCTGGATCAGCGTCGACGCGCTGTGTCAGGGGGTCGAGAACGGCCCCGCCCCCTGCAACTGAGCCGCCTCCGGCCCGACGGGCGGCACCTGCCGCCCTCGGTGCCGCAGCGCGGCTCCAAGGTCTTCGGAGAGGCAGGGAATGCAACACGTCCAGACCCGCAGCGATGCGCCCGCTCGCAAGTCGATCTTCGACTCGCTGGAGCTGGACACGCGTCTGCTTGGCATGATCGGCGCCTTCGTGGTGCTGTGCCTGGTGTTCAATCTGGTGACCGACGGGCGGTTCCTGACGCCCCGGAACATCTTCAACCTGACGATCCAGACCGTCAGCGTGGCGATCATGGCCACCGGCATGGTCTTCGTGATCGTCACCCGCAATATCGACCTGTCGGTCGGCGCGTTGCTGGCGACCTGCTCGGCGGTGATGGCGATGGTGCAGACCGTCGTTTTGCCCGACTGGCTGGGGCTTGGGCTCGGCCATTGGGCGATCGCACCGCTGGCCATCGCCGCGGGGCTCGCGACAGGCGCGGTGATCGGCGGGTTTCAGGGCTGGCTGGTGGGGTTTCTGGGCATCCCTGCCTTCATCGTCACGCTGGGCGGGCTTCTGGTCTGGCGCAACGTCGCCTGGTACCTGACCAACGGGCAGACCATCGGCCCGCTGGACCCGACCTATCAGCTTCTGGGCGGCATCAACGGCACGCTCGGCGAAAGCCTCTCCTGGGGCTTCGGGCTGGCGGCGACCGTCTTCGCGCTGGTCTACATGGCCACCAGCCGCCGCAACCGCCGGGCGCATGATTTCCCGGTCAAGCCGCGCTGGGCCGAGGCGCTTCTGGGCCTCGTGGTCGCGGGCGCCATCCTCGGCTTCGTCGCGGTTCTGAACGCCTATGACGTTCCCGCCCGGCGTCTGGCGCGGATCTTCGAGTCCCGCGGCGAGGTCATGCCCGAGGGCTTTTCCGCGGGCTACGGGTTGCCCTTCTCGGTGATCCTGCTGATCCTGATCGCGGCCGGAATGACGGTGATCGCCCGGCGCACCCGGTTCGGGCGCTATGTGTTCGCGACGGGCGGCAACCCCGATGCCGCTGCCCTGTCGGGGATCAACACGCGCTGGCTGACGGTCAAGGTCTTCGCGCTGATGGGTGTGCTGTGTGCGCTGTCGGCGGTGGTGGCCTCCGCCCGGCTGACCTTCCATTCGAACGATATCGGCACGCTGGACGAGCTGCGCGTGATCGCGGCCGCGGTGATCGGCGGCACGGCGCTCGCGGGCGGGTCGGGCACGATCTATGGCGCGATCCTCGGCGCGCTGATCATGCAGTCGCTGCAATCGGGCATGGCCATGGTGGGGGTCGATGCGCCGTTCCAGAACATCGTCGTGGGCGCGGTTCTGGTGCTGGCGGTGCTGGTCGACATCCTCTACCGCAAACGGACGGGAGAACGGTGATGGCTGGCCAGACCGGCACCCCCCTGGTCGAGATGAAGGACATCTCGATTTCCTTCGGCGGCATCAAGGCGGTCGATCATGTCTCGGTCGATCTCTATCCCGGCGAGGTCGTGGGGCTTCTGGGCCATAACGGCGCGGGCAAGTCGACGCTGATCAAGTGCCTCTCGGGCGCCTATCAGCGCGACGCGGGCGAGATCCTGATCGACGGCCGCCCCGCCGCCATCTCGAACCCGCGCGACGCCCGGCGCTACAACATCGAGACCATCTACCAGACGCTCGCCCTGGCCGACAATCTAGACGCCGCCTCGAACCTCTTTCTCGGGCGCGAGCTGGTGACGTCGCTGGGGCTGATGGACGAGGCTGCGATGGAGGCCGAAACCCGCCGGATCATGGCCCGCCTCAACCCCAATTTCCGCAAGTTCGCGGCCCCGGTCTCGGCGCTGTCGGGCGGGCAACGGCAGTCGGTCGCCATCGCCCGGGCGGTCTATTTCAACGCCCGCATCCTGATCATGGACGAGCCCACCGCCGCCCTCGGTCCGCAAGAGACGCAGATGGTGGCCGAGCTGATCGGCGAGTTGAAACGGCAGGGGCTCGGGATCTTCCTGATCGACCACGACGTCCATCAGGTCAAGGCGCTGTGCGACCGGGCGGCGGTGATGAAGAACGGCCAGCTTGTCGGCATCGTCCGGGTCGACGAGGTCACGACCGACGACATTCTCGCGATGATCATCGCCGGCAAGAAGCCCGCTCATCTGGCGGACTGACGGCCGCCTGCCGAAGGCTTAAGCCCAGGCCGGCATCGGACTCGACCAAGGCAAGCGCGGCCGTCTCTCCGCGTCCTGATGGAACTCCCCCCAAGGCCGCAATGTTGAGGCTTGTGCTGCGGGATTTCGGATGCTAGAGGGCTAGTCGCTTGACGTGGCGAGTTGGCGGAGTGGTTACGCAGCGGATTGCAAATCCGTGTACAGGAGTTCGATTCTCCTACTCGCCTCCACTACTTAGCGGTTTCGCTCCGCGATCTCTCAACAGCTCTCTCAACATTCACGTTCTGGTCCCGTTCCGTTCTAGAGCCTGCGTTCTTGCGCTTTGAGCGCCCGGACCTTCTGCCTCACATGGGCGGTGTAGTGCGCAACCATCGCCATGGACTGGCCGGTGACAGATGCGATTTCCTCATCTGTCAGCCCCAAGGAGCAGAGTTCCGAGGCCGCAGTGTAGCGCAGGGCATGAATGTCGTAGGCTTCCGCGCCGATCTTCTCCCTGACCTTCCTGACCGCCTGTGCGGCGCCTCTGTACGACCACGGGCCAGTTGCCCGCTCGTTGGTCAGAATGAAGACGCTGCGGCGGTCGGCCGCTTCAAGAGTGACCCGCAGCGTCTTTGTAAGCGGCACCCACAGGGTTTTGCCTGTCTTGTTCTGCCGGACGTCTATTCCGCCGTTCTCAAGGTCACCCCAGCGCATTTTCAGGACATCTCCGATCCGCTGCCCGGTTCCGAGGCAGAGCTCGAAGACAAGTAGCGCGCGCCCTTCCGCAGCGTCTCGATACGCCTTGACCAGATCGGCGGGCCACGGTCGACGATCTATCGTCTCGCCTTTCACCTGCTTGATGCCCTTGGCCGGGTTCTCGGACACCATGCCAATGTCGATGGCATGCTCCATCAGGATACGGGACACCTGAACCACGTAGTTTGCGAAACGGGCCGCGTCAGCGTTGGCATCGCGCAAGGCAATGAAATGCTTGCGCTGCGCCTTGACCGGATCGAGAGCACCCCATTTCGCCTCGATCACGGAGAGCACGCGCTCGTAATCCTTGCGGGTTCGGGGCGCCAGAGAGGTGAAGCGCTCGGATCGGCGGTAACTGTCGATCAGCCCGTTGAAGGTACGCTTGGACGGTGCGCGGACAGGCCCCTTTAGCCGAAGCGCATATTCCGCCCAGAACGCCGGGGTCAGTTCCTGGTTCTCCATCCGGACGGTCGGCTCGCCCCGGCGCTGCCAGTAGATCGCAGTTCCCTTGCGATAGACATGCTTCGGCAGGTCGCGCTTCATCGCCTCAGATCCATTGCTTCGAATTCGTCGATCTCATCCTGGTCTCGAAAAAGGATCAGTTCGACCTCCCGGCCTCTGACAATGACACGCTGCACCGTTTTTCCGCACGCCTCAACGGCGGAGATGAGGCGCCGCACGCGATCATCGGTACGGAGTTGCTTGCTCATGGCGCGTCCCTGCCCTCCTCCATCCAGTCTTTCTCCGGCGCCATGCCCATGGCCACCGCCATCCCATCCCATGTCCTGCCGTCGATCAGGCGACCAGCGGCACGCTTGCCGACGCGGCGAACGCCGACAGCGGGGAGTTTCTGCACGTAAGGCCAGAACACCCATTCGCCGTCCTGCCAGAAGCGCGCCTCCTGATCGCCACGATGCGAGCCGCCGTCGAAGCACCCGTCCATAGGGTAAGCTGCCAACGGCTCGCCATCATCGTCGCCCAAAAGAACGCAGGGCGACCATTCCCCCCACTGCTTGAAGAAGAAGGCCACGCCCGCCGCCTGGCACTGGTCGCGCAGGCCGCGCACCCAATCCGGGTGCATCGGGCGCGCGCGCGGGCCGCTCTCGCCGCCGACGATCACCCAATCGAGCGCGGGAATTGTGCCGCTGGCAGATCCGCCGCCGCGCGCTGCGCCGAAATCGCAACCCCACCGCTTCTGGTGGAGGTGAGGCTTCAGATCCACCGGCCCCAGCAGCGGCTCGGCCGAGACGAACCGGGCAGCGGCTGGTGTCGCGAGCAGGTGCGGGATTCGCGCGTCGGCGGTGGCCTGGTCCTCGATGCTGGTGCCGAGCCAGACGTTGGGCCAGCCATCGCCCCATTCGGGAAGGTCACCGTATTCCTCGGGGTGCAGATACCGCGCAATGTTCTGCGGGCGCTTGGTCAACAGAAGCCAGTCCAAGTTCGGCGTGCGGTGGATCAGGTGCCATAGATCACCGCGCCACCCGCTGGTGATGGAGCGATCATTGTCGAACACATCGGCCAGAGAGGCGCAGAACACCTGATGCCGAACGCCCGACTTGGCTGCGGCCTTGTCCCATGCCAGCGGCTTCCGCCAGTTCGCAGAGCTGGTGCGGCGCCGCACATGCGGTCCCCACGAATTGCCCCAGCGTGCATCCCATGCGGCGGCATAGCAATTGTCGCAAGCCGGGCTGATCTTGGTGCAGCCGATCCACGGGTTGAACGTGTGCTTGCACCACTCGATCTTGCTGTTCTCCGCCATCAATCCTCTCCCCAATAGTCCATGTCGCCCTCGGCGCATGCTTCCGGCCCATCGGCGCGGTAATGAGCATCGGCCCAATAGGACGGCGCGACCTTCCGGGCGTAGGCTTCGACCGGCTCGCCATCATCGAAGTGGGTGAAACCGCATTGCGCCAAGCAGTGGCCGACAAAGCGTTCGACGAACGCCTCTTCGGTGATCTCAGTTGTGGCCCCGCCTTCCAGCGCTTCTACGCGGGCCTGCAGCTCGGCAATCTCGGCGGTCAGGCCCGCCAGTTCGTCGCAATTGTGCCGGGCGAGGCTCTCGATCTCCTCGATCCGGTCGAGGGTGGTCGGGGGCATCAGAGGGGCTCCTTCATGGTCTGGGGATCGCACCGGGTCATCCGGCATGGCGCTGTGCCTCGGGGCACGGGGACGCGGCCAGGTGGGGGCAATTGGCGGCGATGATCGCGGCGGCGACGGGTGGGCAGACCGAGTTGCCGCACATGCGGGTCTGTTCGGTCTTGGTGAAGGCGCGGCCGTCCGGGGCGGTGTCGATCCGGTAGCTCTCGGGGAAGCCCTGGGCGCGGAACATCTCGCGCGGGGTCAGCATGCGCATGCCGATATCGGCAATGGCATAGGTCGCGCCGTCGATCTCGACCGTCACCAGCCCGAAGGTATCGCGGGTCGAGAGCGTGTGCAGCGGCGTGCCCGCGGCCTGGCCGGTGCCCGCGCCGTAGTATTTCTGCAGGAAGGCCGCGACCAGCGCGCCATGGCCGCCCCCGGCGCAGAGCGTCGGCACGGGCGCATCGAGGGGCTGATCCCGCCGCGTGGTGCCGTGCAGGCTCATCAGATGCGCGGCCACGATCTGCTGCTGCGTGCCGCGGGTGGTGAGGGTGGAGAGCGGCGCCCCGGCCGGGCGGCCGGCATGGCGCTGCATCCGCGCCCCGGCATTGTGCTGGGCGAGGAAGGCCGCGACGAGGGCATGCTTGGCGCCGCCCGCGACCACGGTGCCGAGCGGGCGGTCGAGCCCGGGCACGCGGGGCGCCTGGCCCGGCCGCTCGCCATAGCCGGTCTGGATCAGGGTCGGCAGGATCAGGGCGTTCTGGTCCTTCGCGCTGGCGGTGACGGTGTGCAGCGGATCGAAGCCCGAGCGCACCGCGCCGCCCTGCTGGGCATAGGTCACGAGGAACGGCTCCTGCGCCTCGATCACGTAGCGCATCACGCCGCGGGCGATGCGGCGCAGGGTCGGCTCTTTCAAGGGGCGCACCGCGCGCAGCCCGTGCCGGGCCGTGATCTCGGCCGAGCTGTCGAAGATCGACGGGCATGGCAGCGACCAGTCGACGATATCGGCGGCACTGCGCCAGGGCGCGCGGCGGCCCGCCAGCACCTCGGGACTGTCCGGGGCGCCGTGGGTCGGCGCGGGCCAGGCGATGGGGCGGCCGTCGCGGCGGGCGATCAGGAAAAGCCGCTTGCGGATCGTGGGCGCGCCATAGTCGCAGGCGCGCAGCTCGCGCCACTCGACGCGATAGCCGAGGCGGCGCAGCTCGCCGACCCAATGGCGGAAGGTCTGGCCGCGGCGCTCGGGACAGGGGCGGTTGGCCTCGGTCAGCGGGCCCCAATCGCGGAACTCCTCGACATTTTCCAGCGCGATCACCTCGGGCCGGACCCGCCGCGCCCAGAGCACGACGACCCAGGCGAGGTCGCGGATGTTGCGGGCGACGGGCTTGCCGCCCTTGGCCTTGCTGTGGTGCTTGCAGTCGGGGCTGAACCAGGCGAGCCCGACACGGCGGCCGCGGCAGATCTCGGCCGGATCGACATGCCAGACATTGGAATTGAGGTGCCGCGTGGCCGGGTGGTTGGCCTCATGCAGGGCGAGCGCCGCGGCATCGTGGTTGATCGCGACATCGGGGCTGCGGCCGAGCGCCATCTCGATCCCGGTCGAGGCCCCGCCCCCGCCCGCGAAGCTGTCGACGATCATCGGGGTCGGGTCGAAGGGGGTCCGGGTCGCGGGCTCGACCGGAAAGAGGGCGCCATCGGGCATCGGCTGGGGGTCCTTGTATGTCATTCGAAGGGACAGAGGCGGATGGCCGCCTCCATCCAGTTGCGGGCGGCCTCGTCGCGGCCGGTGGCAGTCAGCCCGAAGAGCTGGATCTCGTAGAAGGCCGCCCGCCCGGGCAGCGCTGGGATTTCGAGCCCGTGGCGGCGAAGCGCGCCGCGGATGGCGGCGAGGCGGACCTCGGGAGCGGCGCCCTGCCATTCGGCGACGAAGGCGGACAGCGCGTCGGGTGGCGGAGCGATGGCGTCGATGAGGCTCATGCGGCACCGCCTGCCCGGGCCTGTTCGGCCAAGGCGCTGAGCGTGCTGGCGCGGCCCTGCAACCGCTCGGCCCGGGCGAAGGCGGCGCGGGCGAGCAGCGGCTTGCCGTCGCGCGCGCTCGATTTGGCGGCGACGCGGGCGGTGTTGGCCTCAGTCTGGGCCTGGGCGGCTTCGGTCGCGAGGCGGTCGGCGATCTGCGGGGCAATGGCGAGGATCGCGGCCATCAGAGGCTGGCCTCCGCGATCCGAGCCAGCGTGACGCCGCCCCAGGCCGAGCCAACGAAGAGCGCGCCGATCAGGGCGCCCAGCAGCGCGTCGCGCCAGGTGCCGAAGCCGTATGTTGCGGGAAGGTCGGGGATTTTGGGCATGCGGGGCATGAGGTCCTCCGGGTCTGGGCATGGGATGAGGGCCGACGCGCGGCCCGCACCGATGCTCAGAGACCGGCGTTCTCGCTGTCGTCGCCCTCGGCCTCGCCCGGATCGGCGGGCTCGGGATCGGCGGCCTCGACCTCCTTCGGGTCGGTGCCGGTTGGGGGCGCGGTAGTAGATGCAGCCCGGCGCGTGGGTGCGCTGGAAGGCGTTGGTGCCCGCGATGGCGGCAAAGCAGCCCGCGCCGTCGGCCGAGGGCTGGCGGATCGCCGACAGATCCTCGGTGGCGTTGATGGCGGCGAGCGCGGGCGCGGCCAGCAGGGCAAGCGCGGTGGCGGTGGTCAGGATGGTCTTCATGGATTTGTCCCTTGCTGTAGTCGGCAAGGAGAATTTACATATTGTAAATTTTATCGTCAACGCGGAAATTTACATAGCGTGAAAATATGGCGCCGAGCACTGTCCTCACCCCATCAGCGTCAGGCTGGCGGCATGCATGCCACCACGCGAGGCGAGGATTTTTGTTACTACACCATTGCGCCTCATATTTTACTGTAGTAACGATAATTCATGCGTATCGAGTTCGACCTGTCAAAGCGCAATAGCACCCTTGAGGCCAGAGGATTGGACATAGCTGCGGCGGCGGAGGTGTTCGAGGGCCCGCACATGACAGTCGAAGATGACCGCGCCGACTATGGCGAAACCCGGCTCATCACTATTGGGTTTATGTCAAGGAGAATGGTCGTTCTGGTCTGGACCGAACGCGGCGACGCACGCCGCATCATCAGCATAAGGAAAGCCAATGACCGAGAGCAAAAAGCATACGGCCCCCGATTTGAGTGACGACGCCCCCGATCTGTCCGCCCCGGAATGGCAGGAGAAATTTGCGGCCGCCAAGGTTCAGCGGGGCCGCCCAAAGGCCGAAAAGACAAAGGTCAGCACCACGATCCGCCTGAGCCCTGAGGTCATCGAGTACTTCAAGGCGGACGGCCCTGGCTGGCAGAGCCGGATTGATGAAGCGTTGCGGAAGGTGGCTGGCCTGTAACGGCCTTATCCTGTTGGCGTCGAGGTCAAATCCGCCGCGCCAGCTCTGCAGGCCAATGCAGCTTGATCGGTGCCGCCCATTTCAGTCGGACCCCATACATCACCGGCGTCTGGTCGTTGAAGCTGTGCAGGTCGAACAGCCCGGGCTCGCGGCCCTGGCGGACGACCTTCACCCAGCCCAAGCCCTCTTCGCACTCGCATACGCACCGCCTACCAACGGCCTCGCTGGGCACGCTTCCATCTGACCAGCGGGTGTAGAAAAGCAGATCCCCGGCGGAATAGACCGGCTCCATGCTGTCGCCTTCGATCTCGACGGCAACAATGTTGTGCGGCGACAGACCCGGCGGGCATTCGACCTGCGGACCGCCGCCCTTCGCGTAGGCGTCGAAGACCGGCACCCGCGCACCCGCGCCGACCTTGCCAGCTATGGCGATGGTGGTCGCGTCTTCTTCGAAAAGCTGGCTCGGCAGGACGCGAAAGATGTTCGCGGCGCTTTCAATGTAGTCCGCGTTCATCCTCCGCTTGCCCTTTTCGAGCCCGTTATAGAGCGAGACCGAGATGCCCATCATCTCAGCCATCTGCTCTTGAGTGAGCCCGCGGGCATGCCGCAGTTCTTTCAGCCTGAACCTCATCCCGAGCAGATTGCACTGCGGCACCGTAGAGGCCAGTGACACTATGTGAAAATTGGCTTCCATCCGTCTTTCACATAGTGTAAAAGTTTCGCATGAACATCACAGCACTGATCGAAAAGTCCGGGCTCTCCCGCAAGCAGGTCTGCGAACGCTCCGGCGTTTCGCGCTCTATGCTGAGCCTGATCGAGTCCGGCAAGCGGCAAGTCAGCCCTGAGCGAGCGCAGAAGCTCGCTGCGGTCCTCGGGGTGACCGTCGAAGAACTGCGGCCCGACCTGGCCGCGCTGTTCTGTGGCTCCCATCCCGCCCCCACGCCGACCGGGGACGCCGCCTGATGCCGCGCCCCCGGTCTCCCCTTCCCCTTCAAATGCACGATCAAAATGGCCTTTTTCCATGCGCCCAAGGTGAGCGCGGGGCAGGCGAACAGCAATCGAAATAGACCCGAGGTTTTTCGGTATGGCTCGCAACAATCCCCACGACAGTATCCAGGATGCGGTCTACCGCGCCTACGAGGCGGCAGGCGGCCTGAAAGCGACTTCGGGCATCCTCAACCTTGCCATGTCCACATTGTCCTCGTTCAGCGAGCCGCCCGGCAGTGGGAAGCGCTCGGGCGGCCTCGGGATAAACTATGCCCATGCGCTTTCGGACGCTCGACCCGAGGCGGCGGCCGTCTTCGCGCGCCACTTCGCGGCGCTGGCTGGAGGCGTATTCCAGCTGATCCATACCGACCCGAAGATCACCAGCCTGCTTTCCCATTGCGGCATCGTCGCGAAGGAGTGTGGCGAGGCGCAGGCCGCGCTAATCCGGGCTGCCGAAAGTGCGAGCGCCAAGAACTACGAGACGGCCGAGAAGGAGTGCGAAGAGGCACGCAATGCCGTTGATGAAGTGATCGCCATCATCCGCAAGCAACGGGGGACCGCATGACCCCCGCCCAAAGCATTCGGGGCCTTCGCCCCGTCTCCGCAGCCCGGCCGGACGCCGGGCACCTCCCTGACGACTGGCCGGGCGACCTCTCCTCCCCCTCGGGCTGCCCGGCCCTTTTCGGGAAGGTGGCGGCATGAGCATCGCGATCCACCATGGTAATTGCCTGGCGCTGCTAGATGACGTGCCGCCAGAAAGTGTTGACGCGATCATCACCGACCCGCCCTACGGGCAGACGAGCCTCGAATGGGACCGATGGGTTGATGGCTGGCCAGAGGTCATGGCCCGTGTCCTGAAACCAACGGGGTCAATTTGGGTCTTCGGCACCCTGCGGATGTTCATGGACCGTCGAGACGAGTTCTCCGGCTGGAAGTTCGCGCAAGACATCGTGTGGGAAAAGCACAACGGCTCGAGCTTTCACTCAGACCGTTTCCGGCGCGTGCATGAGCAGGCGGCGCAGTTTTACCGAGGCGAGTGGGGCTCTGTCTGGAAGGGCAAGGTCGTCACGATGGATGCCGAGCGCCGGACGGTCACGCGAAAGAAGGGCCGTCCGGCCCACATGGGTATCATCGAAGGTGCGACATACACCAGTGAGGACGGCGGCCCGAGGATCATGCGCAGCGTGATCTATGCGCGGTCTCAGCATGGCCGCACGATCCACCCGACGCAGAAGCCCGAGGCCATCGTCGAGCCTCTCATCCTGAATGCGTGCCCGCCTGGCGGGGTCGTGCTCGATCCATTTGCAGGATCGGGCACAACGGGGGCCGTCGCCGCCCGTCTTGGCCGAAGGGCGATTCTCATTGAAGGTCGCAACGACTACGTCTCCGCGCTGCGCGCGCGATTTTCCGGTGACTTGCTCTTGGCCGGGGGCACGACATGACCGCGCCCAGATCCGAATTCGTGCAGATGGGGCTGGCCATCACGGCGGCGGCGATGTCGGCACGGCAGGGGGCGCTTGGCCTGCGCGCCCAGCTGACCCTTGCGCGGGCCGCCCTCAAGACCCCCGACGCAGATTTGCGCGCGGCGGTCAGTCGGTTTCTCGACGCCCACGACCGGAACCCGACCGAAGCAGGGGAAACCTTGCTGGCGGTGATCCACGGGCGCTGCGCCGACGTGCCGGTGCGCCATGCCTGGCAGGAACGGGCCGATCTCGATGGCTGAGGCACCTCTGACCCGGGCCGATCAGGTGCTGATCGCCGCCGCCGCGGCGCTGGCCGTGCCGCCGGTGATGGACAGCGATGTGACCGCGCGGCGGATGGCGATGGCGCTCGACGTGATCCCGCATATCGACCTCAACGGCCCGACCTACGGCCTCGCCTTCGAGATCGAGGCGATGGACCGCGCCCGCCGGACCGAGGATGGCTCGGCCTTTTCCGACAGCCATTGGCGACTGCGCATGGCCGTGGCCCGCTTCTTCGAGACCCGCGCGGCGCATGCCCATGAGCGCTGGCGCCACGAGACCGGCCGAGGCTAGCGGAATGACCCCGCGCGAAGACCCCCGACTGGCCGAGGCGCGCGCGCTGCCCATCGGCGAAGTGGCCGAGCGGCTCGGCATCGCCGGGTTGAAGCCGCCGCAGGCTATCGAGCGCGTCGGCCCCTGCCCCGTTTGCGGCGGCCGCGACCGCTTCGGGATCAACACCGCCCGCAACGTCTATAACTGCCGCCATTGCGGCGGCGGCGATGCCATCGCGCTGGTCGAGCTGGTCAAGGGCTGCGATTTCCGCGCCGCGCTCGACTGGCTGATGGGCGCGCGCGAGGTCGAGATCGACCCGGCCGAGCTGGCCCGGCGCAAGGCCGCCCGAGAGAAAGACGCCCGCGAGCGGAGCAAGCAGGCCGAGGCCGCCCGCCGGAACGCCATCGCCCAGGCCCGCGCCATCTGGCAGGCCTGCCGCCCGGCCGAGGACAGCCCGGTGCGCGACTATCTCGCCCGGCGCGGCATCACCAAGGCGCTGTTGCCCGCGCTGCCCGACTGTCTGCGGTTCCACCCCGATCTGCCCTACATGGTGCCCGCCGCGGGCAACCGGGGCAGCTGGCGCGAGATCCATCGCGGCCCGGCCATGGTCGCCCTGGTGCAGGCGCCGGGCGGCCGGGGCAGCGGCATTCACCGCACCTGGCTCGATCTCGGCCAGCCCAAGGGCAAGGCGGTGATCACCCATGACGGCGAGACCCTCGCCGCCAAGAAGACGCTGGGCTCGGTCAAGGGCGGCGCGATCCGGCTGGCGCGCTCGCAAGGTACCCGGGCGATGGTGGTCGGCGAAGGGATCGAGACCACGCTGACCGCGCTGGTCGCGGGCGGGCTGCCGGGGGCCGCCTATTGGGCCGGGATCTCGCTTGGCAACATGGCGGGCCGCCGGATCACCCGCGGCAAGGGCATGCGCTATGCCGGCATGCCCGATCTCGACGATCTTCAGGCCTGGCTGCCGCCCGCGGGCGTCGAGCATCTGGTCTTCATCCAGGACGGCGATTCCGACCCGCGCAGCACCCGCGCGCAGCTCCTTTCGGGGCTGCGCCGGGCGCGCGCCCGGGTGCCGTCCGTCCAGCGGATCTCCATCGTCCATGCGGGCGAGGGCCGCGATCTGAACGACGTGCTGATGGGGGACGACACATGACAGACGATCCGCTCGACCGGGTCCGCGGCGCCTTCGCCGCGGCCGACGATGTCGACATGGGCGACATGCCCGAGCCGGACGCCCCCGAGGCCCCCGAGACCGAGGACCGGGGCGGCGCGGAACCCCCGCACCCCCCTGAGGGTGGCACTCCCGACGATCCTCTCGGGCCGGTCCGGGCTGCGGCCGAACAGCCGCTGAACGACTATGGCAACGGCCAGCGCTTCTGCATCCATTTCGGCGAGGATCTGACCTTCGTGCCCCGGGTCGGCTGGTTCGTCTGGACCGGCACCCATTGGGAAAAGGACCCCGACGAGCTGGCCGTGCGGCGCAAGGCCCAGCGGATCTGGGCGCTGATCGAGCAGGAGGTCGAGTTCCTGGAACCGACCAAGGCCGAAAAGAAGGTGATCGCCGAGGAGCGCCGCCTGCGCGAGCGCGCGAATGCCCTGGAGAACCTCCCCGAGGCCGAGCGCGCCGAGGATCACGACGACGAACTCGGCACCATCCGCGCCCGACTGAAATCCATCGAGGCGATCCTGAAGGACCGCAAATCGCTGATCGGCCGCCGCCTGACCCATGCCAAGAACGCCGGGAACAGCGGCCCCATCGGCAACATGATCGACCAGGCCCAGCCCGCGCTCGCCCGCGCCTATGAGGATCTCGACGCCGATCCGCTGACCATCAACACCCTCTCGGGCACGCTCCGTTTCTCGGCCATCGGGGCCGAGGGCATGTCGCCCGTGGCCGAGATGCGCGTCCAGTCCGACCACCTGCGCGAGGACCTGCTGTCGAAGATCATGCCGGTCGCCTATGACCGCGCCGCGAAAGCCCCCCGCTGGGACGCCTTCCTCGAGGAGATCCTGCCCGACGCCACCGTGCGCGAGTTCGTCCAGCGCTGGATGGGCCTCTCGATGACCGGGATCAAGATGCAGCGGCTCGCCTTCTTCTATGGCGGCGGCGCCAACGGCAAATCGGTGCTGGTCGACACCATCGCCCGGGTGCTGGGCCCCTATGCCGCCACCGCCCGGATCGAGTCGCTGACCGGCACCAACCGGCGCGGCGGGGGCGATGCCACGCCCGACCTGATCCCGCTGATGGGCGCGCGCTTCGTGCGCACCTCGGAACCCGACGAGGGCCAGCGCCTGCAGGAAGGCCTGATCAAGGAACTGACCGGCGGCGAGCCCCTGATGATCCGGGCGCTGCACAGCGATTTCCTGGAATTCTCGCCGTATTTCAAGCTGACCATGAGCGGCAACCACAAGCCCGAGATCCGCGGCACCGACGACGGGATCTGGCGCCGGGTGCTGCTGGTGCCGTTCGACGTGCAGATCCCCGAGGACCGCCGCGACCCGGACCTGGCCAACAAGCTCTGGGAGGAGGCGCCGGGCATCCTGAACTGGCTGATCGGCGGGCTGACCGATTTCCTCGAAGGCGGCCTCCGCCCGCCCGACCGGGTGCTGGAGGCCACGGCCGAATACCGCGAGGAAAGCGACCCGGTGGGCGCCTTCCTCACCGACTGCGCCATCGTCACCGGCGCCGAGGATGATTTCATCCATTCCCGCGACCTGATCGAGGCCTTCAACTTCTGGCTGGAGGATCGCGGCGAGACCCGATGGGGCGGGCGGACGGTCTCGAACCGGCTCAAGCAGAAGGCCAGCCGCTGGCGCCATCCCCAGACCGGCAAGAGCTTCATCCCCGGCAAGCGCGGGGCAACGGGCTATCGCGGCATTCGCCTCACCGACGAGTTCAGGGCGCGGATGGCCGAACGCCTCTCGAATGGCGCAGGCGCCCCCGTCGACGAGCCGTTCTGATGGACCGGTCCGCCCTCCTGCAAGCCGCTCGCCAGGCCGTCGTCGTGGATCGGGCCGCGACCCACGGCCGCCTCACGGACACGTTCGGCGCCATCGCACGGCTCTGGTCGGCGCGGCTGGGGGTGGAGATCACGCCCGATCAGGTGGCGATCCTGCTGATCGACCTGAAGACGGCACGCGCCTGGACCAATCCGGGCCATGCCGACAGCTGGATCGACATGGCGGGCTATGCCGCCTGCGGCGGGGAACTGGCCGGAGGCGGCGCCGATGGCTGACCCCCGCACCCCCTTGTCCATGCCTTCGGGTCGGCAGGCCCCGCGCGCCCCGCGCAAATCAGGGCCCGAAGGGCCGGAAACCAGCGCGGAGGGTCCGAGTTTGGGCGCCATGAGGGGTGCGGGGGATGGCGCCTTATCAACGGCTTACGCGGCAAATCGGGGCTTGAAGGGCCTGAGGGGCCGGAAAATGCGGGGTTCGCGCGTGCGCGCGAGATAGAGGGCAGCGACATGAGAGAATCCATTCTTGCGCGTACCTTTGATTTTCAAGCCCCTCGGGCCCTTCAAGCCCTGAGAGAAGAAAATAGGCTATCGAAGTCAGAGGGTTATGAGACGGAAGGCAGCGAAGGAGCCGCCGTAGTCTCGGGCCCTGATGGGGCGGTGTCAGGCCCTTCGGGCCCTGCCCTCGAAATCCAAGAAACAGGATATTGCGCCATGTTCGGCGCGGAACACAAAATGCAGGAGGCGACAGAGATGAGGCACTATCGGATCGGGCAGACGGTCCCGCACAATGGCGGGCAGATCGTGGCGGCCCCGCTCGGCACGGTGGCATGGTATATCCTCGTGACCGCGCCCCAGCAGGAGTTCGCCGTGTCGGCCTGGCTCACCCGGTCGGGCGCTGTCGAATGCTGGTTGCCGACCGAGGAGGCCTGGCGCCGGGTGCGCGGGCCGCGACGCAAGCTGTCCTATCTTCGCCGCCTCGCGCCGGGCTATGTGTTCCTCGCCGTCGACCGCGCGCCGCTCTGGCACGTCATCCGCGACGGGTCTCTGGGCCGCATCCGCGGCGTGGTCTGCCAGGACGGCGAGCCGCTGGAGGTTCCCGAGGCCGCGCTAGCGCGCATGCGGCGCGTGCCCGCCCGCATCGCCGAAATTCGCGAGCGCGCCCGCCAGGAGAGGATCATCCGTCCCGGCGACCGTGCGGAGATCGCGACCGGCCCGCTCGCCGGTTGGACGGTGGATGTGGCGAGACTGGATCGCGGGATCGCGCATTTCGTGCTGCCGCTCTTGGGCGGGCGCGAGGCCAGCGCGCCGGTGGAAGCGCTGGTCAAGCAGGCGGTTGCGTGAGGCGGGACCATGTGTTATCTGCGTTGGTTAATCCTCGTGAGTAGCCCGGAGGGGTCGATAAGCGTGGGAGATGGCCTCGCCGCCAGCCAATAGGCCCCCGGCGAGCGCAACGGCGAAGCTATGGCGCCTAGGCACGATGCCCGGGCGCTTTTCATTTGCTGAAACATCCTTCCTTCGATCAGCCCGCGAAGATTGCCTGCCGCTTTTCGGCGACGCGCCGTGCCCTGCCCGCGCTTGACACATCGAAAATGGAACCGACCGATGATTGGTGCCGCCATCTTCTCGGCCATCTGTGGGATATCTTTGCTGATCGTCTGTTCTTGGCTGGCCATGTCGCGCGCCCATCGCAAGCGCGTCGCCGAAATGGACCATGAATGGGCCAATGGTGGCTGCGGCTGCGGCGGTTTCGCGGGCGACCTGCGCGCGACCATAGTCGTCACGCCGCCCTTGAGTGTCGCGCAGCAGCGCGATCTTTTGGCCGCCATCGCGGACCTGCACCATAGAAACAAGTGACAGGACTCACGCATGACTTCCAGCACATGCGAATGCGGCGGCCCGATGGTTCTGGTGAGGCGCCATATTTTCAGCCGCCAATGGCGCGAGGAGTGCGCCTGTGGCCGCTGCGGCCCATGGCGGATCATCGTAAAGCCGCATGTGCCTGGCGGCAGACGGCAGCCTGAGCGGCGCAGGCCGGGAGGGGCGGCATGAACCGTTCGACCGGGATCGTCCCGACCGACCTTCGCAAACTGGCGGCCACGCTCCGGGATGTCGAGCGCAAGCAACTGCCCTATGCCGCCATGCTGGCGCTGAACGCCACCGGTGAGGCGGTGCTGGACGAGAACAAGACGCTGATGCAGCGGGTCTTCGACCGGCCGACGCGCTGGACGCTCAATGCGTTCTTCCTGCGGCGCGCGACCAAGCGGAGCCTTGAGGCGACGGTCGAGAGGAAGGACGCGCCGCGCGGGCGGCACTATCTGGAAGTCGAGGAACAGGGCGGGCCGCGCCCGAAGACCGGGATCGAGCGGCTGATCATCGGCAACGTCGCCACCGAACAGCATATCGAGGCGGTGGTCCCGGCGCGGGGCGCGAAGCTCAACGCCTTCGGCAACCTGCCCGCCGGTCAGATCCAGCGGGCGCTGTCCAATATCGGGGCGCAGCAGGACCGCGCCCAGAACAGCACCGACCGCTCGCGCAAGCGCAGCCGGGGGGCGGCGCAGTATTTCGTGCCGAAGCCCGGGCAGCTCTCGCCCGGGGTGTGGAAACGGCAGGGCAGCCGGATCTCCAAGTTCCTGTCCTTCACCGACGCCTCGCCCCGCTATGCCCCGCGCTTCGACATGCAGGGCCATGGCCGGGCGGTCGCGGTGCGCGAGCTGCCGGGCCGGATGCGCGCCGCGCTGAAGAAGGCCCTGTCCACGGCCAGATGAGCGCGGGTCCTTCCCGGAGGGGGATCGCACGGGGGTAATTCGCACCCCGGTCCTTTCGCATGCGTCCGGCGCGTTCGGACTGCAGATGAGGGTTGTTGTTGTCATGCCAGAGGTCGACACGGCAGATCTGCGGCGCCGCTACCCCCTGCCCGAGGGGGTGGAAGACGCCCCGATGAACCGCGCGCAGATCGCCCGCGCGCTCAATGTCAGCGACAACACGATCACCAAGTGGATCGCGCAGGGCCTGCCGGTGCTGGAGGAAGGCGGGAACGGGCGGGAATACGCCTTTTCGCCGGCCGATTGCTATGCCTGGCGGATGCATCGCGATGCCGAGGCGCGGGCGGCGAAGTCGGCGGCCGACACCGCGGCGGCCCAGCTTGCCATGGCGTTCCGCAACCTCGACGAGGACGACGCCAATGCCGCGGCCGGGCTGACGGCCCGGCAGATCGCCGAAGAGGCGGAGGCGGATTACAAGTATCAGCGGGCGGCCGAACAGCGCGGCGAGCTGACCCGCACCGCGCGCGTGCGCGACCTTTTCGAGGACATGCTGGTCGAGTTCCGGCGCACGGTCACGACCCTGGTCGACTATTGCGAGATGGAGTTCTCGCTCGATCCCGAAGAGACCGCCAAGCTGGAAACCCGCTGCGACGGCGCCCTGGTGCGGGCGCGGAGCAATCTGGAAATCGCGATTGGACGCGGGGCGGCAGAGACCGTTCCGCTGCGCGGTGCCCAGCAGAACGATCTGGGCCTCTGATGGTGGTGATCCCCGACAGCCGGATGGGCACGGTGCGCCGCTTCGCGCCGCTGCCGCCGCTGACCACGCCCGAGGAGATCCTGGCCGACGCGCTGCCGATGCTCGACCCGCCAAGCCGCCTGACGGTGACCGAGGCCGCCGAACGCTACATCAACGTCCAGGTTCAGGGCGCCTGGCAGGGCTTCGACCGCACGGTGACGCCCTACATGGTCGAACCCTCGGACGTGACGCAGTCGCGGCTCTTCAAGGTGGTGGCCTTCATGGGGCCCTCGCAAAGCGGTAAGACGATGATGCTGCAGACCGTGTCGCTGCACGCGGTGACCTGCGATCAGAACCCCACCCTGATCGTTCACATGTCCCGGCCCGAGCGGGACAAATGGGTCGAGGAGAAGCTTAACCAGCTGATCTACAACAGCCCCGAGGTCTATGGACGCCTCGGCCGGGGCCGCGACGATGACACGTTCAGCCGCAAACGGTTCCGCGGCATGCGCCTGCTGATCGGCTATCCGACGCCGCAGGTTCTGTCGGGCGGCACCTACAAGACCGTGCTGCTGACCGATCTCGATCACATGCCGCTGGTGCTGGGCGGCAAGGACAACCCCGAGGGCTCGCCGGTCAGGATGGCGGTGCAGCGGATCAAGAGCTACCTCTCGCGGGGGTGCGTCCTGGCGGAATCCTCGCCCGCCTTCCCGGTCACCGACCCGAGCTGGCAACCCGATCCGGCCGCGCCCCATCTCCTGCCGCCGGTCAAGGGCGGGATCGCCCGGCTCTACAATGACGGGACGCGCGCGCGGCTCTATTGGGAATGCCCCGATTGCGGCGAGGAGTTCGAGCCCCGCTTCGACCGGCTGCGCTATGACGACAGCCTCGAGCCCGGCGCGGCCGGGGCCGGGGCCGAGATGGAATGCCCCCATTGCGGCACGCTGATCGCGCACCGCCACAAGATGGAACTGAACCGGGCCATCCTGAAGGATCGCGGCGGCTGGCGTCATGAGGGCCCCGAGGGCCAGCTGCTGGCGCTTGGCGATGCCGGGATGAAGAAGACCGACATCGCGAGCTATGCGCTGAACGGGGCGGCGGCGACCTTCGCCAGCTGGCGCAACCTCGTGATGCAATACGAGACCGCGCGGCGCCAGGCGGATCTGCTGGGCGACGAGACCGACCTGGCCACGACCTTCTATACCGAGATCGGGCTGCCCTATTGCCCGCGGAAGGCGGGCGCCGAAGACGAGATCGGGGCCGATTTCCTGCGCGCCCATGCCCAGGACACGCCCCGCGGCGTGGCGCCGTCCTGGACCCGCTTCATCACCGTGTCGGTCGATGTGCAGGGCACGTATTTCGCGGTGCAGGCAACCGCTTGGAGCGAGACCGGCACCGCGCAGATCGTCGACCGCTTCGAGCTCTCCGCGCCTCCCGACGGGGCCGAACGGGTGCTCGACCCGGCGAAGCTTCCGGGCGACTGGTCGGTGCTGCTGCCGCTCGGCCGCCGGGTCTGGCCGGTCGAGGGCGCGGAGTACGGACTGCGCGCGCTGGCGCTGGCCATCGACTATCAGGGGCGGCCGGGCGTGTCGGACAATGCCGAGGCCTTCTGGCGCGCCCGGCGCAAGACCGGCGAGGCCGGGCGCTGGTTCATCACCCGCGGCCATGGCGGTTTCCAGCATGGCAGCCGGATCTGGTACGCGAGCCCCGAGCGCAAGTCGGGCGGCGGCAAGGGGCGGAACATCAAGCTTCTGAACATGGCCACCGACCGGCTGAAGGACACGGTTTTCGCCATGCTGGGCCGGGTCGAGACCGGCACCGGCGCGCTCTTCGCGGGCAACTGGATGACCGGGGAACAGATCGCCGAGCTGGTGGCCGAGGAACGGCTCGCCAAGGGCTGGGAGAAGAAGCCCGGGCAAGTGCGCAACGAGACGCTGGACCTGTCGGTGCAGGCCCGCGCGCTGGCCGAACACAAGGGGCTGCTGCGCCTCGCCCCGGGCGCGCTGCCCGATTGGGCGGTCGGCGGCCTGGAAAACCCCAATGCGGTGCCGATGGCCCAGGCAAAGGCACAAGCCCTGGCGGACGGGACCGACCCGACGCCGGGCGCGGCCCCGTCTCCCGAGGCACCTCCCGAGGTGCCCGTGCCGCGCCCCAGACAGACGGCCCCGCGCCGGATCAACTTCCTCAAGAGGTAAGCATGGCTCACACGCAAGAAGAGCTCGACGCGCTGAAGGCAGCCTTCGCGCGGGGCGTCACCCGTGTCCGGTTCAATGGCGAAGAAGTGCAATATGACAGCGCCACCGCGCTCCTGAAGCGGATCCGGATCATCGAGGCGGATCTGGCCGGGCATGGCGCGGGCGGGATCAGCGTCAGCTATCCCCGCACCCTGCGAGGCCTCTGATGCGCTGGCTCGACCGGGCGATCCTGTCGCTGGCACCGCAGGCGGGGCTGGCCCGCATCCAGGCCAAGGCCCGGGCGCAGGTCCTGATGAACTATGACGCGGCCTCGAAGGGGCGGCGCACCTATGGCTGGAAGGCCCCGGCGACGGCGGCGGATGCGGCAGGCGCCAACCGGGCCCAGCTGCGCCAGCTGAGCCGGGACATGATCCGCAACCGGTCCCTCGCGGCGCGCGGCCAGGCCGTGGTCACCGGCAACGTGGTCGGCACCGGGATCATGCCCTCGGTCCGGATGGAGGGCGACGCGGACGGCACGGCGGCGATGGACCTCCTGCGGGCCCATCTGCTGACCCCCGCCATCGATGCCTACGGCATCCACGCGCTACCGGGCCTGCAATGGCAGGTGATGAACGCGGTCTTCTCGGACGGCGAGGTGCTGGTGCGCCGCCGGGCGCGCAACCTGGACCTCGACCCCGACCTGGTCCTGCCCTTCCAGATCCAGGTGATGGAGGCCGACCACCTCGATCTCTCGATCACCAGCCACGGCAGGAACGAGGTGATCGAGGGTATCGAATACGGGCCGACCGGCCGGGTCGAGGCCTATCACCTCTTCGACCAGCATCCCGGCGCGACCCACAGGATCACCTCGGGGCGGTTCCAGAGTACCCGGGTGCTGGCCCGGCAGATCCTGCATATCCGCCGCACCGAACGGCCCGGGCAGATGCGCGGCGTGCCCTGGCTTGCGCCGGTGATGATGACGGTGGGCGAGCTGTCGGACTATCAGGAATCGCAGATCCTCAAGCAGCGGATCGCCTCGCTGCTGGCCTTCTTCGTCGAGGCCTCGGCCGATGGCGAGGTCTATGCGGGTACAGAGATCGAGCGGCTCGAACCCGGCGCGGTGATCGGGCTGAAGGAGGGCCAGAAGGTCACGCCTTCCGAACCGCCCGCCGTCGACGGCTATGCGGATTTCATGCGCGAGGGCGTGCGCAGCATCGCGACCGGGCTCGGGCTGACCTACGAATCCTTCGGCGATCTGACCGGGGTGAACTTCAGCTCGGGGCGCATGGGCCGGATCGAGATGGATCGCTTCATCCAGGTCTGGCAGCAGCAGATCATGATCGGCCAGTTCTGCCAGGGCGTCGGGCGCTGGACGCTGGAGGCCTGGCAGATGGCCCGCGCGTCATATGGCCTGCCGCCGGTGCCGCGCGCGCTGGAATGGACCGCGCCCCGGCGCCCGATGATTGACCCCGGCAAGGAGATCGAGGCGGCGGTGAAGGAGATCGAGGCCGGTCTCAACAGCCGCCAGCGCAAGCAGCGCGAGATGGGGCTCGACCCCGACGTGATCGCCCGCGAACGCGCCGAGGACGCCGCGCGCGACCCGGCGCCCAGCCCTGCGCCGCCTCCTGCAAACGGGCCGAAGGCGCCCGCCATTCCCGACGCATCCGACACCACAGACGAAGAGGACACTGCCAATGGAGGGGTCTGACCTGATCCTGAACGGCGAGATCATCCTGGAGGGGGATGTTCTGCCGCACGAGTTCTGCAGCTACATGGATGGCGGGTGCTTTTCCGCCCGGATGGTCCGCGAGGCCCTGTCCCGGTTCGACGGCGCGGTCGCGATCCGGGTCAACTCGGCCGGTGGCAGCCCCTATGAGGGCGAGGCGATCCGCGCCGCCATCGAGGCCCATCCCGGGCAGGTGACGGTGATCGTCGGTGGCGTCGCGGCCTCGGCCGCCTCGCTGATGATCATGTCGGCCGACCGGATCGAGATGACGGCCGGATCGTTCCTGATGATCCACAACCCGAGCCGCTGCCTCTGCGGAACCGCCAGCGAGCTTCGCAAGGAAGCCGACGAGCTCGACAAGCTCGCCCGCGTCTATGCCTCGGTCTACGCCGCCCGCTCCGGCCGCGCGGTCGAGGACGTCATGCGGATGATGGACGAAGAGACGTATTTCGGGCCGGAGGACGCCGTCGCGGCAGGCTTTGCCGATGCCGTCAGCGGCGCCGCGCCCGAGATCGCCCCCGAACTTGCTGCCGTCATGTCCGCCCATCGCGGGGCGCTGTCGCGCCTGCAGATGTGCGCCCGCAGCTTTGCGGCCGAGGGCCATCCCGCCCCGACCCCCGCTCTATCCCAGGCCGATCCGGCCGCAACCGAGGAGATCCAGACCATGACCACGCCCAACCCCGCGGCCGAACCGACCGCATCCCCGGCCCCCGCCCAGCCCCCCGCGCAAACGCAGACGCCGCCGACCACGATGCAGGCCGATGCCGAGGCCATTGCCGCGCGCGCGGTGCTGGCCGAACGCGACCGCGCGCGCGGCATCCGCACCATGGCCGAACCTTTCATGCGCGCGGGCCAGCTGAGCCAGGCCCAGATCGATGCGGTGATCGACGAGGGTGTGTCGCTGGCCTCGGCTGGCAATCGCCTGATGGCGGTGATGGCGGCGGCCGAACCCCCGATCCCGGCCGGGGGCGCCGGGGCGGCGCGGATCACCCGCGACGAGACCGACACCCAGATCGAAGGGCTGGTCGCCGCGATGATGCGCGACTATTCGGGCCCGGGCCAGCAGTTCCGGGGCATGCGCCTGAGCGGGCTCGCGATGCACCTGGCCGGACCCGGCACCCATTACGACCGCACCCGCGCCGTCGCCCAGGGCTTCCGCTCGACCCGCATGATGGGCGGGGCCCACGGGATCAGCGATTTTGCCTATATCACCACCGAGGTGATGAACCGCTCGCTGATCGCGGAATATGACCGGCGCGGCGCGGGCTGGGACATCGTCACCGGCCCGCCGCTGACCGCCTCGGACTTCCGCGAGATCCACGCGGTGCGTTTCGGCGGCGACTTCCAGCTCAAGAACGTCCAGGAGAATGGCGAATATCAGGAGGCGCGGCTCGAGGACCAGGCCGAGGGGCTGAAGGTCGAGCGCCGCGGCCGCACCATCACCCTGTCCTTCGAGGCGGTGATCAACGACGACATGGGCGCTTTCCTGCGGATCCCGCGCGAGTTCGCGATGGCCGCGCGGGTCATGGAAAGCTCGATGGTCTGGGGGCTGATCCGCACCAACGCGAAGACCAAGTCGGATGGCAAGGCACTCTTCCATGCCGACCACAAGAACCTCGCCGCGGCGGCGGGGCCGATCTCGGTCGAGACCATCGGCGCGGGGCGCAAGGCGATGTGGGAACAGACCGCATTCGGCTCGAAGGATGCCGAGGACTTCCTGCAGGTGGTGGCCGACCGGCTGATCGTGCCGCCTGCGCTGGAGACCGTCGCGCTACAGTTCACGACCGCCACGACCCCGGTGAAGGACGCCGAGACCAACCCCTACAAGGGCACGCTGACGCCCGCCGTGGTCCCGAACCTCGGGGCGGCGGCCGGGGGCTCGGATACCGCCTGGTATCTGATCAGTTCCGACCTGCCGCCCGTGAGCGTGGCCTGGCTCGACGGCTACGAGTCCCCGACGGTCCAGACCCTGGAGGGCATGAACCCCGACAAGGTCACCATGAACGCCCGCCACATCTTCGGCGTGGCGGCCACCGAACACCGCGGCGCCTACCGGAACGCCGGACAGTAACCGCCCCTTCCCGGCGCGGGCGGATCGTCCCGCCCGCCAGACCCTTCCCGCCGCCTTGCGGCAGATCCCAGAGGTGATCCCCATGAAGAACTTTCTTTCCCACGGCGAGGCCGTCACGCTTCCCGCCCCGGCCGATCTTGTCTCCGGTGCGGGCGTGCTGGTCGGCACGATCTTCGGCGTGGCCCAGGCCGATGCGGCCAGCGGCGCGCCGGTGGTTCTTGTCCGCCGCGGCCTCTTCACGCTGCCGAAGACGGCGGCGCAGGCCTGGACCCCGGGCGCCAAGGTCTATTGGGACGGTGCGCAATGCACCACCGTGGCCTCGGGCAACACGCTGATCGGCGCCGCCGCGGCGGCGGCCGCCAACCCATCCGAGACCGGGACCGTCCTTCTCGACGGCACGATCCGGTAGCGCCATGGCCAGCGTGTTCGACGGCATGGGCGCGCTGCTGACCGGCGCGCTTGGCGCGCCCGTCACGGTCGCCCCGCCCGGAGAGGCGCCGCGCCAGATCCGGGCGCTCTTCCGGGACGCGGACAGCGCGGTCCTGACCGAGGCCGGGGTCGAGGTGCTGAACGCGGTCCCGACCCTGCAGGCCGCCCGCGACCGCGTGGCCGGGCTCTGCCCCGGGGGCCGCGTGATCCTGGCCGACGGGCGCGCCTTCGTGGCGCTCGCGCCCATGGATGGCGGCAATCCCGATCCGGGCGGCATTGTCACGATCCAGCTGGAGGAGGCGTGATGTTTGCCAGCAAGGCCATCCGCCACGCCATTGCCGACCTGCTGGAGGCGGCGGACATCGCCGTCGACACGCCCGCGCGGCGTCTGCCGGTCACGATCTTGCGCTCGCCCCCGTCCGGGGGCTGGGTGAAGGACGACGCCCTGCCCGGCATCTACATGTATCTCCGGCGCGAAGAGATCCGCCCGGCGACCATGACCCGCTCGGCGCGGACCATCACCATGGACCTGATCCTCGAGGCCCGGGGCGCCGACGCCGAAGACCAGCTCGACGACATGCAACTCGCTGTCGAGCGCACCATCGCGGCCAGCGCCAATCTCGGCGGGCTGGTGATGGAGATCCGGCCCGTTGATGCCGAGATCCATATCGAACGCGGCAGCGCCATCTTCGGCGCCCGCCGCCTGTCCTGGTCGGTTCGCGTCGAGGTGCCGCGCTCCGACCCGTCGCTCTGACAATCCCCACAGTTCCAGGAGACAGACCATGCCCGAGAGCCAGGCCTTGATGGCCTATGATATCGGATTCGCGATCCATGACGGCGAAGATCCCGGCACGTTCGAAGAGCTTGCCGAGGTCAACGAGGTCACGCCGCCGAACCAGCAGGCCGACGATATCGACGTCACCCATCAGAAGAGCCCGAACAAGACCCGCGAATACATCGCCGGAATGATCGAGCCCGGCGAGATGACGCTCTCGCTCAACTGGATCCCCGGCGGGCCGACTGACATCACCATCCAGGCGCTCAAGGTGTCGGGCGCCCGCCGCCAGATGCGGATCACCTGGCCCAACGGCATCACCTGGACATTCACCGGCTATATCAAGGGCTTCGAACCGTCCTCGCAGCTCGGCGACAAGATGACCGGCACGGTGACGATCAAGGTGGCCGGGTCGACGGCGATCTCTGGCGCGGGGGACTGACCATGGCAAACCGCGAACGGGGCGAGGTCGGGGCGCAGTTCCGGGGCGAGGACATAGCCCTGGTGCTGGATTTCAACGCGATCTGTGCGCTTGAGGAACATTACGACGAGGATATCGACAGCGTGCTGGCGCGCCTCGACAGCGCCAAGGGTCAGCGCCGCGTGCGCGCCCGCGACCTGCGCCGGGTGGTGCTGGAGCTCATGCGGGCCTCGCGCCCCGGCGCGACCGAGGCCGATGCGGGCGATTTCATCACCGAGATCGGGCTCGCGCGCCTGCCCGATCTGCTCTCCCGCGTCATTGCCGCCAGCCGGATGGTGGATGCGGCCCCGGCTTCGGAGGCGCGCGACCCGCGCCCCCCGGAGACGGGCGCCGCGTAGCCTGGGCGGATCTGCTCGAAGACTACACGGCGGCCGGGTTCGACCCGGACGGGTTCTGGCGCCTGACAGAGCGCGAATATGCAGTGCGGATGCGCGGCGCCGCGCGCGCCGCGACCCGCGAGGCCAGCCAGCAGCGCTGGCTGGTCTGGCACCTGGCCGCGCTGATGCGCGCAAGCAAGCTGCCGAATTTCGAGAAGTTCGTCGGCCGGCCGACCGCACGTCGGCGTCAGTCTCCCCAGGAAATGCTGACAATGGCGCGGATCTGGCACGCAACCCTGCAGGGGATCGGAAAAGATGATTGATGTGGGACGTCTCCGGGTCCGGCTCGGGCTGGACAGCCGCGAGCTGCAATCCGGCCTGGCGAAAGCCCGGCTGGATATTGGCAAGTTCGCGGGCCGCATTGCTGCGGCAGCGGCCCCCGCGGCGGTCGGCGCGGCCGTTGCCGCCGCCGCGAGATCGAGCTTCCAGGTGGTCGATGCGCAATCGAAGCTCGCGCAGTCGCTCGACACCACCACCCGCTCGGTGCAGGTCCTGACCCGGGCGGGCGATCTGGCTGGCGTGTCGATGTCGGGGATCGAACAGGCCACGAAGGACATGACGCGGCGCCTGTCGCAGGCGGCGGCGGGCGGCGGCCCGGCGGTCGATGCCCTGACCCGGCTGCGCCTCACCGCGGGCGATCTGCTGAAGCTGCCGCTCGACGAACGGATCGCCCGCGTCAACCAGGCGATGCAGGACTTCGTGCCCGAGGCCGAACGTGCGGCCGTGGCCGGACAGATCTTCGGCGAGGAAGGCTCCATCGCGATGAGCCGGATCGACCCGAAGACCATCCGCCAGGCCGCGCGCGATGTCGACGAGTTCAAGGTCGCGCTGTCGGAGGTGCAGGCCGACAATATCGAGGCGGCCAATGATGCGATGTCGACGCTGGGCGTGGTGATGCGCGGGGTCGGCAACCAGGTTGCGGCCAGCATGGCCCCGGCGATCACGTCGCTGGTCACGGGCTTCACCGATCTGCTGCGCACGGGCACTCCGCTGCGCGGTCTGCTCGATGGCCTCGGCACCGGGATGCAGGCCGCGTTTCAGGCCGTCTCGGCCTCCATCGGCCGGGCGCTGTCCTATGCCGGGACTTTCGCGACCTTCCTGGCCGGACGGTTCGTGTCCGGCATGGCGATGGCCGCCGCCTCGGTCGTGGCCCTCAATGCCAAGCTGCTGTTGACCCGCGCCGCGCTGATGCGGACCGGCATCGGGGCGCTGGTCGTGGGCGTGGGCGAGCTGATCTACCGGTTCGGCGGTCTGGTCGATGCCACAGGCGGCGTCGGCGCGGCCTTCGATGCCCTCAAGGCTATCGCCATCGAGGTCTGGGAGCGGATCGCCGATGGCACCGATCTGGTGGTCTATGCCGTGCGCCAGATGGGCTGGTCCATTCGCGCCGATTTCTACTCGGCGATGGAGGACATCCAGTCCCGATGGGGTGGTGTCGTGTCCAACATGGCGGCCATCGGGGGCATGATCCCCGGCTTCGGCCCGCAATTCCGCAAAGTCGCGGAGGCCATTCGCGAGACCGGCGACGCGGCGCAGGATCTGGGAACGGAATCGGCCAAGGCGGAAGCGAACGCCCAGCATTACGCAGAAAGTATCGACAAGGCGCTTGGCCGCCTCACGGCGCCGCTCGCCACGGTGGAGGCGCTGCGCGCGAAGCTCGCGGAGGCGCGGGCCGAGATGGACAATTCCGGCACCAGCTCGCAGGGCCTCAAGACCGCGCTCGACGATCTGAACGCGGCCCTGTCCGGGACCGACAGCAAAGGCGGCGGGGCGGGTGTCGATACCGTGACGCGGAAGGTGGCGGGGCTGGAATCGGCGGGAGAGCGCGCAAGCGGCAGCTTCAACACCTTCTTCAAGGACATGATCAAGGGGTCGGGCGATGCGAGCGATGCGATCTCGGCGCTGGCCGACCGGATGCTCGACGATCTGCTCGACCGCGCCATGTCACCGCTCTCGGACGCGCTCGGCTCGATGTTCGACGGACTCCTGTCGGGTCTCTTCACCGGTGGCGGCGGGACCGGCACGACCAAGCCCATTGCCGGGCTGATCGCCCAGGGCATGGGGGTCGGGTCGTTTGAAGGCGGCGGGCGCACGCCGGTCGGCCCGCGCGCGGGCGGGCTCGACGGCCGGGGCGGGTTCCTCGCGATGCTGCACCCCAATGAAAGCGTGATCGACCATACCCGCGACAGCGGCCCGCTCGGCGCGGTGCGCATGGGCGATACCTATGTGAGCGTGCAGGGCAGCAATGCCAGCGCCGCCGAGATCGCCGCCGCGGTCAGCGCGCAGAACGAACGCCAGGCCAATGCCGTCTTCGCGCGGCGCCAGCGCGTGGCCCGGGCCCGGGGGAAAGCCTGATGGCCCATCCCCCGGACCCCCTCCTGATCGCCGCCTTCACGCTCAGGCAGAAGACCAGCGGCGCCCTGGTGCAGAGCCCCTACAGCCTCGCGCAGACCGCCTATGACTTCATGGGCGAGATGTGGGCAGCCGATCTGACGCTGACCCATGTCGACATGCGCGGCAATGCCAGGATCGAAGCCTGGCTTGCCAGCCTGCGCGGCACCTTCGGGACCTTCGAGATGGCCCCGCCGGACTATGAGGGGCCCTATGGCGTCATGTCCGCCAACCCGACCGTCGCGGCGTCGGCCAATGCGCGGGCACGCACGCTGGCGATCACGGTGCCGTCCGGCAGCGCGGCCGGTCCCGGCGACTATCTTACCATCGCCGGGCATCTGCATCTTGTAATCGAGGCCGGGACGCCGGACCTCGCCCAGGCACAGACGCTGAGCCTCTGGCCGCGGCTCCGCGCGCCGGTCTCGTCTGGCATGTCAGTCGAGATGCAAGAGCCCTACGGAACGTGGCGCCGGGCCTCGGCCGAGGTCTCGTTCGACTGCAGCCAGGATCGCATCCGCAGCCGCACGCTTTCGTTGATCGAGGCCCTGTGATGGAGGTCGGCGGAGATCGGACCCTCGGCCTGCTGGTCCGCTGCCGGTTCGACAGCGGCGATGTTGCCATGTTCACAGGCTACGGCAGCGTCACCTGGGACGGTGTGACCTATGTCGGGGCCGGGCAGGCGCTGTCCATCGGCGAGGCGGGCGCGACCAGCGAGGATGACATTCCCGGCCTGTCGATCACGCTGTCCGGGCTCGACCCGGAGGTGATCGCGCGGGCCGAGCTGGAAGAGTTCCAGCGCCGCCGGGTGACGGTCCTGCTCGGGCTCTTCGACGGCGAGGGCCAGATCGAGACGGCGGACGTGCTCTGGGAGGGCATCGCCGACACCATGGAAAGCGACGACAGCCCGGACGCCGCGACGACGACGCTGGGCATGGAGCCGCGCAGCATGGAGCTGGGGCGCAAGTACCCCTTCTATTACCTGCCCGAGGATCAGCAGCGCCGCTTTCCCGGCGACCGTTTCTTCGACCTCGTCCAGGCCATCCAGAACCGGGAGGACACATGGGGGAGATGAACGGGGGGACGATGATGCGCCGCGAGGGCTGGGAACGGCGGCTCTCGGCCGAGATCCGGGACTGGGACGGCCGGGCCTTCGAATGGGGTTCGGCCGATTGCCTCGGGTTCTGCCGGGCCGTCGCGCGCGCCATGACGGGCGCCGATCCGATCCCGGATCTGCCAGCCTACGGGTCGGAATACACGGCCGCCAAGGTGCTCGTCGGGCTGGGCCACCGATCCCTCGAGGATCTGGTCGACGCGCATCTGCCGCGCGTGCCCGTCGCCCGGGCCCGGCGGGGCGATTGGGTGATGACGGCGGCCGAAGGGGCGATGCCCGGCGCCATGGGCGTGGTGACCGGGCGCCATGCCCTGCACCTGGGTGCCGCCGGGCTGGTGCGCCGTCCGGTCCTGACAGCGGAGGCCGCGTGGTGCGTCGACTGATCTTCTGCACGACCGCGCTGATCGCGCTGGCCGGACCCGCGCAGGCCATGCCCCCCGTCGTGGCGGCGCTTGGTGCGGCGGCCGGCGGCTGGATGGCGGGCCTGACCGCGACCGCGATCATGGGTCAGGCCGCCCTGGCCTTCGCGCTGACCGGCATCCAGATGGCGATGCAGAAAAAGCCCAAGGTCAGCACCCGCGACGAGATCACGCTGAACAAGATCCAGCCGGTCACCACCGGGCTGATCCTTTACGGCGAGCGCACCCTTGGCGGGTCCATCATCGCGCGCTCGACCACGACATACGGCGGGAAGCCGCATTTCCGTTACCACAGCGCCATGCCGCTTGCCTGTCACGAGATCGACGGCGCGGTCGAGGTCTGGCTGGGCGAGACGAAGGTCTGGACCGAGGCGCAATACACCGCAGACGCAGCCGCAGGCACGGGAAACCCCTACTATTGGGGCCAGATCGACAGCGACTACAAAGGGCGCTTCTATCTCAAGGTCTACAATGGGTCCGACGATCAGGTCGCGGACGCGGAATACGTTGCTGCGGCCTCGGAGTGGACGGCCGATCACCGCGGCCGCGGCATCGCCTGGGTCTACTTCTCGGCCAATTACGACCGCGACCTCTTCCCGACCGGCGCGCCGCAGATCCGCGTCCGGGCCCGCGGCAAGCGCGTTTACGACCCGCGCGAGTGGACCTCGACCCCGCTCGCCTCGGCCAGGGCCGTCCGCCCGACTTCGCTCTGGGCTGGCTATGACGGCGGGGCCATCGGCCGGACCTCGGGGGCGAGCTATCCGCAGGGCGAATCCGACGCCGCCTGGACCGGCGGCCCCATCGCCGCGCGGTTTTTCTTCGGGCGCCGCTATCCCGGCGGGCTCACCCCCGAGGCCGGGCTCAGCCCGGATCTGACCGCGCAGGACGGCGACACGCTCGATTACACAAGGATGGCGCTCGACGCGGATCTGTTCGCGGCCTTCGATGTCGCCTTCCCGGCCGCCCCCGAAGGCGTGATCTGGGAACAGGGCGGCTCGGGCTATGGCGCCTATCTGGGGGTGACCGGCGGCGATCTCGTCTTTCGCGCCGGATCGGGCGAGGTCGCGGGCGAGGAACTGGCCCGGGCCACCCTGCCGGTTGCGGAACTCGCCGGGCGCAGCGGCACGATTTATGTCCAGATCGACATCGCGGCGGGCGCGGTCGCTCTGTGGTTCAAGGGGCGGCGCTATTCGACGAACCCGGCGCTGTGCCTGCGCGATTACATGCTGACCCCGCAGCTTCGGGGCGGGCCCGGCTGGACCGAGGAGGATCTCGACGACGAGGCGCTGATCGCGCTGGCGAATATCAGCGAAGAGCAGGTGCCGCTGGCCTCGGGCGGGACCGAGGACCGCTACGCCTTCAACGGCGTGCTCGACACCGCCGCCACCGCGGCCGAGAACCTCGACGATCTCTCCAGCGCCTGGGGCGGCTGGTGGTCCTACGACCGCGGCAAGCTCGCCGTGGGTGGGGCCGCCTGGGAAGACCCGGCCTTCACCGTGACCGAGGACATGCTGACGGGCGGGATCAGGGTCACGGCGCGGCGCCCCTTCGAGGACCAGTTCAACACCGTCAAGGCGCAGTTCGCCGATCCCGCGCACGAACATGTCGTCACAGATCTGCCGGTGCTCGACAGCGAGACCTACCGCGCCGCCGACAATGGCGAGACGCTGGTGATGGATATGGGCGAACTGCCGGGCGAGACCGGTTTTGCCCGCGGCCAGCGGCTGATGAAGCTGGCGCTGCTGAAGGGGCGGCGGCAGAAACAGGTTGTGCTGCCCTGTTCGCTGGCGGCCTGGGGCGTCCGGCTCGGCGACACTATACGTGTCACGATCCCCCGCCGGGGCTGGACCGACAAGGCCTTCGAGGTCACGGCCCGCGCGGTCACGGTCGGCCCCGAAGGCGTCCAGGTGCGGCTGACCTGCCTGGAAACCGGCCCGGCCATCTTCGACTGGCGGACCTCGGAAGAGACCCCGAAGCCCGCGGGCGGCATTCCCACGCTTCCGTCGCCGACCGCCAGGCCCCGGGTCTCGGCGCCGACCATGACCGAGGAGCTTTACGAGACCCGGGGCGGCGGCGGGGTCAAGACCCGGGTCCGGCTGGCGGCCAGCAGCGACAACCCGTTCATCGACGCCTGGCAGTTCTCCTGGCGGCCGATCACCGAGACCGAGGCGACGGTGCGCGGCCTCACGGACGTTGCCGAGGACCTGATCGACGACATGGCGCCCGGCACCTACGAGTTCGGCGCGCGCGGGCGCAACACGCGCGGCATGTGGTCGGACTGGGTCTATGCGGGCGCGGCCGCGGTGCAGGGCGAGAACGCCCCGCCCGTTGCCATCACCAACCTGGCCGGGCAGTCGGCCGGGGGTGCGGTCGCGATGCTGCGCTGGGACCGGCACCCCTCGCTCGACGTGCGCCAGGGCGGCTGGATCGAGTTCCGCCATTCGGCCGAGCTGACCGGCGCGACCTGGCAAAGCTCGGTGGTGATCGGCAAGGCGGTGCCGGGCGGGGCGACGGACGCCTCGCTGCCGCTCAAGACCGGCAGCTATCTCGCGCGGCCCTATGACGCCAGGGGCAATCCCGGCCCGGTCAGCGCGGTCGCGCTGCGCGCCGCCTCGCTGGTGCCGATGACAGAGGTCGCCCGGCTCGACGAGGCCCCGGGCTTTGCCGGGACCATGGCCGGTTGCTCGGCCGCGGGCGGGGTTCTGTCGACCGACGAGGGCGCGACCGAGGCGCTTTATGTCTTCTCGGCGCTCATCAACCTCGGCACGGCCGGGCCGGTGCGGCTGGTCAGCGATGTCGGGATCCTGATCGAGGAACGGCAGGACCGGATCTTCGGCCCCGAAACGGGCGCCTTCTGGACCCCGCCCGACGGGCTCTTCTGGCAGGGCGGGGCCGATGCCTATGGCGATCTCGACACCCAGGTCCGGGTCCGTGACGACGCGACCGCGATCTGGGGCCCCTGGCAGAGCTTCGACGCGGCCGAGTTCGACGGGCGCCTCTTCCAGATCCGCGCGGCGCTGTCCGTCGAAAGCGAAGCCTATGCGCTCCGCGTCACCCGCCTGTCCGTCGCGGCCTTCCGCGCGACCTGAGGCCGATTCCAGCCCCCAATCCCCCCCAAAAGACCCCGAGGACCCATGACCCAGGCCACCTATATCCCGAACGTCACCCAGACCAAGGCCCAGGCCTTCGCCTTCTTCCAGGGCGCCCTGGCCGCCGCCGCCTCGACCAATGCCGGGCCGACCCCGCCCCCCGAGACCTGGCCCGGCATGCTCTGGGTCGATACCGCCGCGAAGGCGCTCAGGATGCGTAATGACGCGAACAGCGGCTGGGTCGAGATCGGCAGCTTCGCCTCCGGTGCCTTCGTGCCCGCGGGCGTGACCCGGCTGAGCGAGGCCCAGGCCACCGACGCGACCGGCACCGCCTTCGGGGCGCTGTCGGGCACGCTGCTGAAGGCGGCCGTCGCGGCCTTCTCTCCGCCCGCAGGCTGGCACCCCTACGACATGGTCGCAACGGGCGACAGCGCGACCGGGGTCTTCTACGATTTTGCGACCGAGGGCACGTCGCAATATCTGGAGGCCCCGACCTTCGAGCCGGGCTATGACTACATGATCCGGCTCGACGGCCTCCTGCCGATCAACCCCGGCGTCCTGCGCGGCCAGTTCTGGGTGCCCGAGCCCGGCGTCTGGACCAATGGCTTCGACCTGACCTCGGCTGTCCAGGCCCGGGTTCCGCTTGGCGGCCGGATCCGGATCCCCGACCCGCTGCGCCCGCGGCCCATCGGCATTGTCAGCACCGATTACATCTACGACCAGACCGGGTCGGTGGGGCTCAGCGCGACCATCGCGCTCGGGGGCGCCGCGCGCCGGACATCGCGGGTCCGGCTGGTCCTGATCTCTGGCGGCAGCAATTACGGCACCTTCGGCGGCGGGCGGGCGTCTCTCTACCGCCGCCGCGAATATATCGCGGACTGAGCCATGATCGAGGCAACCGACCACGCGATCCGCACCCTGCTGGCGATCCTCGGCGCGCTGGTGCTGGTCTGGCTCAGGACCGATGGCATGGCGGTGATCGCCCGCATGGGCATCGTGCTGGCCTCGGGCGCCATCGGCTATGTCGCGGGCCCCGAGATCGCGCTCTGGCTGGGCACGCCCGAGCGCCTGACCATCGTCGGCGTGACCGTCCTCGGCCCGCTGGCGCTGGAAACCGCCGCCGCGGCCCTCCTCTGGCTGAAGCGCGACCCGGCCCATCTGGCGGAAATGCTGCGCCTCTGGCGGGGCGGCAAATGAGCCTGCCCCTCTACCTCACCCTCACCGCCGCCATCTGGCTCGCGCTGATCGTCTGGCCCTGAGACCGGGGCCGTTCCCAACCGCAGGAAATCGCAAATGAAACTCGTGCCCAACTGGCGCGTGCTGATCCGGCGCGCCTGGTCGATCCGTCTCATCCTGATCGCGGGCCTGCTTTCCGGCATCGAGGCGGGCCTGTCGCTCGCCTCGCCCGATCTTCTGGGCCTGCCGCGCGGGCTCTTCGCCGGGATCTCGGCCCTCGTCACCGCGACCGCTTTCGCCGCGCGCCTGATCGCCCAGACCGGCCTAGAGGGGGCAGACCGATGATCCGCCGTCGAACCGCCGCGAAGGGCGGGGCCGCCGCTGCGGTGATTGCCGCCGCCGTCGCGCTGATCGCCCCCTGGGAGGGCCTCCGCACCGCGTCCTACAAGGATATCGTCGGCGTCTGGACGATCTGCTACGGCGAGACCCTGGGCGTCGGTCCGGGCCAGACCGCGACGCCTGAGGCCTGCCGCAGCCGCCTCGCGGCCCGCACCGCTGAGTTCGAGGCCGAGATCCGCCCCTGTCTGCCCGCCGCGCTGCCCGTCGAGACCCGGGCCGCCTTCGTCTCGGCCGCCTACAATATCGGCTCCGCCGCCTTCTGCCGGTCGAGCATGTCCCGCCGGGCGCTGGCGGGCGATCTGCCCGGCGCCTGCGATGCCCTCATGTTGTGGGTCAAGGCGGGCGGGAAGACCGTGCCCGGCCTCGTCAACCGCCGCACCGCGGAACGCGCGCTATGCCGCTCCGGCCTCGACTGATCCTCGCGGCGCTCCTGCTGGCAGGCTGCGGCGGCCTGCCGGTGCCCCTTGGCCCCAACCTCGCCGCCAATGTCCAGGCGGGGGCCGAGAACGTGCAAGGGGTGAAGGTCGAGAATGCCCCCAGCATCGTGCGGCCGCGCGCCCGCGACATCCGACAGGAACAATCCGAAAACCGCCTCCGTGCCGACCGGGTGGAAACGGTGATCGTCAACGAAATCCCCGCCTGGATCGTCCTGATCGCCCTGATCGGATGGATCGCCCCCTCGCCAGGCGAGATCGGGCGCCGGATCGGCCAGGCGGTCACGCGCCGCCGGGCCTGAGAGCTTCCCCCGCCTTCGGGCGGGGGCAAGGCGGTGCGTCAACACCGCCTCACCACGCAGCCAAGCGTCAACATGTGCTGCGCCGACACCCCAGAGGGAATCTGCCGCCCGACTCTCGCGAGAGCGGGCGGACCTAGAACAGGTTCCTGACATGAACGAAATGCGAAAAACCGTCCCTGCCACCCCCGTCGCCCCCTGGCTCGGCGGCAAGAAGGCCCTGCACCGGCGGATCATCGAAAAGATCGAGGCGATCCCGCACCGGACCTATGTCGAGCCCTTCCTCGGCATGGGCGGGGTCTTCCTGCGCCGCAGCTGGCGCCCGCGACTCGAGGTGGCGAACGATCTGAACGGCGAGATCACCAATTTATTCCGCGTGTTGCAGCGCCATTATCCGCAGCTGATGGAGGTCATGCGCTTCCAGATCACCTCGCGCAGGGAATTCGAGCGGCTCCGCGCCTGCGATCCCGCCACGCTGACCGACCTGGAACGCGCGGCACGGTTCCTCTATCTGCAGCGGCTCGCCTTCGGCGGCCAGCTCGGCGGGGTCTTCGGCGTGGCGCCCGACCAGAGCGCCCGGTTCAGCCTGGCCAAGATCGGCCCGCTGCTCGATGCCGCCCATGATCGGCTCGATGGCGTGATCTTCGAGAACCTGCCCTGGCAGGAGGTGCTGGCGCGTTATGACGGGCCGCAGACCCTGTTCTATCTCGATCCGCCCTATTGGGGCGGCGAGGACGATTACGGCAAGGGGCTCTTCGACCGCGACCAGTTCGCCGAGCTGGCCGAGCGCCTGCGCAGGATCGAGGGCGCCTTCGTGCTGTCGATCAACGACCGGCCCGAGATCCGCGCGCTCTTCGGGGCCTTCCGGATCGAAGAGGTGCGGCTGAATTACTCGGTCTCGAAGAGGGGCGCGACCGCTGCGCGGGAGTTGATCATCGCCAACCGCGAGGTCATGACGGGGCTGGTATGAGGTCCCCCGGCCCGGTCGGCGTTTAACCGGATCTTGGGGACGCACGGTCAAAGGTCCGTCCCCATGCGCCGTTTTCTGCCCCTGCTGATCCTGAGCCTGACGCTCCTGGCCTGCGCCCCGGTTGCGCAGGCCCCGGAGCTGGCGAGCCCGGCCGCGCCCTATACCCGCGCGGCCTTTGGCACGGGCTGGGCCGATTCAGATGGCGATTGCCTCGATACCCGCGCCGAGCTGCTGGCGGATCTCTCCACCGTGCCGGTGACGTTGGCGCCTTCGGGCTGTTCGGTGCGTCACGGCCGCTGGATCGCGCCCTATACCGGCCAGGTGGTGGCCGAGGCCGGGGATCTCGACATCGATCACATCGTGCCGTTGCGCTATGCGTGGGGCCACGGCGCCGCCAGCTGGTCGGCCGAGAAACGCGCCCGCTTTGCCCTCGATCCCGTCAATCTGCTGCCTGTCGAGGTTCCCACCAAGGACGTGGTTCCGGTGATGCCGTGGTCCGGACTGATGCCGACGCCGTCGAGCACGCCAATGAGATGGCCACATCGGAATTGCATCGAACCAGCATCATGTTGGCGGCCATCGCGCCGACCACGGACCGAAGCATGTACCCGGGGTGATCTCAGACGGAGGGGCCGGAAAGAACGGTTACCGAGAACAAGAGGATAAAACCGTTTCCGCGGGCGCCTGCGCGTGCGCAAAACAGCTTGACTGAGGCGGCCACGTTACCCAAGTCCTGCCCCTAATCGTCCGTCCGACGCAGCAACCGCGCAAGCTGCGAGCTTAGTGTTGAGCGCAAGGGGGGGGTTACTTGCGCATTATAAATATGCGAAACTCGATGCGAGACAATGCAACTCGGAATGCGCAGAGTTGATGGTTGACTATAGAATTGATGTAATGTCGGGCCGCGCCCGGCGAGGAATGCCGCAGCACATTAGAGACCAGAAGCGATGGCGGAAAAATAACCAATGCCAAATTTGCTGAATATTCGCACGGGAAAATTAAGGCTAAAACGGCAATTATCGAATTTAATTCACGTCAGCTGAGAGAGCGCATAAATGCAATCAGATCAACGCCGACTAATGGCGAGAGACTTCGAAATCATCTATCTAGAAAACCTCCCGGAAGTGAGAATATCAACGAGATCCCGCAAGGATCGCGATAATGAGTATCGCCAATCGCCTGGGCCAAACCATGGCATTGAAAGAGGTCACAAACCAGCTTTTGGCTTGCGAGCCTTTCGACGCGTATCAGTTTCTGGAATCGCGTGAAACTAAAGCCTCACAGGAAACGGGCCCATGATCAATCGAGATATAAAAGTTACAACTGAGACGCCCAAATAAAAGCTTACGTAAGGCAGGAAGACGATGTCCAAAGCCCCCACCCCAAAGAAAGTAATCATAACTGGTGCATCTGGTGCGATTGGTCAGAACTTAGTCCCAATTATGCTAAGCAATGGCTATGAAGTTCAAGCCGTCACGCGAGATCTGGAAAATGCAAGAAACTTGAAATGGTTCAAGGATGTTAACTTTGTTCAAATGGACATAAATCAGACATCAGATGGACTGGATGTCAATTCTGAGACTGGGATTATACATCTTGCGTGGCAAGGGCTCCCAAATTACAAATCGGAGTTCCACATAGGAAGTAATTTACCCTCAAATTACAACTTCCTAAAGGCGCTCATCGAAAGAGGCGCCCGGCATGTCCTTGTTTCTGGTACATGCGCCGAATACGGAATGCAGTGCGGGAAGATAAAATCCTCCGCTCCAACCCATCCAAACACCCAATACGCCTATGCAAAAGATTCCTTACACAAACAATTGCGGTTTTTGCAACAACAGCACGACTTTATACTTAAGTGGGCGCGCATTTTTTACATTTACGACCAAGTGGGGCGAAGAACTAACTCTATAATATCGCAACTAAACAAAGCAATTGATAGTAAAGAAGAAGATTTCAACATGAGTGGCGGCGAGCAACTCCGCGATTACCTCACCGTTGAAGAGGTTGCGCAGCAATTGTTTTATCTCTTTGAGGATTACCACGATGGTGCTTTCAATATCTGCAGCGGGGAGCCCATTTCAATAAGGCGACTTGTTGAGAACCACATTAAGAAGCGCAAAAGCAACATCAGGATAAATCTTGGATTTTACCCCTATCCAGACTACGAACCAATGGCATTTTGGGGTGAAAGGGATGTGAGCAAGAGCAAAGGCCAGCAAAGCAGTAGTTAGGCTCTGTCAACAAGTGACGGAGCCAGTTTCGGATCGAGATCACATCAATGAAGCAGAGAGCGCCATTTGTCCACTTAACCTAATTTCCATGCCATTTTGGGCAATGAGGACCCCGCCATGGATGGAACACCGAAAGCGACGAGACCCAGGGCTCGTGACGCGAAGACGAAGGTCGCGCAGAGCCGCATGAGCGTGCTGGAACTGGCTAGGGAACTCGGCAACGTGGCCGAGGCCTGTCGCCAGCGCGGCATGGACCGCACCAGCCTCTACGAGTGGAAACGTCGGTTTTGGGTTTGAGGGACCGTGGCGCCGGTGGAGCCGCGTAAGCCCGAGATCTCGGCGCCTCTGCTAACGGCCGAAGGCTGTCCGGTCGGCCTGTCCTTCGCCGCCGGGCATTATCAGGACGAAACTCTCTTGGTGGCGCTGTCGGAGATTCTCGGTCCGCAAGACGGTTAACCGTCCGCTTCGTCGGATCTCTCCGGACCTTGGCGGCTCCAGGGCGCTCTGCAGCCGTGATGAGCGGCCGCTTTCGTGACACTGCGGGGCAGAAGCGCGCGGGGTTCAACGACCGCTCTAGGCAGCGAGCGCCCATGGCCGCTTGAGGCCGGAAGGGACGAGTCCGGTGGGGGCGGGGAGCGGACGTTCGCTGCGCTCTGTACCGACGACTGTTATCGTTGTGTGCAATCCGACACGCCGCCTATTTCGCAGACCGCACGGGCTTACGTCGCTTTGGGCCTGTGGAGATCTTCGAACACGACCCAAGCTGCATTCAAGCTCTTCGCAGTATTCCTGATAGATAGCGCGAAGGAATTTCGGTGAGAACGAGCCTCTTCGGCACTCAAAAAACCGCGCGAGCCCCTCAAGGCGCGGATCGGCAACTCCCGTTAGGTGTTTCTTGTCCCGCGACAGCTGGGATAGCGCGAGCACCCCCAGAACTGGCCGTATCGTCCGGACCTTCGATGCATTGGAGCACCACAGGTCGGACAGTTTGGAGATCCGCCGACTGCGCCGAACGCGGGAACCTGTGAAGCAATTGTTGACCGGAAAGCAGGCGGCGGCACTGAGCGGGATCTGACGGCAGCCCTGAGTCTGACCGTCGATGAAGGCACTCGAACCCCAAGCAACCGCAAATCCTGTTCAACCCGCGTCCGTTCTTCAAGAGCCTGAATCAGCGCTGATTCTCCCCGAACGCAAGAGGCTAGCGCATCTAATCGCGGTTTGGCGGTCCGAAGTGTAGTCAAGCCACTCCGGATGGAGGCTTCGAGCTTCGCCTTCATACCTGCATATTTCGACCGAAGCACACGCTCGTCCGTTATGTCCTGTGCGTTCGGCGCTGGATTATAGCGGAACATTGCATCGTGGGTTTTCCGCCAGTTCACCAGCTTTTGGGTCATGACATCTCCGAAGCCCGGCACAGCGCGAACAGCGGACCAATTTACATCGGCAGCGGTCTCAATGCCGAAAGAGATCAAAGTCGCAGTCTTGGCCGGGCCTATGCCCGGGATACTGGCGCGCCGAACCTGAAACTGATCGAGGAATGCCGAACGTTGTCGCGCCTCACGGGTGGATTTAAGGTTACGCAATTCTAGAGCGAGATCCTCGTCGATTCTCTTATATGCTTCAATCTCTCCATCTAAATCGGCGCGGACCTGAATAACCTCTGTCAGGTTCCCCCGGCGCATGAAGGCGTCAAGTTCGTCCTGCACCCTGCCATCGGCTGCTTCGAACCGACTAAGAAATGCCCCTTTTGAAACCTTGCGGTCGTGGAGTATGGTAACGCCCCATCCTGCAAGACCGAACCAAAGGAACCAAACCGGAGTTGCAAAGGTTAGTCCGGCAGCTGCACCCGCGATCATCAGAAGAGCCTTGAGGGCTTGACCACGCTTCGCGTTCTTTGCCTTTCGCAACGCTGCGCTTGGGCCGGGCGGAACAGAAACGGAAAGCGACAGAACTTCCGATGCTGTCGGGAAGCGGAACGCTAGGATCTCGCGTATAGCCTCCTCCGTGCCGCTCACATCGGTAAGAATGTTCGGGGAGACGGAAGACAGGTCCGGGAACATGTCAAAGCCGCTTCTCGCCGCCCGACTACACCAGGCGCACCCCTTGGCATTGACTGGATAAAAATGAGACTTGACTTTGCCGCAGCGGCTCAAGGCGCCTTCAAGCTTTGTTAGTACGTCCACCCACTCCGCCGCATTAGGACGCGACGAGGTATTCAGCCCAAATGCGCGCTCGAAGGCCGAACTAACGGAACTCGGGAAAAGATCAAGGGTCAGAGCCCCCGGTGGCGGACTCGTCTGCGTTTCTGATCGGCGGAGCACGGAGAACGCGAACCTATTTTGGGCTATGGATGCGCCCATCGACAAGTCGGGCCCTTTGTAGACTCCTGCGTAGGGGTGCCTTCCCATGAAGAGAAGGTGAAAGATCGCAACCGCAAGACCGAAGTTGTCGTGCTGAAGCGTCCGCGTCACGGTGCCAAGGTTGATGCCGTGAAGCTCAGGGGGCGTAAAATCCTCCACCCCGACGAGGCAGGGATAGGTTTTGCCGTTCAAGTTGAACTGAAAGCTGTCCGCGTCGATAAGCGCCACGGTCGCATCCTGGGCGACCAGCACTCCGGAATGGTTCAGATCGCCAATGACACATCCGGTCTGATGCACCTTGCCGACAGCGCGCGCCACGTTCAGCGCTGCCCGCACAACGAAGCGGTAGTCTGCCTTCGGAAAGTGATGCTGCCGAGATTTCGGACTGTAAAGCTCATGTAGGGGGCGATATCCTGATACTAGGCGCATCAAGAACCCAAGGAACTGTCCATTCACGTCGGTGGCGACCTCGCCCGGATAGGCGACAAGATCGGTCTTCGCTGCAAGGCCACCGTGCACCATTGCCCGCACCTTACTTTCGCGCGCTGCACGGATCGCCGCACCGTAAATTTTCACCGCTTGCCCGGCGCGACCAGTGACCACAAAGACTTCGCCCTCTCCACCGCCACCGATCTTCTCACCGAGTTGAAATCGCGATGTGCCGACAACGATCTCCCGCATGGTCATACGCCTGAAAGCAGGACTAGCGTTTTATCATCATCGGTCCTTTCGCAAACAGAAGACCCGGCAAGATAGCTCCGCAGTTTCAGCGATAGCTCGGGGAGCCGACCCGAGGCGAGAGCGCCATCTACGGGGCGCATCATGGGGTTGAAGAATCCAGGATGTGCCCGCCTGTCCTTGACAGAAAGCGCCAAATCACCAACGCCATCCGAAAAAAGGGCAAAGGCATCGTATTGCCGCTCCTGTCGAACAATTTTCAAATTGGGCTCGGGGTCATCAGTGATGAAGAATGTGGTCGAGGCATATTCTCCATTTTCGGGCCAGCAGATCGAATCCCATTCCGATCCGCACCGCCCTACAATCGCGCTATCTCCTATATGCAGTGCGAGAATTTCCTTCGGCGCAATCAAAAGGGCTGCCAATGTCGCGGCGAACTGTCGGGGCGATGTTTCTCGCCGAACCGCAGCCATTGAAATCTGGTCTCGAACTTCGTCGATCCAGTCTTTCAGCGTTTCGTCTTCCGGCAGTGCCCTGTTCTCGGAAAACCATTCCCGGAACCGAACCTTGAGTACGCGACAGGCAAGCCATGCACCAGAAAATCCGAACTTCGCGCTCCCGGCCCCATCCGACACAATGGCAAGCACGCATTCATCGCCAATTGTCGAAACGGTGAAGGCGTCTTGTAGTCTTTCACCTGATTTGATGTGCGAAGTACCTATCTCGGACGCGGCCGCCCAACGCCACGCCATTCCGACTACCCTGCCACGGCCCAGCCGTCCGGCGTAGTCGGGTTCGCCAACGCAACCTTATCTCCGGGATTCGATTGCGAAACGGCGCTAAGAGAACTGGAAAGCCATTTGAACAGTTCCCTAAATGCAAGCCCCTTGAGCTTTAGCGGCTGCCGTGTGGCAATCTGTGAAAGAACGCCCATATCGGCACCCTCCACGCCGACTGCATAGAACATGAACTCCTTGCCTTCTTCCCCGTCATGGACGCGGCGCTTGGCCTCATTCCAACTGTCGGTCGGCGCGCCGTCAGTGATCAGGAAAACCCACGGTCTAAAAATTTTTAGACCATTTGCCCGAATATGGTCCTTGCGGATCCGCAGCATGTCCAAGCCCGTGACAATCGCTTCGCCCAATGGCGTTGCACCAGTCGGCTGCAGAGTTTCGGGATAGAATTGATCCACGGTGGCAAATTCGTGCCGGATCTCCACAGGACCAAATGTCACCATCGCCAGTTCAACCCGTTTTGCAGCAAGAGAGTCGCCGAGAAGCGCTTGGCGAAATGTCGAGAGACCTTCATTCAACTCAGAAAGAGGCGCGCCGCTCATAGAGACTGATGTGTCCAGTAAGAGAAGAACCGGGCACCTCGGCTCGGGATTCTCGGCAAGTTGGGCATCGAAAAATGGCTCCTGTTCAAAATCTGTCACCGGTGACCTCTGGCTCCTGCATGATCGTTGTTCAAACTGTGCGATCCGCCAAACCTAACATGCTCAGTTATGGCGCCGCCAAGCGCAAACTCCTCAGAACGCGAGTATCGCCTGCGGCATCCTAGCACCACTCCGACCGCATTGGGACTGAATAACAACGGAACGGCGCAACTCTGCACCACCGTCACGCCTCGCCATCCATTGCGGATGTTCAGGCCAAGTGCGACTGACGTCAACTCTTGTGACTTGACGCCTCGAAGGCGCGCTAGAACCGCGATGAACGTCAGCTTTCCGTGGCATGGGCGGTGTTGCCCGATGGCCGCGAACGGCCGCTATCGGCAGCGAGCGCCCGAGTCGGTGGCGCCTGGCGCTCAGGCGCCACGCTGCGCCGCCGCAGGTCCGCTCCGAGCCCATAGCTACCTGAAAAGCTTTGAGCTAGTCTGAAGGCGAAGGAGACGAATTTTCGGGCTCTGATAACACAAATTGGGGCAATGTTTGACGTCGCAGTGACCTTGGCGCTGGCGGCTAGTGTTGCTTTGGTCATGCTTGTCTTCGCTGATTTGTTCACGCCTCCCGCAGGTACAGATGGGTCGCCTCCTGGTTATCGAACCAATTTGATAAGGGCAGCTTTGTTTCTAGCGCTACTTTTCTGCCCGACCATATGCAGCGCAACAGCTTGGCTGGTTTATGTTCGACAGAAGCGTCGGGGCAAGCCGGTCTTCGCTTGGCTGCGCTTCGTGGCTTTAGCGTCTGCGGTTTGGGCGTGGCTTGCCTTTGCAGCCTCGAGTGATCTCTGATCAGCTAAATGTCAGCTTCGTCCCGCTTTCCGGACCTTGGCGGCTCCTGGGCGTGCTGCAACCGCGATGAACGGCCGCTTTCGTGATCCACAGGCAGCAGAGGCCGGGGCGTCGAACGTCTGCTATCGGCAGATGCCAACCAGACGGCGGCCAGCTGCACGGTGTGCGCGCTGAGGCGGGAGATGATGCCCTAGCGGCGCAGTGGACCGGGCCCAGCGTCGTTGCGCCATCACTATCCGGACCTCAGGCTGCAGCCTCCAACGCGAACCCGGGAGCCCGTCCCAACGCAGCGAACGCCGCATCGTATTGCTCCAACCGGGTGGCGTGGTTCGGATCGAACAGCCGGTCAACCTGGGGCCGATGCCAGCCGAGATCCCGGACCAGATCGGCGCGGGTCTTGTCCGCATCTGACAGGGCCCAGAACAGCAGGACCTTGATCTGGAGCTGCAGCGGAACCGCCACGAGGCGCGGGCCTTCGCTCGGCTGCGGGATGTCCTCGAAGCCCGACAGGCGCGATGCCAGAGCTTCGGAGATCGCTCCTTTGGCCATGCTCAGGGCTTCGGCTTCGGTGTCGCCGAAGCTGGTCACCTCTGGCAGATCCGGGCAGGTCACCAAAAAGGTACCGTTGTCGTCAGGGGTCAGGTCTACGGGATAGGCCAGCATCAGGGGATCGCCTCCTTCGGAAGATCCCGGCCTCACTTGAGGCCGAGATCCTTGAGTATCTTGTTCACCAGCCCCGTACCGAGTTCCTTGCGGGCTCCGTGCATCGGGATCTGGCTTTTCCTGTCACCCAATCGAACAGTCTTGTGGCCGCTGCCCCCTTTGTGGGTTTCGGAGGTGCAGCCTTTGGAGCGCAGGAGCTTTTCGAGTTCTTTGCTGTTCATGGATATAACATAGTCAACACATCTGTTTAAGTCAACAGATGTGTTTAATCACTGCATGGAAATCTACGCCTGCGACCCGATCTTGGCCATCCACCCGATAAGAAGCGGATCGTGACATTCTGCTTTGGCGAGGCTGGCCTTCAACATTCGCGCATCGTTCCCGCTATGTCCCGCCGTTGCTGAAACGAATTTCCCTTTTCTTTCAAATCGTTCAGGCGGATTGCAAATCCGTGTACAGGAGTTCGATTCTCCTACTCGCCTCCATTTACTTTCAAGCACTTAGCGCCCTCCCGCGCCGCCGCTTGAAACAGTGTCTAAGCAGCCGTCTAAATATTCTGTTTTTGTTCCGTTCGCTTTTGCGTGATGGAGCGGGACCAAGATCCCGGTTTCTTCCGGCGGCCTTGTGCCTCTATTGCGCGCACACGCTGTCGGATCTGTTGGGTGTAATGCGCGACCATCTTGGGGCTTTGGCCGGTGACAGCGGCAACCAACTCGTCATTGCACCCCGCCTCGACCAGTTCGCATGCGGCATTGTACCGCCAGCTATGGATGTCGAACTCCAGCGCCCCAATGTCTTCCCGGATCTTCCGGATGGCCTGCGATGCTCCGCGATAGGACCAACGGCTGGCTCCGCTTTGGTTCGTCAACATGGCGCTGTTGCGCAAATCAGCTGACGACCGCAGTTCCCCTTTCCCCGGACACACTTATCCCATGGCCACGGTGAGCGGGATGCCGAGCGCCGTGAAGCGGTTGAGGACCGCCGCCCGGATCTGGACTTC
>NZ_QAYC01000014.1 GCF_003053725.1 Rhodovulum kholense
GATCGAACCAGACGGCCAGCGAGCCGCGCTGCCTCAGCGCCTGGTTATACGCTTGCCAGTTGATCGTCTTGCAGGTCGGCTTCGGAGGTCTGCTCGTGCTGCCCGGCTAGCATGCTGGATTCACGAGATGAATCCCCTGGATTTGCGCAACAACGCCATCACGGCCTCATCGTCGTGGTTGCCGATGATCAGGTGCTTACGGCCGGGGAGACTGTGAAACCAGCTCTCGAACTGTGCCGTATCATCAGCGCGGCCGAAGGCGAAATCTCCCAAGATCCAGAGGCCGTCATCATGGGCGACACAGGCCTGGAAGTTGGCGATCAAGGCCGCGTTCATCTCCGCGGTTGAGGCGAAGGGGCCCTTGCAGAAGTCGATGATGCGGTGGTGGCCGAAGTGCAGGCCGGCCGAATACCAGCTGGCCATACCTGTGCCGTCCCGTGTTCGTCAGGCCTCAGTCCAGGGACGAGGTCGCACGGGCGCAAATGCCTGGTAGTTCGAAAGGATTCAGGACGAGGAGGCGCTCGGAACGTCAGAAGATGCCAGTCTTGCCCGAGCAAGATGCCAGGTCGGACCGGATAGGCGCCAACCTTGGGCGAACATGACAAAATGAGATTTGGCTGGGGCGGTAGGATTCGAACCTACGGTGCGCGGTACCAAAAACCGGTGCCTTACCACTTGGCTACGCCCCAACGGTGGAGGCGTAGATACGGGATGCCCGGACGGGCTTCAAGCCCAATTTGGCGAAAAAATGCGCCCGGGCCCCCAGATCTCAGACCGATAGAGGATGGGCCTTGGCCAGTCGGTCGAAGCCCATCAGCGTTTCGATCAGGCCGGGCATCTCGGCCAGCGGAATCATGTTGGGACCGTCCGAAGGCGCGCGGTCGGGCGCCTCGTGGGTCTCGATGAAGACCGCGGCAACGCCCACGGCCACGGCCGCGCGCGCCATCACCGGGGCGAATTCGCGCTGGCCGCCGCTCGACCCGCCCTGACCGCCCGGCTGCTGCACCGAATGGGTCGCGTCCATCACCACCGGGTAGCCCAGACGCGCCATGATCGGCAGGCTGCGCATGTCGGCGACCAGCGTGTTGTAGCCGAAGGACACGCCGCGCTCGGTCAGCAGGATCCGCCGGTTGCCGGTCGATTCGATCTTGGCCACCGCATTGGCCATGTCCCAGGGCGCGAGGAACTGGCCCTTCTTGACGTTGACCGCGGCCCCGGTTTCGCCCGCGGCCAGCAACAGGTCGGTCTGGCGGCAGAGAAAGGCCGGGATCTGCAGCACGTCGACCGATTCGGCCGCGGGCGCGCATTGCTCGGCGGTATGGACATCGGTCAGAACCGGCACGCCCAGCTGGCGGCGCAGCTCGGCCAGGATCTCGAGCCCCTTGTCGATGCCGACGCCACGGCGCCCCGACAGCGAAGTGCGGTTGGCCTTGTCGAAGCTGGCCTTGAAGATATAGCCCGCACCGGCCGCCGCGCAGGCGTCCTGCATGGCGCGGCCGATCATCAGGGCGTGGTCCAGGCTTTCAAGCTGGCAGGGGCCAGCGATCACCGTCAGCGGGCGGGCATTTCCGACGGGCAGGCCGCCGATCTCGATATGTTTCATGTCAGGCTGATACTTGTTCGCGTAAGATGGACAGGGTCAGCGAGATCATGAGGTAAATGCCGCCGAAGATCAAAAGGGCAAGCGCGGTATTTTCGAAGGCGCGCGGATAGGCCGCCTTGTCCGGCGCGACCGGGCTGACCCCGAGCGACAGGTAGCGGACCTGACGGTTGGCCTCGATCCGGGCGGTTTCAAGCTGTTCCAGCGCCTGTTGCAGCAACAGCTGGCGGTTGCCCAGATCGGCTTCGGCGATCCGCAGCTCGGCCGAGACCCTGGCCAGCGAGCCACCGCTGGAACTGCCCTCTGTCATGACCGCGCGCAGTTCGCGCACCATGGCATCCAGCCGGCGGATGTCGCCCTCGACGCCCGAGACGCGCGCGGCATTGGGGGTGGCATTGTCCAGAAGCTGCTGCAGTTCCAGCCGCTTGTGTCGGAGTTCGATCTCAAACGTATTGATCTGGCCCATCAGCGCGGCGGTTTCGCTGGCGGGGTCGATCACGCCCAGCTTTTCCTGCAGTGCCAGCACCCGGTTCTGAGCCACGGCCACGCGCTCTTCGGCTGCATCGTAGCTTTGCCGGGCGCCCGCCATCTGGTCCTCGCGCAGGCGCTGGGTCAGGCCGTCGATCCGGTCCTCGGCATAGGAAATCAGCGCCTTCGAGAACGCGGCCGAAACCTCGGGGTCGGCGGCCAGAACCTCCATCTTGAGGATGCCCTCGGTCGGGTCGTAGCCGATCTCGACGGCGTGGCGGTAGACCTTGTAGGCGTCCTCGATCCCGCCGCTGCCGCGCAGGCGCTGGATCGGGTCGATCGAGGGCTGGCTGAAATGCGCGCGGAACTCCTGATCTTCGTCGAGGCGCAGCATCGCATCGCGCGATTGCAGATAACTCTGGACCGCGATCGAATCCTGCTGCATCGCGAGGCTGCTGCCCTGGAAAAGGCTGCCCAGCCCGCCGCCGCCGCTGGGCGCGTCGGCCTGCTGGATGACGAATTCGGACAGCGTGGCGTACATCGGCGTGGCCACGGCGAAGAAGTAATAGCCCGCCAGTGCGGTCGGCAGGACCACGAAAACCGACAGCCGGGCCATCAGCATGGTCAGCGCCCGGCGGCGCCGGTGGGCGATGTCGCGCTGGATGTCGCTGACCGCGCTGGCGCGTTCGGCGGCGGGCGAGGTCAGCGCGGCAGGACCCGGTGCCGGGGCAGGGGCGGCAGGGGCGGCAGGGGTGGCCTGCGAACCGGAGGCCTTGGCGGGGCCGGGTGTCGCCCCCGCCGGAGCGGCAGGGTCGTTGGCCCCGGGCGCGATGGGCCGGCCCTCGCCGAAATTCAGCACGGCGTTGCGGCTGAACTGGTGGATCCCGCGGCTGCGAAGCTGCCGGACGGCGTCGAAGTCCGATGTGATCGACAGGCCCTGTTTTTGCGCGATGCGGCGGGCCATGCGCAATTCCCTGCCGGACAGACCTTCGCGGCGGATCTGCTCGATTTCCTGGAGCGGGGTTTTATCGGCTGAGGCAGAGGCCGGGGCCGGGGCAGGGGGCTGCAGCGCCGATCCCGCCACCGCCCGGCCGTCCCGGGCTGCGCGGGCACGCGCCGCCGCGGCCAGCACGGCCTCGGTGGTCCGGGTGTTGAACGTCCTAGCCTTGGCTTTGGTAGTCATAGAGGGATCTTGCCTCTTCCAGGGTATCGAACAGATGCAGCTGGCCATCCCTGAGCACCGCTGCCGAGCGGCAGAACTTTTCAAGCGTCTCGGGTTGGTGCGAGACAATCACGACCGTGGTGGTTTCCAGCCGCTCGCGCAGGATCGCCCCCGCACGGCGGTTGAACTCGACATCGGTGGTCGAGGGCATGCCCTCGTCGATCAGGTAGATGTCGAAATCGAGCGCCAGCATCAGCGAGAAGGTGAACCGCGCCCGCATGCCCTGGCTGTAGGTGCCGACCGGCATGTCGTAATATTCGTCGATCCCGCACAGCCAGCGCGAGAACGCCTCGACATAATCGGGGTCGAGCCCGTAAAGCCGGGCGATATAGCGGGCGTTTTCGGTGCCGCTGTGGCGGTTGACGACGCCGCCCATGAAGCCCAGCGGAAACGAGATCCGGCAATCGCGCTTGATCCGCCCCTCGTCGGGCTTCTCGATCCCCGCCATCATGTTGATCAGCGTGGTCTTGCCGGTGCCGTTCGGAGCCAGCACGCCCAGCGAATGGCCCAGCTCGACGCGGAACGAGACGCGGTCAAGGATCACCTTGCGCTGCTTGCCCGTCCAGAAGCTCTTGCTGACCTCGATGAACTCCAGCATGCCCCGATCGTCCGCGCGCCCACAGGGGGAACGGCGGTCCAGAATTGTTTCCGGATCGGAGCGTAAAGGACGATTTGGGCCAGATTATGTCCGGCAGCCGGGGCCGATCCCGGCTGCCGAAGCGGTCAGTCGCGCTTCTGCACGCGCATCAGCTTGCCCGCGCCGATGGCCATCAGGGCGGCGGCGAAACTGAACAGGGCGCCCATCTTGGCGGCTTCCTGCACATCGATGCCGTCAAGCGTGATGCCCGAGTTGAAGGCGACGGACGCGATGAACAGCGACACCGTGAAGCCGATGGCGGCGACGCAGCCGACCACCAGCAGATCGGCGGTGCGCATCCCCTGCGGCAGGCCCAGCCGCAGCCCGCGCGCGGCGATCCAGCCGAAGACCAGCACCCCCAACGGCTTGCCGATCAGCAACCCGAGGAAGACCAGCCAGGTCGGCACCCCGATCGACGAGAACTCGACCCCGGCATTGCAGAGCCCGAAGAAGAACAGCACGATCTCGACCGGCACCTTCAGATTATGCTCGATATGGTTCAGCAGGTCGGTCAGGTACTGCTCGGCCTCGGAGAAGATGCCGAAGGCGCGATCCGCATGCGGGATCGCGGGCACCACCGGCAGAAGCCCCAGCGCCGGGTGCAGGCCCGCCTCCTGAAAGCCGAACCAGCTTGCCGCCCCGGCCAGCGCATAGGGCCAGACGTTCAGATAACGCCGCACCCAGCTCGAGACCGGCCGCATCTGCCGGCCCCGGTCCAGCCGCCGCGGCAGCCAGTTGCACAGAACGAACACCGCCAGCGCCGCCCCGCCCGACAAGAGAAGCCACAAGGGCTGCAAGTCGCCCGACGGGTAGAAGACCGCAAGGATGATCAGCCCGGCCGCATCGTCGGCGATGGCCAGCAACAGCAGGAACCGCACCGCCGGATGCCCGGCCCCGAAGACGATCCGGCCGACCAGATAGGAAAAGGCGATATCGGTCGCCGTCGGGATCGCCCAGCCGCGATGCACCGCATCGAAGGTGGTCGAGCCGAGGATCGCCGCCAGCCCCAGATAGACCGCGATGGGACCAAGCATACCGCCCAGCGTGGCGAAAAGCGGCGTTGCTGCTTTCCGCCCCCGCAACGACCCGTTCCGGAGGATGATCGCCTCCCAGACCTCCTTGGCGGCGATGGCGAAGAAAAAGGCCATCAGCAGGTCGTTGACCAGATAATGCACGGTCAGGGTCCGGGTGACATGGCCCTCGACCTCATGCGCATGGCCGATGAAAAAATCGTCGATCAGAACGTATTCGACGAAATCATGATACGAATTCGGGTGCAGGTTGACCCAGACCAGTGCCGTGACGGCGCCCCCGATCAGCAACAGCGAATAGGCCGTCACGAAATTCCAGACTCGGTACATTCCCCCGTCATTCCCTTCCGTTCCGTTTGCCGTGGCTTAATCGAACCCTTGCCGATGGGCAACCTGCCCTGCGGTCATATGCCCGCTGGTCCCCGGCCAAAGACCGCCGGGTGCCTCGATCCGGGCGCCGCGCGCGCCCGTCGCCTTTCGGCGGATGCCGCGGACACGACCCCGACCGCGCGTCTCCGGCCGCCCGCCGCCCCCACCTCACGCGCGATCCCGCCAGCTCGCTTCCGGCACCCCGCCCAAGGCGCGATCCTGCCACCCCACCTCCGGTCGTGTCCAACCTCAGCGCCCCACACCGCCGATGCGCGCGCGATTGCGCGGCCGCCCGTTTCGCCCTAGGTCCGGCCCATGACCGCCGCCCTCGACGATCTGCGCGGCCGCATCGCGGCCTGCCGGCTTTGCGCCGACCGCTTCGCCGCGACCGCCACCGCCCATGCGCCGCGCCCGGTGCCCTGGTTCGGCCCGGCGCCGCGGGTGCTTGTCTGCGGCCAGGCGCCGGGGCTCCGGGTGCACAAGGCCGGGCGGCCCTTCCTCGACCCCTCGGGCGACCGGCTCCGCGCCTGGATGGGGATCGGCCCAGAAACCTTCTACGACCTCTCCCGGATCGCGGTGCTGCCGATGGCCTTCTGCTTCCCGGGCTATGACGGCGCAGGCGCCGACCTGCCGCCGCCCCCGCTCTGCGCCGAGACCTGGCACCGCGCCGTCCTGGCCGCGCTGGGTCCGGTGCCGCTGACCCTGCTGATCGGCGGCTATGCCCAGCGCTGGCATCTCGGTCGCGCGGCCCGGCCGGGCGTGACCGCCACCGTCGCGGGCTGGCGCGCCCATGCGCCGCAAGTCTTCCCCTTGCCACATCCCTCCTGGCGCAATACCGCCTGGCTCAACCGCAACCCCTGGTACGAGGCCGAACTGATCCCCGCCCTCCGCCAGCGCGTCGCCGAGGTTCTCGCATGACCGCCGACACTCCCGCTTCCCAGCCGCGCGGCCGCGCCGCGGCCCTCGACCGCGCCCACGCCGCGATGACCGCCGCGCCCGACGATCCGGGCCCCCGGCTCGCCTATTACGGCCGCCTCGCCGCCAGCGAACTGGTGCTCCTGCTCGACCGCGATGCCGAGGACGACCGGATCGCGCCCTGCATCTTCGACCTCGACGAAGGCCACGTGGTGCTGGCCTTCGCCGACGAGGGCAGGCTGACCGATTTCACCGGCACGCCCTCGCCCTATGCGGCGATGCCGGGCCGGACGCTGGCCGCGATGCTGGCCGGAACCGGCCTCGGCCTCGGCGTCGATCTCGGCACCGAGGCGGGCGAGCTTCTGCCCGCCGCGGCGGTCGAGTGGTGGGCCGGGATGCTGGCCGCGGCGCCAGAGGCGCTCGATCTCGTCCCCGAGGCGCTGACCCCGCCGGGCGATCTGCCCGCGCCGCTTCTGGCCGCGCTCGATACTTGCCTCGCCGATGCCGCCGGGCTCGCCGCCTGCGCCTGGCTCGCCGGGCTTCGCCACCCCGCAGGCGAGACGACGCTTCTGCTCGCCTTCCTCGACCCGGCCGAGGGCGCCGAACCCGCGCTCGCCCGCGCGGTCTCCGAGGCGGTCCGCTTCAGCGGTCTCGACAGCGGCGCGCTCGATCTGGCCTTCTTCGCGTCCCAGGCACCGATGGCCGCCCGGCTCTCGCGTCTCGGTCTCCGCATCGACTTGCCCCAGCCCGAGCCCGAAACCGTGGCCCCGGTCGCCGATCCCGACGCCCCCCCCCGCCTACGTTAGACCGCCTCTTCTTCTTGGCGAAAATACCCCCCGCCGGAGGCGCCGCGCGCGCCCAGCGCGCGGCCGGGCCCAAGGCCGGACCAGCAGGGCGCAGCCCTGTGCAGGCCGGGGGCGGGAGCGCCCGGGCCTGACGCCCCTCAGTACCCTCGCGCGCGGTCGACCCGGAACAGAAGCGGCTCGCCCGCCTCCGAGCGGCGCACATTCTCGGCGATCACCCGCGCGGCCGAGGCAGGGCGGGTCTCCGAGGCGATATGGGGCGTCACCGTGACCCGCGGATGGGCCCAGAACGGATGATCGGGCGGCAGCGGCTCGACCCGGAAGACGTCCAGCGTGGCATGGCCCAGCCGCCCGGCATCAAGCGCCGCCAGAACCGCCGTCTCGTCCAGCAGCGCCCCCCGGCCCGGATTGAGCAGCACCGCGCCCTGGGGCAGCCAGGACAGCCGCTCGGCGTCGATCAGCCCCTCGGTCTCGGGCGTGCGCGGCAACAGCAGCACCACGATCTCGGCCCGCTCCAGCACCGGGCGCAGCCCGTCCTTGCCGTGATGGCACTCGACCCCCACTACGGACCGCGCCGTGCGGCTCCAGCCCAGCACCCGGAACCTCAGCGCGGCCAGCGCCTCGGCACAGGCCCGACCGAGTTCGCCCAGCCCCAGCACCGTGACCGTCCGGTCGCGCGCCAGCGGCGGCACGCGCTTGTCCCAGTGCGGGCCGTCGGCGCGGATGTAGCGGTCGATCCCCAGATGATGGCGCAGCACATGGCCCGTCACCCATTCGACCATGCCTTCCTCGAGGCCCGCATCGACCATCCGGCAAAGCGGTTGGGTCAGGGTCGGGTTGCCGACCACGGTCTCGACCCCGGCCCAGAGGCTCAGGACCGCCTTTGCCCCGGTGAAGGGCGTGAAATCCGAAATCCCGCCCCTTGGCGCGAAGACCACATAGTCGATGGCCGCCGGATCGCCGGTCTCGGTCGTCACCTCGACCGCGATCCCGGCCTCGCCGAAGGCGCGGGCCAGCGGCGCGCGATACTCGGCCCAAAGCTCGGGCGGGGCCGAAAACAGGATCCTTGGCATCAGCGTCCCCGCGGCCGGTGGATATGCGCGCTCTGCACCAGCCCGAAGGCCGCCAGCAGCACCAGCATGGCCGAGCCGCCATAGGACACCAGTGGCAAGGGCACCCCCACGACCGGCGCCAGCCCCATCACCATCGACATGTTGACCGCGAAGAACAGGAAGAAGGTCGCCGCGATCCCCAGCGTCAGCAGCGACGAGAACCGGTCCTTGGTCTGCATCGCCGACGAGATGCAGAAGACGATGATCAGCACGTAAAGCGCCAGCAGCGAGACCCCGCCGACAAAGCCGAACTCCTCGGCCAGCGTGGTGAAGATGAAATCGGTATGCTTCTCGGGCAGGAAGTTCAGCCGCGACTGCGTCCCCTGCATGAAGCCTCGGCCCGCCCAGCCGCCCGATCCCAGGGCGATCTTCGACTGGGTGATGTGATAGCCCGCCCCCAGCGGGTCCGAGGACGGGTCGAGGAAGGTGTCGATCCGGCGGAACTGGTAGTCCTTCAGCAATTGCCAAGGCGTGCCCCGGCTGGCGAAGACCGCCGAGACCAGCCCCACGCCCCCCGCGACCACCACCGCGAAATAGGCCCAGTGCACCCCCGCAAGGAACATGATGATCCCGCCGCCCGCGATCAGCAGAAGGGCTGTGCCCAGATCGGGCTGCTTCAGCACCAGCGCCGTCGGCAAGAGGATCAGCAAAAGCGGCAAGGCCACGAATTGCGGCTTCGAGACATGGCGGATGTCGAGCCAGTCGTAATAGGCGGCCAGCATCATCACCAGCGTGATCTTCGACAGCTCGGAGGGCTGCAGCCGGAAGACCCCCAGATCGATCCAGCGCTGGGCGCCCATCCCGACCGTACCGAAGAAATCGACCGCGACCAGCAGCAGGACCGAGATCCCGTAGGCCAGCGCCGCCATGTTGCGCCAGAACCAGATCGGCACGAAGGCGACGACGAACATCACCGTCATCCCCAGCGCAAAGCGTTTCATCTGCGGATCGGCCCAGGGTTCCAGCCGCCCGCCCGCCACCGAATAAAGCATCATGAAGCCGATGCCCGCCACCGCCGTCAGCAGCAGCACCAGCGCCCAGTTGACATACAGCACCTTCGACAGGCCGGTCGGCACGCGCTTGACGTTATATTCAAGATAGCTCACGCTCGGCTCCTCCCGCCCGACGAGAACGACCCGGGATCGCGCAGCGGCAAGTCGTTCAGGCGCCGTTCGGCCTCCCAGCGCTGGTCGCTCGGATAGGCCTCGCCTGGCGGCACCCGACCATAGAGCGCGCGCAGCGTGATGTCGCGGGCGATGGGCGCGGCCACGGCCGAGCCGCCGCCGCCATGCTCGACCACGACCGCGACCGCGACCTTGGGCGCCTCGACCGGGGCGAAGGCCACGAACAGCGCATGGTCGCGCCGCTCCCAGGGCAGATCCTCGTTGCGGAAGACGCCCGCCGCGCGCTCGGCCGCGGTGATGTTGCGCACCTGGCTGGTGCCGGTCTTGCCCGCCATCGCCATGCCCTCGGCCACGACGCGCGAGCGGTGCGCCGTGCCGCGCCGCGAATTGACCACCGCATCCATGCCCTTGCGGATCCGGGCGAGGTTCACGGGATGAATGTCCAGGGCCGCGCCCGCGCCCGAGGGCTGCTCGACCCCGTCGATCGAGCGCACCAGCCGCGGTGTCACCGCCCGCCCGCTGGCGATCCGCGCCGACATCACCGCCAGTTGCAGCGGCGTCGCCAGCACATAGCCCTGGCCGATCGAGGCGTTCAGCGTGTCGCCGACCTGCCAGTCCTGCCCGTAGCGCGCGCGCTTCCACGCGCGGTCCGGCGCCAGCCCTTCGGCCACCGCCGACATCGGCAGCTCGTGATGCACGCCGATCCCCAGCTTGCGCGCCATCGCGGCGATATTGTCGATGCCGACGCGCTGGCCGACGTCGTAGTAATAGACGTCGCAGGACTGCTGCAGGCTCTCGGTCAGGTCGACATGGCCATGCCCGCCTCGGCTCCAGCAATGGAACCGCCGTTCGCCAAGCTTGAGATAGCCCGGGCACCAGACCGTGTCCTCGGGCGTGATGACGCCTGCTTCCAGCGCGGCCAGCGCGGTCACGACCTTGAAGGTCGAGCCCGGCGGATAGGCCCCCTGCACCGCCTTGTTCGACAGCGGCCGGTAGGGCGTGCCGGTCAGCGCGCGGTAATCGGCGACCGAGATGCCCTGCACGAACTTGTTCGGATCGAAGCTCGGCGACGAGGCGATGCCCAGCACGTCGCCCTGCTCGATGTCCAGCACCACGGCGGCGGCACTTTCCTCGCCCAGCCGGGCCTGCATGAAGTTCTGCAACCCGGCATCGATGGTCAGCTGCAGGTCCGAGCCCGGCTGCCCGTCGATCCGGTCAAGCTCGCGGATCACCCGGCCCGCGGCATTGACCTCGATCCGGCGGGTCCCGGCCTTGCCGCGCAACAGCTCTTCTTCCTTGGCCTCGACCCCGGTCTTGCCGATCTGGAACCGCGGGATCTGCAACAGCGGGTCGGGGTCCTCGAGCTTCGACAGGTCATAGTCCGAGACCGGCCCGACATAGCCCACCACATGGGCGAAATCGGGCCCCATCGGATAGTGCCGCGACTGCCCGACCTCGGGCGTGATGCCCGGCAGGACCGGCGCGTTGACCGCGACGCTCGCGACTTCTTCCCAGCGCATCCGGTCGGCGATCGTGACCGGCACGAAGGGGCTGTGGCGGCGGATCTCCTTCAGCGCGCGTTCGACGGTCTCGTCGTCCAGCCGCACCAGCCGGGTCAGCCGCGCCAGCGCCTGTTCGGGATCGCCCGCATCCTCGCGCACGATGACGATCCGGTAATTCTGCTCGTTCTCGGCGATCACATGGCCCTGGCGGTCATAGAGGATGCCGCGCGCGGGCGGGATCAGGCGGATGTTGATCCGGTTCTCTTCGGCCAGCAGGCGGAACTCGTCGGCCTGGGTCACCTGCAACTGCCGCATCCGCAGTGCCAGCACCCCGGCAAACAGCGCCTGGGCCCCGCCCAGCACCAGCGTCCGCCGTGCGATCCGGCGGCTGCTTTCCTCGGCCTCGCGTTGCGACCGCTTCATCGGTTCAGCCCCCTCGGGTCCAGATCGCCCGGCGTGACCCGGCGCACGCCCAGCGCATAGCGCGAGGCCAGGGCGACCAGTGGATAGACCAGCGCCGTCACCAGCGCGAGGAACATCTGCCGCCCGAAATCGGCCTCGGGCACCGAGAACAGCGCCAGCACCAGCCCGTCGGCCAGATAGATCGCGAAGATCGTGCCCCCGGTCAGCAGCCATTCCGGCCCGAAGGCCGTCTCGACCGAGACCTGCTGGCGCGCGCGCAGGAATTCGGACCCGACCAGCACGAGCGCGGTCATCAGCCCCGGCGGGCGCATCAGCAGCATGTCGAGCATCAGGAACACACCCGCGATCAGCCAGGGCGGCAGGTAGTCGGGGCGGCGCTGCAGCCAGGCCAGCGTCAGGCACAGCATCCAGTCGGGGGCGGGCAGGCGGCCCGGGCGGGTTTCCAGCGGCAGGATCATCACGAAGACCGCCAGCACCGCGAGGCCCAGAAAGATCAGCCGGTACAGCCAGCGGTCCAGCGTTGTCGGGTCAACCATTGCCGGGCTCTCCGCCCGCATCGGCCGCCGGGGCGGGCATCGGCTGCGGCCCCACCGGGGCCGGGATCACCAGCGCGCCGGGATCGCGGATCACCTCGTTGGCGTGGCTTCTGAGCACCCGCAGGAATTCCAGCCGGTCGTATTCGGCGGCCAGCCGCACCCGCAGCCGCTGGTCGCGGCCAAGCGCGAGATGGCCGACCAGAAGCCCTGCCGGAAACACCCCGCCATCGCCCGAGGACACCACCCGGTCGCCGGGCCGCACCACGGCCGGGTCCTCGACGAAGTCGAGCACCGGCGCCGTCGAGTTGTCGCCCGCCAGGATCGCGCGCTGGCCCGAGGGCTGGATCGTGACGGGCACGCGGCTGTTGGAATCGGTCAGCAGGATCACCCGCGCCGTGGTCTCGCCCACGCCCGAGATCCGGCCCACCAGCCCCAGCCCGTCGGTGGTGGCCCAGCCGTCGACGATGCCGTCGCGCGCGCCCACGTTCAGCAGCACCGATTGGCGGAAGGGCGACCCGCTATCGGCCATCACCACGCCGGTCACATAGGTCAGGCTGGGATCGAGCCGCACATTGTTCAGATCCAGCAGCTTGGCGTTTTCCTGTTCCAGCTGCAGCGCGGCCTCTTTCCAGGCCTTCATCTGCCGCAGCTCGCGGCGCAGCTCCTGGTTCTGCTCGGCGAGGCGCGCATAGGACTGAAAGCCCTCGACCAGCTCGGCGCCCTTGGTGATCGGCGCCATCGCCCAGTCGAAACTGGGGACCACCCGGTCGATCAGCGCGGCGCGCATCCGTTCGACGCGCGGGCTGTCGATCCGCCACAGCACGAACAGCGCCATCAGCACGAAAACGGTGCCGCCGATCAGGATGCGGCGGATCGGGCGGGCATAGTCGATCTGGGTGTTGCGATCTGCGGCCAAGTCAGCCTCGCTTGCGGCACGCGCGGCCCGCCGGTGTCATGCCGGGGTCAGGCCGGGCTCAGCTCTCGTAATCTATCACATGCCGGAGCTGTTTTTCGTATTCCAGCGCCTTGCCGGTCCCCAGCGCCACACAATTGAGTGACTCATCGGCGACCGAAATCCCAAGCCCCGTCTGCTCGCGCAGCGCCAGATCCAGCTCGCCCAGCAGCGCGCCGCCGCCGGTCAGCATCACGCCGCGGTCGACGATGTCGGCGGCCAGATCGGGCGGGGTCGCCTCAAGCGCGGTCATCACCGCCTCGCAGATCTGCTGCACCGGCTCGGCCAGCGCCTCGGCGATCTGGGCCTGGTTGATCTCGATTTCCTTCGGCACGCCGTTCAGAAGGTCGCGGCCGCGAATGTGCATGACCGCGCCGCGCCCGTCATCGGGCATCCGCGCCGAACCGATCGAGGTCTTGATGCGTTCGGCCGTGGCCTCGCCGATCAGGATGTTCTGCTGGCGGCGCAGGTAGTTGATGATGGCGTCGTCCATCCGGTCGCCGCCGACGCGGACCGAACGCGCATAGACGATGTCGCCCAGCGACAGGACCGCGACCTCGGTGGTGCCGCCGCCGATATCGACGACCATCGACCCCGTGGGATCGGTGATCGGCATGCCCGCGCCGATGGCCGCGGCGATCGGTTCGGCGATCAGCCCGGCGCGGCGCGCGCCCGCCGACAGCACCGACTGGCGGATCGCGCGTTTCTCGACCGGGGTCGCGCCATGGGGCACGCAGACGATGATCTTGGGCTTGGTGAAGGTGGTGCGTTTGTGGACCTTGCGGATGAAGTACTTGATCATCTCTTCGGCCACGTCGAAATCGGCGATCACGCCTTCGCGCATCGGCCGGATCGCCTCGATGGACCCGGGCGTCCGGCCCAGCATCAGCTTGGCATCCTCGCCGACGGCCAGCACCTGCTTGCGCCCGTCCTTGACGTGGAAGGCCACCACCGAAGGCTCATTGAGGATGATGCCGCGTCCCTTGACATAGACGAGCGTGTTCGCCGTGCCGAGGTCGATCGCCATGTCCGACGAGAACAATCCGCCAAATCCTGCCATGTCGTGGAGTCCCGCTATTGAAAGTCTGGGTCCGCGAGTCAGCCACCGGGACCGGCCCACGTTATAGGCGGTCGGCGGCGGGGCGGTAAAGGGCGCATTCGGCTGGGTGGAAGCGTCTTTCCGCCGCTTTCACCAACCGAACATCTGCCTTGCGGGATTCCCAAGGATCTGCGGAGCGGAATTTCAGTTTTCGAACATCAGCTGGCCGGGGCAGGGCGCTGGACGCTCCGCCCCGGCCGCCGGGGCGCGGATCAGATCGCGGCCAGGTTCCCTTCGGGCTTGGTCTTCTCGCGCCGGACCATCAGCCGATTCAGGGCGTTCACGTAGGCCTTGGCGCTGGCCACCACGGTATCGGTGTCCGAGGCCTGGCCGGTCGCGATCTTGCCGTCTTCCGACAGGCGCACGCTGACCGTGGCCTGTGCGTCGGTGCCTCCGGTCACCGCATGCACCTGGTACAGCTCCAGATGGGCGTGGTGCTCGACCAGCTTCTTGACCGCGGCAAAGGTGGCGTCGACCGGCCCGTCGCCCTGCGCCGTGACCCGGTGCTCGACCCCGTCGATCGACAGGATCAGGTCGGCCGATTGCGGCGCCTCGGTGCCGCAGATCACCCGCAGGAACTTGACCTGGATGCGGTCATGTTCGGCATCCAGATCGCTGTCGCGCATCAGCGCCAGCAGGTCGTCGTCATAGACCTCCTTCTTGCGGTCGGCGAGCGCCTTGAACCGCACGAAGACGTCCTTCAGCTGGTTGTCGCCCAGATCGAATCCCAGCTCCTTCATCTTCGAGCGCAGCGCGGCGCGGCCCGAATGCTTGCCCATCACCAGGTTGGTGGCATTGAGCCCGATATCGGCGGGGCGCATGATCTCGAAGGTCTCGGCATTCTTCAAAACGCCATCCTGGTGGATGCCGGATTCATGCGCGAAGGCGTTCTTGCCGACGATGGCCTTGTTGAACTGCACCGGGAACCCCGAGACGGTCGCGACCTTGCGGCTCAGCCCCATGATCCGGGTGGTGTCGATGCCGGTCTGGAAGGGCATGATGTCGTTGCGCACCTTCAGCGCCATCACCACCTCTTCCAGCGCGGTATTGCCCGCGCGTTCGCCAAGCCCGTTGATGGTGCATTCGATCTGCCGGGCGCCCGCCTCGACCGCCGCCAGCGCGTTCGCCGTCGCCATGCCCAGATCGTTGTGGCAGTGCGTGGCAAAGACGATCTGATCGGCGCCGGGCACGCGTTCCAGCAGCATCTCGATCAGCTTGGCGCTTTCGCGCGGCGCGGTATAGCCCACAGTATCGGGGATGTTGATGGTGGTGGCCCCCGCCTTGATCGCGGTCTCGACCACGCGGCAGAGGTAATCATGCTCGGTCCGGGTCGCGTCCATCGGCGACCATTGCACGTTGTCGCACAGATTGCGGGCATGGGCGACGGTCGCCTCGATCCGCTCGACCATCTCGTCCTGCGTCAGCTTGGTGATGTCGCGATGCAGCGGCGAGGTGCCGATGAAGGTGTGGATGCGCGGCCGGGCGGCATGCTGGACCGCTTCCCAGGCGCGGTCGATATCGGGGAACTGGGCGCGGGCCAGCCCGCAGATCACCGCGTTGCGCGAATTCTTCGCGATGTCGCGCACCGCCTCGAAATCGCCTTCCGAGGCGATCGGAAAGCCCGCCTCGATGATGTCGACGCCCATCTCGTCGAGCATCGCCGCGATTTCCAGCTTTTCGTCATGGGTCATGGTGGCGCCGGGGCTTTGTTCGCCGTCGCGCAGGGTGGTGTCGAAAATCAGGACCCGGTCCTGGTGCGAATTCTCGGTCATGGCAGAATCTCTCTTGTCTTTAGCCTTAGCCTACGGGGGAGTGCGGCGCGGAAGATACCCTCTGAGCGGTCGCGCCTGTCCGGCACGCTCAGAGGCGGCTAAGGAGAAGAAGAAGGCCGAGGGACAGCGTCCGCGCAGGCTGCGCGGTAATGATCGCAATATGTCCGTGGCGTTCCATGGGACGAAGTATAAGCGGCCCGGCCGCTCAGGGGAAGGGTCTTTCGCGGGGCCCGCCGTGCGGTCTGGCCGCAGCCCGGTCGGCCCGGCGGAACGCGTTACAATATGACTTGGAGATTTCCCTCACGGCGTGCATTCGGAAAATTGAATATGTCAACGGTCAAAGCCGGGACGAGTCGCCGTCGGAGGAGGAGCGCGCCCGGCCCGGGGCCTCGCGGGAGGAGCGTGAATGGTGCATGTCGTCGTGTTGGGGGCGGGTCTCGGCGGCACGCTTCAGGCCTTCGAACTGAAGCAGGATCTTGGGCCGGACGACCGGATCACGGTGATTTCGGACAAGCCCTGATTCCAGTTCACGCCGTCCAATCCCTGGGCCGGGATCGGCTGGCGGCGGATGGAGGATGTGACCGTCGATCTGGCCCCGGTGATGGCGCGCCGCGGCATCGGCTTTCTGTGCGCCGGACCCATGTCGAGCCGTTCCGCCATGCGATGATGCTGCCCGCCTTTCGCGGCATTCCGGCATTCCGGCGTTGCGGGGGATCGAGGGGCTGGTCAATTCCCGCGGCTTCGTGCTGACCGACGCGTTCCAGCGCAACCCCGCCTTTCCCAACATCTTCGCCATCGGCGTCTGCATCGCCATCGCCCCGCCCGCGCCGACCCCGGTGCCGACCGGGGTGCCCAAGACCGGGTTCATGATCGAAAGCATGGTGACCGCGACGGCGCGCAACCTGCCGCGGGTGATCGCGGGTCAGGCCCCGGTCGAGGAGCCGACCTGGAACGCGCTGTGCCTGGCCGATTTCGGCGATCGCGGCGCGGCCTTTCTGGCGATGCCGCAATTGCCGCCGCGCAATGTCGGCTGGTCCTCGAAGGGCCGCTGGGTGCATTATGCCAAGCTTGCCTTCGAATGGTATTTCCTGCGCAAGGTCCGCACCGGCATCAGCGAACCCTTCTACGAGAAATTCGTGATGAAGACGCTGAAGATCACCAAGATCAAGGCCTGAGAAGCCCTATTCGCGATCCTGGCCGAACCGACCGGGCGGACCGGATTTGCCAGGCGACGCTGCGTCGTTTTGCGTCGCGCGGCCTTTTTCTTTTGCGTGGCCCGGGTTTTCAGAGACTGTTTTCTCCGGTCGATCCGATTGCGGGAGAGGGAAGGATCCCGCATCGGCGGACTTACAAAGAAAGCCGGTTGCCGGTTCCCGGTCATTTGCAGGGATTTCGGCTGTTCGGCGAAATTACGATTGCAATTTTCACCGCAGGTTGAAATCCGATGCGCATCGCAATTGTCGATCTGAACAATTTCTCCCGCTATCCCACGCTTTCGGTCGGCCAGATCGCCGCCATCCTGCGTCAGGCCGGCCACGAGGTCACTGTGATCTCGCCCTTTGCCGTGGGGGTCGGCAGCTACCGGCGCGTGACCCGGCCTCATGCGCTGGGCTATTACGAATCGGTCCTGCGCCATGCCACGGCGGTCAGCGGCGTCCAGGCGGTGCGCGCGCTGCGCCGGAAACTCGCCGCCGCCCGCAGTCCCGCCCGCGCCCGCGCCCAGGCCGCAACCCTGGCCGAGGTGCAGGGTGTGCTCGACCGCGGCACCGATCTCTTGCTGATCTCAGCCTACAGCATGTATCGCGAGGTGTGCGGGGCGATTGCCGCCGAGGCGGCGCGCCGCGGCGTGCCGGTGGTGGTCGGCGGGCCGATGTTCGGCATGCCAGAAATCGCGGCGCACTGGCTCGACCTGCCGGGGATGTCCGGCGTCTTCGCGGGCGAGGCCGAGGGGCATCTGCTTGATCTCGTCGACAGTGTCATGGGCGGCGGGCACGCGGTGCCCGGGCTGGCCACGCCCGACCGGCCGGACCTTGTCCCGGCGGCGCCCTTTGCCGATTTCGACGCGCTGCCCTTTCCCGACTATGCCGACTTTCCCTGGGACCGCTATCCCAACCGGATCGTGCCGATGATGACCGGCCGGGGCTGTGGCTGGGGGGTATGCACCTTCTGCAGCGACGTGCGGACAAGCGCGGGCCGGACCTTCCGCAGCCGGTCCTTCGCGCATGTGCGCGACGAGATGGCCTGGCAAAGCCGCCGCCACCGCACCGGCATCTTCACCTTTCTCGACCTCAAGCTGAATTCGGACCTCGCGGTCTGGCACGGGCTGATCGACGAGGCCCAGAGCGTGGTTCCGGGCTGCGAATGGACGGCCTCGGTCCATGTCCAGACCAATGGCGAGACCGGGCTGGGGTCCGAGGCGCTGAAGGCGGCGCGCCGCGCCGGGCTGTCGCGCATCACGACCGGGCTCGAATCGGCGGCGCAGGGGGTTCTGAACGCGATGGGGCGGGGTACCACGGCCGAGGCGCTGTCGCGCTTCGTGCGCCACGCCTCCGAGGCCGGGATCAGCGTGCGCATGACCTCGATCCTCGGCTATCCCGGCGAAACCGCCGAGGATGTGCGGCTGACGGCCCGGTTTCTGGCAGACCACCGGCCCTATATCGACCGCGTGGTGGTCAACCGGCTGGCCATTGTCGGCGACACGCCGCTGGGCCAGGCGATCCGGCGCAGCCCCGAGCGCTATCCGCAGATCGGGGCGCTGGCGCCGAACCTCGAGACCGGGCTGATCGACCACGAGAACGCGACCTTCCGCAGTCCCGGGCATCTGCCCGCGGTCCTGCAGATGCTGCACGAGGTGTACCGGATCAACCGCAAGCCGCTGAAGGGCGCCTCGCTGACCTTCGAAGGGGTGATGTAGTCCGCCGCCCCGCCGGGCGCCCAAAGGCGTCGGGGCGCCGACGATCGTCACACGGTCCGAGGGGTTCAGCTGGCGAAAGCTCAGCCGGTGGAAGATCAGTCTGTGGAAGATCAGTCTGTGGAAGATCAGTCGGCGGGCGGCGGGGCGCTGGGTGCCTCGGGGCGGTCTGCCGTGCCCGCGGGCGCCGTCGTCAGAACGCCGTTCGTCCAGGTGCCCGAGCGGATCTCGCCATCCGAGTATTTCATCACGCCCTCGCCCTCGTAGCGGCCATCCGAGAACATGCCCTCGTAGATGTCGCCATTGGCATAGGTGGCGCGGCCGCGGCCGTCGAACTTTCCGGCCTTCCAGCCGCCGGTATAGCTGAACCCGTCGGGCATGGTGATGGTGCCCTGACCCTCGCGCTGGCCCTTGACGAAGCTGCCCGAATAGACCGAGCCGTCGGCATAGGTCGCGGTGCCCTCGCCATGGCGCAGCCCGCCCATCCAGTCGCCGGTATAGCTGTAACCGCCGGCATGGGTCATCGTGCCCTTGCCGTCATAGGCGGCATCCTTGAACTGGCCCTCGTAGACCAGCCCGTTGGGGAAGGTGGCCTTGCCCTCGCCGCCGATCACGCCGGCCGTCCATTCGCCCTCGTAGGTCGAGCCGTCGGCATAGGTGACCTTGCCGGTGCCGTCAGGCAGATCGGCCCGGAACTGACCCTCGTAGACCGCGCCGTCGGGATAGGTCAGCTTGCCCAGCCCCTCGATCCGGCCCGCGACCCATTCGCCCTCGTAGCGATAGCCGTCGGCGCCGATCAGCGTGCCCTTGCCGTGGCGCTTGTCGTTGCGGTACTCGCCCTCGTAGACGTCGCCATTGGCGAAGGTCACCTTGCCGGTGCCGTGCCGCTCGCCATTGACGAAGAGGCCCTCGTAGGTGTCGCCGTTGGGCTGGGTCAGGGTGCCGAGACCGTTCATCTCGCCATCCTTCCAGGACCCGGAATAGCTCAGCCCCTCGGGCGTGGTCAGCGTGCCCTTGCCGGACCGCTGGTTCTGGGACATCTCGCCTTCATAGACGCGCCCGCCCGGATAGGTGATCTTGCCCTTGCCGTCCTTGACGCCGTTGACCCAGGTGCCCTCGTAGACATAGCCGTTGGGGCTGGTCATCTTGCCGATGCCGTGATGGACCGCGTTGCGGAATTCGCCCTCGTAGCGCACCCCGTTGGCATAGACCGCGACCCCGGTGCCGGTGATCTTGCCGTCCTGCCATTCGCCCTCGTAGGTGCCGCCGTCGGCGAAGGTGATCTTGCCGGTGCCCTCGGGCTTGCCGTCCCGGAACTGGCCCTCGTAGACCGACCCGTTCACGAGCCGCGCGACGCCGGTGCCCTCGATCCGGCCGTCGACCCACTGGCCCGAATATTCGTAGCCATTGGGCAGCCGGTATGTGCCGGTGCCGTCCTGCTTGCCGTTCTTGAAGGTGCCCTCGTAGATGCCGCCATTGTCGTATTGCTTGGTGACGACATCGCCATCGTCCTGGGCCAGAGCGGTTCCGCCCGCGGCCAGCGCCGCGACCAAAGCCAGACGCGCCGTGATCCTGCCTGTTTTCTGCACCCGAGCCCCCATCGCCCTGCCGTGTCGCGGTTCTCTTTGAAAGCGCGGAAACCCTAGTGGAGCCTCGGCGGGCTTACAACGCTTTTCACCACCCGATGTCTTTCACTTGGCCGTCAGTCTGCTAAGAGGCGGAACAGGACGCGACGAGGACTTCCATGGCCGACGACCGGTTCCGCCTGACCCTGGCCCAGCTCGACCCGACGGTCGGGGCGCTGGCCGAGAATGCCGCCAAGGCGCGGGCCGCCTGGGCGGCCGGGCGCGATGCGGGCGCCGACATGGTGGCGCTGCCCGAGATGTTCCTGACCGGCTACCAGGTGCAGGATCTTGTGCTGAAGCCCGCCTTCCTGGCCGATGTCGCCACCCATCTCGAGGCGCTGGCGCGCGAGTGCGCCGAGGGGCCCGCGCTGGGCATCGGCGCGCCGGTTGCGGATGAAGAGGGGCGCTACAACGCCTATTTCATCTGCGAGGGCGGCCGGGTCGCGGCCCGCATTCTAAAGCATCACCTGCCCAATGACGAGGTCTTCGACGAAAAGCGCGTCTATCGCAGCGGACCGATCAGCGGCCCCTACCGGGTCGGGCCGCTCCGGATCGGCACACCGATCTGCGAGGATGCCTGGTACGAGGACGTGGCCGAGGCGCTGGCCGAGACCGGGGCCGAGATCCTGCTGGTGCCCAACGGCTCGCCCTATCACCGGGGCAAGCTCGACCAGCGGAAGACCATCATGGTCTCGCGCGTGGTCGAGACCGGGCTGCCGCTGGTCTATCTCAACCTCGTGGGCGGGCAGGACGACCAGATCTTCGACGGCGGGTCGTTCGTGCTGAACCCGGGCGGGGCGCTGGCGCTGCAGATGCCGGTGCTGGACGAGGCCCTGACCCATGTCGAGTTTCGCCGCACGCCCGAAGGCTGGCGGGCCGAGCCGGGCACGCTGGCCCCGCTGCCCGATGCCTGGGAACAGGATTACCGCGCGATGGTGACCGGGCTCGGCGCCTATGTGGCGAAAAGCGGGTTCTCGAAGGTGGTGCTGGGGCTGTCGGGCGGGATCGACTCGGCGCTGGTGGCGGCGATCGCGGCCGATGCGCTGGGACCAGGGAACGTCCATTGCGTGATGCTGCCCTCGGCGTTCACCTCGGCCGCGTCGCTCGAGGATGCGGCGGCGGTGGCGACGGCGCTGGGCTGCCGGCTCGACGAGGTGCCGATCTCGGGGCCGCAGGCCGCGGTCGGCGCCGCGCTTGGCCCGCTTTTCGAGGGCACCGCGCCCGGCATCACCGAAGAGAACGTGCAGTCGCGGCTGCGCGGGCTGATCCTGATGGCGATCTCGAACAAGTTCGGCGCGATGCTCCTGACCACCGGCAACAAGTCGGAAGTGGCGGTCGGCTATGCCACGATCTATGGCGACATGGCGGGCGGCTACAATCCGATCAAGGATCTCTACAAGACCCGCGTTTTCGAGACCTGCCGCTGGCGCAACGCCCATCACCGGCCCTGGATGAAAGGACCGGCGGGCGCGGTGATCCCGCCCCGGGTGATCGAGAAGCCGCCCTCGGCGGAACTGCGCGCCGATCAGAAGGACGAGGACAGCCTGCCGCCCTATCCGGTGCTCGACCGGATCCTAGAGGGACTTGTCGACGAGGACCTGTCGGTCGCGGATCTCGTCGCGGAAGGGTTCGACGAAGAGACGGTGAAGCGGGTGGAGCATCTGCTTTACGTCAGTGAATACAAACGTTTCCAGTCGGCTCCCGGAGCCCGTCTGACGCCGCGGGCATTCTGGCTCGACCGGCGCTATCCCATCGTCAACCGCTGGCGCGACCCGTCCTGAACGGGACCCCGATTTTTCGCAGAAAAATCGCGCCCGGTCGTTCCGTGCCGCGCCGCACGGATGCCCTGCGCCTGTGGCGACTGGACCCAAGGCGCCCGCCCCATATCTCAGGACGCAGAACCACCTGACTGCAACCTGACCGGAGGGACCCGCCATGGCCCAACCCAAAGTCGCCGTGATCTTCTATTCGACCTACGGAACCAACCACCAGATCGCCGAGGCCGCCGCCGAGGCCGCTGCCGCCGCGGGGGCCGAAGTGCGCCTTCGTCGGGTGGCCGAGACCGCGCCGGAAGAGGTCGTCAAGGGCCAGGAGGCCTGGGCCGCCCAGGCCGAGAAGATGGCCCATATTCCCGAGGCCACGCCCGAGGACCTGGCCTGGGCCGACGCCTTCTTCTTCTCGGCGCCCACCCGGTTCGGTGTCGCCGCCAGCCAGTTGCGCGCCTTCATCGACACGCTCGGGCCGGTCTGGCAACAGGGCAAGCTCGCCAACAAGGCCGTGACCGCCACCTCCAGCGCGATGAACCTGCATGGCGGTCAGGAAGGGACGCTGCTGACGCTGTACCCGACCTTCATGCATTGGGGCTCGATCCTGGTGCCGCCGGGCTTTACCGACGAGTCCGTCACCGCGGCCGGGGGCAATCCCTATGGCTACTCCGCCAAGGCCGGCGAATTCGACGACGCGGGCAAGGCCGCTGTCACGCATCAGGCCCGGCGCCTAGTCGAGGTCGCGGGCAAGCTGATCGCCTGACCGCGCGGCGCCCGGCTGCCCTCAGAGTTCGGTGACCGGGCAGCGGTCGAGAAGCGCCTCGGTATCCTCGCGGGTGCAGAGCGCGGTGGCATCGGTCATCACCGCCGCGCTGGCCGCGGCCGCGCCCCATTGCAGCGCGCGGGCCAGTTCGGCGCCGCGCGCCAGCGCCAGCACGAAGGCCCCGACGAAGCTGTCGCCCGCCCCCACCAGCGAGCGCACCGGCACCTTGGCCGCCGCCACGTGCAGCCTCAGCCCCTCGGCCGCCAGCACGTTGCCCTCGGCGCCCCGCGCGATCACCACGACCGAGGCCACGCCCCGCGTCACCAGTTCCGAGGCGAAATCGACGCTGTCCTTGCGGTCGGGCAGGGCGCGGCCGGCCAGCTCCTCGGCCTCGAGCCCGTCCATGCGCAGCACATAGGGCACCGCGTCCCGCGCCTCGGCCAGCCGGGTCAGGGCCGGGCCCGAGGTGTCGGCGATGACCCGCGCCCCGCGCGCCCCGATCTTGGCGCAGACCCGTTCGGTGAAATCCTCGGGCAGGCCCCGCGGCAGGCTGCCCGAGACCACCACGTAGCCCGCCTCGGGCACCGCCGTCGTCACCGCCGCCAGCGTGGCCTTCAGCCCGGCCTCGTTCCAGATCGGCCCCGGCAGCACGAAGCGGAACTGTTCGCCCGTGGTGCTGTCGGTGACGGCAAGGCTCATCCGGGTCTCGCCCGGCGCCACCAGCGGAATGAGCCGGATGCCTTCATGTTCCAGCAACGCCCGCAGCTTGTCGCCGTTATGGCCGCCCAGCGCCACCAGCGCGAGGCTTTCGCCGCCCAGAAGCCTTATCGCGCGCGACACGTTGATGCCGCCGCCGCCCGGATCGGTCACCGGCGGGGCACAGCGCAGCTTGTCGCCGGGCACGACATGGGCGACCGAAGTCGACAGGTCCACGGTCGGGTTGAGCGTGACGGTCAGGATATCGTGCATGGGTGGGATGGTCCTTGGCATTCGCGCCGCGAGAGTGCCACCCCCGCCGCGCGAGGCCAAGCCCGTTTCCTGTCGCCTCGGCCGTCCGGGCCGCAACGACCTTCTGCCTGCCGCCTAGTCCAGCATCATCTGATAGCTGGCGGGCACATAGCGATAGCCGTCGTCCAGCGACTCGACAAAGCCCAGCGCCGGGAACGGCATGTGATAGCCGATGAAGGGCATCCGTTCCGCCGCCAGCATGTCCAGAAGCCGGCGGCGGGTGGCCGCCGCCGCCGCCTTGTCGCGGTCGTAGCGCACCTCCCAGTCGGGATGGGCCAGCGACCAGACATAGTGATTGGCGAAATCGGCGCCGATCAGCAGCGCCTTGCCCTGGCTTTCCAGCCGGTAGGCCATGTGACCCGGCGTATGGCCGAAGGCCGCCACCGCAGTCACGCCCGGCGCGGCCTCGCCGCCATCCTCGAGAAACCGCGTCTTGTCGGCCAGCGGCCGCATCTTGGCCTCGAAGCCCTCGTCGCCCGACATGTCCCAGGCGTCGAACTCGACCGCGCCGGTGACATAGCGGGCGTTCGCGAAGGTCTCGGCCCCGTCCTCCATCAGCCCGCCGATATGGTCGCCATGCATATGGGTTATGACGACGGTGTCGATCTGGTCGGGTGTGTAGCCTGCAGCCTCGAGCGCGGCGACGGTGCCCTGGGGGGCGAGACCGGTATCGAAGAGGATCAGTTCGGACCCGGTATTGACCACGGTCGGGGTGAAGAAGAACTGCGCCCGGTCGGCCGGGATCATCGCCTCTTGGGACACGGCGGCGAATCGTTCGGGCTCGACATTCAGCCCGAAGATCGTCTGCGGGTCGGGGACGGTGCGGCTGCCCGCGAGGATCGTCGTCACCTCGAACCCGCCCAGGACAAAGCGGTTGAAGGGCGGCCGGGCCGGGCCCATCATCGGGGCGGCGGCCCGGGCCGGCGGGGCTGCGGCCGCGCAAAGCGGCAGCGCGGCCCCGGCCAGAAGCGCGTGGCGGCGGGTCATGTCGGTCATCGCGTGTCTCCCTCTGCTGTCCCGGCACACGTCCGGATCTTCCCTGCGGGGAAGGATAGGCGCGATCCGCCGCCTTGCCATGTCACGACCCTGTCAGGACGGCGCGAGCCGCGGACAGGATCGCGGGCGGGCGCGCCCTGCAGCAAGAAGGCACCGGGGCGGATCATTCCCACCAGGGGTCGATCGAGGCGATGTCGTCGTCGGACCAGCCGAAATGATGCGCAATCTCGTGGATCAGCACATGGGTGACCAGCTCGGTCAGGGTGACCTCCTCGCGCTCGACCCATTCGTCGAGGATCGCGCGGCGGAACAGCCAGATCGTGTCGGGCCGGTCGGGCTGGTCCATCACCGATTTCTCGGTCAGCGGGATGCCGTCGTAAAGCCCGGTCAGATCGAACGGGCTGTCGATGTCAAGCTCGTCCAGCATCTCGTCGGGGGCGAGATCCTCGACCCGGATCGCGACTTCGCGGGCCGGGCCACGGAACGGTTCGGGCAGGGCGTCGCGGGCGGCCGCGGCAATGTCGGCGATATCGTCGAGCGAGGGCGGAAGGCCGTGGCGGATCGGGTCTGTCATGGGCCCGATATGGACAAAACGGCGCCGGTGTGGAAGAGCGGGCGCGCAAGGAGAATGCCCATGACCACCGTCACCCGTTTCGCGCCGTCGCCCACCGGCTACATCCATGTGGGCAACCTGCGCACCGCATTGTTCAACTACATGATCGCCCGCAAGGCCGGCGGTACCTTCATCCTGCGCTTCGACGATACCGACCCCGAACGGTCCAAGCAGGAATATATCGACGGCATCCGCGAGGACCTGGAATGGCTGGGCTTCAGCTGGGACCGCGAAGAACAGCAATCGGCGCGGCTCGACCGCTATGCCGAGGTCGCCGCCGAGCTGCGCGCCTCGGGGCGGCTTTACGAATGTTTCGAGACCCCGACCGAGCTGGACCTCAAGCGCAAGAAGCAGCTGAATATGGGCAAGCCGCCGGTCTATGACCGCGCCGCGCTGGACCTGTCCGAGGACGAGAAGGCCGCACTTCGCGCCGAGCGTCCCGGGCATTGGCGCTTTCTTCTGGACCGCGAGCGGATCGACTGGACCGACGGCATTCTGGGCGACATCTCCATCGACGCGGCCAGCGTGTCGGACCCGGTGCTGATCCGGGGCGACGGGCAGGTGCTCTATACCTTCGCCTCGGTGGTCGACGATGTCGACATGGGCGTGACCTATATCGTGCGCGGATCGGATCACGTCACCAATACCGCGACCCAGATCCAGATCATCGGGGCGATCGGCGGCACCGCGCCGCGCTTTGCCCACCATTCGCTCTTGACCGGCGCCCAGGGCGAGGCGCTGTCCAAGCGTCTGGGGCACCTGTCGCTGCGCGATCTGCGCGAGCAGGGGGTCGAGCCGATGGCGCTGTTGTCGCTGATGGCGCGGCTTGGGTCCTCGCAACCGGTCGAGCTGGCCGAAAGCCTCGACGAGCTGATCGAGGGCTTCGATATCGGTACCTTCGGCGCGGCACCGACCAAGTTCGACGAACACGACCTGTTCCCGCTGACTGCGAAGCACTTGCACGGGCTGCCCTTCGCGGCGGTGAAGGACGAGATCGCGGCGCTGGGCGTGCCGGATGCCCTGGCCGAACGGTTCTGGCAGGTGATGCGCGAGAACATCGTCACCCGGCGCGACCTGCCGGGCTGGTGGGCGCTGTGCCGCGACGGCGCCGAACCGCTGGTCGACGAGGAGGACCGCGCCTTCGTGACTGAGGCGCTGGCGCTGCTGCCCGAGCCGCCCTATGACGACGCGACCTGGGGCGCCTGGACGGCCGAGGTCAAGGCGCAGTCGGGCCGCAAGGGCAAGGGGCTTTTCATGCCGCTGCGCAAGGCCGTGACCGGCCGGGCCAAAGGCCCCGAAATGGGCGATCTGCTGCCGCTTCTGCAAAGGAAGCCCGGCTAGGCGCGCCCGTCCGGGTCCCGGCCGCGGAAAATTCGACCGGCCCCGGCCGCGATCCCTTCAGGAAGTTTGCGCGAGGGGCCCTGCGGGGCCCCCTTTTCTTTCGTTTTCCAGCCGCTTTCGGACAGGGTCCGCCAGAACGGCCCTTGCCGGAAAACGACGCATGATCTACGTCTCGCGGCATCCGTCCCCGGGAGAATCCGGCGCTTGTCGCCGGTGCCGAAGGAGCAACCGCCCCGGTAAACTCTCAGGCAGCAAGGACCGCGGACGGACACGGACTCTGGAGAGAGGCGCGCGAGCGTCCGCCGAAGGGATAGCGATCTCAGGCAAAGGGACAGAGGGGGCATCGGAAGGGACGTCCATGGGGGGCGTCTGCGATGCCGCGATGCAAGCACGCATCCGGCCAGGGGAATGGTTTGCCATGTCGGGCTTGCAGCGCACTGCGCTTTACGATCTGCATCTGGAACTGGGCGCGAAGATGGTGCCGTTCGCGGGCTACGAGATGCCTGTGCAATACGGGCTTGGCGTGATGAAGGAACACCTGCATTGCCGGGCGCGTGCGGGGCTGTTCGATGTCAGCCACATGGGCCAGGTCAGCCTGCGCCCGAAATCGGGCATGGTCGAGCATGCGGCCATCGCGCTGGAACACCTGGTGCCGGTGGATCTGGTCGGGCTGAAGCTCGGCCGCCAGCGCTATGCGATGTTCACCAATGAGGCGGGCGGCATTCTCGACGACCTGATGGTGGCGCGGCGCTGCGACGATCTGTTCGTCGTGCTCAACGCCGCCTGCAAGACGGCGGACATCGCCCATCTGCACGCCTCCATCGGCTGCGATTGCGACATCGTCGAACTGACCGACCGCGCGCTTCTGGCGCTGCAGGGGCCCGAGGCCGAGGCGGTGCTGGAAACCCTGGCGCCCGGCGTGTCCGACATGCGCTTCATGGATGTGGCGATCATCGACACGCTCGACGGGCCGCTCTGGGTGTCGCGCTCGGGCTACACCGGCGAGGACGGGTTCGAGATTTCGGTGCCGGTCGAGCGCGCCGAGGCGCTGGCCCGGCAGTTGCTGGCCCATGAGGCGGTGGAACCGATCGGGCTTGGCGCCCGCGACAGCCTCAGGCTCGAGGCCGGGCTTTGCCTGTACGGCCATGACATCGACACCACGACAACGCCGGTCGAGGCCGATCTGGCCTGGGCGATCCAGAAGGCCCGCCGCAGCGGCGGCGCGCGCGAGGGCGGGTTTCCGGGCGCTGCGCGCATTCTGGCCGAGCTTGACACCGGCGCCGCCCGCCAGCGGGTGGGGCTCCGCCCCGAAGGCCGGGCGCCGATGCGCGAGGGCACCGCGCTTTACGCCGCAGAGACCGGCGGCGATCCCGTCGGCACGGTGACCTCGGGCGGTTTCGGCCCGTCGGTCGAGGCACCGGTCTCGATGGCCTACGTGCCCGTTGATCTTGCCCTGGAAGGGGCCAAACTCTGGGGCGAGGTGCGCGGCAAACGCCTGCCGGCCGAAATCGTGCGCCTGCCGTTCCGCCCGTCGACCTACAAGCGCTGAGGGACACTAGCGATGAAATTCACCGAACAGCACGAATGGCTCCGCGTCGAGGACGATCTCGTCGTCGTGGGCATCACCGATCATGCCGCCGAACAGCTGGGCGACGTGGTCTTCGTCGATCTGCCCGAAGAGGGCACGACGGTCTCGAAGGATGACGAGGTCGTGGTGATCGAAAGCGTCAAGGCCGCGTCCGACATCCTGGCCCCGCTGGATGGCGAGATCGTCGAGGTCAACCACGCCCTGACCGACACGCCCGCCAAGGTGAACGAGGACCCGACCGGCGACGGCTGGTTCTTCAAGATGAAGATCGAGGACCTCTCGGCGCTCGACGAGTTCATGGACGAAGCCGCCTATCAGGCCTTCATCGACTGATTTCGGGACACTCATGCCTTATACCCCCAGCACCTACCTGCCCTACGATTTCGCGAACCGCCGCCATATCGGTCCCTCTCCGGAGGAAATGACCGAGATGCTGGAGGTGCTGGGGCTGCAAAGCCTCGAAGAGCTGATCGGAGAGACCGTGCCCGACAGCATCCTTCAGGCCGAGCCGCTCGATTTCGGCAAGCCCAAGTCCGAACGCGAGATGCTGTGGTTCATGCGCCAGATCGCGAAGAAGAACCGTGCCTTCACCACGCTGATCGGACAGGGCTATTACGGCACCGTCACGCCGCCAGCGATCCAGCGCAACATCCTGGAAAACCCCGCCTGGTACACCGCCTACACGCCCTACCAGCCGGAAATCAGCCAGGGCCGGCTCGAGGCGTTGCTGAACTACCAGACGATGGTGTCGGACCTCACCGGGCTTGAGATCGCCAATGCCTCGCTCCTGGACGAATCCACCGCCTGCGCCGAGGCGATGACCATGGCCCAGCGGGTGGCGAAATCGAAGGCGGGCGCGATCTTCGTCGACCGCGACTGCCATCCGCATAACATCGCGGTGATCCGGACCCGGGCCGAGCCGCTGGGGATCGAGGTGATCGTCGGCGACCCCTTCACCGATCTCGAGCCTGAAAAGGTCTTTGCCGGGCTCTTCCAGTATCCCGGCACCTACGGCCATATCCATGATTTCACCGGTCCGATTGCCGATCTGCACGCGGCCGAGGCGCTGGGCATCGTCGTGGCCGATCCGATGGCGCTGGTCGTGCTGAAGGAACCGGGCGCGATGGGGGCCGACATCGCCGTGGGGTCCACCCAGCGCTTTGGCGTGCCGATGGGCTTTGGCGGTCCGCATGCGGCCTACATGGCCTGCCGCGGCGCCTACAAGCGCGCCATGCCCGGCCGGATCGTCGGCGTCTCGGTCGATTCGCGCGGCAACAAGGCGTACCGCCTGGCGCTGCAGACGCGCGAGCAGCATATCCGCCGCGAAAAGGCGACCTCGAATGTCTGCACCGCCCAGGCGCTTTTGGCCGTCATGGCGGGCTTCTATGCGGTCTTCCATGGACCCAAGGGGCTGAGCGCCATCGCCCAGCGCATCCACCGCAAGGCGGTGCGCACCGCGCGCGGGTTGCAGGAGGCGGGGTTCGCCGTGGAACCGGCCGAATTCTTCGACACCTTCACCGTCGATGTGGGCCCGATGCAGGGCGTGATCTACAACGCGGCGCTGGCCGAAAAGATCAACCTGCGCCGGATCGGCACGACGAAGCTTGGCATCGCGCTGGACGAGACCACCCGGCCCGCGTCGATTGAGGCGCTGTGGCGCGCCTTCGGGATCGTGCGCAAGGACAAGGGCGGCGACGGCGAATACCGCTTCCCCGAGGGCATGATCCGCGAGAGCGACTTCCTGACCCATCCGGTCTTCCACATGAACCGGGCCGAGACCGAGATGATGCGCTACATGCGCCGTCTGGCCGACCGCGATCTGGCGCTCGACCGGGCGATGATCCCGCTGGGGTCCTGCACCATGAAGCTGAACGCCGCGGTCGAGATGATGCCGATCACCTGGCCGGAGTTTTCCAACATCCACCCGCTGGCCCCCGCCGATCAGGTCCGGGGCTTTGCCGAGATGCTGGACGATCTGGCCGACAAGCTGTGCCAGATCACCGGCTATGACGCGATGTCGTTCCAGCCCAATTCGGGGGCGGCGGGCGAATATGCGGGGCTCATGACCATCGCCGCCTATCACCGGGCGCGGGGCGAGGGGCACCGGCGGATCTGCCTGATCCCGACCTCGGCGCACGGGACCAACCCGGCCTCGGCGCAGATGGCGGGAATGAAGGTCGTCGCGGTCAAGTCGGCCGCGAATGGCGATATCGATCTTGAAGATTTCCGGGCCAAGGCCGAGGCTGCGGGCGGCGATCTGGCGGCCTGCATGATCACCTATCCCTCGACCCATGGCGTCTTCGAAGAGACGGTGCGCGAGGTCTGCGAGATCACCCATGCCCATGGCGGGCAGGTCTATCTGGACGGCGCCAACCTGAACGCGCTGGTGGGGCTCGTGAAGCCCGGCGAGATCGGGTCGGACGTGAGCCACCTGAACCTGCACAAGACCTTCTGCATCCCCCATGGCGGCGGCGGGCCGGGCATGGGACCGATCGGCGTCAAGGCGCATCTGGAGCCCTATCTGCCGGCCGATCCCGCGACCGGCGAGACCGGCGCGGTCAGCGGCGCGATGCACGGCTCGGCCTCGATCCTGCCGATCAGCTATGCCTATGTGCTGCTGATGGGCGGCGCGGGGCTGACCCAGGCGACCAAGGTCGCGATCCTGAACGCCAATTACATCGCCAAGCGCCTGGAGGGGGCCTATGACGTGCTCTTCAAGGGCCGCAAGGGCCGGGTCGCGCATGAATGCATCGTCGACACCCGCGATTTCGTGGACACGGCCGGGGTCACGGTCGACGACATCGCCAAGCGGCTGATCGATTGCGGCTTCCACGCGCCGACCATGAGCTGGCCGGTGGCGGGCACGCTGATGATCGAGCCGACCGAGTCGGAAACCAAGGCCGAGCTCGACCGCTTCATCACCGCGATGCTGGCGATCCGCGACGAGATCCGCGAGATCGCCGAGGGCGGGATCGAGAAGAGCAACAACCCGCTGAAGAAGGCGCCGCACACGGTCGAGGATCTGGTGGCCGACTGGGACCGTCCCTATTCGCGCGAGCAGGGCTGCTTCCCGCCGGGCGCGTTCCGGGTCGACAAGTACTGGCCGCCGGTCGGACGGGTCGACAACGCCTATGGCGACCGCAACCTGATCTGCACCTGCCCGCCGGTCGAAGAGGTCGCGGACGCGGCCGAATAGGCCCGCGCGGTCAGGAACGCGGCCCCGGCATCTGTCCGGGGCCGACGTCGTTTCGGGCTACGATCCGGCCAGACGTCTCAGCGCGGCCTTGTCCTCGTCGATCACCAGCGCGGTCTCGGCATGGGTCAGCGCCCGGCGGGTCATCGCCGCGGCGGCGCGGGCCAGGGCAGGATCGTCGCCCTGGCGCAGCGTGTTCAGCGCATGCATGAGCCGCAGTGCCACCTCGCGCATCGGCGCACCGTCGCGGGCGATGGCGGCGAAGGCGTCCTCGACCAGATCGTCGGCGCAGAGCGCCGGGGCATGGAGCCTCGGGTAGCGGATCTCGTCGCCCGCCGCCGGGCATTCGGCCAGAAGCCGTTCCAGCCGCCCGAGAATGTCGATGGCGGTGCCCGGGTCGTTGATCCCGGGAGACAGCGCGCGCGAGGCAATTTCGGACAGCACGATCAACGCGAAGCGCGCATCCTGGTCGAAGCTGCGCACCGCCTCGATCTCGAAGGCTGTGGCAATGCGGGCGGCGTCGAGCGCGCCGGGCGGATGGACATGGGCCAGAGCCCGCCCTGAGACGAGAAAGCTGCCGGGCACGGCCGTGATCCAGATTTCGGCCCCGGCCTTTTCGGCCTGCTCGGACAGGGCCGCCATGTCGACCAGCTGGACATAGCCGCCGCGCGGCGCGGGCACGGCCTCGGCGCCGTCGGGCGGGGTTTTGTCGTCGGGCAGGGGAGTGGCCAGCAGGCTTGGGGCGGTGCGGGCCGCGGTCAGCGTCGCGCGGGCGCGAAGGGTCGCCTGGGCGATGGTCTCGTCCATGCTGCCGAGCCGCGACAGATGGTCGATCCAGCGCAGGATCGCGATCACCACCAGCGCCACCACCAGCACGGTGAAGGCGAACAGCACGAAGGGGGCGGCGCCGGTATAGGCGCCCGCCCGGAACAGGATGATCGAGACCAGCGCGAAGATGAAGGCGCCGATGAAGGTCGCCAGCACGGTCTGGGTCGTGGTGTCCTCCAGCAGCAGCCGGTGCGAGCGCGGCGTCACCTGGCTTGAGGCCTGGCGGTGCGTCGTGACCATGATCGACAGCGAGAAGGTCGTGACCGCCAGCATTGACGAGGCCAGCACGTCAAGCACCGGCATCACCGCATCCTCGCCCAGCCGGTCCGCGAGCCCCTGCGGGATGACCGGACCCAAAAGCGCCGCGGCCCCCGCCGCGACGATCCCCAGCACCGCGATCAGGCTGCTGCGCACCCAGAGCCGGCGCGACAGGCGAACGACCTGCCAGAGCCGAAGCGATTTCATCCGTGGGTCTCCCGCTGCCGTTGCATGGGGTCGATCCTAGCCCGCGACCCGGACGGGTAAAGCCGGATGCGGGCCGGACGCCCGGGCGAATCTCCTTGAACGGGACTGGGCCGCCCCGATATATTCATAACACGGAATGTCTCGGAGGCTCGCCCGATGGCCGATGCGCTGAAACTGACCTGCCTTGCCTGCGGAACCGCCAACCGCCTGCCCGTCGACCGGCTGGGCGAGGCGCCCAGATGCGGCGTTTGCGGCACCCGGCTTGCCGACGGGCGGGTGCACGAGATCGACCTCGCCACGCTCGAGAAAAGCCGCAAGGACGATCTGCCGCTACTGGTCGATTTCTGGGCCGCCTGGTGCGGGCCCTGCCGGATGATGGCGCCGCAATTCTCGGCCGCGGCGCGGATGTTGCTGCCCGAGGCGCGGCTGGCCAAGCTGGACACCGAGGCCCATCCGGGGGCGGCGGACCGTTTCGATGTGCGCGGCATCCCGCTTCTGATCCTGTTTCACCGGGGCCGCGAGGTCGCCCGGCTGACCGGGGCGCGGCCCGCGGAAGAGATCGTGAAATTTGTGCGCCATCACGTGGGGCAGACCGCTTGACATCCCCCGCGCCATACTGCAAATGACCGCTCACCGGGGCCGTAGCTCAGTTGGGAGAGCGCGTCGTTCGCAATGACGAGGTCAGGGGTTCGATCCCCCTCGGCTCCACCAGATCACCCATGAAATTTGTGCAGATCAAGCCCTTCGGGGCCCGTCCGGCAGGTCACTGCCGGCAAGCGTTGCGCTTTTGCGCCTTGTTCCGCTTATCGGGAGGCGGACGGCATGACGCGCCTTTGCCCGCGTGACGTCCTGTGCTTTTCTGTCGCTGGTTCGGCCGCGTCGGCACCCCCTGCCATTGGGTCGGACCGGGGCGCCGGTGCGGCAGACCCCATCGTTGCCTTAGCCGAGTTGCCGTGTTTTTGGACCCTCAGACAGCCGCGGATCGCCAGCCATGACATACCCTTCCCGGGAGGGCGGAGCCGTGGCGCCATTGCGCCATGAGGCGGTGCTTGAGGCGGTGGCGGCCATCCGTACCGCCGGGGTGCTCGGGCGCAGCCCGCGCCGCGCCCGCCTGCTGGATTACCTGATCGACCGCGAACTTTCGGGCCATGGCGAGGATATCAAGCCCCATGCCATCGCGGTCGAGGTGTTCGACCGCGACCCGCGGTTCGATCCCGGCCGCGACAGCATCGTGCGGACCGAGATCGGGCGGCTGCGCGAGGCGCTGGCGCGGTTCTATGCGCTGGCCGATCCCGAACTGCCGGTGATCGAGATCCCCCGGGGCAGTTGCCGCCCGACGCTTCGGCCCGGGCCGGGCGAATCCGGGCCGCCGCCTTCGCCCTGGCCGCGCCGCCTTGCGGCTCTGGCCGGGCTGATGATGCTGATCGCGATCGTGCCGATGCTCTGGCAGGCCCATGTCCGCCAAGCCCAGGAGCGGGTCTTTGCCGCAGCGGCGCGCCCGATCGAGGAGGCGCCCTACCGGGTTCTGCGGGTCGCGGTGCTGCCGTTCCGGGCCGAGGGTCGGCTCGAGGGGATCGAGGATCTGGCCTATGGCTTCGGCGCCGAGATCGCCACCGACCTTGCCGCCCATCCCTGGATCGCGACCAGCGCGCCGCGCGATGCCGCGCGGGCGGCCGAGACCGCCGATTACCTTCTGCGGGGGCGGCTGATGTGGCGCCGCGACACGCTGCTGGCGCAACTTGAACTGATCTCGTTTCCCGGCCGCCGCACGGTCTGGACCACCTTCCAGCGGATCGGCGACTCGGCGGATGCGCTGCAGGAGACCGAACGCACGGTGCTGGGTCAGATCGTCCGGCGGCTGGGAGCGGCGCATCGCGTGCGCCCCGAACTGATGCGCGCGCCGCCCCCGCGCTATGCCGAGTCGGACCTGCCCGATCTGTCCTGCCTGATGGGCATTCACCGCTATCTTGCCGCCCCGGCCGCGCCCTCGCATGCGGCGCTGAGCAGCTGTCTGGGCCGGGTCGTCGACAGTCACCCGCGCTATGGCGAGGCCTGGGCGGCGCTGGCCTTGCTGCGTCTGGACGAGGCGCGGTTCGGGCGCAACCTGCGGTCCGGTCCGGGGGCGGTGGCGTCGGCCTGGGGCGATGCGGCCCGGGCGACCTCGCAGGCGCTGCGGCTGGCGCCGCAGGGGCTGATGACGCTGCACGCGGCCGCGATTCTGGCCATCGAGGGGCCGGGGCGCGACACGGCGGCGTTTCAGGCCCATGCCGCGCGGCTTTTGGAGCTTTACCCCCACCATCCGCCGAGTCTTGCGATGGTGGGTCTGGATCTGGCCGCCTATGAGGGGCGCTGGGACGAGGGGCTGGCGCTGGTCGCGCAGGCGCTGCGGCTTGAACCCGATGCGCCGGGCCGGTTCCATCTCGCGCCCGCGTTGAAGGCGCTGATGGGGGCCGACGATGCCGCCGCGCTGGCGGCGGTCGGTCGGCTCGATCCGGCGGGGTCGCCCCTCGAACGTCTGCTGGTCGCGCTGGCGCGGGCGCGCCTGCCCGGGGCCGCCCCGGCCGGGCCGCCCGCCGCGCTGGCCCTGGCCGCGACCGCCACCGATGCGCCGCCGCCGCCTGTCGTGGCGGGCGCATTGTTCGATCGCGCCGCGGCCGAGGCCTTCGTGCGCGGGCAGCGCTATACGCCCGGGCTCGAGACCGAATTGCTGCGCCAGATCGCTGCCGCCGACCCGGCTCCGGCCGCGGCCCTGCCCTGACCGGGCGTTCGCCCCGCGACCGGGCTCAGGTCCGGCACCGGTTCGGCCCCGGTTCGGAAGCGCCCCGCGGGGCCTTCCGGTCCCGGACGGCGGCGGCGTTCCGGCGCATTGAAGTCGGCAATTGTATGCTTATTATTTTCGCGTTATGGCAGAGTCTTGCGCATCGGGCGTATGGCGATGACTGGAAATCCGCTTGCCGCCGAGCGGGGGAATTGCAGCCGTTGTCAGATGCTCCAGATTCTGCGCAAGCATCGGGTTTTTCCGGCATGATTCTGCCACGCGGCACCCTTAATGGTGCGACGGGTCGGGACAAACGGAGAGTCTGGTGGCAATCAAGAATGACGAGCCTTGGTTAAGGGGTCCATTAATGTTTCCAGTCAGTTCCAGTGCCGCGGTCCGTTCCGGACGTTTCGGACCGTCCCGTCGTCGCCTGCTGGCGGCGCTGGCTGGCTCTGCTGCGTCCGTTGCCCTCGGTCTTCCCCGTTTCGCTGCGGCGCAGGAGGCGTCGCCCGAGCCCGAATCCGAGGCGCCTCTGCCGGTCCCCGAAGCCGCACCGGAGCCGGTGCCCGAGCCGGTGCCGTTCTCCTTTGACGTGTTGAGCGACCAGATGCAGGCCCGGGCGAAGGAGGCCTACAAGGCCGCCTCGCTGCCCGAGGGGCCGATCTCGGGGCTCGATTACGATGCCTACCGATCGATCCGCTTCCGGCCGGATCACGCCCGCTGGGCCGGGGACGGGTCGTATTTCCAGCTGCACGCCTTCCATCCGGGCTGGCTGTACAAGGAGCCGGTCGAGATCTTCGAGCTGGTCGACGGCGTCGCCCAGCCGATGCATTTCTCGGGGGCCGACTTCCAGTATGACGGCAAGGCCGCCGACCTGATCCCGCCCGATTTCGAGATGCCGGGCGTCGCGGGCTTCCGGCTGCATGCGCCCTTCAACCGGGCCGACACCTTTGACGAGGTCGTGGTGTTCCAGGGCGCCAGCTATTTCCGCGCCCTCGGCCGGGCCAATGTCTACGGGCTGAGCGCGCGCGGGCTGGCGGTCAACACCGCGTCGGGCAAGACCGAGGAATTTCCGCGGTTCAGCACCTTCTGGCTAGAACGCCCGGCGCCCGGCGCGACCTCGATCACGATCTATGCCGCGCTCGACAGCAAGTCGCTGACCGGCGCCTACCGCTTTATCGTCACCCCCGGCGCGACCACGGTGATGGACGTGACCGCGCGTCTGTTCATGCGCGAGGATGTCGATCAGCTGGGCATCGCGCCGCTGACCTCGATGTTCCTGCTGGGCGACAATGACCGCGGCGATTTCGACGATTTCCGCCACCGGGTGCATGACAGCGAGATGCTGATCCTGAACACAAGCGAGGGCGGCACCTTTGTGCGGCCCTTGAATAACCCGCCCCGACTGGCCAGTTCCTATCTGGCCGCCCGCGATCCGGAAAGCTTCGGGCTGATCCAGCGCAACCGGAACTTCGACGACTATCTCGATGCCGGCGCCCATTACGAGCGCCGCCCCTCGATGATGGTCGAGCCGGTGGGCAACTGGGGCCGCGGCACGGTGCGGCTGGTCGAGATCCCCTCGGATCTCGAGGCCAACGACAACATCGTCGCCTTCTGGGTGCCCGAAGAGAAGGCGCGCAAGGGCGACACGATGGAATACGATTACCGCCTGCACTGGGGAACCAACCCGCCCGGTGCGGTCGGGGAACGCGCCCATGTGGTGCGGACGCTTGTGGGACGGGGCGGTGTCGCAGGCGCCGCCAGCGGTCCCGGACTGCGGAAATTCGTGGTCGATTTCGAGGGGGGAACGCTCGGGGAACTTCCCGACGATGCGGACGTTAAGGCTGATGTATACGCAAGCACGGGACGAATGGAGAAGCCCGTCTTCAGCCGAATTCCGGGGTCTGATACCTGGCGTCTCGTCGTCGATATAACGGCCGACACGGGCGCTCTGGTTGAACTGAAGGCCGAAATAACGGGGTACGGGCAGACCTTGACTGAAACCTGGCTCTACCAATGGATCAACGAATGAGTGCAGATTCCACCTTCGATGCGCAGAACGCGATTGCGGTAGAAGGCCCGCATTGGGCCCCGCCGGTCGCTCCGATGGACATGCCCCAGCAGGTGCTGGAGGCGCGGCGCGAGCTGCGCCTGCCGATCTGGCTGGCCCGTCTGATGCGGCCGCTACAGCTGGGCTGACGGCGGACCAGATGTCCCGCATCCTTGCGTCCGGCCTCCGGACCCGCGTGCTTCGCGGGCTCGCGATCGGCTTTTCCCTTGCAGCCGCGACCGTGGCCGCGTCGCTTCTGGCAGAGGCCTCCACGCAGGATGGCGTCGATGCCTGGGACGTGGCGCGCACGACGCTGATCTTCATCACCACGGCCTGGCTGGCCTGGGGCGCGGCGGGGGCCTTCCTCGGCCTGCTCGGCCATCTGCGCCGCGCGCCCGAGCCGCAATTGCGGCTGCCGCACGAACCGACCGTGGTTCTGGTGCCGATCTGCAACGAGGACCCGGTGACGACCTTCGCCCGGATCGCGGCGATGGACGGGTCGATCCAGGCCGCGGGGCTGCGCTGCGACATCGCCGTGCTGTCCGATACCCGCGATCCGGCCAATGCGGCCCGCGAACGCGACGCCTTCGCCCGGCTTCTGGCCGAAACCGGCGGGGCCGGGCGGATCTTCTACCGCCGCCGGACCGACAATCGCGGGCGCAAGGCGGGCAATATCGAGGATTTCATCCATAACTCGGGTGGCGCCTACGAATTCGCCCTGATCCTCGATGCCGACAGCCTGATGGAGGGCGTGACCGTCCGCCGAATGATCGCGCGGATGCAGGCCGACCCCAGGCTGGGACTGTTGCAGACGCTGCCGAAGATCATCGGCGCGAGTTCGCTGTTCGGGCGGGCGATGCAGTTCTCGGCCAGTTTCCATTCGCCGGTCTTCGCCCGCGGTCTGGCGCGGCTGCAGGGCAATACCGGGCCGTTCTGGGGCCATAACGCCATGGTGCGGGTCCGCGCCTTCGCCGAAAGCTGCGGGCTGCCCGCGCTGGAGGGCAAGCCGCCCTTCGGCGGCCATATCCTCAGCCATGACTACGTCGAGGCGGCGCTGCTGGCGCGGGCCGGCTGGCGGGTTCGGCTCGACGAGACCATAGAGGGCTCGTTCGAGGAAGGCCCTGACAACATCCTCGCCTATGCGAAGCGCGACCGCCGCTGGTGCCAGGGCAACCTGCAGCACATGCGGCTGGTGCTGGCGCCGGGGCTTGCGGCCTGGAGCCGGTTCGTCTTCGTGCAGGGGATCTTCGCCTATCTCGTGTCGCTGCTGTGGGGGGCGTTCCTCATCGCCTCGCTGCTGGCCACGATCTTCGCGCCGGCACCGGACTACTTCCCCGAACCCTATCAGCTGTTCCCGGTCTTCCCCTCCGACCGCACGAAAGAGATCATCACCCTGGTGATCGGCATCTGCGGGCTGCTGCTTCTGCCCAAGCTGTCGATCCTCGCAGGTGCGATCCTGACCCGCCGGGCGCGGGGCTTCGGTGGCGGGGTGCGGGCGGCGGCCTCGGTTGTGACCGAGATCCTGCTGAGTTCGCTTCTGGCGCCGGTAATGCTGATGTACCAGTCGCGTGCGGTGCTGCAGGTGCTGTCCGGGAGCGATGGCGGCTGGCCCGCGAACCAGCGCGGCGAGGGCAAGCTGACGGTCCTGCAGGGGCTGCGCGCCGGGCTCTGGATCTCGCTGACCGGGGCGGCGGCGCTGGCGCTCGTCACCCGGATCGCGCCCGGCCTGACGGTCTGGATGCTGCCGGTCTGCCTGCCGATGCTGATCGCGCCGCTTCTGATCGCCTGGACCTCGCGCCCCCTGACACACACGCTTTTCGCCGTTCCGCAGGAAGCCGACGCGGCCCCGGTCATCCGGGCCTACCGCGACTGCGTCCGCCGCTGGATCGCCGAGGACGCCCGCAAGGAGGCTCTGGATGCAGCGGCCTGACACGGTTTCCGTGCCGAAGAAGCGGCCGCGCGATCCGCGGATCGACGCGTTCCGCGGCCTCGCGCTGGTGATGATCTTCATCGACCATGTGCCCGGCAACCCCTATGAAAACTGGACGATCCGGAATTTCGGCTTTTCCGACGCCGCCGAGGCGTTCTTCGTGATGTCGGGCATCGCCGCGGGGATGGCCTATTCGGGCCGCTTCGCCGCGCCGCAGATCCGGCTGAACGGGCTTTGGGCCGCGATCCGGCCGATCTGGGGCCGGTCCTGGACGCTTTACATCGTGCATGTGCTGCTGAGCGCCTGGGCCATCGCCATCTTCGCCTGGGGCGCGATGGCGTTCGACGTGCCGGATCTGCTGACCAGGATCAACCTGCGGCAGGTCTTCGAGAATACCGGAGAGGCGCTGATCGGCATTCCGCTGCTGACCCACCAGTTCGGCTATGTGAACATCCTGCCGGCCTATTCGGTGCTGCTGCTGTTCGCGCCGCTCGCGATCCTGATCGGCATGCGGGCGCCGCTTCTGATGGTGTCGATCTCGATCGCGATGTGGTTCGTGGCGGGGATGTGGCGGATCGACCTGCCGAACTACCCCAATCCCGGCGGCTGGTTCTTCAATCCGTTGTCCTGGCAGATCATCTTCGTTCTGGGCTTGCTGACCGGCATCCAGATGCGCCGCGGCGAACGCTTCGTCGCGCGGCGGCGCTGGCTGTTCTGGGCGGCAGCCGGGTTCCTGGGCTTCGTGCTGGTCTGGGCGCAGGTTCCGGCGCTGGGCGAGCGGCTGAACGCGATGATGCGGCAGGCGGCCGAGGCGGGGCTGCCCTTCCATGTGGTGGGCTTCGACAAGACCTATGTGTCGCTGCCGCGGATGCTGCATGTGCTGGCGCTGTTCTATGTGCTGTCCTGCCTGCCCTGGGTCACCCGGATCGCTGGCAGCGCGCTGGCCGCGCCGCTGCGGCTGATGGGGCGGCAGGGGCTTCTGGTGTTTTCCTTCGGTACGGTCGTGTCGCTGGCCTTCCAGGCGCTGATGTACGGGCGTCCCGATCTGGCGCTGCTGCCCTGGCTGCTGCCGCCGCTGGGTGTGGCCGCGATGCTGGTCGCCGCTGCGCTGGGCGAGGCGTCCCGCCGGGACCGGCGGACCAGCCCCGTTGCCGCGCCGGTCGAGGCGACGGTCGAGCCGCCGGCCGCGGTGCCCGTACCGCATCCGGGCCTGCCCGGCGATCCGCGCCCGGCGGCCGTTCCGGCTACGGACCGCGCCCCGGGGTTGCAGCCGGCCGAATAGCGCCGGTCCCGGCCATGAGACCACAAGGCGTCCGGCGATCCGGGCGCCTTTGTCTTGTCCGGCGGTCTTGTCCGGGGACGCCGATCAGGCGTAGTCCGACACCAGCAGCCGGGTCGCGGGCACGTCTTCCTCGATGTCGGGAAAGCGCCCGATCGGGTCGGCGAAGACATTGTCGGTGCGGTCGTCATTGACCGTCGAGACCTCGGCCAGCAGGACGTCGTCGCCTTCGGCCCAGAAGGCATGCCAGATGTCGGGGGTCAGCGTCACGCTGCTGCCCGGCGCCAGCCGCAGCAGGCCGCCGGGCGGCAGGTCCTGCGCGATCCCGTCGGACATCACCCGCGGATCGGCGGCGCGGTCGATCCCGCCTTCGGCATCGGCGGCGTAAAGTTGCAGCACCAGCGTGCCGCCGCCGCGATTGATGATGTCCTCGGTCTTCAGCCGGTGCCGGTGCATGGGCGAGAGCTGGCCCACCCGCGAGATCATGATCTTCTCGGCATAGACCATGCCGCGCCCCCGGGCGAGATCTTCGGCGCGCCCGTTTCGGGCTGTGAAAAGCACAAGCCCCAGCGTCGCGAACCGGCCCTGACCGTAATCGGTGATATCCCAGCCAAGACCCCGGCTGCGGATCTCGGCGGCCTCGGGTGCGGCGATCCTGTCGGGGCTCCAGTCGGCGAAGGGCGGCAGGGGCAGGCCGAAGGACCGGATGAAGGCCTGGCTGTCCGCAAGGATCGCGTTGATGTCCGAGCGTTTCACGCGGGCGTCCTGCCGGGCAGGGGCTCGGCGGTGCCCAGCGTCAGGTCGGCGGGCAGGCGCCGCGCGGCCAGCAGGCGGGCATTGGCCATGTCGTTGCGCTCGGCCCTCTCGCGCGCCGCCTCGGGGGCCAGCCCGTGGTCGAGCCAGCGGGTCGTGAGGCGGCTCAGCAGGTCTTCCTCGGGGACGGCCAGGAAGACCGAGACATCCCAGAACCCGGCCAGCGCGCGCCAGGGCGGGGCGTCGAACAGCAGGTAGTTGCCCTCGAGGATCACGGTCCGGTCGGTTTCGGCCACCACGCCGGCGCCGGCGATGGCGATGTCGCGGGCGCGGTCGAAGACCGGATGGATCACCTCGCCGCCTGCGGCGAGCGCCTCGACCAGCCTCAGAAGCCCGGCCGCGTCGAAGGTTTCGGGTGCACCCTTGCGGGCCAGCAGGCCGCGCGCGGACAGCAGCCGGTTGTCGAGGTGCAAGCCGTCCATCGGCACCACCGGCGCGGCATGGCCCGTTTCGGCCAGACGCTCGGACAGCCGCCGGGCGAGGGTGCTTTTGCCGCTGCCGGGCGGCCCGGCCAGCGCCACCAGCCGCCGCGCGCGGCGGGGGGGCGCGGCGAGCACGCGGGCGGCCAGGGTCTGGAGGTCGGGCGGGGCGCTCATGCCGCCTCCATCACGTCGGGCGGGGTGCGCGCCCCGGTCATGAAGGCCACCGCATCCGACATGGAATGATCGGCCGGGCGGATCGTGCACAGCCGCCGCCCGAGCCTGTGGATGTGAATCCGGTCCGCAACTTCGAAGACATGGGGCATGTTGTGACTGATGAGGATGATCGGCAAGCCCCGCGCGCGCACATCGAGGATCAGGTCCAGCACCCGGCGGCTTTCCTTCACCCCGAGCGCTGCGGTCGGCTCGTCCAGAATGATCAGCCGGGACCCGAAAGCCGCAGCCCGCGCGACCGCCACCCCCTGACGCTGGCCGCCCGACAGGGTTTCGACCGGCTGGGTGATGTTCTGGATGGTCATCAGTCCCAGATCGTTCAGCTTTTCGCGGGCGAAGGCCTCCATCGCCCGGCGGTCGAGCCTGCGGAAGAGGCTGCCCATGATCCCCGGACAGCGCAGCTCGCGGCCCATGAAAATGTTGTCGGCGATCGACAGCGCGGGCGACATCGCCAGCGTCTGGTAGACCGTCTCGATGCCCGCCTGCCGCGCCTCGATGGGCGAGGCAAAGCGGACCGGGCGGCCCTCCAGCCGGATCTCGCCCGCGTCGGGGATCACCGCGCCCGAGATCGCCTTGATCAACGTCGACTTGCCCGCGCCGTTATCGCCGATCACCGCCAGGATCTCGCCCGGCATCAGGTCGAAGTCGCAGCGGTCGAGCGCGGTGACGCGGCCATAGCGCTTGACCAGTCCGCGGGCGGAAAGAACCGGGTCCGTCATGCCGAGACCTTTCTGATCCACTGGTCCACCGCCACCGCGCCGATGATGAGCGCGCCGATCAGCAGGAAGGTCCATTGCGGGTTGGCGCCGGCCATCCTGAGCCCAAGTTCGAAGACGCCGACGATCAGCGCGCCGAAGAACGCGCCAAGGATCGAGCCGCGCCCGCCGAAGAGCGAGATCCCCCCGATCACGACGGCGGTGATCGACTGGATGTTGCCGATGACGCCGGTGGTGGCCGAGGGCGAGACCGACCCGAACCGGCCGATCATCACCCAGCCCGCGAGCGCGCAGATGAGGCCCACCAGCAGGTAGACCGACATCAGCGTCCGGTGCACGTTGACCCCGGCCAGCGCCGCCGCCTCGGGATCGTCGCCGACCGCGTAGACATGCCGCCCCCAGGCGGTCGAGCGCAGCGCATAGGCCAGGACCAGCACCAGCAGCAGCATCAGAATCACCCCGAAGGTGAGGGTGGCGCCGCCCAGTTGCAGCTTGCCGCGGAGGAATTGCAGGAAGGGCGCGGTCGCCTCGATATCCTGGGCACGGATGGTTTCGTTGCCGGAATAGAGATAGGTCGCGGCCAGCACGATCTGCCACATCCCGAGCGTCACGATGAAGGGCGGCAGGCGGACCCGGCTGACCAGCCAGCCGTTCAGCCCGCCGATGGCGGTCCCGGCGATCAGCCCGGCCAGCACCGCCAAGGGCGCGGGCAGGCCGACCTCGAAGACGAGCTTGCCCATGATGACCGAGCAGAAGACCGCGGTCGCGCCCACCGACAGGTCGATGCCCGCCGTCAGCACGATCAGGCTTTGCGCCGCGGCCAGCACGCCCACGATCTGCACCTGCTGCAGGATCAGCGTCAGCGCGAAGGGCGAGAAGAACTTGGCCCCCAGCACCAGCCCGAAGACCGCGACGGCGGCGATCAGCACGATCATCGGCACCAGCGCCGGGGTGGCATGCAAGAGGTCGTGGGCGCGCCCCATCGCGCCCTTGCGATGCGGCTGGAAGGCCGCATGCCGGTTCGGGGCGCGGGCCGCGATGCCCTCGAAATCGTCTGTCGGTTCGGCTTGCGACGACATGGTTCCTCCTTCCCCTGGAGCGGTCCGGCTCCGGCAGGGCCGTTGGCGCCTCCCCGCGCGGACGGGGAGGGGGCCGGTCAGCCCCAGCAGAGGCCAAGCGCCTCTTCGGCCGAGATCGACTCGACGCCCTCGACGGGGGCGTCCGTGACCAGGGTGACGCCGGTGTCGAAGAAGCTCTTGCCCTCGGTCGCCTCGGGCCGGGTGCCATCCGCCGCGAAGGCGGCGATGGCCTCGATGCCCTTCGAGGCCATCAGCAGCGGGTATTGCTGCGAGGTGGCGCCGATCACGCCCGCCTTGACGTTCTCGACGCCGGGGCAGCCGCCATCGACCGAGACGATGGTGACGGCGCCGTCGCGGCCGACCGCTTTCAGCGCCTCATAGGCCCCGGCGGCGGCCGGTTCGTTGATGGTGTAGACGAGGCTCAGCGACGGATCGGTCGCCAGCAGGTTCTCCATCGCGCGGCGGCCGCCTTCCTGATTGCCCTGGGTGACATCGTGCCCGACGATCCGCGGGTCGCTTTCGTCGCCCCATTTCTTCGGATCGGCGATGTCGATGCCGAAGCCCTCAAGGAAGCCCTGGTCGCGCAGCACGCCCACCGTGGGCTGGCTGATGTCGAGGTCCAGAAGCGCGATGCGGGCGGTGTCCGCGTCGGTGCCAAGCCGGGCGCGCGCCCATTGGCCGATCAGCTCGCCCGCCTTGAAATTGTCGGTGGCGAAGGTCATGTCGGCCGCCTCGATCGGGTCGAGCGGCGTGTCGAGCGCGATCACCAGAATGCCCGCCTCGCGCGCCTGCCGCACCGCGGGCACGATGGCCGAGGTGTTCGACGCGGTCAGCAGGATGCCCTTGACGCCATTGGCGATGCAGGTCTCGATGGCCGCGACCTGAGTCTCGTTGTCGCCGTCGACCTTGCCGGCATAGCTGTCGAGGTCGATGCCCAGCTCGCGGGCCTTGACGGCCGCGCCCTCGCGCATCTTGACGAAGAACGGATTGGTGTCGGTCTTTGTGATCAGGCAGGCCCCGACGGGATCGGCGGCTGCCGCCCCGGAACCCAGAAGCGCAAGGGTAACAGCCCCCAGCGTCAGGCCCGGCCTTCTGGCGGGTCGTGGCATGGTCTCTCCTCCCAAAGCAGCGACTCGGCCGGTTTTCCGGTTCCGGGTCGGGCGAATTTGGGGGCAGTCGGAGGGCTTTTGTCAATAAATAAATCCAAATGAATTATTTATTGACAAAATGGCATACCATGGGCATTTTCGCGGCGATTTCGGGATGGAGACCCCTGTGAACAAGCTTGCGCTGCTGCAACGACCCATGGTCCGCGGAACCAATCAAAGCGGGATGCGGGCGCATAACGAGCGGCTGGTGCTGACCATCCTGCGCCGGACCGGGCCGTTGCCCAAGGCGCAGATCGCACGGATGACCGGGCTGTCGGCGCAGACCGTGTCGGTCATCATGCGGGCACTCGAGGCCGACGGGCTGCTGGTGCGCAACGCGCCGGTGCGCGGCAAGGTCGGCCAGCCCTCGGTGCCGATCGGGCTGGCGGCGGACGGGGCTTTCTTCTTCGGGCTCAAGGTGGGGCGGCGCAGCCTGCAACTGGTGCTGACCGATTTCCTGGGCGATGTGCTGGCCCGGGTCGGCACGCGCCATGCCTATCCGACCCCCGATTCGGTGCTGCGATTCGCGCTGGCCGGGATGGAGGAGATCATGGGGCAGGTGCCGCAGTCCCATGCGGACCGGATCTCGGGTCTTGGCATCGCGATTCCGTTCCGGATGTGGGACTGGATCAAGTCGATCGGGGCGCCGCGCGCAGATATGGATGCCTGGCGGGTGCGCGATTTGCGGAGCGAACTGGCCGAGCGGGTCGATTTTCCCGTCTATCTGCAGAACGATGCCTCGGCGGCCTGCGGCGCCGAGCTGGTGCTGGGCAGCGCCGAGGTGCCGCCCGATTTCGTGCATTTCTTCATCGGTTCCTTCATCGGCGGCGGCATCGTGCTCAATGGCAGCCTGTTCACCGGCAACACCGGCAATGCCGGGGCGCTGGGCTCGATGCCGGTGCTGTGCGACAGCCGCAAATGCACGCAGCTGATCGATGTCGCGTCGCTGGCGACGCTGGAACGGATGCTGGCCGAGAACAACGAGGATGCCGAGGCGCTCTGGACCTCGCCCGACGCCTGGGCGATCGACGAGATCATCCTGCAGGAATGGATCCTGCTGGCCGCGCAGGCCATCGCGGTGGCCATCGCCGCCACCGGATCGGTGCTCGACATCGGCGCGGCGCTGATCGACGGCTGGATGCCGGCCTCGGTCCGGGCCCGGCTGGTCGAGGAGGTGCGCGTGGCCTTCAGCCGGATCGACACGACGGGCATCCAGCCGCCGGTGATCATGGCGGGCACCGTCGGCCCCGATGCGCGCGCCCTGGGCGGGGCCTGTCTGGCCATGTCGGAACGCTTCCTCGTCGATCAGAACGCCTTGCTGGCGCCGCTCTGAGAGACTGCGCCGCCGGGGTCAATCAAGTGATTGAATTTGGTCAATCGTTTGATTAATGTCGGGCCATGTCCGACGATCCCGCCCCCCGCAGCACGCCCGAGACCCTGATCGAGGCCGCCCTCCATCTGTTCGGCCATCGCGGCTTTGCCCCCACCTCGACCCGCGAGATCGCGGCGCGGGCGGGTACCAATGTCGCCTCGATCGCCTATCATTTCGGCGGCAAGGCCGGGCTGCGCCGGGCCTGTGCCGAGGCCGTGGCCGAGAGGATCGGCAGCGCCATCGGCCCCCTTGACGGGGCCGGGGCATTGCCCGAGACGCCCGAGGGCGCGCAGGCGCTGCTGGATGCCGCGCTGCGCCGCTTTGTCGGCTTCATCGTCGCGGACCCGGCGGCTGCGGATGCGGTGGCCTTCATGCTGCGCGAGCTGACCGACCCGGGCGAGGCCGCCGACGTGATCTATGCCTCGGTGCTGGAACCCCGCCACCGCGCGCTTTGCACGCTCTGGGGCCGGGCGACCGGGCAACCGGCCGAGAGCGATGCGGTCAAGCTGGCCGTCTTCGCGGCCATCGGCCAGGCCGTCTATTTCCGCATCGCCCAGCCGGTGATCGCCCGGCGGCTCGACTGGGCTGCCGTCGGGCCGGACGAGGCCGAGGCCATCGCCAGGCTGCTGGCCGCGAACCTTTCCGCCATGATCGAAAGTCACCGCCGATGATCGGGTTTCTCTGCGCGCTTCCCGTCCTGTCCGCGCTGCTCCCGGCCTGTGTGCCGCCGCCGCTGGCGACCGGCTATGTCGAGGGCGAGTTCACCCTGGTCGCCCCGGTCGAGACCGCGCAGATCGTTTCCGTCGCCGTGGCGCGGGGCGACCGGGTCCCGGCGGGCGCGGTGCTGGCGCGGATGGAACGCCGCGATGCCGAGATCGCGCTGACCCAGGCCGCCGCCGCCGAGGCCCAGGCCGAAAGCCATCTGGCCGACCTGCGCCAGGGCAAGCGGCCCGAAGAGATCCGGGTTATCGAAGCGACGCTGGCCTCGGCCCGGGCCGAAGCCGCCGAGGCCGACCGTCAGCGTGAACGGATGACCCGGCTGGCCGCCCGGGGCGTTGCCAACGAGGCCGACCGCGACGATGCGATCACCGCGGCCGAAGTGGCCCATGCCCGCGTGGCGCAGGTCGAGGCCGATCTGGCGGTCGCGCGTCTGCCCGCCCGCCCGCAAGCCATCGCCGAGGCCGAGGCCGCGCTTCTGGGCGCCCGCGCCGCCCGCGACAGGGCCAGCTGGGCCCTGGACAAGCGGACGCTCAGCCTCGACGAGCCGGTCACCGTCTTCGACGTGATCCGCACCGCGGGCGAGATCGCCGGGCCTTCGGCGCCGGTGCTGTCGGTGCTGGGCGAGGGGGCGGTCAAGCTGCGGCTTTATATCCCCGAACCCGCGCTGTCGTCAGTGGCGGTGGGCGACCGGCTGGCGGTCGGCTGCGACGGCTGCGCGCCGGACCTGTCCGCCCGCATCACCTATATCGCCGAGGCCGCCGAGTTCACGCCGCCGGTGATCTACTCGCTCGAAAGCCGCCAGAAGCTGGTCTATCTGGTCGAGGCGCGGCCTGAGCAGGGGGCCGAGCCGGGGGTCGGGGGGCTGAAGCCCGGCCAGATCGTCGATGTGCGGCTGGCGGAGCCCGGCAGATGACCGACCCCTCCGCCGAACCTGTCCCCGAACCTGCGATCGCCGTCTCCGGTCTGACCAAGCGGTTCGGCGACCGGGTGGTGGTGGACCGGGTGACGCTGTCGGTCGCACGCGGCGAGATCGCGGGGTTTCTGGGGCCGAACGGGTCGGGCAAGACGACCACGATCCGGATGATGTGCGGGTTGCTGGAACCCGATGGCGGCGAGGGCCGCGTGCTGGGCCATGACATCCGGCGCGAGCGCCGCGCCATCAAGCGCCGGGTCGGCTACATGACCCAGCGGTTTTCCTTCTACGAGGACCTCACCATCGAGGAAAACCTGCGCTTTGTCGCCGGGCTATACGGCATGCGGCCGGTGGGCCGCGCGGTGCGCGACACGCTGGCCGATCTGGGGCTGACCTCGCGCCGGGGCCAGCTGGCCGGGGCGTTGTCGGGCGGCTGGAAGCAGCGGCTGGCGCTGGCGGCCTGCCTCATGCACAAGCCCGACCTCTTGCTTTTGGACGAGCCCACCGCCGGGGTCGACCCCAAGGCCCGGCGCGAATTCTGGGACGAGATCCATGCCCGCGCGGCCGAGGGCCTGACGGTGCTGGTCTCGACCCATTACATGGACGAGGCCGAGCGCTGTCACCGCATCGCCTATATCTCTTACGGCAGGCTGGTCGCGCATGGCACGGTGGCCGAGGTGGTGGCGGGGGCCGGGCTTTCGACGCTGGTGCTGACCGGCGGGCGGACCGCAGAGGCGGCGCGCGCGCTCGACGGCGCCGAGGGCGTCGAGCAGGTCGCCCATTTTGGCGCGACGCTGCATGTGGTGGGGCGCGACCCGGACCGGCTCCGCCGGGCGGTCGCGCCGGTGGCGGCCGAGACCGGCGCGCGGATCGACCCGGCCGAGACCAGCCTCGAGGACGTCTTCATCAAGCTCATGGGCGAGGCGAGGGACAACGCATGATCGGGCGGGTTTTGTCGCTGGGGCGGCTCATGGCGCTGCTGGCCAAGGAGACGATCCAGATGCGGCGCGACCGGCTGACCTTCGGCATGATGCTGGGGATCCCGCTGGTCCAGCTGATGCTGTTCGGCTTTGCCATCAACACCGACCCCAAGGAGCTGCCCGCAGCCCTCGTCGCGCCGACTCAGGACCGGTTCACCCGGGCGATGGTCTCGGCGCTGGAGCTGACCGGCTATTACCGCTTCGTCGCACCCGACGCGACCGCGGCCGAAGCCGAGCGGATGATCGCGCGGGGCGATGTGTCCTTCGTGGTGACGATCCCGTCCGATTTCGGGCGCCGGGTGATGCGGGGCGAAAGCCCCTCGATCCTGATCGACGCGGACGCGACCGACCCTTCGGTCGCCTCGGGCGCGATCTCGACGCTGGGCACGGTGGCGGCCCAGGCGCTGTCGCGCGAGACCGGCGCGGCGGCGCCCGCGCCCGGGCTCTCGGTCGTCGTCCATCGCCGCTACAACCCCGAGGGCGTCACGCAATACAACATCGTGCCGGCCCTTCTGGGGGTGATCCTGCAGCTGACCATGGTGATGATGACCGCGATGGCGCTGACCCGCGAGACCGAGCGCGGCACGATGGAGAACCTGCTGTCGATGCCCGCGACGCCTCTGGAGATCATGCTGGGCAAGATCGTGCCCTATCTGGGCGTGGGGGCGGTGCAGGTCGTGGTGGTGCTGGCGGCGTCAAGGCTGGTCTTCGGCGTGCCCTTCGTCGGCAGTCTGACCCTGATCCTCGCGGGGGTCTTCGTCTTCGTGATGGCGCTGGTGATCCTCGGCTATCTGATCTCGACGGTGGCGCGGACCCAGATGCAGGCGATGCAGATCACCTTCTTCTTCTTCCTGCCCTCGCTGATGCTGTCGGGCTTCATGTTTCCCTATCGCGGCATGCCGGGCTGGGCGCAGGCGCTGGGCGAGATCTTTCCGCTGACCCATTTCCTGCGGCTGATCCGGGCGGTGATGCTGAAGGGGGCGGGGCTTGCGACGGTCTCGGGGTCGTTCCTGGCGCTGGGGCTTTTCGTGCTGGTGTTGGCGCTGGCGGCGCTGACGCGATTCCGCAAGACGCTGGACTGAGCTGCTCAGTCGCCAAGGGCGTGCGGCAGCCACAGCACCAGCGCCGGGAAGGCCAGCAAGAGGCCCACGCGGAGAAGCTCGGCCAGAAAGAAGGGCAGCACGCCCCGGAAGGTCTCGGCCATCGGCACGTCGCGGGCGAGCGACGAGATCACGAAGACATTCATGCCGACGGGCGGGGTGATCAGCCCCAGTTCCACGACGATGAGGGCGAGGATGCCGAACCAGATCTTCAGATCCTCGGTGCCCATGCCGAAGCCTGCGCCCTCGGCCATCTGGTAAAGCCCGCCATTGACCTCGACCAACACCGGCCAGAAGAACGGGATGACCAGAAGGATCATCGACAGGCTGTCCATCAGGCAGCCCAGCACGATCAGCGCGGCCAGCAGCAGCACCAGCACCGCGAGCGGCGCAAGCCCCGCGCCCGCAATCCATTCGGCGCCCGCCTGCGGCAGGCCCGCGCGGGACATGAAGATCTTCATCAGCTCGGCACCCAGCAGGATCAGGTAGATCATGCCCGAGGTCGCGGCGGTTTCCAGCACCGAAGCGCGGAGCGCGCCAGGGCCGAGCCTCCCCCGGAGCGTGCCATAGACCCAGACCAGCGCAACGCCCACGGCCGCCCCGGGCGTGGGGTTGTAAAGCCCCAGATAGATGCCGCCCAGCACCAGCGCGAAGATGCCCAGCACCGGCAAAACGCCCAGGGTCGCGGCGCGGAACTCGGCCCGCCCGGCCGGGGCATGGGCGGGCCCGGCGCCGGGGAGGAGCGCGACATAGCCCGCGATGGTCAGAAGGAACAGCAGGACCGCCAGCGCGCCCGGCACGAGGGCTGCCATGAACATGGTGACGACATTGGCCTCGACCAGGACCGCATAGAGGATCAGTACCACCGAGGGCGGGATCAGGATGCCGAGCGTGCCGCCCGCGGCCAGCGTGCCGGTCGCCAGCGCGCCCGAATAATTCTGGCGGCGCAGCTCGGGCAGGGCGACCTTGCCCATGGTCGAGGCGGTGGCGAGCGACGAGCCGCAGACCGCGCCGAAGCCCGCGCAGGCGGCGATGGCGGCCATCGCGGTGCCGCCGCGCATCCAGCCAAGCCAGGCCGCCCCCGCCCGGAAGAGCGCCGCCGACAGGCCCGCCCGCCCGGCAAGCGCCCCCATCAGCACGAAAAGCGGCACGACCGTCAGGTCGTAGATCGAGAACTGGCCCCAGGCCAGCGTCTTGAGCTGGTTCAGAAGCAGCGCCGGGCCGTTCAGAGCGGCGATGCCCGCGCCGCCGATCAGGATCATCGCATAGGCGATGGGCATCCGCGCCGCGATCAGCAGGACCAGCGCGCCAAGCCCGATCAGGCCCAGCATCATCGGATCAGGCATTCCGCCTCCCGCGCGCCGCGGCGGCGTCCTCGGTCAGCGTCGCCACCGCAGCCAGCGCCAGCAGCGCCAGCGACGCCAGCACCGGCAGGAAACAGGGCCAGAGCGGGATCTGCAGGATCGCGGTGGTGTAGCCATAGGCCTGCTGATCGCCGAGCCCGAGGCTCATCCGCCAAAGCAGGACCCCGGCCACGGCAAGGGCGGCCAGCGATCCGGCAAGGCTCATCCGTGCGGCCCAGATCCGCGACGCGCCCATGGTGAAGACATCGGCGGTGACATTGGCGCGGGTCAGCTGGCACCAGGGCAGGAAGGCGAAGACCGCGATGGCAGTGCCGATCTCGGTCAGCTCGAAATCGCCCGGGATCGGGCGACCGAGCAGGCCGCCGAGGATCGAGACCACGTTCAGCGCGACGACACCCGCCAGCACCAGCCCGCCGAGAAGCGCCCAGATCTCGACCGCGGCGGCCAGCGCGCGCCGCAGCCTCATCGGCTGGAATGGGCCGCCACCGCGGCGCGGGCGCGGGCGACCAGACCCGCGCCGTCGATGCCGCGGCTGTCGGCATCCTCGATCCAGCGGTCGACAACGGGCTCGAGCGCGGTGCGGAAGGCCTCGGTTTCGGCGGGGCTCAGCACCTGATGGGCCTTGCCCGCAGCGGTGGTGATGGCGACGCCGGTCTCTTCGGTGCCGCGCCAGATCCGGCCCAGCTCGGCCAGCCATTCCGGCCCCGAGGCCTCGCGGAACGCGGTCTGGATCTCGGGCGGCAGGCTGTCCCAGCGCGCCTTGTTCATCGACAGCTGGAAGGTGGTGGTGCCGAAGCGGGTGTTGCGGTCGCCCTCGATCAGCCGGTCGGTCTGGTCCTGCAGCTTCAGCGCGGGCACGATCTCGAAGGGCACCAGCGCGCCGTCGACCACGCCCTTCTGCAACGCCTGCGGCAGGTCGGGCACCGGCATCGCCACCGGCACCGCGCCCAAAGCCTCGAGCACCCAGGCGCCGGTGCGTGACGGGATGCGCATCTTGCGGCCCGCCAGATCGGCGGGGGCATGCACCTCGGGGCCACGCAGCGCGATGCCGTTTCCGGCATGGACATGCAGGAACATCACCTCAAGGCCCTTGTAGTCGTCCTTGAGGTCGGTCTCGAACAGATCGGCCAGCGCCAGATTGGCCGCACCCGGATCGTTCACATAGACGTTCGGCAGTTCCATCACCTCGGTCCGGGGGAACAGCCCCGGGGTGTAGCCGTTCACGACCCAGATCAGGTCCACGACCCCGTCGCGGGCCTGGGTGACCAGTTCGGGCGGGCGTCCGCCCAGCGTCATCGAGGGATAGATCTCGATCCTGACCCGGCCGCCCGAGCGGGCCTCGACCGCGCGCGCCCAAGGGTCCAGCGTCTCGGTCTGGGTGGGCGAGGTGGCGGGCAGGAAATGGTGCAGCTTGAAAGTGTAGTCCTGCGCCAGCGCGGCCCCGGCGGTCCAGATCGCGGCGGCGGCCGAGGCCAGCAGCCCGGCAAGGCGTCGTCCCGGTTCCATCCCTGTCTCCCCCGTCTGCGGCCGCATGCGGCCGGTCGCCTCGGCCTACACCGGGACGGGAATCCGGTCAACGTCGCGGGGCGGCAGGCGCCGCGCGGCATTGACTGTGCGTTGACGCGTCGGGAGCAGGATCGCCTTGTCCGCAGTCGGGATCGGGGCGGCGCAGGGCGGATCTGACAGGATCGTGAGCCGCTGTGACCGTGCCCGTGAAACGGGATCGCGCCGGGCCGCGTTGAGGGTCTGTCGCGAACGCAAGAACCGAAGAAGGGAGACGAAAATGACCCGCAAACGCGAACGCCGCACCCCGAAACCCCGGGACGAACGGGAAACGCCGCCGACCTGGCGCTTTACCGACTGGGCCATGATCTGACCGGGAAACTGTTCTGATCGGAAGGATACCGGATCGCACCGCCCGGCAAGGGGCGGCGGATCGACGGCAATCGGGCCGGGCTGCGCGAAAGGCGCGTCCGGCCCGTCGTGTGTCTGCGGTCTTTAGAGAGCGACCAGCTTGACAGCCGATTCACGGCCGTCGCGGCCGGCTTCGATCTCGAACGAGACCTTCTGGCCGTCTTGCAGGCCGGTCAGGCCCGAGCGTTCCACGGCAGAGATGTGCACGAACACGTCCTTCTTGCCGCCGTCCGGGGCGATGAAGCCGAAGCCTTTGGTGCTGTTGAACCATTTCACGGTGCCGGTAGCCATCCCGTGTGTCTCCTCATGTGGTGCCGCTCGCGGAAGTGCAGCGGCTCGGCTCGTCAGGGATCGATCGAGGTACTGACGGCCGCTTGAGCGAAGACAGTGGTCGATAGAGGTAACGTCGCGACGTGCCATATGGGGCTTTTCGCGAGTCGCTGCAAGAAAATTCCGTGACAGCGGCCGGTCTTTGCGGTCGCGGGACGCGCTGCCGCAGGGGGCATCCGGTCGCACGGCTGTCGCGCGACGGTTGCAGGGCAGATGACGTGTCGCGGCGAAAGCGGACCCGGCAAGGCGTTGGAGCGTCTGTTAATCCCGCAATCGCTCCCTATCTTGCGCAGGAGCGATTAGGATCGTCTCAGGACCGCTTCCACGGGAAGGTGCATGGTACGGCAAATCGGGTTCTCCGTCCTGCTCCTGGCAGGGACGCTCGCGCTCTGGATCGCCTTCGTGCCCGGAGCGCGGCCGGTGCTTGACCGTCTGGGCGTGTCCGCGCTGATCGGGCTCGACCCGGCCGCGCCTGCCGGGGGTGCGGGATCGGGTGCCCGGCCGGGCGGCCCCGCCGCTGTCACCGTGTCCGAGGTCGGCGAGGGCCGCATCCAGGACCGGGTGGCGGCCATCGGCGACGGCCGGGCGTTGCGCGCGGTGACGGTGCGGTCCAAGGTCGCGGGCGAGGTGGTCGAGATCGGCATCCGCGACGGCGAACGGGTGGCGGCGGGCGCTCTGATCGTGCGGCTCGACGACGAGGCCGAGCGGATCGCGCTCGACCGTGCGCGGCTGGTTCTGGAAGACGCCCGCGACGAGGCCGACCGGGTGACCCGGCTGGAAACCACGGGGGCCGTGACCGAGGTGCGGCGGCGCGAGGCCGATCTGGCGCTTCGCACCGCCGAGCTGGAACTGCGCCAGGCCGAATTCGATCTGTCCGAACGCACCGTGCGCGCGCCCTTCGCGGGCTGGGCGGGGGTTCTCGACATCGCGGTGGGCGACCGGGTGTCCAGCCAGGACGCGCTGGCCACCATCGCCGACCGCAGCCGCATCCTGATCGACTTTCACGTCCCCGAACGGGTGGTGGGCCAGATCAGGGAGGGGCTGCCGCTGACCGCGCGGCCGCTGGGCATGCCCGACCTGACCCTGAAGGGCCGGGTTCATGCCATCGACAATGCCGTCGACGCGGCCAGCCGGACCTTGCGGGTGCAGGGCGAACTGGACAATTCCGACGATCTTCTGCGCGGGGGCATGTCCTTCGAGGTGACGCTGAATTTCGAGGGCGAACCGCTGCCGATGGTCGATCCGCTGGCGGTGCAATGGTCCAGCGCGGGCGCCTATGTCTGGGCGGTGCGCGACGGGCGCGCAGCGCGGGTGCCGGTCGCGATCCGCCAGCGCAATGCCGACAGCGTGCTGGTCGAGGCCGATCTGGCGGTGGGCGATCAGGTGGTGGCCGAGGGGCTGCAGACGCTGCGCGAGGGCGCCGAACTGCGCATCGTCGGGCCGCAGGCGGGGCTTGGCCTGCCGCGCCCGCCGGGCGACGCGGGCTAGGGAGGCGGGGCCATGCTGCAAGAGGCGATGCGCGAGGCCGAATCGGGTGGCACCTCGCTCTTCGTGCGCCGTCCGATTCTGGCGCTGGTGGTCAGCTCGCTGATCGTTCTGGCGGGGCTCGCCGCGCTTTTCGGGGTCGAGATCCGCGAGTTGCCCAATGTCGACCGCCCGGTCGTCACCGTCACCACCGAGTTCACCGGCGCAGCCCCCGAGACCATCGATCAGGAGATCACCAGCCGGATCGAGGGCGCGGTCGGCCGGGTCTCGGGCATTCGCTCGATCGAGTCGAATTCGCGCTTCGGACGCAGCCGGGTGACGCTGGAATTCGCCGAGAACGTCGATATCGACGTGGCCGCGAGCGACACCCGCGATGCCGTCGCGCGCATCCAGCGCGACCTGCCCGACGAGGCCGACGACCCCCGCGTGGTCAAGGCCGATGCCGATGCCCAGCCGGTGATGCGGGTCGCGGTGACCTCGTCCCGGCGCTCGGCCGAGGCGCTGACGGAAATCGTCGAGGACCGGATCGAGGACCGGCTGGTCTCGTTGCCGGGCGTGGCCGATGTGCAGGTCTATGGCGACCGGGCGCCGATCTTCCGGGTCGATGTTGATCAGGCGCGGCTGGCCAGCCGCGGGCTGACGCTGGCCGATCTGGCCGAGGCGCTGTCCGATGCGGGCTTCAACGCCGCCGCGGGCGATCTGGAGGGCGGGCGGCAGAGTCTCAGCGTGCGCACCACCGCCATGGTCGTGTCGGCCGAGGCCTTCGAGGATCTGCGCATCGCCCCCAATGTCTTCCTGCGGGACGTGGCGCGGGTCGATCTGGGCCCCGAGCCCAACACCTCGGTCCTGCGCGCCAATGGCCGGACCGGGATCGGCATGGGGGTGATCCGGCAGGCGGGCAGCAACACGCTCGACATCTCGCGCGAGGTGCGCCGCACCGTGGCCGAACTGGACCGCAGCCTGCCCGACGACATCTCGATCTTCGTCACCTCGGACGACGCGGTCTTCATCAAGGGCGCCATCGCCGAGGTGCTGAACACGCTGGGGCTGGCGGTCGCCATCGTGGTTCTGGTGATCTTCCTGTTCCTGCGCGACATCCGTGCGACGCTGATCCCGGCCTTGACCATGCCGGTTTCGCTGATCGGCACGCTGGCCGCGATCTATCTGGTGGGCTTCTCGGTCAATATCCTGACGCTGCTGGCGCTGGTGCTGGCGACCGGCATGGTGGTCGACGACGCCATCGTGGTGCTGGAAAACATCGTCCGCCGCCGGGCCGAGGGGATGGGGCCGCGTGCCGCCGCCGTGCTGGGCACCAAGCAGGTCTTCTTTGCCGTCGTCACCACCACGGCGACGCTGGCTGCGGTCTTCGTGCCGCTGTCGTTCCTGCCGGGGCAGGCGGGCGGCTTGTTCCGCGAATTCGGCTTCACGCTGGCAATGGCGGTGGCGATTTCCTCTGTGGTGGCGCTGACGCTGTGTCCGGTGCTGGCCAGCCGGATGCTGGCCCGCGCGCCCGGGACCGAGCGGGGCCTTGGCGCGCGGATCGGCGCCGGGCTGGCCGGGCTGTACCGCCGCACCCTCGGCGGGGCGCTGGCCATGCCCGTCGTGGTGGTGCTGGCGGCCGGGCTGTTCGCCGCGACGGCCCTGCTGGTGGCGGGCGGCGTGCGGCAGGAGCTGACGCCGAAGGAGGACCGGTCGGTCGCGCTTTTGCGCATCCAGGCGCCGCAGGGCGTGTCGCTGGACTATACCCAGTCCAAGATGGCCGAGATCGAGGACGCCATCGCGCCGCTGCGCGAATCGGGCGAGATCGTCAACATCTTTTCCATCGCGGGCTCGGGCGGGTCGGACAGCCGCGGGTTCATGGTCTTCACGCTTGCCCCCTGGGAGGCGCGCGCGCGCAGCCAGGACGAGATCGTGACCGATATCAACGCCCGGCTGCGCGCCGTGATCGGGGTGCGCGCCTTTGCGATCCAGCCCAATTCGCTGGGCATTCGCGGCGCTGGCAGCGGCATCAGCGTGGCGCTGACCGGCGAAAGCTACGACCGGCTGGCCGAGACCGCCCAGGCGCTGGTCGAGCGGATGCAGGATGACGGCGCCTTCGGCGAGGTCCGGCTCGATTTCGAGCGCACCCAGCCCGAGCTGTTCGTAGAGGTCGACCGCACTCGCGCGGCCGATCTGGGCATCGACATCTCGGGGCTGGGCGAAGCGCTTCGGGCCTTCCTGAACGGGCGCAGCGTCGTGTCGGTCTTCGTCGGCGACCAGAATTACGACGTGCAGCTTGTGTCCTCGGCCGAGCCGGTCGACGACCCGGGCGATCTGGAGAACATCTTCGTCAAAAGCGCGGGCGGGCGGATGGTCCCGATGTCGACCTTCGTGCGGCTCGAGGAACGGCCCGTCGCGCCCGATCTCGACCGGCTGGATCAAAGCCGCGCGGTCTCGATCTCGGCCGATCTGGGGCCGGGCCAGTCGCTGGGCGGCGCCTTCGAGCGGATCGTCCAGCTGTCGGACGGGCTGCTGACCGACGACAACCGGATCCTGCCCAAGGGCGCCGCGGCCACCATGGGCGAGACCAATTCCGGGCTTCTGATCATCTTCGGCTTTGCCATCGCCGTGGTGTTTCTGGTGCTGGCCGCGCAGTTCGAAAGCTTCATCTCGGCCATCGTGGTGATGGCGACGGTGCCGCTGGGGCTGGCCTGCGCCATCTTCGCGCTGCTGCTGACGGGCCAAAGCCTTAATGTCTACAGCCAGATCGGGCTGGTGATGCTGGTGGGCATCATGGCCAAGAACGGAATCCTGATCGTCGAATTCGCGAACCAGCTGCGCGACGGCGGCGCGACGGTGCGCGAGGCCATCTACGACGCGGCGACGATCCGGCTGCGCCCGGTGATGATGACCATGGTCTCGACCGTGCTGGGCGGCCTGCCGCTGATCCTGTCCTCGGGGGCGGGCGCCGAGGCGCGCGAGGCGCTGGGCTGGGTCATCGTCGGCGGGCTGGGGCTGGCCACGCTCTCGACGCTGTATCTGACGCCGGTCGCCTATCTGCTGCTGGCGCGGTTCTCGCCGCCCCGGGCCGAGGAAAAGCAGCGTCTCGCGCGCGAGCTCGAGGAGGCTCTGGCGGGCTGAGCGGGGGCGCCTCGCGACATGTTCTGGGAGGTCGGGGAAATACGGCCCGGGCGGGGACGTGCGCCCGGGCCGCGACGGCGGGGGGAGGCCATTCAAAAGGCCGGTGAGGGGGCCGGCCCGAGGTGCATCCGTGAACGTGACCCTGTCCGCTATCGTCCCTGTCAAACGCCTTGGCGCGCCATCGGTTCCCGGCCCCGTGCAAAATTCGGGTAGGGCGGGGCGCGGGGGTTTTCTTCCGTCGCGGCGGCTGAGATGCTGGGCGTCGCCCGAAATGCCGCGAAAGGGACCGGAATGATCGGCCGACCCCGTGCAAGATCCGCCTGTGCCCGCCCACCGGGGCGGGTGGGCGTTGTCGAGGGGCTCTGATGGGCGGTTGGGCGGAATTCGCGGCGGCCTTCGCGCTGTTTCTTCTGTCCCATGCGGTGCCCGCGCGACCCGGGGTCAAGGCGCGGCTGACCGGGGCACTCGGGCAAAAGGGCTATCTGGCGGCCTATGTGACGGTCTCGCTGGCGCTCCTGGCCTGGCTGATCGGCGCGGCGGGGCGCGCGCCTTTCGTCGCGCTCTGGCCGCCCGCGCCCTGGCAGCTCTGGCTGCCCAATCTGGTGATGCCGGTCGTCTGCCTGCTGGTCGCGGGCGCGCTGGGCGCACCGAACCCGCTGAGCTTTGGCGGTGCGGGCGATGCGCGCTTCGATCCGGACCGGCCGGGCATCGTCGGGCTGACCCGGCATCCGCTGCCCGTGGCACTGGCGCTCTGGGCGCTGGCCCATGCCGCGGCCAACCCCGATCTCGCGCATCTGCTGCTGTTCGGCGGCTTCGCGGGCTTTGCGCTGGCGGGAACGGTCGTTATCGACCGGCGGAACCGGCGCCGGATGGGGCCGGACTGGGACCGCCTTGCCGCGCGCACCGCGACCCTGCCGCTGGCGGCGCTCGTCTCGGGGCGCTGGCGCCCGTCGGGGCCGCCGCCGCTCGGGCGGCTGGGGCTGGGCCTTTTGCTGTGGGCGGGGCTTCTGGCGGCCCATCGCCCGGTGATCGGGGTGTCGCCGCTGCCCTTCTAGCCAAAGCGCCCCCGTCAGTCCTCGACGGCGTCGGCCGCGGCGCGCGCGCTGCGCCGACCGGCCCAGGCGGGCAGGATCACGACGAGAACCGCCAGGCCGTACAGCGCGATGCTTTTCCAGTCCTCGATCAGGATCCCCCAGTCGCCCGCCGAGATCGACAGCGCCCGGCGCAGGTTGTTCTCGAAGAGGCTGCCCAGCACGAAGCCCAGGATCACCGGTGCCAGGCTGAAATCGAGCTTGCGCAGCACCCAGCCGAAGATCCCCAGCAGGATGATGAGGTACAGGTCGAACGGGTTGCCGACGATGGAATAGACGCCCACGAAGGCCAGCATCGCGATCAGCGGCGTCAGGTAGTGCTGCGGCAGGGTCAGCATCCGCGCGAACAGCCCGACCAGCGGCAGGTTGATGATCAGAAGCGCCACATTGCCCAGATACATCGAGGCGATCAGGCCCCAGGCGATCTCGGGGCGCTGGGTGAACATCAGCGGTCCGGGCTGGACGTTGAACATCAGAAGCGCCCCCAGCAGGATCGCCGTGGTGCCCGAGCCGGGGATGCCCAGCGTCAGCATCGGCACCAGCGCGCCGCCTGCGGCCGCGTTGTTGGCCGCCTCGGGCGCGGCCAGCCCGCGCAGGTCGCCGGTGCCGAAGCTGTCGCCCGACTTGCCCGCCAGCCGCTTTTCGGTGCCGTAGGCCACGGCCGAGGCGACCGAGGCGCCGGTGCCGGGCAGGATGCCGATGAAGAACCCGATGACCGAGCAGCGCAGGATCGTCCAGCGGGTGCGCAGCAGATCGGCGCGGCGCAGGAAGGACCGGTCGACCGGCAGCGTCCTCAGCCGGCCCGAGACCTGCTGTTCGACCAGATGCAGAAGCTCGGCCATGCCGAAGAGCCCGATCACCACCACCAGAAAGTCGATGCCCGCCAGCAGGTCGGGGATGCCGAAGGTGTAGCGCGGCACGCCCGTGTTGGCGTCGATCCCCATGGTGGCCAGCATCAGGCCGATCACCGCGCCAAGCAGCGTCTTGATCCCGTTCCGCCCGACCAGCGAGGCCAGCGAGGCGAAGGCAAAGACCATCAGCGCGACATAATCGGCGGGTGAGAAGGTGACCGCGAATTTCGCCAGCAGCGGCCCGAACAGCGACAACCCGATCACCGCCAGCGTGCCGCCGACGAAGGAGGCGACGGCCGACAGCGACAGCGCCCGCCCGGCCTCGCCCTTCAGCGCCATCGGGTGGCCGTCGAGCGTGGTCATCACCGCGCCCGCATCGCCCGGCACGTTCAGCAGGATCGACGAGATCCGCCCGCCATATTCGGCGCCGTAATAGATGCCCGCCAGCAGGATCAGCGCGCTTTCGGGCGGCAGTCCCAGCCCGTAGGCGATGGGCAGCAGGATCGCCACGCCGTTGATCGGCCCGATCCCGGGCAGCGCGCCGATCAGCGTGCCGGAAAAGCAGCCGAACAGCACCAGAAGGATGTTGAGCGGGGTCAGCGCGACGGCAAAGCCGGTGGCAAGGCCGCTCAGGACGGTTTCCATCGAGGGTCTCCTATAGCCGGGGCAGGGGGCCTTCGGGCAGGTTGAGGTCCAAAAGCCCGGCGCAGAGCAGATAGCCCAGCACTCCGGTTGCAAGCCCGAAGGCGCCCGCCCGAACCAGCGTCGCGCCCAGCAGGCGGGCGGCGACCGTGCCGAACAGGAGCGTCGCCAGCACAAAGCCGAGCGGCTCGTAAAGACCGGCATAGCCGATCAGAAGCGCCACGATCGCCGCAAGCCTCAGCCAGGTGCCGCCCCGGGTGTCGAACCGCTCGACATCGGGTTTCCAGAGGATGCCCGCGAGGCAGATCGCGGCCAGGACCGACAGGATCCGGGGCCAGCTTTCGGGGCCGAGCGGGTCGTATTGAAAGGGCGCCCGGATGACGGCGAAGGCGAGCCAGCCATAGCCCAGAGTGACGGCCAGCAGAAGCCCGGCAAAGATGCGGTCGACCATTCGGGGTCCTCCAGGAACGGGCAGGGATCGGGGCAGGGATCGGGGCCGGCGCAGGCCGCACCCGGCGCGTGGGTCCGGACGCGGGGCGCCGGACCCGGGGTGGGGCTTTCGGGATTACTGGATCAGCCCTGCGTCGCGGGCGATGTCGCGCAGCTCGCCGATCAGCTGCTTGACCTGGGCATCCATCTCGGGGCCCGACAGTTCCAGCGGCATCAGCCCCTTGCTTTCGCGGGCCTGCCGGTAGGCCTCGGTCTTGTAGGCGGCAGCGAAGGCGTCGGCCCAGGCCTGATAATCGGCGTCGGGCACGTTCTTGCCCATGTAGAAGCCGCGCATGATGGTCCATTCGGTGTCATAGCCCAGCTCTTTCGCCGTCGGATAGGCGTCGAAGGGCGGCTCCAGCCGCTCGGGCGCCAGCACCGCGAGGATGCGCATGCTGCCATCGCCGATATGCGCCGCCATCTCGCCCACATCGCCGGTATAGACCTGGATCGCGCCGCCCAGCAGCCCGGCAATGGCGTCGCCGCCGCCGTCATAGGCAACATAGCGCATCTGGCGCGGATCGGCGCCGACCGATTTCAGCAACAGCGCGCCCTTCATCCAGTCCTGCGACCCGACCGAGCCGCCGGCACCGACCACGACGCTGCCGGGATCGGCCTTGAATGCGTCCATCAGCGCGCCGAGGTCGGCATAGGGGCTGTCGGCCCGCACGATCACCGCCCCGTAATCGGCGCCCGCGGTGGCCAGAAAGCGCACGTCGTTCTCGGTGAAGGTGCCGAACTTGCCGGTGGCGATGTTCAGAAGCGAGCCCGACGAGAACGCCACGATGGCGTTGGAATCGTCGGTGCGGGTGGTGTTGAACTGGTTGAAGGCCACAGCGCCGATGCCGCCCGGCATGAAGGTGACCTCGATCGGCCTGTCGAACGCGCCGTCGAGCCCCTGCTGGGCGATCCGGCAGGTCAGGTCGAACCCGCCGCCGGGCTGGGCCGGGGCCACACATTCGGGGGCGTCGATCTCGGCTAGGGCGGGCAGGGCCGCTGCCAGCGCAACACATGCCGCTGCCGCGGCGCTTTTCAGGCTCATGGTCGTCCTCCCATCGGGACGGGCGCGGCCGAACCGGCTGCCCGCGTCTTGCGATGGGTCATTCTTCGTCGGAGGAAGGGGTTGCGTCAAGCCGCCGCAGTTTCGGCGCTGAAACACCCCTGCGTTCCGGCCGGAAGACCCCTGGAGCGGGCGATGAGATTCGAACTCACGACCCTTACCTTGGCAAGGTAATGCTCTACCCCTGAGCTACGCCCGCATCCGTTGGGTGAGGGGGGATTTATAAACTCCGGCCGGGCCCTGCAAGGGGAAAATCGCGGGATCGCACGGGCGCGGTCCGGCGCGCGGCGCAACGCCCGGGAGAAGCGCGCCAAAAGCCGCGAGAGCACCGGTCTGGTACCGCGACTGTCGATCCTGTCGAGAGAAACTGGAGCGGGCGATGAGATTCGAACTCACGACCCTTACCTTGGCAAGGTAATGCTCTACCCCTGAGCTACGCCCGCATCCATTGGGTGAGGGGGGATTTATAAACTCCGGCCGGAGCCTGCAAGGGGAAAATACGGCCCGGTGCGAAAAAACGCGGGAGATGCCGGGCGCAAGACCCGGTGCTCTCGTCGGGCCTGCCGCCCGGGCCGCCCGACGGGGGGGGGGCGGCCCGGGCGGGCAGCGATCACTCGAACTCGACCAGCAGGTCCTTGGCGTCGATCTGCTGGCCCGGGGAGACATGGACGGCCTTGATCTTGCCGTCGCGCTCGGCATGGAGCCCGGTTTCCATCTTCATCGCCTCGATGGTCAGGAGCAGGTCGCCCTCCTTGACCTCCTGCCCGGCCGCGACCGCGACCGTGGCCACCGCCCCCGGCATCGGCGCGCCGACATGGGCGGGGTTGCCGATCTCGACCTTCGGGCGGCGGGCGACGCTGGCCTTGGCCTTGCGGTTCGGCACCCGGATCACCCGGGGCTGGCCGTTCAGTTCGAAGAACACCCGCGCCTCGCCGTCCTCGGCGGTCTCGCCCACCGCCTGCAGCCGGATTTCCAGCGTCTTGCCGGGGTCGATCTCGGCCTCGATCTCCTCGCCCGGCTCCATCCCGTAGAAGAAGGTGCGGGTGGGCAGGGTGCGGACCGGCCCGTATTGCAGGTGCCGCGTGGCGTAATCGGTGAAGACCTTGGGATACATGAGATATCCGTTCAGGTCCTCGTTATCGAGGGTCAGATCCTCGAACTGGCCTTCGACCTCGGCGCGGATCTTGTCGATATCGGCCGGGGGCACATGCTTGCCGGGCCGGTCGGTGAAGGGCTTTTCGCCTTTCAGGATCTTCTTCTGGATCGCCTCGGGGAAGCCGCCCGGAGGCTGGCCCAGATTGCCGCGCATCATGTCGATGACGGAATCGGGGAAGGCCACGTCGCGGTCGGGGTCCTCGACATCGGCGCGGGTCAGGCCCTGGCTGACCATCATCAGCGCCATGTCGCCCACCACCTTGGAGGACGGCGTCACCTTCACGATGTCGCCGAACATCTGGTTCACGTCGGCATAGGTCTCGGCTACCTCGTGCCAGCGTTCTTCCAGCCCCAGACTGCGCGCCTGGGCCTTGAGGTTGGTGAACTGCCCGCCGGGCATCTCGTGCAGGTAGACCTCGGAGGCGGGCGCCGAGAGGCCCGATTCGAAGGCCGCGTATTCCTGGCGCACGGCCTCCCAATAGTCCGAGATCTCGCGCACCGCGGCCATGTCGATGCCGGTGTCTCGGGGCGTGTTGCGCAGCGCCTCGACGATCGAGCCGAGACAAGGCTGCGAGGTGCCGCCCGAGAAGGCGTCCATGGCGGCGTCGACCGCATCGACACCCGCCTCGGCGGCGGCCAGGATGGTGGCCGCGGCGATGCCCGAGGTGTCATGGGTGTGGAAATGGATCGGCAGCCCGACCTCGTCTTTCAGCGCCCTGACCAGAACCGTGGCCGAGGCGGGTTTCAGCAGCCCCGCCATGTCCTTCAGCCCCAGGATATGGGCGCCGGCCGCCTTCAGCTCTTTGCCCATGGCGACGTAATAGTTCAGGTCGTACTTGGCCCGCGCCGGGTCGAGGATGTCGCCGGTATAGCAGATCGTGCCCTCGCAGACCTTGCCGGTTTCCAGCACCGCATCCATCGCGACGCGCATGTTCTCGACCCAGTTCAGGCTGTCGAAGACGCGGAAGACGTCGACGCCGGTCTCGGCCGCCTGCTTGACGAAGCCCTGCACCACATTGTCGGGATAGATGGTGTAGCCGACGCCATTGGCGCCCCGCAGCAGCATCTGGGTCATCAGGTTCGGCATCGCCGCGCGCAGGTCGCGCAGCCGCTGCCAGGGGCATTCCTGCAGAAAACGATAGGCCACGTCGAAGGTCGCGCCGCCCCAGCATTCGACGCTGAAAAGCTGCGGCAGGTTATGGGCATAGGCGGGCGCCACGCGGATCATGTCGATCGAGCGCATCCGCGTCGCCAGCAGCGACTGGTGGCCGTCGCGCATCGTGGTGTCGGTCACCAGAAGCTGTTTCTGCGAGGCCATCCAGTCGGCCAGCGCCTCGGGGCCGAACTGGTCGAGGATCTGGCGCGTGCCCGGGGCATAGCTTTCGCGCCGGGGGACCGGCGGACGCAGGGCGCGGGCCTCGGCGGGCGGTTTGGCGCGGCCCGCCGTCTCGGGATGCCCGTTGACGGTGATGTCGGCGATATAGGTCAGGATGCGCGTCGCCCGGTCGCGCCGCTTCTCGAAGCTGAACAGCTCGGGCGTCTCGTCGATGAAGCGGGTCGAGTATTCGTTGTTCAGGAAGGTCGGGTGCTTCAGCAGGTTCTCGACGAAGGCGATATTGGTCGAGACGCCCCGGATGCGGAATTCGCGCAGCGCCCGGTCCATCCGGGCGATGGCGGCCTCGGGGGTCGGCGCCCAGGCGGTGACCTTCTCCAGCAGCGAATCGTAATAGCGGGTGATGACCGCGCCCGAATAGGCGGTGCCGCCATCCAGCCGGATGCCCATGCCGGTCGCGCCGCGATAGGCGGTGATGCGGCCGTAATCGGGGATGAAGTTGTTCAGCGGGTCCTCGGTCGTGATCCGGCATTGCAGGGCATGGCCGGTCAGCTCGACGTCATACTGGCTGGCGACGCCGGTCGCCTCGATCAGGCTTTTCCCTTCGGCGATCAGGATCTGGGCGCGGACGATGTCGATGCCGGTCACCTCTTCGGTGACGGTATGTTCGACCTGGACGCGCGGATTGACCTCGATGAAGTAGAAATTGCCCGTCTCCATGTCCATCAGGAACTCGACGGTGCCGGCGCATTCGTAATTCACCGCCTCGGCGATCTTCTTGCCGAGATTGCAGATGGTTTCGCGCTGGGCGTGGGACAGGTAGGGGGCGGGGGCGCGTTCGACGACCTTCTGGTTGCGGCGCTGGACCGAACAGTCGCGTTCCCACAGGTGATAGATGGTGCCGTGCTGGTCGCCGAGGATCTGCACCTCGACATGGCGGGCGCGGGTGATCATCTTTTCCAGATAGCCCTCACCGTTGCCGAAGGCGGCCTCGGCCTCGCGGCGGCCCTCGCGGACCTTTTCGGCCAGCTCCTCGGGGCCCCTGATCGGGCGCATGCCGCGCCCGCCGCCGCCCCAGGAGGCTTTCAGCATCAGCGGATAGCCGATCTCGTCGGCCTGGCGGCGGATCTCGTCCATGTCATCGCCCAGGACCTCGGTCGCGGGGATCACCGGCACGCCTGCCTTGATCGCCACCTTGCGGGCGCTGGCCTTGTCGCCAAGCGCGCGCATGGTCTCGGCCTTGGGACCGATGAAGGCGATGCCCTCGGCGGCGCAAGCCTCGACGAAAGCAGGGTTTTCCGACAGAAGCCCATAGCCCGGATGGATCGCGTCGGCGCCCGACATCTTGGCGACGCGAATGATTTCCTCGATCGACAGATAGGCCTGGACCGGCCCCAGCCCCTCGCCGATCTTGTAGGCCTCGTCGGCCTTGAACCGGTGCAGCCCCAGCTTGTCTTCCTCGGCATAGACGGCGACGGTGCGCTTGCCCAGCTCGTTGGCGGCGCGCATCACGCGAATGGCAATCTCGCCCCGGTTGGCGACGAGGATCTTCTGGAAATCGGTCAAGGGCGGGGCCTCCATCGGGTCGGTTCGGGCTGCGACAGCGGCGCGCAGCCGATTGTTAACGGTATAAAGCTGCGTTGCAGCGAAGCAAGGGGAGAGCGGGGGCGGGGCCGAGACCGGGCATGCCTGCCTTGCGACGGGTGCCGGTCTGTACCGATGGCCGCGAGGCACCCGCCCGTGCCGCTGTTCCGCGACGCGGCCCTGTCAGGACGACGAGATCGGTGTGACGGTGACGACCCGGCCCTCGCGCGTGGTCTGACAGCGCCAGGTGCCGTCGCGCCCGGCCATCTTCATGTCGATCCAGAACCCGGCCGCGGTCGGGCCGGTGCCGATCTGGAAGATCCCCGCCTCGGGCTGATGGAATCGGGCCGCCATTTCGGCGGTGCAGGCCGGGGCCGAGGCCGCAGGCGCGTGCGGCAGCATTTCGGGGGTGATGACCTTCGGAACGCCGGTTTCGGGCCGCTCGGGCGTGCCGCAGGCGGCCAGCGCCGCCAGCCCCAGACCCGACAGAAGGATGCGATATCGACTCATTCGCGCTTTCACCCTCGTTTGTTCCGACTATTCGCCTTATGCGCGAAATTGCAACTGCGATGGCAAAAAACGCCTCAAAACGGGAACGGAACGGGAACGGTTCTTTAACTCGTCTCCGGGCCGCGCTAGATTGGGCGCCATGTGTCCCATCGACGACTTTGACGCCTTCGAGGCCGCCGCCCAGGTCCCCCTGTCCGTCCGTGCCATGGCGGCGCGGCCGGCGCCCTATCTGGACGGGTTGAACCCCGCCCAGCGCCAGGCGGTCGAGACGCTGGACGGCCCCGTGCTGATGCTGGCGGGGGCGGGCACCGGCAAGACCCGGGCGCTGACCGCGCGGATCGCGCATCTGCTGGTCACCGGCAAGGCCCGGCCGAACGAGGTCCTGGCGGTGACCTTCACCAACAAGGCCGCGCGCGAGATGAAGGAGCGGGTCGGGCGGCTGATGGGCGAGACGGTCGAGGGCATGCCCTGGCTTGGCACCTTCCACGCGATCTGTGTCCGGCTGCTGCGCCGCCATGCCGAGCTGGTGGGGCTCAAGTCGAATTTCACCATCCTCGACACCGACGACCAGATCCGGCTGCTGAAGCAGCTGATTGCGGCCGCCAACATGGATGAAAAGCGCTGGCCCGCGCGGCAGCTGGCCGGGCTGCTGGACCACTGGAAGAACCGCGCCTGGACGCCCGATACGGTGCCCGCCTCCGAGGCCTCGGGCTTCGACGGCCGGGGCGTGAAGCTGTACGCCGCCTATCAGGAGCGGCTGAAGACCCTGAACGCGGCCGATTTCGGTGATCTGCTGCTGCATGTGGTGACGATCCTTCAGGCCCATCCCGACCTTCTGGACCAGTACCGGCGCTGGTTCCGCTATATCCTGGTCGACGAGTATCAGGATACCAACGTGGCCCAGTATCTGTGGCTGCGGCTGCTGGCGGGCGGGCACAAGAACATCTGCTGCGTCGGCGACGACGACCAGTCGATCTATGGCTGGCGCGGCGCCGAGGTCGGCAACATCCTGCGGTTCGAAAAGGATTTCCCCGGCGCCGCGGTGATCCGGCTGGAACAGAATTACCGGTCGACCGCGCATATCCTCGCCGCCGCCTCGGGGCTGATCGCGGCCAACAAGGGGCGTCTGGGCAAGACGCTCTGGACCGAGGCCGAGGGCGGCGAGAAGGTCCGCCTGATCGGTCATTGGGACGGCGAGGAAGAGGCCCGCTGGATCGGCGAAGAGGCCGAGGCGCTGCAGGGCGGCAGCCGCGGGATGCGGCCCTTCTCGCTGGACGACATGGCGATTCTGGTGCGCGCGAGCCACCAGATGCGGGCTTTCGAGGATCGCTTCCTGACCATCGGCCTGCCGTACCGCGTGATCGGCGGCCCGCGCTTTTACGAGCGGATGGAGATCCGCGATGCGATGGCCTATTTCCGCCTCGCCGTCAGCCCCGATGACGACCTGGCCTTCGAGCGGATCGTGAACACCCCCAAGCGGGGCCTCGGCGACAAGGCGCAGCAGAAGATCCAGTCCGTGGCCCGGACCGAGGGCGTGCCGCTGGTCGAGGCCGCGCGGCTGCTGCTTGAGGCCGGTGGGCTGGGCGGCAAGGGCGGGGCCGAGCTGCGCAACCTCATCTCGCGACTGGAAGATTGGCACTTTCTGGTTGTCAATAAATGCTCTGAAGGTGCTTTGAAGGCGGTGAGCGATAAGATCCAGGATCTTGCCAGTCTCGACTTACATGATCTTCCGGATGAAGAGAGGGAAGTCGCTGAACTAGGACGGGAGTCGCGGATTGCGCTCTTGAAACGAAGAATGGAGATTCTGCAGGGAAACCATGCGCGTCTGGCCGAAGATATTCTTGATGGGTCGGGGTACACGCTTTCGTATTGCAAGCCTCAAACTGATGAACAGTGCGAGCGTGGCGAGCCGCTTGTCCCAAAGGACGCCGAAGCGGCCGGTCGGCTGGAAAACCTCAAGGAGCTGGTCAAGGCGCTGGAGGAATTCGACAACCTGCAGGGCTTCCTCGAGCATGTCGCGCTGATCATGGACAATGACAGCGAGGCGACCGGGGCCAAGATCTCGGTGATGACGCTGCATGCCGCCAAGGGGCTGGAATTTCCGGTGGTGTTCCTGCCGGGCTGGGAGGACGGGCTGTTTCCCAGCCAGCGCGCGATGGACGAGACCGGGATGAAGGGGCTCGAGGAGGAACGGCGCCTCGCCTATGTCGGGCTGACCCGCGCCGAGGAGCTGTGCACGATTTCCTTCGCCGCCAATCGCCGGGTCTACGGGCAATGGCAGTCGCAGCTGCCGTCGCGCTTTATCGACGAACTGCCCGCGTCCCATGTCGACGTGCTGACGCCGCCCGGGCTTTACGGCGGCGGCTATGGCGCGGCGGCGCCGTCCCATGGCGGGGGCTCGGGGATCGAAGAGCGGGCCTCGCGCGCGGATGTCTACAAGTCGCCGGGCTGGCAGCGGCTGCAGGCGCGCAGCGCCGCCCGGCCGGTGGCGCAGCCGAGCCAGGCCCGCCACATGGTGATCGACGCCGAGGCGGTCCCGGCCTTCGAGACCGGCACGCGGGTGTTCCACCAGAAGTTCGGCTATGGCGTCGTGACCGGAATTGAGGGCGACAAGCTCGACATCGCCTTCGAGAAGGCGGGCCCCAAGAAGGTCGTGGCCCGATTCGTGGTCGCCGCGGCCAGCGCCGACGACGTGCCCTTCTAGGCGCCCTTCCGGCGCGGACCCGCGGGCGGATCGGGCGTGTCGCCGCGTCGGATGGCGGAAGGCCCGCTGTCCCCTTGCGCAGTTAACCCTTCTTTCGCTGGCGCCGGGCAAAACTCGGCCGGAAGAGGACCTTCATGCGCATCAGATTTCCGGCCAGGGATACAGAATTCGCGATCTCCAGCGGCGCCAATGTCGGCAGCAATGCCGGCGGCGCGGGCACGTCGACCTTCGACGGCCCGCCGGGCGCGGCCCATGGTCTGGTCGTGACCGCGCGGCCGGGCGATCCCGATCCCGGGCTGTTCGAGCCCGGCGATCTTTACGACCTCGCCTGGCAGGGGGCCGGGGCCGGGCGGCTGCGGGAGGCGGTGGTGATCCGGTCGGACGAATCGGCCGACGGCGCCGGGCATGTGGTGGTCTTCGAGGGAACCGACCGAGACGGTGCGCCGGTTCAGGTGGTCTGGACCCCCGGCGTCGATCTGGCGGCCTGGTACCACGCCCATGCCGAAGGCGGCCGCGCCCCCGCTTTCTTTGTCTGTGATGCCCGGCCGGGGGGCGATCCGGGCCAGCCCGGGCTTTGCTTTGCGGGCGAAACGCCGATCGCGACGCCGCGCGGGCCGGTGCGTGCCGCAAGCCTGGTGCCGGGCATGACGGTCGAGACGGTCGATCACGGGCCGCAGATGCTGCTTTGGGTCGGCCAGCGCGTGGTGCCGGGCAGCGGTCGCTCCGCGCCGGTCGAGATCCCGCCCGGCGCCTTCGGCAATGCGCGTCCGCTGTTGCTGGCCCAGCAGGCCCGGGTGCTCTATCGCGCGCCAAGGGTGCAGACCCTGTTCGGCGTGCCCGAGGTTCTGGTGCCTGCCCGTGTCCTGGCCGCGCTGGGTGTCGGCGGCGCCGCGCTGCGCGAGGCCCCGGTGATGATGCGCTATGTCCATCTGCTGTTTGCCCGGCACGAACTGGTGCGCGCCGGGGACGTGGTCTGCGACAGTCTTTTCCTTGGCGATCTCTTCCGCCACCGCTCGGCCCGGCCGGTGCCGTCGGGCCCGTTCGGGCGCGAGGGGCCGGGATTTCTCCCCGACCTCGATCTCGACTCCGGCGAGGCCGCGCACTTGCAGCCGGTCCGCCCGGTGCTGCGCGGCTGCGAGGCGCGCGCGTTGTTCGAGCCCGGCCCCGGCTTCGGCGCCGCCGCCATCGCCTGACGCGGCCGCTGCAAGGCCGGTCCCGGCTTCCGATCACTGGACTGCTGAAAAGAGAAACGGCGACGCCAGGGAGGAGGGGCGCCGCCGTTCTGCACAACGGCAGTGTCAGGGAGGAGGAGACAAACTGCCGTATTCCGATGGGGCCGGGGCCCCGAATGAAAAGTGCGGCGACACCTGGGAGGAGGTAGGTGTCGCCGCGAGATGAGGAAACCCAGGGAGGAGGAGGGGTTTCCTATCTCTGCACGGTCGAGCGTTGGCTGTGCCGAACGATCCCAACCGCGCCGTTGGTCCTATAAATACGCTTTTGCTGCACTTGCACAATGGCAAGACGCTGAATTGCTGCCATGCGGAATCTGCATAAGTCGTTCTGACATAGTTTTGGGCGAGATCGGGGCGATTGGTGCAGGAACGGGCAATGATGAAACGGCTCTTGCCCTTTTGGGGCATCCGACCAAGGTAAAGGGAGGTCTCGCGCGAAACGGAGTCTCAGATGCCTCTTTCCAATGACGTCATCCTTGCCGAATTGTCCCGAATCGTTTTGCCCGGCGGGGGCGATCCGGTCTCGCGCGACCTGATCCGCGCACTGTCGGTCGAGGGCGATACCGTGCGCTTCGTCATCGAGGCCGACTCGGCCGAGATGGCGCGCGGGATGGAGCCCGTGCGGGCCGCCGCCCAGGCCGCGGTCGAGGCGATTCCCGGTGTTCGCCGGGCTTCGGTGGTGCTGACCGCCCATGATGGGGGGCAGCGCGGTGCGCCTGCGGCCCCCGCGCCCGGGCCACGGATCGGGCGCCACCCGACGCCCGATGACGGCCCGCGCAACCCTTCGGGCGTCGACCGCATCCTGGCGGTCGCCTCGGGCAAGGGCGGCGTCGGCAAGTCGACGGTGGCCAGCAACCTGGCGGTCGCGCTGGCGCGGCAGGGGCGGCGCGTCGGCCTGCTGGATGCCGACATCTACGGCCCCTCGCTGCCGCGGATGATGGGCACGACGCGCCGGCCGGCCTCGCCCGACGGCAAGATCATCGAGCCGGTCCAAGCGCATGGCGTGGTCATGATGTCGATCGGATTGCTGCTGAAGGAAGAGGAAGCGGTCGTCTGGCGCGGGCCGATGCTGATGGGCGCGCTTCAGCAATTGTTGGGCCAGGTTGACTGGGGGCGGCTTGATGTGCTGGTGGTCGACCTGCCGCCGGGCACCGGCGACATCCAGCTGACACTGTGTCAGCGGACCCGCCTGACCGGCGCGCTGGTGGTCTCGACCCCGCAGGATGTGGCGCTTCTGGACGCGCGCAAGGCGCTGGACATGTTCGCCAAGCTCGGCACCCCGGTTCTGGGGCTGATCGAGAACATGTCCACTTATATCTGCCCCAATTGCGGGCATGAGGCGCATATCTTCGGCCATGGCGGGGTCGAGGCCGAGGCCCGCAAGCTGGGACTGCCCTTCCTGGGCGCCTTGCCGCTGGCGCTGGAGGTGCGGCAGGCGGGGGATGCCGGGCATCCGGTCGCGCTGGACGACGGCCCGATGGCCGACGCCTATGCCCGGATCGCCGCCCGTCTGATCGGCGGCGGCATGGCCTGATATCGCCGCCTGCGCGGGACCGGACGCCTCCTGACCGGGATCGGGCCGGGTCTTACGGGAATTCATGGCCCCGCACGGAACCAGCCTCTCGCCCGCGTGATTCGGCGCGATTTTCTGGCAAGTTTCACGGGCTGCGGCCGGGAATGGCCCGGGAGGCCCGATGAGGCGCATTTTTCGCAACCATGGCGCGAAGAAATTTTCAAGCTTCGCGCAAACGTCGCAGAATGGCCGTTAACCACGACATATAGAGGATTGAGGTCCTGCACTCGCAATTGGCTGTGTTTTAGCTGCTCCGGGCTCTTTTCGGGTAGGGCGCATTTCCGCCTTTGGAGGGGGCCGGGTCCACCACATTCCCGCCAAAGTCAGTTGATCTCCATGAAATCCCATGGCATAACGATCACACAAAGGCGATGGCGGTCGGACGGATCAAGGGGCGGAACAGCCTCCCAACGACAAGAAAGCAGTTTCATACAGGCACCCGCCATTGCCTCCATACGAGATCCGGCGCGCGGGCGAGCAGACATCCCCCAGGTGGCACGCGCAGCCGGGCACCCCGGAACGGGACGAGGGCGGCGGATTGGGCGGTGGCAGCAGCCCAATCCGCCGTTTTCGTTGAAACGGCCGCGCGGCGGTCGCGGACGGCGAGGCAAGGGAGCGTCGGGCAGGTGGCGCGCAGGTTCAGAGGCGAAAGCCAGCACAAGGTGGATGCGAAGGGCAGGGTGTCGATCCCGGCCCTCTTTCGCCGTGTGCTCGAGGCCTGCGACCCGGACTGGACCGAGGGGCTGCGCCCGCAACTGGTGATCGTCTATGGCGACCACCGCCGCAAATATCTGGAATGCTACACCATCGAGGCCATCGATGAGGTCGACGAAAAGATCGCGGCGCTGCCGCGCGGGTCGATGCAGCGGCGGATGCTGGAACGGATGTTCCATGGCCAGTCGCACCCGACCGAGGTCGACAATGACGGCCGTCTGACCCTGCCGCAGAAGCTGCGCGACAAGATCGGGCTGGAAGGCGAGGCCTTCTTCATCGCCTCGGGCGACACCTTCCAGATCTGGAAGCCAGAGACCTACGAGTCCGAGGAACTGGCCAAGACCGAGGCCTGGCTGGACGACCTGCCCGAGGATGTCGACCCGCTGAGCTTCCTCGACGGTGCCGGGGCGGTGGCCGGTCCGGCCGGGGATGGCTGACGCCATGGCTGCTGCGGACCGATCCGTTCCCGCCGATCCGCCGCATATCCCGGTCCTGCTGCGCCCCCTGCTCGAGGTGGTGTCGCCGGTCGCGGGGCTCTGGCTTGACGGCACCTTCGGCGCGGGCGGCTACAGCCGCGGGCTTCTGGAAGCCGGCGCGGACCGGGTGATCGGGGTCGACCGCGACCCCAGCGTCGCCGATCTGGCCGCGTCCTGGGCCGGAACCTGGGGCGACCGGCTGGGTCTGGTCGAGGGCGTCTTCTCCGAACTCGACCGCCATGCCGATGCCCCGCTCGACGGAGTAGTGCTGGACCTTGGCGTGTCCTCGATGCAGCTGGACCAGGCCGAGCGCGGGTTTTCCTTCGCCAAGGACGGCCCGCTCGACATGCGGATGGGGGCCGAGGGGGCGTCGGCCGCCGATCTGGTCGCCACCGCTTCCGAAGCCGCGCTGGCGGACATCCTCTTTCATTACGGCGAGGAACGCGCCTCGCGCCGGATCGCGCGCGCCATCGTCAAGGCCCGCGCGGTGGCGCCCATCGTGACCACGGCGCAACTGGCCGAGGTCGTGGCCCGCTGCCTGCCGCCGCAGCGCCCGGGCCAGAGCCACCCGGCGACCCGCAGTTTCCAGGCGATCCGCATCGCGGTGAATGACGAGCTGGGCGAACTGGTGGCCGGGCTCGAGGCGGCCGAACGGGCGCTGAAGCCCGGCGGCAAGCTGGCGGTCGTCACCTTCCATTCGCTGGAGGACCGGATCGTCAAGCGTTTCCTGCAGCTTCGTTCGGGCCAGGCCGCGGGCGGCAGCCGCTATGCGCCCGAAACGATCCCCGAGCCCGCGCGGTTCGATCTGTTGACCCGCCGCGCGGTGGCGCCCGATCCGGTCGAGCTTGACGCCAACCCGCGCGCGCGGTCTGCCAAGCTGAGGGTCGGGGTCCGCACCGACGCCCCGGCGGGGCCGGTCGACCGCGGCCAGCTTGGCCTGCCCAAGATCATGGAGGACTAGATGCGCAGCCTCGTCTATGTGCTGACGGCCCTGGCGGTGATGGCGCTGGCCTTCTGGGCCTATCGCGAGAATTACCGCACCCAGGCGGCGCTCGACAATGTCGAGAGGCTGAACCGCGCCATCGGATCGCTGCGCGAGCAGCTGGCGATGCAGAATGCCGAATGGGCCTATCTGAACCGGCCCGAACGGCTGCGCGAACTGGCGGCGCTGAACTACGACCGGCTGGCGCTTGGGCCGCTTGCGCCCGAGCAGTTCGGCCAGATCGACCAGGTCTCTTACCCCGAGATGGTGCTGCCCGACATCGTCCTGCCCGACGAGCTGTTTAAGTCGATCCTGGCCGAGGCCGACCAGCCGGCCCAGAGCGCCAGCCCGACCGTGCCGGTCGAGGAGGCCGCCGCCGCCTCGGCCGTGCCCGAGGCGCTGGATGCCGGGGATGAGGAGACCGCGCAATGATCCGCACCCCGCTGCGCCCGCTGGCCCGCATTCTTGAGGCCCGTGCCCGGGGCGAGAATCCCGACGCCATCGAGCGCGAGAACAAGCGCCTGCGCCATGAGACGATGCGCGATCAGGCCCGCGCCCGGGCCGAGGGGCGGCTTCTGGTGCTGGGCGTGGTGTTCTTCGCGGCTTTCGCCGTCGTCGGGGTCCGGATGGGGCTTCTGGCCGGGTCGGACCCGTCCGAGCCGCGCGCCATCGCCTCGGGCGCCTCGATCGTGGCGCAGCGGGCCGATATCGTCGACCGCAACGGCAACATCCTGGCCACCAACCTCGCCACCCATTCGCTTTACGCCCAGCCGCCGCTGATGATCGACCCGAAGGCGGTGGCCCATGAGCTGGCGCAGATCTTCCCCGATCTCGACGAGGCGCGGATGGTCAAGGACTTCACCGGCAGCCGCAAGTTCGTCTGGATCAAGAAGAAGATCAGCCCCGAGCAGATGCAGCAGGTGCACGATATCGGTGATCCCGGGCTCAGCTTCGGCCCGCGCGAGATGCGGCTTTACCCCAACGGAGCGCTGGCCGCCCATATCCTCGGGGGTGCCGGGTTCGGGCGCGAGGGCGTGCAGTCGGCCGAGGTGATCGGCGTCGCCGGGGTCGAGAAATACTTTGACGACTATCTGCGCGATCCGGCCAATGGCGGTCAGCCGCTTCGGCTGTCGCTGGACCTGACGGTGCAGGCCGCGGTCGAGCGGGTGCTGGCGGGCGGCATGAAGCTGATGGATGCCAAGGGCGCGGCCGCCGTGCTGATGGATGTGCATACGGGCGAGATTCTGTCGATGGTCTCGCTGCCCGATTTCGACCCGAACGAGCGGCCGCGCCAGCAGGTGAAGGGCGATCCCTCGGACAGCCCGCTGTTCAACCGGGCGGTGCAGGGGCTTTACGAGCTGGGCTCGACCTTCAAGACCTTCACCCTGTCGCAGGCGCTGGACGAGGGTATCGTCAACCCCAACACCATGATCGACACCAAGGGGCCGCTGGTCTGGGGCCGCTACCGCATCCGCGACATGCACAATTACGGGTCCAGCCTGTCGGTGACCACGGTGCTGGTCAAAAGCTCGAACGTGGGCACGGCGCGGATCGCCCAGCGCATCGGCGGGGTCCGGCAGAAGGAGTTCCTGGGCAAGCTCGGTCTTCTGGAGCCGACGCCGGTCGAGCTGGTCGAGGCGGCGGGCGCCAAGCCGCTTTATCCAGCCAACTGGAGCGAGATCTCGACCATGACGATTTCCTACGGGCACGGTCTGTCGGCCAGCCCGCTGCATCTGGCGGCAGGCTATGCGACGCTGGCCAATGGCGGCCGCCGGGTGCGGCCGACGCTGCTGGCGGGGGGCGGGACGCTGGGCGACCGGGTGGTGTCGGAAGAGACCTCGCGCCAGATCCGCTCGATGCTGCGCGAGGTGGTGGTGCACGGCACCGCGACCTTCGGCGACGTGCCGGGCTACCGGGTCGGCGGCAAGACCGGCACCGCCGACAAGCCCAAGCCCACCGGCGGCTATTACGAGAAGAAGGTGATCGCGACCTTCGCCAGCATGTTCCCGGCCGAGGCGCCGCAATACGTGCTGATCGTCACCCTCGACGAACCGCAGGATACCACCGGCCCGCAGCCGCGCCGCACCGCGGGCTGGACCGCCGTGCCGGTCGGCGCCGAGATCATCCGCCGCGCCGCGCCGCTTCTGGGGCTCCGGCCGGAGATTGAACAGGCGCAGGGCTTCGGGGTAACACTGACCGCGAACTGAAGGCGCGGGGATCATGAAAATCCGGACTGAAACGACGCTCGCCGACCTGGGGCTGACGGCCCAGGGCGGGCGAGAGGCGCATATTACGGGGCTGTCGGTCGACAGCCGCCACACGAAACCGGGTCATCTTTTCGCGGCGATGCCGGGGACGCGGGCGCATGGCGCCGAATTCGTGTCCTTCGCGCTGCGGATGGGGGCTGTGGCGGTGCTGACCGACCGCGCGGGCGCACGCATTGCGGCCGAGGCACTGGCCGGCAGCGAGGCCGCACTGGTGGTGGCCGAGGACCCGCGCCAGGCGCTGGCCTGCGCGGCGGCGCTGTTCTACGGCGCCCAACCCGCGACCATGGTGGCGGTCACCGGCACCGCGGGCAAGACCTCGGTCGCGAGCTTCACCCGCCAGATCTGGACCGGGCTTGGCCGTGCGGCCTGCAATCTGGGCACGATGGGGGTGCAGGGCGCCTATGAGGCGCCGCTGGCCCATACCACGCCCGAGCCCATCACCCTGCACCGGCTGCTGGCCGAGATGGCGCGCGCGGGCGTGACCCATGCGGCGATGGAGGCCTCGAGCCACGGGCTTGAACAGCGGCGTCTGGACGGGGTGGCGCTGAAGGCCGCGGCCTTCACCAATTTCAGCCAGGATCACCTCGATTATCACGCGGGTTTCGAGGAATATTTCGCGGCCAAGGCGGGGCTGTTCGACCGGGTGCTGCCCGAGGACGGGACCGCGGTGATCAATATCGACGATCCGCGCGGCGCGCAGATGCTGGGCCATGCCCGGGCGCGCGGCCAGACCATCCTGACCGTCGGCCGTGCCGAAGAGGCGGATCTGCGCATTCTGGCCCAGCGCTACGACGCCACCGGGCAGGATCTGCGCTTTGCCTGGGAAGGCCGCCCGCAGCAGATCCGGCTGGATCTGATCGGCGGCTTCCAGGCCGAGAACGTGCTGGCCGCGGCCGGGCTTGTGATCGCCGCGGGCGAGGCACCCGGGCGGGTCTTCGCGACCTTGCCCGAACTGGTGACCGTGCGCGGCCGGATGGAGCTGGCGGCGACCCGTGCGAACGGGGCCACCGTCTTTGTCGACTATTCGCACAAGCCGGGCGCTCTGGCCGCCGCCATCGCCTCGCTGAGGCCCCATGTGATGGGCCGGATCGTGGTCGTTTTCGGTGCGGGCGGGGATCGCGACCGGGGCAAGCGGCCGCTGATGGGGCAGGTGGCCTGCGAACAGGCGGATGTTGTAATCGTGACAGACGACAACCCCAGATCCGAAGAACCGAAGGGTATTCGTGCAGAAATACTGCAAGGCTGCGCCGAGGCGATCGAGGTCGGCGACCGCGCCGAGGCGATCCTGCGCGGGGTCGATGCGCTGGAGCCGGGCGATGCCTTGCTGATCGCGGGCAAGGGCCACGAAACCGGCCAGATCGTCGGCGACGCGGTCTATCCCTTCGACGATGCCGAACAGGCCAGCGTGGCCGTCGCGGCGCTTGACGGGCGGCTCTCGTGACCGTGCTCTGGACCGCGGCCGAGGCGGCCCGGGCGACCGGCGGGCGCGTCACCCGGGACTGGTCGGTCACCGGCGTCAGCATCGACACCCGCAGCCTCAAGCCGGGCGATCTGTTCGTGGCGCTGAAGGACCAGCGCGACGGGCATGATTTCGTCGCCGATGCGCTGGCGCGGGGGGCGGGGGCTGCGCTGGTCTCGCGGCTGCCCGAGGGGGTCGACGAAGGCGCACCGCTGCTGATCGTGGACGACGTGCTGGCGGCGCTGGGCGCGCTGGGGCAGGCCGGGCGGGCGCGCAGCGACGCCCGGATCGTCGCGGTTACGGGCTCGGTCGGCAAGACCTCGACCAAGGAGATGCTGCGCGCCGTGCTGGCCGGGCAGGGGCGGGTCCATGCCGCCGAGGCGAGCTTCAACAACCATTGGGGCGTGCCGCTGACGCTGGCGCGGATGCCGCGCGACGCCCAGTTCGCCGTGCTCGAGATCGGCATGAACCATCCGGGCGAAATCGCGCCGCTGGCGCGGCTGGCGCGGCCGCATGTGGCGCTGATCACCACCATCGCGCCCGCGCATCTGGAGGCCTTCGACGGGCTTGCGGGCATCGCCGCCGAGAAGGCCGCGATCTTCGAGGGGTTGGAGCCGGGCGGCATCGCGGTTTATCCGGGCGATCTGGATACCAGCCCGGTGCTGGCGGCGGGCGCCGCCGCCCATGCCGCGGCCGAGACCCGTTTCGGCGCCGCCGAGGGTTGCGAGTTCCGCCTGATGCGGGCCGACCTGCATGCCGAGTCGACCGTGGTGCAGGCCGAGGCGCGCGGGCATGAGCTTCTGTTCAAGATCCACGCCGCCGGGCGCCATTTCGCGACCAATGCGCTGGGTGTGCTGGCGGTGACCGAGGCGCTGGGGATCGATCTTGTGGTCGCGGCCTGCGATCTTGGCCAGTGGCGGCCGCCCGGCGGGCGCGGCGCGCGGCTGAGGATCCCGCTCGACCCGGTCGAGGAGAGCCTGTCGGTCGAGGTCATCGACGACGCCTTCAACGCCAATCCCGCCTCGATGGCCGCCGCTCTCGAGGTTCTGGCTGCGGCCCGGCCGACCGACGGGCTCGGGCGGGTGGCGCGCGGGCGGCGGATCGCGATCCTGGGCGACATGCTGGAGCTTGGCCCCGAGGAACAGGCGATGCATGCGGGCCTGGCCGATCTGGCCGCGATGGCGCGCGTCGATCTGGTGCATTGCGTCGGGCCGCGGATGCGCGCCCTTTATTTTGCGCTGCCGCTCTCGCAGAGAGGGCAGTGGTTCGACGAAGCCGATCCCCTGGCCGCCAAGGTCCATTCGCTGGTCGATGCCGGCGATGTGGTGCTGGTCAAGGGATCGAAAGGCAGCCGCGTGTCGGTCGTGGTCGACGCGCTGAAAAGGCTGGGGCAAGGCGGCTCCGGCTCCGACGAGGATCTTTCGTAATGCTCTACTGGCTTGCCGACCTGTCCGATGGCGGTGGCGTCTTCAACCTGTTCCGCTACATCACCTTCCGGGCAGGATGCGCGTTCTTTACCGCGCTCGTCTTCGGCTTCCTGTTCGGGCGGCCGCTGATCAACCTGCTGCGCAAGCGGCAGAAGAACGGCCAGCCGATCCGCGCGGACGGCCCCGAAAGCCATATCGCCTCGAAGGCGGGCACGCCCACGATGGGCGGCGTGCTGATCCTGGGCGGGCTGATCGTGTCGACGCTGCTGTGGGGGCGGCTCGACAATGCCTATGTCTGGCTCTTGCTGTTCGTGACGCTGTCCTTCGGCGCCATCGGCTTTGCCGACGACTATGCCAAGGTGTCGAAGAACAACACCAAGGGCGTGCCCGGGCGGGTGCGCTTCGGGCTGGGCCTGCTGATCGCGGCCATTGCCGGGCTCTGGGCGGCCTGGGTGCATCCGGCCGATCTGAGCTTCAACCTGGCGATGCCGGTCTTCAAGGACACGCTGATCCATATGGGGGTGCTGTTCATCCCCTTCGCGATGCTGGTGATCGTGGGCTCGGCCAACGCGGTGAACCTGACCGACGGGCTGGACGGGCTGGCGATCATGCCGGTGATGATCGCGGCGGGGGCGCTGGGTGTCATCGCCTATGCGGTCGGCCGAGTCGACTTTACCGACTATCTCGATGTGCATTACGTGCCGGGCACCGGCGAGATCCTGGTTTTCACCGCAGGGTTGATCGGCGCGGGGCTTGGGTTCCTGTGGTATAACGCCCCACCCGCCGCCGTCTTCATGGGCGATACCGGGTCGCTCGCGCTGGGCGGCGCGCTGGGCGCCATCGCCGTCGCGACCAAGCACGAGATCGTTTTGGCCATAGTAGGCGGGCTTTTCGTGGTCGAGGCGCTGTCGGTCATCATCCAGGTGGGCTACTTCAAGGCGACCGGCAAACGTGTGTTCCTTATGGCACCCATCCACCACCACTTCGAGAAGAAGGGCTGGGCCGAGCCCCAGATCGTGATACGATTCTGGATCATCAGCCTGATCCTTGCGCTGATCGGTCTGGCGACCCTCAAGGTCCGGTGAGTGGTCGGGCGGGGGTCCGAGGAGAAGAGAGATGCAGATGAACCCGGTCGAAGACACCTACAACTATCTTTCGCCGGCCGCCCGGCTCGGCACCCCGTCCCTGCACGCGGTCACGCCCGACGTGAAGCTTGGGTCCTGGAACGGCGTCCCGCCCTATGCGGTCTGGGCGGGCCTTGGCTACCTGCTGGTCCTGGCGGTGATCTTCTCCGATCAGATCGTGCCTTACTGTGAGGCGAATTTCGCCCAGCCGCAGAACTGCGCGCCGATCTTCGGCAAGATCATCCCGATCTTCGTGGCGGGCATCATCCTGGCCCCGGCGCTTGCGGGCGCGGTGCAGCGGATGGGCGGCAACAAGGCCGCGGGTCTGGCCTTCTCCTTCGCCGTGGCGGTGGTGCCGCCGGTGATGCTGGGCTGGTCCTACCTGCTGGGCTGAGTTTTCCGGTCCCGGTCCGGGGGTCGGCCCCGGAGGTGCTTTGCGACGCGTGATCCCTGGCGCCCGCCTCCTGACCGGAGCGGGCGCCTTTCCGTTCCGCCATCCCGTGCCCGGGGCCGTCGCCCGGCCCGCCGCCGCTTGCGCCCGGTCCGGGCCGAGGGCATCGTCGCGCCGCTGAAAGCGAAAGGACAGGGCATGATTCCGGTGCGTGGGGTAGAGGGCCAGAGGCTGGCCGTTCTGGGGCTGGGCCGCTCGGGCCTGTCGGCGGCGCGGGCACTGCGCGCGGGCGGCGCCGAGGTGCTGGCCTGGGACGACAACGAGGCTGCCCGCGCCGCCGCCGAGGCCGAGGGCTTCGTGCCCGTCGATCTGACCCGCGCCGGGGCGCTGGCGGGGGCCGCGGCGCTGATCGTCAGCCCCGGCATCCCGCATCTTTACCCCGCTCCGAACCGCGTGGTCGCGGCTGCCTGGGCGGCGGGCGTGCCGGTCGACAACGATATCGGCCTGTTCTTCCGCTCGTTCGCGACGCCCGACTGGGACCGGCTCGAGGCGACCCCCAAGGTCATCGCGGTGACCGGCTCGAACGGCAAGTCGACGACCTCGGCGCTGATCCATCACGTGCTGGAAAGCGCGGGCCGGCCGAGCCAGCTTGCCGGCAATATCGGCCGGGGCGTCCTCGACATCGACCCGCCGGGCGAGGGCGCGGCGGTGGTGCTGGAGCTTTCGTCCTACCAGACCGATCTTGCCCGGGCGCTGACCCCCGATATCGCGGTCTTCACCAATCTCTCGCCCGACCATCTGGACCGGCATGGCGGCCGGGGCGGCTATTTCGCGGCCAAGCGCAGGCTATTCGCCGAAGGCGGGCCGGACCGCGCCATCATCGGCGTCGACGAGCCCGAAGGGATGTTCCTGGCCAACCAGCTGGCCGAGGGCGCGGCGGATGACCGGGTGATCCGGATCTCGTCGGGGCAGAAGCTGTCGGGGCCGGGCTGGCTGGTCTTTGCCCGCAAGGGCTTCCTGACCGAATGGCGCAAGGGACGGCAGGTGGCCAGCATCGACCTGCGCGCCATCGCCGGGCTGCCGGGGGCGCACAACCACCAGAACGCCTGCGCGGCCTATGCGGCGGCGCGCTGTCTGGGGCTGGGGCCGAAACAGATCGAGGAGGCGCTGGCCTCCTTCGCCGGGCTGCCCCATCGCAGCCAGCTGGTCGCCGAGGCGGGCGGCGTGCGATTCGTCAACGACAGCAAGGCCACCAATGCGGCGAGCGCCGCGATGGCGCTGGCGGCCTTCCCGAAGATCCGCTGGATCTGCGGCGGGCTGGAAAAGGAGGGCGGTCTGGGACCGCTTCTGCCCTATCTCGGCAATGTGTCCCGCGCCTATGTGATCGGCCGCGAGGCGGCGGCCTTCGCCCTGCACCTCAAGGACATCCCGCACGAGGTCTGCGGCACCATGGAGGCCGCGGTCGCGCGCGCCGCCGACGAGGCCGAGCCGGGCGAGGTCGTGCTGCTGGCGCCCGCCGCGGCCAGCTTCGATCAATATGACAGCTTCGAGCGCCGCGGCGAGGATTTCATCGCCCGGGTGCAGGCGCGGCTCGGCGGCTGAGCCGCCTCACAGCCCCAGCGCGTCCGAGGTGTCGCGCAGCATCCGCGCGCTCGCGGCCAGCGCCGCGATCTCGTCGGCGTCGAGGGTCGGCATCAGCGTCGAGCGCAGCCCGCCCGCGCCCACGACGCGCGGCAGCGACAGGGCCACGTTCTGCACCCCCGCGACTTCGGGCGTGACCAGCGACAGCGACATCACCGCGCCCTCGTCGCGGCCGATGGCCTGAACGATCCGGGCCAGCCCCGCGCCGATGCCGTAATTGGTGGCGCCCTTGCCCTCGATGATCCGGTAGGCCGCGCGCCTGACGCCGTCGTCGATCCGGGCGCGCACATCGGCGGTGATGGCACAGCCAAGCTGGGCCGCGACCGAGGCCAGCGGTTCAGACCCCACCCGCGCGCCGGACCAGCCCAGCACCTCGCTGTCGCCATGCTCGCCCAGCACGTAGCCGTGGATCGAATGCGGCGCGATGCCCAGATGATGCGCGACGAGGCTGCGGAACCGGGCGGTGTCGAGGATCGTGCCCGACCCGAAGACCCGCCCCGGCGCAAGCCCCGCAAGCTTTGCCGTGACATGGGTCATCACGTCGACCGGATTGGTTGCGACCAGCAGGATCGGGTCGGGCGTGGCCCGCAGCACCGCCGCGATCACGTCCTCGAAGACCGCGGCGTTGCGTTCCAGAAGTGCCAGGCGGCTTTCGCCGGGTTTCTGACCGACGCCCGCCGCCAGGATCACCACATCGGCGCCCGCAAGCGCCTCGTAGCCGCCCGCCTCGACCGCCACCGCCGAGGCGAAGGGCACCGCATGGGCGATGTCCTGGGCCTGCGCCAGCGCTAAGGCCTCGCTGCGGTCGACCAGCACGATCCGGCTGGCCGCCCCGGTCAGCGCCAGCGCATAGCCCGCCGCCGACCCCACCATGCCCGCACCCACGATCCCAACCTTCATCCGCCTCTCCTTTCCAATAGCAATACAACCGGGGCGTGGTCTGACCGCCAGCGGCCCCGAACATAACGGAATCTTAAACAACCCTTGGTTCTTCTTGGCAAAAATACCCGATTCCCCGGCCGATCCCGAGCTCTTCGGATCACGCTTTCGTGTAGCCGGCGGAAAACGACGACTCGCCTCTGATTTTCTCTTGCGTCGACTCAGGTCCGGCCCTATTTGGCCGATTTACAGACGCCAACGCACGCGCCTCTGGCCCTCATGGTCACGTAGCGACGGTAACGTCTCCCTTGGAACTGAGCGGTCATAGATGGCCGGGTCTATTGGAGATGACCATGTACGCTACGCAAGCCGACTTCGTCGGCGGCACCGATGTGCTGTCGAACTCCCGCGTCGAATCCTACATTCGTGCCAACAGCTTCGAGCGCCCGACCCTGGTGCTTGACACCGATCGCGTCGCGGACCGCTTTCATGCGCTGCGCGCGGGCCTCGGTCAGGCCGCCATCCATTACGCGGTCAAGGCGAACCCCGCCCGCGAAGTGATCGAGCGCCTTGTCGGCCTCGGCTGCCATTTCGACGCCGCCTCGCGCGGCGAGATCGAACTGTGCCTCGGGCTCGGCGCCGCGCCGCATCAGATTTCCTTCGGCAACACCGTCAAGCGCGTCGCCGACATCGCCTTCGCCCATCGCGCGGGCGTGACCCTCTTCGCGGCCGATGCCGAGGAAGAGCTGGACAAGATCGCCGAACACGCCCCGGGCGCCGAGGTCTATATCCGCGTGCTGGTCACCGCCTCGCAGGCCGACTGGCCGCTCAGCCGCAAGTTCGGCTGCGCGCCCGCGAAGGTCGCGCCGCTGATGGCCCGCGCCGTCGCGCTGGGTCTGCGTCCGGCCGGGCTGTCCTTCCATGTCGGCAGCCAGACCCGCCGCGCCGACATGTGGGTGCCGGTGCTGAACGAGGTGGCCGAAATCTGGCACGCCGCCCGTGCCGAGGGCTACGATCTGGACCTTCTGAACATCGGCGGCGGTTTCCCGGCCTATTACGGCGAAGACGTGCAGCCGCCCGCGCTTTACGCGGCCGAGGTGATGCGTCTGGTGACCGAGCGTTTCGGCGCGGTTCCGCGTGTGATGGCCGAGCCGGGCCGTGGCATGGTGGCCGAGGCTGGCGCCATCGCGGCCGAGGTGATGCTGGTGTCGCAGAAATCCGACGACGACACCTATCGCTGGGTCTATCTGGACATCGGCAAGTTCTCGGGTCTGGCCGAAACCATGGACGAGGCGATCCGCTACCAGTTCGCGACCGACCGCGATCACGAGGCGACCGGCCCCTGCATTCTTGCCGGTCCGTCCTGCGACAGCGCCGACGTGCTGTATGAAAAGCGCCCGGTCCAGCTGCCGGTGGGGCTTCGCTCGGGCGACAAGGTCATCATCCGCAACTGCGGCGCCTATACGTCCAGCTATTCCTCGGTCGGCTTCAACGGCTTCCCGCCCCTGGACGTCGTCGTGATCTGATATCACAGCGCGATCACCGGGCCGCCTGCCGCTTCGGCATCGGCCCGGTCATGGGTGACCAGCAGGACCGGCAATCCCCGGTCCCGCGCGCGGGCAAAGACCAGCGCGCGGATCTGGTCCCTCAGCGCGGCATCGAGCCGCGAAAAGGGTTCGTCCAGCAACAGCGCCTGCGGCTCGGCCAAGAGCATCCGCATCAGCGCGACCCGGGCCTTCTGCCCGCCCGACAAAGTGGCCGGGTCGCGGTCGGCAAACCCGGTCATGCCGATCTCGTCCAGCGCGGCCTCGATCCGCGCGCGGCGGGCCTTGCGGCCGCGCAGTGCGCGGGGCAGGGCGAAGGCGAGGTTGCCGCCGACGCTGAGATGGGGAAACAGCAGCTCGTCCTGATAGAGGATGCCGATCTTCCGCGCCTCGGGCGGCAGGGCGGTCACGTCGCGCCCGTTCAGCACGACGCGGCCGGTCATGGTGAAGGCCGGAGGCAGGGTGCCGATCACCGCGGCCAGCAGCGTCGACTTGCCCGAGCCCGAGGGCCCCATCACGCTGAGAACCTCGCCGGGGGCGACATGGGCCTCGACCGCGATCAGCGGTTCGCCCCCCCGGGCGAGGACGATATTCTCAAGCCGCAGTCCCGTCATCCGGCCCCCCGCATCCCGCGGCGGTGGCGGAAGACCAGCCGGGGCGCCGCCAGCGCCAGCGCGAAGGGCGCCGCGACAAGGACGGTCTGGACCAGCACGGTCACGCCGATGATCCGCCGGTCGCCGCCTGCGGCCAGCGCCACCGCCTCGGTCGTGAGGGTCCTGATCCGCCCGCCACCGGGCAGCAAGGTCGGCAGATATTGCCCGACCGAAACCGCGAAGCCCACCGCCGCGGCGGTCAGGACCGGCGCCAGCAGCATCGGCAACCGTACGGTCCGGAAGATGCGGCCGGGACCGGCGCCAAGGGCCGCGGCCACGGTGGCATGGCGCGGGTCCCAGGCCCGCCAGGGCGCCGAGAGCGCGAGAAAGACATAGGGCAGCACGAAGACCAGATGGGCCAGCACCACCGTACCGCGCCCGGTCCCCGCGCCGAGGCTCAGCGCAAGGGTCTGCAACCCCGGCAGGAAGGCCACTTGCGGCACCAGCAGCGGCAGGTACAAAAGCCAGAGGCTGCGGCTGCCGGGGGCAAGCCCGAAGCGATGCTCGGCCTCGAGGCAGGCCAGCGTCAGGGCCAGCGCGAGGGCCGTCGCCAGCGCTGCGAGGACCAGCGTCTCGCGCGCGGGCGCGATCAGGGCCGGGCCGTGGCGCGCCCAGCTTCGCAGCCCGATGCCGTCCGGCAGGGCGTCGGGAAAGCCCCAGAAACCCGCGATCGACCAGAGCGCGAGCCCGGCCAGCCCGAGGATCACCGCCGCTGCCGCCAGCGCCGCAAGCCCCAGACCGGCGGCGCGCAGCAGGGGCTCGGCCAGACGCCGCGCGCCGCCCTCGGCCCAGCGGCGCCCAAGCCGCGCCGCCGCCAGCTCTCCCAGCCGCCACAGCGCAAGGACCGCAAGCACCAGCCCCAGTTGCAGGATCGCCCCGGCCGCGGCCTGGAACCTGAGGCTCAGGTCGGGATCGGACATCCAGCGCACCACCTGCACCGCCAGCGGCGGCGGCGTCGAGGGGCCCAGCACGATGGCCACATCGACCGCCGACATCGAATAGGCCAGCACCGCATAGACCGGCAGCCGGATCTGGGCATAGACGGCCGGAAAGACCGCCTTGAGCCAGCCGGTCGTCCGCCCGTATCCCAGCGCGCGCGCTATGGTCAGCCGCCGGGCGGGTGCCGCCTGCGGCAGGGCGGCCAGCGTCATCAGAAACAGAAACGGGATTTCCTTGGCGGCGAGCCCCGCGATCATCGCCAGCCCCAGCGGGTCCTGCAGGATCAGCAGATCGGGCGGGCGCTGCCAGCCGGTGGCCCAGGGCGACAGGGCGCGCGCGATCCAGCCCGAGGGGGCGATCAGGAAGGCCAGCCCCAGCGCGGCGGCCACATGCGGCACCGCCAGAAGCGGCGAGAGCAGCCGTTCAAGCAGGGCCATCGCCCGTGTGCCGGTCCATCCGGCGGCGAACAGCGTGACCGTGACCAGCGCGAGGATCGTGGCGGCAAGCCCGGTCCCGACCGACAGCGCCACCGCCTGCCAAAGGCCCGGCCAGGCGGCAAGCGCGCGGGCGGGCGCGAGGCTGAGCGTGTGACCGCCCAGCGCCGGCAACACCCCCAGCGCCGGGGCGAGGGTTCCGGCAAGTCCGGCCAGCACCGGCCCCAGCATCAGCGCCAATGTCAGCGCGGGCGCGGCGCGCAGCGGGCGCATGGGCTACCGCGCCGTGCCGTAACGTGCGGTCCAGTCGGCCTCGATCCGGGTGGCCCAGTAGGGATGCGGCTCGGGCAAGGCGGGGCCAAGCTCGGCGGGCGAGAGGGTGGCGATGCCAAGATCGAGCGCCTCGAACCGGGCGCGGTCCTCGGGGGCGAGCTTGTCCATCGCCAGCACGGTGCCATAGCCCAGAATGTCGGGGTCCTGGGCATGGGCCTGCGCCTCGGGCGAGATGAGGAAATTCGCCAGCACCATCGCGCCTGCCTTGGCCGAGGCGTTGTAGGGGATGGCGACGAAGCTGGCATTGCCGATGGTGCCGCCCTCCAGCACGAAGGTCCGGACGGTGTCGGGCAGTTGCCCATTGGCAATGGCGGTCGAGGCCTCGCCCGGGCTGAACGAGATCGCAAGGTCGATCTCGCCATCGGCCATCAGTTGCAGCTGTTGCGGGCCGGTTTGCGGATAGGCCCGGCCCTGCCGCCACAGATGCGGGGTCAGATCGTCGAGAAAGGCCCAGAGCGGTGCGGTCACGGCGTCATATCCGGCCTCGTCGGCGGGGGTTTGCAGAACCGACGGGTCGGGGGCCAACTCGTAGAGCGCCTGCTTGAGGAAGGTGGTCCCGAGGAAGTCGGGCGGCTGCGGATAGGTGAAGCGGCCCGGATGGGCGCGGGCCCAGTCCAGCAGCGCGGGCATGGTCTTCGGCGGCTCGGCCAGCCGGGCGGTGTCGTGATAGAAGACCACCTGTGCCATCGCCCAAGGGGATTCGAACCCCTCGGTCGGGACGGTGAAATCGGCGGTGACGGCGGGCTTGCCCTCGGTATCGACGAAGCGCCAGTTGGGCAGATCCCCGGCCCAGGGGCCGAACAAGAGACCCGCCTCTTTCATAGCAGCGAAATTGGCGCCGTTGATCCAGACAAGATCGACCGCGCCGCCAGTGTCCTTTCCGGCGGTCTTTTCGGCCAGCACCCGGCTGACCGCATCGGCGGTGTCGGCCAGCTTCACATGCTCGATCGTCACGCCGTAGCGGTCCCCGACCTCGTTTGCGGCCCAGCGAATGAAGTCGTTGGTGGCCGCAGCCCCGCCCCAGGCGTTCCAGTAGACGGTCTGGCCCTTGGCTTCGGCCAGCACGGCGGGCCAGTCGGCCGGGTCCGGGTCGGCGGCCAGCGCAGGCAGCGCGAGGCCTGTCAGCAGGCCCGGAAGGCAGGCCCGGGCAAGACGGGAGGCGGTCAGGCGCATGCGGCAGTCTCCTTCATGGCGGTCCGGCGCGGGGGCCGGGAAAGATCAAAAATGAAACGGACCTGTCGCACAAGCCCGTGTAAACCCGTCCCGGCGGGACCGGAGCGGTCCCCGCAGGTGTCATCTGTCAGGGTAAGGGGGCGAGGATGCAAGGCAAGGTGGTGACGGTCGCCCGGGACGGAACGCACCGGTTTTCCAAGACCTGCCAGCCGTCGATCCGGCTGATCGCGGGGCTTGGCGTCGAGGGCGATGCCCATGCCGGGGCGACGGTGCAGCACCTGTCGCGCGTGCGGCGGGATCCGACTGCGCCCAACTTGCGGCAGGTTCACCTGATCGGGGCCGAATTGCTGGAAACGCTGGCCGCAAAGGGCATTGCGCTGGCGCCGGGCGATCTGGGCGAGAACGTCCTGACGCGGGGGCTCGATCTTCTGGGCCTGCCGCAAGAGACCGTGCTGCATCTGGGCGCGACGGCCCGCGTCAGGGTGACCGGGTTGCGCAATCCCTGCGCCCAGATCGAAAGCTTTCGCCCCGGGCTTCTGGCCGAGGTGCTGGAGCACCGGGCGGACGGAAGCCTGCGGCGGAAGGCGGGGGTGATGGGCGTGGTCGAGACGGGCGGAGAACTGCGGCCGGGCGATCCGGTCGGGGTCGAGCTGCCGCCCGGGCCGCACCGCCCGCTCGACCGGGTCTGAAAGTGGCCTGAATTGCCCTCCCGAGGGCGGATCTGCGGGTTTTCCCCAAGTTGCCTCGCAGGCGGCGTCACGAGACACTGTGCCCGGGAAAGGATGCGTCCAAACGGGGTCCAGTCATTCTTTCCAGATCATTCGGTCAAGTTGCGCGGGTTAGGCGCAGCCTCGCCGACGGTTCCTTTCCCGCCTTTCCGCTCCCGGGCCACCGTGGCCCGGGTGGTGGGCCATCGCCGGGGCGCAGGTCAGGCGGCCAGCGCCTCGGGCTGCCGCCCCTCCGAGACGAGGGCGCTGTGCAGCGCGCGGATCGCATCGTCCATGGCCTCGCGCGGCACCACGAACTGGGCATCGACATCGCGGGTGGTCTGCTGCACGGCGACGGGGTCGATCCCGCCCGCCTCGAGCGCGGCGAGCCCGCGGGCCAGAACCTTCAGCCCCTTCAGGTCGCGCCCGATCGCGGCCACCACCGCCAGATTGCGCGCGGTCAGCGTGGCGCCCGGGAATTTGGCCTCGAGATCGCGTTCGACCCGGCGCACCGATTTCAGCGGCGCGTCGAGATAATGCGTGATGGTGTTCGCGTTCGAGGTCTTGGCGACGATCCGCACCTGATGCCGGGTCAGCACGTCGAGAATCGCGCTGTCATAACCCTTCACGCCCACCATGTCCTGTTCGAACAGCTCAAGCGCATAGACGCCAAGCCCGGTCACCATCTCGACCCGCGCGGTTTCCGCTTCGGCATCGTCGATCAGCGTGCCCGGGTCCTCGGGCTCGAAGGCATTGGTCACGCGCAAGGGAATGCCCGCCTGCCGCAGCATCTTGGCGGCCTTGGGATGCACCGCCTCCATGCCCATGTTCGACAGCTGGTCGGCCACGTCGTAGTTGGTATGACCCAGCTTCACCACCGCATCGGCGCCGACCAGTTTCGGATCGGCCGAGGACAGGTGGAACTCCTTGTGGATGATCGCCTCGCCCGCGCCGGTCAGGGCCGCGATCCGGGCGAAGGTCACTTCGGAATAGCCGCGGTCGAATTCGGCCATCAGCCCTTCGGAACACTGCGCATAGCCGGTCACGATCGGCATCTCGTGGAAGATGTCGACATCGCGCAGCCCCTCGACGATGCGATCCTCGAGCGTGCATTCGGTTTCGTCCCGCCAGCCCGACAGATCGACGAAACGCGCGTCGATCCCGCGCCGCCGCAGGAGCGCGGCCGTGGCAAAGGCGGAATGCGCCTCGCCCAGCCCCGACAGCAGCTCGCGGATCAGGCCCATGTGATGGGCCAGCCGGAAATGCCCGTAGGAACACAGCCGCTGCAGGTCGATCAGGCAGGAACGCGCGCCCTCGATCCGCTCGCGCACGAAATCGTCGGCGGCGGCGATGTCGGCCGGATGGTCCAGGACCTTGCCATGGGCCTCGCGCATCGCGCCCGCGACGCGGTTCAGCGCGTCCGACCAGGCGTGGTCGTTATCGGCATTGGCAAAAAGCCCGTAGACCCCGGGCTCGCCGGTTTTCTTCTGTTCCAGCAGCAGGTCGGTAATGCCGCCGAAGGCCGAGACCACGAAGATGCGGCCGTACTCCGGCGCCTCTCGGCCCCGGGTGAAAAGCGTGTCCACCAATTCGTGGACCCGCGCCATGGATGTGCCGCCGATCTTCTCGACGGTATGATGTCGCTTGGTCACTGTTTCTAAGCCCGCCGGGTTGCCCCGGGGACGTCCTTTATTGGGATCAGTCGGCGAGTTCGGCGACGGGCGCGTAGGACCCGTCTTCGCGGTGAACCTCGGTGCCGGTGACCGGCGGGTTGAAGCAGCAGGCCATCACCAGTTCTTCCTCGGCCCGCAGGGTGTGGTGGTCGTGCTGGTCGAGCGCGTACATCACACCGGGCCGGATCTGGAAGGTTTCGCCCGAGGCCAGGTCGGTGATCGAGCCCTTGCCCGAGATGCAGTAGACGCTTTCGAAATGGTGCTTGTAGTGGAAGGTGTGTTCCGAGCCCGCCTGCAGCGTCGTGATGTGGAAGGAAAAGCCCATCCCGTCATCGGCCAGCAGCATCCGGACCGAGGTCCAGCGCGCATCCGACACGGCCTTGTCGGTGTCCTTGAGCTTGTGAAAATCGCGTACAATCATTGTCTTACTCCGCTGCGATAGGAAAAGGGGCGCAGGCTTCGACGGCGGCATCGAGGATGTCGAGCCCCTTTCGGAACTGTTCCATCGGGATGGTCAGGGGGGCCAGCACCTTGACCACCTCGTCCTGGGCGCCCGAGGTTTCGATGATCAGCCCGCGCCGGAAGCAGTCGGCGCAGATGCGGGCCGCGAACTCGCCGTCACCGACGTCGATGCCGCGCATCATGCCGCGGCCCTTCAGTGCCGCGCCGTCGATCCTGCCGGCGATCTGGCTCAGGCGTTCTTCCAGCACCTGCGACTTGCGCGCCACCTCGTTGCGCAGGTCGTCATCGGCCCAGAATTTCTCGAGCGCGACGCGGGCGGTGACGAAGGCATGGGTGTTGCCGCGGAAGGTGCCGTTATGTTCGGCCGGCTTCCAGATGTCGTGTTCAGGCCGGACCAGCACGCAGGCGAAGGGAAGCCCGAAACCCGACAGCGACTTGGCCAGCGTCACCATGTCGGGCTCGATGCCCATGTGATCGAAGCTGAAGAAGCTGCCGGTGCGGCCGATCCCGGCCTGGATGTCGTCGACGATGAACAGCGCGCCGTGCTTTTCGGCAAGCCGCGCCAGCCCCTGCACCCATTCGCAGGAGGCGGCATTCAGCCCGCCTTCGCCCTGCACCAGCTCGACGATGAAGGCGGCGGGCGCGTCGATGCCCGAGGACGGGTTCGACAGCATCGTGTCGAGATAGTCGAGCGTGTCGAGATCGCCCATCGAGTTCTCGAAGGGCATGTGGGTCACGTCGGGCAGCGGCACGCCCGCGCCGCCGCGCTTGCCGGCATTGCCGGTCAGGGCCAGCGCGCCCAGCGTCATGCCGTGAAAGCCGTTCGAGAAGGCGATCACGTTGCGCCGCCCGGTGACCTTGCGCGCCAGTTTCAGCGCCGCCTCGACCGCGTTGGTGCCGGTCGGGCCGGTCATCATCACCCGGTGCTCCATCCCGCGCGGGCGCAGGATGTGGTGTTCGAAGGCGGTCAGGAACGCCGCCTTCTCTTCGGTATGCAGATCCAGCGCATGGGCCAGCCCGTCGCGTTCGATATGGGCGATCAGCGCGGCCTTCATGTCGGGGTCGTTATGGCCGTAGTTCAGCGACGAGCACCCGGCGAGGAAGTCGGTATAGCTGTTGCCGTCGGCATCGGTCAGGGTCGCGCCCTCGGCGCGGGCGAAGCTGACGGGAAAATTCCGGCAATAGGACCGGACCTCCGATTCGCGGCGGTCGTAAATGGCGGTTTCGGCTGTCTCAACAGTCGACATGGGAATGTCCTCGGGTTTCTGGAACGGGAAAAAACGAAACGCAGGTAAAACGCCGTCACGCCGCCCGGGGCAGGGCCTCGGCCAGCCGGATCGTCACCATGTGTTCGGTGGCGTGGCGTCCGTCGAAATGGTCGGACCGGGTGAAATGGGGTTCGTCCTCAATGCGGGCGCCCAGACGCCGGGCGATGCCGCGGAACAGCCCCCAGGAGGCGTCGTTGTCACGGGTGATCGTGGTCTTGAGCCGCATCACGCCGTCGCAGGCCTCGCGGTCCAGCAGTTCGAACAGCATCCGCCGCCCCAGTCCGTGGCCGCGTGCCTTGTCCGACACCGCGACCTGCCAGACGAACAGCGTCTCGGGATCGTTCGGCAGCAGATAGGCCGAGATCCAGCCGACGATCTCGCCGTCCATCTCGGCCAGGATGCAGGTATCGGCGAAGTGATCGCACTGGATCAGGTTGCAATACATCGAGTTCTCGTCGAGCGGCTTGCAGGCGCGGATCAATGCCCAGACGGCGGGACCGTCCGCGCCGGTGGGCGATCGGAAGGTGATCGGCGCCGACTTGCGCCGGGGAGTCGCTTGGATCGTGGTGGCCATGGCTCTGCTGTCCTCCTTGTGGCACGGGCTGTCTGACACGCGCCCTCAATATAGTTAGCCTTACGAAATTTCAACATGCCGATGTAAAAGGCACAAAATTTGGTACATTGACGCAAAAATGAACTACGATGCACCGAACATGTCGCGTTATGCCAACCTGCGGTTGCTGAAAATGTTCCCTTGAATTTTGCCTGTCTAAGCGCATTCCGCTTGCGCCTGCCGTCGATTGGTGAAATCCGTGCGCGGTCAACGGGCTGCCGACAGATGGAGGGGGCGTGAAACGGTCCGAACTGAGCCTGATAGCGCTGCGGCGCATCCTGCGAGCCACCGAACTTTACGGGCGCGAACTGGCCCGCGCCGCCGGGCTGACTGCGGTGCAGATCCGCGTCTTGCAGATCGTGGCCGAGACCGGGCAGAGCACGCCCAAGACGATCGCGACCCGGATGGGCGTGTCGCAGGCGACCATGACCACCCTCATCGACCGGCTGGTGGCCAAGGGGCTGGTCGACCGGCGCCGGTCCGAAACCGACCGCCGTCAGATGAACATCGCGATCACGTCCGAAGGCCGCGCCGCCATCGACCGGGCGCCCGATCCGCTGCATGATCGCTATGTCACCGCCTTCGAAAAGCTGCCGGACTATGAACAGGCCATGCTGGTCGCCGCGCTCGAACGGGTGGCGGCGTTGCTGGATGCGGGCCATCTCGATGCAGCCCCCGTCCTCGATCTGGGCGATATCCGGAAAACGCTGCCCGAAGAATAGGCAGCCGCCCGCGGCGACGCTGCGTCGAGGTGCAGCAGTCCGGGGCGCCGACCGCCCCTGGAGACGGATCGTTAACGCGCCGCGGCGCAGCCTGGGCAGGCCGTCCCCGACCTTTGCGGCCGCGCCCCGGGCGGGGCAGGGGGCAGGCGCGGCGGAAAGGAAAAGATCCCATGGCCCTTGCAGGGGGTCTGGCGCGAAACTAAGACTCGTTCTGACACGCGGGGCGCATCCACGCCCGTCAGCATCCAACGGCCGAACGTACCCAGAGGCAGGCGACTATGACCGACATGATCCAGCATTACATGAACAACCTGGTACCCATGGTGGTCGAACAGACCTCTCGTGGCGAGCGGGCCTATGACATCTTCTCGCGCCTCCTGAAGGAGCGGATCATCTTCATCACCGGGCCGATTCACGACGGCATGTCGAGCCTGATCGTGGCCCAGCTTCTGCATCTCGAGGCCGAGAACCCGTCGAAAGACATCTCGATGTACATCAACAGCCCGGGCGGCGTTGTGACCTCGGGCCTGTCGATCTACGACACCATGCAATACATCAAGCCGAAGGTCTCGACCCTGGTGGTCGGGCAGGCCGCCTCGATGGGTTCGCTGTTGCTGACCGCCGGGGCGCCGGGCATGCGCTTCTCGCTGCCCAACAGCCGGATCATGGTGCACCAGCCCTCGGGCGGGTTCCAGGGTCAGGCGACCGACATCATGATCCATGCCCAGGAAACCCAGAAGCTGAAGGACCGGCTGAACCAGATCTATGTCAAGCATACCGGGCAGGATCTTCAGTCGGTGATCGACGCGCTGGAACGCGACAATTTCATGGATGCCGAAACCGCCAAGGGCTGGGGCCTGATCGACGAGATCGTCGAAAGCCGCAGCGCGCTCGAGGACGCGAAGTAACCGCTTCCGCCCGGCGCGGGGCCCGATCCGGCCCCGCCAAGGGTAAGGAATTTGACATTGTGCCCCGGTGCGCCTTGGCCTACGCTGACCCGAGGCCGAGGCAACCGAGGTAAGCCAGCCGCTCCTGCCCGGACAGGGTGGCACAGACGACGACCGCAGAGGACCGACATGGCGACGAATTCAGGCAGCGACTCGAAGAACACGCTCTACTGCTCGTTCTGCGGCAAGAGCCAGCACGAAGTCCGCAAGCTGATCGCCGGACCCACGGTGTTCATCTGCGACGAATGCGTCGAGCTGTGCATGGACATCATCCGCGAGGAAACCAAGACCTCGGGGCTGAAGGCGACCGACGGCGTGCCGACGCCGCGCGACATCTGCGACGTGCTGGACGATTACGTGATCGGCCAGATGCATGCCAAGCGCGTGCTGTCCGTCGCGGTGCACAACCATTACAAGCGCCTCAATCACGGCGCCAAGTCCGCCGATATCGAGCTGGCCAAGTCCAACATCCTGCTGATCGGCCCCACGGGCTGCGGCAAGACCCTGCTGGCGCAGACGCTGGCGCGCATCCTCGACGTGCCCTTCACCATGGCCGACGCGACCACGCTGACCGAGGCGGGCTATGTCGGCGAGGATGTCGAGAACATCATTCTCAAGCTGCTGCAGGCGTCGGAATACAACGTCGAGCGCGCGCAGCGCGGCATCGTCTATATCGACGAGGTCGACAAGATCACGCGCAAGTCCGACAACCCCTCGATCACCCGCGACGTGTCGGGCGAGGGCGTGCAGCAGGCCCTGCTGAAGATCATGGAAGGCACCGTCGCCTCGGTGCCGCCGCAGGGCGGGCGCAAGCATCCGCAGCAGGAATTCCTGCAGGTCGACACGACGAATATCCTCTTCATCTGCGGCGGCGCCTTCGCCGGCCTTGAAAAGATCATCGCGCAGCGCGGCAAGGGGTCTGCCATCGGCTTCGGCGCCGATGTGAAGGACAACGACTCGCGCGGTGTCGGCGAGATGTTCAAGGAACTGGAACCCGAAGACCTGCTGAAATTCGGCCTGATCCCCGAATTCGTCGGCCGTCTGCCGGTGATCGCCACGCTGACCGATCTGGACGAGGCCGCGCTGGTGCAGATCCTGACCGAGCCGAAGAACGCGCTGGTCAAGCAGTATCAGCGGCTCTTCGATCTGGAAGACACCAAGCTGACCTTCACCGACGATGCGCTGTCCGCCATCGCCAAGCGCGCCATCGCGCGCAAGACCGGCGCACGCGGCCTGCGGTCGATCATGGAAGACATCCTGCTCGACACCATGTTCGACCTGCCGGGCATGGATTCGGTGCAGGAAGTGGTGGTCAACGAGGAAGCGGTCAATGCCGCGGCCGCGCCCCTGTTGATCTATGTCGACTCCAAGAAGGAAGGAAAGACCGCGGGCTGAGCCTTGGCCCGCCGTCTGATCTCGACCGGATCGCCCTTCGAGGCGAAGATCGGGTATTCCCGCGCGGTTGACGTCGACGGCTGGGTCTTCGTGGCCGGGACGACCGGCTATGACTATGCCACCATGACCATGCCCGCCGCGGTCGAGACCCAATGCGCCAATGCGCTGGCGACCATCGCGGCGGCGCTGGCCGAGGCGGGGGCCACGCTCGACGACGTGGTGCGGGTCCGCTACATCCTGCCCGATCCGGCCGACTGGCCCGCCTGCTGGCCGGTCGTGTCCGCGGCCTTTGCCCGGGCCCGGCCCGCAGCCACGATGATCTCGGCCGGGCTGCAGGAGCCCGAGATGAAGATCGAGATCGAGGTCACTGCCCGGCGGATCGCCGCGCCCTAGGGGCCGATGCCCTGACCCGGCTCCCCTGGACCCGAAGCGCCTGACCCGACTGCTTTTGCCCGACCGCTCACCGCTTCGTGACGCACCGTGGCCGCGGCCGATGCATCCGCCGGGGGCTCGGCTGCGTAGTGCCCTTGCGTGACCCATGAAAAGGGAGGGATCTCATGGACCGTCTGAGCCTGCTTCTGACCCCGATGACCGGGGCCGTCATCACCGGGATGCTGGTGATCGTCATGTTCTCGCTGGGCTTTTACAGCTGGATCTCGGTCGCCATCGGCGCCGGGATCGGCTGCATCCTCGCCTGGCCCTCGGCCTATGTCGTCTCGCGCCGGATCAAGCAAGCCGATCCGCGCTGGCCGACCCGCGCCGAGGCCGACCGCCTGCGGGGCGGCCTGCCCGAAGTCTGACCGACCGTCTGATTGGCCCCGGCAGGTGCGCTGTCGGGGCCTCTAGTCGGCGCCTCGGGCAGCGTCGGGATGGGCGATCAGGAAGGCGTGCAGCACGCCGTAAAGGGCGCGCGCGCCGTCCAGATCGTCGGCATGCAGGGCGGCACGGATGTCGTCGCAGATCATGGCCGTCACCCGCTGCGGGCCGTTATGGACATGCATGAGATACTCGCCCAGCAGCGAGGCATCGGCCTCGGGGACATGCTCGTGAAGTGCAATGGCCGCGATCTCGTCGCGGGTCAGGCTGGTCATGTCCTCGATATCGTCGAGTGAAATCATCCCTGTCTTCCCCTGATGCGTGCGGCCAAGCCTACCACCGATACCGTGCCGTCCGTTTGATTCCGGTCAAGTGCTATTCCGCGCGTCAACTCCGGCCTCGGCCTTGTCTCCGCGTCTCTGTGCCTTAGTCACTGCCCGGTCCGGCCCGGCGGTCTATTCCCTTTAGGCAAGAGTTTCGAGAACAGGGAGAGACCTCATGACACCCCGAAAAACGACCCTGATCGCGGCGGTCGCACTGGCGCTGGCAGCGGCCCCGGCGGCGGCCAGGGATGTGCGCAGGCTTGTCACCGTGCTGACCGATCCGAACCCGCAGACCCAGCTGATGGGCCTTGTCCTGACGCTGCAGGCGCTCGATCGCGGGACGGCGGTCAGGGTCCTGCTGTGCGGGCCCGCGGGCGATATCGCGCTGGCAGACCCGCCCGCACCGGCCACAGCGCCCCAGCCCCCGGCGGGGTTAAGCCCGCAGACCGCCCTTGCGGCCGCCATCGGCAAGGGGGCCCGGGCCGAGGTCTGTGCGATCTATCTGCCCGGGCGGGGCGCCGGACCCGAGGCGCTGATCGAGGGCGTGGGCGTCGCGAAACCCGATGCCATGGCGCGCGATCTGCTGGACCGCCAGAGCCGGGTCTGGTCGTTCTGAACGGCCGCGCCGGTCGGCGCGCCCGGTGGCGCCCCTGCGCCCCGGACGGGCGGGATGCTTCGCCAAGCCGCACTGCCCGCCGCGCGGAATTCCACTACCTTTGCGGGCGTGAGCCTTGCCGCCGTCTCCGCCCCGGGCGACGGCACGCCGATGCCGGGTCCCGCCCATTGCGGCAGCGGGGAGGGCGGTGGCCGTGCCGGTGTTCTGGCGAATGGCGCAGGCCATCTTCCGACCGCCCGCGACGCCGGCGGTCGTTTCGGGCAAAGGACCATCGGAGGGCCATCGATGTCGGTCAAGGGCTATTCAAGGATGCAAATCCGCCTGCATTGGGCGGTGTTTGGGCTGGTCGTGGTGCAGTTCCTGTTCGGGGACGGCATGGGCCATGCCTTCGGGCAATACATGGATACGGGCGAGAAGGGCTTCACCCTTCTGGTGGGGCTGCACATCCTGATCGGGCTGTCGATCCTGGTGCTGGCCTTCTGGCGGCTGGGGCTGCGGTTCCTGCACGGGGTGCCGGCGCCCGATCCGACCCATTCGCCCGCGCAGATCCTGCTGGCGCGGGTGATCCATGGCGGGCTTTACGTGCTGATGGTGGCGCTGCCCGTCTCGGGCATGCTGGCCTGGTCGCTGGGCTCGGGCCTGGCCGCGGGGCTGCATGCCGGGCTGCGCGTGATCCTGGTGCTGCTGATCCTGCTGCACGTGGCGGCCGCCCTGATGGGGCAATACGTCAAGAAGGACGGCACGCTGACCCGGATGCTCAAGGCCGAGGGCTAGGCGCCAGGTCGAGGAAGGCGCGCACCGCCGCCTCGAACTCTCTCGGTTTCTCGGCGTGGAGCCAATGCCCCGCGCCGGGGATCTTCGCAAAGCGCGCGGCCGGGAACAGCGCCTTGATCCGGTCGCGATGTTCGGGGCGGATATAGGTCGAGTTCGCCCCGGCCAGCACCAGCGTCGGGCCGCCGAACTGCCCGTCGATGGCCTCGGGCCAGTCCATGATCCGGGGCATCTCGGCCTCGAGCGTGTCGAGGTTCAGCCGCCAGCGATGCGGCTTGGACCGCAGATCCAGCGATTGCAGCAGGAAGGCCCGGGTCGAGGGATCCTCGACCGAGGCGGCCAGCGCCCGGTCGGCGTCGCCGCGCCGCTCGATGGCGGACAGGTCGAGCCCGCGCATCGCATGGATCAGCCCGACCTGGGTATGGTCATAGGCCACCGGCGCGATGTCGGCCACGATCAGCCGGTCGACCAGCCCGGGGCGGGTCAGCGCCAGTGCCATCGCCGCCTTGCCGCCCATCGAATGACCCAGAACGTCGGCGCGCCCGCCCTCGGCCTCGATCACCTCGGCCAGATCGGCGGCCAGCTCCGGATAGCCGTGGGTCGAGGTCCAGGGGCTGTCGGCATGGTTGCGCATGTCGACCGCGACCACCCGGCGGCTGTCGGACAGCCGGCGGGCGACGGCCCCCCAGTTGCGGGCCGACCCGAAAAGGCCATGGACGATCAGAAGGGGCGGGGCGGCGGTGGCGTCGCCGTGAACATGTGTCGCGAGCATGGGGCAGAGATAGCGGCCCCCCGCGCCCGGGACCAGTGCCTTGCACCGCCCGCGCAGCGATCCCGGGGCGGGGGCCCCGCGCGGGCACTGCACGATTTCCGCCGACGCCCCCCGGGCCGATCGAGCCGGTCGGTCCTAGCGCGGTTTCGCGGTCCCGGTCCCGCGCCAGAGGATGAACAGGCCCGACACGAGGATGAGGGCCGAGCCGACGAGGGTCGCGGCGCCCGGACGTTCGCCGAAGAGGGCGACCCCGAGGCCGATGCCGAAGAGCAGCCGCGTATAACGGAACGGGGTGACCGCCGACACGTCGCCGGTGCGCATCGCCCGCATCAAGAGCCCATAGGCCGCCACGCCGACCAGCACCGCCCCCAGAAGACACATGGCAGCTTCGGGGTCCGGCAGGATGAACCGTGTCCCCTGCAAAAGCGAAAAGATTGCCCCCGCCGCCAGGGCGGCCAGGAAGCCGTAGACTCCGAGGATCGAGGTCGACAGCGACCGGGGCGCCGCGCGGCTGGCCAGATCGCGCCCCGCGAAGCCGATCATTCCGAGCACCGCCAGGACCGAGAGCAGGGAAAACTCGTCCGTCCCCGGCTTGACGATCACCAGAACGCCGGTCATGCCAAGCAGGATCGCCGCCCATCTGCGCCAGCCGACCCGCTCGCCGAAGAGAACCGCCGCCCCGGCCACCACCAGAAGCGGGGTGGCCTGCAGGATGACCGTGGCGGTCGACAGCGGGATCAGCGCCAGCGCGAGGACGTAGAAAAGCCGCCCGGCGACCTCGAACAGCACGCGAAGCAGCATCGGCCGCGAGACGGCGTCGGCGCTGACCAGGCGCTGCCCGCCGAGCCGGGTCAGTCCCGCGAAGAGAAGCGCGCCCCCGAGGCCGAAGAGCATCAGGATCTGGCCTGGCGGCAAGGTTTCCGATGCCGCCTTGATCAGGGTGTCCTCGACGGCGAAGCCCGCCATGGACCCGATCATGCAGGCCCCGCCCAGCAGGTTCTGGCGGTGATCCGCGACAATGGTCTTCACGCTCGGTCCTTCCTGCAGCCCCGAGCGGTGCCGTTTGCCGGCCCCTTCCTTCGGGCGGGGGCCATGATCGGGCGTTGCCGCCGGCTTTGCAACACCGGCGTCCCGCCAGGTCCGCATCGCGCCAGCGGTCCTTGCGCCGCGGCGGCGGCCGGTCGGCGGCCGGTGCCGGGGTGGGAAAGCCCGCCTGTGGGCGCTTCTGGCGCCGCCGGCTCCGCGGCGCCCCTGAGCTTTTCGCGGGGCCGAAGGACGCGTTACCTGACCCGAAAGAGCCTTCCCACAGGGCGGGCCACGGCCGTCAGGCCGCCTTGTCCGCCCGCGCCGGCACGAAGCGCAGGTCGAAGCGGGCGGCGAGCGCGTCCAGGGCCTGCGGGTTTTCCGGCGTTTCGGTCTCGACCGCCGAGAAGAAGCCCTCGAAACCGCCGGGCGTCATCACGACCATCAACCGTTCCGGCGCGGCGCCGATATTCTCGAAGCGGTGGACCGCGCCGCGCGGGATCGCGATCACGCCGCCCGCCCCAGGATCGACGCGGATGCCGTTGCACCAGAAGGCGAACGCGCCCTCGAGAACCCGGAAGAGTTCCTCCTCGCGTTCATGGACATGCAGGGGCGGGCCGGAGCCTTTGGGCACCTCCGCCTCGAAGACGCCAAGGCGTCCGGCGGTATCCCCGGATGCGAGGCGGATCCTGTGCGGCCCGAAGCCATGCGCGATATGGCCGGCACCCGGGGCCGAAAAGACGGACTGGTCGGAGGGGTTCATTTGCGTCTCCATCAGGATTTTCTTGCTCCAGGCCAGCGATTTGATCCTTTTCAGGAGGCCGATAAACGGGGTCCACTTGGCATGATTGTCCGGATGAGCTGACAAATGAAGACGGTCGATCCTCTGCATGGCGTGGCGGTTTTCCTCGCGGTGGCCCGACACGAAAGCTTTACCGCTGCCGCCGACGCGATGGGCCTGACCCGCTCGATCGTCAGCGCGCAGGTGGCGGATCTGGAGGCGCGGCTCGGGTTGCGGCTGTTCCACCGCTCGACGCGCCTGGTGCGCCTGACGCCCGCGGGGCAGGTCTGTCGCGCTCGTCTGGACGATCTGTCCGAGCGCGTGGCGACGGCCGAACGCGCGGCCCGGGCCGAACATGCCGCGCCCGAAGGACGGCTGCGCATCTCGGCGCCTCCGGATTTCGGCCAGCGCTATCTGGTGGGCCGGGTGACCGAGTTTCTGGAAGAGCATCCGGGGATGCGGATCGAGCTCGATCTTTCGAACGTGGCCGGGAACCTGATCGAGCGGCGCTTCGATCTGGCCATCTGCGGCACGCTCGAGGTCGCGCCGCCCCTGATCGCGCGCAAGCTCGGCGCGTCGCCGCTGCTCTTGTGTGCAGGTCCCGGCTATCTGGCCCGGCGCGGACCTTTCCGGACGCCCTCCGACCTGGCCGGCCATGACATCCTGCATTTTTCGGCCCTGCGCACGGGGTGGATCCGGCCATTGATGCGCGGCGCCGACCGGATCGACGTACGGTCGCGCCGAGGCTGCAATCGAACGAGGGCTGGGCGCTTCGGATGGCGGCCGAGGCAGGCGCCGGCATCTGCCAGCTGCCGGGCTTCCTGGTGGGCAACGCGCTGCGGTCGGGTGCTCTGGTGCCTGTCCTTCCCGACTGGAGCGCGGGCGAGGTTCCGCTGCATGCGGTCTATCCCGACAATCGCCTGATCGCCGAGCGCGTCCGCACCTTCGTCGACTTTGTCGCCCGAAAGTGGAAAGCGGACCCGGATCTGGCTGGCGGGTAAGTCGGGTCGGACGCCCGCCGTCCGCCACGTGCCGTGCGCGCCATATCCGTTTTCCGCCAACCCTTCGAAAGAAAACGCAATGCGGCAACCGGCATCCGGGCCGCTGGCACTTTGCATCCGGCCGGATCATGCGCCGCGCATGCGAGGGAGGGGGGCTGGTGGCGCCAGAGCAGGTGTCCGCGGATATATTGCTGGACGCGTGGAATCGGTATGTATCTTAATTAATTCAACTCGAAGATTTCAGGTGCCTCGATGCCCGTCCCGGCCTCGCGTTCAGTGGGTCTTTTTGTTGTGGTCTTTTCATCAGGCGCTGCCCTGGCGCAGGACAATTGCCGGGATACGGCCGAGGGCCGCATTTGCAGCGTGCAACAGCCGATCACGTCCGGCACCCCCGTGGATCCGACCACGCAGCACCGGCTTGGCTTGATCCGGGTCAACAACGGCTGTTCGGGCCGTTTGCTCAATCGCAACTGGGGGCTGACCGCGCGGCATTGCGTGACGACGGACGGCCGGGTGTCCGGACCACTGATGGCCCCCGATCAGGTCTCTGTCTCCGCCGCCTGGGCTTCACGAAGAACCTGGTGACGATCCTCGCCGAAAAGTGCCTCGCCCTGGCCACCTATCGCCCGGGCGCCTTCATCTACGGCGATTTCGGCCGCGAAGACTGATCGGCTCTCCGAGGGGGCAGGCAATCCGCCCTCTTTCCTGAGCCGATAGGAGGACGACATGCCGACATACACGGTCCTGCGCCAGCATCTTGGCGAGCGCATGTATCTGGAAGGAGAGATGCGCGAGGCTGCCGAGGCCGAGGTGGCCCATCTCATCGCCGCTGGCGTGCTGGGCGCGCCAGATCCCGAGCCTGAGCCCGCCCCCAAACCGCGCCGCACCCGTAAGGCGGGCGACGCATGAGGGCGATCCCGGTTCTGGTGACGCCGCCCGCGCGGCCGGTGGTCTCGCTGGAAGACGCAAGGGCGCATCTGCGGATCGCCGACTATCTTGGCCCCGAGCTCGGCCCGGTGCTGGGCCGGGTGATCTCGGCTTGCGGCTTCCTGACCGATCTGGCGAGCGAGGCCCCCGCGCCGGGAAAGCCCGAGGGGGCCGAGGCGGCGAACGGGTCGGCCGGGACGGGCGCGGCGAGCGTGTCGGGCAAGGCCTGCCCCCCGCGGGCTGGTTCGATCTGCTGAAGGACTATTGCGCGGCCGGGTTCGATCCGGCCGCCTTCTGGTCCCTGACCCCGGGGCTTTACCGCGCCCAGATGGCGGGCGCCGCGGCCCGGGCGAAGGTGGGTCATCACCGCGACCGCTGGCTGGCCTGGCATGTCGCGGCCCTGACCCGGACGCCCGACTTCCCCCGGGCCGATGACTTCATCCTGCCGCCCGACCCTAGGCGCGAGGCGCCGGTGATGATCCTGCGCGCGCGGGTCCTTCACGCGCGGTTCGAACAGCAAAACCAGAGAAAGAGGTGATCCATGGCGCTGAAGGCGGTGATCGGCGCGCTGCGCGTCAACCTGGGGCTCGACTCGGCCGAGTTCCGCAACGGGCTCAAATCGGCCGATGACCGGTCGAAACGCTTCGCGCGCACCGTCACGGTCGGGCTGGCGGGGGCGGTCACCGCCGCGACCGGGGCGCTTGGCCTGATGACCAAACAGGCCATGGGCGCGGTCGATGCCCAGGCGAAGCTGGCGCAATCGCTCGGGACCACCGTCAAGTCGGTGCAAGTGCTGAGCCGGGCGGGCGATCTCTCGGGTGTCGCCATGGGCACGGTCGAACAGGCCACGAAGGACCTGACCCGCCGCCTCAGCCAGGCCGCGACCGGCACCGGCCCCGCGGTCGACGCGCTGAAGCGGCTGAACCTCACGGCCGGGGATCTGCTGGCGATGCCGCTCGATGCCCGGGTCGAGGCGATCAATGCCGCGATCCTCGACTTCGTGCCCGCGGCCCAGCAGGCGGCCGTCGCGGGCCAGCTCTTCGGCGAGGAAGGCTCCATCGCCATGAGCCGGATGGATCCGGCCACCCTGCGCCAGGCCGCCCGCGACGTCGAGGACTTCGGCGTCGTGGTGTCGGAACTGGACGCGGATAACATCGAAAGCGCCAATGATGCGGTCTCGCGGCTGGGGCTGGTCGCGACGGGGCTTGGCAACAGCCTGGCCGCGGCCGCCGCCCCTGGGATCGAGCGGCTGGCCAACGGCTTTGCCGATCTCTGGCGCAAGGGCGCGCCGCTGGCCTCGGCGCTCGATCTGGTGCTGACGAACCTCGACCGGGTCGCGGCCTATGCCGGCACGGCCGCCACGCTGATCGCGGGGCGGTTTGCGGCGAGCTTTGCCGCCGCGACCGTGGCGGCCGCGGCGCTGAACGCAAAGCTCCTGCTGACCCGGGCCGCGCTGATGCGCACGGGGATCGGCGCGCTGGTGGTCGGTGCGGGCGAACTGGTGCTGTGGTTCGGGCGGCTGGTGACGGCGGCGGGGGGCTTTGGCGCGGCGCTGGATCTCATGAAGGATGTCGCGGCCGAGGTCTGGGACCGGATCGTCATGGGGCCGGAGCTGATGCGGCTCCGGATGGAAGAGCTCGGCGCCCGGATGAAGGCGATCTGGGGCGATGTCATGGTCTATCTGCAGGAGAAGTGGTCGGGGTTCCTGGCGCGCTTTGCCGATCTGCCGGACATCCTGCCCGGCGCGGCGGCCCTGAAGGAGGCGGCGGACGGCGCGGCCGAGGGGCTGGCGGCGGCGAAAGAGGCCGCGGCGGCAGCGGGCGACGAGGCCAAACGGCTGAAGCGCGAGGCCAATGGCGTGGCCGATGCGATGATCCGCACGCCGCTGGCCTCGATGGCGGCGCTGAAGGAAACGCTGGCCGGGGTCTCGGACGAGGCGGGCAATACCGCGACCAGCCTCGCGCGGATCGGCGAGGCGGCCAATGACGGCGCCGGGATCGACAAGCTGAAGACGACGACGAAGGATCTGGCCGACACCGCGAAGGCGACCGGCGACAGCTTCAAGACCTTCTTCAAGGATCTGGCCAAGGGCTCGGGCGACGCGGGCGACGCGATCTCGGCCTTGGCCGACCGGATGCTCGACGATCTGCTGGACCGGGCGCTCTCGCCGGTCTCGACCGCGATGGGCGGCTTCTTCGACAGCCTCTTCGCGGGGATGTTCGGCGGTGCGGGCGCGGGCGGCGGCGTGACGGTCAACGCGCTTGGCAATGTCTTCGAGGGCGGCCGCATCCGGGCCTTTGCCGCGGGCGGCGTGGTCGACCGGCCGACCTTCTTTCCGATGAAGGGCGCCACGACCGGGCTGATGGGCGAGGCAGGCCCCGAGGCGATCCTGCCGCTGACCCGGCTGGGCAATGGCAAGCTCGGCGTCGCCAGTCTTGGCGGCGGCGGGTCTGTCCGCATGGGCGATGTGCATGTGTCGGTCGCGGGCAGCACTGCCAGCCCCGAAGAGATCGCGGAAGTCGTGCGGCGGGTGACGCGCGACGAGGCGCAGCGGGTCTATGCCCGCCAGCGCCGGGAGGGCGTCTGATGGCCTTCCCGCCTGAGGCCGTCCGCATCGCGGGCTTCACGCTGCGCCAGATCTCGTCGGCGATCCGCACCCAAAGCCCCTACAGCTTCGCGCAGACCGCCTATGACTTCATGGGCGGAACCTGGGCGGGCGGTATCGTCATCCTGCGCGTTCCCGCGCCGACCGAGGCGCCAGCGGATGCCACGGCAGAGGCCGCCGGGTCTCTCGGTCTTGCGGGCTCGGCCGCGGCCACGGCCGAAGCGTCCGGCGCCGTCTCTGGCGGCCTTCGCGTCCAGGGGGGCGCGACAGCGACCGCGCGCGCCGCAGCTGCGACCGCCGGGGGCATCGGTCTCGCCGGGGCATCGTGGGCCGCGGCGGTGGTCAGGGCGGCGGCGGCCGACACGCTCCGGCTGGACGGGGCCGCCGTCGGCGTCACGCAGGCCGGTGGCGGGATCGGGCGGGCCTCCGGCAGGGCAGCGCTCGCGGGCAGCGGGGCTGGCACCGTCAGGGTCGGCGGCGCGGCCTCCGGAGCGGTTCCGCTGGCGGGCCATGCGGCAGGGGCGGCGGCGGTCTTGGGGGCCGCTGGCGGGGCGCTCGACCTGGCGGGGGCTTCGGCGGGCATCGCCGCCGATCCGTCGCCGCCGCCCGACGCGGTGCTGATCCGCGCGGCCGGAGAGTGGAGAGCGCAACGGGCCGCCGGTCGCTGGCGGCAGAACGGGGTAACGGGCAGATGGAGGGCCGCATGAAAACATGGGTATTCGACGGGCTGCGGCTCGCGGTGGATGTGGCGATAGACGCCGGAGCGCAGATCGCGGAGCTGACCGGCGGCAGCGCCGAGGCGGTTGCCCGCCGCGAGTTCTCGGGCGGCATCGTCACGGGCGCGGCCACGATCACCGGCGCGGCCGAGCTCGCCGGCCTCTTCCCGCCCGGCGCGCTTGCGGTCGGGACGTGGCTTGTGCAGGGGTCGACGGCGAGACGCAGACGGTGTTCGAAGACCGTATCGCCGTGGCCGAAAGCCTCGTGGCATGAGGGTACGGGCCGGGATGCGGTAGGACCTTGGGCGGGGAACGGACGTTCGAGTTCTTAGCTCATTATCGCGCGGGCTTCCCCGAAGCGGACCTTAACGGCACCGCAATCGCTCACGCGGCGGTCCTTGGCGAGCTGGCGGGGAAGCCGACCTTCGCGGCGGCCTATACGAACGGTGGCGAAGCGCAGGAACCTGACCCTCAGCCTCGCGACCCGGACGGCAGCAAGGCGCAGGAAGCGGGCCTACAATCACACGGAATGTGACGCCTAAAAATGTGGAATCGCGAAAACCCTAATGGCGCCGATGGAAAAAACCAACAGGAGTGAAACATGCTCCTCTATGTACTTTGCAAGTATTGAACTATTGGGCCTGTGTTTTCGAATTGCGTTGCCAATTGACGCACATATTATCAACCACAGACTCATAATGCTGACGAGCGCCGGAGGGAAGAATAATATTGATAGTTGCGCAGGCTGTTCCAGAAAGCCCCTTGCGTAGAAAGTAGTCGTTCGATCAATTGGCCAAAGACTCACCTCAGGATTTCCAAGATATGCAATGCAAGACTCGTCGTTCCCGAGAGATGTAGAGATTAATTCTCCGGATTTATTCTTGCGTACGAAAAGAATATTTCTGTACAGCGTGTCAACACCTATAAGTTCGTAAGTCTTGATGGAAATAATCTGACCGGAGAGCAGCGGGTAAAAGCTATCTTCTATATTGTCATAAAAGGTCCATACACTCGAGAAGTAAGAGAAAATATTAGGCTTGAGGGGGGGATTGGCGAACTTGAAGTATTCTACGGTAATGAGTTGCTCCATCTAAATAAGAAGCATCAAATCCAAGATACTTCTCACCCTCAGATAAACTTATTGGCTCAACCTCTACTTCTTCATATTCGGCATGGCCCAAAAAGAGCGAGATGACCGAACTCAGGGGGATTTTTTCTGTCGACTGGATGGTTAGAACTGGATGACCAGTCGGATAGGCACTGACTGCGACGACATTGTTGCCGAACAGGCTCGCCTCAGTGGTGACTACTGCTGACCCGTACTTGGTGTCTTCAGGAGGTTTTAAAAAATAAGCCGTAAGGAATAAGTAGCATGAAACAAAAGCAGCCAAGGTGAACACACCGATCTTCAGGGACAGGAAGACATCCCCAAGGAGAATGAACGCTGAGCTTGCTAAACTTTTTGAGTCCCTTGCAAGTTTAATAAAGGTAGAAGTTTGCCAGATAGAGAAAAATGTTGCCGCGATTATTGCGAAAATAGTTGCTACACCTAAGTCAGAGCGAAGCATGTCTGTTAATGAATAAATGCTCACTTCTGGGTTAAGCGTCTCTGCCAAGAGGTACACTCCGACCGGCAGCGCAAATAGGATCAAGGATCGTTCGGCAACTATAAGAGCGACGCCACGTGCAGTTAATCCTTTGATTGAGTAAAACTCAGAGGCCACTTCAAGTGCAGAAGGAATTGACAGGGGTTCGTTATATATAATCCTTAGCCTTTTTCTTGTCCTTAAAATGTGCTGGTCTATTGATATTGCAGCAATTGCGACGACGAGCAAAAATGTTCCACCCATCTCCATGATATCAATTATCAAACCGTCCATTGGTTCCTCGAAATATTTTGATTCGGTGGTGTTGAAAAGTGTATCGCTCATTATACAGTAGTGGGTGGACGCGATGCGCGCTAAAATTGGCGCCTTTTCAAGGGACTGAAGCAAGTCGTCGCGGTGCCTTTATTTAAGTCGATTACGTCCGCATCGCGCGGACAGATAATGCGAAAAATTTATTAGGTCATGTTCGCAGATAACAGAACCAGATGTTCCTCTCCTGATGATCGCATAGAGCCGCGCCACTCTCTTCATGGTCGCCGACCGACACCGCAGCCGGCAGCTCTGGGTTGGCTGCGGTCATCCGGCGTGCTCGACATGAACGGCCGCTATCGGCAGGGAGCGCCCGAGTCGGCAGCGCCAGGCGCTCAGGCGCCATGCTGCGCCGCCGCAGGTCCGCTCCAAGCCCTTAGTGACGGATGCCGCACCACGCCTGAAGGACGCGGATCGCACTTAGTCGACATTGCTTAGCAAGATCACAGTGACGCCAGGCGAGGTTTGTTCCCAAAAAGGGGGCTATACCGCTTCGAGCCATCGCCTTCCCGGAACACCGCTCACGTCTTGCAAAGTGTGTTGAAGAAGGTTTGTAATTCCTCTTTGCCACCTTCAGTTGAAACAGACGATATTCCGAGGAATACAGGCGCCTCATCACAAAACCTGATCCGCACGCCAAAGCTTTCTGAGAAGGCGATTGCACGAGCCTCCTCCTCCGTGATCCGCGCGAGCACGTTCGTATAAATGCCGCTCACTTGGCGCTCGCACCTCTGCGAGATGTCAATTCGAATATCCTCTCCGTTCACAACAATCTCGACCAAGCCAAAACTCATCAGTTCATGTTCTCTGCCCTGAGACTCGATAACGGCCCAGAACATGAAACCTGTCCCTTTTGCATAGCAGAGCATGACTTTGTGGTGCCCGTATAGCGAGTCACGCTCGCCCCGGACGTACATGATGTGATTGCGCGCCTGAAGGGTCCATTCCGCTTCGGTTTCACCATCGGTAATCACCTTGAGTGCGCGGAGCTTTTCTTCGTCTACCGTGTCAATTTCCGTACTGGATGTGGCAGATGAGAGCTCAAGGAAGTCAGTGGATACCCCCATGTCCTCCACATAGCTCGCTATTCTTGCTGAGAGCACTTGTGACCGGCCCACATCATCTGGAGACGGATTTCGGAACGAGAACCGATGGACCCCAAATCTCGATCCATTAGGAAGATAGCGCAGTCGGCCACCGAGGTACACCAGCGTGGCTGCGCTAGCACAAGTGCCAGCGATGTGCTTCCGAGGCAGAATATAGGAAGGGTCTTGGTCTTGGTCCAATACATACGAACCCACCGATGTTGAAAACCAGCGTTCGCGAATAAGGCGACCGATGCCAATCGCCGCTTCAACGTCGCCGCCCACCGAGTCGATATATACGGTCAAGCGTGGCGGAGGCGTGACCTTAGTCAGAAACTCGCGAAACCGAGCATCGTCACCTGCCTCGATTCTTCCGATCGCGTTGATGTAGTGGAAGCCGCCAAACAGCCGCTCAGCGTCAGTCTGAGGCTCTGTGAAGTGAAAATCCACTAGCCGCTCCGTGAGAGTTCCCGAGGGAAAGAGACTATCCAGTAGGGTTCACGACATACAATATCGAATTCTTCGTTTTCGCGGCCGCGTGATTAGCTATCGTTCGTCCCTGCGGGGTGCAGGTCGGGATCGTCCGTACTGCGCGGCATTGCGGTCGCCTGCGCTGTAGCAGCGAACGTTTCCTGTGTCCCGCTCTCCGGACCCTATCGGCTCCAGGGCGTGCTGCAACCGCAATGAACGGCCGCTTTCGTGATTCCGCAGGCGGCTGAGGCCGGGGCGTTCAACGGCGGCTCTCGGCAGCAAGCGTCCGACGCCCCCTGATGGGCCCTTAGATTCGACGAGTCGATCAGACCGCGGTCTGATCCGCTGCCACCGAGGCCAGCCCGTCAAAGATCCCGGCAAACACGACGACCCCGCGCCAACGCCTTCACACGTTGTAGAGTGTCTCGGGCGGGCCAAGTTCCGGTGGAGCATCGCGCCAGGCGTTGTTGCAGAACGTCGGCCTGAGGTGTGAGTGGCCCTTTCCCGTCGGTGCTCAGGCCACGCGGACAACCTCGGCGGTGCCGAGTGCATTGAAGCGATTGATAAGGGCGGCCCGGATGTGGATTTCGGCGGTTTGGCGATCGGGATCCCGCGCGGCGATGCGCTCACCGAAAGCCGTCAGGCA
>NZ_QAYC01000015.1 GCF_003053725.1 Rhodovulum kholense
GCCCATTCCGTCATGGTCTTTCTGCGTCATCGTGCTTCGCTCTCCTGCCGCCTGTCCCGCCGGTTCGGGCGAGGCCCGTCCTGCCGACGACACGGCCAGCCATTCGATATGTTGTGTTGCTATATAGCGAAGCGCAAAGCGGCAGGGTCAAGGGCGCTTTTGCGGCGTCCGGGGGCCTGTCAGGCCGTGGCGGCGGGTTTGCTTGATTTTTGGGCATCCGGCCACCCGAGGCGCATACCGGCAGGGCCCGGCGGATGCGCTCCGCAGCAGTGGCGCTTCTCGCGGCCTTTCTCCTGTGACGGGGACGACCGCGCGGCTTCACCCAGCCGGGGGCCCTTGCGGCCGCCCCGGGGCTCAGGTCACATCAGGTGGCCGGATTTCTCGGCCTTGACGGCAAGATAGCGGGCATTCTCGGGCGTGTGACCGACCTTGAGGGGCACGCGTTCGGTGACCTCGATCCCGCGCGCGCGCATCATCTCGATCTTGGCCGGGTTGTTGGTCATCAGGCGCACCGCCGAAAATCCCATCTCGCGCAGGATCGCCGCGCCGATCCGGAAATCGCGCTCGTCATCCTCGAAACCCAGCCGGTGATTGGCCTCGACCGTGTCGAAGCCCTGATCCTGCAGCGAATAGGCCCGCATCTTGTTGGCAAGCCCGATGCCGCGTCCTTCCTGATTGAGGTACAGAAGCACGCCCGCGCCTTCTGAACCCATCTGCGCCAACGCCGTCCTGAGCTGTGCGCCGCAATCGCATTTGAGACTGCCCAGCAGATCGCCGGTGAAACAGGCCGAATGCAGCCGGGCCAGAACCGGTTCGGTCCGGGGCGGGGTGCCGATTTCCACGGCGTAATGTTCCTCGCTGCCATCGGCCGGGCGGAAGACATGCAGCCGCCCCGCCTTCGACACCTCGAGCGGCACCCGGGCCGAGACCACCTCGGCCAGCTCGGTGCCTTCGGCGCGGGCCAGCGCCGCCTCGCCGAGGGTCACGCGGGTCAGCCCCTCGGCTCCGGCCAGCGTGTCGGGCGCCGTCACCTCGACCGCCAGCACCGCAGGCAGCAGCCGGGCCGATTTCGCCAGGGCGATCGCCGCGCGATGGGGTTCGGCCTCGCCGCCCCGGGCCGAGGCGAAGGGGCCGAGCATCGGCTTGTCGAGATCGTCGGCCGGGTCGGCCACGGCGCGCACCCAGTCGGTGCCGACCCCGGCGGGCAGCAGCAGCCGGGCCAGATCGCCGTCATAGGGCCGCGCCTTGAGCGTTTCGGCCCGGCGCGCGGTGATCGCCAGAACCGGCCTGCCGCCGAGCGCGCGCAGCGCCTCCAGCCGATCGGGCGTCAGGGTCTCGGCCGCGACGACGACCAGCGGCCCGACCACGACCGGGACCCCCATCCTCAGATCGCCGCGGGCGCGGGCCAGTCGTTCGGTGCTGCCGGGGCCAAGACGCATGAGCCATTCCTTTCCTTCGGGCGGGTTAAGCCACAGTTCCGGGAGATTTGAAACAATTCCCTTCCCGGCCACACGCTTGCGTGAGAACCCTGTCGCAAATCTTGAGCCATCCGAAGGCGGCGACATCTGAGTCCAAGAGATTGCGGAGGACCCGATGAGCACTCTGAAAAAGATCCTTCTGGTGGACGACGAGACCGACCTGCGCGAGGCGCTGAGCGAGCAACTGGTGATGACCGAGGATTTCGACGTCTTCGAGGCCGGAAGCGGGGTCGAGGCGATGGAGAAGGCCCGCGCGGCGATCTACGATCTGGTGATCCTCGATGTGGGCCTGCCCGATACCGACGGGCGCGAATTGTGCCGCCTGATGCGCAAGCAGGGTGTCAAATGCCCGATCCTGATGCTGACCGGCCATGACACGGATGCCGACACCATTCTGGGGCTCGATTCGGGCGCGAACGACTATGTGACCAAACCCTTCAAGTTTCCGGTGCTGCTGGCCCGCATCCGGGCGCAGCTGCGTCAGCATGAACAGTCCGAGGACGCGGTGTTCCAGCTGGGACCCTATACCTTCAAGCCCGCGATGAAGATGCTGATCACCGAAGACGACCGCAAGATCCGCCTGACCGAAAAGGAAACCAATATCCTGAAGTTCCTTTACCGCGCCTCGGAGGGCGTGGTGGCGCGCGATGTGCTGCTGCACGAGGTCTGGGGGTATAATGCCGGGGTGACGACGCATACGCTGGAAACCCATATCTACCGGCTGCGCCAGAAGATCGAGCCCGATCCGTCCAATGCCCGGTTGCTGGTGACCGAATCCGGCGGCTACCGCCTGGTTGCCTAAGGACCGGCCGGTCGGCGTGCCTGTCGGCGCCCTTTTCGCATCCGGAGCGGTGGCTTTTGGTCTTGTGGCCGCGCGCAGGTTGCGCAATTCTTCCGCCATGTCGGGGCAATGGACCTGTTTTTTCGGCATTCTATGTGCCCTTCTCCAGATCGGTCCGGCCGCGGAGGCCGCGACCGACATTCCCGGCTACTGGTCCGTGCTTCCCGGCTGGCAGTCCTGGCAGGTGCCCAGCGCCTATCAGGTCGGGTTCGAGGGGTCTTCCGAACTGGCGGTCGCCTGCGGGCCCGAGGGGCAGCCGGTAATGGGGGTGCTGGCCGACGGGACAGACCTGCCCGACGGCGCGTTCGAACGCCCGGCCAAGATCGGCGAGCGGCATTTCCTGATCGCCTGGACCGGGCAGGCGGGCCTGGCGCTGGCCCGCCCCGATGCCGAGTTCCTGACCGCGATGCGCAGCGGCTCGACGCTGGTGTTGTACGACTATCAGGGCGCGCCGGTCGACTTCCGCCTGAGCGGCGCGGCCGAGGCGCTTGATTCCGCTCTGGCGGGCTGCCCGCCGCCGCATCCGGCGCGGCCGGATCCCGCGGCGATGCGGCGCGCGCTGGACGAGACCCTGCAGGCACGGACCAACCGCGAATGCCGCGCGCTGGGCCGCGACGGCGCCGAGATCGGCTCCGGGGCGGTGCGCGAGCGGCTGTTGCCCGGATCCGACTATCCCGAGGTCTCGGTCGATTTCGGCTATGTCTCCTGCCGCGAGGGCCTGCGGCTCCATCGCGATTTCTGCACAGAGGCGGGCTGCGCCCATCAGCGCTATCTGCCCGGCGCCTCGGCCTATGTCCTGATCGAGAACGGCGACCCTGACTAGGCGCAGGCTTCGGCTTGAGCCCCGGGGCGGCGCCGTCTAGGGTCGCGTCCGGCGCGCCGCCGCGCAAAGCCCGTCCGGACAAGGAGACCCCGATGCCCTTCACGCTTGCCACCTGGAATATCAATTCGGTGCGGCTGCGTGCCCCGCTGGTCGCCCGTCTGATGGAAGAGCAGGCGCCCGACATCCTTTGTCTGCAGGAATGCAAGTGTCCGGTCGATAAGCTGCCGCTCGAGGTCTTCGCGCCGCTGGGCTACACCCATGTCGTGGCGCGCGGGCAGAAGGGCTATAACGGCGTCGCGATCCTGTCGAAGCTGCCGCTCGAGGATGCGGGCTCGGTCGATTTCGCCGGGCTCGGCCAGGCCCGCCATGTCGCGGCGCGGCTGGAAAACGGCGTGCTCCTGCACAACTTCTACGTCCCCGCCGGCGGCGATGTGCCCGACCGCGCGGTCAACGAGAAATTCGGCCAGAAGCTCGACTTTCTCACCGAAATGCGGGACGCCTTCCGGACCAGCCGCCCGGAACGGTCGATCCTGGTCGGCGATCTCAACATCGCGCCGGGCGAAGACGATGTCTGGTCGCACAAGCAGCTTCTGAAGATCGTCAGCCACACGCCCGTAGAGGTCGATCATCTGGCCGCGGCGCAGGAGGCGGGCGGCTGGGTGGACGTGACCCGCGCCCATATCCCCGAGGGCAAGCTTTATTCCTGGTGGTCCTACCGGGCGCGCGACTGGGACGCGGCCGACAAGGGGCGGCGGCTTGACCATGTCTGGGCGACCCCCGATATCGCGGACGCGGCCGAGGACAGCCGCATCCTGCGCCCGGTGCGGGGCTGGGACCAGCCTTCGGATCACGTGCCGGTCCTTGCGCGGTTCGATCTCTAGGTCTTCGCCCTTGGGTTTTGCGGCGGACCGCCTCATATATTGCGAAACGCTCTGACGGACGGAGACGGAGACAATGCTGGAACTGGGTGGCAAGGCTGCGGGGACGGACGGGGCACCGGAGGCCCTGATCAAGGACGTCACCGAGGCGACCTTCATGGCGGATGTGATCGACGCCTCGCATGAGGTGCCGGTGATCGTCGATTTCTGGGCGACCTGGTGCGGCCCCTGCAAGACGCTGGGGCCGATGCTGGAAAAGGCGGTGACCGAAGCCGGCGGCAAGGTGCGGATGGCCAAGGTCGATGTGGACCGCAACCAGACCATCGCGGCGCAGCTTCGCATCCAGTCGATCCCGACGGTCTATGCCTTCTATCAGGGCCAGCCGGTCGACGGCTTCCAGGGCGCTCTGCCCGGGTCCGAGGTGCAGGCTTTTGTCGACCGGGTGGCGGCGATCGCGGGCGATGGCGGGCTGGCCGAAGCGGTCGCCGCGGCCGAAGAGCTTCTGGCCGAAGGGGCCGCGGTCGAGGCCGCGCAGACCTTCGCCGCGATCCTCGGCGAGGACCCGAAGAACGCGCCCGCCTATTCCGGGCTCGCCCGCGCGCATCTGGCGCTGGGCGAGATCGACCAGGCCGAACAGTTCCTCGAGGCGGTGCAGCCCGAGATCGCCCGCGCGCCCGAGATCGAAGCCGCACGCGCCCAGGTCGCGCTGGCGCGCCAGGCGGCCGAGGCCGGACCGGTGGTCGAGCTGCGCGCGGCGGTCGATCACGACCCCGACAACCATCAGGCGCGGTTCGAACTGGCCAAGGCGCTGCATGCCGGCGGCGAGGTCGAGGCGGCGGTGGACGAGTTGCTAGAACTGTTCCGTCGCGACCGCGAGTGGAATGACGGTGCCGCGAAGGCCCAGCTTTTCACCATCTTCGAAGCGCTGAAGCCGCAGGATCCCATCGTCCTGAAAGGCCGCCGGAAACTGTCGTCGATGATATTTGCCTGACGGATGGCGCGGCCTAGCTTCTCGGGCATGTTCTCAGCGGTCGACCTGCCCGAAACCATTCCCGTTTTCCCGTTGCCTGGGGCGCTCTTGCTGCCTCGGGCGCGGCTCCCCCTGCATATTTTCGAGCCGCGCTATCTGGCGATGCTCGACGATACGCTGAAGACCTCGCATCGGCTGATCGGTATGGTGCAGCCGCGCGAGGTGCCCGGCTCGGACGAGCGGAAGCTGCATGCGATCGGCTGCGCCGGCCGCGTGACCGCCTTTTCCGAGACCGAGGACGGGCGCTACATGCTGACCCTGTCGGGGATTTCGCGGTTCCGGATCACCCGCGATCAGGCCGGGTTCACGCCCTATATCCGGGCCGATGTCGCCTGGGACGGGTTCGGGCGCGATCTCGGCCCCGGAGAGGACGATCCGGGCTTCGACCGCGAGGCTTTTCTCAAGCTGCTCGGCCGGTTCTTCGCCAGCCGCGGGCTTTCGACCGACTGGGACAGCCTGCGCGAGGCCGAGGACGAGTTGCTGATCAGTTCGCTGTCGATGCTCTGTCCCTTCGCGCCCGAGGACAAGCAGGCACTGCTGGAGGCGCCGTCGCTTTCGACGCGGCGCGAGACCCTTGTGACTCTCATCGAATTTGCCTTACGAAGCGGCAACGACGAGGAGAAGATGCAATGAACGACATGACCCAAGCCGACCGGAAGATGCTTGAATCCCTGGTCTGCCCGGTGACCCACGGACCCCTGGCCTATGATGCGGACCGCCAGGAGCTGGTGTCGAAGTCGGCCGGACTGGCCTTTCCGATCCGCGGCGGGATTCCGATCATGCTGGTCGACGAGGCGCGGCGGCTCGACTGAGCGGCCACGCCGGGTCTCGGCCTCGATTTTTCTGCGAAAAATCGCGCCCGGGACCTATCGCGGGCTGGGCCATCCAGGCTTTCGCGGGACCTTGACCGCCAGCATCGGCTTGATCAGCGGGCTGGCGAAACGGTCCAGATCGAGCGCCTCATGCACGCCCACCATCTCTTCGCCGAACACCTTCGTGCGGATCGCCGACCTGCAATAGAAGGGCGCATCCAGCATGTCGTGCACCTGCCGGGGCGTGTAGCCGGGATCGGCCCGCGTTTCGCGCCGGACCAGCCATTTCGACCTGGCAAACCGTGTGCGCGGCGGGGCCTCCACCACTTCTGCCCGGCCATCCGCGTCGAAATGCACGCCGACCGCCAGCTCCGAGCCGTCCCGGACCGAGGCGTCGTAGAAGCACCAGGCCCCGTTCGCCTTGGTCGGGAAGCGGCCCCAGGTCCAGTAGCTGAAATCGTCCTCGAGCGCCGCTGTGCCGAAATTCGCGTCGAAATAGCCGTGCCCGGTCCATTGCCAGCCCGGCTGGTTCAGGTCCACCTCGATCTCGGAGGACGGCGCGAAGGGCCGCCAGACATGGCTGCCATCGGCCTTGAGCGGCAGTTCGACCCCGGTCACGGCCGAGGGTGTGACCGTCACCCGACCCTTGAGCCGGCCCAGATGCGGCCAGGTCATCTCGTCGATGTCGAAGATGAGCTTGCCGCCGGCCCAGGTCAGCTTGGACGGCCCCACCTGGAACGTGTTCTTCGTCTGGTGCAGGGCCGCGCGGCCCCGGTCGGTCATGGTCCAGCGCCCGCCCGGCCCGTAGGTCGCGACGTTGATGCAGCAATGGTTTTCCGGGCTTTTCCGGCCCGACCAGCGGTACCACGGCGAGAAGACCGAGCCGATGAACGAGATGATCGAGATCGACCGCTCGCCGTCATGGCTCAGGCCGTCGACATACCACCACGCATAGCCGTTTGCGGGGACGTCGAGGGCGAAGCACGGTCCGTCAAGATCGCCTCGGCCGCGTGCCGTCCGGAGAGGGTTGCCATCGGGATGCCCGCGCCGGGATGCGTCCCTCCCCCCGCCAGATAGAGCCCCGCGACCCTGGTCCGCGCCGTCGGCCGCTTCAGCGCGGCCGTCAACCCGTGCGGGCTCCGCCCGTAAAGGGAACCGTCCGAGGCCGGAAACAGCTTCGCGAACTGGCGCGGCGTCGTCAGCGCCTGGACCCCCGGCCTCGGGTCGAAGGTCAGCCCGAAGCGGGCCAGTGTCTGGAAGGTGCGTGTCCGGCACGTCTCTTTCTCCTCGTCGGTCGGGTCCGTCCCGTCTGCCGCGGGCGGGCCGTTCATGATGATCTCGAACCGTTCGAGCCCCTCGGGGTTGCGGCCGGTGCCGCGGTCCTGGGCGCAGATGTAAAGCGTCGGGTCCTCGGGCATCTCGCCCCGGGCGATAGGATCGAATTCGGCATGCGCGTCGTCGCAGAAGAAGACGTTGTGGTGAACCATCTCGGGGCCGTGCGGTTCCGCGGCATAGGACCACACATAGGCCGATAGGCTGCGCGGGCGGACCGCGTCGGGGGCCACGGTCTCGCGCAGGCCCTCGCCCAGCAGTCCGGCCGCGAGCGCCGCCGGATCGCCGTTGAAGACCACCACATCGGCCGGAAGGCGGGCGCCGCTGTCCAGATGCACCGCCGCCGCCGCGCCCTGCTGGATCTCGATCCGGGTGGCGCGGCTGCCGAAGGTGAAGCGCACGCCCTTGTCATGGGCCAGCTGTTCCAGCGCGCGGGCCAGACGGTGCATGCCGCCCTCGACCCGCCAGACGCCCTGTTCCTCGGCATGCCAGATCAGCGACAGCAGCGCGGGCGACTGGAACGGCGAGCCGCCGACATAGGTCGCGTAGCGCCCGAAGAGCTGGGCCAGCCGCCGGTCGGAAAACGCCTTGCCCAGCGCCTGTGCGAGGCTGCGCTGCGGCGCCATGTCGAGCGCCAGCCAGGGATGGGTCAGCACATGCCGGGTCAGCGCGCCTTGCGAGGGTTCGGCCGCACGCATCATCGGCGCGTCGAAGGCGTTGTAAAGCCGCTCGGACCGGCGGCAGAAGGCGCGGAACTCCTTTTCCGCCCGCGCACCGGCGAACCGGCCCACCGCATCGGCGCTTTGCTCGCGCGAGGCGAAAAGATCGAGCGTCGAGCCGTCGGGCCACCAGTGCCGCGCCAACACCTCTTCGCGGTGCAGCGTGACGTAGTCGGACAGCCGCGCGCCGACGCTGTCGAAGAGTTCCTCGAAGACCGGGCGCAGGGTCATCACCGTGGGGCCGGCGTCGACCGGACCCGCGTCGCTGGCGAAGGTGCGCATCTTGCCGCCAGGCACCGGCGCGCGGTCGACGACCTCGACCTCATACCCGCCATGGGCCAGCCGGATCGCGGCTGAAAGCCCGCCCATCCCCGCCCCGATCACGACGACTTTTCCCGCAGATCCGGCCATTTTTGATCCACCTCAAGGAATGTTGACTCGGGACCATAGACTGTCCACCCTGATTTACAATCGTGAATGTCTCGCCGTCCTGACAGCTGCGTGGAGGGGTGGCGGACCAAGCATTGGAGAGCCGTTCATGGACATTTCGGCGCGAATCGAGGCTGCGATGCGGCAGGCGATTGCCGAGGGGCAGGCAGGGGCCGCGCCCGGCAAACTGGCATCGGCCTTCGAATATGCCCTGACGCCCGGCGGCGCCCGCATTCGTCCGACGATCTGCCTCAATGTGGCGCGCGCCTGCGGCGACGACCGCCCGGCGCTGGCCGATGCTGCCGCGATCTCGATCGAGCTGATCCATTGCGCGAGCCTCGTGCATGACGACATGCCCTGTTTCGACGATGCCGACATCCGTCGCGGCAAGCCGGCGCTGCACAAGGCCTATGGCCAGCCGCTGGCGCTTTTGACCGGCGACAGCCTGATCGTGGCGGGCTTCGAGGTGATCGCGCGCGCTGCCCACCACGACTGTGCCCGCGCGGTCGAACTGATCCGCATCCTCGGCCAGCGCACCGGCATGCCCTATGGCATCTGCGCGGGGCAGGGCTGGGAAAGCGAGGATCAGATCGATCTTTCCGCCTATCACCGGGCCAAGACCGGGGCGCTGTTCATCGCCGCGACCAGCATGGGCGCGGTGGCGGCAGGCCAGCCGGCCGAGCCCTGGGAAGAGCTGGGCGACCGCATCGGCGAGGCTTTCCAGGTGGCCGACGATCTGAAGGACGCGCTGCTCGATGCCGACGAGATGGGCAAGCCCGCCGGTCAGGACGAGGCCCATGGCCGCCCCAGCGCCGTGACCGAGCTGGGCGTCGAGGGCGCGGTGCAGCGGTTCCGGGACATCCTTTCGGGCGCCATCGCCTCGATTCCCTCCTGTCCGGGCGAGGCCGATCTGGCGCAGATGGTGCGCCACATGGCCGAACGGCTGATCCCCGAACCCGCGCGTCTGCCCGCAGAATGACCGACACCGTTTCGGGGACCGGACCCGCGCGGCCAAGCGGGTTCAGCTGGCGTCGCTGGCGCAATCGCAAGATCGCGCACCGCGGTTTTCAGAGCTGGGCCAGCCGCTTTCCGTTGACACGGGGCCATGTCCGCCGCGAGGGCGAGCGGATGTTCGATCTGGTCTCGGGCTTCGTCTACAGCCAGGTTCTGTGGGCCGTGGTCGAGCTTGATCTGCTGGAGGCCACCTGCGACGAAGCGCAAAGCCTTGCGGCGCTGGCCCATCGCGCGGCGATTCCGGTGGACCGGATGGAGGCGCTGATGCAGGCGGGCGCCGCGCTTGGGCTGTTCGACCGGGTGGCGCCCGGCTATCAGCTGTCGGCGCTGGGCGCCGCGCTGATGGGCGCGCCGGGCGTGGTCGACATGATCCGCCATCACGACGTCTTCTATCGCGACATGCAGGACCCGCTTGCGGTGCTGCGCGGCGAGAAAGAGACCGAACTGGCGCGATTCTGGCCCTATGTCTTCGGGGCCGGGGCTGCGGAAAACCCCGAAACCGCCCAGCGCTATTCGAAGCTCATGGCCGACAGCCAGGCGCTGGTCGCCGAAGAAACCCTGCGCGCGATCCGGTTCGACGGGGTCACCCGGCTGATGGATGTGGGCGGCGGCACCGGCGCCTTTCTGGCGGCGGTGGGGGCGGCCTGTCCCGATCTGAAGATGACGCTGTTCGACCTGCCCGCCGTGGTGCCGGCCGCCGAAGAGCGGTTCCGAGCGCTGGGCATGGCCGACCGCGTGACGGTGCGGGGCGGCAGCTTCCGCGACGATCCGCTGCCCGAGGGCGCCGACGCGGTGTCGCTGGTCCGGGTCTGCTACGACCATGCCGACGAGACGGTCATGGCGCTGATGCGCAAGATCCTCGACGCCCTTCCGCCGGGCGGCCGGTTGGTCGTTTCCGAGCCGATGGCGGGCGGCGCGCATCCCAATCGGTCGGGCGACGCATATTTCGCATTCTACTGCATGGCGATGGGAACCGGCCGCGCGCGGTCCCCGGAGCGCCTGGCGGAAATGATGAAAGAGGCCGGATTCCAAGGGGTTGAGATGCCCCGGACCCACCGGTCCTATGTCACGTCGGTTGTGGTGGGCCGAAAGCCCGGGGCGACATAATGCTCGGCCCAAGCTGTCTAAAAAAGTTGACACTTGGGCCTGTCTAAATAAACTGACAAGAGCCAATCACCAATGAGTGAGTCCCGCCCAAGCGGGCAAGCGTCAGGAAGGGAAATGTCCATGGAGACGACGGCGGTCATCCTCCGGGGGCCCCGGGAAATCGGCCTCGGGAAACTCGGCCTGACGGCGCCCGGACCGAAGGACCTGGTGGTGGAGATTTCCCATTCCGGCATTTCCACCGGCACCGAGAAGCTCTTCTATACCGGCAACATGCCCCCCTTTCCGGGGATGGGCTATCCGCTGGTCCCGGGCTACGAGGCCGCGGGCGAAGTGATCGAGGCCGGGTCCGAGACCAACTTCAAGGTGGGCGAACACATCTTCGTCCCCGGCGCCAACTGCTATGAAGGCGCGCGCGGCCTGTTCGGCGGCTCGGCCCGGCGGCTGGTCACCGATGCCAGCCGCGTGACCCGGATCGACCCCGGCCTCGGGCCGGAAGGCGCGTTGCTGGCGCTGGCCGCGACCGCGCGCCATGCGCTGGCCGGTGTCGACAAGAAGATGCCCGAACTGATCGTCGGCCATGGCGTCCTCGGCCGCCTGCTGGCGCGGCTGACCATCGCCGCCGGCGCCCCCGCGCCCACCGTCTGGGAAATCAATCCCGACCGGCAGGGCGGTGCCATGGGTTACGAGGTGCTGCACCCCGATAACGACCCGCGCCGCGACTATCGCACGATCTACGATGCCTCGGGCGTCGGCTCGCTGCTCGATATGCTGATCACCCGCATCGCCAAGGGCGGCGAGGTGGTTCTGGCCGGGTTCTATACCGACCCGATTTCCTTCGCCTTCCCGCCTGCCTTCATGAAGGAGGCCCGGCTGCGCATCGCCGCCGAATGGGAACGCGAGGACCTGATTGCAACGCGCCAGCTCGTGGAATCGGGCGCGTTGTCGCTGGGGGAACTGATTACCCACAGCGTCCCGGCGGAAAAGGCCGCAGAAGCCTACGAAACCGCCTTCAACGATCCTGCCTGTCTGAAAATGATCCTGAACTGGGGAGCCGTTCATGACGCTTGACGTCCCGAATATCAAAGACATCGACCAGCGCCTGCGTGACGAAGCCAACGAGCCGCTGGACGAAATCCCCGTCACCGAGCCGACCAAGAAGACGCAGATCATCGCGATCTACGGCAAGGGCGGCATCGGCAAGTCCTTCACGCTGGCGAACCTCTCGAACATGATGGCCGAAATGGGCAAGCGCGTCCTGTTGATCGGCTGCGACCCGAAATCGGACACCACGTCGCTGCTGTTCGGCGGCAAGGCCTGTCCGACCATCATCGAGACCTCGACCAAGAAGAAGCTCGCGGGCGAAGAGGTCGCCATCGGCGATGTCTGCTTCAAGCGCAACGGCGTCTTCGCGATGGAACTGGGCGGACCCGAGGTCGGTCGCGGCTGCGGCGGGCGGGGCATCATCCACGGCTTCGAGCTGCTGGAAAAGCTGGGCTTTCATGACTGGGATTTCGACTATGTGCTGCTCGACTTTCTGGGCGACGTGGTCTGCGGTGGCTTCGGCCTGCCGATCGCCCGCGACATGGCCCAGAAGGTGATTCTGGTCGGGTCGAACGACCTGCAATCGCTGTACGTCGCCAACAACGTCTGCTCGGCGGTGGAATATTTCCGCAAGCTCGGCGGCAACGTGGGCGTCGCGGGGCTGGTCATCAACAAGGATGACGGCACCGGCGAGGCGCAGGCCTTTGCCAAGGCGGTGGACATTCCGGTTCTGGCGGCGATCCCGCAGGACGAGGAGCTGCGCCGGAAATCGGCCAACTACCAGATCGTCGGCACCCATGACGGCCCCTGGGGCGAACTCTTCGCGGGGCTTGCCTCGGCCGTGGCCGAGGCGCCGCCGATCCGTCCGGCGCCGCTGACCAATGACGGTCTGCTGGGGCTGTTCGCGCCCGAGGATGTGGGCGCCGATTTCGAGCTACAACCGGCGACCGATGCCGACATGCGCGGCAAGAACGCCAAGCCCAAGAAATCTCTCGAAGTGGTCTATGACGATGTTTGATCTCAACCAGATGTCCCGCTGGGACAACGTGCTTGAGGCCCTCTCGCATCACTACGAGGACCATGAACCCGCGGAAATCGCAGAAGTCCAGGAGGCGCCGGCCGTCGAGGCGGCCGCGCCCTCGCGCGAACTGGAGGACGCATGACCGAAGAGGTCAGATATGACGAGGCCCACACCGCAGAGGTGATCGAGGGCACGCCCCGGGAGCCCGGAAACGCTCCTGAAGGCGCCGACCCTCGTCTGGGCGACGGCATGGGGTGCCATGCCGGAGCGGCCGAGATGGAGAAGGCGGCCCGCGCGGCGGGCGCCTCGGACATCCTCGACCAATATGCAAAGGACTACCCGCAAGGCCCGCATGACCGGCCGCAAAGCATGTGCCCGGCCTTCGGCAGCCTCCGGGTGGGGCTTCGGATGCGCCGTGTGGCGACCGTGCTGTCGGGCTCGGCCTGCTGCGTCTACGGGCTGTCCTTCGTGTCCCATTTCTACGGGGCGCGGCGGTCCATCGGCTATGTGCCGTTCAGCTCGGAGACGCTCGTCACCGGCAAGCTGTTCGAGGATATCCGCGACGCGGTGCATGAACTGGCCGACCCCGACCGCTATGACGCGGTGGTGGTGACCAACCTTTGCGTGCCGACCGCCTCGGGCGTGCCGCTGCGGCTGCTGCCCGACGAGATCAACGGCGTGCGAATCGTCGGCATCGACGTGCCGGGATTCGGCGTGCCGACCCATGCCGAGGCCAAGGACGTTCTAGCGGGCGCGATGCTGAACTACGCCCGCAAGGAAATCGAGGCCGGTCCCGTTGCTGCCCCCGAAGGCGGCGTCTCGGATCGTCCGACCGTGACCCTTCTGGGCGAGATGTTCCCGGCCGATCCCATCGTGATCGGGCAGATGCTCGACCCGCTGGGGCTGGCTTGTGGCCCGGTCGTCCCGGCCCGCGAATGGCGCGAGCTTTACGCCGCGCTCGACTGCGGCGCGGTGGCGGCGATCCATCCGTTCTATACTGCCGCCATGCGTGAATTCGACGCGGCAGGTCGCCCGATAGTTGGGTCGGCCCCGGTGGGACATGATGGCACAGCCGCCTGGCTGGCCAATATCGGCGACGCCTTCGGGCTGCCCGCCGACACGGTCGCCAAGGCCCAGAACATGTTCCTGCCCGCCATCCGTGGCGCGCTGGCCGGTGCCCCGGTCAAGGGCACGATCACGCTGTCGGGCTATGAGGGCTCGGAGCTGCTGGTGGCCCGTCTGCTGATCGAGTCTGGCGCGAATATTCCTTATGTCGGAACGGCTTGCCCCAAAACGAAGCAATCCGAAGCCGACCGGTACTGGCTCGAATCGAAGGGCGTCAAGGTCGTGTTCCGGGCCTCTCTGGAAGACGACAAGGCGGCGGTCGACGCGATCAAACCCGACCTGGCCGTCGGCACCACGCCCGTGGTGCAGCATGCCAAAGAGCTGGGCATTCCGTCGCTCTACTTCACGAATCTCATCTCGGCCCGTCCGCTGATGGGTCCGGCGGGCGCGGGCAGCCTTGCGCAAGTGGTAAACGCGGCCATTGCGAACAAGGGACGCATGGCGTCGATGAAGGAATTCTTCGAAGGTGTCGGCGAGGGAGACACTGCGGGGGTGTGGGAAGGAGATCCGAATCTCCACCCAGAATTCCGCGCTCTCCATCAGAAGAAACTGGACAAGAAACGTCGCGCCGAGAAGGCGCAGGAGATGATCTGATGCTGGTCTTGGATCACGACAGGGCAGGGGGGTACTGGGGCGCAGTCTATGCGTTCTGTGCCACCAAGGGCCTGCAAGTGGTGATCGACGGGCCGGTCGGCTGCGAGAATCTGCCGGTCACCTCCGTCCTTCACTATACCGACGCGCTCCCCCCGCATGAGCTGCCCATCGTCGTCACCGGTCTGGGTGAGGAAGAGCTGGGCCGCGAGGGCACCGAGGGCGCGATGAAACGCGCCTGGGGCACGCTTGATCCCGCGCTTCCCGCGGTGGTCGTCACCGGGTCCATCGCCGAGATGATCGGCGGCGGCGTCACGCCCCAGGGCACCAATATCCAGCGCTTCCTGCCGCGCACCATCGACGAGGATCAATGGGAAGCGGCGGACCGGGCGATGACCTGGATCTTCACCGAATTCGGCATGACCAAGGGCCGGATGCCGCCCGAGAAGCCGCGCGAAGAAGGGGCCAAGCCCCGCGTGAACATCCTCGGGCCGATGTACGGCGTCTTCAACATGCCCTCGGACCTGGCCGAGATCCGGCGTCTGGTCGAAGGCATCGGTGCCGAGGTCAACATGGTGATGCCGCTGGGCGCCCATGTGGCCGAGATGCGCAACCTGGTGAATGCCGACGCCAACATCGTGATGTATCGCGAGTTCGGCCGGGGTCTCGCCGAGGTTCTGGGCAAGCCCTATCTGCAGGCGCCCATCGGAATCGATTCGACGACGAAGTTCCTGCGCAAGCTGGGCGAGATGCTGGGGCTCGACCCCGAGCCCTTCATCGCGCGCGAAAAGCACTCGACGATCAAGCCGGTCTGGGACCTGTGGCGGTCTGTCACGCAGGACTTCTTTGCGACGGCCAGCTTCGCCATCGTCGCGAACGAGACATATGCGCGCGGCGTCCGGCACTTCCTCGAGGCCGATCTGGGCCTGCCCTGCGCCTTTGCAGTGGCCCGCAAACGCGGCGCAAAGACCAACAATGCCGAGGTTCGCGCGCTGATGGGGCAGAAACGGCCGCTGGTCGTCTTCGGCTCGATCAACGAAAAGATCTATCTTGCCGAGCTGTCCGCCGGTCACGGCCCCAAGCCCGCCTTCATCCCCGCCGGGTTCCCCGGTGCGGCGATCCGGCGCGCGACGGGCACCCCCTTTATGGGGTACGCCGGTGCGACGTATCTGGTTCAGGAAGTGTGCAATTCCTTGTTCGACGCGCTCTTCCATATCCTTCCGCTCGGGACCGAGATGGACTCGGCCTCCGCAACGCCTACCCGGCTTCGCCGCGACTTCCCCTGGGACCAGGATGCCCAGGCGCTGCTCGACCGTATCGTGGCCGAGCACCCGGTGCTGACCCGCATCTCTGCCGCGAAATCCCTGCGCGACGCCGCCGAGAAGGCCGCGCTTGAGCAAGGGGCCGAGCGCGTTGTTCTCGAGACCGTCGAGGCGCTTGCGCCCGCCGGCTTCGCCCGCCCTTCTTCGAAAGGAGAGTCGAAATGACTGACCAGACTTCCGACGTCCACCTGGTACGTGCCCATCGCCCGCCGAAAGCGGAGTTCATGGTCTATTTCGCAATTATCTTCATCGCCGCGCTGCCGCTGGCCTTCATCGCCTCCTTCCTGGCGATGGTCCGGCAGGGCGACCTGAAGACCAAGGGGCCGATCGCCCGTGCCTGGAGCCAGGCGCGGATCATCACCCCCATGATTTTCTCTGCCTGAAAAGGTGGAGTTCCGAAATTCGCCCACCCCCCGGTTGGGCGAATAGCTGGCAGGGATAAAACCTTGTCGGGACCCGGCCGCCGGGGTGCGCGGCATCAGTCTGACGATCCGGAGGAAAGTTAATGGCTGAATCTGACGTGTCGTTCACCGGTCTGACCGACGAGCAGGCGCAAGAAATTCACGCTGTCTACATGAGCGGGCTTTGGCTGTTCTCGGCCGTCGCCGTTCTGGCTCACCTGGCAGTGTACATCTGGCGCCCGTGGCTCTGAGAAGAGGACCTGAGAAATGGCTAAATTCTACAAGATCTGGATGATCTTCGACCCCCGTCGCGTGCTCGTTGCGCAGGGCGTCTTCCTGTTCCTGCTGGCTGTGATGATTCACCTCGTCCTGCTCAGCACGGACTACTTCAACTGGCTGACCATCGCCGCCGAGAAAGCCGCCGGCGCGTAAGCGTCCTCGTGGCTTCCGGATGTGAGCAGTCGGAAGTGACACCAAACGCTGCGGGCGGGAGCCCCGATCTCCCGCCCGCGGCAATCTCAAGAACAAGGACGGCTGAGGCCCGGACGGACACGGCCGCCATTTGCGGAGACAGACGATGGCACTGCTCAGTTTTGAGAGAAAGTATCGCGTCCGTGGAGGGACGCTCATCGGTGGCGATCTGTTCGACTTTTGGGTGGGGCCTTTCTTTGTGGGCTTCTTCGGAGTGACGACGATCTTCTTCGCCACCCTCGGAACCGCCATGATCTTCTGGGGCGCCGCGCTTCAGGGGACATTCAACCCGCTGAAGATCCACATCGCGCCGCCGGATCTCAGCTACGGGCTCAGCATCGCGCCGCTCGCCGAGGGCGGGCTTTGGCAATTCATCACGCTCTGCGCTATCGGCGCGTTCGTGAGCTGGGCTCTTCGCGAAGTGGAGATCTGCCGCAAGCTCGGCATCGGCTACCACATTCCGATCGCCTTCAGCGTGGCGATCTTCGCCTATGTGACGCTGCAAGTGTTCCGCCCGATGTTGATGGGCGCCTGGGGGCATGCGTTCCCCTATGGCATCTTCACCCATCTCGACTGGGTGTCGAACACCGGCTACCACTACCTGCACTTCCACTATAACCCGTTCCACATGCTGGGCGTGTCGCTGTTCTTCGCCACCTGTCTGGCGCTCGCGCTGCATGGTGGTCTGATCCTGTCGGCCTGCAACCCCGAAAAGGGTGAAGAGGCGAAAACGCCGGATCACGAAGACAGCTTCTTCCGTGACCTCATCGGCTATTCGATCGGGACGCTCGGGATCCACCGCGCCGGCTGGCTTCTGGCCATCAACGCGGTCTTCTTCTCGGCGGTCTGCATCATCATCTCCGGTCCGCTCTGGACCGAGGGCTGGCCCGAATGGTGGACCTGGTGGAGCAACCTGCCGATCTGGCCCGAAGCCATTCCGGCTGTCCAGGGGAGCATGTAACCATGGCTGAATATCAGAACATTTTCACCCAGGTGCAGGTCCAGGGTCCCGGCGACTGGGGCATGGACAACGAGAACAACATGATGGAAGAGCGTGCCGCCGGTATCGGCCACTTCTCCATCCTCGGTTGGCTCGGCAATGCGCAGCTCGGCCCGATCTATCTGGGCTATACCGGTGTGATCTCGGTGATCGCGGGCGCCTTCGCGTTCCTCATCATCGGGCTCAACATGCTGGCCCAGGTCGACTGGTCGCTGGTGCAGTTCCTGCGTCAGGGCTTCTGGCTGGCGCTTGAGCCGCCCTCGCCGGAATACGGCCTGCGCATTCCGCCGCTGAAGGAAGGCGGCTGGTACATGGTCGCCAGCTTCTTCCTGCTGATCTCGGTCTGGGCCTGGTGGGCACGGACCTACATGCTCGCCGTCGAGCACAAGATGGGCAAGCACATTGCCTGGGCGTTCCTGTCGGCGATCTGGCTGTTCATGGTGCTGGGCTTCTTCCGCCCGCTGCTGATGGGCTCCTGGTCGGAAATGGTGCCCTACGGCATCTTCCCGCACCTCGACTGGACCACCGCCTTCTCGATCCGGTACGGCAACCTCTACTACAACCCGTTCCACGCGCTCTCGATCGCGTTCCTCTACGGTTCGGCCCTGCTCTTCGCGATGCATGGCGGCACCATCCTCGCCGTGACCCGCTTCGGCGGCGACCGCGAGCTGGAGCAGATCTACGACCGCGGGACCGCGTCCGAGCGTGCCGCCCTGTTCTGGCGCTGGACCATGGGCTTCAACGCCACCATGGAAGGCATTCACCGCTGGGCGTGGTGGTTCGCCGTTCTGACCCCGCTGACCGGCGGGATCGGCATCCTGCTCACGGGCACTGTCGTCGACAACTGGTTCATCTGGGCCCAGGAGCACAACTTCGTCACGGAGTACACCCAGCCCTACGGCATTGACGCCTATGTCGGGCAAGGAGGCTGATCATGCTTAAGTTCCCGAAATGGTTCTTCAAATGGAGTGAGGAGAACCCGACCGACCTGATGGGTCCGGCGATCCTCGTGGGGACTGTGGGCGGTGCCGTGGCCGTGGCTGCGATCATCGTAGCCTTCGGCAACCCGAATGCCACCATCGACCAGCAGACCGGCCCCCGCGGCATCGGCATGGCGGTGTCCAAGTTCGTCAAGGACAACCCGCAGTTCGATGTCTACGAGGCCGAATACCAGGTCTTCGACCGGGTCGAGGCGCCGGAAGGCACCCCGACCGCGGCCGAGGCCTACGGCGACAGCGTCATCGCCTTCGGCGACATGGACCAGGCCAACTTCGACCAGCTCACCAAGGCGATGAGCGCCTGGGTCGGCATGGATGTGGTGCTTTACGACAATGGCGAGGTCGATCAGACCACGCTGGCGATCACCAAGAACTGCATCGAGGCGACCCAGTACCTCAACGACTCTTGGGACACGCACAACCTTGCCTCCGAAGGCAAGGGCGTGAACTGCTACACCTGCCACCGGGGTCAGCCGACCCCTCCCGGCTCGTGGATGAAGTCCGGCAATGTCAACAGCGCCATGGAAAGCTGGTCCGGTGTGCAGAACCGCCTGATGGTGGGTCGCAAGTATACCGACAGCCAGTTCACCTCGCTGCCGGTGGATGCGCTGGAAAAACTGCTGCTTGACGGCGAGACCATCAAGGTCACCGACACCGAAAGCCGCGTCGACCAGCAACCGGGCGACCCGACCTGGCAGAATGCCGAGCGCACTTACAGCCTGATGAACCATCAGGCCAACGCGCTGAACGTCGGCTGCGTGTACTGCCACAACACCCGGGCCTTCTACGACCCGACCCAGGTGACGCCGCAATGGTCGGTGACGACTCTGGCGCAGCAAATGTCGATCGACATGAACCAGACCTATTACGAGCCCCGCTCGGAGATCCTGGGGCATGAATCGGCCAAGATCGACTGCATGACCTGCCACATGGGCGTCATCAGCCCGCTGAACGGCAAGAACATGGTCGCCGAATGGCCCGAGCTGGCCGCTCCGGCGGAATGATCTGACTTCGAAGGGGCGGCGCGCGAGAGCCGCCCCTTCCCCTCATCGGGTCCCTGGCGGGGCCCGGTATTCGGGGCCTCCACACCCCGGTTCCCTTCCTGTCAGACACAGGACACTGGCGCCGTGTGGGGAACAGACCACACGGCGCTTTTTTTCAAACTGGAAACGCGCGGGAGACGACCCATGACAGTCAAGCCTCCGACCCCGATCCTGGACCGTGTCGCCGGTCCGGCCGACCTCAAGGGCATGAGCCAGACCGATCTGACGCTGCTGGCGCGGGACCTCCGCGAAGAGGTGATCTCGGTGGTCGCCCAGACCGGCGGGCATCTGGGCTCGTCGCTGGGGGTCGTCGAACTGACGGTCGCGCTTCATGCGGTCTTCAACACGCCTTTCGACAAGCTGGTCTGGGACGTCAGCCACCAGTGCTATCCGCACAAGATCCTGACCGGGCGCCGCGACCGCATGCACACGCTGCGTCAGGGCGGCGGGCTGGCCGGGTTCTGCAAGCGCACGGAAAGCGAATACGATGCCTTCGGCGCGGGCCATTCCTCGACCTCGATCTCGGCGGCGCTCGGCTTTGCCGTCGGCCGCGACATGGGCCAGCCGACGGGCGACGCCATCGCGGTGATCGGCGACGGCTCGATCAGCGCGGGCATGGCCTATGAGGCGCTGAACAACGCGGGCCATGAAAAGCGCCGCCTGTTCGTGATCCTGAACGACAACGAGATGTCCATCGCCCCGCCCGTGGGCGCGATGTCGAAATATCTCTCTGGGCTCTATCACGAGACGCCGCTGGGCAAGCTCAAGGACATGGCCGAGGATTTCGAGGCCGCCCTGCCCGGCCCGATCCGCGAGGGCGCCCGCCGCGCCCGCCAGCTGGTCACCGGCTTCCCGGGGGGCGGCACGCTCTTCGAAGAGCTGGGCTTCGACTATATCGGCCCGATCGACGGCCATGACATGGGCCAGTTGCTGACCGTGCTGCGCGCCGCCCGGGCGCGGGCCTCGGGGCCTGTGCTGATCCATGTCTGCACGGTCAAGGGCAAGGGCTACAAGCCGGCCGAAAGCTCGGCCGACCGCGGCCATGGCGTGGCGAAATTCGACGTGGCCTCGGGCGCGCAGAAGAAAAGCTCCAGCAACGCGCCCTCCTACACCAAGGTCTTCGGCCAGACCCTGACCGACGAAGCCGCGCGCGACGCCAAGATCGTCGGCGTCACCGCCGCGATGCCCTCGGGCACCGGGCTCGACATCCTGCAGGACCGCTTCCCGAAGCGGGTCTTCGATGTGGGCATTGCCGAACAGCACGCGGTGACCTTCGCGGGCGGCATGGCGGCTTCGGGGCTGAAGCCCTTCGTCGCGATCTATTCGACCTTCCTGCAGCGCGGCTATGACCAGATCGTCCATGACGTGGTGCTGCAGAAGCTGCCGGTCCGGTTCTGCGTCGACCGCGCGGGGCTGGTGGGCGCCGACGGCTCGACCCATGCGGGCGCCTTCGACGTGGCCTTCCTGTCGAACCTGCCGGGCATGGTGGTGATGGGCGCGGGCGACGAGGCCGAGCTTCGCCACATGGTCGCGACCGCCGCGGCCTATGACGAGGGCCCGATCTCGTTCCGCTATCCGCGCGGCGAAGGCATGGGCGTCGAGATGCCCGAGCGCGGGCAGATCCTCGAGATCGGCAAGGGACGTGTGGTGCGCGAAGGCAGCAAGGTCGCGCTTCTGTCCTTCGGGGCGCCACTGGTCGACTGCCTGACGGCGGCCGATGCGCTGGAGGCGCGGGGCGTTTCCGTCACCGTGGCCGATGCGCGGTTTGCCAAGCCCCTCGATACCGATCTGATCGCCCGGCTGGCGAAAGAGCACGAGGCGCTGATCACCGTCGAGCATGGCGCCGAGGGCGGCTTCGGCGCGCTCGTCCTGCACTGGCTGGCCCGGACCGGGCGGCTGGATCGCGGGCTGGCGATCCGGACCATGACGCTGCCCGATGCCTTCATCGAACAGGGCAGCCCGGCCGAGATGTATGCCGAGGCGCAGCTGACCGCGCAGGACATCGCCGCGACCGCGCTGCAAGCCCTGGGTGTCGCGCCCGGCCAGTTCGGCCAGGCCAGCGCCTGAACCATTATCTCTCCGCGAAGGGGCCTCGTCCGGGAAACCGGGCGGGGCCCTTCCTCTCTCGGGAGCCCTGTTCCGGCCCTCAGCGGCCCCGGGCGAGGTCCAGCGCTTCGGTCAGGGTTTCGCGGTCGCCGACATGATTGGCGAGAATCAGGATCAGCCGCGCATTCAGCGCCTGGCTTTCGGCGTCGGACAGGCCCCTATGGGCGGCCAGAAGCTCGGCGAAGAACCCGTCATGGTCGGGCAGGTTCGGGTCGGTGATCAGTTTCATTCCCGTCCCTCCCACATCGCCCGGATGGCGGCCGAAACCGCCCGGGGCTCGGCCGTCACCCAGCGCGCGGCCACCACCAGATCGGGCCGGATCAGATACAGCGCCCGCTCGGCATCGCCCAGATAGCGGGCCCGAAGCGCGGGATCGGCCCGCACCGACAGCGTCGGAATTTGCAGCCCGTCAGGGGCCGTGCAGTTGATCGCCAGCAGCGTCGGCCCGGGGCCGATCTGGTCCAGCAGCCAGCCATTGCCGATCCGCGCCTCGGGCGCCGCGGCGCCGGGCCGGGCCTCGTCCGGCAGACGCGGGTCGTCGGGCGCACCGGTCGCATAGATGCAGGGTACGGCCAGGCGTCCGGCATTGACCCATTCGCGGGCAAAAGCGGTCTCGCGGGCCAGCGTCAGTACCTGGTCGCGAAACAGCCGCTCGACCCCCGGGGCGGGCGAGATGAAGCTCGCGGCCCGGGCGGAATCGCGCAGGTTCTCGTCGGCGGCCTGGACCCGTTCGCGGTTGTAGCTGTCCAGCAGCCGCTCGTCGGCCCGGCCTTCCAGCACGGCGGCCAGCTTCCACCCCAGGTTCTCGACATCCCGCAGCCCGCCATTGGCGCCCCGGGCCGAGAAGGGCGGTACCAGATGCGCGGCATCGCCCAGAAAGATCACGCGGCCATGCACGAACTCGGCCAGCCTGCGGCTTTGGAAGGTGTAGATCGACACCCATTCCAGATCGAAATCGGGGCCCACCACCGCCTGGATGCGCGGGATCACCCGTTCCGGCCGCGCCTCTTCCCCGGCATTGGCCAGGCGCCCCAGCTGCAGGTCGATGCGGTAGACATTGTCGGCCTGGGGCATCAGCATCGCCGACTGGCCGGAATGGAACGAGGGGTCGAACCAGAACCAGCGCTCGGCCGGGAAATCGGCCTCCATCTCGATATCGGCGACCAGAAAGCGTTCCTCGTAGAACTCGCCCTCGAAATCCAGATCCATCAGCGCGCGAGTCAGCGACCGGGCGCCGTCGCAGGCCAGCAGATAATCGGCCGAAAGCTTGTAGGGGCCGTCGGGCGTCTTGACCGACAGCTCGACCCCGGTTCCGTCCTGATCGACGCCGGTCAGCCGGTTGCGGAAGCGCAGGTCGATCAGCGGCTCGGCCAGCGCGCGCGCGATCAGGATGTCCTCGATATGGTATTGCTGCAGATTGGCGAAGGGCGGGAAGCGGCCGGTGGTCGTCCCGGCCATGTCGAAGCTGAAGATCTCGTCGTCGCCGTGGCTGATTCGACCGATGCTCCAGGGTACGGCGCGGGCCATCACCTGATCGACGATCCCGAGCCGCGCGAAAAGCTGCAGGCTGCGCTCGGACCAGACGATGGCGCGCGAGCCGACCATGACCGAGGATTTGTCCTCAAGCACCACCGAGGCGATGCCGAGCCGCGCGAGATCCAGCGCCATCGCCAGCCCGACCGGCCCCGCGCCGACCACCACGACGCGGTGGCGCGGTTCGGGTCCGCTCAGCCCGGGCGGCGCGGAATAGGGAAGCGGCTTGTAGTCATAGGGCATCACGCATCCTCCACCGGCGGCCCGGGCAGGGACAGGCCCGGGATGCCGACGCGTCGGCGGATTTGCCGGATCGGGAGGCGAAAGAAGGCAACGATTCCGGCGCGACCCTCAGGTCGCCGCGGACGGCCCCTCTCCTCATCGCAGTCTCCCACACCGGTTCTTGTTCTTATCCGCTGTTCGGGCGTTAACCTCTGCTACTCGACTGGTCACTGCAACCGGTTTTTTCACACTAGATTTACAGCCCCGCCGCGGTCAGGCTGGCACCGGGGCCGGGGCGCCGCAGGGCAGAGAGCCCGCCGCACCGGTGGATGAGGGGAGGAGGCCGACAATGACCGGAATTGTGATCCTGGGGGCCGCGCGGACCGCGATCGGCACCTTCGGGGGCAGCCTGGCGGGCGTGCCGCCGATTGCGCTGGGCGCGACGGTGGCGAAAGCCGCGCTGACGCGCGCGAAGCTTCCGGCCGACCGGGTCGGGCATGTGGCCTTCGGGCATGTCATCAATACCGAGCCGCGCGACATGTATCTCAGCCGGGTCGCGGCGCTGGAAGCGGGCGTGCCCGACACGGTGCCCGCGATGAACGTCAACCGGCTGTGCGGGTCGGGGGCGCAGGCCATCGTGTCGGTGGTGCAGGCGCTGATGCTGAACGAGGCCGATTTCGGGCTGGCGGGCGGGGCCGAAAGCATGAGCCGCGCGCCCCATATCCTGCCGGATGCACGCTGGGGCCGGAAGATGGGCGACACGCCCGCAGCCGACATGATGCTTGGGGCGCTGACCTGCCCGTTCGGAACCGGCCACATGGGCGTGACCGCCGAGAATGTGGCCGAGGCCCATGGCGTGTCGCGGGCCGATCAGGACGCCTTCGCGATGCAGAGCCAGGAGCGTGCGGCCTGGGCCATCGCCGAGGGGCGGTTCGACGCCCAGATCGTGCCGGTCGAGGTCCAGAGGCGCCGCGAGACCGTCGCCTTCAAGGTCGACGAGCACCCCAAGGCCACGAGCCCCGAGGCGCTGGCGGCGCTCCGGCCCGCCTTCCGCAAGGACGGCAGCGTGACGGCGGGCAATGCGAGCGGCCTCAATGACGGGGCCGCGGCGCTGGTTCTGGCGCGCGAGGCGGCGGCCGAGGCGGCCGATCTGGTGCCGCTGGCCCGGGTCGTCGGCTATGCCCATGCCGGGGTGGCGCCCGAGGTGATGGGGATCGGGCCGGTGCCCGCAGTCGAGGCGCTGTGTGCGCGGACCGGTCTGGTGCCGGACGCGTTCGACGTGGTCGAAAGCAACGAGGCATTTGCCGCGCAGGCACTGGCGGTCAGCAGGATGCTGGGGCTCGACCCGGCGAAGGTGAACCCCAATGGCGGGGCCATCGCGCTGGGCCATCCGGTCGGGGCGACCGGCGCGATCCTGACGGTCAAGGCGATCTACGAGCTGGAGCGGACCGGGGCGCGGCGCGCACTGGTGACCATGTGCATCGGCGGCGGTCAGGGGATCGCGCTGGCGCTGGAACGGATCTGATCCGGCGGAGGCCCCTTCGGGGCCAGTCCTTCACTGGGGCGCGCCCCTGCCGGGCGCGCCGGTTCGGGTATTTTTGCCAAGAAGAAAACAGGGGGTGTCAGTCGGTCAGGTGCAGGCGGGCGCGGGCGGCGTGCCCGGCGGCGTCGACGGCCGAGAGCGTCACAAAGCCCGGCCCCGGCGCAGGCAGGGCGGCGGTCCGGTGCCGGAGGCCGGTGGCGAGGGGGCGGCCATCGGCCAGCAGGGTGAAGGGCGGCGTGCCGCCCTCGATCTTGACCGCAAGGGGCGCCCCGTCGAGCGCCAGATCGGCGCCGTCGGGCGGGAAGGCCAGGCGAAGCGGGTCGGTGCCGGGGCTCTCGCCCGGCCGGGCGAAGTGGCGGAGCGGCGCGGGCAGGGCACTGTTGGCCGCGATCAGCGTGCCGGGCGGGGGCGGGGGCAGCGCCTCGGGCGGCCCGAGTCGGGCAAAGGCGTCGAACAGCAGCGGTGCCGCGCGGTCGGCCCCGAAGGCGCCCGGTACCGGGGTGCCGTCGGGGCGGCCGATCCAGACCGCCACCACATGGCGCCCGTCGAAGCCCACCGCCCAGGCGTCGCGATGGCCGTAGGAGGTGCCGGTCTTGAAGGCGATCCGGCCTTGCGGCGCGCTGGCGGGCGCGGGTACGCCGCGCAGGATGTCGGCGACCTGCCAGGCGGCCTCGGGGGTCACAACCGGCGGGCCGTCGGCGGCGGGCGCAGCGCCGATGCGCCAGTAAAGCGGCACCGGGCGCCCGCCCTCGGCGAGGGCGGCATAGAGCCGGGCCAGGTCCTCGAGCGTCAGGCCGAGCCCGCCCAGCGCGATGGCGAGCCCGGGCGGGCCGTCGGGCAGGCGCGGCGCGGCGCCCGCGCGGTTCAGCCGGGCCAGCAGCCGGGCCGGGCCGAGTGCCTCGGTCAGGGCCACGGCGGGGATGTTGAGCGAGGCCTGAAGGGCGGCGCGGACCGGCAGGGTGCCACGGTAGCGGCCATCGAAATTCGACGGGCGGTAGGGTCCGAAGGCGGTCGGGCGATCCTCGATCAGGGTTTCGGGATGGGCGAGCCCCTCGGCGAAGGCGAGGCCGTAGATCAGCGGTTTCAGCGTCGAGCCTGGCGAGCGCGTCGCCACCGCCATGTCGACGAAGCCGTCCCGGGCGATGTCGGTGTAATCGGGGCTGCCGATCTCGGCCAGGATCTCGCCGGTCCGGTGGTCGGCCACGATCAGCGCGGCCGAGAGCCGGTCGCCCATCGGGCGGACGCTGCCCCGGACAAGCGTTTCCAGCCGCGCCTGCAGGCCCGCATCGAGGGTCAGGCGGTGGAGGCGCGTCCCTGGCTCGGCGGCGCGGGCGCGGTCGGCCAGATGGGGCGCAAGCTCGGGAAAAGGGCGGCGGGTCGTGGGCACGGGGACAAGGGCGGCGTGGGCGGCGGTTTCGGGGTCCAGAACGCCCGCCTCTGCCATGCGCGCCAGCACCCGGTCGCGGGCGGCCCGGGCGGCGTCAGCCGCGCGGTCGGGGCGGCGGGTTTCGGGCGATTGCGGCAGCGCCACCAGCAGCGCCGCCTCTGCCGGGCTCAGCCGTGCGGGCGGCTTGCCGAACCAGGCGAGGCTTCCGGCCGCGATGCCTTCGAGATTGCCGCCGAAGGGGGCGCGGGCGAGGTAAAGCGCGAGGATGCCGTCCTTGCCGATCCGCCGTTCCAGCGCCAGCGCCACCCGCATCTGGCGGAACTTGCCTGCCCAGCGTCCGGTGCCGCTGTCTTCCAGAAGCCGCGCGGTTTGCATCGACAGCGTCGAGCCTCCCGAGACGATCCGGCCCTGCGCCAGCGCCTGGCCCGCCGCGCGCGCCAGTGCCAGCGCATCGATGCCCGGATGGGACCGGAACCGGCGGTCCTCATAGGCGACGAGCATCCTGAGATAGAACGGGTCGACCCGGTCGGGACTGGCCGCAAGCCGCCAGCGCCCGTCCTCGACGGTATAGGCGCGCAGCAGCGTGCCGTGCCGGTCCAGAACCTCGACCGAGGTTTCGGCGGCCAGCGGTGGCAGCACGGTCGCGTCGATCCAGGCGTCGACCGCATCGCGTGCGGCGGCGCCCAGAAACAGCACCGCCGCCAGCGCGGGCAGAAGCGCCCTCATGGCGTGACGCTGGCGCGACCCGCATCGGTCCAGGCGCGGCGGTCGGGGCGGTACATGTCCTCGACGCTGGCCGCAGGGGCGCGATAGGTTCCGGGCGCGGTGGCGCGCAGGATATAGGCCAGCCGGAACGGATCGGCCGACCCCCAGTCGATGGCGGCAAGAAACCGGTCCTGCCTTGCCTCGCTGTGTTGCACCTCGGCGGTGGTGCCAAGCCAGTCGAGCGCTCGGATGTCGCCCGCCCGAAGCAGGTTCGGGTTGTCGATCTCGAAGCCCGCCGGGATCGGGTCCGAGACCATCAGCCGGGCCTGATCGGCCGAGAAGGGCGTCACCTCCAGAACCGTCACGATCCGGGTGCCCTGCGGCACGGCGTCAAGCGTGACCGGATCGCCTTCCAGCGTGTAGTGCTGTCGCGAGATGGCATAGCCATTGCCGCCCGCGGGGTCCGGCACCTCGGGCACGCCGAAGCTGGTGACGGTCAGCGTCTCGGCGCGGCCGCTTGCATTGCCCAGCACCGCCGGGCCATCGCCGGGGGCCAGAAGCCGCACCAGCGGTCCGGTCAGGGGCGCGCCGTTCAGGGTGAAGCCCTCTGCCCCGGGGCGGTCGATCAACTCGTGGGTGGCCAGCAGCATCCAGCTGGCCTCCTGGGTCGATAGCGGCCGGTCGGTCGCCGCCAGATAGCCGGTCAGCGCGTCGCGGTCGACGGCGGTGCTGCCGGCGGCGAGGGCCAGCGTCAGAAGCCCCGCCGCGTCGCGCAGGTCGGTGCCGTAATCGGTGCGCCAGATCGGGGGCTCGTCCCGGCCAATCCGCCCGGCCATCATCCGGGCGGCGCGGGCGAACATCAGATCGGCCCGCGTCGGGTCGCCATAGGCGGCCAGCGCCGCGCCAAGCTGTCCGGCGGCCAGCGGCGTCGCGAAGGCCTCGGCCCTGGTGTCGGCATAGTAGCGCAGATCGGCCATCGCGGCCTTGCCCTCGCGCGCCAGCACCATCAGCGCATAGGCGATATCCTCGCCGCCATCGTCGAAATCGGGCGCGTAATTGACCCGGTTCTGCAGGTTGTCGAGCGCCATTCCGAAAGCCCGGTCGGGCACCGTCACGCCCTGCGCGCGGGCGCGCGAGAGGAAATCGGTGACATAGGCGTCGAGCCAGAAATCGCCCTCGCCCGGGGCCCAGAGCCCGAACCCGCCCGAGGGCGACTGGTTGGCCAGCACCTCGGTCACCGCCTGATCCAGCCGCTCGGCCAGCCGGTCGCGGGTGACAAGCCCCAGCGCCTCGGCCACCTGGTCGAGGTACAGCAGCGGCAGCGCCTTCGACGTCACCTGCTCGGTGCAGCCATAGGGATAGCGGTCGAGGCTGGCCAGCAGCCCCGCCGCATCGAGCCGCGCGATCGGGCCAAGCGCCAGCGTCGCGCGCCCGGTCCCGGGCAGCATGTCGGCGAACAAGGCGTCATCGGCGGTGAAGCTTTGCCCGTCGGCGAGGGTAAAGCGCGAGGTCCGCACGACCTCTGGGTCGGTGACCTCGACCGGCAGCGTCAGGGTCCGGCTCAGCACCTTGCCATCGGGCGTGGTCAGGGCGACCTCGACATGGTGAACCCCCGGCATGCCCGCATTGATCGGGATCGACAGCGCGGTCTTGCCGCCCTCGGCCAGCTCGACCGCCTCGGGGATCGCGGCCGGATCGAGTGTCACGCCCTCGGCCGTGACACTCAGCGGCATCCGCCCGGCAGGGCCTTCGGCATGGACAAGTTCCAGCAGCAGGCGGCTTTCGTCACCGGGCGCGAGGAAGCGCGGCAGGCTTGCCGTCACCACCACCGGATCGCGGATCAGGATATCGGCCTCGGCCTGACCGACCCCGGTCGGCGACCAGGCGACCGCCATCAGCCGGAGCGTGCCGTTGAAGGCCGGGATGTCGAGCCGGGCACGGGCGATCCCGTCCGCGCCCACCGTCACCGGCCCCGAGAACAGCGCGACCAGTTCCTCGGTCGGGGGCGGCGCCTGCCGCCGCATCCCGGCCGTGCCGTCGCCGCCCGAGCGCACCGTGCCCATGGCGCCGTTCAGCCCGTCGATGAGCCGCCCGTAGACGTCGCGCAGTCCCATCCCGAGCTTTCGCTGCCCGAAATAGTGATTGTCCGGGTCGGGGCTGGCAAAGCCCGTGACATTCAGGATGCCCAGATCGACGGCGGCGATAGTGGCATATGCGGTTTCGCCCGGCGCGATGCCCTCGACCTTCAGCGCGATGTCGAGCGGCTGGCGCGGCTCGGCCTCGGCCGGGACCTCGAAGGCGGCGGCCAGACGGTGCGGGCCGGGGTCGACCGCGGCATGGGCCAGACCCAGCGCCCGGGTCGGGTTATGGCCCGCAGGCAGGTCCATCGGCCGGATCAGGGTCGCGGCGACATAGGCGCCCGCACCCCAGTCGTCGGTCACGGGCAGCCGGACGACGTTCTCGCCCTCGGTCAGCTCGACCGGCACCATGTCGATCAGCCGGTTCGACATCACCGTCACCAGCCCCTTGCCCGCCTCGCGCGGCACGATCCTCAGCGTCGCGGTCTCGCCGGGGCGATAGGCGGGCTTGTCCAGGGACAGTTCCAGCATGTCGGGCGTGGTGCTGGCATCGGCGGGCGCGTACCAGCCGGCATCGAAGGCCAGCGCGGCCTCGGCCCAGGCGCCCTCGCCGCGTTCGGCCACCAGCTCGTAGCGCCCCCAGCGCACCGGCACCGCGATAGAGGCGCGGCCATCCTCGGGCCGGGTCTCGCCTTCGGAGATGCGCTCGCGGGTGGTGATCGGCTCCCACCGCCAGTCGCCATCGACGCGGTACCACTGATAGCGGGTCTCGACCCGGTTCAGCGCCCAGTGCAGCACCGTGTCCTCGGGCTGGCCGTCGGCCCCGAGCGCGATCAGGTCGAACCCGGCCTCGGCGCCTTCGCGCAGGTCGCCGTCAAAGCGCGGCTTGATCCCGACCAGCGGGCCGGACGGCACGACAGGGCGGGTGAGGCTGCGTTCGACCGGGCGCCCCGAGCCTTCGGACAGGCGCAGGGTGATCCGGGCCTCGACCGGCTTGCCCTCGGTCCTGAGGGTGGGCAGCGACAGCCCGATCCGGGCCTGTCCGGCCGCATCGGTGCGGCCCGCGCCTTCGATTGCTGCCATCGCGGGCGCGACCGAGGCATCGTAGCGGCCGAAGACAACGCCCGGATAGGCAGGCAGACCCGAGACGGCGGCCAGGCGCACCTCGCCCTCGATAGGCAGATCGGCGCCGGGTGCTCCGAAGAGATAGCGCGCCTCGACCGACAGCAGCGGCGGGGCGGCGGGGTCGATGGCTGCCTCGGGCAGGCCCAGATCGAAGTCGATCCGTTCGGGCAGGAAGTCCTCGACCAGGATCTTGGACGAGGCCAGCGCAGGCGCCTCGGGGTCGGCATAGAGATCGAGCGTCCAGGTGCCGCGCGGTGCGGTTCCGGCGATGTCCAGATCGAAGACATGGCCCCCCGCGATGCCGCCCTGCGACAGCTGGCGGGCATGTTCCAGCCCGTCGGGGCGCGACAGGATCGCGGTCAGCGGCAGATCGGCGATGGCCTCGGCCCGGTCGTCGCGCGTCAGCGCGGTCGCATGCACGGTCTCGCCGGTGCGGTAGGCGCCACGATCGGTGGTCAGGAAGACGTCGATGGGCGGCGCGGGCTCGCGGCCCTCGACACCCCGGTCCGACAGGTCGAATTCTGGATCGGTCAGCGACAGGAAGGCGATGTCGGCGGTCCCGTCTTCGGCGGTCAGCATGGCAGGCGCGGCGCCCGCGCGCCCGCGCGTGAGGCCCGGTTCGAACCGCGCATAGCCTTGTTCGTCGGTGGTGGCACTGCCCAGCACCTCGTTGGCGCGGGACAGCAGCGAGACCTTGACCCCGGCCTTGGGCTCGGCACTGCCAAGCGCGCGCACGAAGACATGCAGCCCGTCGGTGCCGCTCATGCTGGCAAGCCCCAGATCGGACAGCACGAACCACTGGGTTGCGGCAGGCACGTCATAGGGGTCCTCGCCGGGGATCGCGGCCTTCAGCGCATAGATCCCGGCGGGCTGGCCTGCCAGCGCCTCGTCGAGCGGCAGCCGCGTGGTCACGTCGCGGTTGAGATCGCGCCCTACCTCGGCCTGGCCCGACCAGACCTTTTCGGCCAGATCGGTCGAGACGGTCTCTTCCTCCCAGGGCGACAGCGGCTCGCCGAAATAGCCGTTCTGCACCGACCGCAGCAGGTTCCGGTCGGACATCCGGTAGAGCGTCAAATCGAGCCGGTCGGAATTGACGGTGACGACGGGCAGCGCGGTGCCGCCCGCCTTCGGCAGCACATAGGCGCGGCCCGGAAACCGGACCGAGGGGCTGCGGTCGCGCACATACTGGGTCAGCGTCACGGGTTTCGACAGCGTCTCGCCGCTTGCGGCGGGCAGACCGGTGCGGAAGGTCAGCCGGTAGGTTTCGCCATGGACCAGCCCCTCGACGCACAGCCGCCGGTCCTCGGCGGTGACGGCCAGGCCCGGGTCGGGCAATTGCACGAAGGGGGCGTAATCGGTCCGGGCCTTGACGAGATCCTCGGAGAATTCGGCGCAGATCCGGGGTCGGGCGGCATCGCTTTCGACCACGGTCCCGGTGATCCGGAAGCCATACTTGCCGATGGCCTCGTCCAGCCGCGCGGACAGCTCGTCCCGGGGGGCGAGATCCTGCGCCAGGCGCAGCGCCGGGATCATGTCGCGGCCGCGGCCGAGATCCTCGAGCGCGCCAGCCATCACCTCGAGCGCGCGGGCCCGCACGGCCGGGGCGCCGCCGCGCAGATAGGCGTTGACCGCCGCCGACAGGGCGTCGCCCTGCGCCCGGCGCCGGGCGCCGCTGTCCTCGGGCGACAGCGCGGCCGAGGCGGCGGCATAGTCGGTCCAGGCGGCGGGCTCGTCGCTCAGCGCGACCGCGGCGCCCAGCAGGCGGCGCGCTTCGGTCGGGCGGTTCGCGGCGCGGGCAGAGGTCGCCGCGCGGCGCAGTTCCTCCAATGTGGCGCCATCGACCGGATGGTCCTGCGGCAGCTTCTCGGCCTGCGCGCGGGCCTCGGCCAGATCGCTGGCGCGCAGGAAGTCCAGCTCGGCCGCGCGGGCCGGGGCGGCGGCGAGAACCGCCGGGTCGGTCGTCACGATCCGGGCCGAGACGGCCCCGGAATAGGGCGTAGGCGCCTCGGCCCGGGACTTCGGGAAACAGGCGCTGGAACGGGCGTTGAAGGTGAAGGCGGCGCAGCGTGCATCGCTCAGGCAGGCGCGCAGGCAGCCCGGCAAGCTGGTGTCGAGAAGGGTCCGAAGATCGCCGCCCGGAAAGTCCATGTCGCGCCACAGCACGGCGCGGCGGTCGGGCAGCGGGCTGCCCTCGGACTGGGCGGCCGCGCCGGTCGTGAGGGTTGCAAGGGCGGTGAGGGCAAGGGCCAGAAGGGCGGCTGAACGGGCCATCAAGGCCTCCTCGTCAGGCTGAAATTGCCGGGATGCTGACACGTCACGCGCGTATTTGGCAAGGATTCCCGGCCGCGTTAATCGGCTGTTCACCGTGACGCGCCCAATACCGGAGAAACGATTACCAGGGGTCCGGAATGGATCTGCATGACAAGCTGGCCAAGGAACGGCGCGCCCGTCTGGCGGCAGAACGCCTGCTGGAACAGAAAAGCCGCGAGCTGTTCGAAGCGAACCGCCGTCTGGCGCTGCATGCCCGTGCCCTGTCGGAAGAGATCGTCCAGACCCGCCAGACCGCCGAGGAACTGCGCGGCCGCAACAACAAGGTCATGAACGAACTGGCCGAGGTCTCGAAGGCCTTCACCGTGGCCAAGCAGCGGCTTTGGGACTCGCTCGAAACCGTCAAGGACGGCTTTTCGCTGTTCGATGCCGACGACCGGCTGGTGATCGCCAACAATGCCTTCTTCGAGCTGTTCGAGGGGCTCGAGGCGGTCGCGCCCGGCGCCCGCTATGACGAGATCATCCGGCTGGCGGTCGAGGAGGGGCTGTTCGACATCGGCGACGAACGCCCGCAGGAATTCGCCGAGGATCTGCTGTCGCGCTGGCATCTCGATCCGGTGCCCTCGCGGGTGGTCCGGCTCTGGACCGGCGAATACATCAAGCTGATCGACCGCCGCACACCCTCGGGCGATATGGTCTGCCTCGGCATCAACATCACCGACATGATGCGGATGTGGGCCTCGGTCGAGGCGATCCCCGACGCCTTCGTGCTGTACGACTACGAAGACCGGCTGGTGATGTGCAACGACCGCTACCGCGAGTTCTATGCCGAAAGCGCCGAGGCCATGGTCCCGGGGGCCAGGTTCGAGGACGTTCTGCGTCACGGTCTGGCACATGGCCAGTATCCCGAGGCCCTGGGCCGCGAGGAAGAGTGGCTGACCGAACGGATGACCAACCACCAGAAGCCCGGAGCCCCGGTCGAACAGCGGCTGGCCGACGGGCGCTGGCTGCGCATCCTCGAACAGCGCACCCCCGATGGCGGGATCGTCGGGCTTCGGGTCGATATCACCGAACAGAAGCGCCAGCAGGAGGCGCTGGATCAGGCCCGCGTCGCCGCCGAGGCCGCGAACCGCGCCAAGTCGGCCTTCCTCGCCAACATGAGCCACGAGCTGCGGACCCCGATGAACGGGGTGGTCGGGATGGCCGAACTGTTGTGCGAAACCGACATGTCCGAAGAACAGCGGCTTTACGCCCATACCATCCGCGAGTCGGGCGAGGCGCTTCTGGGGCTTTTGAACGACGTGCTCGATTATTCCAAGATCGAGGCCGACAAGCTGACCCTGCATCCCGAACCCTTCGATCTGGAACGGATCATCCACGAGGTGGTGATGCTGCTGCAGGCTCCGGCCCGGGACAAGCAGCTCGACATGCTGATCGATTACGACATCTTCCTGCCCACGCGCTTCGTGGGCGACGGGGTGCGGGTGCGGCAGATCCTCACCAACCTCGTCGGCAACGCGGTCAAGTTCACCGAGGAAGGCCATGTGCTGGTGCGTGTCGTTGGCATCGAGGACGCGCCTGGCAGCTACCAGATCCACCTGATCGTGGAGGATACCGGCATCGGCATATCTCCCGATCTGCAAGAGCATATCTTTGGCGAGTTCAACCAGGTCGACGACCAGGAGAACCGCAAGTTCGAGGGCACCGGGCTGGGTCTCGCCATCACCAAGCGGCTGGTGGGCATGATGGAGGGCGAGATCTGGCTGGTCTCGGAAAAGGGCGAGGGGGCCTGTTTCGGCATCCGCCTGACGCTTCCGGTCTGCGAAGAGGCCGACGACCTGCCGGTCGCGCCCCCCATCGGCGCGCGTCGGGTGCTGGTGGTCGACGATCAGGAGGTGAACCGCACCATCCTCGAACGCCAGCTGGCCCAGCTGGGGCTGGAGGTGGTTTCCCATATCTGCGGCGAACTCGCGCTTCAGGACGCCCAGGGTTTCGATCTTGTCATAACCGATCACCGCATGCCCGGGATGGACGGCATGTCCTTCGCGCGGGCGCTGCGCGACGGCGGCTATGCGGGTCCGATCCTGATGCTGTCCTCGAACCCGATGCGGATGCGGGCGACCGACGACCCGCAGTCGAGCGGGATCGACATGGTGCTGCAAAAGCCGCTGCTGCGGCGCGCGCTTTTCGAGGCGGTGGCGAAGCTCGCGCCGCCCGGACCGGCCACCGCCGCCCCCGCCGCGCTGCCTGCGCCGGACGCCTCGACCGGTGACCCGGCACCGGGCGGCGTCCTCCCGATGCGGGTGCTCGCGGCCGAGGACAACCGCACGAACCGGCTGGTTCTGGAAAAGATGCTGGGCGGGCTCGCGCTCGAGATCCGCTTTGCCAAGGACGGGAACGAGGCGGTCGACGCCTTCGCCGAGGCCCGCCCCGACCTAATCCTGATGGATATCTCGATGCCGGGCTGCGACGGCAAGGAAGCCACGCGCCGGATCCGCGCGCTCGAGGCCGGAACCGGGGTCGCGCCGGTGCCGGTGATCGCGCTGACCGCCCATGCACTCAGCGGCGATGTCCTCGAGATCCTCGAGGCCGGGCTTGACGGCTGCCTGACCAAGCCCTTGCGCAAGGCCGAGATCGTCGAGACGCTGGAGGCCTACCGCCCCGACAACCGCCTGCCGATCCTGCCGGGGGCGGCGGCGGGGGAGGCGTGAGCCGGGCTTTCCGTCAGGAGTCGCCGTCCCGCAGGAAGACGAGCGTGCTGTCGTCGGACACCTCGGGCCGGAACCGGTAGCCGCCCGCGTCGAAATCCTTCAGGCCCTCGGGGTCGGTCAGGCGGCGTTCGACGATGAAGCGCGCCATCGCGCCGCGCGCCTTCTTGGCGTAGAAGCTGACGATCTTCGGCCCCGAGGGGCGTTCCTCGAAAAAGACCGGCGTGACGACCTTGGGCTTTAGTGCGGTCCGGTCGGCAGCGGTGAAGTATTCCTTGCTTGCGCAGTTCACCAGAAAGTGCGTGCCCGCCGCCTCGGCCGCGCGGTTCAGCGCCTCGGCGACCCGGTCGCCCCAGAAATCGTACAGGCAGGCGCCCTTTTCGGTGGCCAGACGGCTGCCCATTTCCAGCCGGTGCGGCTGGATCGCATCGAGCGGTCGCAAAAGCCCGTAAAGCCCCGACAGGATGCGCAGATGGCCTTGGGCATAGCGCAGGTCATCGGGATCGAGCGATCCGGCATCGAGCCCGGCATAGGTGTCGCCGTCGAAAAGATGGACGGCAGGTTTCACCGCCTCGGGGGCGGGTTCGGCCTGAAAGCCCGCGAAGCGCGCGGCGTTCAGACAGGCGAGGTTGTCGCTGATATGCATGAGCCCGCGCAGGTCGTCGGGCGAAAGCCGCGCCGCCACCCCGGCCAGATGGGTGGCCTCGGCCTGAAACTCGGGCCGCGTCGTCGGGCCGACATCGGGACCGGGCTTCTCGTCAAGCCGTTTGGCGGGCGAAATCACCACAAGCATGGGGAACCTCCTGCAACCTCGCGCAACTGATAGCAGCCCTGCGGCCGGGGTAAAGGCGCCTCAGCCCTCGGCCAGCACGTCGAGGAAGGCGGCCCCGAAGCGGTCGGCCCGGCGTTCGCCCAGAAGCCGGGTCAGCGTGCCCATGTCCGAGGGTCGGATCTCGGCCAGCTTGGCCACCTGCGAGGCAGAACAACTGAGCGGCTTTTCGCAGCCATCCTCGCCCCGGGCGAGCCTGTTCTGCGCGGCCATCAGCCGGTCGTAAAGCGAGGCCGCCCCGCCGCCCGCCAGCTTGCGCCGGGCGGGGTGGGGCATCTCGGCCTCGGCGCCGGTGACGACCTTCAGGAAGTCGGCGCCATAGCGCTCGAGCTTGGTGGCCCCGACGCCCGAGACCCGCGCCATCGCGTCGAGGCTGGCGGGCCGGGTCTCGGCCATCTCGATCAGGGTGCGGTCGGTGAAGATGATATAGGCGGGCACGCCCGCAGCCTCGGCCAGCGCCCGGCGCTTGGCCTTCAGCGCCGACAGGAGCGGCGCGTCCTCCTCGCTGACCAGCATCCTGACGGCGGGCCGGGCGGCGGCGGCAGCGATGGTGTCGCGGCGCAGCTCGATCGTCGCCTCGCCCTTCAGGATCGGGCGTGCCGGGTCCATCATCCGGAGCGCGCCGTGGCGTTCGGGATCGGGGCGGACCAGATCGCGGCCCATCATCTGGCGGAACACCGCCTGCCACCCGCGCTTGTCGAATTCGCGCCCGACGCCGTAGGTCGGCAGCTTGTCATGGCCGCGCTCGCGGATCTTGGCGGTGTCGGCCCCGGTGAGAATGTCGATCAGATGGCCGGTGCCGAAATATTCGCCCGTCCGCAGCATCGCCGACAGCGCCTTGCGCACCGCCTCGGTGGCGTCGAAGCGTTCCGGCGGGCTGTCGCACAGATCGCAATGCCCGCAAGGCGCAGCCTCTTCGCCGAAATAGCCCAGCAGCGTCTGGCGGCGGCAATCGAGCGCCTCGGCCAGCCCCAGCAGCGCGTTCAGCCGGGCATGATCGGCGGCGCGGCGTTCGGGCGGGGCCGGGCTTTCGTCGATCTGGGTCCGGCGCAGGCGGATGTCGTCGGGGCCATAAAGCGTCAGCGTCTCGGCCGGCGCCCCGTCGCGGCCCGCGCGGCCGATTTCCTGGTAATAGGCCTCGATCGACTTGGGCAGGTCGGCATGGGCGACCCAGCGGATATCTGGCTTGTCGATGCCCATCCCGAAGGCGACGGTCGCGACCACGATCAGCCCGTCCTCGGTCTGGAACCGCGCCTCGACCGCGCGGCGGTCCTGCGCCTCCATGCCCCCGTGATAGGAACAGGCGCTGTGGCCCGCCTGTTCCAAAGCGGCGGCAAGGCTTTCGGTCTTGGCCCGCGTCGCGCAATAGACGATGCCCGACTGGCCCTTGCGGGCAGCGGCATAGGCCAGGATCTGGCGGCGGGGCTGGTCCTTGGGGCTGAAGGCCAGCCGGATATTCGGCCGGTCGAAGCCCCTCAGGAAGGTCTCGGGCGCCTCGCCGTCGAACAGCCGGGTGACGATCTCGGCCCGGGTCTCGGCATCGGCGGTGGCGGTGAAGGCCGCCAGCGGCACGTTCAGCGCCCGGCGCAGCTCGCCGATGCGCAGGTAGTCGGGGCGGAAATCATGGCCCCACTGGCTGACGCAATGGGCCTCGTCGACCGCGATCAGCCCGACGCCGATCCGGCGCAGCATGTTGGCGGTGCCGCCCGAGGCCAGCCGCTCGGGCGCCATGTAGAGAAGTTTCAGCCGCCCGGCCTCGAGCGCGTCGAAGACCGCGCGGGTTTCCTCGTCGGTATTGCCCGAGGTCAGCGCGCCCGCAGGCACCCCCGCCTCGGTCAGCCCGCGCACCTGGTCGCGCATCAGCGCGATCAGGGGCGAGATTACCACCGTCACGCCGTCGCGCAGCAGCGCCGGAAGCTGAAAGCACAGCGACTTGCCGCCGCCCGTCGGCATGATCGCAAGGGTGTTGCGGCCCGAGGCCACGGCCTCGACGATGTCCTGCTGGCCGGGACGGAAGGCGTCGAAGCCGAAGATCGACTGCAAAAGGGCGTGGGGGCGGTCCATGGTTTCCATGGTATTTTAGGAAAACTGCTCGGTACCATGGACCATCCCATACTAAGACGGGGTGAACAACCCTCGGGGCGCGGCGCCGCCGGTGCCCCGGTTCGCGCCCCGGATGGCCTCAGGCGATCAGACGAAGGCCATCATGTTGTTGGCGATGATGATCCGCAGCGCATAGATTGCGATCAGCACGATCAGCGGCGCCAGATCGAGCCCGCCGGTATTGGGCAGGATGCGGCGCACCGGCGAATAAAGCGGCTCGAGCAGCCGGTTCAGGCCCGACCAGATCTGGCGCACCAGCGGCTGGTAGACGTTGAGCACGTTGAAGCTGATCAGCCAGGACATGATGATCTGGACGATGATGATGAACCAGACGATGTCGAGGATCAGCAGGAGGATCTGGAACAGAGACAGCATGGGCAAGCCTTTCCTGGGGCGGTTGCCCAAGAGGTAGGCGGACAGGCGCCCATGCGCAACGGGCTTTCCGTCACGCTTTCCGCCGCGAGTCCCTTGACCGCAGCCCCGTGCCGCGCGAGGCAGGGTTGCCTCATGCGCGACGGAGCCTGCCGATGTATCCCTTCTTCCGCCTGTTCAAGGAACTCTACCTGCACCGCAATGCCGAGCCGCTGCCGCTGACCGGCATCCATGTCTCGCGCCATGTCTGCTGGCCTTGGGATCTGGACATGTGGATGGAGCTGAACAACGGGCGCACGCTCACGTTGCTGGATCTGGGGCGGCTGCCGCTGGCGCAGCGGGTCGGACTGATCGGCGTGCTCAGGCGCGAACGCTGGTCGCTGACCATGGCCGGGGTGTCGGTGCGCTACCGCCGCCGGGTGCGGATGTTCGACGCCTTCGAGATCCGCAGCCGCTGCGTCGGCTGGGACGAGAAGTTCCTTTATATCGAACAGGGCATGTGGCGAAACGGCGACTGCGCCAACCATGCGCTGTATCGCTCGGCGGTCACCGACCGGAACGGCATCGTGCCGACCGTGCGGCTGATGGCGGCGATGGGGCGCGAAATCGCCCCGCCGCCGCTGCCGGACTGGGTGCAGGCCTGGATCGCGGCCGAAGCCGAACGTCCCTGGCCGCCCATGACCGACTGACCGGTTCCCGCCGCGGCCCCGCGAAGACCGATTGCGCCCGACGCGAAAACCCTGTCATATGAGAGGGTTGTGGGATGGCGCGGGCGGGGGCGAGATGGCGGCGATCGAGGACAGGGCAGCCTTAGACAGGGCGGCCCGGCGGCGGATCTGGGGCTGGTGGTTCTACGACTGGGCCAGCCAGCCTTACGCGACCCTGCTGCTGACCTTCATCTTCGCGCCTTACGTCAAGGACCTGCTGGGCGACGGGTCCGCCGCGCAGGCGGCCTGGGGCTACGGGGTCGGCGCGGCGGGTCTGATCGTCGCCCTGCTGGCCCCCTGTCTTGGCGCGGTCGCCGATCTGAACGGGCACCGGCTGCCCTGGATCGCGCTTTTTTCTGTCTTCTACGTGCTGGGCGCGGCCGGGCTCTGGTTCGCCGATCCGACAGGCTTCAGCCTGCCCATGATCCTGTGCTTCTTCGGGCTCGGGCTCATCGGAATGGAATTCTCGGCGATCTTCGTCAATGCGATGCTGCCCGATCTGGGGCCGCGCGACGAGCTGGGGCGGATCTCGGGGTCGGGCTGGGCCTTCGGCTATGTCGGCGGGCTGATCGCGCTGGTGGTCACGCTGGCCTTCTTCGCCGAGAACGAGGCTGGACGGACCCTGATCGGCCGCGTTCCCGCCTTCGGGCTCGATCCCGACACGCGCGAGGGCACCCGCTTCGTCGGGCCCTTCGTGGCGATCTGGTACGCGGTCTCGATGATTCCCTTCTTTCTCTGGGTGCGCCTGCCCCGCACCCCGCGCCGCGCAACCCTGCGTCAGGCGCTGGGCCAGGTCGGGCCCGAGTTGTCGGCGACGTTGCGCCGTCTGCCCCGGACGCCAAGCCTGTCGGCCTATCTGCTGTCCTCGATGTTCTACCGCGACGCGCTGAACGGGATGTATGTCTTCGGCGGGATCTACGCGGCGGGGGTGCTGGGCTGGTCGGTGGTGGATGTGGGCCTTTTCGGCATCCTTGCGGTGGTGACCGCGGCGCTGGTCGCCTGGCTGGGCGGCAAGGCCGACCGGCGTTTCGGGCCGAAACCGGTGATTCTCGTCTGCCTCGTGACGCTGATCGGGGCGGCGGTGCTGGCGATCTCGATCTCGCGCACGACGGTGCTGTGGCTGCCGGTGGCGCCGGGCTCGACCCTGCCCGATCTGGCCTATTACCTGGTCGGCGCAGTGATCGGCGCGGCGGGCGGTGCGATGCAAAGCGCAAGCCGCACGATGATGGTGCGTCAGGCCAATCCGGAACGAATGACCGAAAGCTTCGGGCTTTACGCGCTGTCGGGCAAGGCCACCGCCTTTCTGGCGCCGATGTCGATCGGGATTGTGACCGATCTCACCGGCTCGCAGCCCGCGGGCATTATCCCCCTGGTTGTGCTTTTCCTGCTGGGGCTCGGTCTGCTAGGCTTCGTCCGGGCAGAGGGCGAACGGGCGGATCGATGGCAAACACCCTGAGCGGAAAGATCCTGGCGCTGGCACTGGCGGTCGCGACCGCCCTGCCGGTCTCGGCGGCGCCGACGGCGGCTTCGCTGTTCGGGGCCGAAAAGCGGGCCTCGCGGCAGGCGCCCCAGCCCATCGGCACCTATGCCAGGGGCTGCGGCGCCGGGCTGGTGCAACTGCCGGAAACCGGCCCGACCTGGCAGGCGATGCGGCTGTCGCGCAACCGCAACTGGGGCCAGCCCGAGATGATCGCCTTCATCCAGCGGCTGGGCGCCCACGCCGCCGCCATCGGCTGGAAGGGCATCTATGTCGGCGATATCAGCCAGCCCCGGGGCGGCCCGATGACCAGCGGCCATGCCTCGCATCAGATCGGGCTCGACGCCGATATCTGGATGCTGCCGCCCAGGCGGCTGAACCTGACGCGGGCGGAACGGGAATCGCTTTCGTCGATTTCGGTGCGCTCGGCTGATCAGCGCCGGGTGAACGGCAATTATACCGCCGCCCATGCAGCACTTTTGCGCGCCGCGGCGATGGACCCGGCGGTCGACCGGATCTTCGTCACCGCCCCGGTCAAGATCGAGATGTGCAAACATGCGACCCGGGCCGACCGCGCCTGGCTGCAGAAGATCCGCCCGCTTTACGGGCATAACACGCATTTTCACGTGCGTTTGAAATGTCCGCCCGGCGCGCGCAGTTGCGAGACCCAGCGGCCCACGGTAGCGGAACTGTCGAAGGGCGGGGATGGCTGCGACGAGACGCTGACATGGTGGGTGACCGACTATCTCGATCCGCCGAAAAAGGCGGCCCGGCCAGCGCAACCGGCCAAGCCCGAGCCGAGAAAGCGGGGCGCGCGCGAGTTCACCATGACCGACCTGCCCCGCGAATGCCGCGCCGTGCTGGCCTCGGACTGAGCCTCGCCGCCGGTCTTCTGGTCTTGGGCGCGACGGCCCCGTCGCCGCGCGCGGCCCCCGGGACCCAGGTCGAGCTGGTGGCGGAACTGGCGGTCGCCAAGACCGCCGCGACGCAGGGGCTGTCGGGGCTCGAGCTTTCGGCAGATGGCACGCACGGCCTTCTGGTCGCCGACCGGGGCTGGCGGCTGGATGTCACCATCGCCCGCAGGGACGAGACCCCCGTCGCACTGCGGGTCTCGCCGCCGCTGCGCCTGACCGGCCCGGACGGGCACCCGCTGGAGGGGCGGGCCGAGACCGATGCCGAGGCGCTGGCGCTGGCGTCCGACGGCACGCTTTTCGTGGCCTTCGAGGGCGATCACCGGATCCTGCGCTGGGCGCCGGGGGCGGTGCGGCCCGCGCCGATGGACCCGTCGCCCGACGCCGCCGCCTATCCCGAGAATGGCGGGATCGAGGCGCTGGCGCTGGGCCCGGACGGCGCGCTTTACGCCATTCCCGAACGCTGGGAGGTGGACGGGGCGATCCCGGTCTACCGCCATGACGGCCGGGGCTGGACCCTGGCCGCCAGCCTGACGCCGCAGGGGCGGTTTCACCCCTCGGGTGCCGATTTCGGCCCTGACGGGCGGCTTTATCTTCTGGAACGCGCCTTCGACGGGCCTTTCGGCTTTCGCAGCCGGGTCCGGCGCATCGCTCTGGGACCCGAAGGCGCGACCGAAGACAGCGTCTTGCTGGAAACCGGGTCGGGCCGGCACGGCAATCTGGAAGGCCTGGCGGTCTGGCGCGATGCGGCCGGGGCGATCCGGCTGAGCATGGTCAGCGACGACAACGGGCTGGCGATCCAGCGCAACCAGTTCGTCGAATACCGGGTTGTCAGCGGCGCGGCGGGGCTGTAGACAGCCGCGTCCGTCGGGCGTCCCGCGCGGACCAAGTCTCCGCGACCTTGCCAAAACGGAACTCGCTGCATGACCCGTCTTCTTCCCGGCATCCTTGCCATGGCCGCCATTGTCGTGGCCTCGAATATCCTCGTCCAGGTCCTGTTCGGCCAATGGCTGACCCTGGGCGCCTTCACCTATCCGCTGGCCTTTCTCGTGACCGACGTGATGAACCGCGTCTATGGTGTGGCCGCGGCCCGCCGCGTGGTCCTGGCGGGCTTCGTGGTGGGGGTGATCTGCTCCTTCATAGGCACCCAGATCCAGGGCGAGTTCGGCCCGATCGTCACCCTGCGCATCGCGATGGGCTCGGGGCTGGCCTTCCTGTCGGCCCAACTGCTGGACGTGGCGGTCTTCGACCGGCTGCGCGCGGGGCGCTGGTGGCGCGCGCCGCTTGCCTCGACGCTGGTGGGGTCGAGCGTCGACACCCTGATCTTCTTCAGCGTCGCGTTCTCCGGCACGCTCGCCGTTCTCGAACCCGGCAACGACGTCTCCTGGGCGGGTGAAATGCTGCCGCTTCTGGGCGTCGGACCGCAGGTTCCGCTGTGGGTGTCGCTCGCGCTGGCGGACTGGAGTGTAAAACTTGCTCTCGCCTTGATCGCTCTCGTTCCATTCCGCCTCATTGTTGGGCGTCTGACCGCACAGCTAGCGTGAATTAACTGGACATATACCAGATCTGTGGCAGGCTGAACTCAACGGCAACAGCAGAAAGGAGGTGGTCCAGTGTCTAGAGTGATATTGGAGAAGGGTCTTGGAACAGTCAGGGGGGCCGTGGTCTGAGGGCAATCCCTGGGACTGAAATCTTCTGATTGGGCCCACGCTCTAACCGGGCCATCTCCGTAGCTCTCGGGGCCGTTCGCAAGAACGGCCCTTTCCGTTTCGCATCCTTGAAGCTTTGCCGCCTCGAATGACGGTGGGGCCGCCGGGCGAACCGGGCCCTTGCGTCCCGCCGTTGCCGCGATAGGGTCCCACCATGCTGCGCATCACCGATACCGTCGCCCTTGCGGACTGGGAACTGACCGAGGTCTTTTCCCGCTCGTCCGGACCCGGCGGGCAGAACGTCAACAAGGTCTCGACCGCGGTCGATCTGCGCTTCGAGGCAGAGCGGTCACCGAACCTGCCGGGCCCGGTCAAGGCCCGGCTGAAGCGGCTGGCCGGGCGGCGCTGGACCCAGGATGGCGCGGTGCTGATCCGGGTCGAAGAGACCCGCAGTCAGGCCCGCAACCGCGAGATCGCCCGCGAGCGGCTGGCCGAGCTGATCCGGAAGGCGCTGGAAAAGCCCAAGCGGCGGGTGCCGACCCGGCCCACGCTGGGCTCGCAACGGCGAAGGCTCGCGGCCAAGAAGGAACGCGGCGCGGTCAAGGCGCTGCGCGGTACCATTGCACCGGACGACTGAGCTACGTCCCGGCTGTGATGCGGCTTGGTCTCAGTCTACCGGATTGCACCGGTACCTCCTGGCCGGATTGGTCTCTGCCGCCCGGCTTGCGATTTCAGCGCACGCGGCGGCGTCGCCGGGGTCCGCGAATCCGAAAATGAGGGCAAGCTTCTCCCAGTGTCCGAATACGTTCTGCATCTCCAGCCAGCACCCTCCGTCGGTCAGAGGATTGGTTCGGACAAATTCGATGAGCGCGCCGAGGTCGTCTTCGTAGTCGCCTGCCGACGCAGGCAGTGCCTGAAGGAAGATCAGGGCTATAAGTCCAGCGTGAATTCTCATTCTTGGCCTCCTCTTCCTATGCCTTTCTAGCCGGATTCGGATGGCTTATGCCGGTGTTGGTATTGGACGGTCCGAGGGAGTTAGGAAACGAACTCGTCCCGGGCGTAGCCCTGCAGGTATAGCAGCGCGGTCAGGTCGCCGTGATTGACCCGAAGCTCGCATTGGGCCGCGACCGAGGGCTTGGCATGCAGCGCGACGCCCGCGCCCGCAAGCCCCAGCATGCCCAGATCGTTCGCCCCGTCGCCGACGGCCAGCGCATCCTCCAGCCCGATCCCAAGCCGGGCCGTGACCTCGCGCAGCGCCTCTACCTTGGCCTCGCGCCCCAGAATCGGCTCGGCCACGGTGCCGGTCAGGTGCCCGTCCTCGATCAGCAGTGTGTTGGCGCGGTACTCGTCGAAACCGAGCGCGGCTCCGACCTTCGAAGCGAAATTGGTGAAGCCGCCCGAAACCAGCAGCGCATGGGCGCCGTTGGCCTTCATTGTCGCGACCAGCGTCCGGCCGCCCGGCATGAAGGTGATCCGCTCGGCCAGCACCTTGTCGATGACGCTGGCATCGAGCCCCTTCAGCAGCCCGACCCGTTCGCGCAGCGCGCCGTGGAAATCCAGCTCGCCATTCATCGCCCGCGCGGTGATCTCGGCGACCCGCGGCCCGACGCCCGCCTCGGCGGCCAGTTCGTCGATGCATTCCTGCTGGATCATGGTCGAATCCATGTCGGCGATCAGCAGCCGCTTGCGGCGGCCCTCGGCGGGCTGGGCCACAAGATCGATCCCCAGCCCCTGCAGACCGTCCCAGACCTCGCGGAAATTGTCGGGCAGTGCCGCCACGGCAAATTCGGCGGCGATGCCGGGGGCCAGCCAGATCGCCTCGCCGCCGCCCCAGGCATCCCGAAGCGATTCGACGGTGCTGCGCTCGAGGGACGCGCGCGCGGGGTTGGTCAGAAGCGTGACGACAGGCATGGGGCAGGTTCCGATCGGCTGCTGGGCGCCGCAAAAGCGCGGTCGCGGGCCGGAATAGCCCAGCTCCGGGTCGTGCGCCAGAGCGGCGGGGGCGCACCCGGCATCGCCGCCCTGCCGCAAGACCCGGGGGCGCGGATCAGGTTGCGAGGAACTTCAGCCCCTGGGTCACGTCGGTCCGCACGGCCAGCCGCAGCGCCGGTTCGTCCCCGACCCGAAGCGCCGCGAGGATCATCCGGTGATGCTGCGGCGGTTCGGTCCGGCCGAGCCGCCCGTAGAACGACCGCATCGTCGGGCCAAGCTGCAGCCAGACCGTCTCGGCGATGGCCAGCATCGCGGGGGCCTGGGCGCGCAGGTAAAGCGCGCGGTGGAATTCGAGGTTCTTCTGGATATAGGCGACCGCATCGCCCCGCGCGACGACCTCGCCGATTTCGGCATTGATCTTCTGCATCCGCTCGATCAGCGCGAAATGCGCGCGGGGCAGGGCGCGGCTGGCCAGTTCGGGTTCCAGCAACCCGCGCAGCGAGGCCAGTTCCTCCAGCCGCTCGTTCGACAGCTCGGGCGTCGAGACCCGCCCCGACGAGGACAGGGTCAGCGCGCCCTCGGCCACGAGCCGCCGCACCGCCTCGCGGGCAGGGGTCATCGACACGCCAAAGCTCTTGCCGATTCCCCTCAGCGTCAGGGGCGCGCCGGGGGCCAGTTCGCCATGCATGATCTGGGTCCGGAGCGTGCGGTAAAGACGCTCATGGGCCGCAGAGACGGTCTCGCCGGGGCGGGTCTGGATCAGCATGGGGGCGATAGTGCTGCCGCGCGGGGTCGGGCGTCAATCGCCGAAACGCACCCGGTGAAGCGCCGCGCCATTGGCCCGGAGCCAGGCGCGGGGCGCTTCATAGCCCGGCATCAGCCGCGCGACCACGGCCCAGAAGGCGGGCGAGTGGTTCATCTCGACCAGGTGCGCCACCTCATGGGCCGCGACATAGTCCAGCACCTTGGGCGGGGCCATGATCAGCCGCCAGGCGAACATCAGATCGCCCCGCGAGGAACAGGACCCCCAGCGCGAGCGGGCGTCGCGAAGCGTGAGCCGCCGGTAGGACAGGCCCAGCGCGGCGGTATAGCCGTCGGCCGCCGCCGCCAGACGCGCCCGCGCCCGGGTCTTCAGGAAGGCCTGAACACGGGCGGGCACCTCGGACGCGGGGCCGGGCACCGCCAGCGCGCCATCCTGCAGCCGGGGCGCCCTGCCGGTGCCGGGCACCAGCGGCAGCGCGCGGCCCTCGTAGGGCACGCTGCCGCCCGCGCGCACCACCTGATCCTCGGGCCGCGCCGACAGGTGCCGGCGGATCCAGGCCTCTTTCTCTCGGACGAAGGCCAGCCCGTCGGCTTCGGGGGCGCGCTGGGGCAGGGTCAGCGTCACCCGGCCGTCAAGCTGCGAGACGCGCAGGGAATAGCGCCGCGCCCGCGCCGAACGGCGCAGCGTGACCTCAAGCGGCGGATCGCCGGGAATGCGGGTGATGCTCATCTCTGCCTCGTCTTTTCCTGCGAGCATATCAGCCGAAAAGGGCTTTGACACGTGGGGGGACTTATGGCACGTGGCTGCAACCGCAAAGCCGTGACCCCTGTGAGAGGATGCCCATGCCCAAGGAAGAATGGGGCGTTAAGCGCGTTTGCCCGCACTGCTCTACCCGATTTTACGATCTTCAGCGCGACCCGATGACCTGCCCCTCCTGCGGTCACAGCTTTTCTGCGGAAAGCCTGACCGCCGGCAAGCACCGCACGCTGATCGCCGAGAAAGCCGCGCCCGCCAAGGCGCGCGACGAAGACATCGACGGCGATGACGATATCATCGACGATGAGGACGACAGCACCGATGTCGATCTGGGCGACGATGTGCTCGAGGATGACGACGACGACAACGTCTCGCTCGACGATATCGCCGACATGTCCTCCGAGGACGACGACGAGACCTGATCCTTCGGCCGGGCGGCCCTGCGGGGCCCCGCCCGGCCCGCCGGAACGGGCAGGGGCCGCTGGCCGGGCGATGGAACCGCCCGGCAGGCATTGCCTGCACCGGACCGTTCCGTCCCCGAAATCCTTGCGCCGCCGGACCTGAGGGGCCTCCCGAGGCGCCGGGCGGTCAGTCGTATTTCCGGGTATCCTCGATCACCAGCCCGTCATTGGGCAGGCTGCCGGGCGCGACCAGCTCGATCTCGGCCTTCAGCTTGAGCACCTCGCTGACCGAAGACGCATAGGGCGCGGGGTCGGTCGCCTCGGTCTCGAGCCGCACCGTCATCGTGTCCTTCTCGCCCGCGCGGCCCGCCACGACCCGCGCCTTCGCGACCTCTGGATGGCGCGCGACCAGATCGGCGACCTGCTCGGGGCGGACGAACATGCCCTTGATCTTGGTCGTCTGGTCGGCCCGGCCCATCCAGCCCTTGATGCGCATGTTGGTGCGGCCGCAGGGCGAGAGGCCCTGCAGCACCGCCGACAGATCGCCGGTCGCGAACCGCACCAGCGGATAGTCGGGGTTCAGCGCGGTCACCACGACCTCGCCCACCTCGCCCTCGGGCACCGGATCGCCGGTGCCGGGGCGCACGATCTCGACGATCACGCCCTCGTCGACGATCATCCCCTCCATCGCCGGGCTTTCATAGGCGACGTTGCCCAGATCGGCCGTCGCATAGCATTGCAGGCAGGCGATGCCGCGATCCGCATATTCCTGGCGCAGCGACGGGAACAGCGCCCCGCCCGACACGACGGCGCGCTGGATGCGCGAGAGGTCCATCCCCAGTTCGTCGGCGCGGTCCAGCAGGACCTTCAGGAAATCGGGCGTCCCGGCATAGGCGGTCACGCCCACGTCATGGGCGGCGCGCACCTGCAGATCGGTCTGGCCGGTCCCGGCGGGCAGGACCGCCGCGCCGACCGCCCGCGCGCCGTTCTCGAACATCATCCCGGCGGGGGTCAGATGATAGCCAAAGCAGTTCTGGACGATGTCGCCCTCGCCGATCCCGGCGGCATAGAGGAAGCGCCCCAGCCGCCACCAGTTGGTGCTGACACAGCCCGGTTCGTAGATCGGGCCCGGCGACTGGAAGATATGGTCGAACTGATGCTGGCCCCAGGCGGTGTAGCCGCCCAAGGGGGCCTCGGCCGATTGCGCGGCCACCAGATCGGACTTGCGCAGGACCGGCAGGGCCGCCAGCGCCTCGCGCGAGGTCACGGTCAGGGGGTTCACCTCGGCCAGCGCCTCGGCATAGCCGGGAAGCGCGCGCGCGGCCGCGATCAGCGCCGGCAGGCATTCGGCCAGAGAGACGGCCCGCTCGTCCGCCGAACGGGTTTCGAGATCGTCGAAATAGACGGACATGGGCACTCCTTCGGTCACTCTTTCCGGTCTGCACGGGCAGGGTGGCCCAGCCCGACGGCTGCCGTCAACTCAACCAACGCTTGCGGCGACGATAAGACCGCACGTCACGAAAGCTCTTGCGGCCCTGGTCGGACATGCCGAGATAGAATTCCTTGACGTCCGGGTTCTCGCGCAGATCGGCGGCCGGGCCGTCCATCACGATCCGGCCCGATTCCAGGATATAGCCGTAATGGGCATAGCGAAGCGCCACATTGGTGTTCTGCTCGGCCAGCAGGAAGGTGACGCCCTCGTTTTCGTTGACCGATTTCACGATCTCGAAGATCTGTTCGACCAGCTGCGGCGCCAGCCCCATCGAGGGCTCGTCCAGCAGGATCATCTGCGGCCGGCTCATCAGCGCGCGGCCGATGGCCACCATCTGCTGCTCGCCGCCCGAGGTATAGCCCGCCTGGGACTTCCGCCGCTCCTTCAGGCGCGGGAAATAGCCATAGACCATCTCCAGATCGGCCTGGATCGCGGCGCGGCCGTCGGTGCGGGTGTAGGCGCCGGTCAGAAGGTTTTCCTCGACGGTCAGATGCTCGAAGCAGTGCCGCCCCTCCATCACCTGGATCACGCCCGCCTTGACCAGATCGGCGGGGTTCAGGTCCTGCACGCGGGTGCCGCGATAGAGGATCGAGCCCTTGGTGACCTCGCCGCGTTCCGACCGCAGAAGGTTCGAGATGGCCTTCAGCGTCGTGGTCTTGCCCGCGCCGTTGCCACCCAGAAGGGCGGTGATGCCGCCCTGCGGCACCGACAGCGACACGCCCTTCAGCACCAGGATGACGTGGTTGTAGATCACCTCGATATTGTTGACCTCAAGCAGGGTCTCGCCCTGCGGCGCGGCATCGAACATCGGCGTTTTCCTTGTGGGCGAAGCCCCCGGCCGGGTCGCGGCCGGGGGCGGACTGGTGTCAGTCGCAGCGCGGCGCGATGCCGTTCTCGGCCGCGAAGGCCGCGGAATCGGCCTCGATGAGCGGCGCGATCACCTCGGCATCGGGGGCGATGAAATCGGTCAGCGGCACCCATTTCCTGTCGCCCGCGTTCCACTGCTGGACGATGGCCATGCCCGACCCGCCGTGATCGGCGCAGCTCACGGTGAATTCCGGGCCGATCCCGGGCATGCCCAGCGCCTCCATCTTGGCGGCGGTCATCTCCAGATGTTCCATCCCGTCGCGCATCATCGCCGCGTCGATCTGGGCGGTGCCGGTCATCTCTTGCGCGGTTTTCGCCGCCTCGACCGCCAGCATCGCCGCATACATGCCGCGGGTGTACAGCACCGAGCCCACATTGGACCCGTCGCCCGCCGCCAGCCCCTTGTCGACGACATGGGTGCGGATATCGGCGAAGACCGGGTAATCGACCACCCGGTTCATGTTCAGCGCCTTGTAGCCGTCGGCGGCCATGCCCGCGGGGGTCACGTCATGTTCGGCCCCGGCCCACCAGTTGCCGATGAAATGGTCCATCGGAAAGTTGATGTTGGCGGCCTCCTGGATCGCGACCTGGTTCATCACCCCCCAACCCCACATCACCACGAAATCGGGCCGCTCGCGCCGGATCTGCAGCCATTGCGACTTCTGCTCCTGGCCGGGGCTGTCGACCGGGATCAGCGTCAGCTTGAAGCCGTGCTTCTTCGACAACGCCTCCAGCGTCGGGATCGGCTCCTTGCCATAGGCCGAGTTGTGATACAGCAGCGTGATCTTCTTGCCCTCGAGGCTGCCGCCGTTCTCGTCCATCAGGTACTTGATGACGACCGAGGCCCCGTCCCAGTAGTTGGCGGGATAGTTGAACACCCATTCGAAGACCTTGCCATTGGCGGCCGAGGTGCGGCCATAGCCCATGGTGTGCAGCGGGATGTGATCGGCCTCGACCTTCGGGATCAGCTGATAGGTGATGCCCGTGGACAGCGGCTGGTAGATCAGCGCGCCGTCGCCCTTGGTGGCCTCGTAGCACTCGACCCCCTTCTCGGTGTTGTAGGCGGTCTCGCATTCGGGCACCCGGGCCTTGACCCCGCCGATGCCGCCGTCGCGTTCGTTCATCAGGGTGAAGTAGTCCTGATAGCCGTCCGAGAAGGGAATGCCGCCCGCCGCGAAGGGGCCGGTACGGTAGCTGAGATCGGGAAATACCAGATCGGCCGCAGCCGGGCCCGCGGCCAGCAGGACACCCAGTGCAAGCGGGGCCAGTCGTGTCGTCATGTCGTCGTTCCTCCCTTGGAAATGCGTGCCGGGTTGGCCCGGTCGGTCGCGCGTGTCGTGCCCGTCAATGCGGGAATGGCCAGAGCCTCAGCTTTTCCTTTCCGATCCGCCAGAGCTGGGCCAGCCCATGCGGCTCGGCGATCAGAAAGCCGATGATCAGCGCCCCCACGATCATCAGCTGGACATGGGCGGTCAGGTCGGTGGGCCATCCCAGCGTGCCCACCAGCAGGTTCTTCAGCAGGACCGGCAGCAGCACCAGGAAGGCCGCGCCCGCGAAGCTGCCGAAGATCGAGCCGAGCCCGCCGATGATGATCATGAAGAGGATGAGAAAGCTCTTCTGGATACCGAAGGCCTCGCCCACCTCGACCGCGCCCAGATAGACCGCGAAGAACAGCGCGCCGGCGATGCCGATATAGAAGGACGAGACCGCGAAGGCCGTCAGCTTGGCTTTCAGCGGGTTCACCCCGATGATCTCGGCAGCGATGTCCATGTCGCGGATCGCCATCCAGGACCGCCCGACCGTGCCCCGCGTCAGGTTGCGCGCGGCCCAGGCCAGCACGACGGCGAAGACGAGGCAGATCAGGTATTGCGCCCAGGCCTCGACGCCCGGGCCGGTGACCGGCAGGCCGAAGACCGTCCGCGCGGGCGCCGAGATCTGGCCCGAGGCGGAATAATTGTAGAACCACGGCACCTTGTTGAAGAGCCAGACCAGGAAGAACTGCGCGGCCAGCGTCGCGACCGCCAGATAGAAGCCCTTGATCCGCAGCGAGGGCAGGCCGAACAGCACTCCGACCGCGGCCGTCACCAGCCCGCCGCCGAGGATGCAGAAGACGATGTTGAGGTCGGGAAAGGCGGTCATCAGCTTGTAGCAGGCATAGGCCCCCACCGCCATGAACCCGCCGGTGCCAAGCGACAGCTGCCCGCAATAGCCCACAAGGATGTTCAGCCCGATGGCGGCGATGGCATAGATCAGGAAGGGCACGAAGATCGCGCTGGCCCAGTAATCGTCGATCACGAACGGCACGACCGCGAAGGCCACCGCCAGCACCGCGTAATAGCGGTAGCGGTCGAAGCCTATGGGAAAGGTCTGGCTGTCGTCCCGGTAGGACGTCTTGAAATCGCCGGCCTCGCGGTAGAACATTCAGTCGACCTCCCTGGCATCTTTTGGAAAATCCCCTTCGGGCGGCACCAGACAGAAGCGGTGCCCGGTCGGCGCCTGCATCACTATCCAGTCCTTGATCCGCGCGACCTCGACCGCGCCGAGGCGGGTCAGACGGGCGCAGTCTGCCTCGATATCGTCGGTCTCGATGTCGAGATGCACCCGGGGGTCATGGCCGACTGCCTGCAGGATCACCTGCGGCGCGGCGGGCGGGCCACTGAGCTGGGCATAGCGCCCGTCCTCGACGAGCGCACCCTCGCGCCCCAGCGCCGCCGACCAGAAGGCTAGCGCCGGACCCAGATCGTCGGTCTGGCAATCGATGCAAAGGCCGCCGATCCGGGTCCGGTGAGTCACAGCGGCCTCCGCACCCGGGCGACGCCCGTGGGCATCGTCCTGATGACCGGCCGCTTGCCGCGGACCAGCCGCACCCAGCACAACATGCCGGCCACGAAGCCCGCGAAGGACAGCAGGCCGTAGATCACCGACATCCATTCGGCGTCGTTCGACGAGGCCACGGCAAGATAGGCGAACGCATAGAAGAACCCCCAACCGATCACACAGGCAATGGCATAGAGCTTTTGCATGTCAGACCCTTTCGATGATCCTCTCTCCGAACAGGCCCTGCGGCCTGAACACAAGAAAGACTAGCGCCAGCACATAGGCGAACCAGTTCTCGGTCGCGCCGCCGATCATCGGGCCGACCGTGAATTCGAACAGCTTCTCGCCGACCCCGATGATGAGCCCCCCGACGATGGCGCCCGGGATTGAGGTGAAACCGCCCAGCATCAGGACCGGCAGCGCCTTCAGCGCGATCAGCGACAGGCTGAACTGAACCCCCGACTTTGCGCCCCACATGATGCCCGCGACCAGCGCGACGATACCGGCGATGGACCAGACCAGCACCCAGATGAACCTGAGCGAGATGCCGACCGACAGCGCCGCCTGATGGTCGTCGGCCACCGCCCGCAGCGCGCGGCCCTGCTTGGAATATTGCGAGAACAGGGTCAGCGAGATCACCAGAACCGCCGCGACCAGCGTCGCCACGATATCGAGCCTGTCGATGAAGAAGCCGTAGAAATTCTCGCCGCCCCAGCCCGCGGTGGCCTGTTCAAGCCAGGCGCTGCCGCCCTGGGGCAACCCAACATCCAGCGTCTTGATGTCGGCGCCCCACATGATGTCGCCGAAGCCCTCAAGAAAATAGGCCAGCCCGATGGTCGCCATGAACAGGATGATCGGCGCCTGGTTGACCAGATGCTTGAGGATCAGCCGCTCGATGGCGATGGCCAGCAGCACCATCACACCGATCGTCAGAACGATGGCCACTACCGCCGGAAGCTGCCAGCCGAAATAGTGCAGATCGGTGCCGAAGGCCGCGTTGATCAGATGGGCGAAGGGCACTTGCCCCTCCTGCAGCCCCACGAGCGTCAGCGCCGCGAACAGCGCCAGCACCCCTTGCGCGTAGTTGAAGATGCCCGAGGCCTTGAAGATCAGCACGAAGCCCAGCGCCACCAGCGCGTAAAGCACCCCTGCCATCAGCCCGTTGATCATCACCTCGACGGCGTAAAGCAGATCAGTCATGGGCCACTCCCAGATAGGCGTCGATCACGTCCTTGCTGGCGCGCACCTCCTCGGGCGGGCCGTCGCCGATCTTGCGGCCGTAATCCATCACCACCACCCGGTCGGACAGGTCCATGACCACGCCCATGTCATGCTCGATCAGGACGATGGTGGTGCCGAATTCGTCGTTCACATCGAGGATGAAGCGGGACATGTCCTCCTTCTCCTCGACATTCATCCCGGCCATCGGCTCGTCCAGCAGCAGAAGCCGAGGCTCGGCCGCCAGGGCCCGGCCCAGCTCCACCCGCTTCTGCAACCCGTAGGGCAGACGGCCCACGGGCGTCTTGCGGATATGTTGGATCTCGAGGAAATCGATGATCTTCTCGACCGCGGCGCGGTGGTCGCTTTCCTCGCGCTCGGCCGGACCCCACCACAGCGCCTGGGACAGCAGCGAGGATTTCATCCGGGTGATCCGGCCGGTCATGATGTTGTCGAGCGTCGACATGCCGGAAAACAGCGCGATGTTCTGGAAGGTCCGGGCGATGCCCTGCCGCGCGACCTTGTAGGGCCGCATCGCGGGACGGCGCGCGCCCTCGAACCACACCTCGCCCTCGGAGGGCCGGTAGAAGCCCGAAATCACGTTCAGCATCGAGGATTTGCCCGCGCCGTTCGGGCCGATGATGGCGCGGATCTCGCCCTCGCGGATGTCGAACGAGATGTCCTTGATCGCGACCACGCCCCCGAACCGGAGCGTGATGTTTCTCAGCTCCATCAGCACCGGGCCGATGGTGCGGCCATCCTCGGTGACATGGCTCTCGGTGGGGGGGGCAGAGCTCATACGGTTCATACCGCCGCCAGAACCTTCGTCAGCGCCATGCGCAGACCGGACCCCAGTACCGTCGCCGCGCCATAGACGACGATCATGGTGACGAGGTTCGCCAGCCCGTAGCGCAGCGCATGCGACAGCGGCGCGAGGCGGTTGCCTTCGGGCATGGCCGGTTCCTGCGGCACCCGGATCTGGGCAAAGACCGCCAGCGCCAGCGAAAACACCGCGGCCAGCGCCCAGAAGCCCGCGCCGAACGCCACCATCGCGGTCAGCACGGCGAAGCTGGCCCAAAGCACGTCCTTCTGCGCCCGTCCGAACGGGATCTGCCAGTCGAGCGACGGCATCGGGATCGTGGGTCGGTTCTCGGTCATTCCGCGGCTACCTTCCTCGGGAATTCTGCCGGGAAGCTGCGCGCATCCCGGATCTTGAGCGTGGCCCGGATGCGCCCCTTGCGCCCGTCCTCGTAGGTCACCTCGGTTTCGGTGTATTTCTCGGCCGAGCCGTCATAAAGCGCGGCCACCAGATCGGCGTATTTCTCTTCGATGATGCGGCGGCGCACCTTGCGGGTGCGGGTCAGCTCGCCATCGTCGGCGTCCAGTTCCTTGTGCAGAACCAGAAAGCGGCGGACCTGACAGCCCGACAGCATCTCGTCCTCGGCCAACGAGCGGTTGACCTCCTCGACATGGGACTTGATCGTTTCCAGCACGCGGGGATGGCCCGCGAGTTCCTGATAGGACGCATAGGCGATGTTGTTGCGCTCGGCCCAGTTGCCGACGGCGGTAAGGTCGATATTGATGAAGGCGGTGCAGATCTCGCGCCCGGCGCCGAACACTACCGCCTCGAGGATGTCGGGGAAGAACTTCAGCTTGTTCTCGACATATTTCGGCGCGAACAGCGCGCCATCGGCCATCCGGCCCACATCCTTGGCGCGGTCGATGATCCTCAGATGCCCGCTGGCTTCTTCGAAGAAACCCGCATCCCCCGTGGCGACCCAGCCTTCGGCATCCTTGGTCGAGGCGGTGCTTTCGGGGTTCTTGTAATATTCGACGAAGGTGCCGGGGCTGCGATAGAAGACCTCGCCGGTCTCGCCGATCTTCACCTCGACGCCCGGGCTCGGCACGCCCACGGTGTCGGACCGGACCTGCCCGTCGGGCTGCTGGGTGATGAAGACCGAGGCCTCGGTCTGGCCGTACAGCTGTTTGAGGTTGATGCCGAGCGAGCGGTAGAAGTCGAAAATCTCGGGGCCGATGGCCTCGCCCGCGGTATAGGCCACCCGGATGCGCGACAGGCCCAGCGTGTTCTTGAGCGGGCCGTAGATCAGAACCTCGCCGGTGCGGTAGTCGAAATAATCGCGCAGCGGCTTGGGATAGAGATTCAGCAAAGGCCCCCGCGCCCGGTAATGCTTGCGTGCCTCCAGCGGGTGGCGCAGCCGCACGAAGAAGCCGCGCACCGCGTTCTCGGCCAGCGTCTCGATCGCGAAGCCGATGCCCATCGCATAGCGGTAGACCCAGCGCACCCGGCGCCTGAGCGTCGGTCGCGACTGCTTGCGGCGATAGCGTGGCATCCCGAAGCGTTCGCCGGTGCCCTTGGCGAAGTCCATGAAATGCCTGAACAGCGCGTGCTTCAGATCGCCCGCATCCTCCATCCGGATCATCACGCTGGTCAGCATGGTCTCGAAGATCCGGGGCGGCGCGAAGAAATAGGTGGGCCCGATCTCGCGCAGGTCGGTCATCATCGTGTCGGGGCTTTCGGGGCAGTTGACGCAGAAGCCCGCCACCATCGCCTGACCGATGGAAAAGATGAAATCGCCGACCCAGGCCATCGGCAGATAGGCCAGCACCTCTTCGTCCTGACCCAGATGGTCGAAGGCGACCGAGGCCTTCGCGGTCTCGATGATGTTGCGGTTCGACAGCACCACGCCCTTGGGCTTGCCGGTGGTGCCCGAGGTGTAAAGCATGACGCAGGTCGTGTCCCAGGTCTGCTCGGCGATGCGCGCGTCAAGCTCGGGTTCCAGCCGGCGATGCGCCGCGCGGCCCTCCTCGCCGATATCGTGCAGCCAGTTCAGATGGCTGTGGTCGTATTTCCGCATGCCGCGCTTGTCGTTGTACAGCACATGCTCGACGCCGGGGGCGCGGTCGCGGATCTCGATGACCTTGTCGACCTGTTCCTGATCGCCGCAGACGACGAAGCGGGCGCCGCAATGCTCCAGCACATAGGCCATCTCTTCGGCCACCGCGTCCTGATACAGCGGCACCGGCACCGCGCCGCACATCTGGGCGGCCACCATCGCCCAGTAATGCGCGGGCCGGTTGCGGCCGATCACGGCGACATGGTCGCCCCGCGCCATCCCCAGAGCCAGAAAGCCCAGCGCCATGGCGCGGATCTCGTCCGCCGCCTCGGCCCAGGTCCAGGCCTGCCAGATCCCGAATTCCTTCTCGCGATAGGCCGGGCGGTCGCCGTAAAGCGCGACGTTGCGCGCCAGCAGCGCCGGAATCGAGCAGGGATCGTGCGCAGACGCGCCAGGTGCCGCCAAAAGTCGTCCTCCCCCCTTCGCCAGACCCCGGACCTGCCCGCGTTGCCCGCGGGTCTGTCCGGGTCCGGCCTGCGCGCCCCGACCGAGCGGGCCGCAGCGACGAGGCCGGATGGTCCGACCGCATCGACTGCGTTCCTGCGCATGGTTTCCTCATCGCGCCCGGACATAAGGCCCCGTTGGGCCCCCCTCCACATCCGGGCGTTGAGGGCAGATTTGCCCAAGCCCAAACGCTGGTCAAGCGAAAGGTTAGATAATTGCGCGAGGCGGGTAGGGTGGGAAATTTTGCGTTCCGCAACGGGAGGATGAGCCGCCCGGGCAGGGGCGATGCGCCAGTGCAGAAAACGCTGTGCCGGGCCGGTGCCTAGCGGTCGAAGAAATCCTCTTCGACATCGGCCGGGCTGATCCCGATGGCTTCAAGCCCGGCTTCGAGATAGTCGGCAAAGAGCGGCATGTTCACGAGATAGTCCTCGGTCGGCGAGGTCGCCTCGGCCTTGGCGGTCTCGATCGCCTCTTCCAGCTCGTCCGCGTCGAAGGTTTCGCGGCCGATCCAGGTCAGCGCCACGAGGCTTGCCTTTTCGTCCTCGTTCATTGCCGCGATGAAGCCGCGCAGCTCGGCCTCGCCCTGGCGTTTCTCGCGGGCCTGAAAGATCACCTGCACCACCTTGCTGGGGCTGATTTCCAAGAGCTCTTCCATGGGTCGTCTTCTCCTCCGGCACGGGCGCACAGTGTCGCCCGTGCCCGTCGCGGAGGCAAGGGCAAGCGTCAGCCCTTGCGCGCAAAAAGCGGGAAATAAATCCAGTCGGGAAGCAGCTGCGTCAGCCGCAGAATCCACGAGAAGAGCGTCGGGAAGCTGCGCGACATCGCGTCCGACATCATCAGCTCGACATATTCATGCGCGGCCTCTTCGGGCGTCATGATGAACGGCATCTTGAAGTCGTTCTTGTCGGTCAGCCGGGTCTTGACGAAGCCCGGGCTCGCGATCTGGACCTTGACGCCGGTGCCGCGCAGATCGGCCTGCAGGCTTTCGCCCAAGGACATCAGCCCGGCCTTGGAGGCGCCATAGCCGATGGCCCCCGGCAGGCCGCGATAGCCCGCAAGGCTGCCGGTCAGCACGATATGGCCGCGGTCGCGCGCGACGAACCAGGGCACGACATGGCCCAGAACCCGCGCGGCGCCCATCAGGTTGACGTCGAACATGGTCTCGACCTGATCGGCGTTCCAGTCCTTGGCCGTCATCGGCCAGTAGGTGCCCGAGACATAGACCACGCCGTCGATTTCGCCGACCGCTTCGACGGCCGCCTTGACCGATGCGGCGTCGGTCACGTCCACCGGGACCACATCGGCCTTGCGTGGCAGCGATGCGGCCAGCTCTTCCAGCCGGTCCGTGCTGCGGGCGCTCAGCACGAGGTTGACCCCGAGCGCCCCCAGCCGTTCCGCCAGAGCGCGGCCGATGCCCTCGCTCGCCCCGATGATCCAGTAGCGTTTTCCGATCCAGTCCGTCGTCACGCGGCCTCCTTCGGGCGCATCGTCGCCACCAGTTCGGCGACCAAAAAGCCGAACTTGCGGAACTGGCTGCGATTAACGATCGCCCCGTTTTCCATCAGATACATCCAGTCGGTCACCGCCAGCACATGCCCGCCCGAATCCTCGGGCAGCCGGATGCGGTAGCGGAGGTGTACCCCCGATCCCCTCTGCATGCCATGCCCGGAGCCGACAAGATCCGGAGCATCGGCCGTAATCGACCCATCGTTTTCAAGGCGGAAGGTCCATCTGCGACTTTGGGTAGCACCGCTGTCATAACGGAATTCCTCGGCCATCGTTCCGGTATTGCCCTGCCATCGGGCCAGAAAATCCCCGGTAAAGCGCGACACCACGCGGCCGGTCGGGCCGTAGATCACGCCTTCGCAAAGAATGGGGCCGTCAAGATGGCGGCGCAGATCGAAGGCGGGTCCCTTGCCGTCGTAATCCGCGGGGGTCTGCGCGGCAAAGCCCAGATAGCGCGTCTTGAGCGCGACAAGGGCCAGCGCCACCGCCAGCCCCAGGACGAATGCGATCATCCGATCGTCTCCCTGTTGAGCGGGGTCGCGACCAGAAGCGCGACCGCCACGAGTTTGAGGGCACAGGGCAGGGCCGCGTAAAGCAGGCTCAGCACCACCAGCGCCCGCGCCGGAGAGGTGGCCTCTCCGGGCTGGAACCCCGCCCCCTGCAGAAGCGGCAGCAGCGCCACCGCCGCAAGGGCGAGGGTGAATTTCGACACGAAGGACCAGAGCCCGAAGGCCTGCCCGGCATTGGGCGCGATCCGTGCCATCCGGGCGGCGAAGATCGCAGGCAGAAGCGTCATGTCGGCGCCGAGCGCCGCGCCCGAGGCGACGCAGATCGCGGCGAAGGGCAGGGCGTCGCCCGCTCCCAGCAGCGTCGCGAAGCCGAAGGCCAGGATCGACAGGACCATGCCCGCCAGAAGCGCGGGTTTCTCGCCGAACCGCCGTGCCGCCCGTCCCCAGCCGGGCGCAGAGGCCGCGGCCGAGAGGAAGAACAGCACCAGCAGCGGCCCCTCCCATCCCGGCAGGCCAAGACGGCTTTCGACGAAGAACAGGAACAGCGTCGAGGTCACGGCAACGGGCGTGGCGTTGATCAGCGCCAGAATCAGAAGCCGTCGCGCGACCGGATCGGCCAGAACCTCGCTCCAGCCCGATTGCCCTTGGGCTGCGGGCAGCGACCAGTCGCGTGCCATCGCCACTGCCGCCACCGCCGCCAGCACCGCGAAGCCCGCGGCAAAGGCTGCGAAGGGCGCGTCGGTCACCCCCATCAGCAGGGTCGGGGCGACGGCGGCGGCCGAGACGCCCAGAAGCCCGCCGGTCTCGCGCCAGGCGGCAAGCCGCACATGCCCGCCCGGACCCATGCCGCCCGCCCGGGCCACGCCTTGGGCGTAGAAGGTGATGGTCAGGAAGCTGAAGGCGCTGAACAGCCCGGTCAGGGTCAGCGCGAACCACAGAAGCGGGGCGACCGGGGGCGTCACCGCGAATAGCCCCGCCATCGAGGCCACCAGAAGCGCCACCGCCGCCGCTACTGCAAGGGACCGCCAGCGGTGCAGCCGCTCCGACAGCCAGCCCAGCGCCGGGTCCTGCACCACGTCGAGCAGCCTGAGCCCGAACAGTACGCTGCCCAGCGCGGCAAGGCTCACCCCGTACTGGTCGACATAGAATTTCGGCGCGTGGATATAGATCGGCAGCCCCGCCGCGGTCAGCATCGCGGCAAAGACCGCATAGCCCGGCAGGGGGGCTGCCCGCATCAGGTCAGCTCTTCGGACGGCGGTTTGGGCCTGGTCCGGTATTTCGCGCCCTTCAACGCCAGCCGCAGCGCATGCCAGTAGATCAGCACGATCACCCGGCGCGATCCGAAGGGCCGGCGCAGCGCGCTTTTGAGGATGGCCCAGGTGCTGAGCGGCCGACGCGGCCCGGTCAGGGTGGCGTAAAGCCCTTCCTCGCCCCCGGCGGCGAAGTCGATCCAGATCCCGACCTTGTCGGGCCGGATGTCAAAGCGGAACCGGTAGCCGCCCGAAATCGGCTGGAACGGCGAGACATGGAAGATCTTGGTCGCGGTCAGGATGTCGGTGGGTTCGATCGGGCGCTGGTCGGGATGGCAGCACAGATAGCAATGCCGGTCGCCGAAGGTGTTGTTCACCTCGGCGATCACCGCGCGCAGCTGGTCTTCGGTGTCATGGCAGAGCCAGAAGCTGACCGGGTTGAATTCGTGGCCCAGGACGCGCGGCAGGGTCATCAGCTCGATCTTGCCGCGGATCGCGAAAAGATCGCGCGCCTTCAGCACCTCGCGCACCCAGGCGGCGCCCCGGCCCTGGCCCTTGGGCCCGCCGTGATCGGTGTCGAGCACCGCCATCGACTTGCCGGGCTCGCGCCCGAACCAGCGCGGCGCCTTCAGGTCCTGGGCCTCGGCGTCGAAAAGCACGTAATCGACCGTATGGGTCAGCTTGTGCCCGACCTGACCGCGCCGTTCGTGAAAGGTCTTGCCCCGGATATGCTCTACAACCGCCGTCATGCCGCCACCGCCTCGGGCCGCCCGCGCAGAAGGGCCTCTGCCACCTCGATGCCGCTCGCGAGCCCGTCTTCGTGAAACCCGTTCCGCATCCAGGCGCCGCAGAACCAGGTGCGGTTGGTCCCGTTCATCCGCCGCACGGTCTGCTGCGCCTCGAGCGCCCCCCGGTCATAGACCGGATGGCGGAAGGTGACCGTGTCATAAATCAAGTCGTCCCGGATCGGCCGCCGGCTGTTCAGCGTGACGAACAGCGGATCGTCCTCGGGGATCGGTTGCAGCGAGTTCATCCAGTAGGTCAGGTCGATCCGCTCGGTCCGGGCGCCGGTTTCTTCGGCGTAATTCCAGCTTGACCAGACCGCGCGGCGTTTGGGCATCACCGAGGGATCGGCATGCAGCACCGCCTCGTTCGGCTGATACCGCACGGCCCCCAGCGCCGCGCGCTCTTCGGGCGTGGCATCGGACAAAAGCGCCAGGCTGTCATCGGAATGGGTCGCGAAGACGACCTCGTCGAACCGCTCCCACGCGCCGCCCTGGGCGCGGATCTCGACGCCCTCGGCATCGCGGCGCACCGCCGCGACCGGCGCGGCCTTGCGGATCTCGACGCCCTGGTCGGCCAGCGCGGCCTCGAGCCTGCGCACATATTCGACCGACCCGCCCGCGACCGTGTACCACTGATGCTGGCCCGAGGTGCTGAGCAGCGCATGATTGTCGAAGAAGTTGATCAGGGCCTGCGCCGGGAAATCGAGGATGCCCTTGCTCGGCGTCGACCAGATCGCGCCCGAAAGGGGCAGAAGATAGCGGTCGCGGAACCAGTCGCCGGTGCCGAGCGCGGCAAGGAAATCGCCCAGGGAAACCGACGGGTCGCGGGCCTCGTCCTTTGCCCGGGCATTGAAGCGGGTGACATCGCGCAGCATGCCCCAGAAGCGCGGGTTCAGCGCGTTCGCGGGCTGGGCAAAGACCGCGCGCAGGTTTCTCAGGCCGTATTCGAAGGTCCCGCCATCGAAGGAGGCGCCAAAGCTCATGTCGGATTTCGCCACCGGCACGCCGAGCTTTTCGAACAGCCGCACCATATGCGGGTAGTTCACCCGGTTGAACACGATAAAGCCGGTATCCACGGGCCGGTCGCCCTTTCGGCCCGCCAGAACCGTGCGGGCATGGCCGCCCAGCCGCCCCTCGGCCTCGAACAGCGTCACCCGGGCGCTTTCGGCCAGCAGATGCGCCGCGCCAAGCCCCGAGATGCCGCCCCCGATCACGGCGATGCGCCGACGATGCCCCGCCGCGGTGTCGATTGCCATTCCGGTCTGCTCCTCTTTGCCCCGTGCTCGGATATGGGCTTTCGGGGGCGTCTGTCCAGAACTTGGGCGCCTATGTCCCGCACCGTTTCGTCCCGTTCCTTCGGCAGGCTGGCGTTTTTTTCGGCATCGCGGTGATCCGGTCCGGCCTCTGCCGCGTATCAGGACCATGATGCACGGCTTGCAGGCCAGCCAGTTTGGGGATGAAGCCAGGAGGGCACCGCCCTATCTTGGAAGAAATGAACCATTTCTGCGCAGGACCGAGGCTGACGTCGTGAATGAAAGACAGGCGACCGACACCAGATGGGTGACATGCGTGACGCGCATCCGGGACGAGCGGGACCAGACCGCTTTCGCCCGGCTGTTCGCGCATTTCGCCCCCCGGGTGAAGGCGTTCTTGATGAAATCCGGGGCCGATGCGGCCCTGGCGGAAGAATGTGCGCAGGAGGTGATGGCGACGGTCTGGCGCAAGGCGCATCTGTTCGATCCGGAGCGGGCCAGCGTGGCGACATGGATCTTCACCATCGCCCGCAACCGGCGGATCGACGCGCTGCGCAAGCAGCGGCATCCCGAGCCCGAGGATCTGACCTGGGGCCCGGAACACGAGCCCGACCAGGCCGAGACACTGGCACTGCAACAGGAGAGCGAACAGCTCGGGCGCGCCCTTCAGGCGTTGCCCGAGGCCCAGAGGGTGCTGATCGAACGGGCCTATTTCGGCGAGCTCTCGCATCGCGAGATCGCAGCCGAGACCGGCCTGCCGCTTGGCACGATCAAATCGAGGATACGGCTGGCGCTGGAACGCTTGCGCCAGGAGATGACATGAGGATGCGACCGGACCCATGACGACGCCCATCATCCACCACCTGACCGACGATCTTCTGATGGCCCATGCCTCGGGCAGCCTGCCCGAAGCCTTCGGGCTGGTCGTCGCGACCCATGTGTCGCTGTGCGACGAGTGTCGGGCCCGGCTGGCCGGATACGAGGCGGTGGGCGGCGCGGTGCTTGAAGACGCGGACCCGGGCGTTGCCATGGCCGAGGACAGCCTGGCCGCGACGCTCCGGCTGATTGCCGACATGCCCGAGGAGGCGCGCATCGCGGCGCCCGAACCGGCCGCCCCCGTCTTCCCGATGCCACTGCGCGACTATGTCGGCGGCGATGCGGATACGGTGCAATGGCGCGCGCTGGGCGGCGGGGTGCGGCAGGCGGTTCTGCCCACGGCCCGGGACGCGACCGTGCGGCTGCTGTATATCCCCGCAGGCATGGCGATGCCCGATCACGGCCATGGCGGGATGGAACTGACGCTGGTGCTGCAGGGCGCCTTCGAGGATGCGGGCGGCCGCTATGGGCGCGGCGATGTCGAGGTTGCGGGCGAAGACCTCGACCACACCCCCGTCGCGGCGCCGGGTCCCGACTGCATCTGTCTGGCTGCGACCGACGCGCCGCTGAAATTCCACGGCCTGCTGCCGCGTCTGGCGCAGCCTTTCATCGGGATCTGAGCCGCCGCCCTATTCGGCGGGCCGGGGCAGGGGCGGCATCATCTCGTCCTGATCGGCCCCCAGTTCCTCGAAATCGAGATTGTCGAGCTTGGCCGCGCGTTTGCCCGCGCGCTCGGCGGCGACGCCGATGCCTTCCAGATCGGCGCGGGCCTGACCGAAATGGGTGGTCAGCCGGTCAACCCGTTCCGCCACCAGTTCGACATCGCGATGCAACTGGCGCAGTGTGCGCCGGATGGCGCCGGCCTGATCGCGCATCCGCGCATCCTTGAGGATCGCCCGCATCGTGTTCAGCGTCGCCATGCAGGTGGTGGGCGACACGATCCAGACCCGCGCCTCGAAGCTTTCGCGCACCAGATCGGGGAAATTGGCGTGCAGTTCCGCATAGACCGCCTCGGAGGGCAGGAACATCAGCGCACCGTCGGCAGTCTCTTCGGCGACGATGTATTTCTGCGAGATTGCCCGGATATGGGTCCGAACGGCGGTGCGGAAGGCGCGCGCGGCCTCTTGCCGGTCCCATTGGGTTTCGGCCCGGCGCAGCGCCTCGTAGGCTTCCAGCGGAAACTTCGAATCGACCACGATGGGTCCGGGCGGCTTCGGCAGCCGGATCAGGCAATCGGCCCGCTTGCCGTTCGACAGCGTCGCTTGCAGCACATAGCTGTCCTTGGGCAGCGCCTTGCCGACGATATCGGCCAGCTGGATCTCGCCGAAGGCGCCCCTTGTCTGCTTGTTCGACAGGATGTCCTGCAAGGATAGCACATTGCCCGACAGCTTCTCGATATTCTCCTGCGCCCGGTCGATGGTGGACAGACGTTCCTGCAACTCGCCCAGCGACAGCGCGGTGCGGCGCGAGGCGCCTTCGAGATTGCGGTTCATCTGCTCGGTGACCGCGGCCAGACGGCTTTCCATCAGCCGCAGCATGTTGGCCTGCGCCGCCGCCTGCGCCTCCGACACATGGGTCAGCCCGCCCGCCAGCCGCTGCTGTCCCTCGCCCAGCTGATCGACCCGCCGCGCCAGCCGGTCCATCTGGTAGATCAGCGGTGCGGCCATCTCGGCCGACCGCCCGGCCCGGCGCACCGCCGCGATCAGAAGCCCCAGCACCAGAAGGATAAGCGCCGCAGCCCCGGCCGCCGCCAGTACGACGGGGTCATCCCAGGCATAGGCCGTGCCGAAGACCTCGATCATGTGCGCCCGAACAGCCGCTCGATATCGGAAAGCTTCAGCTCGACATAGGTCGGGCGGCCGTGGTTGCACTGGCCCGACAACGGCGTCGCCTCCATCTCGCGCAGCAGCGCATTCATCTCGTCGGCGCGCATCCGCCGTCCCGACCGGATCGAGCCGTGGCAGGCCACCCGGCTGAGGATCGCATCGAGCCGCGCCTGCAGGGTCTGGCTGTCGCCCAGATCGGCCAGTTCGTCGAGGATGTCGCGGATCAGCGCCCCGGCATCGACCTCGCCCAGCAACGCGGGCGTCTCGCGCACCGCGATGGCGCCGGGGCCGAAGGGCTCGACCGTCAGGCCCATGCGGGTCAGGTCGGCCTCGTGCTCCATCAGCCGGGCGATGTCGCCCTCGGACAGATCGACGATCTCGGGGATCAGCAGTGCCTGCGCCGCGACGCCCCGCTCGGCCATCTGGCGTTTCAGCTTCTCGTAAACCAGTCGCTCATGGGCGGCATGCTGATCGACGATGATCATGCCGCGCTCGGTCTGGGCGATGATGTAGTTCTCATGCAGCTGCGCCCGGGCGGCGCCAAGGGGCAGAGCCTCGGCCTCGGGCGCGGGCGCGACGGTCTCGAACCGGGCCGAGGGATCGGCGAAGCCCTGGGCCAATGGCGCCTCGGACGGGACTCCGGACAGGGCCGGCGGCGTGAGCGGCGCCTGCACGGCAAAGGACAGGCTCAGCGCGCGGGGCGAGGGCCGGTCCATCTGGTAGACCCGCGGCGGGCCGGGCGGTTCGGGCCGCATCGCGCCCAGCGTCGCGCCCGCCACCGTGCTCGAGGCGCGGTGCCCGGCCCCGGCCAGCGCATGGCGCAGCGCCGAGACGATCAGCCCGCGCACGATGCCCGGCTCGCGAAAGCGGACCTCGGCCTTGGCGGGGTGGACGTTGACATCGACCAGATGCGGGTCGCAATCGATGAACAGCGCCGCCGCCGGATGCCGGTCGCGGCTGAGCACGTCCATATAGGCGGCCCTCAGCGCCCCGATCAGTTGCTTGTCGCGGACCGGACGCCCGTTGACGAAGAAGAACTGCGCGACCGCCGCACCGCGCGAATAGGTCGGCAGGGCGGCGAAGCCGGTCAGGCCGAAGCCTTCGCGCTCGGCCTCGATCTTGAGCGCGTTCTCGGCGAAGTCGCGGCCCATCACCGCGACGACCCGGCCATAAAGCGCGTCGAACAGATCGCCCGTCTGCGCATCGGCGCGGAAGATCACGCGGCCCTCGCCGCCGTCCGACATGTCGCGCAGCGAAAAGCCGATGAAGGGCTCGGCCAGCGCCAGCCGTTTCACCACATCAGAGATGGCCTGCGCCTCGGCCCGGTCGCTGCGCAGGAATTTCAGCCGCGCGGGCGTCGCGAAGAAAAGATCGCGCAGTTCGACCACGGTGCCCCGGTTCAGCGCCGCCGGTGTCACCGGCCCGGCCGCGCCGCCGGTGACCACGATCCGCGCGGCCTCGGCGCCGTCGCGGCGCGAGGTGATGGTCAGCCGCCCGACCGCCCCCAGCGAGGGCAGCGCCTCGCCACGAAAGCCGAAACTGCGGATATCCAGAAGGTCCGAGCCGTCGATTTTCGACGTGGCATGGCGCGACAGGGCCAGCGGCAGATCCTCGGGCGCCATGCCCCAGCCGTCGTCGGTGACGCGGATCAGCCCCTTGCCGCCCTGGGCATAGGCGACCTCGATCCGCCGCGCGCCCGCATCTATGGCGTTCTCGACCAGTTCCTTCACCGCCGAAGCGGGCCGTTCGACCACCTCGCCCGCGGCAATGCGGTTGATGGCCGCCTCGTCAAGCTGACGAATTCTTGGGGGATCTTGGCGAATGTTGGGGGCGGGGGAGGTCATGCCACAATTTCTAGCACGCCCCCCGCCGATTCGACCATGGGGTCAGTTGGTGGTTTCCAGACCCTGCGGCTGGCCCACCACGACGAATTGCAGATGCGCCGGGTCAAGCCATTCGGCCGCCACCCGGCGCACGTCGTCGAGCGTCACGGCGCGGATCTTGTCGTTCCGGGTCTTGACGTAATCGGGCGTCAGCCCCTCCATCTGCATGCCGACGAGGATGCGGGCGATGGGCCCGTTGCCGTCGAAGCGCAGCGGATAGGCGCCGGTCAGGTAGGTCTTGACCTTGTCGAGTTCGTCTTCGGTCGCGCCTTGCTCGGCCATGCGCGCCCATTCGTCCCGGATCACCTGGACCGCCTCGGCGATCTTGTCATTGCCCGAGGCGACCTGCCCCATGATCAGCGCCGCATGATCCATCGGCATCAGGTAGGAATAGACGCCGTAGGTCAGCCCGCGCTTGACCCGGACCTCTTCCATCAGACGGGCGCCGAAGCCGCCGCCGCCGAGGATCTGGTTCATCACGAAGGCCGCGAAGAAATCGGGATCGTCGCGTTCAAGCCCGCGCTGGCCGAACACCGCCACCGATTGCGGCGTGTCGAAGGGCACAACGTTCACCCCGCCCGCAAGGTTCAGCGGCGCGGGTCCGGGCATCGGCGCACCGGTTTCGGGCAGATCGCCGAGAAGCGTATCGAGCATTTTGCCCAGATCCTCGGCCGAGATGTCGCCGGCGGCGGCCACATACAGCCGGTCGCGGGCGATCACCCGGTCGCGGGCCGCAATCAGATCGTCGCGGGTCAGGGCATTCACGCTGTCCTCGGTGCCGCTGATCGGGGTGGCATAGGGGTGGTCGCCGAAGGCGATCCGGTCGAAGGTCTGGCCCGCGATGGCATTGGGATCGGTCGCGTCCGACCGGATGCCCGAGATCACCTGGGCGCGCACCCGGTCGATGGCATCCTGATCGAAGCGGGGCGCCACCAGCGCCTGGCGCAGCAGCCCGACCGCCTCGTCGCGGTTCTCGGTCAGCATCCGGGCCGAGATCGCCAGCGAATCCGAACTCACGTCAAAGCGGTAACTGGCCGCCAGCGCATCGCGTTCGCGGGCAAAGGCACGGGCATCCATCTCGCCCGCCCCTTCCTCAAGCAGACCGGTCATCAGGTTGATGGCGCCGCGCTTGCCCGGCGCGTCGAGGCTCGCCCCGCCCTGAAACCGGATCTCGACCGAGACGAAGGGCACCTCGTGGCTTTCGACCAGCCAGGCATGGATGCCGCCGGGCGAGGTGACCTCCTGGATCTCGACCTCGGCCCGCAAGGGCAGGGCTGCGAGAAGGACGAAGGCGAAGCTGCTGAAGACGGCGCGGATCATTGGGTCACCTCCTGCGAGCCCGTGGGAATCGCCGTGGGTGCGTCGGACGGCGCGACCCCCGGCGGGGTTTCGAGCCAGCCGGTGACCGAGGCGCGCGGGTCCAGCACGGCGTGTGCGGCCGCCATCACGTCCTCGGGCGTGACCTCCTGCAGGATCTCGGGCCAGGATTGCACATCCTCGACGCTCATCCCCACCGCCAGCGCCGCGCCATAGCGCCGGGCCAGCCCCTGGATATTGTCGCGGGCATAGATTTCCGAGGCGCGCAGCTGGGTCTTGATGCTTTCGAACAGGGCCGGATCGACGCCCTGATCGAGGAACTCGGTCAAAGCCTTGTCGAGCCCGGCCTCGGCCTCGCCCAGCGAGACGCCCTCGGCGGGCACCACGACAAACCCGAAAGTGGTCTTGTCGAGCGACAGCCCGTCATAGAAGGCCGAGCTGTAGATCGCGGTGCGGCTGTCGAATTGCAGCTTGTCGCTGAGCACCGAATTGGTGCCCGAGCCGCCGAGGATCTCGGCCAGATAGGTCAGGGCAGCGGCCTGTTTCTGATCGCCCGGGGCGCGTTCGGGCGCCAGATAGGTGCGGATCACGTAGGGCTGGGCGACGCGCGGGTCCTCAAAGGTCAGATGCCGGGCGGCCAGTTGCGGCGGCTCTTGCGGGCGCAGGCGCGGCGGCAGCGTTTCCGACGGGGCCAGCGGGCCGTAATGGGCCTCGGCCATCGCCCTGACCGCGTCGGGCTCGACATCGCCCGCGACCACCAGCACCGCGTTGTTCGGCGCGTAATAGGTGCGGTAATAGGCCAGCGCATCGGCCCGGCTCAGCCCCTCCATCTCGTGGCGCCAGCCGATGATCGGAATGCCGTAGGGGTGGTTGAGGTATTGCGCGGCGTTGCGCTGTTCGGAAAAGAGCGCGCCCGGGTCATTCTCGGTGCGCTGGTTGCGTTCCTCGAGGATCACGTTGCGCTCGGTCGCGACATCGTCTTCCGACAGCTTCAGCCCGGTCATCCGGTCGGCCTCGAGCTTCATCATCAGATCCAGCCGGTCGGCGGCCACGCGCTGGAAATACGAGGTGTAGTCCCACGAGGTGAAGGCATTGTCGGACCCGCCGTTTTCCTCGACGATCTTCGAGAATTCGCCCGATCCGACCGTGTCGGTGCCCTTGAACATCAGGTGTTCCAGGAAATGGGCGATCCCGGACTTGCCGGCCGGTTCGTCGGCGGCGCCGACCTTGTACCAGACCATCTGCACCACGACCGGGGCGCGGTGATCCTCGACCACCACAACCTCCATCCCGTTTGGCAGGGTGAAATCGGTCACCTTCTCGGCGCGGGCAGCCCCGGCCATGGCGATCAGGGCCAGAAGGGCCAGCCGGATCGGCATCATCGCTTGTCTCTCCTCGGGTCAGGCGGCATGAGGCAAGCTACCGCGGCGCCCGGGGTTTGCAACCGGCGCCACGCAGATGTGAGCGGACGCTATGGCCGCCCTGTCATTTCAGACCTTCGGGGGGCGCGCTGACATTGCGCACGCCGCGCGCGCGCCAGCGTTCCAGTTCCTCGTACTGGTTCAGCGCCTGACGGCTGTAGGCCTTGTAATAGACGGTCACGTTGAACCAGCGTTCCAGCAGGCGGCCGTCATGCTTGCGGCGGTATTCGAGGTCTTCCTGCGCCAGCGTCTGGCGGATCGAGGGATCGACCCCGAACCGGCCGACCTGCGCCATCAGGCCCGGATCTCCGCCCGTTCCGCGCGCCGCATTGCCGCCCAGCGCGGCGATGGCGTCGGCCTCGGGCGTCGGATCGACCAGATTCGCGCCGCCCGGCGTCGGCGCGGGCAGGCTCGCCACGTCCTGGGGCATTTCCAGCGGTTTGTTCGGCACGACCGAGAATTCGTCGGGCCCGCGCTCGGCGCCGCGCAGATGCATCAGCTTGGGCTGATAGTCGTCGCCACGGCTGCAGCCCGACAAGGCAGCCGCCATGGCCGCCCCAAGAACCAGTATCCGTGCCGATCGCATGCGCAGTCCCCTTCGTCCGATCTGGCCCTCTTTAACGCAGCTTGCAGGGCGCGTCACGGGGTCTTGTCCTTCCCGGTATAAAGCACCAGCCCCAGCGCGCCCGCGAAGATCGCGACATCGGCGACATTGAAAGCATAGGGATTGTCGATGCCGCAACAGGACATGTTCAGGAAGTCGGCCACCGCCCCGTACAGCACCCGGTCCAGCGCATTTCCCAAAGCGCCGCCGATCAGCAGCCCGGCCGAGACCAGCGCCGCCGGGCGATGCCGCCCGCGCGCCATCCAGATGGCAACGCCCGCCGAGATTGCCAGCGACACCCCGATCAGCAGCCAGCGGGCCAGATCGGCGTCATGGGCGAAAAACCCGAAATTGACCCCTTGGTTCCAGGCCATCCGGAAGGTCAGATAGGGCGGCCAGACGTCGATGCGCTGATCGAGCGCAAGGCCCATGTGGAACACCACAAAGACCTTGCTGGCCTGGTCAAGCAGGAAGACCAGCGCCGCGACGATCCCGAGCCGCCGCATCGCTCAGTGCCGGAAGTGGCGCATGCCGGTCAGGACCATGGCCAGCCCCGCCTCGTCGGCCGCCGCGATCACGTCCTCGTCGCGGATCGACCCGCCGGGCTGGATCACCGCCGTCGCGCCCGCCTCGACCGCGGCCAGCAGGCCGTCGGAGAAGGGGAAGAAGGCGTCGGACGCCACCGCGCAGCCCTTGGTCAGCGGCTCGGAAAGGCCCAGCGCCTCGGCCATGTCCTGGGCCTTGCGCGCGGCGATGCGGCAGGAATCGACCCGGCTCATCTGGCCCGCGCCGACGCCGACGGTCGCGCCGTCCTTGACATAGACGATGGCGTTCGACTTGACGTGCTTGGCCACGGTCCAGGCGAACAGCATGTCGGCGATCTCGGCCTCGGTCGGCGCGCGTTTCGTGACCACCTTCAGGTCCGAGGCCTCGATCCGGCCATTGTCCTTGTCCTGCACCAGGAACCCGCCCGAAACCTGCCGGTAGGTCAGCGCGGCGGCAGCCGGGTTGGCCAGCCCGCCGGTCGTCAGCAGCCGCAGGTTCTTCTTGGCGGCGAAGATCTCTTTCGCCGCGTCGTCGGCAGCGGGCGCGATCACCACCTCGGTGAAGATCTCGCTGATCGCCCTGGCGGTCGGCTCGTCGAGCTTCATGTTCAGCGCGACGATGCCGCCGAAGGCCGAGGTGCGGTCGCAGTCGAAGGCGCGCCGGTAGGCCTGTTCAAGCGTCTCGCCGCGCGCGACGCCGCAGGGGTTGGCGTGCTTGATGATCGCGCAGGCCGGGCCGGTCGCGGGCAGGAACTCGCTGACCAGCTCGAAGGCCGCATCAGTGTCGTTGATGTTGTTATAGCTCAGCTCCTTGCCCTGCCATTGCTTGGCGGTGGCAACGCCGGGCCGGTCCGATCCGTCGATGTAGAAGGCGGCCTCTTGGTGCGGGTTCTCGCCATAGCGCAGCCCCTGGGCCAGCGCGCCGGCAAAGACGCGGCGGCGCGGCTGGGTGTCGCCCAGCGCCTTCGCCATCCAGGTCGAGACGGCGGCATCGTAGGCGCCGGTCCGGGCATAGGCGATCTGCGCCAGCTTCTTGCGGAACTTCAGGCAGGTCGCGCCGTCATGGCGGTCAAGTTCGCCCAGCAGCCGCGCGTAATCCTCGGTATCGACCACGACGTTGACGAATGCGTGGTTCTTGGCCGCCGCGCGGATCATCGCCGGGCCGCCGATGTCGATATTCTCGATGCAGTCGTCATACTCGGCGCCCTTGGCGACGGTCGCCTCGAACGGGTAGAGGTTCACGACCAGCAGATCGATCGGGCCGATGCCGTGCTCTTCCATGGCCATCACATGGGCCTCGTTGTCGCGCAGCGCCAGCAGCCCGCCATGCACCATCGGATGCAGCGTCTTGACCCGGCCGTCCATCATTTCGGGAAAGCCGGTGACCTCGGACACGTCCTTGACCTCCAGCCCCGCCTCGCGAAGCGCCTTGGCGGTGCCGCCGGTCGACAAGAGTTCGACCCCCCGGGCGGCCAGCGACCGGCCCAGATCGGCAAGCCCGGTCTTGTCGGATACGGAAAGGAGCGCGCGGCGCACGGGCACGAGATCGGTCATCGGATCAGTCCTTCGTCATTGAATGGGGGCGAGTCCAGGGGGCTGCTGTATCGTCGAATTCGTCCTCGCGCTCAAGGTCCCGCGGGGCCTGCGCGCCTTCATGGGCCTTGGCCAGCGTCCAGCCGACGACGCAGGCCGCATCAGTCACCCGCGCCGACAGCACGATTTCCTGGCTCGCGCGCGCCTCGGGCCGGCCCGTTTCCAGATAGACGCTGGGCGCCAGCGACAAGGTCGCTGCGCCATCGTGGCGAAACACCCAGATCTCGCCGCTCTTGGGGGCCAGCGACACCGCCGAGCCGCCCAGATCCAGCGCCGCGTCGATTTCGGGATGCAGGTGGAAATGGATCGAGAAGGCGATGCCCTCGCCGTCCGAGCGTGCCAGCGCGCGCTCGAAGGCCGCGTGTTCCTCGGGGGTGAAGGCCGCCAGCGTGTCCTCGCCCGACAGCGCCCGCCCGTCATAGGCGAGGTTCAGCTGGCGCACATGGGTCAGCCCGTGGGTCACCGAATAGCCGTCATGCCAGGCGGTCAGCGCATGCCCGGCCTGCCCGGTCTCGGCCCGCCATTCGACCGGGCCCGGGATCTCTGTCAGAAGCTGCGGCCTTCTGCGCCGCCGGGGCGCAAGCCGCGACGAGGAAAATCCCTCGATCGCCAGCGTCGAATGCGACCGCGTCGCGCGCCCGGCCATCCGCCAGCTTGGGCCAAAGGCCCCCCCCGCGCCGCAATTGACGATCACCGGCCGCCGCCCCGAGGTCAGCTCGAAGGCCAGCGTCGAGGCATGGGCCTCGGCCGAGGCCGGGCCCGCGGGCGGCGGCGCGGCATCGACGATGACCGTCGTCCGCCCCGAGGCAAGCCGCGCATAGCCCATGGCCAGCCCCCTCAGCGCGCGCGGCTTGACCCCCGCCGCCGCCAGCGCCTGATCGAGCCGCCCTTCCGGCCCGCGCCCGCCGCCGTGAAACCGCGCGAGCCCGCCATCGGCATGGCGCAGCGCGCGCAGCACCGGCGCAATCCGCTGGATCGCCGCGCGGTGCCCCTGCCAGGCCGGGCGCTTGGCCAGCGCCAGCGCCGCCTCGGTCCAGCCCAGAAGCGTCAGCACCTCCAGCAGCTCTTCGGGATTGCGGGTGGCCAGCGCCCCGTCATCGGCGATGTCGGTGTCGCAGGCGCGGTCAAGGGCGGCCAGCGCCTTGGGCAGGTGCCGCCCCATCCCCTCGAGGCAGAGCGCGCCGTAGATCAGACCGGCCAGCGCCTCGAACCGCGCAAGGCCGGGCGGCGCGTTGCGCCAGCGCCGCGCCAGAAACGCGGTCTGCCGCGCCAGCGCCAGATGCAGGCGCGCGCGCTGGGCCTCGTCCAGCCCCGCCTCGATGAATCGCGCATGATGGATCAGCCGGATGGTCCGGCGCCCGGCCAGTTCGGGCGTCCAGCCCGGCCCGCCGCCGCGCCCGAACCGCTCGATCCAGCCCAGCGTCCAGTCCTGGGCCGCGGTCCGCGCCTTGCCGTCGGCCGCCGCCGCCAGATCGTCGAGCCAGGCAAAGCCCTGCCGGTCGGCCTCGAACCGCGCGCCGGGGCTGGCGACGTCCCAGATCCCGGTGCCCGGTGCCTCGACCGCGCCGCCGTCAAACAGGAACCGGCCCGAGCACAGCTGCCGCCCCCGGGCGAAACTGCCGACGGACCGAGGCTCGGGCTGCAGCACCAGGCGCAGGACCGGCTGGCCAAGCGCACTCAGCCGGGCGTGGAAACGGTTGCTCCACGCGCCGCGCCGGACGGGCGGGAACTCGGTATCGGTCGGGCCTGCCATGGTCGGGCTTCGTTCTGTCGGGCTCTTGCCTGCCGCCGGACCATACCGGGCCGGTCAACGGGTGTCACCGGAGAATTGTGCCCGGTTTCGGGCAGGGATCAGGCGGGTTTGCGCAGCCCGGCGATGAAGAACCCGTCCATGCCGCCGCACTCGGCCCAGAAATCGGGCCTGAGCCGCAGCGCCTCATGGGCGGTGCGCCAGCCGGGCTCGATCCACGGCGCGTCGAAGGCGACGGGGGTCAGATCCGGGTGCCGGTCCAGCGCCGCGGCCAGTTGCGCCTCGCCTTCCTCGGGCAAAAGCGAACAGGTGCAGAAGATCAGCCGCCCGCCCGGCGCCAGCAGCCCGAGCGCCCGGTCGATCAGCGCCGATTGCAGCGGGAAAAGCGGTTTGACCGACGCGCCATCCTTGGCGAAGGGCAGATCGGGATGGCGCCGGATCGTGCCGGTGGCCGAACAGGGCGCATCCAGCAGGATCGCGTCGAACCGCGCGTCGCTTTCCCAGTCCAGCGCATCGGCGACGACCAGCTCGGCCGTCAGGTCCGTGCGGGCCAGGTTTTCCTCGACCCGCGCCATCCGCTGCTCTGAGATATCAATCGCGGTGACCGCAGCGCCCGCCGCCGCCATCTGCATCGTCTTGCCGCCCGGCGCGGCGCACAGGTCCAGAACCCGTTCGCCCGGGCGCGCCGCCAAAAGCCGCGCGGGCAGGGAGGCGGCCGCGTCCTGCACCCACCAGATGCCCTCGCCATAGCCCGGCAGCGCCGAGACCTGCACCGACCCCGCGATCCGGACCGACCCGGTCGGCAGCGCCACACCGCCCGTGGCCTCGGCCAGAGCCAGGGCATCGCCGTCCTTCGGCGTCAGATCGAGCGGCGCGCCCGCGGCATGGGCCGCCTCGATGCCGACCACGGCCGCCCGCCCCCAGGCGCTGTCGAGCCGTCCGCGCAGCCAGCCCGGCAGACGCGGCGGCGGCAGCGCCTGCCAGTCGCTGGCGGGCAGATCGGCCACCTTGCGCAGCACCGCGTTGACGAGGCCTGCCAGCGCCTCGGTCCTGCGGTCGGCCCGGGCCAGCGCCACGGCCGCGTTGACCGCGCCATGGGCCGCGGCGCCGCCTTCCAGCATCTCGACCGTCGCGAGCCTGAGGATGGCGTGGACCGGGGGCGGCGGGGGGCGGCGCAGGAAGGGTTTCAGCACCGCATCGGCGCGGCCCATATGCCGCAGCGTCGAGACCGCCAGCCGCTGGGCGCGGGCGCGGTCAGAGGGCTCAAGCGGGTCCAGCGGGCCGTCGGACCCGGCCAGTTCGGCCATCAGCCGCCGGTCTTCCAGCACCGCGCGGATCAGATCCAGCGCCGCCGCCCGTGCGCGTTCGGTCCCGCGTTCCCGTGGCTCGTCCATCCCGGCCCCCGCTTGCTCCTTGCCGCGCCCCCGGTATATCACCGGACCGCAACCGGCAAGGAGGCGCCCGATGTCCGACGACGCTGAAGACACCCCCCGCAAGGATCTGCCGCCCGCCGCGCAGCGCGCGCTGGCCGAGGCTGCCGAGCGGCGCAAGGCCGCCGAAGCCGCCGAAAAGGCCCGGCCCGTCGAGCTGGGCGGCCGAGACGGCCCCGATCCGGTCCGCTATGGCGACTGGGAGAAGAAGGGTATCGCCATCGACTTCTGAACCTGCCGTGTCGCGGCCCGGGGGGGGCATGCGGGGCCGCACAGGCGGCAGATCAGATCCTGGACGCGGTCGGGCGCCGCTTCATTCCGACAAGCGGGGCAGGGCCGTCACGGACGGCCGTGTCGCTTACCCTTTGTCGCGATCATGTTTCTTTGTCGCGATCATGTTTCTCGTAAATGGCCTTCGCGACTTCTCCGAAGGCGCCGATCAGCATGAGGAACGATCCGACGATGAACATCCACACCGCCACGGTTTTCCAGCTTGAAAGCGTCGGCAGAAAGAGAACGGAGCCCACCAGAAACAGCAGGTTCCCTGCCACGGCGACACTGAGATGCCAATGGCGGTAGGCCCGTACGATCCGCTCTAGTCCTCTCATTCCAGCTCCGTCATATCAAAGGTCCCGGCACAAAGCGCAGGACGAGCCTGTGCAATGTTCAGAGGGTTCTATCGAACGGAGTCCGGTTAGACAAAACCTGTGTCGGACGGGACATCCGGGCGAAGGCTTTCCTTGGGGAGTGGCCCGTGCCCGGCAAGCTGCGCAACTCGGGCAATCCCGGCCGCATGCGCAGGTCCCGGCACATGAGGGCATTTCCCCAGCGGTTTCAGGCGGCGGGTCGCCCTGGCCGTTACGGCCGGGGCCTATAGCCCCAGCACGTCGAGCATGTCGTATTCGCCGGGCTTCTGGTCCTGACCCCAGAGCGCAGCCCTCAGCGCGCCGCGGGCGAAGATCCGGCGGTCGGTCGCGACATGGCGCAACACGATCCGCTCGCCGAGGCCCGCGAAGATCACGTCATGTTCGCCCACGATGTCGCCGCCGCGAATCGCCGAAAAGCCGATGGCCCCTTTCGCGCGTTCGCCGGTGATGCCGTCCCGGCCGCGTTCCGAGCACTCGTCCAGCCCGATGCGCCGGCCTTCCGCCGCGGCCTGACCCAGCATCAGCGCGGTGCCCGAGGGGGCGTCGACCTTGTGGCGGTGATGCGCCTCGACGATCTCGATGTCGAAATCCTCGTCAAGCGCGGCGGCAACCCGCCGGGTCAGCTGCACCAGCAGATTGACGCCGAGGCTCATGTTTCCGGCGCGCACGATCACCGCATGGCGGGCGGCGGCCTTGATCTTCTGCAGATGCTCGGGCGCAAGCCCGGTGGTGCCGATCACATGCACCGCGCGGGCCTGCGCGGTCAGGGTGGCGGTCGCGACCGTGGCCTCGGGCGTGGTGAAGTCGATCACCGCCTGGGCCTGGGCGATCACCGCCAGCGCGTCGTCGGTGACCTTCACGCCGACCGCCGGGCCGCCCATCGCCTCGCCCACGTCGCGGCCGATCCAGGGATGGCCGGGCCGTTCGACGCAGCCCGCCAGCCGGGCCTTTTCGCTGTTCAGCACGGCCCCGATCAGCATCTGACCCATGCGCCCCGAGGCGCCCATCACCACGATGCCCGGCAGGCTGTCCATCGCACTTGCTCCTTCGACCTGAATGGGCCCGATGTAGCCCATGGGCGGGCGCGCGCAAAGCCCCGCTTGGCAAAGCCCGCCGGGTGGCCTAGATGCAGCCCATGTCCAGATCTTCTGCCCCGTCCCAAAGACAGCTGCGCGTCGGCGAGCTGATCCGCCGCACCCTCTCGGAAGTGCTGGCGCGCGGCGACGTGCACGACCCCGACCTGAACCGGATGTCGATCACCGTGGGCGAGGTCCGCACCTCGCCCGATCTCAAGGTCGCGACCGCCTTCGTGCTGCCGCTGGGCGGGGATCACGCCGAAGAGGCGCTGGCCGCGCTCCGCCGCAACCGGGGCGAGCTGCGCCGGGTGGTGGGCAAGAAGACCCAGCTGAAATTCACGCCCGAGTTGCGCTTCACCCTCGATGAAACCTTCGACCGGATGGACGAGACCCGGCGGCTTCTGGCCGACGAGACCGTGCGCCGCGACCTGGCCGCCCCCGATGGCGATGAGGATTAGGGCCGCCCTTTTCCTGCTGGTCGTCCTTCTTCCCCTGCCCGCCGCGGCAGAGCCCGCCTGCCATCCGCTGACCCATGAGGACCGCGGTTATGTCGTCTGCAGCGCTGATCCGGCGACCGACGACCTGCGGCTGTTCCTGAAGACCGACCAGGGCGGGATCTTTGGCAGCTTCGGCCGGTTGAACCAGGCGCTGGCGGCGCGGGGCGAGACCCTGGCTTTCGCGATGAATGCCGGGATGTACCATCCCGACCGCCGCCCCGTCGGGCTGTATGTCGAGGACGGCCGTCAGCAGATGCATGCCGTGGCCGCGGCCGGGCCGGGCAATTTCGGGATGCTGCCCAACGGGGTGCTGTGCCTTGAAGACGGCCGGGCCGAGGTGATCGAGACCCGCGCCTATCTGGCCGACCCGCCCGAGTGCCGCTATGCGACACAATCGGGGCCGATGCTGGTGATCGACGGCGCGCTGCACCCGCGGTTCCTGTCCGACAGCGACTCGCGCTATGTGCGGAACGGCGTCGGCGTCGATGCCGAGGGGCGGCTTCACTTCGCGATCTCGGACGCGCCGGTCACTTTCCACGAATTCGGGCGGCTCTTCCGCGACGTGCTGAAGACCCCGAACGCGCTTTACTTCGACGGCAAGGTGTCGAAACTTTATGCCCCGGATCTTGGCCGCAACGATGCCGGGCTGCCGATGGGGCCGATCATCGGCGCCGTTGTGCCCGCCGCCGAGTAGACGGCCCCCTCGCCTTGCGCCTGCCCTGCATTGACGGAACGCCCCGGCTTCGCTAGCAGGCGGGCCTCGCACATGCATCCGGGTCGCTCAGACCGCAGCGGAGGAGCCAAGGCATATGGGACGCAGCCGCAAGGGACGCGACATTTCGGGCTGGCTGGTCGTGGACAAGCCCGCCGGGCTGACCTCGACCGCCGTCGTCAACAAGGTCCGCTGGGCCTTCAACGCGAAGAAGGCAGGCCATGCCGGCACGCTCGACCCGGCCGCGACCGGGGTTCTGGCCGTGGCGCTGGGCGAGGCCACCAAGACCGTGCCTTTCGTGACCGATGCGCTCAAGGCCTACCGCTTCACCGTGCGCTTCGGCGCGGCGACCAATACCGACGATGCCGAGGGCGAGGTGATCGCGACCTCGGACAGGCGGCCGTCGGATGACGAGATCGCGGCCGCGCTGCCCGCCTTCGTCGGCGATATCGAGCAGGTGCCGCCGCAATTCTCGGCGGTCAAGATCGACGGCGAGCGCGCCTATGCGCTGGCCCGCGCGGGCGAGGAGGTCGAGATCGCGGCCCGCCCGCTTTATGTCGAAAGCCTCGAGATGGTCGAGCGCCCGGATGCCGATCACGCGGTGCTGGAGATGATCTGCGGCAAGGGCGGCTATGTGCGTTCGATCGCCCGCGATCTGGGGCAGGCGCTGGGCTGCCATGGCCATGTGGTCAGCCTGCGCCGGGTCTGGGCCGGGCCGTTCGAGGCCGAGGACGGGGTGACGCTCGATCTGGTCGAGGAGCTGGCGCGCACGCCCGCGCTCGACGACTACCTGCGGCCGCTGGAAGAGGGGCTGGCCGATCTGCCGGAACTGCGCACGACCCATGATGGCGCGACCAAGCTGCGCAACGGCAATCCCGGCATCGTGCTGGCCTCCGACGTCGAATATGGCGACGAGGCCTGGGCCTCGCTGGATGGCGAGGCGGTGGCGGTCGGCATCTACAAGGCGGGCGAGCTGCACCCGAACCGGGTTTTCGTCAAGGGCTGACTAGACATAGGGCTCGACGATCTCGCGCAGGTCGATCCGCGCGCGCAACCGGCTGGCCAACAGGTACATGCCGCCGAACTTGCGCTGCATGAACAGCGTATCCATCGGCGGGATGTGCCAGAAGTCGCGGTCCTGACCCAGCTCCATCCCGGCATCGCGCATCCGTAGCGCCACGTCGTTCTGCGCGAAATCGAAGGCGCCGGGGCGGCGGAGCGGCTCCATCGACATCTCGAACATGTCGATCATCAGCTGCTGGTGATGGGCGGCCGTGTCCTCGCCGAAGAACCCGATCCGAAGGATCGCCTGCCGCACTGCCTCGCGGTCGCCCGCAAGCCCCGCCCGCATCAGGCCCCGGAACGCCTCGGTCATCTCGGCGGGAAATTCGCGCGAGGCGCCGAAATCCAGAAGGACCACGCGGCCGGTATCGGGCTGATAGCGGTAGTTGGCGAAGTTCGGGTCGGTCTGCATCAGCCGGAAGTCGAACAGCTCGCGGAACAGAAGCCTGACCAGAAGCCCCATCACCCGGTCGCGTTCGGCCTGCGGCGCCTCGGTCAGGGTTTCGATGCCCACGCCCTCGACGAAATCCATTGCCAGCACGTTCTCGGTCGTCAGATCCTCGTGCATGCGCGGCACGGCGAATTCGGGCGCGTCGGCCAGAAGGTCGTAAAACCGGCGCAGATAGCGGCCCTCGCGGTCGTAATCGGCCTCTTCGTGCAACTGGCGCCGGGCCTCGTCCAGCATCGGCGAGATGTCCATCTGTTTCGGCATCGCCCCCGACAGGCGCAACAGCGCGGCGACATTGGTCACGTCGCTGTCGATCGACCGGCGCACGCCCGGATATTGCACCTTGATGGCCAGATCGCGGCCGTCCTTGGTCTGGGCCCGGTGCACCTGCCCGATCGAGGCCGCCGCGATGGGGCGCACGTCGAACCGGGCAAAGCGTTTCAGCCAGCCCTCGCCCCAATTGGCGTTCAGCACCTGTTTCAGCTGCCCGCCCGGCATGTAATGGGCATCGGCCCTCAGCCGCGCCATGATCTCGGCCAGTTCGGGCGGCAGCATGTCGCCCGCATCCATCGACACGAGCTGGCCCACCTTCATCGCTGCGCCGCGCATATGGGCCAGCTGGTCGGCGACCTTCTTCATGTTCGAGGGCGTGAGGAACAGATCGCGCGCCTTCGGCCGGTGCCCCTGGGCCAGCTGCTGCATGCCGTTCAGCGCCGCCGCCCCGGCAAGGTTCGAGGCAAGCCCGCCAAACCGCGCCAGCCGGGTCAACCGCCCCGCGGGCACGGGAAGCGGACGGGAATCGAACTTGGAATCGGGCATGCGGGCAGTCCTTTGCAAATCTCTTCCGGATCGCATAGCGATCCCTCCCCCGCCGGGATGTGACATAGGCACAAAGGCCGGACCGGCAATGTGCACATCCGCGTGAGCCCCGGGGGCGTGATCCGGCCGCGCTCTGCCCTAGGTCAAGGGAAGCCCTTGCCCGACAAGGGAGGCAGACAGGAGATCGAATGAGCGTCAATGCGATGATCGTATCGGCCGGCGAGGCGCTGGAGGTTCTGCGCGCCGGATGGCAGGCACAACAGGCCGGGCAGATGACGGCCTCCTACATGCTTCACGGGCGGCCCGGCGTGGGCAAGACCCAGGTGATCGAGCAACTGGCCGCCGAGATCGGCGCGCGGCTTTTCGACCTTCGGCTGACCACCATCGAGCCGCAGGACCTGCGCGGGCTGCCCTATTACGACCACGAGGCGCAGAAGACCAAATGGTACCGGCCCGAGGACCTGCCCGACGACCCCGCGCAGCCCTCGATCCTGTTTCTCGACGAACTCACCGCCGCCTCGCCGATGCTGCAGCCGACGGTCTACGGGCTGTTGCAGGAACGCCGGGTGGGGCGGCACCGGCTGCCCGGCAATGTCTTCATCGTGGCGGCGGGCAATACCGTCGAGGACGGGGCCATTGCCTATCAGATGAACACCGCGCTGTCGGACCGGCTGATCCACCTGCATGTGCAGGCCGCGGCGACCGACTGGCTGGACAATTACGCGGTGCCGAAGGGGCTTCACGCGACCGTCGTCGCCTTCATCAAGACCCGCCCCGACCTGCTGGACACGACCGAGCGCGCCGTGGCCGAGGGCCAGCTGATCGCGACCACGCCGCGCAGCTGGGAGCGGGTCAGCCAGATCATGGGCGCGGTGGCCGAGCGGCGTCTCAGAAACGTGCTGATCGCGGGCACGGTGGGCGACGCGGTGGCCGCCGAATTTGCGCTGATCGCCGACGACATCGCCGCGACGGTCCAGGTGCAGGAGATGCTCGAAGCCTCGCGGAAGGACCGGATCGGTCTCTATCCCGCCTCGATGCACGGGTTGAACGCACTGATCTACGGGCTGATCGGGGTTCTCGACGCGCGCAACGCCGATGCGGTGATCGACTGCATGGCCGAGATCCGGCAGCTGGCGCGCCAGCGCCCTGAAGAGGCGTTTCAGCGGATGCCGCTGGGCGAGCTCTGCACCTACGGCTTCGAGGGGCTGATCCGCAAGGGGCTCGACCTTGGGCTGGGCGAACGGTTCCTCGGGCACGAGGCCTATCGAAGCTATGCGGCCGAGCGCAAGGCGGCGGGGCTGTAAGGTGATCCCGTCGCGGCATTCGGCCCGGGCCACCCGGGCCTTGCAGAAGCTGGCCGAAGAGGACCCGGCCTTCGCGGCGCTGGCGCTGTGGTGCACCCATGCCGACAGCGATGCACGCGAGGGTCCGGCCTGGACCGATGGCGCGGCGATTCGCTACGGGCCCGCCTTCGAGGCCCTGAGCCTGCCTGAACAGATCGGCGTCGCGGCCCATCACATCCTGCATGTCGCCTTTCGCCACGCGCCCCGGACGCAGGCGATGTATCTGCGCTTCGGCGACCGCTTCGACGAGGACCTCTTCAACCTCGCGACCGATGCCATCGTGAACGAGACGCTGATGCTGTCGGGCTTCATCCTGCCCCGGCCCGTGGTGCGGCTGACCGGGCTTCTGAAGACTGCCGCCCGAGAAGAGCTGGGCGCCGACGAGGCGGTGACCCGCTACGATGCCGAACGGCTTTATCTGCGGCTTTTGCAGGACGACGCGCCCCAAGGCGGCAAGGCCGGCGACCGTGGCATGCGCGCGGGCGGCGCGGCGGGCGAGGGCCAGGGGCAGGGCAGCACCGGCGAGGCGCGGCCACGGCCCGGGGGCGCTGTCGCCGAGGCCGCGCGCGACTATGGCCGCCAGCAGGGCTTTGCCCCCGATATCGACACTGGCGGCACCGACAGCGATCAGGGCGCGGGCAGCGAGGCCGATGCCGAGTGGCGCCAGCGCGTGGCCCGTGCGATGGAGGCCGGGCGGATCGCCGGGCACGGCATCGGCATGCTCGGCCACCGGCTGGCCGACCTGCCCGAGGTTCACACCCCCTGGGAACAGCATCTGCGCGCCTTGGTGACCCGGGCGGTGACGGTGCAGCCCCAGCCCCGCAGCACCCGCCCGGCCCGGCGCTGGATCGCGCGCGACAGCGACGCGCGGGCGCGGGGCGAGCCCTCTCCGGCCTTCGAATATGCCTGGACCCGCGATCTCGAAATCCCCCGGATCGTCGTGGGCATCGACAGTTCCGGGTCGGTCGAACCGACCCTGCTGGCCAAGTTCGCAGCCGAGGTGGCGGGGATTTCCAAGCGCACCGGGGCCGAGACACATGTTCTGGTCTTCGACACGAAGGTGCAGGGCCATCAGGTGATGGGCGGCGGCATCTGGGAGGGCCGCATCGCGGATGTGCTCTTCTCGCGCGAGGGCGGGACGTCCTTCATCGCGGTGATGGAAGAGGCGCTGGCGCTGGGCCCCTCGGCGGTGGTGATCCTGACCGACCTTCTGGGACCCTTCGGCCCGCCACCGCCGCGCGGCCTGCCGGTGATCTGGGCGGTGCCGGGCGAGGTGCCGCCGGGCGGCGCGCCCTTCGGTCAGGTGCTGTCGCTGGCGCGCTAGGTCTCAGAACGGCAAAAGCGGCGCGTCGTTTCTGAGATACAGCGGGTGCTTGGCCGACCCGTCCTGGTTCTTGCCGAAACAGAACAGCGGCCGGCCGCTGTCCCGCAGCGCGGCGACGATGCCGTCCACCACCCCGGCATAGCGAGGATGAAGCCGGCCATAGGCCATCACCACGACCTCGGCTTCGGCGGCCATGGCAAGGATCGCGGGCAGGTTCTCGGGGCTGCAGGCAAGGGCCGGATCCTTCGGCAAGTCCTTGGGGTTGGTCACCCGATAATCCAGCACATTGCCCTTGAGATAGCGGGTAAAGCCCAGCACCGCGGCGCGCCTTGTCTCCTTGGCGCAGGTATTGTCCTGCACCAGCGCATCGGCGGTCGAGGGGTTCATGCCGCAGAAGAGGATGGTCCGGGCGGGCTGGCCTTCGGGCGTCCAGTCGCGTTCGAGCCGGGTCCGGTAGCGTCCGCAGGGCGAAAAGACGGCACTGCCGCGCATGCCCGGCGGCAGCGCCCAGCGGGTCTTGCCGCCCGGATCGTGCAGGCTGGAAGGGTCGATTTCGGTCATGGCGGCGGTTCTACCCCGGGCGGCGGCCGGACGAAAGCGGCCCCGGCCCGGTCAGACCGCCTCGCGGCAGTCGAGCGGGTCGATCCGCACGCGGCCCTCCGGGCTCAGCAGGAACACATCCTGACCCTCGATCACGACCGCCGACAGGGCGCGGCCATAGCCCGCCCCGGTGTCCAGATTGACCCGGTTGCCGCAGTTCTTGACCGCCTCGACCTGGGTATGGCCATGCACGATCAGGGCGCCGTGGTCGCGGGTGTCGCGGTGAAACTCGCTGCGGATCCAGAACAGGTCGGTCACGTCCTGCGCGTCCAGCGGAATGCCCGGCCGTATCCCCGCATGGCAGAAGAAGGCCGCGCCGCGCCGGTAGAAGGGCCGCAGGTCGTCGAGGAAGGACATGTGGTCCGCCGGGATCTGCGCCCGGGCATCGGCGTGAATGTCCAGCATCATCCGGTGCGTGCCCGCATCGACGCCGTAAGAGGCCAGCGTCGCCCGGCCGCCCACGCCGTCCTCGAGCCAGTGCATGGCGGGGTTCGTCGGCTCCTGTTCGCAGGTCGGCAGCAGGAAATGCTGCATCCAGCGGTCGTGATTGCCCATCAGGCAGATCCAGGGAGCGCCGCGCCGGAGCCCGTCCAGCAGAAACTCGATAACCCCGCAGCTGTCGGGGCCGCGGTCGACATAGTCGCCGACATGGACGACCGGCGCCTCGGCATCGCCGGTCCGCGCGCGATCCTCGACAATGCGGGCATGCGCCGCTTCCAGCAGGGCGCGCTGTCCGTGGATATCGCCAATGGCATAGGTTCTCAGCATTTTCTCGACCTCAAAAAGCGAAGGGCCTGCCGTCAGACACGCGGCAGGCCCTCCCTGTCGTTCAAACCGATCCGGCCCGGCCGGCGCGATCTCAGGCGATCTCGAATTCCAGCGGGCGGACCTGCTGGAAGAGCCCGGTCTTCTCGAGTTCTTCCACTACATGTGCGGGCATCGGCTGGTCCAGATACATCAGCGCGATCGCATCCTCACCGGCCTTTGTCCGCCCAAGGGTGAAGTTCGCGATGTTGACCCCATGCGCGCCCATCGCCGCGCCGAGCGCGCCGATGATGCCGGGCACGTCCCGGTTGGTGGTGTACAGCATGTGCTCGCCGATCTCGGCATCGATGTTGATGCCCTTGATCTGGATGAAGCGCGGCTTGCCGTCCGAGAAGACGGTGCCCGCGATCGAGCGTTCGCGCTTGTCGGTGACGACAGTCATCTTGATGTAACCGTCGAAGATGCCCGACTTGCCCTGGGTGGTGGTCGAGATCGCGATGCCGCGTTCCTTGGCGATCACCGGGGCCGAGACCATGTTCACCTCGGCGATCACCTCTTTCAGGACGCCCGCGATGGCCGAGGCGTTCAGGGCGGCGGTGTTCATGTCGGAGGCGACGCCGTCATAAAGGATGTTGATCGCCTTGATCGGCTCGTCGGTCATCTGCCCGATGAAGGACCCGACATGCCCGGCCAGCTTGATCCAGGGTCCCATGACCTTGGCTTCCTCGGCGGTGATCGAGGGCATGTTGATGGCGTTGGTGACGGCGCCGGTCATCAGGTAGTCCGACATCTGCTCGGCGACCTGAAGGGCCACGTTTTCCTGCGCCTCGGTGGTCGACGCGCCCAGGTGCGGCGTGCAGACGACGTTGGGCAGGTTGAACAGGATGTTCTCCTTGGCGGGCTCGACCGCGAAGACGTCGAACGCCGCGGCCGCGACATGACCCGATTTCAGCAGCTCGGCCAGGGCCTCCTCGTCGACCAGACCGCCGCGGGCGCAGTTGACGATGCGCACGCCTTTCTTGGTCTTGGCCAGCGCGTCCTTCGAGAGGATGTTGGCGGTCTTCTCGGTCATCGGCACGTGGAGCGTGATGAAGTCGGCCTTGGGCAGCAACTCGTCCAGCTCGACCTTGGTCACGCCCAGCTTGTCGGCACGTTCCTGCGACAGGAAGGGGTCGTAGGCCAGAACCTTCATCTTCAGGCCGATGGCACGGTCGGCGACGATGGACCCGATATTGCCGCAGCCGATCAGGCCAAGGGTCTTGGCGGTCAGCTCGACCCCCATGAAGCGGGATTTCTCCCATTTGCCGGCATGGGTCGAGGCGTTGGCCTCGGGGATCTGCCGGGCGGCGGCCATCATCATCGCAATGGCATGTTCGGCGGTGGTGATCGAGTTGCCGAAGGGGGTGTTCATCACGATCACGCCCTTCTTGGACGCGGCCGGGATGTCGACGTTGTCGACGCCGATGCCGGCACGGCCGACGACCTTGAGGTTGGTGGCAGCCTCGAGGATCTTTTCGGTCACCTTGGTGGCCGAGCGGATGGCCAGGCCGTCATACTGGCCGATTGCCTCAAGCAGCTTGTCCTTGTCCTTGCCGAGGTCGGGCAGGAAGTCGACATCGATGCCGCGGTCACGGAAGATCTGCACGGCGGTTTCGGAAAGCTTGTCGGAAACGAGAACCTTGGGGGCCATTTGGGCACTCCTCATGGAATGGGGGCATGGGCCGGACGGGCATCGCCCGGCCACGAATTTTCGCAGAAAATTCGCGTCAGGCGGCGGCCGTCTGCGCCTCGATCTCGGCCTCGAAGGCCCATTCGATCCAGGGCATCAGCGCCGCGACATCGGCGGCCTCGACCGTGGCGCCGCACCAGATCCGCAGACCCGCGGGCGCATCGCGATAGGACCCGATATCGAAGGCCACGCCTTCCTTTTCCAGCCGCTTGACGATGGCCTTGGCGAAGGCCGCACCGTCCTTGATCCGCGCGTCGGTGAATTTCAGGCAGACGCTGGTGTTCGACCGCGTCGCAGGGTCCGCCGCCAGGTTCTCGATCCAGGGTTTCGCATCGACGAAGTCCTGCACCGCCCTGAAGTTCGCGGTCGAGCGCTCCATCAGCTTCGGCAGGCCGCCGATCGATTTCGCCCAGTCGAGCGCCACCAGGTAGTCCTCGACCGCCATCATCGACGGGGTGTTGATGGTCTCGCCGACAAAGATGCCCTCGATCAGCTTGCCGCCCTTGGTCAGGCGGAAGATCTTCGGCAGCGGCCAGGCGGGCTTGTAGCTTTCCAGCCGTTCGACCGCGCGCGGGCTCAGGATCAGCATCCCGTGCGCGCCCTCGCCGCCCATCACCTTCTGCCAGGAGAAGGTCACGACATCGAGCTTGTCCCAGGGCAGGTCCATCGCGAAGGCGGCCGAGGTCGCGTCGCAGATCGTCAGGCCCGCACGGTCAGCCGGGATCGCGTCGCCATTCGCCACGCGCACGCCCGAGGTGGTGCCGTTCCAGGTGAAGACCACGTCCTTGTCGAAATCGACCTCGGCGAAATCGACGATCTCGCCATAGGGGGCCTCGCGCACGGTGGCGTCGAGCTTCAGCTGCTTGACGACATCGGTGACCCAGCCCGCGCCGAAGCTTTCCCAGGCCAGCATCTCGACTCCGCGAGCGCCCAGCATCGACCACATCGCCATCTCGACGGCGCCGGTATCCGAGGCGGGCACGATCCCGATACGATAGTCGGCAGGCACGCCGAGGATCTCGCGCGTGGTGTCGATGGCGGCCTTCAGCTTGGCCTTGCCGATGGCGGCACGGTGCGACCGGCCAAGAGCGGCGTCCGCAAGCATGTCGACAGAGAAGTTGGGGAGTTTAGCGCAAGGGCCGGACGAAAAACGCGGATTGACCGGGCGCGCTGCCGGGGTAGCGGTAACCATCGCTGGTATCCTTCCAGATATACGCCCCTCGTTGGGGAGGGGTGTCCCGCCGCCGCAAATACGCTTCCCCGGAAAAAACCGCAAGTATCAAAAGGGTCCGCCATGCATATTCTTGCGGCGTGCAACGGAACGATGCGTGAACGGGCGCCGATTGCATGTGCAAAATCGGTGCCGTTCGTTCCCCATACGTCCCGAGACAGCGCCCAAGATAACGCCGCTGCGGCTGGCTCCCGCACCCGTTGCGGGGCATCGGCACTTGTCAGTGCCAGCGCGACCGGGATCTCCTCACCCGTCGCGGCTATCCAGGTCCGCCTGGGCGATATACGCGCTCGCCTTCGTCGGGGAGAACGTCCCCCGGACGTTTTCCTGATCCTCCTCAGTCAGACTCTCGTTGGCTGACCGCAACTCCCGGACCTCGCGCTCCAGGTCGTTCGCCATCGCTCTCGGACCAACGGCGCTCCAACGGCGCGCTCCGGTCCCGCTCTGCGCTGGTCAGGCCGGGCCCCGGCATCGCGTTCGGTGCCCTGGCACCAGACACGCAGGCTGTCCGAAGACCAGCCGAGCTTCGGCGCAATCGCCCGATAGGCCGCGTTATCGCCGGCGTGTTCGCCACGGCGTTCCCTGAAAAGCCGGACGCCGCGCTCACGCAGCTCGGCCGGGCAGGATGGGCTGTAAGATTTCCTGCTCATCACGGGTATGCTTCGAGCTTCTTGCTCACCGATAAATACGGGGCGGTTCTGGACAGCAGCTGCCGACCAGAGGCGTGCTGCGAAGCAGATCGCGGCCGAGGATACCGGATGTCGAAAGGGACAGGCCGAACCGCCGCCCTCATCAGGCGCCTGCCTTGCCTACGCCTGTCGAGGCATTCAGATCGGCGGCTTGACCGACCAGATTCCGCCGGGTCGATACATGGCCGCCGATAAGGTCGCGCGCGGGCTCAGAGCCCCAAGCGGTCTCATGACCCACGATGCCTGCAAAGTCTGCACTTCGGAGCCGGACAGAATCGTCGCCAACCCACTCCACCAGATGCCGGGACCGAACGCCTAGTCTGCAACATCGAGGCGCAGCTTCTCTATATCCCGCTTGGGGGGATTGCCGAAGAGGCGGGCGTATTCCCGGCTGAATTGCGACGGACTTTCGTAGCCCACGCGATAGGAAGCGCTGGCCGCATCGAGGTGATCGTTGAGCATCAACTGCCGCGCCTCGTTGAGGCGGAGCCACTTCTGGTATTTCAGCGGGCTCATGGTCGTGAGTTCGCGGAAATGCTGGTGGAAGGTCGAGGCGCTCATCTGCGCGCGCTCTGCCAGATCCTCCACGCGAAGCGGCTTGGCATAGTTCAGCTTCATCCAGTTGAGCAGCGCCAGGATCCGCTGGTTCGGGGTGCCTGCGGCCACGAAGGACCACAGGCGCGCGCCCTGATCGCTGACCAGAAGACGATAATGGATCTCCTGCAGGATCAGCGGGGCAAGGAACGGGAGTGCGTCGGGTTCGTCAAGCAGCGCGACCAGTCTTTCGAGCGGGGCAATCAGCTTTGGCGTCATGGTTCCCACGGCAACGCTGCTGCGGTCTCTCTGCCGGCGCGGCGGCGTCACGTCGCGGGCCACCATCCGGGCCAGAATCCGCTGGTCGAGCTTCAGGACGAGGCCCAGGCAGGGGGTGTCCGGGCTGGCCTCGATGATCTGCGTCTGTCCGGGAATTTCCAGCGAGGTGATGAGAAAGCCCGAAGGGTCGTAGCGATGCGGCGCACCGCCGACGAACATCTGCTTTGCCCCCTGGGCCACGACCAGCAGCGCAGGCTCGACCAGACAGAGATCGGGCTCGGTCGGCCGGGTGCGCTGAAAGAAGCTCAGCCCGTCGATCGGTGTCGAGACATCCTCGGCAGGGCCGGACCAGCCCCGGATCATCCCGGCGAGTTTCGCGTGCGGCGTCTGTCCGTGTCGGGTTTCGTGTTCGCTCATTTGCGCGATGTCCAAATGGAATCGCGGAGCCACCCGAAGGCGGCTCCGCCGGTTCGTCACAGGGTTTCTGAAAAGAAGCTGACGAACTTGTCGAAGGGGATCTTGTCCATCTGGTCGTAGAGATCGGTATGGGTGGCGCCCTCCACGATGAACAGTTCCTTCGGTTCCGCCGCGTTTTCATAGGCGGTTTTACTGAAGTAGAGCGAATGCGCCGCGGAACCGTGGACCAGCAGGATCGGGCGCGGCGCGATCTCGTCGATATAGGTCAGCAGCGGCATGTTCATGAAGGACAGCGGCGTGGTCAGTGTCCAGGAGGCATTGGAATTGACGGATCGCGGGTGGAAGCCGCGCTTCTCGTCCTTGTAATAGGCCGCGTATTCCACGACGAACTGCGGCTCGCCGCCCTTCAGTTCCAGGCCGTTGGGGCCATAGGCCGGGGCGCCGGCCTCGGCGTCGGCCCAGCGTTGACGGCTCAGGCCGTCCAGCGCCTCGGCCCGCTGCTCGGGCGTGGTGCTGTCGAAGTAGCCCTTCGCCATCATCCGGCTGATGTCGTACATGGTGGTGGCGGCGACGGCCTTGATCCGCTTGTCGGCGGCGGCCGCGTTCAGGCCCATGCCGCCGAAGCCGCAGATGCCCAGGATGCCGATGCGTTCGCGGTCGACGCCGGGCAGCAGGCCCAGGAAGTCGACGGCGGCGCTGAAATCCTCGGTGTTGATCTCGGGCGAGGCCAGGTTGCGGGGCTCACCGCCGCTTTCGCCGGTATAGGAGGCGTCGAAGGCTAGGGTGACGAAGCCGCGTTCGGCCAAGGTCTGCGCGTGCAGGCCGGAGGATTGCTCTTTCACCGCACCGAAGGGCCCGCTGACCGCAATTGCGGCAAAGGGACCACCGCCCTTCGGGGTGTAGAGGTCGCCGGCCAGTTCGATGCCGTAGCGGTTGGAGAAGGTGACCTTGCGGTGGTCGACCTTGTCGCTTTTCGGGAAGGTCTTGTCCCAGTCCTGCGTGAGTTCCATCCTGTATCCTTTCGAGGTCGGCACGCGAGCATGTGCGTCGCCGTTGCATGCTGGATAGTCCATGAAAGCTTGATGCAGATAGACCATTGCCGCAGTATTCTTGCCTGATCCTGCGACAGGCAGTGATAATGCGAAAACCTCCCAACCCGTGCATGGAAGGCCCGGCAGACGGCTCTCCCGGCCGCAAGTCGCGCCCTGACTCCGGACGGACGATGAGGGGCAGCAAGATCGTAAGGCCCGGTTTGCGGCGACGCATTTCCCGGGGAAATCCGCGTCGGGCGGGCACCCATGAACGCAGGGCAGGACCCCGTCCGCAGAGCGCCCGGTCGTTGCGCCGGAACTTCTTCGTGGGGGTCTCCGCTGGCCACCTGCCTTGTCTTCGCCCCCTCGCGGACCGGAATGCACCCTGTCGCGCGGCGGGCCGGTCGGACACCAGCGCAGCCGGGGCAATGTGGGGGCGGGGCGGATGGTCGACCGCATCCTCGCGCGGCGGGTGGCCGATCCGGCCATTTTCATCGATGGGCCGGGAACGGCCGTCGACCGCGGCGGCGTCTGTTTTTCTTTGAGAAGACTCTGCCGACAACTGCCGTTCAACGCTTGTTCGAAGGGCCGCCTGACGACTCGCGAAGGTCGAGATCCGCTTGGCAACTTTCGTCGCCGCAGATCCGGGTGCGCGCCGATCGAACCAAGCGGGAAACAGGGCGCCGCCGGACGCGGGGCTAGGGACCGCAATCCGCCGGTTGCACATCC
>NZ_QAYC01000016.1 GCF_003053725.1 Rhodovulum kholense
TGCCGGCCCCGGCTGTCATCGAAGGCCGTCCTGATGGCGGCCATGTCCAGCCGATCCTGCCTGGCGCGATCCGATGCCAAGTCCGGATCACGCTCTACGGACTTGAAGGCGTAATACGTCGAAGGTGCGATCCCCAGACCCCGGCAGATCGGCCCGACGCCAAAGACGCCACGTTGGCCTTCGAGAAATGCGTTCACTTGCGAAACGGGCGGTCGATCTCCGCCGCCGCGAAATACGCGTTGGCCCTCTTCAGGATCTCATTGGCTTGGCGCAGCTGACGAACCTCCTGCTCCAGCTCCTTGAGCCGATCCTTCTCGGCAGTCGTCAGGCCAACTCGCTGGCCGGCATCGCGCTCGGCCTGCTGACACCAGACACGAAGGCTGTCGGGCGAACAGCCAAGCTTGGGCGCGATTGCACGGTATGCCGCGCTGTCACTGGCATAATCAGCGCGGTTCTCCCGAAACAGCGGAACGCCACGCTGGCGTAGCTCAGCCGGACAGGCGGGGGTGAATCGTCTTGTCGTCATAGGGCTCATCCTTTGAGTGCTTCACTCTCCAGTAAACCCGGGGCGGTTCAGTTCTGCCCATCGTTCAATCTCCATTGCGGCGCCCAAATTACACCCGGCCGCAAGATAAATGGGCTCTGACGAGAATTGAATAATCATCCGAAAGGCCACCTTGCAAGCAGCCAAAACGTGAAATTTTCCCTTCTAGAATCGCCTAAGTTGTGTGATGTTGCTTTACTACCAAGGAGGAGTGCATGTGAAAGGTGCAAGAGGGGGCAGGGTCCCTTCGATTTTGTCCAACCAACGCATAAAATAGGGACAATTGCCATGAAGATCTCGAAGGGTTTTATTGCCACCGCCTTTGCCGTCGTAACAGGTTTCGCGGGAACCACTGCGATGGCCGACTCGTGCTTCTGGATGTCAACGGATTCCGGCAATCCCTGGGTTCCCGCTCCTCAGGGAGATGTCGACAAGGACAAGTGCTTCGCGCTGGATAGCTGCGATGGTGGAAAAGGAGAATCCGGCGGCGGATGCTACAAGTGGGCCGCCAGCGCCGATGCCCCGCGCGAGCCCTGGTATTCCTGCTTCTGGCTCGACAACCAGACCAATGAATGGGTTCCCGCCCCGCAGGGCATGGTCAGCGAGGGCCAATGCCAGGCTCTCGACAGCTGCCAGACCGGTGGCGGCGGCCAGTCGGGCGGCGGATGCTACAAGTGGACCGTCAGCGCAACCGACCCACAGAATCAGTGGGATTGAGGAATTCTCGGATGGGGGCCGCCCCCGTCCGAGCTTTGAGATCCCGCGAAAGCTAAACGGGTCGTTGCCGTGGCAGTCGTCGCGATTCCCATTGAGGCGCCGATCGGGATGCAACAAGCGGAAGGGGCATATCTGATGCGAATCCTGCGCATCGTCGTTCTTGCTGCCATCACCCTGCCGATTGGGTCGCTTGCCTCCGCTGACCGGGTGAACCTCACCTATGTCGAAGACGCTCCCGTTCCCATCGGCAGCCTGACACAATCCGATTTCGACGATATGACGGCCTCGGATTTCTCCCACTTCGTCTTCGCCTTCATAAACTTTTGCACCCCGAAATCGGGCGGCGGCTTCACCTGCCCCGGGACCGACCCGGTGGTGGTCTGGAACATTGCCGCAACCGAAGATCCTGACGGCACGGCGAAGGCGATGATGCAAGGTCTGAGCGAGGCCGGGAAGTCGATCTACATCTCGATTGGCGGTGCGGAGAATGACGAGACCTGGTCATATTTTGCCGGTGCGACGCATGCCGAGCAAGCCGCCGCAATGAGCGCCCTTTCCACCTTCATGACCGACTATTTCGTCTCTGGTATCGACCTCGACTTCGAGACCGCGAGCCATGAAGGCTATCGCAATTTTGCCTCATCCATTTCAGAGAATCTGTCGCCCGTTCCGCCTGTCTCGATTGCCCCCTTCAATTGCCCCGGCAGTCCCTACAGCCAGTTGGTCTGGCAGTATTGCAATCTGGTGGGATCGAGCCAGATCACGCCGACCCTGATCAACCGTCAGTATTATGCGGGCGGTGCACAGTGCCAAGGCTGGACTGGACCGTCATCGCAGATGCCGAGTCAGGTCGCCGATGCCATTGGCCGCGATCTGGGCACGTTCGCTTGCAAAGACGCGGAGGCCATCACGGTCGCCGAAGCCCAGTTGAACCCTGGAATTGCCACGCTCGGTACGGTTGGCGGGAATCCCAGCCAAGCCAATTGCGAGGCGTCGAACACAGGTAATACGATGTATTCGGGGTGCGCCGACATCGTATCGACTTATGTCGCAGCCTTTGAGGACATAGCGGGCGCCGCATTCTGGCAGTGGACGTCACTGAAAGACCAGACCTCCTATGCCCAGGAGATCAACACGGCCCTGGCGCCAGATTAGGTGTTACATCCCGCGAGATTGTAGATGCGCTCCCCGAACAGCTCGAGTCTGTGACATTGCCAGTCCCTGAGGGTTGCGACGGGGGGTTGCCCCTTCAGGGCTGATTGCGGGAGCTGGGTGTTGCAGAGGTGGACGTAGCGCAGGAGGGTCTGCTCGAGGTCGTCGCCACTCTGGAAGAGATGGCTCTGCGGGACATCCTCGTTCCTGCCGTTGAACCGCTCGACTATGCCGTTCGTCTGCGGCCGCATCGGCGGTGCGAGACGATGCTCGATGCCGAGGTCCGCGCAGAGGAGGTCAACTCGTGTTATCCGGCTGCAGCGCGTTTGCGCAGGCCGAAGAGGTGGTCGGTGAAGGCCTTGCCGTTATCGGTCAGCACGCGGGCGATCTTCATCGGGGCCGCGCGCTCCAGATCGCGAAGGAAACGGCGGGCGCTTGCCGCGGCCTGTGCGGGATAGACGCGCGACGGCGACCCGCCGCGTCGCTCGCTCAACGGCAACGAAGAGATCGCGGCGGCGGTCCTCGTCGGCCATCTGGGGCAGATACGTGATGTCGATGTGCAGGTAGCCGGGCTCGTAGGCCATGAAGCTGCCATGCGCGGGCCCGGAGTCCTTCGGCTTCAGCGCCCGAGACCGGTATGTACCTGAAACCCTTATGCTTTGCGAGGTCTCGTGCCGCATCGAACCGCGCTTCCGCGTCGGAGGTATCCCTTGCCAGCCTGGCCTCCCAGGCGCCAATCTGCATGTCCCAGATGCGGCTGGCCTTTTGTTTCGCTTCGGCGAGGCTGTCCGTGCCGAGGGATATGGAGATCTCCCGGCGGCCCTCGACGTCGCCGTTGCGGAACCTCTTGGCGACCTCCTCCCGAAGGTAGTCGGTTTTGCTCTTGCCGCGCTGGACGATTGCCGTACCGGGTCTGCCTTGATCTGCGCCTGCAGGCATTTCCTTGCAGATCGGATCATGGTGGGCGAGCTCGAAACACGGGCAAAAACACGGGCAGAAAATGGGAAAGTCCGCGCCGCCTCGTGCATGGCGTCGGCCCAATCCTTTAATTTCAAGGGGTCGGACCTAATGTGGCGAGTTGATTTTCGGATTTAATGGAGCGGGTGAAGGGAATCGAACCCTCGTCTGGAGCTTGGGAAGCTCTCGCTCTGCCATTGAGCTACACCCGCGACGCCCGCGTTGTTACCGTTTCGGAGCCGCGGCTTCAAGCTCAAACCTCTTTCCGAAGCGCCGTGCGGTCGCCAAAAACGGGCAGAGCGCCCGGGCGGTGCGGTGGGACCAAAGCCGGACCCGGGCCGCTTGGCCGAAATCTGCCGAGCGCCGCGCGCCACCCCGTTGACGGAGGGCAGGTCGCGCCCCTAGATCCGCCAGAGGCGGACCGCGCGCCGGGGCGAACTTCCGGACAGCGCGGACCCGCGGAACACCCCGCCCGAGACCGGACGCCGCCGCAAGGCACCGGGGGTACGGCCCTTTTTGGATTTGTGGACGATGGCTGCGAGAGGATTCTCCTCTGGCGACCTGATCGTGGACCGACGGTTCGACTTCGCCGAGGGGCTGGCCCTTGGCGGCGATCTTACGGCAGCGATCGAGGTGCTGGGCGATGCACTGGACCAGGTGCCGGGATGGGCGGCGGGCTGGTACAGGCTGGGCGAGTGGCATGCCGCTGCGGGCGATCCCGACCGGGCGGCCGCGGCCTGGGACCGGGCACTGGCGGCCGATCCGCAGGATCTTCTGGGGGCAGGACTCAAGCGCGATCTGATGCGGGCCGCGCCGGTCGCCGAGGCGATGCCCGCGGCCTTTGTCGAAGCGCTGTTCGACGACTATGCGCCGCGGTTCGATCTGTCGCTGGTCGAGCGGCTGGACTATCGCGCGCCCGAGTTGCTGCGGCAGGCGCTGGCCGGGCGGCGCTTTGGCCGGGCGATGGATCTGGGCTGCGGCACCGGGCTGGCGGGCGAGGCGTTCCGCGACCGCTGCGACCGGCTCGAGGGGGTCGACCTCTCGGCGGGGATGCTGGCCCAGGCCGAAGCCAAGGGGATCTACGACCGGCTGGAAAAGCATGACCTCGCCGCGCTCGAGATCGGGGCCGCGCGCTATGACCTGATCCTCGCCGCCGATGTCTTCGTCTATCTCGGCGCGCTCGAACGCATCCTGGGCTGGTGCGCGGGATCGCTGGCGCCGGGCGGCGTGCTGGCCTTCACCGTCGAGGCGGCGGCCGCCGGCGAGGCCCCGCTGACGCTGCGCGAAAGCCGCCGCTTTGCCCATGCGCCCGCCTATTTGCACGCGGTTCTGGCGGCGGCCGGGTTCCGGTCGGTGCGACTGGGGCGGGCGGTGCTGCGGACCGATCGCGGGGCCGGGATCGAGGGCTTCGTCGTCACCGCCAGCGATCTGGCGCAGGCCGCCGACCGTCAGGGCGACGGCGAGGGCATGGCGCTGGCCTGAGGCCGCGCCTCAAACCCCACCTGAAACCGCGGCAGATACCGCGACTGTGCGTCAACGCGCAGAGGGGTGTTCCCGCCGCGGCCTCTTGCCCGGTGCCGGGGGATGCCTAGGTCCGACTGGCACCTTTCGCATGTCAAAGGACGTTTCCCATGACCGAGCCCAAGCTCTTCACCCCCGTTGCCGCGGGCGACATCGCGCTGGCAAACCGCGTCGTGATGGCGCCACTGACCCGCAACCGCGCCGAACACGACACGCTGGCCCCGACCGATCTGCATGTCACTTATTACACCCAGCGTGCGGGCGCCGGGCTGATCGTCACCGAAGGCGCGCAGATCTCGCCCGAAGGGCAGGGCTATCTCGACACGCCCGGCATCTATTCCGACCTTCAGGTCGAGCGCTGGCGCAAGGTGACCGATGCGGTCCATGCGGTTGGCGGGCGCATCGTGATCCAGCTCTGGCATGTCGGGCGAGTGTCGCATGTGTCGCTGCTTCCGGGCGCTCAGGCCCCGGTCGCGCCCTCGGCCATCGCGGCCGAGGAGGTCAAGACCTTTACCGCCGAGGGCTTTGCTCCGGTTTCGGCCCCGCGCGCGCTGGAGACGGCCGAGATTGCCCGCGTCCTTGGCGACTATCGCAAGGCCGCGGCCAATGCGATGGCGGCGGGGTTCGACGGGGTCGAGATCCATGGCGCCAACGGCTATCTGATCGACCAGTTCCTGCGCGACGGCACCAACCATCGGACCGATGCCTATGGCGGCTCGATCGAAAACCGCTGCCGGTTCCTGTTCGAGGTGGTCGAGACTGTCGCGGGCGAGATCGGCGCGGGCCGCACAGGGTTGCGGCTCAGCCCCTTCTCGAACGCGAACGGCATTGCCGACAGCGACCCGTTCGCGGTGTTCTCGCAGGCGATTTCCGGGTTGAACCGCTTTGGCCTTGCCTTCCTGCACATGGTCGAGGGTCAGACCGGGGGGCCGCGCGACTGGCCCGAGGGGCGCGGCATTCCGGAATTGCGGGCGCTGTTCGAGGGGCCCTATATCGCCAATAACGGCTATGACCGGGCCTCGGCGCTGGCGGCGGTCGAAAGCGGGGCGGCCGACATGGTGGCGTTCGGGCGGCCCTTCATCTCGAACCCCGATCTGGTCGAGCGTTTGCGGCGCGATGCCGTTCTGGCAGAGCCCGACCGGAGCACGATGTATGGCGGCGGCGCCCATGGCCTGACCGACTATCCCACGCTCGACCAGGCCGAAACCGCCTGAGGGGGCCCGGTCGGGCCTGCCGGGGCGCCCCGCAAGAGGCGCCCCGCGTCGGTTCGGAAAGGGCCGCTCAGGCCGCGGCGCGGCGGCGGCGCAGCATCGCGAGCCCGCCCAGGCCCGCCAGCATCAGCGGCAGGGTCGCCGGCACCGGCACTTCCGAGGCCTCGTAGCGGTCCAGCACCTCGACGCCCCGCAGGCTGTAATCGGTGAAGAACCCGTCCATCCCGGCCTCGATCCAGGGCAGGAACATGTCCCAGGCGGCCTCGTCCGAGGTCGGACGGAACGTCCAGCCGTGGACGGTCAGGCCCAGCGCATGCGCGGCGGCGATGAAGGCGGCATCGAGATCGTAGCCGAGATACAGCCCCAGCCCGTCGGCGAACCCGGCGAGATCCTCGAGCGCGGTGACCCCGCCGGTGGTGGCGTCATAGACCCCGAAGCCGTCGCCCAGATCGATCGCATAGCCCAGCGCGGCGATGGCGTTGTCCATGCCCATCTCGACCTGCAGGTCGGCCAGCTGACGGGCGCCCTCATGGCTGAAGGTCTGGATGAAGGTGTTCTGCACCGAGCCGTCGAAGCCGTTGGCCTTCATCTCTTGCAGGATCTTTTCGTTCATCGCGAGGCTGTTGGGGGTCTTGGCCTCGGGATAGATCCCGATCTGCTTGCCGGTCGTGGCGTTGTAGGCGCTGACCAGGTCCATGACCTCCTGGAAGGTCGGCACCTTGTAGGGGTCGGCCATCGAGGGGGTGAAGCCGTCATAGCTGGTCGAGGCGGTGGCGCCGGTGGGCTCGACGGTCAGCGACTTGATCTCGGCCAGGGTGAAGTCCGACACCCGGTAGCCGCCGTTGCGGGGCGCGAACAGCGCCTCGATGTTGGTGGTCCGGTTCAGGGTCGAGTCGTGCATCGCGACCAGCTCGCCATCGGCGGTCGTCTGCAGGTCGGGCTCGATCACGTCGGCGCCCATCTGCAGCGCCAGTTCGTAGCCGCCCAGCGTGTGTTCGGGCAGATAGCCGCTGGCGCCGCGGTGGGCGATGATCAGCGGGGCCTCGCCGTCGAGCGTGTTGTAAAGGGTCGCGGCGTGGGCGGGCGCCATCGAGATCAGGCCCAGGGCAAGCGCCCCAAGAGTGCGTTTCATGAGAAGAATCCTGTCAGTCCCGTGGTGGAATTGTGGCCGAAAAAAGGCCACGCGACGGTCGATAGGCAGGACGTGAGACGGTTCGATGACGTCTTCGCGACAGGCGCGTGAATGCCGGTGGCAAAGCCCGCCAGACGTCTGGAAAAGCCGGTGCGGCCTGTCGGCTGCCGGGCGGCGGTGACAAAGGAAGAGGCAAGCTCCGGATTTTCCAAGTGAATCGCAGTCGCAACCTGGCAGCGATCAGGCCGATGGCCGCTCTTGTGATGGCTGCGATCGGAACAATCCGGCGGTTGGGGCGCCCCCGTTCAGGGGGCGCGTCACGCGTCCGAGGGCGTCGCCGTGGTGGGAAGAACCATGCCGTCGAGGCCGGCGCAGGCGGTCGGGTCTCCGCCGCAGCAATCGTCCAGCAGGAAGCGCACGATGTCGTTCACCGCGGCGAGGTTCGCGGCATAAAGGATCTCGCGGTGGCGGCGTTCGGCGTTCAGCAGCCCGGCGCGCTTGAGGCTGGCCAGATGGCTGGAGAGCGTCGAGGGCGGGGCGCCCAGGCGACGGGCAATCTCCAGCGCGGGCAGGCCTCGGGGACCCTGCCTGACCAGCAGGCGGAAGACCGACAGGCGGGTATCATGGGCAAGGGCGGCGAAGGCGTCCTTGGCGGTTATCTGATCCATATTTCGATCCTACGCGAAATGACGATGCTTGACCAGACCCGGCTGCACCGTTACGAAACGAGAATTCGAGAATCCACGAAATGAGGCTGACATGACCGCCGCGTCCTCCTCTGCCGAGCCCGGACACCTTGGCCGGTTCGAACGCTATCTGACGCTTTGGGTCGCTGCCGCCATCTGCGTCGGGCTGGTGCTGGGTCTGGTCGCGCCGGGGCTGGTTCAGGGCATCGCCGCAGCCGAGGTCGCCTCGATCAACCTTGTCGTCGCGGTGCTGATCTGGGCCATGGTCTATCCGATGATGGTGGGGGTCGATCTGGGCGCGGTGCGGGACGTGGCGCGGGCGCCACGGGGCTTGTTGATCACCCTGACGATCAACTGGCTGGTGAAGCCCTTTACCATGGCGGCGCTGGCTGTGCTGTTCTTCGAGCATGTCTTTGCCCCCTGGATCGCCCCCGCCGACGCGGCGCAATACACCGCCGGGCTGATTCTTCTGGGGGCCGCGCCCTGCACGGCGATGGTCTTCGTCTGGTCGCAGCTGACCCGGGGCGACGCCACCTACACGCTGGTGCAGGTTTCGGTGAACGACCTGATCATGGTGGTGGCCTTCGCCCCCATCGTGGCGGTCCTGATGGGCGTGTCCGAGATCGCCGTGCCCTGGGAAACGCTGCTGCTGGCCACGCTGCTTTACGTGGTGATTCCGCTGGCCGCGGGGCTTCTGACCCGGCGCCTGCTGGGCAGCCCGGCCGCCATCGCGGGCTTTTCCGCCCGCATCAAGCCGCTGTCGACGGTCGGGTTGATCGCGACCGTGGCGATCCTCTTCGGGATGCAGAGCGACCGTATCCTGACCCAGCCGGGCGCCATCGTCCTGGTCGCAGTGCCGATCCTGATCCAGAGCTACGGGATCTTCGCGCTGGCCTACGGGGCGGCCTGGGCGCTGAAGGTGCCGCACCGGATCGCCGCGCCCTGCGCGATGATCGGCACCTCGAACTTCTTCGAGCTGGCGGTGGCGGTGGCGATCAGCCTCTTCGGGCTGAATTCGGGGGCGGCGATGGCGACGGTCGTCGGCGTGCTGGTCGAGGTTCCGGTGATGCTGTCGCTGGTGGCCTTCGCCAACCGGACCCGCACGCGCTTTGCCGGAGACCCGGCATGATCGTCATCCATCACAACCCCGACTGCGGCACCTCGCGTAACGTGCTCGAGATCATTCGCCGGTCGGGGACCGAGCCGGTCGTGATCGACTATCTCACCGAGGGCTGGACCCGGCCGCAGCTGCTGGCGCTGTTCGCGGCGGCCGGTTTGACGCCGCGCACCGCGCTGCGCCGGACGAAATCGCCCGCGGCCGAGCTTGGGCTTCTGGACGAGGACGTGCCCGACGACGCCCTGCTGGACGCGATGATCGCGCATCCGGTTCTGGTCAACCGGCCGATCGTGGCAAGCCCGAAGGGTGTGCGGCTCTGCCGCCCGTCCGAGACGGTGCTGGATCTGCTCGACCGGCTGCCGCCCGGGCCGCTTCACAAGGAGGACGGGCAGATGATCCTGACCGCCTCGGGCGCGCGCGTGGTGCCACCCGGCGACCCGGCTTGACCCCTCGGCGGCGCGGGTTTGACAGACTCGCCCGGCTTTGCGATACCTCGTCCCACGTCAGGGGAGTCCCGCCCAGGGGACTGAGAGGCTGACAGGGGGAAACCCCGGCGACGCGACCCTTCGAACCTGACCCAGTTGAGACTGGCGTAGGAAGACCGAGGGGCATGCCGCAATTCCCGCCCCCCGGGCCGCAAGGCCCCCGGACCGTCAAGGTCGTTCGGGCCAACGGCCCCGCTTTCTGCCTCATCATCCGTCTGGGTCTCGTCAGGTCAACTGAGGAGACGAAGATGAACAAACCCGACACCGTTCCGCAGATCACGCTGGGGCCGCTGTCCGCCTCGGAAAAGGTTTACCTGTCCGGGACGCTGCATCCGATCCGGGTGCCGCTGCGCCGGATCGCGACCGCCGAGGGGGCGGTGACGGTCTATGACAGCTCGGGCCCCTATACCGACCCCGGGGCGCGGATCGACATCGCCGCAGGGCTTGCGCCGGTGCGGATCCCCTTCGCGCGCGACCGCGGCGAGGCCGAGACCTATCCGGCCCGAGACGTGACCGCCGCCGACAATGGCTTTGCCGAAGGCGCGCGGCTGGTTCCGGCCTTTCCGCGGCGGCCCGAGCCGCTTCGGGCGACGGCTGGGCGGGCGATCACCCAGCTGGCCTATGCAAGGGCCGGGATCATCACCCCCGAGATGGAATTCGCCGCGATCCGGGAAAACGAGGGCCGCACCGCTGCCCATACCCGCGACGGCGAGCCCTTCGGCGCCGAGATCCCCGATCTGGCGACGCCCGACTTCGTCCGCGCCGAGATCGCTGCGGGCCGGGCGATCATCCCGGCCAATATCAACCATCCCGAACTTGAACCCATGGTGATCGGCCGCGCCTTCAAGGTGAAGGTCAATGCCAATATCGGCAATTCGGCCATCACCTCCTCGATGGAGGAAGAGGTCGAGAAGATGGTCTGGGCGATCCGCTGGGGCGCCGATACGGTGATGGACCTCTCGACGGGGCGCAACATTCACAACATCCGCGACTGGATCTTGCGCAACGCGCCTGTGCCCATCGGCACCGTGCCGCTGTATCAGGCGCTGGAAAAGGTCGGCGGCGTGGCCGAGGATCTGAGCTGGGAGATCTACCGCGACACCCTGATCGAGCAGGCCGAGCAGGGGGTCGATTACTTCACCATCCATGCGGGGCTGAGACGCGAGATGATCGGGCTGACCGCGCGCCGCGTGACCGGCATCGTCAGCCGGGGCGGGTCGATCATGGCCAAGTGGTGCCTGCATCACGGCCGCGAGTCCTTCCTCTACGAGCGGTTCGAGGAGATCTGCGACATCTGCCGCGCCTATGACGTCTCGTTCAGCCTGGGCGACGGGCTCAGGCCCGGGTCCATCGCCGATGCCAATGACGCCGCGCAATTCGCCGAGCTGCGGACCCTGGGCGAGCTGGCGCAGGTCGCCTGGGCGAAGGACTGTCAGGTGATGATCGAGGGGCCGGGCCATGTGCCCATGCACAAGATCAAGGCCAACATGGACGAGCAGCTGAAGCATTGCCACGAGGCGCCGTTCTACACGCTCGGGCCGCTCACGACCGACATCGCGCCGGGCTATGACCATATCACCTCGGCCATCGGGGCGGCGATGATCGGTTGGTTCGGCACCGCGATGCTGTGCTATGTCACGCCCAAGGAGCATCTGGGCCTGCCCGACCGCGACGACGTCAAGACCGGGGTCGTGACCTACAAGCTGGCTGCCCATGCTGCCGATCTGGCCAAGGGGCATCCGGGCGCGCAGGCCCGCGACGATGCGCTCAGCCGGGCGCGCTTTGCCTTCCGCTGGGAGGATCAGTTCAATCTGGGGCTCGACCCGGACACGGCGCGCGCCTTCCATGACGAGACGATGCCCAAGGCCGCCCATAAGGAGGCGCAGTTCTGTTCGATGTGCGGGCCGAAGTTCTGTTCGATGAAGATCAGCCAGGACATCCGCGAGGCGGCCGAGGCCGAGGCCGGGACCTGTCCGAACGGGCTGACCCCCGCCGCCGAATAGCGCGGGCGGATCGATCGAAGGCGGGGGCCGGGTCATGCCGGCCCCCGCCTGCTGAGCCTCGGGGTCTAGCTCTGGCTGCGGTATTCGCCCTGCCGTTCCAGCATCCAGCCGGGATATTCGGCCGGAAGGCGGGTCACCGCATCAAGGCGGGTCAACTCGTCGGCAGTCAGCTCGACCCTGGTCGCGCCGATATTGTCGGTCAGCTGGTCCGCGCGCTTGGCGCCGATGATGACCGAGGTCACCACCTCCTGATGCAGAAGCCAGGCCAGCGCGATCTGCGCCACGCTGCACCCGCGCACCTCGGCCATGCCGCGCATCGCCTCGATGGCGTCATAGGCGCGGTCCTTGTCGATGGGCGGGAAGTCGAAGCTGGCCCGCCGCCCGTCGGCGGCCTTGCCGTCGCGGTCGTACTTGCCCGACAGGAACCCGCCCGCCAGCGGGCTCCAGACCATCAGCCCGATGCCGGTTTCCTTCAGCATCGGCACGATCTCGCGTTCCAGATCGCGCCCGGCCAGGGTGTAATAGGCCTGCAGCGACAGGATCGGGGCCAGCCGCCGCGCCTCGGCGATGCCGACCGCGCGGACGATCTGCCAGGCGGCCCAGTTCGACAGGCCCAGATAGCGCACATGACCCTGCCGCACGAGCGTATCGAGCGCCTCCAGCGTCTCGACGATGGGGGTTGCCGGGTCGAAGCCGTGGATCTGGTAGAGGTCGATATGATCAAGCTGCAGCCGCGCGAGGCTGGCCTTGCACTGCTCCATGATGTGATAGCGCGAGGCGCCGCGCGCGTTCACGCCCGCGCCCATCGGGCCCAGCACCTTGGTCGCGATCACCACATCCTCGCGCGGCACCGCAAGGTTCTTGAGGGCCTGTCCCAGCAGCCGTTCGCTTTCGCCGCCCGCATAGACATTGGCGGTGTCGATGAAGTTGATCCCGGCCTCGAGCGCGTTGCCTACGAGCCCGTCCACCTCGGTCTGGCCCAGCTGGCCGATCTTGCCCCACATGCCCTCGGAGCCGCCGAAGGTCATGGTGCCGAGGCAAAGCTCCGACACGAAAAGCCCGCTCGGGCCAAGACGACGATAGCGCATGTTGCTTTCCTTTCCTGACTGACGGCCGGAGCACCGCGTCGGCGTCCGCTCCGGCCTCTGCCCCGAAATGGGCCCGGGCCGGGCCCCTCGCCACGCCGATCCTCTCGCAGTCTTGCACGATTCTCTCATCCCGCCGCCGATTGACTTTGGAGAGCGCCGCCGGACCGGCTAGGGTATGGGCATGACCGACCGACTTTCCGGCCTCAGGGCCAAGCTCGTTTCGTTGTGGGAGGCGCATGGGCGCGAACCCCCGGTTCAGGGGCTGAGGCTGTCCTGTGCCGACAGGCCCTCGGGCGTCTTCCACGGGGTTTACAGACCCTCGCTTTGCGCGGTGCTGCAGGGAGCCAAGATCAGCCGACTGGGCGACCGGGCGTTCCGCTACGATGCGGGCAAATGCCTGATCGCCTCGCTTGACGTGCCGATCCGGGCGGAAATCGTCGACGCGGCATCCGAGACCCCCTATCTGGCGCTGGCGCTGGAGATCGACCCGGCCGTGGTGGCCGAGCTGATGCTGGGCCAGCGCCCGGCCGGCGATCCGCCGATGGGGGCTGCCATCGAGGTGCATGATCTGGGCGAGGCCTTGATCGATCCGCTCGACCGGCTGTTATCGGTCGCGGACCGGCCGCAGGATATTCCGGTGCTTGCGCCGATGATCCGGCGCGAGATCGTCTGGCAGTTGCTGAACGGGCCGCAGGGCGCGCGGCTGCGGCAGATCGGGATGGCCGACAGCCGCCTGGCCCGGATCGGCCGCGCCATCGGCTGGATCCGCGAGAACTACGCCGAAACGCTGAGGGTCGGGCATCTGGCGGCGCTGGCCGGGATGAGCCCGGCCACCTTCCACCGCCATTTCAAGGACGCGACGGCGATGACGCCGGTGCAGTTCCAGAAAAGCCTGCGGCTGCAAGAGGCGCGGCGGCTTCTGCTGACCCGGTCCGGCGACGTTGCGGGGATCGGCTATCGCATCGGCTACGACAGCCCGTCGCAATTCAGCCGCGAATACCGCCGCCATTTCGGCGAGCCGCCCGGACGCGACGCGGTCGAACTGCGCCGGGGCCTGGCCGAAACCGGCGGCTGAGCGGGTCCGGGTCGGCCTTCTGACGCCCGGGCGAAAAACGCAGCGCGGGCGGCCCTGGCTGTGCTAGGCTCGGCCTGCTGTTGCGGAAAGTGCGGCGGGGGCTTTCAGAAGGAAAGAGTATTTTAATGCTGCAGGAATTTCGCGATTTCATCGCCAAGGGCAATGTCATGGACATGGCCGTGGGCATCATCGTCGGCGCGGCCTTCACCGCCATCGTGACCTCGCTGGTCAACGATCTCATCAATCCGATCATCGGGCTTTTCGTCGGCGGCATCGACTTTTCGGGTCTCGCCGTCCGCATCGGCGAGGGCGAGAATGCCGGGGTCTTCGCCTATGGCAATTTCCTCACCGCGCTGATCAATTTCCTGATCATCGCCTGGGTGGTGTTCCTGCTGGTCAAGGGCGTGAACCGGGTCAAGTACGCCGCCAGCCGCAAGGAGCAGCCGGTGCCCGGTGCGCCCGCGGGCCCGACCCAGGAAGAGCTTCTGACCGAGATCCGGGACCTTCTGAAGGCGCGCTGAGCGCGGCCTTCCCGCTCAGGCCTTCACCGCCAGGTGCGGCGAAAGAACGTCGATGCCCTGCGCCATGCCGACCGCGCAACAGGTCAGATGGCCCGCATGCACGTTGAGCCCGGCCAGCAGATGCGGGTCGTCGGCACAGGCCTGGCGCCAGCCCTTGTCGGCCAGCGCCAGCAGGAAGGGCATCGTGGCATTGCCAAGCGCCAGTGTCGCGCTGCGCGGCACCGCGCCCGGCATGTTGGCCACGCAATAATGCTGGATGCCGTCGACCGAAAAGACCGGGTCCTCATGGGTGGTCGGGTGCGAGGTCTCGAAGCAACCGCCCTGGTCGATGGCCACATCGACCAGCACCGCGCCGGGCTTCATCCGCGCCAGATCGGCGCGCCGCACCAGTTTGGGGGCGGTCGCCCCGGGGATCAGCACCGCACCCACGACCATGTCGGCCCGGCCGATCAGCTCGGCCAGCGCGCCCTCGGATGAATACCGGGTCGAGAACGCCGCGCCGAATGTCTCGTCAAGCTGCCGCAGCCGGGGCAGCGAGCGGTCCAGCACGGTGACATGGGCACCCATCCCGGCCGCGATCCGCGCGGCATGGGTGCCGACCACCCCGCCGCCGATCACCAGAACCTCGGCTGGGCCGACGCCGGGCACGCCGCCCATCAGCACACCGCGCCCGCCATTGGCCTTCTGCAGCGCCCAGGCCCCCATCTGCGGCGCCAGCCGTCCCGCGACCTCGGACATGGGCGCCAGCAGCGGCAGCCCGCCGCGGTCGTCGGTCACGGTCTCGTAGGCGATGGCGGTCACGCCGCTGTCGATCAGCTCGCGGGTCTGGTTCGGGTCGGGCGCGAGGTGCAGGTAAGTGAACAGCACTTGTCCCTCGCGCAGGCGCCGCCGTTCCTCGGCCAGCGGCTCCTTGACCTTCACCACCAGTTCGGCTTCGGCAAAGATCTCTTCGGCCGAGGCGGCGATCCTTGCCCCCGCCGCGATGTAGTCGGCGTCGTCAAAGCCCGCTCCCAGCCCGGCGCCGGTCTCGATCCGCACGGCATGGCCATGGGCAACGGCCTCGCGGGTGGCATTGGGCGTCAGGCCGACGCGGAATTCCTGGGGCTTGATCTCTCTGGGGCATCCGATCTGCATTGGGGTCTCCTTCTCCTGGTGGCAGAATGCCGCAGATCGGGCCGAAGAGGGTTGATTTTCTCGGGGGATGCTCTGGGCCTTCACCGAAGATCCATGCATGATGCCGCCGGACTGTCGAAGGATCATGCGGGAAATGACGCTGGACGAGACCGATCTTCGCCTTTTGCGGGTGTTGCAGAAACAGGGCCGCATCTCGAACGCGGATCTGAGCGAACGGGTGAACCTGTCGGCCTCGGCCTGCCACCGGCGGGTGCAGCGGCTGGAAGAGGCGGGGTTCATCCGGGACTATGTCGCGCTTCTCGATGCCCGCAAGATGGGCCGCCAGACCACGGTCTTTGTCGAGATCACGCTGTCGGGCCAGGCCGATGAAACGCTTGCCGCCTTCGAGAAGGCGGTGGCGCGGGTGCCGGACGTTCTGGAATGCCACCTGATGGCGGGCAGCGCCGACTATCTGCTGAAGGTGGTGGCCGAGGACAGCGAGGATTTCGCCCGCATCCACCGGCAATACCTGACCCGGCTGCCGGGGGTGGCGCGGATGCAATCCTCCTTTGCGCTCAGGACGGTGTTCAAGACCACCGCGCTGCCGCTATAGGGCAGGGGCAGCAACGGAGGTGGCAGGATGACCCAGGAAACGGACAAGCGCGCGGCGATCGTGGCGGCCTGCCGCAGCATGAATGCGGTCGGTCTGAACCAGGGCTCGTCGGGCAATATCAGCGTCCGGCACGGGGCGGGGATCCTGATCACGCCAAGCTCGATTGCCTATGACGTGTTGACGCCCGAGGACATCGTCTTCATGGAAATGGACGGCACCGCCCATGGCGCGCGCAAGCCCTCGTCGGAATGGCGCTTCCATCTCGACATCCTGCAGGCCCGGCCCGATCTGAATGCCGTTGTCCATGCCCACGCGCCCTATTGCACGATGCTGGCGATCCTGCACAAGCCGATCCCGGCGGTGCATTACATGGTGGCCGCGGCCGGCGGCGGCGACATCCGCTGCGCCCCCTACGAGACCTTCGGGACCCAGGCGCTGTCCGACCGGGTGCTGGAGGCGCTGGAGGGTCGCAAGGCCTGCCTGATGGCGCATCACGGCATGATCGCGGCCGAAGTCAGCCTCGACAAGGCGATGTGGCTGGCCGTCGAGGTCGAGGCGCTGGCACGGCAGTATCACGGGGCCCTGACCATCGGCGAACCGCCGCTCTTGACCGAAGCCCAGCTGGCCGAGGCCGTGGCGCAGTTTACCCAAGGCTACGGACAGGCCGAGCGCGGCTGAGGCTGAGGCTGAGGGCATCCTCCGGCTCTTCCACGACGCCAGTCTTAGCGGGAGGGTTCAGGCGGCGCGGCCGACCTGATTCCCGCGCTGATCAGGCCCAAGATTGAACTCGGCGACGATTCGCGCCAGAGCCTGGGCGCTGGCCGCCAGGTCGTTCGAGGCATCGCGGGTGCTGTCGACGACATGGCCGTTTCGTTCGGTCAGGGCGCGCAGGCTGGTCATGGATTCGTTGACTTCCTGCAGCTCCCGGGTCTGTCCGTCGGCCTGGGCACTGACCTGAGCCAGCGTCTCGTAGACGCGGGTCACCTGCGAGACGATCTCTTCGAGCGACTGGCCTGCCTCGCCGACCAGACGCACCCCGCCCGAGACCTCTTCGACGCTTTCGCCGATCAGTTTCTTGATCTGCATCGCCGACTCGGCGGATCTGCGAGCCAGTTCGCGGACCTCGGTGGCAACCACGGCAAAGCCCTTGCCGCTTTCGCCGGCGCGGGCGGCCTCGACCCCGGCATTCAGGGCAAGCAGGTTAGTCTGGAAGGCGATGTCCTCGATCATCGCGGTGATCTGCGCGATCTTGCTGGACGATTCGGAGATCCGTTCCATTGCGAGAACGGCATCGCGGACGATCTCGCCCGAGAGGTCGGCGCGCTGCTTGGCGTCGCCCGCCAGCGAGCGGGCGTCGTGGATCGAGCCATTGGTGTCCTTCAGTCCGCTGGCCAGGCGGTCGACGGAGGCGGCGGTGCCCTGGATCGTGCTGCTCTGGCTGCTGGTCTGCTGTGCCAGGTCGCCGGCGGTCCGCAGCATGTCCTCGGACCGTCTCTCGAGATCGCTGACCGTCGAGGCGATGGTCGACAGAACCTCGCGCAGTCGGACCACCGTCGCATTGAAATCGGTCCGGATCGTGTCGTAGTCGCCGTGTAGCGGGTCTTCGAAATGGCGCGACAGGTCGGAGCGGGACAGCGCCTTGAGCCCCTCCGTGACCAGATCCACAACTTGCTGATGCCGCTCGTTCAGGGTGGCCTCGTCTTCTTCCTTCTGGCGCATCGCGGCCCGTGTCAGCTGTTTGAAGCGGTAGATGGCATTGGCCATCTGGCCGATTTCGCCCTTCTTCTCAATGAAGGGTACCCAGGCCTCGAAATTGCCTTCCATGAACTGATGCATGATCCCGGTCAGCTTGCGCAGCCTGCGCGTGATGCCGTCGGCGATGGCAACGGCGATCAGGATGCCCAGCAACACGCCGACTCCGGTTGCAATCGACCCGACCACCATGGCCCGTTCGGCCTGTGCGCGGTTGCCTTCGGCCAGCAGGCCGATTTCCTGGCCCAGATCGGATTCGACGGCCCGGAGGCGGTCGATCCAGGCGGTGGAGGCGGCGAACCATTGCGGGGCGGTCAGATCGCCCCGCGCGCCGCCATAGGGCAGGGCTGCAATCGTTTCGCGCATCGGGGCAATCGTCTGGGCGGGTTTGCTGGCCTCGATCGTCGAGACGAAATCCGGCCGCCCGAGCACCGTCTGCGCCCGCGCCAGCAAAGCGCTTTGACGGGCCCCGAGCGCCATGAAGCGGCGGTACACCTCGTTGGGAAAGGTCTCCGACCCAAGCCCGGTCGCGCCCATCGCGCGTTCCAGCCCGGCGCTTTCCTTGGCAAGGGCCACCAGTTCCTGCGCCTCCATCAGGACCGCCGTGGCACTGGCCACCTTGCCGGTGCGGATCCGGGTGGCCGCCGTCAGGAGCGAATCGATGATGCCGGTATAATAGCCTGCCAGTTGGGGCACCGTGAGGTCCAGCGCGTCGATCTTGCCGCGCTGGGTCTGAAGCGCCTGCAAGGCCTGCAGAGCGCTTTCGGTCGCTTCCGGCGCCATCGTCCTGACCACTGACAGCTTGTCCCGGAAGACTGACAGGGCGGTGTCGGTCTCGGTCCGCTGGATGCGGAGTTCCGCGGGGAAATTCCGCCCCTTGGAGGCGGTAAACCCGGCAGACAACCCCCGTTCCTTCTGCAGTTCCTGCACGAGATCGCCGATCCGGTCGGTTTCTTCGGCCACCGATGCCATGTCGTCCTCGAACCGGGCGTTCGAGCTGAGCCCTTGCAGGTCATTCCCGGCCAGCAGGAGAATCAGCAGCACGAGCGGCACCAGAGCGAAGAGAAGGATGAATCTCAGGGACATGCGGCAAATTCCATGCAGGTCGGTGAAACCCCGAGGCTAAGCATCTTTCCCTAAGGTAACCCTAACCCCGACGGCCCGCCATCCGCGCCCCGGTCCGGCCTTTTCGGAGGTCCCCTCCGCGGTTCGATGCGGGACGGTCCGGTGGGGCGGCACCGGCGCCGATCGCCGCGCTGGACGATGCCTGGCACCGGCGCGGGCCCCGGGGGGGCGGGGCCGGGTGCGCTAACGCGGTATCCGCGGAATTCAAGTGTTGCAAATCCGGACGGCCGCGGCTGTCATGCCTGACCATACGGCAATTCCGGCGCGTGCCGCTGGCCCAGGGCGGCCGAAGGGGAGGAACGACGCGTGATATCGCTGACGAACAACCTTGTGGCCCTTGGCCGGAAGGCACGCGACAAGGCCGATGCCATCGCTCAGGCCGTGGATCTTCTGGCCGCCGCCGGAAAGATCGACCCGCGCTATGGCGACAGCATGCTGGGGCGCGAGAAGGTCGCCAACACTTTCCTGGGCAACGGCATCGCGATTCCGCATGGCTTGCCCAAGGATCGCGAGCTGATCCGCGAGACGGCGATTGCCGTGGTTCAGCTGCCCGAGGGCGTCGACTGGGGGCCCGGAGACCGCGCCCGGCTGGTGGTCGCCATCGCCGCCAAATCCGACGAGCATCTGCAGATCCTGACCAACCTGATGGATGTGCTGGGCGACCCGGCCGAGGCCGACCGGCTGGCCACGACCGGTGAGACCGGGGACATCGTCGCGCGTCTGACCGGCGCTGCCGCCGTCCCCGCCGCCCCGCCCGCCGACGCGGGGGAGGCCTTCGGCGACGGGTTCGAGGCCACCATCGCCGGGGCGCATGGGTTGCATGCGCGGCCGGCGACCGCGCTTGTGGACATCGCCAAGGGTTTCAAGGCGGAAATCCGCGTCGCGCACGGCGACAAGACTGGCAACGCGAAAAGTCTGATTTCGCTTTTGGGACTGGGTGTTGCCGGGGGCGGGCGCATCCGCGCCACTGCCCGGGGGCCGGATGCCGACCGGGCGCTGGCCGCGCTGAAGGCGGCCATCGAGGCGGGGCTCGATGACGAGGAAGAGGCAGGACAGGCCGCGTCCGGAACGGCTCGTGCGCCGGAGGTGTCTTATGACGGCCACATGATCGCAGGCATCGCGTCCTCGCCCGGTTTTGCCATCGCGCCGGTCTTTCGCTTCGCTCGCGAAGAGGTGGTGTTCGAGGCCAATGCGGCCGATCCGGCGGCCGAGCGCCGGCGGCTTGACGCGGTCGTCAAGACCGCCGGGCGCCAGCTTGAGGATCTTTACGAAGAGGTCTGGAAGAAATCCGGCCCGGCCAAGGCGGGGATCTTCCGGGCGCATCAGGAATTTCTGGAGGACCCCGAGATCGTCGCAGCCGCTCAGGCGCTGATCGAGGCGGGTCGAAGCGCGCCCTTTGCCTGGAAATCCGCCTATCTCGACCGGGCCGACATGCTGGCCGCGATGCGCGATCCGGTTCTTGCGGGCCGGGCGGTCGATCTGCGCGACGCGGGCCATCGGGTGCTGCGTCTTCTGGGTGAGGTCAAGTCTGACGCCGCCGCGCACCCGACCGAACCCTGCATTCTGGTCGCCGACGACCTGACGCCGTCGGACACGGCCGGGCTTGACCCCGCGCTGGTGCAGGGCATCTGCACCGCGAGCGGCGGGCCGACCTCGCACAGCTCGATCATCGCGCGCTCGCTCGACATTCCGGCGGTCACCGGCGCCGGGGCCAGCGTGCTGGACATCGCCTCGGGCACGCCCGCCCTGCTGGACGGCGCGCATGGACTGCTGGTCACCGGGCCGAGCGAGGCCGATACCGGCCGCATCCGGACGGCACTGGCGGACCTGGGCAAGCAGCGCGAGATCGAGAAGCGCGACTGCTACAGGCCCGCGCTGACCACCGACGGCGTGCGGATCGAGGTCGTCGCCAATATCAGCGACACCGGCGAGGCGCGGGCGGCGGTCGATGCGGGCGGCGAGGGCGTGGGCCTTTTGCGTACCGAGTTCCTGTTCCTGAACCGTCCCGATGCCCCCAGCGAGGAGGAGCAGGTCGAGATTTATGCCGCGATGATAGAGGCGCTGAACGGGCTGCCGATCATCGTGCGCACGCTGGATGTGGGCGGCGACAAGGCGATCCCTTATCTGCGGATGCCCGCCGAAGAGAACCCGTTTCTGGGCGAGCGCGGCATTCGCTTCTGCCTCAGCCACGAAGAGATCTTCCGCACCCAGCTGCGCGCGATCTACCGCGCGTCGGCGCGGGGGCCGGTGCGGATCATGTTCCCGATGGTGGCCATGACCGGAGAGCTTGACCGGGCGCTGGCCATCGCCACGGAGGTGCGCCGCGAGATCGGCGCCAAGGAGGTCGAGACCGGCATCATGATCGAGGTACCCTCGGCGGTGATGATGGCGCGGGAACTGGCGCAGCGGGTGGATTTCTTCTCGATCGGGACCAACGATCTGACCCAGTACGTGCTGGCGATGGACCGGATGCATCCGGTTCTGGCCCGCCATGCCGACGGGCTGCAGCCGGCGGTGCTGCGGATGATCGACCTGACGGTCAAGGCCGCCCGGGCCGAGGAGATCTGGGTCGGCGCCTGCGGCGGGATCGCGGGCGACCCGCTGGGGGCGACGATTCTCAGCGGGCTCGGGGTTGTGGAGCTCAGCGTCTCGATCCCGTCCATCGCCGCGGTCAAGGCGCAGCTGCGCCGCCAGTCGATGGCCGAGAACCGCAAGCTGGCCGAGCGCGCGCTGGCCTGTCCGGACGCTGGCGCCGTGCGCGCGCTGGGCCGGGGGGGCGCATGACGCGGATCGCGGCCGTCTCGCTCAATTCCGCGGTCGATCAGACGGTGCGCGTGCCGCGCTTTGCCGTCGATGCGGTGAACCGGGTCGAGGCCTCGCGTGTCGATGCCGGCGGCAAGGGGATCAACGTCGCCTCGTTCCTGGCGCATCTGGGGCATGAGGTGACGGTCACGGGCTTTCTCGGGCGCGAGAATGCCGCGCTTTTCGAGCGGCACTTCGCGCAGACCGGGATCGGGGATGCCTGCCTGCGGCTCGACGGGGCGACCCGGACCAATGTCAAGATCGTCGATCCGGTCCTCGATCAGGTGACCGACCTCAACTTCCCCGGCATATCGGCCGGCCCCGAGGCGCTGGAGGGCGTCGGACGCGCGCTGGGCGCGCTGCTGGAGGCGGGGCTCGACTGGGTCGCGCTGTGCGGCAGCCTGCCCGAGGGGCTTCCGCCCGAAACCTATGCCGGGCTGATCCGGCAGGCGCGGGAAAAGGGCGCGCGGGTCGCACTCGATACCAGCGGCGCGCCGCTTGCGGCCGCCCTGTCCGCCGGGCCCGACATCATCAAGCCCAACATCGCCGAGCTTGGCGCGCTTCTGGGCCGTCCGCTGGCCGGGCGCGACGAGGCGGTCGCCGCCGCGCGCGAGATTGTGGCGGGCGGGGTCGGTCTTGTCGCGGTCTCGATGGGGGCCGAGGGCGCGGTGCTGGTCACCCGCGACGCATCCCTTTGCGCGGTCCCGCCCGGGATCGAGGTTGCCAGCACGGTGGGCGCGGGCGATGCGATGGTGGCGGGGCTGATCCATGCCGCGACGCGCGGGCTGGACCTGGCCGAAACCGCGCGTCTGGCCACGGCGGTGTCGCTGGGCGCGCTGGGCGAGATCGGCCCGCACCTGCCCCCCATCGACCGGATCGAAGACCTTATGGCGGCGGTCGGCATCGGCGCGGCCTGAAGCAACGTCACAGCGGGAGGAGACCCATGACGAAAATCGTTGCCGTGACGGCCTGCCCTACGGGAATCGCGCATACCCACATGGCGGCCGAGGCGCTGGAAGAGACCGCGCGGCTTGCGGGTCATGACATCCGGGTCGAGCGGCAAAGCGCGCAGGGCGTCGAGCGCGCCCTGACCGCAGACGAGATCGCTGCGGCCGACGTGGTCCTGATCGCGGCCGACATCCATGTCGATGCGGTGCGCTTCGCGGGCAAGCCGATCTGCGCGACCTCGACCAGCCGGGCGATCCGCGACACCGCGGGGGTGATCGACGCGGCGCTGGCCGCGCTGGCCGACGCTCCGGCGCAGGAGACGCCCGCTGCCGCATCCGCACCCGCTGCCGCCGCGCCTGCCGGGCTGAAGGTGGTGGCGGTGACCTCCTGCCCCACGGGCATCGCCCACACCTTCATGGCGGCCGACGGGCTGAAGAAAGCGGCCCAGGCGAGGGGCTACGAGATCGCGGTCGAGACCCAGGGCTCGGTCGGGTCCCAGAATGCCCTGACCGAGGCGCAGATCGCCGAGGCCGATCTGGTGGTGATCGCGGCCGACACCCATGTGGATGACACCCGGTTCCGGGGCAAGAAGGTCTACCGCACCAGCGTCGGCGCCGCGGTCAAGCGGGCGGCGGAGGTGCTGGACGAGGCGCTGGCCGAGGGCGAGATCCTCGGCGGGGCCGGGGCGGGCGAGGCGGGCTATGCCGACACGGTCCGACAGGCCAAGGCCGCGCGCAAGGCCTCGCAGGGCACTGGCCCCTATCAGCATCTGCTGACCGGCGTGTCCTACATGCTGCCCATCGTGGTCGCCGGCGGGCTTCTGATCGCGCTGTCCTTCGTCTTCGGTATCAACGCCTTCGAGGAAGAGGGCACGCTGCCCGCCGCGCTGATGTCCATTGGCGGCGGCGCGGCCTTCCAGCTGATGGTGCCGGTGCTGGCAGGGTTCATCGCCTATTCCATCGCCGACCGGCCCGGCCTGACGCCGGGGCTGATCGGCGGCATGCTGGCGATCAACCTTCAGGCGGGTTTTCTGGGCGGCATCGTGGCGGGCTTTCTGGCGGGCTACACCGCGCGCTGGCTGCGCGACACGATCCGGCTGCCGCAGACGCTTGAGGGCCTCAAGCCGGTGCTGATCCTGCCGCTGCTGTCTACCCTGATCACCGGTCTCGTGATGGTCTATGTCGTCGGCACGCCGGTCGCCGCGATCCTTGCGGCGATGACCGATTTCCTTCAGGGGCTCGGCACCACCAACGCGCTGGCCTTCGGGCTGATCCTCGGCGGCATGATGGCCATCGACATGGGCGGACCGATCAACAAGGCGGCCTATACCTTCGCGGTCGGTCTGCTGACCTCGGAAACCTATGCGCCGATGGCAGCGGTGATGGCGGCGGGCATGACGCCGCCGCTGGGCCTCGCGCTGGCCACGCTGGTCGCGCGCAACCGGTTCAGCCCCGAAGAACGCAAGGCGGGCGGGGCGGCTGCGGTGCTGGGGCTGTCCTTCATCACCGAGGGCGCCATTCCCTTCGCCGCCAAGGACCCGACCCGCGTCATTCCGGCCATCGTGGTGGGCTCGGCCATCACCGGCGCCCTGTCGATGCTGCTGGGCTGCAAGCTGGTGGCGCCCCATGGCGGGATCTTCGTCCTCGCGATCCCGAATGCGGTAACGAACCTCGTCGGCTATGCCGTCGCCATCTTGGTGGGGACGCTGGTCACGACGGCGCTGCTGGCGGTGCTGAAGCGGCCCATCGCCCGGCAGGCTTCGTCACCGGCCTGAGTACCTTATGGCCCGCCGCACTCGACCGATCGCCGTCATGACTGAGCGGTTTGGACCTCCGCCGCTTCACGAAAAGCGGTGACGATCTGGGTGAGGCGCGCACGCGCCCCGCTGGCGGATGCTGCGGGGACCGAAGCCTTGCTCGAATCGGACAGCCAGCGCGATCACCCGAGCTTCCTCGAAGCACCGGCGAAGGTCATGGACGGCTGAAAATGAGGGGGTTCTTTGCGGCTTGAGATTTCGAAAATCTCCAAGCCCTTGATTTTATTGGTCGGAGTGAGAGGATTCGAACCTCCGGCCCCTGCCTCCCGAAGACAGTGCTCTACCAGGCTGAGCTACACTCCGACCGCGTGACGGGGGACTTAACGCGGTCCGCAGGCTTTGGCAAGAGGTCATTCCGGGGTCTCTTCGACACCCAGAAGCACCGGGTCCGGGGCGACTCCGGCGCGGTCGGTGGCATGAAGCGCGGGCTGGTTTTCCGAGACCTGCGCGCGGCCTTCGCGCAGGAACACGATCGAGCCGCTGGTCGCGATCACGGCCGCGCCGATCAGCGTGGCGGCATCCGGAATCTCGTCGAAGACCAGATAGCCGATCAGCACCGCCCAGATCATCTGCGAATATTGCATCGGCGCCACCGTCGCCGCCTCGGAGGCGCGATAGGCGTTTATCATCAGCCACATGGCGCTCAGCGCCCCGATGGCGACCAGCGCCATGGCGCCCAGATGGGCGACCGGCATCGGCCGGTAGACGACCGGCAGCAGGCAGCCCATCAAGACCACGTTGGCCAGGAGCGGATAGAGCAACAGCACCACGCTGCGTTCCTCGTTGCCGATCTTGCGCACGATCACCGAGACCAGCGCGCTGCTGCCCGCCGAGATGAGGGCGGCGAGATGGCCGAAGCTCAGGTCCGACGTGCCCCAGGGGCGCAGCACGATCAACACGCCGATCAGCCCCAGCACCACCGCCGCCCAGCGCCGGGGGCCGACTCGTTCGCCGAGGATCGGCACCGAGAGCGCGGTGATGATCAGCGGTGTCGAGAAGATGATCGCGTAGGTTTCGGCCAGGGGAATCGCCGAGAAGGCATAAAACGCCATCAGGATGTTCAGCATCACCGCGACGGTGCGCAGCGCGGTCCAGCCCGGGCGGCGCGGCCAGAGGCTGCCGCCCTCGCCCTCGCGGATCAGGATCAGCGTGATCAGCGGAAAGCCCAGAAGCGCGCTGAAGAAAAGGATCTGGATCGCGTCGTAATGGGCGCCGAGCCCCTTCACCACGGCATCGTGGCAGGAATAGACGGCGAAACCTGCCAGCGCGAACCCCGCGCCCCGGGCAGTCGATGCGGCCATGGGACATGCTCGTGAGAGACTTGCCCGACCACCCTTCGGCATTTGCCGTCAGGGTTCAAGCCCGGTCGCGCCGGGGCCGATGGCAGGGCGCGCCCGGGACGCGCCCTGCCATCGGCCGGATCAGAGGCTCGCGTCGAGCGCGGCGAGGATCGCGTCGCCCATCCGCGAGGTCGAGACCGGGGTGCCGCCCTCGGCCCCCATCAGATCGGCGGTGCGGACGCCGTCTGCCAGCACCTTCTCGACCGCCTTTTCCAGACGGGTCGCCTCGGCGCCTTCGTCGAAGGAATAGCGCAGCGCCATGGCAAAGCTCAGGATGCAGGCGATCGGGTTGGCCTTGCCCTGACCCGCGATGTCGGGGGCCGAGCCGTGAACGGGTTCGTACATCGCCTTGGGCCGGCCGTTTTCCATCGGTGCGCCGAGGCTGGCCGAGGGCAGCATGCCCAGCGAGCCGGTCAGCATCGCGGCCACGTCCGACAGCAGGTCGCCGAAGAGATTGTCGGTCAGGATCACGTCGAACTGTTTCGGCCAGCGGCAAAGCTGCATGCCGCCCGCATCGGCGTACATGTGGCTGAGCTCGACATCGGGATAGCTTTCGTCATGGACCTTCTGGACCACCTCGCGCCAGAGGATGCCCGATTCCATCACATTGGCCTTCTCCATCGAGCAGACCTTGTTGCCGCGCTTCCGCGCCAGCTCAAAGGCCGAACGCGCTACGCGGTCGATCTCGGCTTCGGTATAGCGCTGGGTGTTCAGGCCGACGCGCTGGCCGCCTTCCTCGATGATGCCGCGGGGCTCGCCGAAATAGATGCCCGAGGTCAGCTCGCGCACGATCATGATGTCGAGCCCCGAGACCACGTCGCGTTTCAGCGACGAGAAATCGGCCAGCGCGTCGAAGCATTGCGCGGGGCGGAGGTTGGCGAAAAGATCCATCTCCTTGCGGAGCCGCAGCAGGCCGCGCTCGGGCTTCAGGCTGAAATCGAGTTTGTCGTATTGCGGGCCGCCGACCGCGCCCAGAAGCACCGCGTCGACCTCTTGCGCCTTGGCCATGGTGGCATCCGACAGCGGCTTGCCATGGGCGTCATAGGCCGCGCCGCCGACCAGATCCTCGGTCACGTCGAACTTGAGGTCGCGTTTCGTGCCGTACCAGTCGATGATCCGGTGGACCTCGGCCATCACCTCGGGGCCGATGCCGTCGCCGGGCAGGATCAGAAGCGTGTTCGTCATATGCGGATGTCCTTGTCGTGAAGGGTTGAAATCGGGGTAGCGGGCCGGATTTGGCCCGTCAAGGCAGGGCGAGATCCGCCCAGACGAGGCGGTGGCGCGAGGCCGTGCGGACCGTTTCGGCCAGCGGGCCGGCGGCGGGCCAGAAGACGCCCGCGCCGGTGACGGGGATCGCGGCAGAGGGCAGAACGTAATCGACGCGCAGGTTCCCGGGGCTGTTGTCGTCCCATTCGGCGGTGTCGCGGGCCGGCACGCCCCGCTGGGCGGCGTTGGCGCCGGTTTGCGGCGCGGCGGCGGCGCCCGCGCTTTCGGGCAGGGGATCGGTCAGGCGCGGATCGGCCAGGAAGGCCCGCATCGCGGCGCTGCGCCCGTGGCCATCCTCGGGGTCGAGATTGGCATCGCCCAGAACCACAAAGGGGCCATCGGGCGGCGGCAGATCCAGCGCGCCGTCGAGATAGAGCGTCCAGAGCCGAAGCTCGTCGCGGTTTCGCAGCCCGTTGCGGTCCTCTGGGCCGTCGAAGACGGGCGGCGTGGCATGGAAGGTCAGCAGGTGCAGGACGGTGCCGCCCAGATCGACCGGCACGTCCCAATGCCCGGTGGTCGAGAGGCGCTGCACCGCCTGCGCCTCGGGCGAGGGGAAGGGGGCGCCGTCAGTCTCGGGCAGGGTCGCGCCGGGCAGGTCGCGCCAGAGTAGCGCCGAGAAATCGCGCACCTCTTCGGTCAGGATGGGAAAGCGCGACAGGATCGCCATGCCGTCCTGTCCGGCGAAATAGCCAAAGCCCTGGGCATCGCCCGGCCCGCCCGTGCGGCCGTCCCCGTCGAGATCGAGGCCGCTGCGCAGACCGGTATTGGGGCTCAGTGCAAAGCGATGGGGATAGTCCAGATCGCGGGCGCGCAGCAGATCCGCCAGCGCTGTCAGCGCCAGCCCGTCGAGGTCGTAATCGATCCCCTGCAGCGCGAGGATGTCGGGCCGGGCGGCGGCGATCACCTCGACCACCGCCGCCACCTGGTCGTCCTTGCGCGACAGGATATCGCGCAACAAAAGCCCCGGCCCCTTGCGGGAGAGCTCGGCGTTATAGCTGGCCACGCGCAGATCGGCTGCGGCGGGAAGGGCAAGAAAGACGGCAAGCAGGCCCGGCACGAACGCGGCGGGCCTGCGCATCCGGGTCAGACCCAGGGCCGGTCCTGGGCCATCTTCGACTCGAAGCCGTCGATGGCGGTCGCCTTGTTGAGCGTCAGGCCGATATCGTCGAGCCCTTCCAGCAGGCAGTGCTTGCGGAACGGGTCGACCTCGAAGGCAATCTCGACCCCGTCCGAGGTGGTGATCGTCTGGTTTTCCAGATCGACCGTCATCCGGGCATTGGCGCCCTTCTCGGCATCCTTCATCAGGATGTCGACCTGCTCTTGCGGCAGCGGGATCGGCAGGATGCCATTCTTGAAGCAGTTGTTGAAGAAGATGTCGGCAAAGCTGGGTGCGATCACGCAGCGGATGCCGAAATCCTTGATCGCCCAGGGGGCGTGTTCGCGCGAGGACCCGCAGCCGAAATTGTCGCCCGCGACAAGGATCTGGGTCTCGCGATAGGCGGGCTTGTTCAGCACGAAATCGGGGTTTTCATTGCCGTCCTGATCGTAGCGCATCTCGTCGAACAGGTTCACCCCCAGCCCCTCGCGCTTGATCGTCTTGAGGTACTGCTTGGGGATGATCATGTCGGTGTCGATGTTGACCAGATCCAGCGGCGCGGCGATGCCGGTGAGCTTCTCGAACTTTTCCATTCGTCTCAGATCTCCTAGCGCCTTCCGCGCCGCCCCCGGGGTCCGGTCAGGCGGTCGCGTCAGGCAGGTGTTTCAACATGGCGGGGCCGCCGCGCGGCGATCCCGAAGGCCATCAGCCCGATCCCGTCCAGAAGCAGCTCGAGCCCGACCAGCATCCCCAGAAGCGTGGTGGCCGCGGCGAAGAAGTTCGAGAAGATCAGGACCCCGATCAGGATGGATGCCGCCCCGGTCAGAAGCAGCAGCCAGAAAAGGCCGGTGTCGCGGAAGGTGAAGGACAGCATCAGGCGCATGGCCCCCATCACGACGAAGAGAAGCCCCAGCAGCAGCGTCATCCAGGCCGCGCCGACCAGCGGGTTGATCAGGATCGACAGGCCCGCCAGCAGGAACAGAATGCCGACGAAGCCGTTGAGCCAGCGGTGACTGTCGGGTCCGCCCCGCATCACCGTGATCATCTGGATCAGACCGGCGAGCAGAAAGACGATGCCGACGATCTGGGTGGCCGCGATGGTGGCGGCGAAGGGGTTGGCCAGCGCCACGATCCCGCCGATCAGCAGCACGACGCCGATCAGCGTGTAGATGAGCCAGTTTCTCATGGGAACCTCCTCGATGTGAGAGTTTGTCTCCACATCAACGGTCCGGGCGACCGATGGGTTCCCGCGCACGGACCCCGCCCGACGGCCGCAAGGGCCGCCTGTCTAAGGGGAGGGGTCCGGCCCGTCATTGTCTTCCGCGCCTCCGGTTCAGACCGTTTCGGCCAGCAGTTCGCGCACGTCGGTCAGGTGCCCCGTGACCGCCGCCGCCGCGGCCATGACCGGGCTCATCAGATGGGTGCGCCCGCCCCGGCCCATGCGGCCCTCGAAGTTGCGGTTCGAGGTGGCGGCACAGCGTTCGCCCGGCGCCAGCTGGTCGGGGTTCATGCCCAGACACATCGAACAGCCGGCAAGCCGCCATTCGAAGCCCGCCTCGGTAAAGACCTTGTCGAGCCCCTCTTCCTCGGCCTGCGCCCGCACCAGCCCCGAACCCGGCACGACCATGCCGCGCACGCCCGGCGCCAGTGTCTTGCCCTTCAGGATTTCGGCCGCGGCGCGCAGATCCTCGATCCGGCCATTCGTGCAGGACCCGATGAAGACCGCATCGACCTTGATCTCGGTCAGCGGCGTGCCGGGTTTCAGCCCCATATAGTCGAGCGACCGGCGCGCGGCCTCGACCTTGCCGCCCTGGAAGTCCCCGGGCGCGGGCACGGTGCCGGTGATCGGCAGCACGTCCTCGGGCGAGGTGCCCCAGGTCACCACGGGGGCGATGTCCTCGGCGCGGATGGTCACGACCTTGTCCCAATGGGCGTTGTCGTCGGATTTGAGCGTCTTCCACCAGGTCAGCGCGGCTTCCCATTGCGCGCCCTTCGGCGCATGGGGGCGGCCCTTGACGTAGTCGAAGGTGGTGTCGTCGGGCGCGATCAGGCCCGCGCGCGCGCCGCCCTCGATCGCCATGTTGCAGACCGTCATCCGGCCTTCCATCGAAAGCGCGCGGATCGCTTCGCCGCAATATTCGATGACATAGCCGGTGCCGCCCGCGGTGCCGGTCTTGCCGATCACCGCAAGGGTGATGTCCTTGGCCGTGACGCCCGGCGGCAGGGTGCCGGTGATCTCGACCTTCATGTTCTTCGACTTCTTCTGGATCAGCGTCTGGGTGGCCAGAACATGTTCGACCTCGGAGGTGCCGATCCCGTGCGCCAGCGCCCCGAAGGCGCCATGGGTCGCGGTATGGCTGTCGCCGCAGACAACGGTCATGCCGGGCAGGGTCCAGCCCTGTTCGGGGCCGACGATATGCACGATCCCCTGCCGGATATCCGAGACCGGGTAATAGACCACGCCGAAATCGCGCGCGTTCTTGTCGAGCGCCTCGACCTGGATGCGGCTTTCCTCGTTGTCGATCTTCGTCTCGCGCCCTTCGGTGGTGGGCACGTTGTGATCTGGCACGGCGATGGTCTTTTCGGGCGCGCGCACGGTGCGGCCCGACATCCGCAGGCCTTCGAAGGCTTGTGGGCTCGTCACCTCATGCACGAGATGGCGGTCGATATACAGAAGGCAGGTGCCGTCCTCGGCCTGGTCGACCAGGTGGGCATCCCACAGCTTGTCATAGAGGGTCTTGCCGGTCATGGAATTCTCCGCGGCTATGTCACTTGGCAAATGGAGAAACGGGTGCTGACGCCGCCTCAAAGGCGGGCGAGCACCGATCGGGTCGCGCCGAAGAATCGCCAGGGCAGGCGCGCGCGGTCGTCCATGTCGAAGACGCGTTTCATGCCGCTGGGATACTCCTTTGCCCCGCGTCGATCAAGGGCATGCGCTTGCCGGCACGTCGCTTCGTGGTCTTCATCTTGGCGGGCCGGAGGTATGGTCACCTATATATGGGGTAAAAGCCCAAGATCTATTGATTTACGTAAGGGAATACATCATCGTTCTTCTGTTATCCAGAGAGGTGATCCGATGGCTCCGAAGACAGTGAACAAGAGCGCGAAGACCGGGCAGTTCGTTTCGAATGCCAAGGTCAGGTCCGCTCCCGCGACAACTTATAAGCAAACCGTGGCGCCGAAAGGCAAGAAGGGCAAAAACTAGTCCCGGATCAAACGGTTTCGCTCTGTTCGGGGCGAGGAAATCCAAGGGCGGCCTGACTGCATGAGGCGTTTGGTTTTCCGCCTTCCTGACCTAATCTTGGGGAAAGGAGGCCCGATGGAGAGCGATCCGACTCCGATCCTGCAGGAATTGCAGGCCTTGGCCGAGCAGGGCAGGGGTTTCTTCCAAAGCCTGACCCGGCCGGGCTGGCGGCTTTATCAGATCGGCATCCTGCTGGGGCTGTTTGCGCTGGCCCAGCTGGGCGCCTGGGCGCTTTACGGACGGCTCTACGGCTGGCTTCGGGCGCGCGAGGGCTGGCCGATGTGGCGGTTCCGCACCGGGCTGATCCTGCTGCGGCGGCTGCGGATCATCCTGCTGGTCATCCTTGCCTGGGTCACGGTCTGGGCCATGCGCGAGGTGACCTGGCCCTCGCGCAGCTATCTGGTGGCCATCGGCGCGACGCTGGCGACGGCCTGGCTGTTCGTGGGGCTTGCCGCGCGGCTGGTGCGCAACCCCTTTCTGCGGCGCCTCGTGACCTGGGGGCTCTGGGTCTATGTCACGCTTTATGTCGTCGGCCTGACCGAAGAGGCGGCGGCGCTGCTCGACTCGGTCCGGCTGGGCATGGGCGATCTGCAGCTTTCGGCGCTGACCCTGCTCAGGGCCGCGGTGGTGACCGGCGTGCTTTTCACCGGCGCCCGGCTGATCGCCACCACCTCGGCGGCCCGCATCCGGCGGGACGACGACATCTCGCCCTCGATGCGGGTGCTGATCGTCAAGCTCTTGCAGCTATGCCTTTACGGCGCGGCGGTGTTTCTGGGGCTCAAGCTCGCGGGCTTCGACCTGACCGGGCTGGCGGTGCTGTCGGGCGCCATCGGTGTGGGCCTGGGCTTCGGGTTGCAGAAGGTTGTCTCGAACCTCGTCTCGGGCGTCATCATCCTGCTCGACAAGTCGGTCAAGCCGGGCGACGTGATCTCGCTGGGCGACACCTTTGGCTGGATCAACGCGCTGGGCGCACGCTATGTCTCGGTCGTCACCCGCGAGGGCAAGGAATACCTGATCCCGAACGAGGATCTGATCACCAGCCAGGTGGTCAACTGGTCCCATTCCAACGAATTTGTCCGGCTCGACATCTTTTTCGGCACTGCCTATGCGGACGACCCGCACCGGGTGCGTCGGCTGGCGGTCGAGGCGGCGGCCAGCGTGCCCCGGGTGCTGGCCGACAGGCCGCCCGTATGCCATATCGTGGGCTTCGGCGACAGTTCGGTCGACTACATCCTGCGGTTCTGGATCGTCGATCCCAGCGAGGGCCTGACCAATGTCCGGGGCGCGGTCTTTCTGGCGCTCTGGGACGCGTTCCAGGCCAACGACATCACCATTCCCTTCCCGCAGCGCGAGGTGAAAATCCTGCCCGGCAGCCGCCTCGCCGCCGCTCCGCCCGACTGACAGCCCCCCGTTCCGCCAAAGGAGTCCCGTCCGATGCCCCGTCCCGTTCGTTTGTCAGGCCCCGTCTTTTTATCAGGTCTCGCCCTGGCCGCGACCCTGGCCGCAAACCTCGTCCGCGCCGACAGCTATCGGGGCTATCCCGAGGTGCCCTACCGGGCCGAGCGCCAGATGGGCGCCGTCGAGCTGCGCCACTATCCCGCCCGCACCATCGCCGAGGTCATCGTCGACGGGACGCGCTTTGCCGCCATAAATCGCGGCTTCAGCGAGCTGGCCCATTACATTTTCGGCGAGAATGCGGCGGGCGAAAAGATCGCCATGACCGTGCCGGTGGGCCAGACCCGGACCGATCGTGGCTGGGCAATCCGCTTTACGATGCCCGAGGACGCGACGCCTGAGACCCTGCCCGAGCCGACGAAATCCTGGGTCCGGCTGCGGCGTCTGCCGCCCGAAACCCTTCTTGTCCTGCGCTTTTCCGGCCGCGCCACGGCCGAGAAGCTGAACGCCGCCGGGCGCGATCTGGTGGCCGAGGGCAAGGCGCGGGGCCTGCACCTGACCGGGCCCGCCCGGCTGATGTTCTACGACGACCCTTTCACCATGCCCTGGAACCGGCGCAACGAGGTCGGCTACCTTGTGGCGCCATGACGCCGCTCCGCCTGCAGCGCGCATTGAGATTTTAACCCAGGGATGCTAGATATGACCTATGCCCAGCGCCGGGGCACCGACGGCGCGCCGCGTAGGAGGACAATGTCCTGTCTCACAATCTTGAGGTGGCCTTTGACGGGGCCGCAGCAATGGCAGCGATGAACGCGCTGCTTCCGGATGTGTCGAGTGAAGAGCTCCTCGATCGCATCCTCGCCTCCCTCGACGACGACAAGGCCGAAGACGTGGTCCGTATCGACCTGCGCGGCAAGTCCAGCGTGGCCGATTACATGGTCATATGTTCCGGCCGTTCGACCCGGCAGGTCTCGGCCATCGCCGAAAAGCTGAAGGACCGCCTCAAGGAGGATCTGGGCCGCAGCTGCAAGATCGAGGGGAAGGATCAGGGCGACTGGGTGCTGATCGATGTGGGCGACGTGATCGTGCACGTCTTCCGTCCCGAGGTCCGCGAGTTCTACCAGCTCGAGAAGATGTGGATGCCCGCCGGCGCGATGAACTCCGCCCGCGCCTGATGCGCGTCCATGTCTGCGCCGTGGGGCGCCTGCGCAAGGGCCCCGAGCGCGACCTGATCGAGGATTACACCGCCCGGTTCGACCGGACCGGCCGGAGCCTCGGGCTCGGCCCGCTGACCTTCGCCGAAGTCGAGGACCGCAAGGGCGGCGGCCCGGCCGCCGAGGCGGCGCTTCTGGACCGCGCCCTGCCGCAGGGCGCTGCGATCTGTGCCCTCGACGAACGCGGCCGGACCCTCGCCTCGCCCGATTTCGCCGATCTGCTGGCGCGCTGGCGCGATGCCGGCCGGGGGGATGCGGCCTTCCTGATCGGCGGCGCCGACGGGCTCGATCCGGCTCTGGTCGCCCGGGCCGACGCGGTGCTGTCCTTTGGGCCGATGGTCTGGCCCCATATGCTGGCCCGTGCCATGCTCAGCGAACAACTGTACCGCGCCGCCAGTATCCTTGCCGGTCTGCCCTATCACCGCGTCTGATCTTCTTCTTGGCCCAAATACCCCCTTCCCGCGCCCGCAGGGCGCGGCCAGTGGCCACCGGGATGCCGTTCGGCCGCATTTGCAACTCGCCCCGGAAGCGCCCGTGTGACAGGCTGCCATCGACGGCCGCTGTTGTCCTCTGGCCCCGTGCCTTCTAGAAGGGGCGCAACTGCAGAAGGGTGCTTTTGCCATGACCACACCGAAACCCGTCATTCTGTGCATTCTCGATGGCTGGGGCATCGGCCCCACCCATGACGACAATGCCCCGCTGCTGGCCGAGACGCCCAATTTCGACCGGCTGATGCAGACCTGCCCCAATGCGATCCTGACCACCTTCGGGCCCGATGTCGGCTTGCCGACGGGGCAGATGGGCAATTCCGAGGTCGGCCATACCAATATCGGTGCCGGCCGGGTGGTGGCGATGGATCTGGGCCAGATCGACCTGTCGATCGAGGATGGCAGCTTCTTCCGGCAACCCGCCCTGACCGGCTTCATCGACAAGATGAAGGCCTCGGGCGGCACGGCGCATCTGCTGGGGCTTGTGTCCGATGGCGGGGTGCATGGCCACATCGCCCATATCCTCGCAGCCGCCCGCTGCATCGCCGAGGCAGGCGTCCCGGTTGCCATCCATGCCCTGACCGACGGGCGTGACGTGCCGCCGCAATCGGCCGACCGCTTCATCCCCGAACTTGCAGAGGGCCTGCCCGAGGGCGCGCATATCGCCACCGTGATCGGGCGCTATTATGCGATGGACCGCGACAATCGCTGGGAACGGGTCAAGCTCGCCTATCACGCCATGGCCAACGGCCTTGGCGAAGAGGTCGCCAGCGCCGAAGAGGCCGTGCAGAAGGCCTATGATCGCGGCGAGACCGACGAGTTCATCCACCCCTCGGTGGTCGCGGGCCATGACGGCATCAAGGATGGCGACGGACTCTTCTGTCTCAATTTCCGGGCCGACCGCGCCCGCGAGATCCTGCGCGCCTTCGCCCAGCCCGATTTCGACAGTTTCGATACCGGGACCCGGCCGCAGCTCGCCGCGCTGCTGGGGATGGTCGAATATTCGGTCGAGCACAACGCCTGGATGGACACAGTCTTTCCCAAGCGCAAGATCGTCAACACCCTGGGCGAATGGGTCGCCAAGCAGGGGCTGACCCAGTTCCGGCTGGCCGAGACCGAGAAATACCCCCATGTCACCTTCTTCCTGAACGGCGGCAAGGAAGCGCCCGAAGTGGGCGAGGACCGCTTCATGCCGCCAAGCCCGAAGGTCGCGACCTATGACCTGGCGCCCGAGATGTCGGCCGAGGCGGTCGGCGACAAGCTGGTCGAGGCCATCGGCAAGGGCTATGACCTGATCGTCGTGAACTTCGCCAATCCCGACATGGTCGGCCATACCGGCATCCTGTCGGCGGCCATGAAGGCTTGCGAGGCGGTGGACCGCAATCTCGGCCGCGCACTCGAGGCGCTTGCGGCGGCGGGCGGTGCGATGATCGTCACCGCCGATCACGGCAATTGCGAGACCCTGATCGACCCGGCGACGGGCGGCCCGCATACCGCGCATACCCTGAACCCGGTGCCGGTGATTCTGGTCGGCGGGCCCGAGGGTGCGCGGCTTCGCAACGGGCGGCTGGCCGATCTGGCGCCGACCGTTCTGGAGCTGATGAACCTGCCGAAACCGCCCGAGATGACGGGCGAAACCCTGATCGGCGTGTGAGACAGGCGGCGTGAGACAGGCAGGCGGCCCGTTTCTCGCCCTTCTGATCGCCGGGGCCGCGCTGGCGGCCCTGTCAGTCCCGCTCTGGCCGACCCCGGCCCTGGCCCAGACCGCCGATCCGGCCGAGACCGCAGAGGCTGCGGCCGCGGCGCTGCGGGACGCCGCCGACCGGCTGCAGGCCGCGGGAGGTGCCCGCGACCGGGTCGCCGCGCTTACCGAAACCGTGCGCGCCTATGAACAGGGCCTTGCCGCCCTTCGCGAGGGGTTGCGGCGCGCCGCGGTTCGGGAACAGACCATCGCCGCCGTGCTTGATGCCCGGCGCGAGGAGATCGCCCAGCTTGTGGGCGTGCTCTCCAGCATCGAACGCAATCCCGAGGCGCTGGTTCTGCTGCACCCGACCGGGCCGCTTGGCGCCGCGCGGGCGGGCATGATGCTGGGCGAGGTGACCCCGGCGCTGCAGGCCGAGGCCGAGTCGCTGCGCGGCCAGCTGGACGAGATCGCGCTGATCCGGGCGCTGCAGGAAAGCGCGGCCGACGATCTGGCGGCGGGGCTTTCGGGGGTGCAGACCGCGCGCACCGAACTGAGCCAGGCCATCGCCGACCGCGGCGACCTGCCGCAGCGCTTTTCGGCCGACCCCGAGCGTCTGGCCCATCTGGCCGACAGCAGCGAGACGCTTGACAGCTTTGCCGCGGGGCTGTCCCAGGTCGGCGGCACCGCCCCCCAAGACAGCGCCCCGCCCGCCTTCGAGGCGCTGGAGGGCCAGCTGCCGCTGCCGGTCGAGGGCACGCTTCTGCGCGGCTTCGAAGAGCCCGACGCGGCCGGGATCGTCCGGCCGGGCCTGGTGCTGGCGACCCGGCCGCTGGCGCTGGTGACGACCCCGGTCGCGGCCACGATCCGCTATCGCGGGCCGCTGCTCGACTACGGAAATGTGATGGTGCTGGAACCCGCCGAGGGATATCTGCTGGTGCTTGCCGGGATGGCGCAGGTCTATGGTGCCGAGGGTCAGGTGCTTGCCGCCGGCGCGCCGGTCGGTCTCATGGGCGGTGCCGATCCCAACACGGCCGCGTTTCTGGACGCGGCGGCAGAAGGCGGTGGCAATGACCGTCCGGAAACGCTTTATATGGAACTGAGACAGGGCGGCAGCCCCGTGGACCCTGCGCCGTGGTTCGCGCGACAGTAAGGATTGAGGACGTCGATGAAGAAATTCGTGGTTGCCGCATTGGGCGGTGTGGTCGCCGGAACGCTCGTCGCCACCCAGGTGGCCGGGCCGCTTCTGGCCGATGAGGCCAAGTCGAACAGCTCGGTCTACGAACAGCTCGATCTCTTCGGGGACGTCTTCGAACGGATCCGGTCGCAATATGTCGAGGAGGTCGACTCGACCAAGCTGATCGAGGCCGCGATCAACGGCATGCTGACCTCGCTCGATCCGCATTCGAGCTATCTGCCGCCGAAGGACTTCGACGACATGCAGGTTCAGACCCGCGGCGAATTCGGCGGGCTCGGGATCGAGGTCACCCAGGAAGACGGGTTCGTCAAGGTCGTCTCGCCGATCGACGGCACCCCGGCCGACGAGGCTGGCATCGAGTCGGGCGACTTCATCACCCATGTGAACGGCGAAAGCGTGCTGGGCCTGACGCTTGACGACGCGGTCGAGATGATGCGCGGCCCGGTCGGAAGCGAGATCGTCATCACCGTCGTGCGCAAGGGCGTCGACGAGCCCTTCGACGTCACCATCACCCGCGACACGATCAAGCTGACCGCGGTGCGCTCGCGGGTCGAGGGCAGCACGGTCGTGCTGCGCGTCACCACCTTCAACGACCAGACCTATGCCAATCTCGAGGAAGAGTGGAACAAGTCGGTCGAGGAACTGGGCGGCATCGAGAACGTGACCGGCGTGGTGCTCGATCTGCGCAACAACCCCGGCGGGCTTCTGCCGCAGGCGATCAAGGTGTCGGATGCGTTCCTCGACGCCGGAGAGATCGTCTCGACCCGGGGCCGCAACCCGCAGGACAGCGACCGCTACAACGCGACCAAGGGCGACCTGACCGGCGGTCTGCCGATGGTGGTGCTGATCAATGGCGGGTCGGCCTCGGCCTCGGAAATCGTGGCGGGCGCGCTGAAGGACCATCGCCGCGCCATCGTGGTCGGCACCCGCAGCTTCGGCAAGGGGTCGGTCCAGACCGTGATGCCGCTGAAGGGCGAGGGCGCGATGCGGCTGACGACGGCGCGCTACTACACGCCCTCGGGCCGCTCGATCCAGGCGCTGGGCGTCGCGCCCGACATCGTGGTCGAACAGCCGCCGCGTCCGCCGGTGACGGAGGAAACCGAGGATCAGCCTGCCAGCGCCGCAGCGCGGACCCGGTCCGAGGCCGATCTGCGCGGGGCGCTCGACAATGACAGCATGACCGAGGACGAGCGCAAGCAGGCCGAGGAAGAGCTGGCCAAGGCCGAAGCCGCCGCCAAGCTGCGCGAAGAGGATTACCAGCTGGCCTATGCGGTCGACATCCTCAAGGGCCTGTCGGCGCTCGACCCCGAGCACAAGTGACACGAAAGGAGGGGGCCGGGTCGCACCGGCCCCAAAGGCACGACATGAGTCCCGAAGAGATCGAGAAACTTCCCTATCGCCGCGGCGTCGGCGCGATGCTGGTCAATGGCGCGGGCAAGGTCTTTGTCGGCCAGCGCAAGGACTGGGCCGAGCCCGCCTGGCAGATGCCGCAGGGCGGGATCGACAAGGGCGAAGAACCCGAAGAGGCGCTGTTGCGCGAACTTTGGGAAGAGACCGGGGTGACCGCCGATCTGGTCGAGATCCTCGCCCGGACCGCCGACTGGGTCGATTACGACCTGCCGCCCGAATTGCTGGGCCGGGTCTGGAAGGGCAAGTATCGCGGGCAGAAACAGCTTTGGTATCTGCTGCGCTATCTGGGCCGCGACGATCAGGTGAACATCGAGACCGAGCATCCCGAGTTTTCGGCCTGGACCTGGCTCGACCCCGACGCGCTTGTCGATCACATCGTGCCGTTCAAGCGGACGCTGTACGAACAGGTGGTGGGCGAGCTGGCGCCGCGCATTCCGTCGCAGGCGGGGGCCATCTGACCCCTTTCCCTTGACCGGGGCGCGGCGCGCGCCCAAGTTGGCCCCGACCGTCCGCGTCCCGTGGGCGAGCGGAGCCTTGATGCTGGAGCTTGTGTAAGGACGCCCTCTGATCGTCGGAGGGCTTGAGATCGACCCGGAGGGCCAGGAGCCCTCGCGGGCCTTTCGTTTGCCTTGCACAGGAACTTCCATGAACATCTCGAAACGCGAACAGCGCGTGCTGCACGTGCTAGCTCAGGGTGGGCGCATCGTCCATGACCGCCCCGAGGCGGGCGGCAAGATCGTGGCCATCACCTGCTTTACCCGCGACGGGCTGGTCCTGTCGGATTGCGACCTCGACGTTTTCGGCCGGCTGCGCCGCCGGCGCCTGATCGAGTCGCGCAATGGCGGCCCCTATCGCATCTCGCATCGCGGGCGGCTGAGCGTCCGGGCCCAGCCCGACAACCGCTAGACCGGGTCCGGGCCGCCGGGGTCAGTGCCCCGTCGGCCCGGGCCGCACCAGGGTTTCAAGCGCCGCGCGCAAAGGCGCCGCCAGCGGGCTGGGGCGCCTCGTGGCGGCATCGACATAGACATGCACGAAGACGCCCTCGGCCGCGGCGGTATCCTCGTCATTGCGAAACAGCGCGATTTCGTAGCGAACCGAGCTGCGGCCCAGATGCGCGACCCGGATCCCCGCCGTCACCAAGTCGGGAAAGGCCATTTCGGCATGGTAGCGGCAGCCGGTTTCGACCACGAGCCCGATCTGGGCGCCGCCCCGGATATCAAGCACGCCCGCCTCGATCAGCCAGCCGTTCACTGCTGTGTCGAACAGCGCGTAATGCACGACGTTGTTCATGTGGCCGTAGATGTCGTTGTCTTCCCAGCGCGTCGTCAGGCTGCGGAAGGCCGCGAAATCGGCGCGGCGGGCGGGGGGCAGTCGGTCGGCCATGGGGCGCGGTCCTTTCAGATCGTGCGGCCGCCATCGACCTCGAGGATCACCCCGGTGATGAAATCGGCCTCGTCCGATCCGAGATAAAGCGCTGCATTGGCGACGTCACGCGGTTGGGACAACCGCCCCAGCGGGATCGTTGCGATGAAGCGTTCGCGGTTTTCGGGGGTGTCCGGCACGCCCATGAACTGTTCCAGAAGGCCGGTCACGCCCATCACCGGGGCGATGCCGTTGACCCGGACGCGGTCTGGCGCCAGCTCGACCGCCAGCGAGCGGGTCATCAGGTTCACCGCGCCTTTCGAGGAATTGTACCAGGTCAGCCCGGGCCGGGGCCGGATGCCCGCAGTCGAGCCGACATTCAGCATCACCCCTCCGCCCTGCGCGCGCCAGATCGGCACGCAGACCTTGGTCATGTGAAAGATCGACAGCACGTTGATGTCGTAGATCTTGCGGAAAGTGGCCTCGTCGGTCTCCATCAGCGGCTGGTTGCGGTTGGTCCAGCCCGCGTTGTTGACGACGATGTCGAGCCGCCCGAAGGCCTCCTGCGTGGTGGCGACAGCGGCCGCGACCTCGTCGCCCTTCGAGACATCGCAGCCGATGGCCAGGGCGTTCTCGCCCAGCTCGCTGGCCACCGCCTTGGCGCGGTCGCGGTCGATGTCGACCACCGCCACACGGGCGCCCTCGCGGATATAGGTCTCGGCGATGCCCCGCCCGAAGCCCGAGGCCGCCCCCGTCACCAGTGTCGCCTTGCCGTCCAGTCTCATTCAGATCTCTCCGTTCCTAGATTGGCCTCAGCCATGGTGCGTCACGATGGTCTTGAGGGTGGTGAAATCATGCAGCGCGGCAAAGCCCTTCTCGCGGCCATGCCCGGATTTGCGCCGCCCGCCGAAGGGGAGTTCCACCCCGCCGCCCGCGCCATAGCCGTTGACGAAGACCTGGCCGCAGCGCATCGCCTTGGCCACCCGCTGCTGGCGCGCGCCGTCGCGGGTCCAGACGGAGGCGACAAGCCCGTAATCGGTGCCGTTCGCGATGGCGATGGCCTCTGCCTCGTCCTCGAAGGGGATCACGCAAAGGACCGGGCCGAACACCTCTTCCTGCGCGATCCGCGAGCCCGGGTCGCAGGGGCCGAAGACCGCGGGCGCGACGTAAAAGCCGTGTTCGGGCGTTCCGGGCGCGATGCGGCCCCGGGCGATCAGCGGTGCCCCGGCATTGGCGATATAGGCCTCGACGCGGGCTTTCTGCCGGGCCGAGATCAGCGGGCCCAGCACCGAGTCCTCGCCCGAGTCGGATGCCTCGATCGCCTCGAACCGGGCCTTCAGTCCGGCCACGACCGTGTCGAACACGCCCCGCTGCACCAGCACGCGGCTGCCCGCGGAACAGGTCTGGCCGCCATTCTGGATCACAGCATTCACAAGGACCGGCAGCGCGGCCTCGAGATCGGCATCGTCGAACACGATCTGCGGGGACTTGCCGCCCAGTTCCAGCGTGCAGCCGATGAAGTTGCGCGCGGCCTCGGTCTGGATCAGCACGCCCACCTCGGGCGAGCCGGTGAACGATATGAAGTCGATGCCCGGGTGGCGCGACAGGGCCGCGCCTGCGGTTTCGCCGCGCCCCGTGACGATGTTCAGCGCGCCCGTCGGAAACCCCGCCTCGACCGCCAGCGCCCCGATCCGGAGCGCGGTCAGGCAGGCCTCTTCGGCGGGTTTCAGCACGGCGGCATTGCCCGTCGCAAGCGCGGGCGCCACGGACCGGCCGAACATCTGCGCGGGATAGTTCCAGGGGATGATATGGCCGGTCACGCCATGCGGTTCGCGATGCAGTTCGACATTGTGGCCCTTGAGAAAGGGGATGATCTCGCCATGCAGCTTGTCGGCCGCGCCGCCGTAATATTCGAAATAGCGCGCGGTCACCGCCATGTCGGCGCGGGCCTGCCGGATCGGTTTTCCATTGTCGCGGCTTTCGAGCCGGGCCAGCGCCTCGGCCTCGTCCTCGATCCGGCGGGCGAGGCGCAGCAGAAGGCGCCCGCGTTCGGCCGCGCTCAGGCGGGACCAGTCGCCGCCTTCGAAGGCGGCGCGGGCGGCGGCGACAGCGGCGTCGACATCGTCGGGGCCGCTATCGGCGATCCGGGCGAAGGGCTGGCCGTCGATGGGCGAGATCACCTCCATCGTGGCGCCCGAGGCGGCGGGCTGCCAGACATTGCCGATCAGGTTGGCGGGCTCGGGCAGGGGCAGGTCGGTCTGGTTCATGGCGGCCTCTCGGTCAGGCGGGGATGGCATGGGGGTCCGGCGCGGCGACCTCGCCGCGTTCGATCACCAGCGTGCGGTCGGCAAAGCCGCGCAGCAGCGCGGGGTTCGATTCGGTGATCAGCAGCGTCACCGTCCGGTCGGCATCGCGCAACGCGCGCAGCGCGTCGGCGTAGCGCAGGGCCAGCGCCGGGGCGAGGCCCTGGAAGGGTTCGTCCAGCATCACCAGCCGGGTGCCCAGCATCAGCGCCCGGCCCAGCGCCACCATCTTGCCCTGACCGCCCGAGACATTGCCCGCGGGCCGGTCCTCCAACTCTTTCAACTCGGGCAGGATCGAATGGACGCGATCAAGCCTGCGCTGCGTCTCGGCCCGGTCGAGCCGGGCGTTCTGGGCGGGCAGCAGAAGGTTTTCCCCGACCGTGAAGGCCGAGAACAGCCGCCGATCCTCGGGTGCGTAGCCGATGCCGAGCCCCGGGCGGCGCGCGGGATGCATCGGCCCCAGCGGATGGCCGTCGAGCAGGATCTCGCCGGTCACGTCGGTAAAGCCCATGACCGACCGCAGAAGCGTGGTCTTGCCAGCCCCGTTGCGCCCGATCAGCGCTACGGTCTCGGCCTCGCCGATCCTGAAATTCAGCCCGCGCAGGATCGGGATCTTGCCAATGGCGGCATCGACATCGCGAAATTCCAGCATCAGACGGCCTCCCCGATGACATCGCGGATGACGTCGGGATGGTCGAGGATCTCGCGAGGGGTGCCGCGCAGCTGCACATTGCCCGCGTTCCAGACCGCGACCTCTTCGGCATGGCGCTCGACGATGCCCATGTCGTGTTCGACGAAGACCGAGGTCACTTTCCGTTCGGCCAGGGCCTCGACCAGGATCTCCATGATCCGGTGCTTTTCCGAAGAGGCGACGCCCGAGGTCGGCTCGTCCATCAGCAGAAGCCGGGGCCGCAGTGCCAGCGCGACGGCGATGTCGACCAGCTTGCGCTGGCCCTCGGGCAGCTCGACCACCGGGCGATGCGCGGCATCGGCGCATTTCACCATCTCGAGCAGGTGCATCATCTCGTCCCTCTCGGGGATGCGGTGCAGGTTCATGAACGGGTTGCGCAGCCGGTCGCGGGCGGCGACCGCGATCAGCAAGTTTTCCAGCGCGGTATGTTCGGTGAACAGCTGCGGGATCTGGAAGGCGCGGGCCACGCCCTTCTGCACGATCCGGCGCGGGGGCAGGGGTGTTACGTCCTCGCCCTCGAACAGGACCTGCCCGGCGCTGGGCTTGATCCAGCCGGTGCAGATGTTCAGGAAGGTGGTCTTGCCCGCGCCGTTCGGCCCGATGATGGCGAGGTTGCGCCCCGCCGTGATGCTCAGCGAGACGTCATTGGCCGCGATCACGCCGCCGAAGCGGATCACGAGGTTGCGGGTTTCGAGCAGCGGCGCGGTCATTTGCGGCCCTCCCCGCGATGGGCAAGCGTCTCGATCATGCCGATCACGCCGCGCGGCGCGAAGAGGATGATGACCAGAAGGAAGGCGCCCAGCAGCATCTGCCAGACATCGCCCGCATAGGCCGAGGCATAGGTGCGGACCAGTTCGTAGATCAGCGCGCCGACAAAGGCGCCGCGCACCGACCCGGCCCCGCCCAGAACGGCGATGAAGACCATCTCGCCCGAGCGGATCCACCAGGCGTATTCGGGCGTGACGACGCCCTGCGTCACCCCCATCAACGCGCCGCCAATCCCGCAAAGCGCGGCTGACACGAGATACCCCCATAACAGCGCCCGGCGCGGCGAGACGCCCAGATATTCCAGCCGGGTCTCGTTGGTCTTGAGGGTCTGGAATATCTGGCCCGCGGGTGAGGCCAGCCAGCGGATCGTGGCCCAGCCCAGGCTCAGCACCAGAACGAGCGTGAGATAGAACAGCACCAGCTCGAAGCTTGCGCGGTCGAGCGTCATGCCCAGCACGGTCGGGCGCGGGAGGCGGATGCCGTCGGCGCCCCCGGTGATGTGGTAGAACTTCTCGAGGAAAGACCAGAAGATCATCGAGAAGGCGAGGTTCAGCATGCCGAAGAAGATGCCGCGATAGCGCACCACGAAGAGCCCGACGCAAACCCCGGCCACGATCGCGCCCAGAAGCCCCGCCAGCAGCACCAGGGCCAGATCGGCGCCGGGCAGGGCGGTCATCAGGAAGGCCCCGGCATAGGCGGCGACGGCGAAGTAAAGCGCATGGCCGAATGACACCTGGCCCGCGCGCAGCAATACGCTGACCCCGGCCACGGCCAGCCCCTTGGCGAGCGCCAGATTGACCAGAAGCTGCAGCCCCGGCGCCCCAAGCGGCACCAGCGCCAAGAGCCCGAGTCCCGCCAGCGGCAGCACGGTTCCGGCCATCGACAGCCCCCTTCCGGGGCCGGTCGGGCGGGCCTGGCCCAGCTCTGTCGCATGAGTCATTGCTGGAACTCCTCAGATCTTGCGGGCGGACGGGCTGCCGAAAAGGCCCTGCGGCCGCACCGACAGCACCGCGACCATGATCGCGTAGGGCACGAGCGTCGCCGCCTCGGGCCAGACATAGACGGCGAAGGACCGCCCGAGCCCGATCATCAGCGCGGTCAGCGCCGCGCCCTCGATCTGGCCAAGCCCGGCGGTCGCGACCACGGCGAAGGACAGCACGATCATGTCGGCGCCCATCCCCGGCAGGATCGAGGTGGTGGGCGAGGCCAGCGCGCCGCCCAGCCCGGCCAGCGCCGCGCCGACGATGAAGGTGAACAGGAAGACCTTGTCGGCGTCGATCCCGATCGACTGCGCCGCCTCGCGGTCCTCGGTGGTGGCGAGGATCAGCTTGCCGATGATGGTATGGCGCAGGAAAAACCGCATTCCCAGCAACAGCGCGGCGGCAACCGCGGGCAGCAGGATCAGCTGATAGACGGTATAGGTCACGCCCAGCACGGTGACATTGCCCAGAACCTGCAGCGCTGTCGCCTCGAAATAGGGCCGCGTGCCCCAGACCAGCCGCTGGACGTCCTCGAGGATCATGAAGACCGCGAAGGTGACGAGCAGCTGCAGAACCTCGGGCTTGTCGTAGATCCGGCGCAGCAAGAGCCATTCGATCGGCCCGCCCAAAAGCAGCCCGACCAGAACGGCCGAGACCAGCATCAGCGGAAAGGCGAGGATCGGCGCCAGCCCCAAGGCCAGCGCCCAGCCCGACAGCGACACGGTGGCATAGGCGCCGATCGCGTAAAGCGAGCCATGGGCGATGTTCAGGATGCGCATCACCCCGAAGATCAGGGTCAGCCCCAGCGCCACGATGAAGACGAGCGCGGCATAGGCGATGCCGTCGAAGAGCGCGAGAAGGAAAAGCGTCGGCGTCATGTCGGGTTCCGGTTGGGCAAATGCCGGCCGGACGGGGGCGCCCGTCCGGCCGTCCGGGCTCAGTCGGCGTAGGTGGCGACGTTGACCTGATCGAGGAAGCTCGCATCGAGCCCGCCGATCCAGTCGACCGAGACCTCTCCCACCGGCGCGGTGATATCGGCGCCGTCGAAGATCATGATGTTTTCCAGCGTCGCGAAGGGGTGATCCCCGGTCTGTACGCTGGTCGCCATCAGCTGTGCCTCGATCCCCTGATGATCCTCGCGGATCTTCACGGGACGGCCGAGCCCCTGGAATTCGAGCCCGGCCATGGCGGCCAGCACCTGATCCTCGTCGGGCCAGTCGCCGCCATTGGCTTCGATCGCCTTCTCGTAGACCGCCTGCAGTGCGGCGAAGGCCTGCGCGGTGTGGAACACCGGATAGACCGAAATCTCGCCGGTCTTTTCCTCATAGCGCGCCATGAAGTCCTTGAAGGCATCATCGTCGCGGCGTTCGGGATGCCGGAAATAGTGATCGCCGCGCGCCCCTACGATATGGCCCGAGGGCAGGCTTGACCCCAGCCGTTCCAGCGAGGATTCGGCCAGCGGCAACACGAAGGTCGAGCTGTTCATCAGCCCGCGCTGGGCGGCCTGCTGCACGAAGGTGTCGAGATCGCCGCCCCAGTTGGTCGACAGGATCACATCGGGCCGAAGCGCCTGCAGCCGCGAAATCTCGGTCGAGAAGTCGGGCGAGCCGAATTTCGGGAAGAACTCGCCCACCACCTTGACGTCGGGCTTCATCGCCATCAGCGCGGTGTGGAAGATGTCCCAGCTGTCGCGGCCCCAAGCATAGTCCTGATTGACGACGGCGATGGTCTTGAAATCGGGATGGGTCTTCAGCAGGTAGATCGCCGCGGCCAGCATTTCCGGCGTGGCGTTGGCCTGGGTGCGGAAAACGTATTTGTAGCTGTGTTCCTCGAAGATCTTCTGGGTGCCGCAATCCCACATGAAGTTGATGACCTTCAGGTCCTCGGCCAGCGGCGCCAGGGTCTGGCAGTTGCCCGAGGAAATCGCGGCAAACATCACGTCGGCGCCGCCCGATTCCGCGAGGCGGCGATATTCCGAGGTCAGCGTCTCGGCGCCCGCGCCCTCGTCGATGAAGCTGACCTCGACCGGCACGCCGCCGATCCCGCCCTGGGCGTTGATCGTCTCGACAAGGATCTCGGCCGCGTTCTTCGCGGGCACGCCGAAGACCGAGGCGGGCCCGGTCAGGAATGTTGTCATGCCGACCTTCAGCGACGCCGGTTTGTCGGCGGCCGCGGCGGTCAGCGGCATCGCGGCGCAAAGCGCCGTCAGCAGCCAGGTCTTCATCCGGTTTTCCTCCCTGTTTTCCGGTGCTTTAGCGGATCGCGATGGGGTTGATGATCATCTGTACCGCGCCCTTGATCCGGGCCTGTCCCATCACGAACAGAAACTCGTGCACCCCGTCCCGGGCCAGCGCCCGGGTGTCCATGTTTTCAAGGATGTAGATGCCGTGCCGGGGCTGCAGGATCTGGTGGGCGCGGAACGCCATGCCGTCTTCCTCGGCGGGCACCACCTCCATGCCCCAGGTATCGGCGCCGACCGCCATCACCCCGAGCCCGGCCAGGTATTCGGCGCCGCTGACGCCCAGCCCGGGCTCGGCCGCGCCGAAGCGGTCCGGGTCGGGCGAGGCACCGTCCAGCAGGTTCATCCAGTTCGAATTGAAAAGCACGACATCGCCCTCGCGGATCTCGACGCCCTGCGCCACGGCCGCCGCCTTCACGTCGTCGGCGGTATAGGCGGTGCCTTCCGCGACCATGTCGGTGCCGAAATGCGCGGCCATGTCCAGCATCACGCCGCGCCCGACCAGCCCCGGCAGCTTTTCCAGCCCCAGTTCGGTCAGGCCCGAGGCCTTGGCGAAATCGGGCACGGTGCGGCCGCCGTAATAGGTGTGGTCGATCCCGGCATGACCAAGCCCGTCGATCTGCGGGCCGATCCCGAGCCAGCCCATGAAGATGTCGTCGTTATAGGTGAATCGGTTCTCGCCCAGCCCATGGGTTTCCGTCTGGTTGGGTTGCAGCACCGTCACCGACAGGCTGCGCGGCGGAAAGGCGGGGGTGTCGGACCCGACGATCATCCCGAGGCTGTAGACCTTTCCCTCGGTCACCAGCCCCGCAGCCTCGCGCACCCGTTCGGGCGTCATCAGGTTGGCCGCGCCCAGTTCGTCCTCGGGGCCCCAGGGCGGGACGGCCCAGTCGGGCGTGGTGTCGTCGGCAAGGGCGGCGCTTCCCGCCGCCAGCGCAGCGCAGAAGGACGCGGCACGAAGTGTCGCCTGGCAGTTCATCTCTTCCTCCCCAAGAGTGAAACTGCGCCGAGCCTAGGAGAGGGTCATCGCGCTGACCAATAGCTTGCCGCGCTTTCCGTTATAGCTTTTGCCTATGGCCCAGTTAATATCGCTTTGCGTGTCGGGCCGGGGAGATAGGCTCGGCATGGGAGACGGCCGGATCAACCGGCGGACCAGGGAGGAGCTTTCCATGAAGATCACGGCTGCCGTGCTGGAGCGCGGCGGGATAGAGAAGGATTTCGAGGCGGCAGAGGCGCTTGCGGTGCGCCAGCTCGATCTGGACGCGCCCGGTCCTGGCGAGGTGCTGATCCGGGTCGCGGCGGCCGGGGTCTGCCATTCGGACCTGTCGGTGATCAACGGCACCCGGCCGCGCCCGGTGCCGATGGTGCTGGGCCACGAGGCGTCGGGCCATGTCGAGGCGGTGGGCGACGGTGTCACCGATCTGGCGCCCGGCGATCATGTCGTCTGCATCTTCGCGCCCGGCTGCGGCAGCTGTACCCCCTGCGCCGAGGGGCGCCCGGCGCTTTGCACCCGCGCGGCCAGGCATCACGGGGTGGGCGAGCTGATGACCGGGCATCGGCGGCTGTCGATGGACGGGCGGCCGGTACATCACCATGTGGGCGTTTCGGCCTTCGCCACCCATGCGGTGCTGGCGCGGCCCTCGCTGGTGAAGGTCGAGGCCGATATCCCGCCGCACATCTCGGCGCTGTTTTCCTGCGCGATGCTGACCGGTGCGGGGGCGGTCTTCAACACCGCCCGCGTCATGCCCGGCAGCAAGGTCGCGGTGGTGGGCCTGGGCGGGGTCGGGCTGTCTGCGATCCTTGGCGCGGCGGCGGCGGGCGCAGGCGAGATCGTCGCTATCGACCCGTTCCCGGCCAAGCGCGAGGCGGCGCTGGCGATGGGCGCGACCCATGCGGTTGCGGCCGATGACGATACGGTTGCGGCCGTGCGCGATCTGACGGGGGGCGGTGTCGACGTGGCGCTGGAACTGGCCGGATCGGTCCGGGCGCTGGAAACTGCCTATGACGTCACGTGCCGGGGCGGCACCACCGTCACTGCGGGCCTGCCCCATCCCGATGCGCGGATGTCGCTGAACGCGCTGAAGCTGGTGGCCGAGGAACGGTCGCTGAAGGGCAGCTATATCGGGTCCTGCGTACCGCAGCGCGACCTGCCGAGGATGTTCGCGCTGCATGCCTTGGGGCGGCTGCCGGTCGAGAAGATGCTGACCCACCGGCTGAAGCTCGACCAGATCAACCTGGCGATGGACCAGCTCGACCGGGGCAAAGCGATCCGGCAGGTGATCGAGTTCGACTGACCGGCGCCGCCGCCGCGCAAGGAGCGAGAGCCTTGGACATCCGGCAACTGCGCTATTTCCTGGCGATCTCCGAGGCGCGGTCGATCTCGGCGGCGTCGCAGGCCGTCGGCGTGGCCCAGCCCTCGCTGTCGCAGCATATCCGGCGGATGGAGGACGAGCTGGGCGTGCAGCTGGTCGAACGCTCGCCCCGCGGCACGATCCTGACCGAAGAGGGGCGGGTGCTGGCCGAGCATGCGCGGCACATCTGCGACAGCGTCGACCGCTGCGTCGCCGACATGCACGAGCTGAACGGCGTCCTGCGCGGCCGGGTCAGTTTCGGGATGCCGCCCTCGGTCTCGATGGTGATGTCGGTGCCGCTGGCCGAAACCGTGCGCCACGACATGCCCGAGGTGCGGCTGAGGACGGTCGAGGCCATGAGCGGCTATATCAAGACCTGGGTGCAGGACGGCACGGTGGATATCGGCTTTCTCTATGACCTCGAGGGGGTCGAGCATTTCCGCCGCACCCATGTGCTGCAGGAGGATCTGTACTTCCACTCCTCGCCCGATGCCTGGCCGCTCGACACGCCGGCGGGCACGCCGGTGCCGCTGAGGGCGCTGGAGCGGCTCGACATGGTGCTGACCTCGAACGGGCTGCGCCATCTGATCGAGAAGTACTGCGCGGCCAACCGGGTGACGCTGAACGTGGTGGTCGAGATGGATGCGATGACCCAGATCAAGGAGCTGGTGGCGCGGGGGTCGGGCTATACCATCCTCGCGCCCGCTGCGGCGCAGGATTTCGTGGCCCGGGGCGAATTGCTGCGTGCGCCCATCGTCGAGCCGCGCATGACGCGGCCGGTCTATCTGGTGACCAACCCGGCCCGGGCGATGACCCGGGCCTGTCGCGCGGTGGAGCAACTGACGCTGGATGTCTCGCGCGAGCTGGTGCGGCGCGGCATCTGGGAGGGGCGGACGATCTGAGGTCCGGTCAGGCGTCCGGCTTGGGGGCCGTGCTCAGGTCGCGCGGTTCCAGAGCGGCGCGGAGCGCCTTGCGGCGGATCTTGCCGAAGCCGTCGCGGGGCAGGGTCAGGCGCAGCTCGAAGCGCTTCGGTACCTCTGCGGGCGCCAGATGCGCGGCGCAGAAATCGTGCAGCTCGGCCGGATCGGGGGTCGTGCCGGCGGCGGGCACGATGCAGGCCACCACGCGCTGGCCCCAATCGCGGTCCGAGACGCCCACCACCACCGCGTCGGCCACTTGCGGATGGCGCAGCAATTCGGCCTCGACCACCTCGGGATGGACCTTGACCCCGCCGGTATTGATCACGTCATCCGACCGGCCCGCGAGATAAAGATAGCCCTCGTCGTCAAGCCAGCCCATGTCGCCGATGCTCTGGAAGCCGTCCTCGTCGCGGCGGGGCTGGGGCGCGTCGGGGCCCAGATAGCGGCTGCGGCCGGAAAGGTCCTCTGGCCGCATGAAGATCTCGCCGCGTTCGCGCGGACCCAGCCGCGCGCCGTCCAGCCCGTAGATCCGGATCTCGGTCTCGAAACCGCGCCCGACCGACCCCTTGCGGTTCAGCCATTCGGCGCCGGTGATGACGGTCTGGCCGGTATTCTCGCCCGAGCCATACATCTCGAAGACGCGGTCAGGTCCCAGCCGCTCGATCCAGGCGGCCTTGAGCCAGGCCGGGCAGGGGGCGCCGGTGTGATAGAAGGCATGCAGGCTGTCGAGCGCCGCGCCGGTCGCGTCGAGCCGGTCGAGCATCCGCACCATCATCGTCGGCACCACCATCGCGAAGCCGATTTGAAAGCGGTCGATCGCCAGAAGCGCCCGGTCGGCGTCGAACTTTTCCATCAGGATCAGTCGGTTGCCCTCGAAAAGCCCGTTCTGCGCCCAGGTCTGCGGCGCGTTATGCGAAAGCGCCCCCGCGACCAGCTGCACCTGATCGGCGCGGAAGCCCAGCGCGGGAGCGATCTTGCCCCAGCTGGCGCCGGGCACCCGGGTATAGGGCCGGTCGTCGGCCATCATCTTGGGCAGCCCGGTCGAGCCGCCCGAAAGCACGATCTTGCCCGGGCGCGAGACCGCATCGGCGAGTCGCGCGGCAGGGGCGAAGGCGGCCAGCCGTTCCAGCGTGGCGCGGTCCAGATCGCCGGTGCCCGGGGTCTCGGCGATCCAGATCCGGGCGCCGATCCGGGCCTTCAGCGCGGCGGCAAGCTCGGGGGCCAGATGCGGGTCGGCGACCAGTGTCGTCGCCCCCAGCCGCCAGACCGCCAGCGATGTGGCCAGATGGGTGGGCGTATTGCCCAGCCCGATGCCGACCACATCGCCTTGAACGACCCCGCGTGCCGCCAGCACATGGGCGATGCGGTCGACGGCCGCGTCAAGCGCGTCCCAGCCAATCGCCTCTTCCTGCCCGTCGGCGGCCAGAAACCGGACAGCCTCGGCCGCGCCGCGCAGGCGCGCGAGCTGGCGCAGGCGTGCGCCGAAGGTGATGGGCTGGGGGTTTGTCACGCGTCGATCTCTTCGAACAGGATGTCCTGGGCGCCCTCATACAACACCTTGGGCCCGAGGTCCGCCAGTTTGTCGGTATTCGAGGTCAGGGTGATGAAATGGTTGCCCGCAAGCTGGCCGAGCTTCGAGGCGAAATGCACGCCGCCATAGGCCAGCAGGATCTCGGTCTCGCTGATCCCGCCGGGATAGAGGATGATCTGGCCCGGCGCCGGGTAGCTGGTGTGGTTCTCGTAGCCGAGGCCGAAATCGGTCTCGCCCAGCGGGATCCAGACACCCTCGCCCGACCAGCGGACATGCACGACCTGGCCCTTGAAGGGCAATTTCGCGCGGAAGGCCGCGACGGTTTTCGGCGCGGCATCCTCGAAACGGGCGTCGAATTCGATCCCGGCGATGGTGACCTTGAGTTTCTTCATGGGACAGTCCTTCAGTCGATGAGGCCGGCAAGGCGCGGCAGGAAAAGCGGAAGATCGGGGACCAGCGTCACCGCGACCAGCACGGCGAACAGCCCGGCCAGCGGCAGCGCGAGTTTCTTCGCCACCGACAGCACCGGCCGCCCGGCCACGCTGGAGGCCACGAAGAGCGAGACGCCATAGGGCGGCGTCACCGTGCCAATGGCGCAGTTGAGGATGATCAGCAGCGAGAAGTGGATCGGGTCCACCCCCATCTGGGCGGCGATGGGCGACAGCACCGGCACGATGATCAGGATCGCGGCGATGGTCTCGAGGAACATGCCGACGAAGAGGAACAGCAGGTTCGCGATCAGGAGGAACATCAGCGTCGAGGAGGACACGCTGGCGATCCAGTTGCCGAGAAGCTGGGGCACGTTCGCGTTGGCGATCAGCCAGGAAAAGACGCTGGCGGTGCCGATGATCAGCATCACGGCGGCCGACAGCGACACGGTCCTCAGGATCAGGTCGGGCAGGCGTTTGAGGTCGAGATCGCGGTAGAGGAAGGCGCCGATCAAGAGCCCGTAGAAGCCCGAGACGGCCGCCGCCTCGGTCGGGGTGAAGACCCCGCCGAGAATGCCGCCGAGGATCAGCACCGGCATGCCTGCTGCAGGCAGCGCGGCCCAGCCGGTGCGGAGCAGCCGGGCGAATGTGAAGGGTTCTGTCTCGCGATAGGCGGGGCCGCCCGTCCGGGCATGGAAATAGGCGATGACCATCAGGATCGCGATGCACATCAGCCCCGGCACCACACCCGACAGGAACAGCGCCCCGATCGAGACATTCGACACCACGGCGAGGATCACCATGGTCAGGCTGGGCGGGATGACCTGGGCGATGGACCCGGCCGAGGCGATGATCGCGGCGCCGAAATCGACGTCATAGCCGCGGCGGCGCAGCTGCGGCTGCATGATCGCCGAAATCGCCGCCGTGTCGGCCGAGCCCGAGCCCGAGATCGCGGCCAGCCCGGCGGCAGCCAGGCACGAAACCTGCAGCAGGCTGCCGACCACCCAGCCGATGACGGCCGAGGCGAATTCGACGATCCGGCGCGAGATGCCGCCCGCATCCATGATCACGCCCGCGAAGACGAAGAACGGGATCGACATCAGCGTGAAGGTGTTCAGCCCGGCAAAGACCCTCTGGCTGACGATGGCGACAGGGACGTCGGTCGTGGTGACCAGAGCGATCACCGCCGAGGCGCCCAGCACGAAGACCACCGGCACACCGGCCAGCAGCAGGAAGACGAAGGCAACGGCAATCACCAGCATCAGATCGCCTCCTCTTCATGGTCGAGACTGGGCGGCGGGAACGGATCGTTCCAGCGCAGGATCACCGACAGAAGCAGTTCCAGCGCGATATAGGCCGCGCCCACCGGCAGGCAGAGATACATCCAGGCCATCGGCATCTGCAGCGACGGCGAGGTCTGGAATGCGCCCATCCGCAGGAGCGGTTGGCTGCCCCAGGCGAGAACCGCAAGGAAGGCGGCAGAGACCAGAGCGATGAAGATCAGAGCGGCCCGCGCCCAGGGCAGCGAGAACTGCGCGGGCACCATGTCGATGGCCACATGCTGGCCGCGCGCCATGGCGACGCCCGCCCCCAGCAGCACCAGCCAGATCTGGCAGAAGGTCGCGATCTCGGAGGCCTGGGCGATCGAATAGTTGAACACGTAGCGCCCGGCGACCTGCACCAGCACGGCGGCCATCATTACGGAAAACAGCACGATCACCACGCCCGAAACCAGCCGGCGCAAGAGAAGCAGGACTTTTTCGATCAGCGTCAGCATGGCGGGCCTCCGTTGGCGGTCATGGAAATACGAAAGTCCCGGCCGCGGCGTGTCCGCAGCCGGGAGGCCAGGACGTGCCGGGTTATTCGACCGCCTGCAGAAGCTCGAACAGCTCTTTCTGCGCGTCCGTCGTGACATACTGGGCCTGGATCGGTGCGGCGGCGGCGCGGAAGGTGGCGTCGTCGGGATGGGTGATGGTCACGCCCGCCGCCTCGAGATCCTTGATGCGTGCGATGTCGCTTTCGCGATAGGTCTGGCGCTGGAACTGGCCCGCCTCCTTGCCAGCCTCGTCCAGCGCGGTCTGCACGTCGGTGGGCAGCGCCTGATAGGCGGCCTCTCCCATGATCACCGGCGCCACAAGTTCGAGCCAGCCGATCATCGCCCAGTCCGGCGACACCTCGTAGAATTTCTTGGCGTAGTAATTGGTGTTGGCGGCCTCGGCCCCGTCGACCACGCCGGTCTCGAGTGCGCCGTAAAGCTCGGTATAGGCCAGCGGCGTCGGGTTGGCGCCGAAGGCCTTGAAGGTGTCCACATGGGCCGGGTTCTGCATGGTGCGGATCTTCAGGCCCGCCAGGTCGTCCATGGTCTCGATCGGCGTCTTGGTCATGATGTGACGGGTCCCGGCCGAGAAGAAGGTGATCAGGTGAAAGCCCTTCTCGCCCAGGATCTCCTGCGCCTTGGCGATCACCGCCGGGTCGCTCAGGGCGCGGTCCATCTGCTCGGCATCCTTGAACAGGAAGGGCAGGCTGAACACGGTCAGGTCGGGCACGAAGTTCGCCAGCGTCTCGTTTGAGGTCACGGCGATGCCGACGGTGCCCATCTGGGTGCCCTGGATGCTTTCCATCTCGTCGCCGAGCTGGGCATTGTCGAAGACCTGGATGGTGGCTTTGCCGCCGGTCTTGTCTTCGAGGATCTCGGCCATCTTGCGCATGCCGACGCCATAGGGCTCTTCGGCATTGGCGTTATGGCTGGCCTTCAGGGTGATGTCCTGCGCGAAGGCGGGCAGCGCGACCGAGGCGCAAAGCGCGAGGCAAAGGGCAAGGTTCGTCAGTTTCATCAGGCGTTTCCTTTGGTTGTCTCTCTGTTGGGGCGAAGGTCCGCGACCGGACCGGGGTCGTTCAGGCTGTCGCCAGCAGCCCGAGATCGTCGAGAATGCGGCGCAACTCGTGCTGCCGGGCCTGGGGCAGCGGCAGCCGGGGCGGGCGCGGGTCGCCCATCGGGCGGCCGATCATCCGCATCGCGGCCTTGGTGGCCGACACGTACAGATCGCCCGCCAGCGCGTTGATCAGCGGCAGGCATTTCACGTAGATCTCGCGACCCTTCGCGGCATCGCCGTCCCGCGTCTCGGTGAACATCTGGGCCGACAGGCGCGGCGAGATGTTGGCCATGACCGAACTGTAGCCCTCGGCCCCGCAGCGGTAACTTTCCCACGGGTAATAGCCCGCGAACACCGTCAGCCGGTCGCCGCATTGCTCGATCAGTTCGGTCACCCGGTGCACGTTCTTCGAGGTGTCCTTGATCGCCACGATGTTGTCGATCTCGGACAGCCGCGCGACCAGAGGCGCGGTCAGGTCGACATTGGCGGTGAAGGGGTTGTTGTACAGCATCACCGGGATCGAGATCGCCTCGGCCACGCGGCGGAAATGGGTGAACAGCTCGTCCTCGGTCGGCGACGAATAGTAGGGCGGGACCAGCATCACCCCATCCGCGCCCAAGGCTTCGGCGTCCTGCGACAGGCGGGTCGCCTCGTCGGTCCATTCGGCGGCGGTGCCGATCAGAACCGGCACCCGGCCCGCGGCCTGGCCGATCACGGCTTCGGCGACCTGGCCCCGTTCCTCGCGGGTCAGCGACAGGAATTCGCCGGTCGAGCCCAGCGGCACCAGCCCGTGCGACCCTTCGGCGATCTGCCAGTCGGTATAGGCGCGCATGGCGGCAAGATCGACCGCGCCGGCCTCGTCGAAGGCGGTGACGCAGACTGTGTAGCTTCCTCTGAAACTCATTCCGATTCCTGTTCGCATTATCGATCTCAAAGCGTTGTTTTCAGATTTTATCTGATCATGTATCCGGTCAATAACCGGGTCCGGCCATGGGGCCGCCTCGCCCGGGTCCGACAGGAGATCCCCCATGCCTTTCATCGAAGTCTTCGACCGTGGCGCCAGTGAGCAAACACGGGTACTTGCGACATCCTCCATGACCGATGGTCTCTGCACGGCCTTCGGAATCAAGCCGGAAATCGTGACCGTCTATTATTTTTCGGTCCCCGAAAATTCCTACGCACATGCCGGAAAATATGGCGAAAACGCTGAAGTATTCCGCATCTTTGTGAAAGTGCATGCCTTCCCGAGGCCCCAGGACGCCAAGGCGGCGGCGGCCCGCGCCCTGACTGACGGTCTTTGCGCGGCCTATGGCGCGCAACCGAAAGAGGTGATCGTCTACTTCTTCGACCGCAAACCGGAAGATGCCTTCCACGCGGGCATCGCCTCGGCTTGACCGGGGCGCAGGAACCGGAAATGCTTGTGATCAAATTTAAAAGAATATCCGCTACTGGAGATCATCCGTGGATCAGTTTTACACCGAGGACCAGCGCATGGTCCGCGACACCGCGCGCAAGCTCAGCGATCAGGTGATCGCGCCTGCCGCCGCCGCCATCGACCGGGACGACGTCTTCCCCCGCGCCGTCTATGAAACCCTTGCCGAACAGGGGCTTTTCGGCGTTGCCCTGCCCGAGGAGGCAGGCGGCGTCGGGATGGATGCGATGGCCGCCTGCATCGTCATGGAGGAAATCGCGCGCGGCTCGGGCGCGGTCGGCAATGCCTTCGCGATCCCGGTCGAGGCGGCGCTGTTCCTGAACCACCACGGCGGCAAAGAGACCCGGAAATGGATCCCCGGCATCCTCGAGGGCAAGGTGATTCCCGCCACCGCGGTCACCGAACCGGACTGCGGATCGGACGTCGCCGCGATGAAGACCACCGCCCGGCGCGACGGTGACGACTACGTGATCAAGGGCACCAAGGCCTGGGTCACCTTCGGTGAGGTCGCCGACGTGATCATGGTCTTTGCCAAGACCGATCCCGAGGCCGGGCATCGCGGCATCAGCTGCGTCCTGGTCGAAACCGACCGGCCCGGCGTCCATCGCGGCAAGTCCGAGACGCTTCTGGGCATGCATGGCCTTGCCGAATGCATGATCAGCTTCGACGAGGTGCGGGTGCCTGCCACCAACCTCATCGGGCCCGAGCACGGCGCCTTCAAGATGGCGATGGAGAATTTCAACTTCTCGCGGCTGATGATGTCCTCGATGGCGCTGGGCATGGCCCAGGCCGCGATGGAGGATGCCGTCACTTACGCCAATGACCGGCGCCAGTTCGGCAAGCCGATCTTCGATTTCCAGGCGATCCAGTTCATGATCGCCGACATGTCGAAGGACATCGCCGCCGCGCGCTTGCTGATCCACCATGCGGCGAAGCTCTACGATGCGGGTCACCCCATCGCGCTGGAAGCCGCGCAGGCCAAGCTGTTCACCACCGACATGGCGCAGGTGCATATCTCGAACGCGCTGCAGATCCATGGCGGCAACGGCTATTCCCGCGAATTCCGCATCGAGCGGCTGTTCCGCGACGTGCGTCTCAGCCAGATTTACGAGGGCACCAACCAGATCCAGCGCATGATCATCGCCCGCCAGGTGCAGAAGGCCTACGCATGAGCCTTTATTTCGAAGACGTCGAGGTCGGGGCGCGGTTCACCACCGCGTCCCATGTGATCACCGAAGCCGACATCGCCGATTTCTGTCGGCTGACCCGCGACCATCATCCCCTGCATACCGACGAGGCCTATGCCAAACGGGCCGGGTTCGACGGCATCATCGCGCACGGGCTTTACGGGCTGGCGCTGATGGAGGGGCTGAAGACCGAGCTGAAGCTGTACGAGGACAGCTCGATTGCCTCGCTCGGCTGGAACCATGTGCGCTTCGTCCATCCGATGGGCGCGGGCGACGAGATGCATGTGGAAATGGAGTTCACCGCCAAGCGCGAAAGCCGGACCCGGCCCGCGGGCGTGATCACCGAGACCGTGTGGCTGCTGTTTCCCGACCGCTCGCCCGCGATCTCGGCCGAACATGTCTCGTTGATCCAGAAGCGCGACTGACTATGGTTGCGCCCAGCCCGGCCCCGCGCAAGGACAGCAAACTGGAACCCGCCGCCAATTCCGTCGACCAGGCCACCCGCCAGATCCGCGAGGCGATCCTTGCGGGCCGTTTCGCGCCGGGCGAACGGCTGAAGGTGGCCGAACTGGCGGCCGATCTGGGCTTCTCGACCATGCCGCTGCGCGAGGCGCTGAGAAAGCTCGAGGGCGAGGGGCTGGTCGAGATCGAGCCCAATCGCGGCGCCACGGTGCGCAGGCTCGACCGCGCCTATATCTCGGACCTGTTCGAGCTGAACACCGAGCTTCGGATCTTTGCGCTGCGGCGGGGCATGCGGACCCTGACGCTGGAACGGTTGAAAGAGCTGGAGGCGCTGGCCGAAGCCTATGCCGCGCATCTGGCGGCGGGCGAAGAGGTGGCGGCGCTGGAAACGAACCGCCGCTTCAATGCGCGGCTGGTCGAGTTCGGCGGCAATGCCGAGGCGCACCGGATGTTCCTGCGCGGCTGGGAGCTGATCTTCGCCTTCCGGCGCGGCTATGGCTACGGGCCGGGGCGACAGGCGGTTCTGGCCGAGGAAATGGCGCTGATGGTCGAGGCGCTCAGGCGTCACGACCTGCCCGCCGCCGAGGCGATCCTGCGGATGCAGAACGCGGCGATGATGGAAGACCTCGCCGCGCGGGTCGATCCCGAGGGCAGCCGGACCTGAACGCCGCCGGGGAAGGCAAAAGGGCCGGGGGGCAGGGGGCTGCCCTCCGGCCGTTTCATGTCCGGCTCAGCCGGGGAAGGCCTCGCCGCTGATCTTGCGGGGCAGGTACTGGCCGTCGGCGGGGGTTCCGGTCACCTCGCCATCGGCGGCGACCGTCTTGCCGCGCAGGATCGTCCGCACGGGCCAGCCCGTCACCGCCATCCCCTCATAGGGGGTGTAGTCGCAGCCGTGATGCATCTTGGCCTGAGTGATGGTGGTTTCGACCTTCGGGTCCCAGAGCGCGATATCGGCATCCGCGCCGATGGCGATGGTGCCCTTCTTCGGATAGAGCCCGTATAGCTTGGCCGGATTGGTGGCGGTCAGCGCCACGAAGCGTTCGGCCGTGATCCGGCCCTTCGATACGCCCTCGGAAAACAGCACGGGCAGCCGCGCGGCGACGCCCGGAATGCCGTTCGGCACCCATTTGAACGAGGTCCGCGCGCCCTTCACGTCCTTGCCGGCCGGGTCTTCATAGCGGAACGGGCAATGGTCGGACGAGAAGATGTCGAAGGTGCCGTCCCGCAGCCCTTCCCAGATCGCCTCCTGGCTGTCGGTGTCGCGCGGCGGCGGCGAACAGACATACTTGGCGCCCGAGAAGTCCATGTTCAGACCCTTCAGGTCGTCCCGGGTCAGCGCGATGTATTGCGGGCAGGTCTCGGCAAAGATCTTGCGGCCGCGCCGCTTGGCCCACTGGATCTGCTCCATCGGCTCGCGGCCCGACACGTGGACGATGACGATCGGAACGTCGGTCAGTTCGGCATGGCTGATCGCGCGGTGGGTGGCCTCGCGCTCGGCCACGGCGGAATGCGAGATCGCGTGGTAATAGGGCGCGGTCTTGCCGGCCTCTTCCAGCTTGCGGGTCATGAACTTGATGGCGTCATGGCCCTCGGCATGGACCATCACCAGCGCCTGTTCGCGGTGGGCGGTGTCGAAGACCTCGAGCAGTTCGGCATCGTTCAGGATCAGGTCGTCATAGGTCATGAAGACCTTGAAGGACGTATAGCCGTCCTTGATCAGCGCGGGCAGTTCCTGGCCCAGCACCTGGGGCGTCGGGTCGGTGATGATCAGGTGGAAGGATACATCCACATGGCACTTGCCTTCGGCCGAGGCGTGATAGGCCTGCACCGCCTCGCGCAGGGTCTGGCCCTTCTGCTGCAGCGCGAACGGCAGGACCGTGGTGTTGCCGCCCGCGGCAGCCGACCGGGTGCCGGTCTCGAAATCGTCGGCCATGACCACGCCGCCGCCCTGGGGCTGGGCCAGATGGACATGGGCGTCGATCCCGCCGGGCATCGCCCAGAGACCGGTCGCGTCGATCTCTTCGGCGGCCGCGCCGACCTTTTCGGCGATCTCGACGATGCGGCCTTCCCGGATGCCGATATCGGCGACATAGCGGTCGGCGGCGGTGACGATCTGGGCGTTTCTGATGGCTAGATCAAGCATGATTGGGGTCGGCTTTCATTCTGAACGGAAACCGCGGCCCTTGCTTGGGGCCGCGGCCTTGGACCTTGCGGGCCGGGTTTATTCGGCGGTCAGCGCCTGGAAAAGCTTCTTCTGGCCGGGGGTCGTCAGTTCGCTTTCGTAAAGCGGCAGCGACGCCTTGCGGAACGGTTCGACATCGGGCCGGGTGATGGTCACGCCCTCGGCCTTGAAGCTGTCGATCAGCGGCTGTTCCTGATCCTCGACATATTGCCGTTCCCACCGGGTGGCTTCCTGGCCCGCTTCCATCAGCGCGGTCTGGATGTTTTCCGGCAGCGCGTCATAGGCGGCCTTCTGCATCACCACCGGGGCGGTCATGTTCAGCCAGCCGACCAGCGCGAAATCGGGCGCGACCTCGTAGAACTTCATGCCGTCATAGCCGGTCGAGGCGGCCTCGGCCCCGTCCACGACGCCCGATTGCAGCGCGCCGTACAGTTCCGAATAGGCCATCGGCGTCGGGTTGGCGCCATAGGCGCGCCAGGCCTCGACATGGACCGGGTTCTGCATGGTGCGGATCTTCAGCCCCTTGACGTCGTCGATGGTCTCGACCGGTTTCGAGGTCATCAGGTGGCGGATGCCCGACGAGAACACGCCAATCAGCTGGAAGCCAGACCCGTTGGCGCTGTCTTCCATCAGGTCCCAGTTTGCATCGACCTTCTCGCCCAGGGCCGAGATCGACGGGAAGAGGAAGGGCATGTCGAAGACGCGGAAATCCTCGATATAGTTCGACAGAAGCGAGTTCGAGGTCATCGACATGTCGAGCGAGCCCAGCATCACGCCCTCAATCAGCTGCGCCTCGTCGCCCAGCTGGCCGCCCGGGTAGATTTCGAGCGTGGCGGCGCCGTCGGTCTTTTCTTCCAGAAGCTCGCGCATCTTCTGCAGGCCCTTGTCCTGCACCTCGTCGGCGGCGTTGGTATGGGCCACCTTGAAGGTGTAGTTGGCCGCCAGGGCGGGCGCGGCCGTCAATGCGGCGAGAACCGCGAGGGAGGACAGGACTCTGTTGGACATCCGGAGGGTTCCTTTTCTTGGTTAAAGAGCGAACGGCCCGGTCATTTCATGATGACCGACGGCAGCCAGAGAGAGACAGCCGGAACGAAGGTGACCAGCACCAGCGCCACCAGCATGCACAGGAACGGCAGCCAGATCCGGCGCGAGACCTGCTCGATCCGGCGCCCGGCCACCGAAGAGGCGACATAGAGGCAGATCCCGTAGGGCGGCGTGATCAGGCCAATGGACAGGTTCAGCGCGGTGATGATGCCGAATTGCACCGGGTCGATGCCATAGCTTCGGGCGATGGGCAGCAGCACCGGCAGCAGGATCAGCACCGCCGAGATGCTTTCCATGAACATGCCGACGACCAGCAGCAGCAGGTTGACGATCAGCAGGAAGGCGATCGGGTTCTCGGTGATCCCGGTCAGCCAGGCGCTCAGCATCGCCGGAAAGCCCTGGGTGGCGATGATCCAGGTGAAGACCGAGGCGGTCGAGATGATGATCAGGACCGTCGCCGACAGGCTGATCGCCTTCAGCAGGATCCGCGGCAGGTCGCGCGGTTTGAGTTCCCTGTAGATGAACATGGTCACGACCAGCGTGGTGAACAGCGCCACGCAGGCGGCCTCGGTCGCGGTGAAGACGCCGCCGACGATGCCGCCGATGATGACCACCGGCACCAGGAGGCCCGGCGCCGCGTCGAGGAAGGTGCGGCCGAGGCGCTGAAACGTGAAGGCCTCGCCGTCGCGATAGGCCGGACCGCCCCCGCGGGCGAACAGCCAGGCGCCCAGCATCAACCCGGCCATGACGATCAGCCCCGGGACGATGCCGCCCAGGAACATCGCGCCGATGGACTGGTTGGCGGTCACGGCGATCACGATCATCACGATCGAGGGCGGGATGATCGAGGCCAGCGAACCCGAGGCGGCGATGATCGCCGCCGCCAGGTCGATGTCGTAGCGGCGCTTTTTCATCTCGGGCACCATTACCGCGCTGATCGCGGCGGTATCGGCCGAGCCCGAGCCCGAGATCGCCGCGAGCCCGGTGCCGGTGACGACCGAGACCATGTAAAGACTGCCGGTGATCCAGCCCACCAGCGCGCCCGCGAGCGCGACGAAGCGCCGGGCGATGCCGCCGGCCTCCATCAGTAGCCCCGAGGCCACGAAGAACGGAATGGCCATCAGCGTGAACGAACTGATCCCGCCATAGACGCGCTGGGCGACGATCGAGATCGGGGCGGTCGTGGTCAGCTCGATCGCGACCAGAGCCGCGATCCCGAGCGCCAGCACGATCGGGATGCCCGAAACCAACAGCAGCAGAAATCCTCCGACGGCCCAGATCATATGCCGGTCTCCTCGGCGTTCCGGGCGCCGGGTCGCAGGATGCGCGGAATGCTGGACAGGGCGAATTCGAGAAGGAAATAGCCAAATCCCACGGGCAGCGCCGAATAGGGAATGGCCAGCGGGATCCGCAGGGCCGGAGACTTGACCATCATCCCGATCGCGACCATCGACAGCGATCCGACGACCACGACGCCGAGAAACCAGGCCCCAAGCGCGAAGGCGGCAATGTTGAAGACCCGCTGGACCGCCAGAGGTGCCTTCAGGATCAGGACATCGACGCCGACATGCTGGTTGTGGCGCATCGCGATGCCCGCTCCCAGCAGCGCCAGCCAGATCTGCGCGAAGGTCGCAGTCTCTTCGCTCCAGGCGATGGAATAATTGAAGACATAGCGCCCGACGATCTGGATCAGGACGGCCAGCGCCATGTAGGCCAGAAGCAGGATGGCGGCCCCGTCCACCGCTCTGCGGAGCGTCCAGAGCATCAGAGACAGGCCTTTCCAGACCGCGCTCGAAGCAACTCGCGACACGTCATGCTCTGCCGAGCGGTCTGACACCGGTGCACCTCCTATCCATCGATCCGGGCGGACGATCCCGCCGCGCGTCGGTCCTGTTGCGAGAGGTTATCCGCAAAGACGGGGGGCGAAAGGAAGAGAGCTATTAAGAAAGTGGATGGAAGTATTTAATCTGGGGTTTTCGCGAATACTCCTCTTGAAAACAGGGTAACCTGCGAGGACGAAAAACAGAAGTCGAACAGGATGCAAGCAGCGTTGTGCTGTGGAGGGTATTTTTCGTGCAAAGTGAAAACGGCATCGGTCCGGAAATCGGGCTGGCTTTCTGCCTTCTGGGGCGCGCCGAGGCGATCCTTCTCGCCAGGGGGGCGAGATTCGATTTTGCGGTCATGGATATGGAGCATGGGCCCATCGGTCTGGCCGATCTGGGGCAGGCGGCGGCGGCCGGGCTGGCGGCCGGGTTTCCGGTCTATGCGCGGGTTACCGGGCCGGACTCGCCGGATCTTGCGCGGACGCTCGATTGCGGGGCGGCCGGGGTGATCGTGCCCCATGTCGACAGCGCCGATCAGGCCCGCGCGGTGGTCCGCGCCTGTCGCTTTGCGCCGGTCGGGCGGCGGGCGCTGCCGGGTCCGCTGCCGGTCGCCGCTTACGTGCCGCTGCCGGCGGCGGATCTGGTGGCGCGGGCGGGCCAGGGGCAGGTGATCGCGATGATCGAAAGCGCCGAGGCGCTGGCGGCGGTCGAGGAGATCGCTGCGGTGCCGGGGCTCGACGCGCTGTTCATCGGCACCAACGATCTGGCCGACGGGATCGGGCTGCGCGGGCAGATCGGACATCCCGACATGTTGGCCGCATTTCAGCGCATCGCGGCTGCGGCAAAAGCCCATGGGCTGGGCTTCGGCGTCATGGGCCTGCCGCCCGGGCTGGTGCAAAGCCACGCGCTGGCGCTGGGCGCGCGGATGTTGGTCGCGACGAACGAAACCAATCTGATCGTCGAGGGCGGGGCGTCGGTTCTGGCCGGGTTGCGTCGCCGCGCGGCGTCATGAGGCGTCGCGTTCGGCCTCGGCCCGGACTTCTGCGATCTGGGCCTGGACCCGCTCGGCGAAGGCGGTGATCAGGCGCCGGGTCTGGCGCGAGGTGGTCTTGGTGCGCGAGGTCGCCGCCGAAAGCTCGAAGCTGAGCGCGGGCGCGTAGGCGCGCACCACCAGCCCCGGCCGCAGCACCGTATGGGCAGACAACTCGTCGATCAGGGTCACGCCGCAGCCTTCGCGCACGATCCGCGCGGCGGCGTTCATGAACCGGGTCTCGACCGAGGGGCTGTAGACATGGCCGCTGGCGCGGAAGCTGTCGGCGATCATCAGCCCAATCCGGTTCGACACCTGCGGGCCAACCATCTGCCGCCCGATCAGGTCGCGCGGCGTCACCACCTCAAGACGGGCCAGCGGGTCGTCGGCGGGGCACAGGCAGACCGCGCGCAACTCGACCAGGGTTTCGTAGTCGAGTGCCTGGCGTTCATAGGCGGCGATGACGAAGGCGACATCGGCCAGCCCGTTCTCGACCACCTGCAGCACACTGTCGAGCGGCCGGGTTTCCAGCGAGATCTGCACCTTGGGGTACTGCCCGGCATAGTCGGCGATGACCCGGGGCAGCACCGCCTCGGACAGCTCGGCCGTCGAGGCGATGCGGATGCGCCCGATCCGCCCGCGCCGGAGATCGGCCGCGCGCTGGTTCACCGCGTCGCGCAGCAGGAAGAGCGGTTCCGCGTCTTCCAGCAGGATAAGCGCCTCTTCGGTCGGCACCAGCCGGTTCGAGACCCGCTCGAACAACGGGAAGCCCAGCACCGTCTCGATATGGCGGATGGTGTTCGAGACCGAAGGCTGCGACATGCCCAGACGTTCGGCGGCGCCGACGGTGGTGCGGTACTGCACCACCGCGCGCAGGATCTCGAGTTGTCGCAGGTTCAGCATGGGGCGAACGCTTCCTCTTGGGGACGCGTTCAGCTTTTCGTCAGGCGAACCCGCCGGAAATTGCGGATCTTGTCGGTGAACGGTCCAAAGCCCTTGATAGCCGCGAATTCCGGCGTTTCATAGGCTTCTGGGCCGGTGATCGTGTAGATCGCCACATGGGCTGGCCCGCCCTCCAGACATTTCTCGCGCCGGGCGTCCAGCCAGCCGGGGCAGGCCAGGATGTCGGGCAGGTGGGTGTTGTTGTACCAGTCGTCGAAGGCGGCCTCGTCCTCGGGGTCGATATCGACAAAGACCATGTGGGTCTGATGGGGCTCAGGCATCCAGATTTTCCAGACAGGGGGCAAGTGCTGCGGCCAGGCGATCGGTTTCGGCCGGGTCGATGGGTGGCGTCGGCGCGCGGCAGGCCGGGCTGTCGATCCGGCCGAGCCGTGCAAGGCAGGCTTTCAGCCGGGCGGCGGCCAGATGGCCCGGGCGCGCATAGACGAGTCTGGCCAGCGCGAACAGCTTGCGGTGGATCGCCAGCGCGGCGTCGGTCTCGCCCGCGCGGACATGGGTGCCGAGCGCCACGATCAGCTCCGGCACCACGGCGGCAAGGCTGACAGCGGACCCGTCGCTGCCCAGCTGGAAGCAGGCAAAGAGATGTTCGTCGCCCGAGGCCATCACCGCCACATCGGGCCGAAGCGCGCGGGTCTGGCGCAGCGTGTCCTCATAGGCGCGGGTTTCCCACGAGCCTTCCTTGATGCCGACGACCGCCTCAATGTCCAGCAGGGTGGCCAGCGTGTCGGGCGCGTAATGCAACCCGCCCGAGCCGACCGAGCCCTGAAACAGGTAGACCGGCCCTTCGGCCGCTTCGGCGATGCCCTTGTGATGGGTGACGATGGCGCGCGGATCGGCGCCAAGCGCCCAGGAGAAGGGGGCGAAGACCATGATCGCATCCGCCCCGGCGGCGCGCGCGGCGCGGGCATCGGCGGCGGCCTGGGCGGTCGATTCGGCGCTGACCGCCGCCAGCACCCGCCTGGCGGGCGCGACGGCCTTGGCATGGCGCACCACGGTCGCGGCCTCGTCGCGGGTCAGGAAGATGCCCTCGCCCGCATGCCCGTTCAGCAACAGCCCATCAAGCCCCTCGGTCGCCAGAACGGCCGCGAAATGGCGGTCAAGGCTGTCGAGATCCAGCGTGCCATCCTCGCGCATCGGGCAGATGGTGGCGGCGTAAAGCCCGCCATGGGGATGCGCGGCCATCAGAGCAGCTCCGCCTGGATCAGCGCGCAGCGCACGCCCTCGATGATGGCGTCGGATTGCGGCAAGAGCGGCAGGCGCGGGGTCGCGCATTTGATGACGCCCAGCATCTTCAGCCCGTCCTTCATGCGGGTGTGCATGTCGACGACCGGCGCAGGCCCGTAGATCGCGCGCACCACGGGGTAAAGCCGGTCGTTCACCGCGCGCATCTTCGCCAGATCCTGCGCTTCGGAGGCCTGCCACAGCTCGGCCAGCAGGCCTGGCGTCAGCGAGGCGAGGCCGGACAGGATGCCGTCGCCGCCCAGCGCAAGTTGCGAGAAGAACCAGTGGAAGTTCGAGGGCAGGATCGCGACATCGGGCGCCGCGGCCTTCACCGCGCGGCGGTTCTCGTCATAGGCGAGCATCGTGGCGCTGCCTTCCTTGATCGCGACGATTTCGGGGATCTGGGCGATCTCGGCCAGCGCCTCGGTCGAATAGCCGAAGCCCGAGGCAATGGGGAACTGGAAGACCGACATCGGCATCGCCAGCTCGCGGGCGAGCTTTTCCATGAAGGCCACGGGGGCCCTGGTCGAGGCGTTTCCGCCGCCCAGAGCCTCGGGCGGGAAGATCACGGCGACGTCGGCGCCGGCCTCGCGGGCGGCTTCGGCCTGACGGACGGCCTCGGGGTAACCGGTAGGCACCACGCCCGCCAGCAACAGCCGGTCCTTGCCGATATGGTCGCGGGTGGTGCGGATCACCTCGTCGCGTTCGGCCTCGGTCAGCGCGGTCGCCTCGCCGGCATGGCCGTTGACGAAAACGCAATCGGTCGTCTCGGGCTTGGCGCAATGGTCGAGGACGGCCGCATAGCCCTCCCAGTCGATGGCACCCGTCTCGTCGAAGGGCAGAACGGTCGCGACCGTGATGCCGCGCAGATCCTTGCCGGTCAGGCTCATGTCGTCACTTTCTTTCGGGGGAATTTCAGGGTCGCGTCGGCCTTGAGGACCTCGGCGCCCTCTTCGTTGCGGGCCGAGGCCTGCCAATCGACGGTGCGGTTTTCCTCGTCCTTGCCGCTGATCCAAATCTCGAAGGTCAGCGTGTCGCCGTAGCGGACCGCGCCGGTGAACCAGAAGCTGTCGCGGATCGACACGCCCAGCGTACCCACAAGCTCGGCGGTCAGCACCGAAGTGCAGATGCCCGCGACCAGGATGCCCGGCGCGAGGCGCTCGCCGAAGCGGGTGCCCGAGGCATAGTCCTCGTCGACATGGACCGGGCCGAAATCGCCGGTGGCGGCAATGTACATGGCGCCGTCGGCCTCGGTCACGGTCTTGGTGACGCTGATGCGGTCGCCCACGCACAGCTCGTCCATCTGACGGATGTCGTACATGAGGGCTCAGCCCTCCCTGAGGACGAGTGTCGCCTCGCCGGTCACTACGGTGTGGCCGTCGATCTCGCCCGCCAGATGGCAGACCAGAGACTTGCCCTCGGGGCCGCCGCTGGTGGCTGTGGCGGCCAGCGTTTCGCCGACGGTCACGGTGCGGTGGAACGAGAAGGAAATCGTGCCGATCCGGTAGTCCGGCCCCGCAAGCCGCGACAGGGCGGTCGAGAACAGCGCGCCTGCCGCCAGTTCGAACACGGCCATGTCCGGCAGGCCCAGAGCCTGCGCCTTGACGCGGTCCACATGGGCCGGACCCAGATTGCCCGAGATGCCGGTGAAGAAGCCCTGTTCGGCCACGGTCATGGTCTTGCGGAAGGTGACCGACTGGCCCCGTTCGATACTCATGAAAAACTCCGTTCCGTCAAAGCGTCAGGCCGCGCTTGATCACCGAACGGGCGATCAGCATGCGGTGGACCTCCGAGGTGCCGTCATAGATCCGGGTTACCCGCGCGTCGCGATAGATGCGTTCCAGCGGCAGCTCCTTGGTGAAGCCATAGCCGCCGAAGACCTGAATGCCCCGGTCGGCGACCCGGCCCAGCATTTCCGAGGCCTGCACCTTGACCATCGAGACCTTGTCGCGCGGGTCCATCCCCTGGTCGATTTCCCAGGCGGTGTTCAGCACCATCATCCGGGTCGCGAAGATCTCTATCGCGCTGTCGGCGATCATCTGCTGGACCATCTGGAACTCGCCGATGGGCTGGCCGAACTGCTTCCGGGTGGCGGCATGCTCGCGCATCATCTCGAGAACGCGCGAGGCCATGCCGACCGCCCGCGCGCCGATATGGCCAAGGCGAATGCCGCCGACATTGGCCATCATGACCTTGAAGCCCTCGCCCACCTCGCCGAGGATCTGGTCCTTCGGGATGCGCACGTCGTCGAAGGTCATCTCGGCATGGCCATAGCCGCGATGGCCCATCATCGGCTGGTTCCGCGTGACCCTGAAGCCGGGCATGTCCTTGTCGACGATCAGCAGCGTGATGCCGCCGCGCGCGCGTTTCTCGGGATCGGTCACCGCCATGACGATGATGTAATCGGCGATGTCCCCGTCCGAGATGAAATGCTTGGTGCCGTTCAGCACCCAGTGATCGCCGTCCAGCACCGCCCTGGTCTTGATCGCGGCCGCGTCCGATCCGGCACCCGGTTCGGTGATCGCCATGGCGCAGATCTTGTCGCCCCTGACGGTCGGGAAAAGGTACTTGTCGCGCAGATCGCCCTTGAACTGTTCGAGCATCGGATAGACCTGCCCGAAGATCCGCCGGATCAGCGCATCCGAGGTCTGGCCCAGCTGCTCCTCGACCAGACACATGTCGAGAACCCCGAGCCCGCCGCCGCCGACCTCCTCGGACATGTTCAGCGCATAAAAGCCCAGCGCCTGTGCCTCGGCCCGGACCGCCGCCAGCTTTTCAGGCGGGATCTGGGCATTGGCCTCGGTTTCCTGCTCCAGCGGCTGAACCTTTTCGCGCACGAAGCGGGCGACAGCCTCGGTCACCATCTTCATCTCGTCGGAAATCTTGAAATCCATCTGTATTACCCCCGCATCCGGTCGGTCTGGGCCACGGCTCCGGCCGCAAGGAGCGCTTCGATTTCGTCAGAACCAAGGCCCGCCTCGGCCAATACCTCGCGGCTGTGCTCGCCCAGGGCGGGCGGCGTCATCCGGACGGGTGGCGTCTCGCCGTCATAGCGGACCGGATGGGCCAGCATCACCATGGGCGAGCCGCCCCGGGTCTCGGCCTTGACGAAGGCGCCCAGATGCCGGACCTGCGGGTTCTGGGGCAGGGCGTCGTAATCCTCGACCGGCGTGTGCCAGACCCCGGCCGCCTCAAGCAGCGGCAGCGCCTCGGCCATGGTCAGGCGCGCCATGCCCTGCTGCACCAGTGTCGCGATCTCGCCGCGTTTCGAAAAGCCGTCTTCCTCGGTGAAGGCGGCCAGTTCGGGCAGGTTCAGCGGTTCTGCCAGATCGGCGGGCTTGCACATCGAGATCATGACATGGCCGTCGCTGACCGCGTAGATCCCGTAGGGCGCCGGGCTGAACCAGTTGGCCAGTCCCGCCTCGCCACGCGGTCCCTTGCGGTTGGCGCCGTTCATCCAGGCGGTGATCGATTCGCCCTGCAGATCGAGCGCGGCCTGCAGCATGTTGACCTCGACCTTGCGGGCGACGCCGGTGCGCTCGCGCTCGAACAGGGCCGCGACGATGCCGCCTGCGGTCAGCGCGGCGGCATGGTGGTCGATCGGCACCGTGCCGATGGCGACCGGCCCGCCCTCGAGGCTGCCGGTATGGGCGGCAAGCCCCGACATCGCCTGCAACAGCACGTCCTGGCCGGGGCGTTTCGCGTAAGGGCCGTCGGCGCCATAGCCGGTGGTCGCGGCATAGATGATGCGGGGATTGATGCGGCGCAGCTCGGCCTCGCCCAGCCCGAGCTTGTCCATCGTGCCGGGGCGGAAATTCTCCATCACCACATCGGCAGTCGCGATCAGCCGCCTGACCGCGTCCAGCGCCGCGGGCGCCTTCAGGTCCAGCGCGAGCGAGCGCTTGTTGCGGCCGGTCGTCATGTGGTTGACGCTGGTCTCGTCGACGAAACGATTGGCGACGGCCCAGTTGCGCTGGAAGGCGCCGCCGATGGGCTCGATGGCGATCACGTCGGCGCCCATGTCGGCCAGATGCTGCGCCGCGGCGGGGCCCGACAGGAAATGGTTGAAACTGAGAATCCGAATGCCGTCGAGCGCGCCCATGTTAGTCCTCATGTGAAGGTCCCGCCTAAGGTAACGCCCGGCCGGGCCGGGCAGGAATATGCGTCTCTATCTTATTTTTCTCAGAGATAATTCATATGGCCTATAGTTGGCGCTGTGACCGCGTTGCGCGGGCACTTCGCGGCAAGGCGTGACGGGGCGCCCGGGCTGCGACATGGTCGGCCCATGACTGAGATTCGGCTGATGAACCCCAACAGCGACCCGGTGGTGACCGCGTCCATGTGCGAAATCGCGGCGCGCGCCCTGCCGGTGGCGCCGATTGGCTGGACCGCGCCTGCGGGACCGCCGCTGATCGTGACGCCCGAGGCTCTCGCCCGTGCCGCCGAAGGGATCGCGGCGGCCGAGGTCCCGGGGCGGCCCGATGCGGTGATCGTCGCGGCCTTCGGCGACCCGGGCGCCGAGGCGCTGGCCGCCCGTCTGGCCTGTCCGGTGATCGGCATCGGCGCGGCGGCGGCCCGCGCGGCCGCCCGGTCGGGCCTGCCCTTCGCGGTCGCGACCACCACGCCGGGGCTCGAGGCCCAGATCGACGCGCTGATGCGGCGCCATGCGGGTACCGTGCCCTATCTGGGGTGCCGCTTCGCGGCGGGTGATCCGGTGGCGCTGATGCGGTCCGCGGCAGAGCTCGACGCCGGGCTCCTGGGAGCCATCGTCGAGGCGCATGCGGCGGGTGCTGCGCAGGTCGTGATCGGCGGCGGCCCGCTGGGCGCGGCGGCGGAACGGCTGCGCGACCGCGCGCCGGTGCCGCTGTTGAACCCGGTGCTTTGCGCCGCGCGCGAGGTCGCAGCCCTTCTCGGGGCGCAGCATGTCTGAGACCGAGGCCTTCGCCGACGCGCTGCTCGCCGCGCATCGGGGCGGGCAGCGGGTCGCCGAGGCACCGGGGCCGCTGTCGCGGGCCGAGGTGCTGGCGGTTCAGGCCCAGGTGTCCGGGGCGCTGGGCCCGGTCGCGGGGTTCAAGGTGGGGCGTCTGCCCGAGGGGCCGCCGGTGCTGGCGCCGATCCCCGCCTGCTACCGGGTGCCCGATGGGGGCAGCCGCAGGGTGCGCGACCGGCTGGGGGTCGAGCTTGAAGTGGGGTTCGAACTGATCCGCGCGTTGCCGGGGCCGGGCCTGCCGCCCGACCCCGCCGCCCATTTCCGTCCCCGTGCCGTCTTCGAACTGGTCGAGACCCGACTTGCGGGCGCCGCGGCCGACCGGCCCGACCTCAAGTTCGCCGATCTTCAGATTACCGCCGGGCTGGTCTCGGGATCGGGGCCCGAGGCCTGGGACGGCCGCGATTTCGGCCGCCTGTCGGCGCGGTTCCGGGCCGGCGCCCACACCGTGCTTGAGGGCGAAACCGAAGTGCCCGGCGGCTCGGCGCTGGCCAATCTCGACCTTTTGCTGCGCCATCTGGGCCGCCATTGCGGCGGTTTGCAGCCGGGGCAGACGGTGATCACCGGGTCGGTCTGCGGGCTGCCCTGGTTCGAACCGGGTACGGAACTGTCGGCCGAGATCGCGGGGCTTGGCCGAGTCGCGGTCAGTCTGGCCTGAGCGCCAGCGTCGGCCATTCGAATGGCGGTGCGACGGGGTCCGCCAGGGCCAGCAGATGGCTCTCGCTGCCGGCCGGACCGATCAGTTGCAGGCCGATCGGCATCGCGCGGGTCCGGACATATCACGTCGAAATACCCATCGTCCCGCAACAAGTCATCAAAGCATGCCTGGTCCAGGCAGGCCAGATAGGCCGCCGTAAGGTACTCCGTCGCGGCATAGCCCTGGCGAACGCGTCGCTCCTCCATGTCCGCGACATCCGGTTCCACCGCAGCCCGCGCCAGCAAGGCGGCACGGGTTTCGGCGTCGGAGCCGGGGCCACCGGCCAAAGAGTCCGGCAGGAAACTCCATCGGCCACCTGGACAGGAGGCGAAAACGTCCTCGGCGTTGAGGCCCTGCACGACCTGTTGGGTGAAGTCCATCCAGGCGAGGTATTCGTGATTGTTCACGATCCGGTGCTCCGGGTTGCAAACATGGATCTCGCCAAATGCACGCAAATCGCTCCAGGAAAAGGTCTCCTGCGCTTGGACGGCAGATGTTTCAAGAAGGCTCCAGAATGAAAACAAGCAGACCAGTGCCCGTAGCCGGACGCAACTTGATTCAGAAAAACCTTGTCTCCCTTGGTGATTACTTCGGTTCCGTCGATTTGGGCTTGAAGCATGGGCTGAATCGGCTTCGCTGCCTCTCCGCAGCTCTGATACCGCCCTCGATAGGTAGCGGTTCATCGTAGGCGCAGCGCCTGCATGAGTGTGTTGTGAATTGGAGCCATGTCGCCGTGATTTTCGGCGGCGGCCATCAAACGGCAGTTGGTCAGCAGATATGGCAGGAACTGACGCATGTCCCCACCATGCTCGAACAATTTTGAGCTCGAAGGCATCAGGGCTCGTATCGTCGAAACCGTTGTCCGAGGCGCAAATGGAGCGCCTGAAGCCATTCTTTCCGAAGAGCCATGGCAAGCCCCGGGTCGACGACCGGCGTGTTCTGAGCGGCATTATCTTTATCAACCGCAATGACTTGCGGTGGTGCGACGCACCCGGAGAATACGGTCCGGCCAAGACGCTCTACAACCGCTGGAAGCGTTGGAGGTGAGTGGCTGAACGCCACTGGTTCGAGAGAAGCCACGAACACGGCGTCTTCGCCCGGATCATGACGGGCCTGGCCGCGGAGCGGGCCGCGCACAAGACGATCATGATCGAAGTGAGCAGGCGAACGCCATGCGTTCGAGTGAGCCTGCGCAAGTACCTGAAGGCGCACTGCACGGCCTCCAGCCTGCAGGTGAGAAAGGGGGGCGCGGACGCCAGATCGGCCGAACCAAGGGGGGCATGAACACCAAGCTGCATGCCGTCGCCGATGCGAAGGGTCGACTGATCGGGTTCTTCATGTCCGCTGGACAGGTCAGCGACTGCGGCGGCGCTGCTGGGCAGCCTGCCGAAGGCGGACTGGTTGCTGGCCGACCGGGGCTACGATGCGGACTGGCTGCGAGATGCGTTGAAAGACAAGGGGATGAAGGTCTGCGTCCCCGGCCGGAAGTCTCGCAAGACAGCCGTCATATACGACAGGCGGAGGTGCAAGCGCCGCGACCGCATCGTGATCATGTTCGGCCGGCTGACGGACTGGAGGCGCGTCGCCACCCGATACGACAGATGCCCGGAAACCTTCTTCTCCGCTATCGCCCTCGCAGCAACCGTCATGTTCTGGCTCTGAAACTCAATCAGTCTGCAGCCTAGGCGGCCTATCATTCTGGCGCCAAGTCCTCGATAAGAACGAACCTTTCCCAAATAATCTGCATGTCCGGTGAAAACCCGCCGTTCCGCTCGAAATATCCACGATGCCCTGCGCGCCAACCCTCCAGATTGTCATCCTCGCCTTCGGCAAGAGCCATTTCTTCGGTTACTTCATCAAACCTGCATTGGATCAACTCCACGGTCTCGATCACAACGGCTGGAGTCTCGTCCCAATCGAGGCAGATATCGCGCCGACCGATTTCAGGGAAAGGCTCGCCATTTTGGAACTCGTGCAGCGCGCTACATGTTGCTACTTTCTTTCCATTTCGCACCAACGACAGCAGTGCGCTGGATAAGGCGGGATCATCGCCAAACTTGAATGTTCTGGCCGATGGGTACCGCAACTTAAGCGTTCTTAAGTCCCTGGGCATGTCAGTTCTTGCTCCTCCAAGCTCGCGAGGCTCACGTGATCTCGCACGAATACCGCCTGAGATGAAGGGCCTGATGGGTGGCGGCGCAGGTTTGGAAAGTGCAGAGGGGTCGCGTTTGTTAGGCTTCTGTGCTGAACGCTCTCGACCGAGGCTGTGTCAAACCTCGGTGGCATGCTATGGTTTCTCGGTAGCGGGAGATAGGCATGGCGGGTTTCATCGAGGGGGTTCCGCGCAGCCAGACGGTGCTTTTCCCCGAGCGCTTGGAAGACTGGATCGGTGAGGATGATCTTGTTCGCGCCGTCGATTTGTTCGTCGCCGAGCTCGATCTGTCTGCCCTCGGCTTTGAGCGCGCGACCTCCGCGCGCACTGGCTGACCGGGATCCATCCCGCCGTTTTGCTGAAGCTTTTCATCTATGGCTATCTGAACCGCATCCCGTCGAACCGCCGGCTGGAACGGGAGGCGGGGCGCAATGTCGAGGTGATGTGGCTGACCGGCAGGCTGGTGCCGGACCACAAGACCATCGCCGAATTCCGCCGCACGGAATGGCCGCGCGATCCGCAGGACCTGCGCGCAGTTCGTGGAGCTTTGCCGCCGGATCGGCGTGCTGAAGGGCGATTGCATTGCCATCGACGGCAGCAAATTCAAGGCCGTCAACAACCGTGACAGGACCTTCACGAAGAACAAGATCGCCAACCGCCTCGTCCATCTGGAGGTCGATGTTGAACGTTATATCAACGAGGTGGTCCGCATCGACCGGCAGGAAGACGGCGAGGCCCGGGCCGACAAGGTCGCCCATCTCGCCCGCCGCTATGGTCGTATCCAGCAGGAGATCGCGCGGCTGAAGGCGATGGACAGGGCTCTGGCCGACGCCCCGGGTGGGCAGATTTCCCTGACTGACCCCGATGCCCGCGCCATGGCGACCAGCGCCCGACACGGCGGCATGGTTGGCTACAACGTCCAGACCGCTGCCGATACCGAGAGCCACATCATCGTCACGCACGAGGTCACGAACCAGGGCTTCGACCGCGACCAACTCAGCCCGATGGCGATCGCAGCCAGGGACGTGCTTCAGCGTGATGACCTGCATGCCATCGCCGACACGGGTTATTTCAGCGGCCCCGAGATCCTCGCCTGCCAAGAGGCGGGCATTATCACGACCGTGGCGCGACCGGCCCCCTCTGGCAATGCGGCCAAAGGCATGTATGTGAAGGCGGATTTCGCCTACGATCCGGAGCGCGATGTCTATGTCTGCCCGGCCGGTGCGGACCTGATCTATCGCTACGCCACTGAGGAGCGCGGTATTCAGGTCCGGCGATACCGGATCAACGAATGTCAGACCTGCCCGCTGCAAAGCCGTTGCAACACAGGCACGGAACGCCACATCGCCCGATGGGAGCATGAGCATCTGATCGACGCGATGCGCGAAAGGCTGAGCCGGGACATCGATCCAATGACCCTTCGCCGCTGCATCGTCGAACATCCCTTCGGCACGATCAAGGGCTGGATGGTTCACACGCATTTCCTGACCCGCAGGCTGAAGAATGTCCGCACCGAGATGGCGCCGAATGTCCTTGCCTACAATATCAAGCGGGTGATCTCCCTGATCGGCATCCGGCGCCTGATGCAGGCCATTCTCGCCTGATCAGGACACAGCCGCTCCCCCCCGGCGCAGCACGGCCTCTGGCAAGGCCTATCGGGCGCCATCCGCGCGAAGGAAATCTGACGCTGCGCTACTGCTGGGCGGCACGGAAAACCACCCTCAGACAGACTCCGCCACCGAGTTTTGACACAGCCTCGGCCCTTCGCGGCCGTTCGACGGGATTACCATTGACGCGGCGCAGCTTCATCTAACCGGCCTTTAATCCATCGCGTAGCATTGTTCGACGGGCCAAGATCGGCGGCGCGGACTTCGCTGCTGTTCGTCGAGGCGTTCAGACCGCCTAGAACCTCGCCGCAGAACCGATCCAGCGTTTCGACATCTTCCGAGGGCGCGACCCAGACTCGGTCCGGCTCCAGTGTTCCGATTGGGACAATTCTCTCCGCGATTTCGACCGGAGCGGTCTCGTCGATACGACCAGCGGCCCAATCATGAAAGGCTGTAGAATACCAAACGGTCGCTCCGCTGAACGAGAGGTCGATTGTTCCTCCTTCCGCAAAGAATGTCAGCCCGTCCCCCATCTCTTCCCCGATAAGTGCGAGCCGTTCACCCAGACAGTGCTTCAAGACAGCGGTGAACACGATGGCGGCGGAGAAGGTGAACTTGTCGATGAGAAAATCGACCTGCCGGCCTTTGGCGCCCTCGGATATCGCGTCGATCAAAGGCATGGTTCGAAGCAAGTCGCCGCCCGTATTTCCTCGAACGTCAATAAGCAGGGGAGTGCCCGGGCGCGATCCTACGAGTTCCGCCGCCTTGGAAACCGCAGATGGAAGTGCCGCTTTACCGGGGTCGAAGAAGCTTGGAAGGACCAGTAGTGGCCCGGATTGGCCGAAGTCCTTAACAGGCTGCTGAAAACTCCGACCATCGCCTTTTCGACGCCAAGGGGCGTCATTTTTCGGGTTCTCTCGTTGAGCGGATGAAAATCCAGCGCGTTGGAGTCTGACGAGCTGACCTGCCACGGGATTTTTCCTCCACTGTCGATTAGAGCCCGGCCCAACTCGAGGACGGACAATGAAGCGAAGAAGATTCACGGACGAGCAGGTCATCAGCATCCTGGCGGAGCACGAGGCGGGCGCGAAGTGCGCGGACCTGTGCCGCAAGCACGGCATGTCGGAAGGCACCTTCTATAGTTGGAAGGCCAAGTTCGGCGGCATGACGGTGTCGGAGGTGAAGCGGCTGAAGGCGCTCGAGGATGAGAACGGCGAGCTCAAGAAGCTGCTGGCCGAGCAGATGCTCGATCTCGCCGCGATGAAGAAGCCGGTTGCAAAAAAGCGGTGCAGCCCTCCAGCGCGAATTCCGGCGTGTTGCCCTTGCCCGATCACCAGCGCCCCGGCCCGGTGGAGCGCAGCGACCGGCCGCTCGTCGGCCGGGCAGGGGCGCCGGGCCAGCGCGGCATTGCCCCAGGCGGTCGGCAGGCCCGCGCTGACGAGGTTGTTCTTGACGATCACCGGCAGCCCGTCGAGCGGCCCGGCCGGCCGACCCTCGGCCCAGCGCCGGGTCGCGGCCGCAGCCTTGTCGCGAAGCGTGCCGGACAGCGCGGTATAGGCATTCGGCACTTGGTCGAGCCGCCCGACCCGGTCGAGGATCGCCTCGACGGCCTCCAGCGGGGAAGTCGTGCCCGCGCCAAAGGCTTGCAGCAGGGCTGTGGCATCCCTTTGCCAGATCGTCACGTCGCGCGGGCCGAAGTTCATGCCAGTCCTCCTGCGGCTGTCCGGCGCAGGCGCAAGAGCAGACGCAGGAAAAGCAGCAGCAATTGGGGCAGGCGCCGCCGAGGGCTCAGGTTTCGGGCCGGTGGTCGGTGCTGCACAGCGCGTGATCGCCGATCACCTCGAGCACCCGGCATTCGGCGGCGCGCCCGCCGGCGCATTGGTCGATCATCCGTTCGAGCTCGGCCTTCAGCGCGGTCAGCCGGGCCAGCCGCGCCTCGACCGCCGCCAGTTGCCGCCGCGCCACCGCATCGGCCGCGTGGCAGGGCCGGTCGGGATGGTCGGCAAGGTCCAGCAATTCGCGGATCGCATCGAGCGGAAAGCCCAGTTCGCGCGCATGGCGGATGAAGGCCAGCCGGTGCAGGGCCCGTTGCGGGTAAAGCCGCTGGTTGCCCTCGCTGCGGTCGGGTTCAGCCAGCAGGCCGATCTGTTCATAGTAACGGATCGTGGGCACCTTCACCCCCGCCGCCTTGCCGAGCCGCCCGATGGTCAGCATGAAAAACCCTCTTGAAGCTATAGCCGCTAGAGACATTAGGGTTCCGACTCGCGGGGGACAACATGTCCGCCGCGGATTTTCCTGTGCTGAAAGAGGCTGCCATGACCGCCCAGACAACCGCCCGAACCCATGAATGGACCGTGACCGGCATGGATTGCGGGTCCTGCGCCGGCAAGGTGCGCGGCGCGGTCGAGCGGCTGCCCGGGGTCGATGCCGTCGAGGTGTCGCTGATGCGCGAGACGCTGCGGCTGCGGCTCGAGGCGGGGGCCAGTTCGCCGGCCGAGGTCGAGGCGGCGGTGCGGGCGGTGGGCTTCGGCATCGGCCCGGCGGCACCGCAGGCCGGCAATGCCCCTGAAGCGGAGTGTTCGTGCGGCGGTCCTTGCGAAGCGTCGGCCCCCCACGATCATGGCACGCCGCCCGAAGAGGCCGGTCGGGCCTGGTACCGGACCGCGCGTGGGCGGCTCGTGCTGGCCACGGGCGCGCTTCTGGCGGCGAGCTGGGCGGTGGCGCTGGTGCTGCCCGCCTCGCTCGGGGCCCTTCCCTTCGCATTGGCCTGCCTCGTCGGGCTTGCGCCGGTGGCGCGGCGGGCCTGGGCGCTTCTGCGCGCGGGCATGCCCTTCACCATCGAAATGCTGATGACGCTGGCCGCGACCGGCGCGCTGCTGATCGGCGCGGCACAGGAGGCGGCGATGGTGGTCTTTCTCTTTGCCGTGGGCGAATTGCTGGAGGCGGTCGCGGCGGATCGGGCCCGGGCGGGCATCCGCTCGCTTTCGGACCTGGTCCCGCGCAGTGCCTGGGTCGAGGCCCCGGATGGCAGCCTGCGCGAGGTCGCGGCGGCGCGGCTGGTGCCGGGGCAGCGCATCCTGGTGCGGCCGGGCGACCGGATCCCGGCCGACGGCACGATCCTCGAGGGGATCTCGGGCCTCGACGAAAGCCCGGTCACGGGGGAAAGCCTGCCCGTCACGCGCGGCCCCGGCGACGCGGTGCGCGCGGGAGCGATCGCGACCGAGGCGGCGCTTCGGGTCGAGGTCGCGCGGGCCGGCGAAGACAGCACCATCGCCCGCATCGTGCGGCTGGTCGAAGAGGCCGAGGCGGCGCGCGCCCCGACCGAACGGTTCATCGACCGGTTCAGCCGGTATTACATGCCTGCCATCGTCGGGCTGGCCGTCCTGGTGGCGGTGGTGCCGCCGCTGGCCTTCGGGCAGGACTGGGGGACTTTCGTCTACCGGGCGCTGGCGCTTTTGCTGATCGGTTGTCCCTGCGCGCTGGTGATCTCGGTGCCCGCGACCATTGCTTCGGCGCTGTCTTCGGGGGCGCGGCGCGGGCTTCTGATCAAGGGCGGCGCGGTGATCGAGGCGCTGGCGCGGGTCGACCGGGTCGCCTTCGACAAGACCGGGACGCTGACCGAAGGACGGCCCGAAGTGACCGGCATCGTGCCCCTGGGCGAGGCGTCCGAGGACGAGGTTCTGGCGCTTGCTGCGGCGGTCGAGACCGGGTCGGCGCATCCGCTGGCCCGGGCGATCCTGAGTTCTGCCGAGGCGCGCGGCCTGACCCTGCCCGAGGCGCGCGCCGCGCGGGCCCATCCGGGGCGTGGCGCCGAGGCCGAGGTGGCGGGCACCCGGATCTGGGTCGGTGCGGTCGCCCATGCCCCGGAGGGCGCCGGGCAGGCGGCCGGTGTCGATGCGGCGGCGGCCCTGATCGAGGCGCGGGGCGCTTCGGCGGTTCTGGTCCTGCGCGGGGACCGGGCGATGGGGCTGATCGGGCTGGCCGACACCCCTCGTGCCGATGCCGCCGAAGCGGTGCGCCAGCTCGGGGCGATGGGTCTTGGCGCGGTGATGCTGACGGGCGACAACCCGCGCGCCGCCCGCGCCATCGCCGGACCGCTGGGGATCGAGCCCCGGGCGGGGCTTCTGCCCGAGGACAAGCTGGCGGCGGTCGCCGAGATGGCCGGGCAGGGCGGCGTCGCGATGATCGGCGACGGTATCAACGACGCGCCGGCACTGAAACGCGCGAGCGTCGGCATCGCCATGGGCGCGGGCAGCGATGTCGCGCTGGAAACGGCCGATGCCGCGCTGTTGCAAAACCGCGTGACCGATGCGCCCGCGATGATCCGGCTGTCGCGGGCGGCGATGCGGACGATCCGCCAGAACGTGGCGCTGGCGCTGGGGCTGAAGGCGCTGTTCCTTGCGACCTCGGTCACCGGCGTGACCGGGCTCTGGATGGCGGTGCTGGCCGATACCGGCGCGACCGTGCTGGTCACCGCCAACGCGCTGCGTTTGCTGGCCTTCGATCCGCGCCGCAGCCCCCGGACGTAAGGTCCCGCCCCACGGCGCGCCTGCCCGGGGCGGACTTAACGGTTTCTTCACGGAATGGCGCTCAGGGTCCCGGGACTTCCGTTCCGCGGTCGGGCGGGGCATAGTGCCGGCGCTTTGCGAAAGGACCTGTGAATGACCCTGCCAGACCTGATTTCGGCCCTCGTCGGCGGCAACCTCGTGGTGTTGCTGCTGGCCGGTCTCATCCTTCTCAGCGTGTATCTCGGGGTGCGGATCGTGCCGCAGTCCGAAAAGCACGTCGTCGAACGCTTCGGGCGACTGCGCTCGGTGCTGGGGCCGGGCATCAACTTCATCGTGCCGTTCCTCGACCGGGTGGCCCACAAGATCTCGATCCTCGAACGGCAGCTTCCCAATGCCAGCCAGGATGCGATCACTGCCGACAACGTGCTGGTGCAGGTCGAAACCAGCGTCTTCTACCGCATCCTCGAACCCGAAAAGACCGTCTACCGGATCCGCGATATCGACGCGGCCATCGCCACCACCGTGGCGGGCATCGTGCGGGCCGAGATCGGCAAGATGGAGCTTGATCAGGTCCAGTCGAACCGGTCCGACCTGATCACCACCATCAAGGAAAGCGTCGAGGACGCGGTCGAGAACTGGGGGATCGAGGTGACGCGTGCCGAGATCCTGGATGTGAACCTCGATGCCGCCACGCGCGAGGCGATGCTGCAGCAGCTGAATGCCGAACGTGCCCGCCGGGCCCAGGTCACCGAGGCCGAGGGCAAGAAGCGCGCGGTCGAGCTGCAGGCCGATGCGCAGCTTTACGCGGCGCGTCAGGCCGCCGAGGCGCGGCGCGTCTCTGCCGATGCCGAGGCCTATGCGACCGGGGTGGTGGCCAAGGCCATTGCCGAGAACGGGCTTGAGGCCGCGCAATACCAGGTGGCGCTGAAACAGGTCGAGGCGCTGACCAAGGTCGGCGAGGGCGCGGGCAAGCAGACGATCATCGTGCCGGCCCATGCGCTGGATGCCTTTGCCGATGCGTTCCGGATGTTGAAGGGACGCGGGTGATGCTGGAAACCTGGTGGGTCTGGCTGGCGGGAGCGGCGGCTTTGGGAATACTCGAGCTTGTCGCGCCGGTGCAGGTCTTTCTGGGTTTCGCGGTCGGGGCCGCCGCCGTGGGCGGTGCGCTCTGGCTGGGGCTTTCTGTCGCCTGGCCCTGGCTTTTCCTGATCTGCGCGGTAGTCTCGGGCCTTGCCTGGCTGGTGCTGCGCCAGATGCTGGGCGTGCGGCGCGGACAGGTCAAGGTCTGGCACGACGACATCAATGAAAACTGATCCGTTCGACGGGGCCAAGCTTGCGCTTCTGACCGGGCGCGGGCTTGTGTCGATCCTTCGGGATGACGTGCCGCATATTTCCTGGCCCGGGCATTGGGATTTCCCGGGCGGCGCGCGCGAGGGCCGGGAAAGCCCGGCCGACTGCGCGCTCCGCGAGACCCGCGAAGAACTGGGGCTGGATCTCGATCCGGCGCGGCTGGTGTGGCAGCAGGTCTATCGCAACGGGCGCGGCCGGCCGGTCTGGTTCTTCGTGGCCCGGCTCGAGGCCGTCGAGATCGCCCGCATCCGCTTCGGCGACGAGGGGCAGGGCTGGGCGGTGATGCCGGTCGCCGATTATCTGGCCCACCCCATGGGGATCGGCCAGCTCAAGGACCGTCTGTCGGACTATCTGGCCGCGCGCCCCGGCGGCGCGGACTGACCAGAGCCCGGATTTAAGCGTTCGGATGCCGGGCCTGCGGCGAGGCCAGCTCGGCCTGGATCGCCAGCGCCGCGGCGCGCGGGTCCTCGGCCTGCCAGACCGGGCGCCCGACCACCACGTGATCGGCGCCCGCGGCGATGGCCTGGGCGGGTGTGGCCACCCGTTTCTGATCGCCAAGGGCGGCGCCCGCGGGCCGCACGCCCGGGGTGACGATCAGCCGGTCCGCCGCCTCGGGCAGGGCGCGGATCAGTTCGGCTTCCTGCGGGCTGGCGATCACCCCATCGGCGCCCGCCTCGAAGGCGCGGGCGGCGCGGTCGACGACAAGGTCCGCGACATCGCCCGCGCGGATCAGGCTCGCATCCAGATCGGCGCGGTCGAGCGAGGTCAGGATCGTCACCGCCAGGATCTTGGTCTGCGACCCGGCCGCGCCCTCGCGGGCCGCGCGCACCACATGGGGGTCGCCATGGACGGTCAGGAAATCCAGATCGAAGCGGGCGAGCCCCCGGACCGCGGCCTCGACCGTGGCGCCGATGTCGAAAAGCTTCATGTCGAGGAAGATCCGCTTGCCGTGCTCGTCCTTCAACTCGCGCGCCAGCGCCAGCCCGCCCCCGGTCAGCATCCCCAGCCCGATCTTGTAGAACGCCGCCGCCTCGCCGATCCGTTCAGCAAGCGTCAGCCCGGCATGGGCATCGGGGACGTCGAGGGCGACGATCAGGCGGTCATCGGTCATGGGGGCGCTCCTTGGCGGACGGGGATCGGGTCGCGCCGGGTTCTACGGGGCGGGAGCCGCCCAGTCCAGCGCGACAAAGCGCGGGCGCGGCCTTGCAACCGCAGGGGGCTGCTCCCAAATTGCCAGGCAAGGCCCGCGAAGGAGGATGCGCTGCGGGGCAGGCATCCCGGAGGCGGGCGCTTCTAGCAAAGGAGAACCCGATGAACCTCGAAAAGTTCACGGAACGGTCGCGTGGCTTTCTGCAAGCCGCCCAGACCATCGCGATGCGGGAAAGCCACCAGCGGCTGGCGCCCGAACACCTTCTGAAAGCGCTGATGGACGATGAGGAGGGCATGGCCTCGAACCTCATCCGCCGGGCGGGCGGTGCGCCCGACCGGGTGCTGGAGGCCGTCGAGGCGGCGCTTGGCAAGATGCCCAAGGTGTCCGGCGGCGGCGGACAGACCTACATGGATCAGGCCACCGGCAAGGTGCTGGACGAGGCCGAGACGCTGGCCAAGAAGGCGGGCGACAGCTTCGTGCCGGTCGAACGGATTCTGATGGCGCTGTGCATGGTGCCCTCGAAGGCCAAGGAGGCGCTCGATGCGGGGGCGGTCACGGCGCAGAACCTCAATGCCGCGATCAACGACATCCGGAAGGGCCGCACTGCCGATACGGCCAGTGCCGAGGACGGCTATGAGGCGCTGAAGAAATATGCCCGCGATCTGACCGAGATGGCCGAAGAGGGCAAGATCGACCCGATCATCGGCCGCGACGAGGAAATACGCCGCGCCATGCAGGTGCTGAGCCGCCGGACCAAGAACAACCCGGTCCTGATCGGCGAACCCGGCGTCGGCAAGACCGCCATCGCCGAGGGCCTTGCGCTTCGGATCGTCAATGGCGACGTGCCCGAGAGCCTGAAGAACAAGCGGCTGATGGCGCTCGACATGGGGGCGCTGATCGCGGGCGCAAAATATCGCGGCGAGTTCGAGGAACGGCTGAAGGCCATCCTGAACGAGATTTCTGCTGCGGCGGGCGAGGTGATCCTGTTCATCGACGAGATGCACACGCTGGTCGGCGCGGGCAAATCCGAAGGCGCGATGGATGCGGCGAACCTGATCAAGCCCGCGCTGGCGCGGGGCGAGCTGCACTGCATCGGGGCGACCACGCTCGACGAATACCGCAAGCATGTCGAGAAGGACGCGGCGCTGGCCCGGCGGTTCCAGCCGGTCTTCGTCGACGAGCCCACGGTCGAGGACACGATCTCGATCCTGCGCGGCATCAAGGAGAAATACGAACTGCACCACGGCGTCCGGATTTCGGATGCGGCACTTGTGGCGGCGGCGACGCTCAGCCATCGCTACATCACCGACCGCTTCCTGCCCGACAAGGCCATCGACCTTGTCGACGAGGCCGCCAGCCGTCTGCGGATGGAGGTCGACAGCAAGCCCGAGGAACTGGACGCGCTCGACCGCGACATCCTGCAAAAGCAGATCGAGGCCGAGGCGCTGAGGAAGGAAGACGACGAGGCTTCGAAGGACCGGCTTGAGAAGCTCGAGGCCGAACTGGCCGAGATGCAGCAGCAATCGGCCGAGATGACCGCGAAATGGCAGGCCGAACGCGACAAGCTGGATCGGTCCCGGCAGCTCAAGGAACAGCTTGACCGGGCCCGGGCCGAGCTTGACCAGGCCAAGCGCGAGGGCAATCTGGCCCGCGCAGGCGAGCTGTCCTACGGCATCATCCCGCAGCTCGAAAAGGCATTGTCCGAGGCCGAGAGCCGCGAGGATGACGTGATGGTTGCCGAGGCGGTGCGGCCTGAGCAGATCGCCCAAGTCGTCGAACGCTGGACCGGCATCCCGACCTCGAAGATGCTGGAAGGCGAGCGCGACAAGCTTCTGCGCATGGAAGAAGAGCTTGGCCGCCGCGTGATCGGCCAGAAAGAGGCGGTGAAGGCCGTTGCCAATGCGGTGCGGCGCGCGCGGGCCGGGTTGAACGACGAGAACCGGCCGCTGGGGTCCTTCCTGTTCCTGGGGCCGACCGGCGTCGGCAAGACCGAGCTGACCAAGGCGGTGGCGGAATACCTTTTCGACGACGATCAGGCGATGGTCCGGATCGACATGTCGGAATTCATGGAGAAACACGCCGTCGCCCGGCTGATCGGGGCTCCGCCCGGCTATGTCGGCTATGACGAGGGCGGCGTTCTGACCGAGGCGGTGCGGCGCCGGCCCTATCAGGTGATCCTGTTCGACGAGGTCGAGAAGGCGCATCCGGACGTCTTCAACGTGCTGTTGCAGGTTCTGGACGATGGGGTGCTGACCGACGGGCAGGGCCGCACGGTCGACTTCAAGCAGACGCTGATCGTGCTGACCTCGAACCTCGGGTCCCAGGCGCTGAGCCAGCTGCCCGACGGGGCCGATGCCGAGGCGGCGCGGCGCGAGGTGATGGAGGCGGTGCGCGCCCATTTCCGGCCGGAATTCCTGAACCGGCTGGACGAGACGGTGATCTTCCACCGGCTCACCCGCGAGGACATGGACGGCATCGTGACGATCCAGCTCAAACGGCTGCAGAAACGGCTGGATCAGCGCGGCATCGTGCTCGATCTCGACGACGGCGCGCGGAAATGGCTGGCCGATGCGGGGTATGACCCGGTCTATGGCGCACGGCCGCTGAAACGGGTGATCCAGCGCAGCCTGCAGGACCCTCTGGCCGAGGCGCTGCTGGCAGGCGAGATCCGCGACGGCGGCACCGTGAGGGTGACGGTGGGGACCGAGGGTCTGATCATCGGCGACCGGGTGGTCGGGTCGAACCGGCCGAAGCCGGAAGACGCCGTCCTGCACTGATCCCGCTTGCCGGAACGGAATGCGCCCGGGCCTGACGGTCCGGGCGTTTTCTTGCGGATCAGTCGAGCCCGACCGCCTCGCGCGCGATGGCGTCCAGCAGCGCCTCGACCTCCTTCATCTCGCCTTCGGGGAAAGTGCGGTACCCAATCGTGGTGTGGTCGGGCGTGTCGGGATATTGCAGCACGAAGATCCCGTAGGGGCAAAAGCGGATATTCAGCGGGTCAACCTCCATCACCTTGCGCGACAGGGCGGCCGAACAGAAGCTGTAGACATCGGCCTTCAGAAAGAGCGTCCTGTCCGAGCCGACATCGGCCCGGGTGCGTTCCAGCATCTCGCCGGGATGGCTGACGCTGTCGATCACCAGACCGCGCCCGGTCACCGCGTTTTCCAGCCCGAAGATCACATCGTCGAAGCTTTGGCCGGTGGTGTAGGTGACCGGGTCGGCCGCGGCCGCCGTCGCCCCTGTGGCGGCCAGAATCGCCGCGGTAAGCAATGCCTTCATCTTTTCCTCCCAGGCTTGTCGCGCGCGGGGTTGTGTCCGTTCCGTTGTCCGCGCAGGTTGTCGGGAACCGCGGGTGGCATCGTCCGCCCGCACAGGCACGAACGAGGGCAGAATGGGCTGGGCCTATTACGCATTGCAAGTGCTGGCGGGCGCTTTTGCGCTGGTCATCGGCACGCTTCTGATGGTCAGTCTGGTGCTGTTTGCCATCGACCGCACCCAGACCGGCGACGCGATCCGCCGCAACTATCCTGTGATCGGCCGGTTCCGGAACATCTTCACCAAGCTCGGCGAATTCTTCCGCCAGTATTTCTTCGCGATGGACCGCGAGGAAATGCCCTTCAACCGGGCGCAGCGCGACTGGGTCGCCCGGGCGGGCGAAGGCAAAAGCAACACCGTGGCCTTCGGCTCGACCCGCAATCTCAGCATTCCGGGGACGCCGATCTTCGTGAACGCGGCCTTCCCGCCGCTTGAAGGGCAGTTCGCCAGCACCGCGCCGATGAAGATCGGCCCCTTTGCCCGCATCCCCTATGTCACCTCGTCCTTCTTCCATATCTCGGGGATGAGCTATGGCGCGATTTCGAAACCCGCCGTGCAGGCACTGTCGCGGGGGGCGGCCGAGGCGGGGATCTGGCTCAATACCGGCGAGGGCGGGCTGTCGCCCTATCACCTCGAGGGCGGCTGCGACATCGTCTATCAGATCGGCACGGCCAAATACGGGGTGCGCGACGCCCATGGCCATCTGTCCGACGAAAAGCTGGCCGCGCTGGCGGCGATCCCGCAGGTCAGGATGTTCGAGATCAAGCTCAGCCAGGGCGCCAAGCCCGGCAAGGGCGGCATCCTGCCCGCGGCCAAGATCAACGACGAGATCGCGCATATCCGGGGCATCCCGCTGGGCGAGGACAGCTATTCGCCGAACCGCCATGCCGAGGTCGGCAACTGGGAGGACATGCTGGACATGATCGCCCATGTCCGCAAGGTCACTGGCAAACCCGTGGGCTTCAAGGTGGTGGTCGGCGGCCCCGAACCGTTCGAGCAGCTCTTCAACCTGGTGCGGGATCGCGGCGCGACCTCCGCCCCCGATTTCATCTCGATCGACGGCGGCGAGGGGGGGACCGGCGCCGCGCCGATGCCGCTGATCGACCTGGTCGGCCTGCCGATCCGCGAGGCGCTTTTGATGGTGTCCGACCTGCGCGATGCGGCGGGGCTCCATGACCGGGTGCGGCTCGTGGCCAGCGGCAAGCTGGTGAACCCCGCCGATGTCGCCTGGGCCATCGCGGCAGGCGCCGATTTCGTGGCCTCGGCGCGCGGTTTCATGTTTGCGCTGGGCTGCATCCAGGCGCTGAAATGCAATCGCAACACCTGCCCGACCGGCATCACCACCCACCAGCCGCATCTGCAGAAGGGGCTGGTGGTCGAAGAGAAATACCACCGCGTCGCCCGCTATGCCCAGTCGGTGATTTCCGAGGTCGAGACCATCGCCCATTCGGTCGGCGTGTCCGAACCCCGGCAGATGCGCCGCCGCCATGTCCGGCTGGTGCTGCCCGACGGGACCACGCGCCCGATGAACGAGGTCTATCCCCGCTCGGATCAGGTCAACGCACTCGTGAGGTGACGTGGTTTGGCCGCCGCCCGGCTCCGGACTAGGTTTCCTCCGGGGACCAAGGGAAGGGAACGGTCATGGCAGGGCGTTGGCGCAATCGGTTGAGCTGGTCGGAGGTGACGCCAGAGCGCGTCTGGCTGGACCGCCGCCGGATGATGGCGGGGCTCGGGGCCGCGGGGCTTGGGGCTGTCGCCGGACTTCGGTCCGCCCGGGCCGAGGCGCTGGTTCCCAACAGCTGGGACGAGATCACCAGCTACAACAACTTCTATGAATTCGGCACCGACAAGGGCGACCCCAGCCGCAAGGCGGGCGCGCTGACGACAGATCCCTGGACGGTCGAGATCGGCGGGCTGGTGGACCGGCCCGGCCACTACGATCTGGGCGACATTCTCGCGAAGGTTAGCATCGAGGATCGGCTGTACCGGCTGCGCTGCGTCGAGGCCTGGTCGATGGTCGTGCCCTGGCAGGGGTTCGAACTGGCCGATCTGCTGGACATGGCCGGGGTGCAGGCTTCGGCGAAATACGTCGCCTTCGAGACGCTCTTCCGCCCCGAAGAGATGCCCGGCCAGCGCGGCCGCATTCTTGACTGGCCCTATGTCGAGGGGCTGAGGCTCGACGAGGCGATGCATCCGCTGACGATCATGGCGACGGGCCTTTACGGCAAGCCGCTGCCGAACCAGAACGGTGCGCCGCTGCGGCTGGTGGTGCCGTGGAAATACGGCTTCAAGTCGATCAAGTCGGTGGTCAGGATCACCCTGACAAACACTCAGCCGCCCACCAGCTGGAACCGCTATGCACCGCGCGAATACGGCTTCTATGCCAACGTAAATCCGACGGTCGATCATCCGCGCTGGTCTCAGGCCACCGAACGCCGGATCGGCGGCGGCTTCTTCGCGCCGCGGGTCGCGACGCTGATGTTCAACGGCTATGGCGAGGAGGTGGCAAGCCTCTATGCCGGCATGGACCTCGCGGCCGAGTTCTGATGACCGGGGTTCAGCGGGTCAATATCGCGCTGGCGCGGCTGCCGACCTGGCCGGTCTATGTCGCGGGTATGCTGCCCGCCGCCTGGGCGGTCTGGCTGGGCGCGACCGGGGGGCTCGGGGTCGAGCCGATCAACGCGCTGGAAAACCGGCTGGGGCTTCTGGCGCTCCAATTCCTGATCGCGGGGCTGGCGGTCACCCCGCTGCGGCGTTGGACCGGGCTCAACCTGATCCGGTTCCGCCGGGCGCTGGGTCTCGTCGCGATGGGGCATCTGGTGCTGCATCTGACGGTCTGGCTCGTGCTCGACCTGCGCGACTGGGGCCTGATCTGGGCCGATATCGTCAAGCGGCCCTACATCACCGTCGGCATGCTGGCCTTCGCGCTGCTGCTGCCGCTGGCGGCGACCTCCTCGAACCGGGCGATCCGGTCGCTCGGGCCGCTGCGTTGGCGGAGACTGCATCGGCTGGTCTATCTCGCCGTTCCGCTGGGCGGGCTGCATTTCGTGATGCAGGCGAAGGGCTGGCAGATCGAGCCGCTGGTCTATCTGGCGACGACTCTGGGTCTTCTGGCGCTGCGAGTCGGGGTGACTCGGGCCAGAGTCGCGGCCTGACGCAGGGGCAACCGGAAACTTCTGTGGGCAAGTCTGGGGATAACTCGGCGGTCGAGTCGGGCGAGTCGGCCATGCCCTCTGGTGCCCCCGAACCCGCCCTCATCCATTTGTGTGTTCCTTGGGCGTAAACGCCAGATATTGCGTCAGATTCCGGGGTATCCAAAAAAATGTCATCGAACCTCAAAAAACTGCTTGCGGGTCTCGGCGTGGACCCGTAGATAGCCCCTCACCGGCGGCGCTGAGGCGCTGACGGGGCGGCGGCCGGGCCGGTTGGC
>NZ_QAYC01000017.1 GCF_003053725.1 Rhodovulum kholense
ATGGCAGCCCGAACGCGCCGGGCGTCAGCAGGCCCTCCTGGCAGGGGCGAAAGAGCGATTGCCCAAGATGAAATATGCGTCATTCAGGGCGGAGACCGGACGTCCGCGGTTGCCGCCGGGTATCGCCCCGGGATCGCCGAAGCGGACGTTCAGCAGGTCGCCGCACGGTCCGGAGGGAATCGGTCGCTCGGGGCGGAAAGCCGACCGATGCAGGTGCGGCAGCCCGCTCACGGCATACGGCCGAAGCGGCCCTTCATCGAGACGCAAACGCAGGCCGAGCACGCCGAGCATGCCGCACAGCGCTTTGACGCAACGAGCCCAAAGTGCCGATTGTTGCGACGTGCATGAATGGGTGCAACCTGCGCAAGTTCCCCTGTCTTAGGACCATATTCGACTCTCTCCATTGGTTTCACACTCGGACTCAAGTAACGTTCCGTAAAGGTGCCATGTTTCGGAACGTAGATCCTCGAAGCGCGGAGAAGTTGATGTGAGGAACAAAACACAGACAGTTCAGGCGAGCATCCACGAGCGCGCGGCAGAGATTGGTAGGGTCTTTGATACGCACCCGATTGACGGATCAGACGCAAGTCTCTGGCTGCGAAGAGAAAGCCTTGAGCGCAAATTGCAGCACTATCTTGGCCTGCCGAACCAACACATTTGCGTCGATGGGCCCAGCGGCACCGGCAAAACTTCATTAGTCAAGAAGATATTTAGTGAAAACAATCATGGTTTGATTCATATCCAAATAACCTCCGATATGAAGTGGGAGGACATAACCCGTCAATTTGTTGAAATTCCGGCCAGCACGAAAAGAAGTTCTGCGACAAATGTGAGGGGTGTACTGAGTCTGTTTCGCCCAAGCCTGTCGGGTGAATTAAGATATGGTGAGGAGTTCTCTGAAAAGGACAGCTACGAACTTCTAATGGCTAAAGCTGAAAAATGGAAATCACATGATGTCGCCAAATGGATAAGTGACAACGACCTAATCTTAATTATTGATGACCTTGAGCTCGCAAGTGACGAGATCGTTAAAAGTATTGCCTCGCTAGGTAAGCTTCTCGGTCAAAGTCACAAGGGCAAGATGGTATTGATTGGCGTAAATGATATCTTGGAGCGCGTTACAGCATCCAATCCATCCCTAAGACACAGGATTTCCGAGCTTACCGTGGGGGGATTGTCTGACGTAATTGAGTCATCAGACTTCGTTCTTAGAAAGTTCGAAATATTGGGCGTCAAGACACCGCTTAATAACAGGCGCTGCAATAAAGAAACGAAAATGCAGTGTCGCCAAATGATATTTGATGCCGCAAATGGCTTGCTGAAGGAACTGAACTCTCTTGGCATGACGCTTGCCGAAGAGTTGCGGGGTGGTCGAACGAACCTTTCTGTCAGCGATGTAAAAAAAGTCTGTTTTCGAACCGTCAGGCAAAAACGCTTCCAGAACAAAGATGAAATTCGAGCCGTATCCAGTGTGTTGCTAAAAAATAGAGATTACCACGATGTTTTTCAATTTTTATTATCCAGGTCAGCATCTTCAGTGACCTACTACGCGGAGGTCGAAGAAGAATTGGGGAGTAGATATGGCGAGGATAACATTAGATCAGCGCTTGAGTACTTTGAGCAACGTGATTTGGTTGTTATTACGGGCAATCAGGACGTTAGGCTGTTCTTTAAGAACCCGCCACTCTTGAACTGCATCAAAGCCCACCTTCGCTCTGGCAATAGATATGGCTGGAATCCAAGTGACGAAAAGGAAATGGAACTTGGCTTGGCGCAAATTTCTCTGGGGTTGCTTGGCGGGAAAAGCAACGCGTAGGTCCAGGAAAATGCAAGGTGGTCGAAGCGCCGACAACGGACTTTGGTACGGGCGCAGAGAACTGGTGCTTTGTCCGCGACTGCTGGCATTCGTCCGCTGATCTTGCTGCGCCAGAGCATGATCGACCGCTTCAGGGAAGCCGCGCTGCGGCGTAGGCACAATCCCGACTGGCGGCTCAGGGCCGTCTGCGTCGCTGGTTGGGAGCTGTTCCATGGGCAAAGCGGATGTCCGCTTTGGCGATTCGTCAAGCATCGGCGGCATGGGGCGTCGAACGGCCGCTATCGGCAGATACTGTTGAAAAGCTCATGCTGCGGCCTGAAGTCCATCCGCAGCCGGAATGCTGTTCCTCAGGGCGGCGGAGGAGGCCAGTTTTCGGAGCACTGTCGTGAGGAATCAGAGCTATTTTCCATCGAGCGCGGTGTCGTGGCGGTGTAGTCGAGTTTTTCAACAGTATCGGCAGCAAGGGTAATTCCGGCGCAGCCGGACCCCAGGATGTCCGACCGCTTTGGGGTGGGACTGTGCTCCTTTGTCACATCGGCCGTGACCGGGCAACTTGGGCCCTTGAATTCTCTATAGAGAGGAACCTCCGCTGTACTCCGGACGTTCGTCAGGCTATTGGCGTACCCCATGATCGATACATTGCCGCCATGCCCCGAATGTTCCTCGACTTACGTCTATCAGGTCGATGCTCTGTTGAACTGCCCAGAATGCGGACACGAGTGGGTGCCCGACGATCTGGCCGAAACAGCTTCCGACGTGCGTGACAGCGTCGGGAACGTCCTTGCCGACGGCGACACAGTTACCGTTATCAAGGACTTGAAGGTCAAAGGGTCTTCGCTGGTGGTTAAGGTCGGAACCAAAGTGCGGGGCATTCGGTTGGTCGACGGCGATCACGACATCGACTGTAAAATTCCGGGAATGGGCCAGATGAGCCTGAAATCTCAGTTCGTTAAGAAAGTGTCTGGGTAGTCCGCCGGGCGTGACCCCCAGGCAGAACCTTTCTGGCCGGATATGGAGCATCGGCGTCATAAGACGGCAGTTTGGTCTGCGGGTCGCGGCAAATCCTGCAGAGGACAGTTGCCCGTACCAACGGCAGCCTTGAGAACGATGCATTGCAGCGTCTTTCACAATGCCCAATGTCCGGTTCGGAGCATCAGTGGTTCCGACGCTTCGGCAAGGTGAGCGACAGCTGTGGTGCTGCCTGCGCGGTCATCTGCAGCGCTCCCCAAGAATGGCACCCACCGGCAGCAGCGGGCCTCACCACCGGATCGGTCTGGTCGGGTGCGCCCCCCCTGTGGTCGACACGCGAATACCGTATAAAGCGTTGAACAGGCCAGAGAATCCGGGGCAGGGATATCTCTTTCTCAACGCTTGAGAAAAGAATCCTTGCATTGACATGCCATGGCCCGCATACAAGGCGGGCTTACGTTCTTTCTCTTCGAAATGCTGCTGCCGCTGACCCGGTCTCGGTTGATCGACTTGGATCGACTTTTGCCGGGCTGCCGCGATTGTGCGGGCAGCACTATCATGGAGAACACGGATATGGCCAATGGCACCGTGAAATGGTTCAACGCAACCAAAGGCTTCGGCTTCATTCAACCGGAACACGGCAGCAAGGACATCTTCCTTCATATCTCGGCCGTCGAGCGCGCTGGCATCAGCCGCATCGATGACGGACAGAAGGTCACCTTCGACGTCGAAACCGGCCGCGACGGCCGTGAGTCCGCGACCAATCTGGCGCTTGCGTGAGGCGATCTCTGTAACCCCCGCTCGCGGGCGTTACAGCTTCCAGGAGGGAAACCTCGGGCTCATGAGGCCCGCCGCGTTTCCTCTTGCGACACAATAGCAGCATGAGCTTCGAGACCCCGAAGTCTCCGGTTGGACAAGGCGCAACCCACCGCGGATGCACTTGGCCTGCCGGACCCGGCGAAATCCGAAGCTCAAGGCGTTCGAGGCTCCGCCATCACGGCGGGGCCGACCGAAACGCCCCTGTCTCCGCTCAGATATGCCGCGCAACCGACGCACATGGTCAGGGTCTGACCGGGCGGGGTGCTGGTCCGATTCCACTTTGTCCTCGCGCCGTCCCTTGCAGGTAGGCTGAGCAATGCCTGCCCATGTGTGGCGGGTGGAACTAACTGAAAAAGAAAGACTTTAGGAATGATGGAAATTCAATGGGGGCAACCCATGATGCTGACGACGTCGCATGACGGCGATGTCGAGCGCTTTGGAACGATAGAGAAGGTCCGCTATTGGCTGCGTCGCAGATGGCCGGTTTCGGATGGGGCTCGGCATACGGCGCTTGCCAAGGTCGAGTCCGCGATGGAATGCATGAGTTCCGTTGAGGAGGCTCGCCGGGCTTTTCTGGTCGCAGCCCTCTCTGCCGGGTTTGCACCTGCGGGCGCGGAATAGTCTTTAAAGAGACGGTGCGCTTCACTGGCGCAGAGCGGCAGCAGCGCGCGCGAGAGGTTCCGCCGGTGCGGGTCCAAGATGCCTTTGCGTGGCGCGGAACGGCAGGTCCCTCGCTTCGTGCGTCCGCGACCGCCAGGACGAGCCGCAGCGAAGATGAATGACGATCCCCGGGCCCGCCGGAGGAGTTGGCCCAAGGCCGCCCAAGGGTGGTTCCCGGCAGCCGTCCCCCAGGTCCATTCGGGTGGCGGGGGTCCGCGGTCCGCAGGCGCCGCGTGGTCTCGCGTGAGGGGGGATCAGAGCAGCGCAGGCACGATCACTCCGAGCGCAAGCCAGCCGAAGGACAGGGTCGCGAGGCCGAAGAGGACACGCTCGCCCGGGGCAACCGGCAAGGTCAGATCCAGGCCGTGCCGTCGCGCCTTCCAGACAAGAAAACCCACCGAGAGCGCGGCGAAGACGAGGTTCAGGACCAGCGTGTGGTCGACGGCGAAGAAGGTGCGATCCGTCACGCTTTGGGCGGTGCCGGGCTCGGGCAGAAAGCCAAGCGCGCCGAAGCCCAGATGCAGGATCAGGGCCGCAGCCACAAGCACGACGAGAAAGACCGCCAGGATATAGGCCGCCATCCGCCATCCGTAATAGGACGCCTGGATCCTGAGGATCGGGAACACCACGAGATCGGAAAAGATGAAAGCCATGATGCCGGCAAAGCTGACACCGTTCGAGTAGAGCACGGCCGCCAGGGGGATGTTCCCCATGGACCCGATGAAGGTGAAGAATGCCGCGACCGGTCCCACGAGGGCCTGAAGCGCGATCTCCCAGAGGGACGGGTCGCTGCTTCCCGCCCCGACGAAGAGCGCCTCGAAGAACGCGCGCGGGACGAAGGCAGCGATGATCCCGGCCACGGTGAACCCGATGGTGACGTCCTTCCAGACCATCTTCCATTCCATGACATAGCGGGAGGCGACCCGCCCCCAGCCGTCGAGACTGGCGATGAGATCCTTCCAGTCCGGCACGTCCGCGTCGTCGTCGCCCTCGGCGGCTTCCGCCTTTTCCCGGGCGCGTTCGATCAGTCGCGTCGGCCGGGTCAGGGCGACGACGATCCACATCAGCGCGATCAGGAGAAGCCCGCCGACATATTCGGCGACGACGAACTGCCACGCCAGGAAGACCGAGATCACGATCCCCAGTTCGATCACCAGATTGGTCGAGGCCAGCAGGAAGGCCAGGGACGGCACCAGCCCCGCGCCCTTGGCAAACAGCGACCGGGTGGTCGCCAGCGCGGCAAACGAGCAGGAACTGGAAATGAACCCGAAGAGTGTGCCGAGCCCGACGCTCTTCAGCCCGGCCTTGCCCATGCTCTTTCGCATTCGGGCCCGCGTGACGAAGACCTGGATCATCGACGAAATCAGATAGCCGAGGCCGAAGGCCCAGAACGCCATCCAGAAAAGCCCCAGCGATGTCAGGGCCGCAGTGTTCCAGGTGTCGACAAATTTCACCATCGTGTGCCTCCTTTCCTGATCGACAGGATGGGGCTTCCACCAGCTGGAAGGTCAATGAATGCGGGGAAATCAATGACCCGGGGCAAGAGGGGAGGCTGCGGAGAATGGGTGCCGCGACCAGTCTCCCGGAGTCATGCTGTGTTCTGTAATTGGTTCATAAAACCTCGGCCATTATGGTGCTGAGGTCGCATGAACTTCCGATGATTTAGGGTCTGGCGACGCAAGGCGTGGACACGCAACGCTCAGCGCGACAGCCGACCGGCGCGGTCGCATTCGCCCGTGGGCGGGCGAATGCGCAGGGGTTGCGGTCACCGCGCCGCGGCGACCTGTTTCGCCGTGGCGGGCGTCGCGATCAGACGCAGGGCGGCATAGCCCAGAATCGCCGAGATCGCCGAGCCGCACAGCACGCCCAGGCGGACGTCGTTCATCATCGTCGGATCGCCATAGCTGAGCGAGCCGATGAAAAGCGACATCGTGAAGCCGATTCCGGCGAGGCAGGAGAGCCCGTAGATATGCATCCAGCCGACGCCCTCGGGCAGGCGGGCAAGCCCGGACTTGACCATGGCGAAGGTCACCGCGAAGACCCCAAGCTGCTTGCCGATCACCAGCCCCAGCGCCACGCCCAGCGGCAGCGGCTGCAGCAGGTCCGACGGCGAGATGCCGGTCAGCACCACCCCCGCATTCCCGAAGGCGAAGATCGGCAGGATCAGGTACAGCACATAGGGCGACAGCGCGTGTTCAAGCGCATGCAGCGGGGACTTGCCCCATTTGTCGGTCAGCGGGATGCAGAAGGCCGTCACCACGCCCGCGATGGTCGCATGCACCCCCGATTTCAGCACGAAGAACCACATGATCGTGCCCAAGAGGATCATCGGCGCGATCCGGTGTGCGCCCCGGAGATTCAGCCAGATCAGCCCGGCCAGCGGGATCAGCGCCAGGAACAGGTAGTCGATCTTCAGATCGGCGGTGTAGAACAGCGCGATGATGACGATGGCCCCCAGATCGTCGAGGATCGCCAGCGTCAGCAGGAACACCTTCAGCGCCGCCGGGACCCGGTCGCCCAGAAGCGCCAGCACCCCCAGCGCGAAGGCGATGTCGGTTGCGGCCGGAATTGCCCAGCCTGACAGGGTTTCGGGGCTGCTCCAGTTGAAGGCCGCGAAGATCAGCGCGGGCACCACCATGCCGCCGACCGCTGCCATCCCCGGCAAGACCACGTCGGCGGGTTTCTTCAGCTTGCCCTCGCGCATCTCGCGCTTGAGCTCCAGGCCGATCAGGAAGAAGAACACCGCCATCAGCCCGTCGTTGATCCACAGGATCAGGGGCTTTTCCAGCCCCTCGCCATTCAGGAGCACCGAGAAGGTCGCGCCGAGCGCGCTGTCATAGGCGGGTTGCAGCGAGGAATTGGCGACGATGAGCGCGGCCAGCGCCGCAAGCATGAGCAGGATACCACCAGAGGCTTCGTGGCCGAAAAACTTGTCGAGCGCGCGGAGCAGCATTGAACTTCCCGATTTTTACTGGATTGTCTGTCTGCCAGATGGGGTCTGGCCTCGGGAAGTCAATTGCGGGTGGGGCGATCCGGCCCCGAAACCGCCGCAAGATGCGGGACATGCGATGCTTGAACTCGATCATCTGGCCATTGCGGCCGCAACGCTGGACGAGGGCGTGGCCGCCGTCGAGGCCGCGCTTGGGGTGCGGCTGGCCGTGGGCGGGCGGCATGAGGCGATGGGCACCCATAACCGGCTGCTGCGGCTGAGCCCCGCGCTTTATCTCGAAGTAATTGCCATCGACCCCGAAGCGCCGCCGCCCGGCCGGGCGCGCTGGTTCGGGCTCGACCGGTTCCGGGGCCGGCCGCGGCCCGCCGCCTGGGTCGCGCGCACCGCCAACCTGACGGCGGCCTTGCCGCAGGCACCGGCGGGGACGGGGCGGCCGATGGATTTCGCGCGGGGCGATCTGCGCTGGCGGATGGCGGTGCCAGAGGACGGAGAGCTGCCCTTCGACGGGCTTTTCCCCGCGCTGATCGAATGGCAGGGCGGTCTGCATCCGGTGGCGATGTTGCCCGATACCGGGTGCCGTCTGGTCGGGCTCGAGCTTTATCACCCGCGCGCGGACGCTCTGTGCCATGCGCTCGAAGGCCTGCTGGACGATCCGCTGGTGGCGGTGCATCCGGCGCCGGAACCGGCGCTTCGGGCGCTGATCGACACGCCCCATGGGCGCCGGATTCTCGAATGATGGCGAATATTTGCCGAAAAGCGGCAGGGCTTGCCGCGGCGACACCGTCAGGGCGGCCGAATGCCCGACCTGACTCTGCCGCGCTGGCGGGCTAAGCTCTGCGCATGTCGCTCTGGTCCCGCATCGCCGACGCCGTTTCCGCCCTTGCCAAGGGCGAAAGCCTTGCGGCCGTCTTCGACCGGTTGCGCACGCCGCCCGAACGCACCGTCGCCTTCACCATCGCGGTGATCGCGCTGGGCGCCAAGATGGCCAAGGCCGATGGCCGGGTCACCCGCGACGAGGTGGCGGCCTTCCGCGAGGTCTTCACCATCCCGCCCGGCGAAGAGGCCAATGCGGCCCGGGTCTTCGATCTGGCCCGGCAGGACGTGGCGGGCTTCGAGGATTACGCCCGCCGCATCCGCCGCATGTTCCGCGAGACCGAGGCGCCGCTTTGGGACCTGATGGAGGGGCTCTTCTTCATCGCGCTCGCCGATGGCGACTATCACCCCGACGAGGATGCGTTTCTCGCCCGGGTGGCCGAGATCTTCGGGCTGAGCGCTCGCCAGTTCCGCACGCTGCGCACCCGCTTCGTGCCCGAGGCGGTGCCCGATCCCTATGCGGTGCTGGGGGTCGATCCCGAGGACGATCTGGACGCCATCCGCAAGGTCTGGCGCGCCGAGGTGCGCGAGACCCATCCCGACCGGATGCAGGCGCGCGGCGTGCCAGAAGAGGCGATCAAGCTGGCCGAACGGCGGCTGGTGGCGGTCAATCAGGCCTGGGAGGCCATCGTCGCGGAACGCGCGGCGTGAGGATCGTCACCTATAATGTCGAATGGTTCAACGCGCTCTTCGACGATGCGGGCGCGCTTCTGGACGATGACGGCCCGTCGGGGCGGCACGGGCTGACGCGGCATGCCCAGATCGAGGCGCTGGGGATTGTCTTTACCGCGCTCGACGCCGATGCGGTGATGGTGATCGAGGCGCCCGACCAGAACGGGCGGCGTAGCACGGTCCGGGCGCTGGAAAGCTTCGCGCAGGCCTTCGCGCTCAGGGCCCGGCGCGCGGTGATCGGGTTCGCCAACGACACCCAGCAGGAAATCGCGCTGCTTTACGATCCCGACAGGCTAGCGGCGCGGCACGATCCGCAGGGCCAGCCCACCGGCCGCAAGGGCGCGCGCGAGGCGCCGCGTTTCGACGGCGTGTTCCGCTGGGATCTTGATGTCGATGCCGCGCCCGATCTGATCCGGTTTTCAAAGCCGCCGCTGGAACTGGCGGTCGAAACCGCTGCGGGCGCCCGGCTGCGGATGATCGGGGTCCATGCCAAGTCGAAGGCGCCGCACGGGGCGCGCAGCCCTGAGGAGGTGATCCGCATCTCGATCGAGAACCGCCGCAAGCAGCTGGCCCAGTGCATCTGGCTTCGGCAGCGGGTCGAGACGCATCTGGAGGCCGGCGAGCCGCTGATCGTGCTGGGCGATCTCAATGACGGGCCGGGGCTCGACGAATATGAAAAGCTCTTCGGCCGCTCGGGGCTCGAGATCGTGCTGGGGCAGGACGGACCGCCCGACCGGCGGCTTTTCGATCCCCATGCGCGCGAGGCGTTGCAGGGGCTTCTGGCGGCCCAACCGGCCTCGGCGCGGTTCTACGTGCCCGCGACCGGGCGCTATCTGTCGGCGCTGCTCGACTATGTGCTGGTCTCGCCCGATCTGCGCGCGCGGGGGCCCGTCTGGCGGATCTGGCATCCCTTCGACGACCCCGACCTTTACCAGGTGCCCGAGCTGCGCGAGGCGCTGTTGACCGCCTCGGATCATTTCCCGGTCAGCCTCGACATCGCGTTGTGACCGGCCGGGGCGCCGATGCGCGCAGCCGGTTCATTTTCCGCCGCGCGGCGCCTATAGTGGCGTCATGACTCGCACGGCCGCCCATGCCCCGCTGATCGCCCTTCTGCTGGCCCTGTCGCTTGCGGCGCCGCCCGTCGCGGCCCAGGACGGCGCGCCGCTCGACGGCACGGGCGGGGCCAACGATCCGGGCGATCTGGATCAGGGGCTCGATCTTCTGGGCGAGGGAATGCGCAAGCTCTTCAAGGGGCTCGGCGACGAGATCCAGCCCCGGATGAGGGACTTCGCCGAGGCCGCCGAACCGGTGCTGTCGCGGCTGATGGACCTGATCGACGATCTCGACGCCTATCAGATGCCCGAGCGTCTGCCGAATGGCGACATCATCATCCGCCGCAAGCCCGACGCGCCGCCGCTGGCAGATCCCGATCCCGGCGACGACATCGAGATCTGACGCCATGATCTGATGCCTCGGCCGAAGGGAAGACGGCCGAGGTCGGGAAGGGCGCCGGAACCCGGGCGTCCCGGCGCCCCCGCCGGCCCGCCGTCCGTCAGGACGGCTGGGGCCAGACGAAATCGGGGCGGAGCCCCTCATAGACCGGCCGCCCGTCATCGGGCTTCGGCACCCCGGTCGCGGGGTCGTAGAAGGCGTGATAGGTCGCGGGCATCTCGGCACTGAAGCCCATCAGGTTCGGCACCACGGCGCGGATCCGCCCCTGCTTGTCGTCCAGCATGATCGGCGTGCCGCATTCCTCGCAGATGCAGATTTCCAGCGGCCCGTCGGGGTTCTGGTCGTTGAAGGGCACCCGCTTCATCGGACCGCCCTCGGCGGCAAGATCGCCATGCTTGAAGAACACCACATGGGTCGTGGGCTGGCCGGTCACCCGCTTGCAGACCGAACAGTGGCAGGTGTGGTTGTCGATCGGGTCGTGGTCGGCATGGGTGTGCACATGGGCGCATCCGCCGTCATAGCTGGACATCGGGTCATCTCCTCCCTTGGGGACCGGCCTCTTCTGGTCTTGTGCCGGACCGTCCGCGCCGGGCGCCATGCCCTGGCAACGCCCAATGCTACGCCTGGCGCCCGGCGCGGGTCGATTAAGACTTCCGTCTGTCTTGGGAGGTGGCGGGGCGGGCAGAGTCGGGCCCGAAAGGTTGCCGACATGGCCCGTCCGGCTCCTCAGTGACGGCGGACGCGGACGCTGGTTTCGACCCCCAAAGCTTTGGCCAGCGACGCGAACCGCGCCTCGGCCACCTCGCCGAACAGGGCCTCGGACCCGGCGGCGAGGATCAGTTCAAGTTGCTTCTTCTTTGGGTAATGACGCAGCTCGGCCAGACTGTCGGGCGCCTGCAGCGAGAACATCGCGCCGAAGCGCATGGCCTTGCCGAGCACCTCGGCCTGGCGCATCTGCTCGGGCTCGAGCAGCGCGAAAAGCGGCTCGAACCGGCTGCCCGCGCGGCTGTTCTTGTAGCGATGCAGCAGCGACACCCCCAGAAACACCCGTTCCCAATGTTCCAGCCCGCCCAGATTGGCCTGGGTCGCGGATTCGAAGCAGACCTCGTGGCGGTAATCGGGATGGGCGCGCCAGGCGGTGTCGTGCAGCAGGCAGGCGGCGCGGATCAGGCGCCGCTTTTCGGGCCCGGCCGCGCCGAAGAGGGGCAGGATGAAGTTGTAAAGCCGGTTGCCGAAGCCCGGCAGCCGGGCCGAGGTCTGTTCGGCAAAGCGGCAGGCCTCGATCAGCGGGTCGCGGGCGCGCAGATCTGCGGGCATCTGTTCGAAAAGCAGCCCCTCGCGGATGCCGTAGCTCGACACAGCGATCTCGCGCGGGCGCAGATGGCCGACCAGCTTCTTCAGCACCTGCGCCGCATAGGGCACCAGCGCCATGCGGTCGGGCGAGGTGCCGGTCTTTTGCCGCAGCGCCTCGGTATCCGACGTGGCGATCCAGTCGATGGTTTCCGCCAGCGAGGTTCGCGTCATCCGGTATTCGTGCAGCACCGTCAGCGGATAGCCGCGCCGCTCCATGTCGAGCCGGGCGATGGCGCGCCAGGACCCGCCGACCAGGTAAAGCCGGGGCGGCGCGATCGGCATCGGTGCGGCCAGACGCTCGATCTCCTGCCCGATGTAGCGGTCGAGCCCCTTCTTGCCGCCGGGCACGTCGCGCAGCTTGAGCGGGCCCAGAGGCGAGGTGCCGCGCTGTCCGACGATGCCGCCCTTGAGCTCTGCCAGTTCCATCGAGGACCCGCCGATGTCGCAGACGATGCCCTCGGCGCCGGGCCAGCCCAGAAGCACCCCCTGGGCCGACAGCCGCGCCTCTTCGGTGCCGTCGATCACCCAGATCTTCAACCCGGTGGCGCGTTCGATCTCGGCGCGGAATTCGGGACCGTCCTCGGCGTCGCGCATGGCGGCGGTGGCGACCACGGTCAAGGGCGCGGCGCCCATCGCTTCGGACAGGATCTCAAAGCGTTTCAGCGCGGCCAGCGCCCGGCGGCGCCCCTCGGGCGACAGGCGGTTGGTTTCGCTCAGGCCCGCGCCCAGCGCGCACATGACCTTTTCGTTGAAGAAATAGGCGGGGCTGCGGGCCGCGCCATCGAACACCACCATCCGGACCGAGTTCGATCCGATATCGACGACGCCCACGCGCGACAGCGCACGGGCTTCTGGCCCACCGAACAACGTGCGTCCGAAAGGATCCCATGCCTCGGGGCGATCCTCGCCCTGTCCGTCCATGAATTGCCTCTCCTCGGGATCGCAGGGTGACTCTGCCAAAACTGGCGAGGTGGGGTCAATCCTTGACCTTCGCCAGCTGCCGCACATCGGCCGCCCCGGCCGAGCCCCGCCCCGAGAGCGAGGCGTTCTCCATGAAGAAGCGGTGGCAGTTGAAGGCATCGGGTCCCGCTTCGGCACGCACGAATCTGCCATCGGGCTGCATCACCCAGCTTTGCGCCTCGTCGGCGAGATTTGCCGTCATGATCTGGTCGGTGATCTGCGCCTTGACCGTGGGGTTCGTGCATTCGACCAGCGTCTCGACCCGCCGGTTGAGGTTGCGGCCCATCCAGTCGGCCGACGAGATATAGACCCGGGCGCGGTGCGAGGGCAGGCCATGCCCGTTGCCGAAGCAGACGATGCGCGAATGTTCGAGGAACCGGCCGATGATCGACTTGACCCGGATATTCTCGGACAGGCCCTTGATGCCGGGCCGGATGCCGCAGATGCCGCGCACCACAAGCTCGATTTTCACGCCCGCATTCGAGGCCGCGTAAAGCGCGTCGATCACGTCGGATTCGATCAGCGAGTTCATCTTGGCCCAGATATGCGCGGGCCGCCCGTTGCGGGCATGGTCCGATTCCTCGGCGATCCGCTGCATCAGCGTCGATTTCAGCGACAGCGGCGAGATCGACAGGTTTTCCAGATGGGCGGGCTCGGCATAGCCGCCGACATAGTTGAAGACCTTGGTCGCGTCGCGTCCCAGCGCCGCATCGCAGGTGAACAGCGACAGGTCGGTATAGATCCGAGCCGTGATCGGGTGGTAGTTGCCGGTGCCGAAATGGGTATAGGTCACCAGTTGGTCGCCCTCGCGCCGCACGACCGTGCTGATCTTGGCATGGGTCTTGTAGTTGATGAAGCCGTAGATCACATGCGCGCCCGAGCGCTCCAGCCGGCGCGACTGGCGGATGTTGGCGGCCTCGTCGAAGCGCGCCTTCAACTCGACCAGCGCGCTGACCGACTTGCCGTCCTCGGCCGCCTCGCACAGCGCCTCGACGATGGGCGAGTTCTTCGAGGTCCGGTAGAGCGTCTGCTTGATCGCCACCACATCGGGGTCGCGCGCGGCCTGTTGCAGGAAGCGCACCACCATGTCGAAGGTCTCGTAGGGGTGGTGCAGCAGCATGTCCTTCTGGCGGATCGCGGCGAACATGTCGCCGTCATGGTCCTGGACGCGTTCGGGCACACGCGGCGTGAAGGGCGGCCACAAGAGATCGGGCCGCTCGTCGATGACCAGTTCCTTCAGATCGGCGACGCCGATGATCCCGCGCACCTCGATCACCTCTTCCTCGGTGATGTGCAGCTCGCGGATGATGACCGAGCGCAGCCGTTCGGGCGCGCCCGCCGACAGCTTCATGCGCACCACCTCGCCGCGGCGGCGGCGCTTCAGCGCGACCTCGAATTCGCGGACCAGATCCTCGGCCTCGTCCTCGACCTCGAGATCGCTGTCGCGCAGCACCCGGAAGGTACAGCTTCCGACCTCGCGATAGCCCGGGAAGAGCGAGCCCAGATGCACCAGCAACAGCTCTTCCATCGGCAGGAATCGCTGCTGGCCGTCCTCGGCGGGCAGCCGCACGAAGCGCTGGATCTGATGCGGGATCGGCAGCAGCGCCTGCAGCGGATGGCCGTCGCGGTCGCGTTCAAGCTGCAGCGCGAGGCAGAAGCCCGTGTTGGGGATGAAGGGGAAGGGGTGCGCCGGGTCGATCGCCAGCGGCGAGAGCACCGGAAACACCTTTTGCAGGAAGTAGTCTTCCAGATGCGCGCGGTCGGCCGCGGTCAGCCGCGAGCGGGTCAGGATGTGGATGCCCGCATCCTCCATCTCGCGCTTGAGCTTGTTCCAGGCGGTCTGTTGCGATTGCAGGAGCTTGCGCGCGTCGCGGTCGATCAGCACCAGTTGTTCGGCGGGCGTCAGCCCGTCGGCCGCGGGCACGATATTGCCCTTCTTGGCCAGCTCGCGCAGGCCCGCGACCCGGACGGTATAGAATTCGTCGAGGTTCGTCGCCGAAATCGAGACGAAGCGCACCCGTTCCAGAAGCGGAACCCGCGGGTTCGACGCCTCTTCGAGCACCCGCCAGTTGAAGCCCAGCCAGGACAGTTCGCGGTTATAGAAACGCTTGGGGCCGATCCGTTGGGGTTCGGGGATCTCGACCGGTTCGGGGAACGGGGCAACGAGGAAATCGGCTTGGGTCATGGCGGGCTTATGAGCAATCACTGTGACGGATGCATGACAGTTAATCATCCCCTCCGGGGCCGTTGTCCAGCACCTCGCGGGCCAGGCGGGGGCCGGGCTTGCGGCGGCTAGCCAGGGCCTCGCGGTCGATGGCGGCGACGGTTTCGGCGGCGGCGGCGAAGGACCGTTCCATCCGGTCCACCAGATAGCCGATCAGGTCGGGGCTGACGGCGATCTGGCGGTCGGCGAACAGCTTGACCAGGACCGCCGCCAGCAGCGTGTCGTCGGGCGGCTCCAGATGGGCGGTGGCGGCGGCCTCGACCCGGCTGGCCAGATCCGGCAGGCACAGCCCCCAGTCGCGGGGCGCCCGGCGCGCGGTCATCAAGAGCGTGCCGCCCTCTGCCGCCAGCAGGTTGTGCAGATGGAACAGCGCATCCTCGGCCTGCCTGCGGCCCGCGATCCGGTCGGCATCCTCGACCGCCACGGCCCCGGCGGCCGCCAGTGCGGGCAGTTCGGCCTGCGGCAGGTCGCGGGCATGGATCACCTCGGCCGAGGCCAGATCGGCCCACACATGCACCAGATGGGTCTTGCCCGAAGCCTCGGGGCCGATCAGCACCAGCTTGCGCGCTGGCCAGTCGCGCCAGCCGTCGATCTGCTGCACCGCCAGCGCATTGGGCGGAGCCACGAAGAACGCCGCCCGGCCGCGGGCCGGACGCACAGGAAGCTCTAGCGCCAGTTGCCGGACCATCTCAGGCCGCGTCCTCGTCGCTGTCGGGGGCGGGGGCGTCGTCGCGCCCGGCCATGCCGCGGTAAAGCCGGCTGTCCATGTATTGCGAGATGAAGAACCGGGTCAGCACCCCCAGGGCCGCCGCCACCGGCACCGCCGCCAGCAGCCCGACGAAGCCGAAGAGCGACCCGAAGGCCGACAGCGCGAAGATCAGCCAGACCGGATGCAGGCCGACCGACCCGCCGACGAGCTTCGGCGTCAGGATATGGCCCTCGACCTGCTGGCCCGCGAGGAAGATGCCGCCCGCGATGGCGATCATCCACCACTCGCCCCAGAACTGGAACAGCGCGAGCCCCAGCGCCAGCGTGCCGCCGACCACAGCGCCCACATAGGGGATGAACGAGATCATCCCGGCGACAAAGCCCACGATCAGCCCGTAATTCAGGCCCAGAAGCCCCAGTGCCACCGCATAGAACACCCCGAGGATCAGGCAGACCGTGCCCTGGCCGCGGATGAAGCCCGCGAGCGTCCGGTCGATCTCGCCCGCGAGGCGGCGGATCACCGGCGCATGGTCGCGCGGCAGAAGCCGGTCGACCTCGGCCACCATCCGGTCCCAGTCCATCAGCAGGTAGAAGGTGATGACCGGCACCAGCACGACCAGCACCACCATGTCAACGATGCTGACGACCGAGGTCAGCACCCCGTTCAGAAGCTCGCCGCCCTTGGCCTGCACCGCCTCGCCGATGCCGGTCAGGGTCTTGCGGACGGTCGAGCCGTTATCCGCAAGCGAGGGGAAGCGCTCGGTCAGGAAGGCATGCAGATGGCTGGCGAGGTCGGGTGCGGCATTGACCAGCGCCACCGCCTGTTCGATCATCGAGGGCAATACCAGCAGCGCGCCCAGCACGAAGATCACCAAAGCGCACAGCGTGATCGTCACCGTCGCGCCCACCCGCGAGAACCCCGCCCGTTCCAGCCGGTCGGCCACCGGGTCGAGGAAATAGGCGACCGCCATCCCCACCAGGAAAGGCATCATCACGTCGCCCAGCAGCATCAGGATCAGCACGATCGCCGCTGCCGCGATGCCCCAGTATTTCGCCTGTGCCCGGACCGGCAAGCCCATCCGCCATCTCTCCCGTATCGGTTGCAATCCGTCTTCGCCCAGACCGGCCTGCCTTGCAAGGGCGGCGCTTGTCTGGCCGTCCGCGATGACATAGGAGGGCAGGGACGTCAATTCACGAGGCCCGACCCGAAAATGCGCCTGTCCCGCTATTTCCTGCCCGTCCTGAAGGAGACCCCTTCCGAAGCCCAGATCGCGAGCCACCGGCTGATGCTGAGGGCGGGAATGATCAAGCAGGCCTCGGCCGGGATCTATTCCTGGCTGCCGATGGGCTTCAAGGTGCTCAAGAAGCTCGAGGCCATCGTCCACGAAGAACAGATCCGCGCGGGCCATATCCCGATGCTGATGCCGACGCTGCAATCGGCAGATCTGTGGCGCGAAAGCGGGCGCTACGACGCCTACGGTCCCGAGATGCTGCGGATCCGCGACCGGCACGACCGCGACATGCTGTACGGCCCCACCAACGAGGAGATGATCACCGACATCTTCCGGTCGCATGTGGGCAGCTACAAGGATCTGCCGCTGACGCTGTACCACATCCAGTGGAAGTTCCGCGACGAGGTCCGTCCGCGTTTCGGCGTGATGCGGGGCCGCGAATTCTACATGAAGGACGGCTACAACTTCGACATCGACTATGACAGCGCGATCCATGCCTATAACCGGCACATGGTCAGCTATCTGCGCACCTATGAACGGATGGGGCTGAAGGCGATCCCGATGCGCGCCGACTCGGGGCCGATCGGCGGCGACGACACCCATGAATTCCTGGTGCTGGCCGACACGGGCGAATCCGAGGTCTTCTATGACAGCGCGATCCTTGATCTGACCTTCGGCGACCGGCACGTGAATTACGACGACCGCGCCGAATGCGCGCAGATCGTCAAGGAATGGACGACGCCCTACGCCCGCACCGACGAAACCCATGACGCGGCGCTTTACGACGCGATCCCCGAGGCGCGGCGGCGCAGCTCGCGCGGGATCGAGGTCGGCCAGATCTTCTATTTCGGCACCAAGTATTCCGAACCGATGGGCGCGACCGTCGTCAACGACAAGGGCGAACGGGTGCCGGTGCATATGGGCAGCCACGGCATCGGCGTCTCGCGTCTGGTCGGCGCGCTGATCGAGGCCAACCATGACGACCGGGGCATCATCTGGCCCGAGGGCGTCACCCCCTTCCATTGCGGTATCGTCAATCTGAAGCAGGGCGATGCCGAGGCCGACGCGGCCTGCAAGGGGATCTACAAGGCGCTGTCCGACAAGGGGCTCGAGCCGCTTTACGACGACCGCGAGGAACGCGCGGGCGCCAAGTTCGCCACCATGGACCTGATCGGCCTGCCCTGGCGGATCACCGTGGGCCCGCGCGGGCTGAAGACCGGCGTGGTCGAACTGACCTCGCGCCGGACCGGCGACAGCGAAGAGATGAGCCCCGAAGCTGCTGTTGCCCGGGTCGCCGAGATCTACGCGCCCCACCGGACCGGGTCGCACTGGGAGCCGATGGCGAAATCGAGCTTCCACACCTGGCTCTGAAACCCCCGGGCGATCTGACGGGACGCAGCGGTGGGGGCTTGTGCTGCTGCACCCTTCCGGTCCCGGCCGGGCTGCACGCCTTTGCATGCGACGATGGGCCGTGCGGCTGCGCGCGTTGGACCATTCACGCAGCAAAAGAGGTCCGGCAATTCTTGTCCCGACCGGCACTGGATGACGGGCCGGGTGCGGGATGCGCGCTGGAAAGCGGCTGGACGCTGCGTGGCGAGGGGTCCGCTACGATTTCGGGAAACCGGACTGCGCGGTCGACGTGACCCATCGGGATATGGGGACTGACACCACGGTCCTGAGGGGCGCCTTGATCCGTCAAGGCTGACGGAAAACTCCGGCCGGGCCAAGCGGCCGGGGACATCCCACAAGGCGTCAGGCGGCGCGGCTGCGGCGGCGCAGCGCGCCCAGCCCGCCGAGCCCCGCCAGCGCGGTGCCGAAGGGCAGCAGCGCCGCGGGCAGCGGCACAGGCGCCACCTCGAGGTCGAGCCGGGCCGAGATTTCGGCATTGGACGAGATCCAGAGATACTGGTTGGCGCCCAGATCCGAGGTGCCGCCCATCGCGAAAAGACCGCCAAGCGCTGCGTTGATATCGTCAAGCGCGCCGGTCAGGTCGACCGAAACCTCGGGCATCACGCCGCCGCCGTTCGGCAGGGCGATCGAGGCCGCGCCATAGACCGTTCCGCTTGCCAGATCGGTATAGGCGCCCGCGCCCCCGGTGCCGCCAGTCAGGGCGCCGATATCGGTCGAGACGTCGTAAAGCGTGTAGGTCGCGCTGGTCGTGCTGCCCGAGGCGTAGCGGCCGTCGGCCAGGATCGTCAGCACGGCGCCGGTCACCTTGCCCGCGATCGAGGACAGATCGAACGCGAACCAGTTGTTGCGCGTCTGGTCCTCGATGATCGAATTGAGGTCGGGCGTGGCGCCCCGGTTGGAATAATACCCGCTGTCATAGGCGTCGAGCGTCACGACAGAAGCCTGGGCCGAAGCCGTCGCGCCGATGGCGGCCGCGCATGCCAGAAGAGCCCGCTGAAGACGGAGTTTGGTCACGATATCACTCTCGATTTACTACTGTTCCCCCGCGCCGTTGGCGCAGCCCGACAGAAGCTTGGGGCCGGGGGCGAGTCAAAGGAAATACCCAACATTTACATAAAATTCAAGAAGTTGACGGCGGCCCGGCGGGGGGGGCCGCACGGTCTGGATCAGCGCAGCGCGAAGCCCGCGATAAGCCGCTTTCGCGCCTCCGACGCGCCCAGGATCGTCCCGTTCTCGCGGTAGTTGACAAGCCCGAGGCGCCCGGGATGCGGCAGCCTCCGGATCTCGATCCGGTCCGGCAGGTCCAGATACCGCGCGCTGGTCCAGGCCTGCCGCCCCAGAAGCAGCACAAGATCCACGCCCGCCTCCAGAATGAGCCGTCGGTTATGGGCCGCGCCCTGCTTCAGAAGCCGCGCGGGCCGGCTGGCCGGGGCATCGTACCAGGGGATGGCGTTCATCGGCAGATAGGCCGATAGGGGAATGCCGTTGGCCTCGAGCGCCTGCCTGCACAGATTGGCGGTCGGGTCGCCGTTCAGAACCCCGATCTCGCCGGTCTTCTGGGCGTTGCAACCCGATCCGTGAATGGTGCCCGGGTCTTGCAGGATGGCGCCCAGCCGGTAGGGGCCAGAATGATAGGGCGCGATCCTCGGGATCACGCGCGGCGCGTCGGACAGGGCAGTCGTCATCGGCAGGCGGGCCGTTTCTGCGACGGGGACAAGCGCGTCCCTGGTCCCAGAAGGCCCGCCATGGCCCGCGCCCGTCAAGCCTTCACGAACGCGCGGGCGTTCCGGCGCGGCCTTGACCCCGATCCGCAAATCCTGCTCTTTGCGCCCGGAACGCCGACCGGAGAGCCCATGACCGCCGCCCCCTTCGCCCGCTTCGAATGGATGATCGCCTGGCGCTATCTGCGCGCCCGCAAGGCCGAGGGCGGGGTCAGCACCATGACCTGGATCAGCCTGCTCGGCATCACGCTTGCGGTCTTCGCGCTGATCGCGACGCTGGCCGTGCGCTCGGGCTTTCGCGAGGAGTTCGTCGATACGATCCTCGGCGCCAATGCCCATGTCACGGTCTATGCCGCCAGCGAGGTCAACGCGGCCGGTGTGCGGACCCGCACCATCCCGGATTACGAACCCATCGCCGAAAGGCTGCGGGCGGTGCCCGGCGTGACCCGGGTGGCCCCGCTGATCAAGGGGCAGGTGATGGCCGCGTCCCCGGGCGGCACCGCGGGCGTCGAAGTCTTCGGCATCGCCCCCGCCGATCTGGCCACGATCCCGCGCATCGCCCATCCCGAGGCGCATGCGGGATCGCTCGACCGCTTCGCCGAGGGCATCGCCATCGGTTCTGGCGTCGCGCGCGAGCTGGGGGTCGGCATCGGCGACCGGGTCCGGCTGATTTCGCCCGACGGGGTCAAGACGCCCTTCGGCACCTCGCCCCGGGTCAACGCCTACGAGGTCACCTACATCTTCACCGCCGGGCGCTACGACATCGACCGCACCCGCGTCTACATGCCCTTCGCCGAGGCCCAGAGCTATTTCAACCGCGAGGGCGTGGCCGATGAGTTCGAGGTGATGGTCGCGGACCCCGAACATGTCGACGACCTGACCTCGGCACTGTTGCGCGCGGCGGGCGAGCGGGCGCTGATCTGGAGCTGGCGGGACGCCTCGGGGTCCTTCCTGCGCGCGCTCGATGTCGAGGACAACGTGATGTTCATCATCCTCTCGATCCTCGTGCTGATCGCGACCATGAACATCGTCTCGGGGCTGATCATGCTGGTCAAGAACAAGGGCCGCGACATCGGCATCCTGCGCACGGTGGGGTTGTCGGAAGGCTCGATCCTTCGGGTCTTCTTCATCTGCGGCGCGTCGGTCGGTGTGGCGGGGACGCTGCTCGGGGTGATCCTGGGCTGCCTTTTCGCGATCTATATCGACCCGATCTTTTCCCTGGTGAACTACGTGTCGGGCGGGGGCGTCTGGGACCCCTCGATCCGGGGCATCTACAACCTGCCCGCCAAGCTGGAACTGCAGGACGTGCTGTCGGCGGTCCTGCTGTCGCTGGGCCTGTCCTTCGTCATCACGATCTTCCCGGCCCGCCGCGCGGCCCGGATGAACCCGGTCGAGGCCCTGCGGTATGAGTGAACCTGTCCTGAGCCTCGACGCGGTCGAGAAATGCTATAATCGCGGTTTGCCGGGCGAGGTCTCGGTGCTGCGGGGCGCCTCGCTGTCGGTGGCGCCGGGCGAGGTCGTGGCCCTGGTCGCCCCCTCGGGCGCGGGCAAGTCGACGCTTCTGCATATCGCGGGGCTGCTCGACACGCCCGACAGCGGCGCGGTGCGGATCGCGGGGGCCGACATGACCGGGCAAAGCGACCGCCGCCGAACGGCGGCGCGCCGGGCCGATATCGGCTTCGTCTATCAGTTTCACCACCTGCTGCCGGAATTCACCGCGCTGGAAAACATCCTGCTGCCGCAGCTGGCGGCTGGCACGCCGCGCGCGGCGGCCGAAGCGCGGGCGATGGACCTTCTGACCCGGGTCGGCATCGCGCCCCGTGCCGGGCACCGCCCGGCCGCGCTGTCGGGGGGCGAACAACAGCGCGTGGCCTTCTGCCGGGCGCTGGCCAACCGTCCGCGGCTGCTGCTGGCCGACGAGCCCACCGGCAATCTCGATCCCGGCACCTCGGATACTGTCTTCGGCGCGCTGATGGAGCTGGTGCGCGAGACCGGGCTGGCCGCGCTGATCGCGACCCATAACCTTGATCTGGCCGCGCGGATGGACCGGACCCTGCATCTGGAGACCGGACGGCTGGTCTGAGGGGCTGGCTCAAAGGGTCGGGGGACCGCTTCCGCCAAGGAAATGGCCGATGGCCTCGCGCAGCGCCTCGGCCTCTGGCAGGTCGGGCGGGCAGAGCGCGAAGGCCCCGGCCAGTTCGACCCCGATGAAGAAGGGCAGGTGCAGCGCCCGTTCGCGCGCCGAAACCGCCGCGATCTGCGCCAGCAACGCGTCGAGATCGGCGCCATGGATGCCAAAGCGGATCTCTCCGTCCTCCTTGCGCGGATGGACGACACGCAGCGCCACCAGAAACCGCGCGATGTCGCGCACCAGCGGCATCCAGCCCGGATCGCCCAATGCCAGCCCATAGACCGCCCCGTCGCCCAGAAGCAGGTTGCGCGGCTGAAAGTCGCCGTGACAGCGGGCCTGGGTGATCGGCCGGCCCGCGACGGTCGCCAGAAGCGCCTCGAGCCGGTTCGACAACGCGTCCGCCAGACGCCGGTCGGTCCGGCCGGTCCGCTTGGCGGCCAGTTCCTCGCCGCGCCGCCGCAGCCAGTAACGCCCGCCAAAGGAAAGCTGCCGCCGTTCGGTCGAGACCAGATGGGCCAGCCAGCCACCGGCGCGCCCGATCATCTCGTCGCGCCCGGGCCCGACCAGCGCTTGGCTCATCGGACGACCCTCGATCAGGCGCTGCACCAGAAGCCCCTCGCCGGGCCAGGCCGCGACCAGCGGCGGCACCCGGAACGGGCCATGTCCCATATGAAGCGCCAGACGCTGCAGGTCGCGGCGCAGCGCGCGGGCGCGCTCGGGTCCCTTGGGGCCGCGCAGCAGGGTCAGTTCGGCCGGGTGGCCGTCGTAGCGGCCGATAAAGACGGCCTTGCGGGCATCGGTCTCGGTCACCCGCTCGATGGCAAAGCGGGCGATGCCGGGGCGTCGCGCCTGGATCTCCTGCACCTCGGGCGTTGCATTCAGGAGGTATTCCAGCCCGAATATATTTCGCGTCATGCATGAAGTTTCGCCGTTGCGTGACGCAACGTCAATATCCGGACGCGTTCGGCGGCGCGAGGTCCGGCCAGGACCGCGGCCGAACCGGAACCGGCCCGCGTTGAGCCCCGGGGGACGAGGCGATATGCTTGGTTCCGATCCGGCGGGGGCCTGACCCGCGGGATCGCAAAAACTGGCGCGCAATCCGGGAGAGCGGTGCGATGGAGGCCGGCGACGGCGACGATCGGGCGACCGGGACCGATCCCCGGGGCGCCCCCGGGGCGGTCGCGGACCAGCGGCGGATCATCCATGTCGACATGGACGCCTTCTTTGCCTCGGTCGAGCAGCGCGACCGGCCCGAGCTTCGCGGCCGGCCCGTCGCGGTCGGGCATGGCCGCGCCCGGGGCGTGGTGGCGGCGGCCAGCTACGAGGCGCGGGCCTTCGGCGTGCGGTCGGCCATGCCCTCGGTCACGGCGCTGCGGAAATGCCCCGAGCTGATCTTCGTGCCGCCCCGGTTCGAGGTCTACCGCGCGGTCTCGGCCCAGATCCATGCCATCTTTGCCGCCCATACCGATCTGGTCGAGCCGCTGTCGCTGGACGAGGCCTATCTCGACGTGACCGAGGCCTGTGCCGCCGGGCGCCCCGCCACCGGGATCGCCGAAGAGATCCGGGCCGAGATCCGCGCTGCGACCGGGCTGACCGCCTCGGCCGGGGTGAGCTACAACAAGTTCCTCGCCAAGCTTGCCTCGGACCAGAACAAGCCCGACGGGCTGACCGTCATCCCGCCCCATCGCGCCGAGGCCTTTGTGGCGGCGCTGCCGGTGGGGCGGTTTCACGGTGTGGGGCCGGTGACGGAACAGAAGATGCACCGTCTCGGCATCCGCACCGGCGCCGATCTGCGGGCCCGGAGCATTGCCTTTCTGCAGGCCCATTTCGGGTCGTCGGCCGCGCATTATCACGCCATTTCGCGGGGGATCGACACGCGCCCGGTGCGGCCCGACCGGCCGCGCAAGTCGATCGGCGCCGAGACGACCCTGTCGGAGGATCTGGTCGATCTTGGCGCGGCGCTCGAGGTGGTGCGGCGTCTGGCCGGGAAGGTCGCGCGGCCCGCCGCCGAAAAGCGGCTGTCCGGGCGGACCGTCACGCTCAAGGTCCGCTTCACCGATTTCGAACAGCTGACCCGGCGCCGCACCCTGTCGCGGCCGCTGGCCGAGGCGGGCGAGATTCTGGCGGTGGCCGAAAGCCTGTTGGCGGAAATCCATCCGTTTCGCCGTCCGGTCCGGCTTTTGGGTGTGACGCTGTCGGGCTTCGAGCCGCCTTCGGGTGAAACCGGTCAGCAGCTTGATCTTTTCGACGCGGTGGATGCGCCGCTGCAAGAGACCGGCGGCACCCAGTCCCGCGCCGGGACGCCCTCTCGCTGAGATGGGCGGCCCTTGCCGGTTCGGAGTGCCGATCCGGAAGGACGTCACTCTCGGGGTCATGCGCCTTTGAGCGCCCTCAGTCGGGCGCTCCGGCCGGCGCGGCTGGGGATATCAGGCCGCCAAGCCGTGCCGGGGCAGGGGCCGGCGCCTGGCAGAGTGGCCAGGGCCGGGGCGATCACTGCCCGGCCGCGCTCGCCCCCGTGGCGCGTGGCTCTCCGTTGGCGTCGGGATGACGGCCGCCCATCCGCGGGGCAAGTTCTCTTGCGCCCCGCGACAACCAAGCCCCGGGGGGCGGTGCGCCTAGGTCGGGCGGGCGGGGAGGGGGGCGGCCTTGCGGCACGAAAGCCGGTACATGCCCCGGAACGTCTCGGGGTAGCGGTCCTCGAACCGGCCCCAGGCCGCAAGATCGGTGCCGGTGGGATCGTCGGGCGTCTCGTCGCGATAGCGCCGCATGACATCCGCGTCGAGCCCGGAAAAGCCGAGGAATTCCAGGCCGTTCCGATCCAGCATCTCGGCCAGTTCAGAGGTGATGTAATCGCGTTCCTGTACGTGAAAGATCAGGTCGCGCAGTTCCGATGTCGCGTAGAAGTCGCGAAAGCTGCAAAGCTCGGGCGCTTCGGCATAAAGCCGGTCGAGGAAGAAATCTCGTCGGAAGGCCCGCATGCCTTCAAGATCGGGACGATAGCCGACCGTGGCGATGCGGCTGCGCATCGCGATCACGGCCCGGCGCGCGGGGCGGCTGTAAAGACCGAGGCGCAGGAACCCGCCGGGACGGAGCGCCTTGACCAGAACCGCAAGGCCGGCCTCGGGGTCGCGCATGTGGTGCAGCACGCCCATCGCCTCGATCAGGTCGAAGGCGTCTTCGAGCCCGTCGAGCTTGAGGATGTCGGCATGGGCGAAGCCCAGGTTCTCGACGCCGCGCGCCCGCGCCTCTCGCAAGGCATAAGCCAGGCTTGCCCGGCTGAGGTCGATGGCCAGCACCGCTCCGCCGAGCAGGCTCAGGGCCAGCGAGATGGGATGCTGGCCGGTCCCGCAGCCCGCCACCAGCACCCGGGTCCGCGCGGGGGCAGAGGCGGTCAGGGCGGGAGGAATGGCAAGCTCTCTGGTCAGATAGGTCTTGAAATCGACCGGCGTGCGACGGCCCAGGTGGCGCCAGCGCGGATAGGGGTTTTCCTCGTATTGGGCCTGGACGGCGGCCGAGGTGGCATCCTCGATCGCGGTCAGCGTCTCGATCCGGGGGATCAGGGCCTCTTCCTGCAGCCGGTCGAAGACCAACAGCCGCAGCGTCGGGTCGAGCCTCTCGAGCCCCTGCGCCGCCTGCAGCGCGACCCAGGCGCGCAGCGCGGGGAAGCGGTCGAGCGGCCGGTAGGCGCCCAGCACGAAAAGCGGCAGCGCCGGAACGTCCGCGCCCTCGGCAATGGCGGTCTCGACCTGGCGCTGGACCGTTTCAAGCGCCTCGGTTTCGGCCTCGGCCTCGAGCCAGATGTATTCGCAGGTAAAGCTGTGCCGGGCCAGCGCCTCGGCCAGCGCGATCTGCCGGGCCGACACCGCGCGGCCGTCCCTCGCGGCCTCAAGCAGGTCGCGGCGGAGCGCGATCAGGAAGGGTTCCAGCGCGAGGCTGACGTTGAGCCGGTGATAGAGATGGGCGATGGTCAGGTTCAGAAGACCCGGCGGCACGTCGACTTTTCCGTCGGCCTTGGCTGCAGCCGCCATGAAACGCCCGGCCAGATAGGCCGAAGCGAAGCTCTGGATGGTAAGATTGCAGACCGAAGGTTCGGCCAGAGCCCGGGCCAGCGCGGCCTCGAACCGGGCGGACCGGGCGCGTTCCATGTCCGCCTTGGCCAGCGTCGCGACGAAGGCGCGCAGCGCGGCCGGGTCGGACGGCGCGCGGTCGAGTGCCGCAAGCGCCGCCGATACGCTTCCGCGCGGCGGCTTCGCCCCCACCCGGGCGCGGCTTGGGATGGGTCTGGTATGGATCGACATGGGCGGTTTCTGTCCTTTGGCGATGTCGCCGCCAGATGACCACCGCGCGGTTAAAACCGCGTGTATTGCGGCCCGCCCGGGCTAGATATCGACCTCATCGACGAAACGGGCATTCTCCTGGATATACTGAAACCGCAGCTCGGGTTTCTTGCCCATCAGCCGTTCGACCAGATCGGCGGTCTCGCCCGGTTCGTCCTCGTCGATCGACACCCGGATCAGCTTGCGCGAGGCCGGGTCCATCGTGGTTTCCTTCAGGTCCTTGGCATCCATCTCGCCCAGCCCCTTGAACCGGCTGACGTCGATCTTGCCCTTGCCCCCCAGCCCCTTGGCCAGCCACATCTCTTTCTCGGCCTCGTCAAGCGCGTAGATCCGTCGCGCGCCCTGGGTCAGCCGGAACAGCGGCGGGCAGGCGAGGTACAGATGCCCCTGGTCGATCAGCGGCCGCATCTGGGTGAAGAAGAAGGTCATCAGCAGGGAGGCGATATGCGCGCCGTCGACATCGGCATCGGTCATGATGATGATCTTGTCATAGCGCAGATCGTCGATGTTGAAGCGCGTCCCCAGCCCGGTCCCCAGTGCCTGGGTCAGGTCGTTGATCTCGGCGTTGGACCCCAGCTTGGACGAGGCCGCGCCCAGCACGTTCAGGATCTTGCCGCGCAGCGGCAGCAAGGCCTGGGTCTTGCGGTCGCGCGCCATCTTGGCAGACCCGCCGGCCGAGTCGCCCTCGACGATGAACAACTCGGTGCCGTCGCGATTGGTGGCCGAACAATCGACCAGCTTGCCGGGCAGGCGCAGCCGCTTGGTGGCCGATTTGCGCTGGGTCTCCTTCTCGGCCCGGCGGCGCAGCCGTTCCTCGGCGCGCAGCACGAGGAAATCGAGGATCGCCCCCGCGGCCTTGGTGTCCGAGGCCAGCCAGTTGTCGAAATGGTCGCGCACCGCGCCCTCGACCATGCGCTGGGCCTCGGTGGTGGCAAGCCGGTCCTTGGTCTGGCCGACGAATTCGGGCTCGCGGATGAAGGTCGACACGATCGCGCAACCGCCGGTCATCAGATCGTCGCGGGTGATCTGGGCGGCCTTGCGGTTGTTGGCCAACTCGCCATAGGCGCGCAGCCCCTTCAGGATCGCCGACCAGAACCCGGCCTCATGGGTGCCGCCCTCGGGCGTTGGGATGGTATTGCAATAGGACTGGATGAAGCCGTCGCGCGAGGGCGTCCAGTTGACCGCCCATTCGACCGAGCCGGGCTGGCCGAATTTCTCCTGAAAGCCGACCTTGCCCGCGAACGGGCGGTCGGCATAGGTCGAGGCGCCTTCGAGGGTCTCGCTGAGGTAGTCTGCCAGCCCGCCGGGGAAGTGAAACACCGCCTCCATCGGCGTGTCGCCGTCGGGAATGGCGGTCTTCCAGCGAATCTCGACGCCCGAGAACAGATAGGCTTTCGAGCGGACCATCTTCAGCATTCGTGCCGGGCGGAAGCGGTGATGGCCGAAGATCTGTTCGTCGGCATGGAAGGTGACCGTGGTGCCGCGGCGGTTCGCGGTGGCGCCCAGCTTCTCGACCGGGCCAAGCGGCACCCCGCGCGAGAAATCCTGCGCGAACAGCTCGCGGTTGCGCGCCACCTCGACCCGAAGCCGGTCCGACAGCGCGTTGACGACCGACACACCCACGCCATGCAGCCCGCCCGAGGTTTCGTAGGCCTTGCCCGAGAACTTGCCGCCCGCATGCAGCGTACAGAGGATCACCTCAAGCGCCGACTTTCCGGGAAATTTCGGATGCGGGTCCACCGGGATCCCCCGGCCGTTGTCGCGGATCGTCACCGAATGATCGACATGCAGCTCGACCTCGATCCGGGTGGCATGGCCCGCGACCGCCTCGTCCATGGCATTGTCCAGCACCTCGGCCACCAGATGGTGCAACGCCCGCTCGTCTGTGCCGCCGATATACATGCCGGGGCGCTTGCGGACGGGCTCGAGACCCTCCAGCACCTCGATCGAGGAGGCATCATAGGTGTCCCGGCTGGCGCCGGAGAGCAGATCGTCAGGCATTCTTCGCTCTATCTTGTGGATGTGCGCGCGCATCATCGCAGGTTTGGGGGGCGGGGGAAAGGGCGGCCTGTCCTTGCCGCGCTGCCCCGAAAGACAGCCGGTCTCGCGCAACAAACCGGCTCGAAACAGGGCACCTTCTTCGATTGCGGGCCATCTATCGCGCGGGGTCAGGGTTTTGTAACCGTTTTTTGACATTTCTCAAACCGGAGCCGAGCGTTTCGGGTTAGACTGGTTCCAGTTCCCCGGGAAGGAGTCGTGCATGGATCAGCTCAGCCCGCCGGCGGCGCAGTCTTCTGCGACGTTGCCCAAGACGGAGGAGAACGAGACGGGTCAGGCGCCCCTGCCGACCGTCGCAGAGCCTGCCGCCCCGGCGTCGGTCCCGCGCAAATCCACCCCGAAGGCCGCACCGCCGGTCGCCACGGCGGCCAATATCGCGCATGCCTTCGAATCCGGCGAATATCCCTATCGCACGAAGATGTCGCGCCGCAGCTACGAGGCGCAGAAGGCCAAGCTGCAGGCCGAGTTGCTGAAAGTGCAGCTCTGGGCGCAGGAGACCGGCCAGAAATTCGTGATCCTGTTCGAGGGTCGCGATGCCGCCGGCAAGGGCGGCACGATCAAGCGGTTCATGGAACATCTCAATCCGCGGGCCGCCCGGGTCGTGGCGCTGAACAAGCCCACCGAGGAAGAAAAGGGCCAGTGGTTCTTTCAGCGCTATGTGCGCGAGTTGCCGACGGCCGGCGAAATGGTGTTCTACGACCGGTCCTGGTACAATCGGGCGGGGGTCGAGCGGGTGATGGGCTTCTGCACCCCGAACGAGTATCTCGAATTCATGCGCCAGTCGCCCGAGCTTGAACGGATGTTCGTGCGCTCGGGGGTGCGGCTTTACAAATACTGGTTCTCGGTGACCCAGGAAGAACAGCGGCGGCGGTTCCGCGCGCGCGAGACCGACCCGCTGAAACGCTGGAAGCTGTCGCCCATCGACAAGGCCAGCCTCGACAAATGGGACGATTATACCGAGGCCAAGGAGGCGATGTTCTTCTATACCGACACCGCCGACGCGCCCTGGACGATCATCAAGTCGAACGACAAGAAGCGCGCGCGGCTGAACTGCATGCGCCATTTCCTGCACGGGCTCGACTATCCCGGCAAGAACCCCAAGGTCGCTCATGCGCCCGATCCGCTGATCGTCGGCCGGGCCGAACATGTGATCCACAAGGCCGAACATATCCTCGGCACCTCGCTGCATCCCGACCTGCGCAAGGGGCGCGAGGACTGATACCGCCAGGCTTGCCCGCCCCGCCCGGCGCGCCATATCGGCGGGCAGGGGGATCTGCCGATGTGGAACGACCGTTACGCCGGAGAGGACTATCTGTTCGGGACCGAGCCCTCGGCCCTGCTGAGGCACGAGGCCGCCCGGCTGCCGCCCGGCGCCGAGGTGCTGTCGGTCGCCGAGGGCGAGGGGCGGAACGCGGTCTGGCTGGCCGGGCAGGGGCACAAGGTGACTGCGGTCGAGGCCGCGCCCAACGCCCTAGCCAAGGCCCGGCGGCTGGCCGAGGCGCGCGGCGTGACGCTTGACCTGCGCGAGGCCGATATCGACCGCTGGGACTGGGCGCCCGAGGCTTTCGACGCGGTTCTGGGCATCTTCATCCAGTTCGGCGACCGCACCGCCCAGGACCGGATCTTCGCGGGGATGCGCCAGACGCTGAGGCCGGGCGGGCTGGTTTTGTTGCAGGGCTATGCACCGCGGCAGGTGGGCTATGGCACCGGCGGGCCCGGCGATCCGGAGAAGATGTATACCGAGCCTCTCCTGCGCGACCGCTTCGCCGGGTTCGAGATCCTGCTGCTGCGTGATTACGACACCGATCTTGCCGAGGGGCGGGGCCATTCCGGCCGCTCGGCGCTGGTCGAGATGGTTGCCCGAAAGCCGCGCCCGGAGGATTGAAACCGGGCGGCCCGGCGGGGCCTCTTGCCGGGCTCGCGGGGCGGCGATATGCCCCGGGGATGGCCTCCGTTCTGCCCCTTCCCCTGTCCGCGCATCTGCGCGCGACCCTCGTGCTTGGGCTGCCGCTTGTCGGCAGCCACCTCGCGCAATTCGGCATCTCGCTGACCGATGCGGTCATGCTGGGCTGGTACGACGTGGGCGCGCTGGCGGCCGAGGTGCTGGCAACCTCGTTGTTCTTCGTGCTGTTCATCGTGATCTCGGGTTTTGCCTGGGCGGTGATGCCGATGATCGCCACCGCTGCGGCGGCGGGCGACGAAACCCAGGTGCGGCGCGTGACCCGGATGGCGCTGTGGATCTGCCTTGGCGTCGGGCTGCTGAGCCTGCCGGTCTTCTTCGTTTCGGAACGGCTTTTCCTCGCGCTGGGCCAGACCGCCGATCTGTCGGCGATGGCGCAGGACTATCTGGCCATCGCCGGGCCGGGTCTTTTGCCCGCGCTGGTGGTGATGGTGCTGAAAAGCTATCTTTCGGCTCTGGAACGCGCCCGCGTGGTGCTGTGGATCACGCTGGGCGCGGTCGCGGTCAACGCGGTCGGGAACTACCTGCTGATCTTCGGCCATTTCGGCCTGCCCGAGCTGGGTCTGCAAGGCGCGGCACTGTCCTCTCTGATCGTGAACGTCGTGTCGATGGCGGCGGTGGTGCTTTATGCGCTGTGGGCCACGCCCGAACACGAGCTGTTCCGCCGGATCTGGCGCCCCGACTGGGAGGCGTTCTGGCGCGTCTTCCGGCTGGGCTGGCCCATCGGGCTGACGAGCCTCGCCGAGGTCGGGCTCTTCGTTGCCTCCTCGGTGATGATGGGCTGGATCGGCGAGGTCGCGCTGGCCGCGCACGGGATTGCCGTGCAGATCTCTTCGGCGATCTTCATGGTTCATCTGGGGCTGTCGAACGCGGCGACGATCCGGGCGGGTGCGGCGCTGGGGCGGGGGGATCGGACCGGGCTGTACCGCGGCGCGGTGGCGGCCCTTGGGGTGTCGGCCGTCGCGGTGGCACTCTCCGTGGTGGCCTTCCTCGCCTGGCCCGAGGTGCTGGTGGGGTTCTTCCTCGACCCGGCCTCGCCCGACCGGGCGGCGGTGCTGGCGGTCGGCACCGGGCTTCTGGCGGCGGCCGCGCTGTTCCAGCTGGTCGATGCGGCGCAGGTGATGGCGCTGGGCCTCCTGCGTGGGGTGCAGGACACGCGGGTGCCGATGGTGATGGCGGGGATCAGCTACTGGCTGGTCGGCATGCCGGTCAGCTACGGGCTCGGGTTCGGGCTCGGCTGGGGCGGCATCGGCATCTGGCTCGGTCTCGCCTCGGGGCTGGCGCTGGCGGGTGTGCTGATGATGACCCGGTTCTGGTCGCGGGACTGGGTGCCCGCCCGCTGAGGCGAAGGCCCGCCGCCCCGGAAGGGCAGCGGGCGACTGTTCAGCTCAGGCTGGCGCAGAAGTCCTGGATCCGGGTGCAGGCCTCTTTCAGCGCCTCGTCCGAGGTCGCGTAGCTGACGCGGAAGTTGGGCGACAGACCGAAGGCCGCGCCGAAGACGACGGCCACGCCCTTTTCTTCCAGAAGCGCGGTCGCGAAGACCTCGTCATTCTCGATCTTCACACCGGCGGGCGTGGTCTTGCCGATGCAGCCCGCGATCGACGGGTAGACGTAGAACGCCCCTTCGGGCACCGGGCAGTCGATGCCCTCGGCCTGGTTCAGCATCTCGACCACCATGTCCCGGCGGCGCTGGAACACCGCGTTGTTTTCGGCGATGAAATCCTGCGGCCCGTTCAGCGCCTCAAGCGCCGCCCATTGCGCGATCGAGGACGGGTTCGAGGTCGATTGCGACTGGATCTTGCCCATCGCCTTGATCAGGGGGGCGGGGCCCGCGGCATAGCCGATCCGCCAGCCGGTCATCGCATAGGCCTTGGACACGCCGTTGCAGGTCAGCGTGCGGTCGTAAAGCCCGGGCTCGACCTCGGCGGGCGTGCAGAACTCGAAATCGCCATAGGTCAGCTTTTCATACATGTCGTCCGACATGATGTGCACATGCGGATGCTTCATCAGCACGTCGGTCAGCGCCTTCAGCTGCGCGCGCGTGTACCCCGCGCCGGTCGGGTTCGAGGGCGAGTTGAAGATGAACCACTTGGTCTTGGGCGTGATCGCGGCTTCCAGCGCCTCGGGCGTGATCCGGAAGCCGTCTTCCATCCGGCCCTCGACGAAGACCGGCTCGCCGCCCGCCAGCAGCACCATGTCGGGATAGCTGACCCAGTAGGGCGCGGGGATGATGACCTCGTCGCCGGGGTTCAGCGTCGCCATCAGGGCGTTGTAAAGGATCTGCTTGCCGCCCGCGCCGACGCTGACCTGCGCCGGTTCGTAATCGAGGCCGTTGTCGCGCTTGAACTTGGCGCAGATCGCCTTTTTCAGCTCGGGCAGGCCGTCGACGGCGGTGTATTTCGTCTCGCCGCGGTCGATGGCGGCCTTGGCCGCGTCCTTGATGTTCTGCGGCGTGTCGAAATCGGGCTCGCCCGCGCCAAGACCGATGACGTCCTTGCCCGCGGCCTTGAGTTCCCGCGCCTTGGTGCTTACCGCGATGGTCGGCGAGGGTTTCACACGCGCGAGTGTCGCAGACAGGAAGGACATGGTCGTCTCCGGTTTGAAGTTGGGGTCGCTTTCTCATAGGGTGCCTTAGGACACCGTTCAAGCGGCTTTGCCGAAAGGAGCTTGCACCGATGGACACTTCCGAAAAAGACGCCACCGACTGGTATTCCGAGGATGCCGCGACCTTCGGCGACCGCGTGGTCGCCGCCCGCGAGGCGCTGGGCATGACCCAGACCGAACTGGCCAAGCGGCTGGGCGTCAAGCTCGAGACCGTGCGCGGCTGGGAGGACGACGTCTCCGAGCCGCGCTCGAACAAGCTGCAGATGCTGGCCGGCGTTCTGAACGTGTCGATCATGTGGCTGCTGAACGGGCATGGCGACGGACTGGACGGCCCCGGAGACGAAGCCGTCATCCCGGGCGACGTGCGCAGCATCCTGGGCGAGATCCGGGCGGTCCGGGCCGACATGGCGCGGCTTGCGAACCGGCTCGGGGTGCTCGAAAAGCGGCTCCGGCACGCATTGAAGGAGCATGGCTGAGATGACCGAGTCGACCGAATCCCGCCGCAAGCGGATGCATATCCGCGCCTGGCGGCGGGGCACCAAGGAGATGGACCTGATCCTCGGCCGTTATGCCGACGCCCATCTCGCGACCATGGATAGCCCCGCGCTGGAGGCCTTCGATGCGCTGCTGGCGCAAGATGATCACGCGCTTTATCAATGGGTTACAGGGCAGGTCGCGGCGCCGGACCAATTCGCGCCGCTGATCGCGCGGCTCGTGGAACGTCCCGTGAACGGGTAGGGAATTCCTGCCTTTTCCGCGTTTTAACCGAATATTCGCGACTCATTTCATATTCCTGTCCGGGCACTGCGAACGGCGGAGACAGACATGAGCATCCATTCCCCCATCCCGGAGGGCGATCATCGGGAAGTCATGACCGACTATCTCGAGGCGCTTTCCCTGGTCGAGCGGCTGCACCGGCTGCTGCTGGACGTGATCAAGGACGAGTTCGAACGCCTCGGCGTTCTCGAGCTGAACTCGGTCCAGGCCCTTCTGCTGTTCAACATCGGCGAAAACGAGGTGACCGCGGGCGAACTGAAATCCCGCGGCTACTATCAGGGCTCGAACGTGTCCTACAACCTGAAGAAGCTGGTCGAGAAAGGCTACATGCACCATCAGCGCTGCGAGATCGACCGCCGCGCCGTGCGTGTCCGCCTGACCCCCAAGGGCCGCGAAATCCGCGAAGTCGTCGGCGGGCTCTTCGCCCGCCATGCCGAAGGGCTGGTCGCCCGCCACGTCGTCGACGATGACGGCCTGCGCGAGATCACGGCCGCGCTGAAACGGATGGAACGCTACTGGTCGGACCAGATCCGGTACATCTACTGAGCCCGCCGCGGGGCCGGTCCCGGCCCCGACGGCGCCTGTCCGACGGCCATGGTCTGCAACTCGCGCAACAGCTTGCGCTCCATCGCGGCCTCGAAGTCGGAAAAGCCGCTGGCGACCTCGACAAAGGCGCCGGGGCCGCGGATCACCTCGGCCTCGAAATAGGCAACCAGCTCATCGAGCTCGGTTTCGGCCTGATCCAGCCGCAAAGACGATCCGATCCCGATGGCCAGCGCATTCACCGTGACCTCGCCGATCTCGACCGCGGCCGGGCGCGGCCCCTCGTTCGAGCTTCCGTCGCCGGTCAGATCGAGCGTGGCCTGCCAGCACTGGGTCCGGTCGGCCAGCAGTGCGGCACCCCAGCTCAGCGCCGTGCCGATCGCCGTGGTCCGCGCGGCCGATCTGCGGCCCGCGCGCCTCAGAGTGGCCGAGGCCTCTGCCAGCGCGGCGGGGCTGTCGATGACCGTCCAGGGCAGGATCAGCCGCTGGTCCAGCGTCCCGCTCCATTCATAGATCGCCAGCGCCACCGGTGCCGAGGGGATCTGCAGGAAGGCGGCCTGCACGTCGGGATGGATCAGTGCCGCGGCCAGCCCGTCGCGCTGCAGGCGGTATTCCTCGGCATCGACTGACCCCGAGACGTCAAGCCCGATCGCCAGCGCCTGGCGGCACTCGGCGGCACCGGCCGATGCGGGGGCATGCGCACTCCCCGCCAGCGCGACCAAGACCCGACACAGCCCCGGTCCCGCCCGCATCGCTCAGCCCCCGTCCCGGGGAAGGGCGAGGCGCCCGCCATAGACCCGCGCGGCGACCTCGCGCATCAGCTTGCGCCGGATCGCGCGTTCGAAATCGGAAAAGTCGCGGGCGGTCTCGACGAAGGCGCCGGGCCCGCGGATCACCCGGTCGCGGTAAAAGTCGAACACCTCGGCATCGTTCGGGCTGCCGCCGCCGATGGCCAGCCCGTTCACGGTGATGTCGCCGAAGGGAAAGCTGGCATAGGCCAGCGCGGGGCCGAAGCCGTCATTGTTGATGCCGTCGCCCGACATGTCGAGGGTGCGTTCGGTGCAGTCGGGCGCGCTGTCGAACAGCCTGGCCCCGAAGGCCAGGCCAAAGCCCATCGCGGTCGGGAAGGCGGCATAGGACCGGCGCGACCCGGCAATGGCCTCGGCCGCGCCCAGAATGGCCGAGGAACTGTCCAGCAGGCGCCAAGGCACCACCACGCGTTGCTGATAGCGCCCGCTCCATTCGTAGACCGCCAGCGCCACCGGGCGGTCGGGCACCGACAGGATTTCGGCCTGGACCTCGGAGGACTTCAGCGCGGCGGCCAGCCCGGCCCGCTGCAGCGCGTCCTCGCCCGGATCGACCGAAGACGAAATGTCCAGAGCCAGCAGCAGGGCCAGCCGGCAGCCGGCCTCTGCCTGGATCGGCGCAAGCGCCAGAAGGGCGGCGAGCCTTACCAATGCCCCGTATTTGGCATGCTGGCCCAGGGCTCGGCCGGGGGCAGCGACTCGCCGATCTGCAACAGCTCGACCGAGATGTTGTCGGGGCTGCGCACGAAGGCCATGTGCCCGTCGCGCGGCGGGCGGTTGATGGTGACGCCCGCTTTCATCAGGCGGTCGCACATGTCGTAGATATTCTCGACCCCGTAGGCGAGATGGCCGAAATGACGGCTGTCCGACGGCAAGCCGTCGTCGCCGTCCCAGTTGTAGGTCAGCTCGACCGGGCACTCCTCCTGTCCGGGGGGCGCCAGGAAAACGAGGGTAAAGCGGCCCTTGTCGTTCTCGATCCGCCGGGTCTCGGTCAGGCCGAGCAGCTGGTAGAAAGCCATCGAGGCGTCGAGGTCCTTCACGCGGACCATGGTGTGCAGGTAGCGAACTTTCATGCGTCTCTCCGTCTTGTGGGCTGCCATCTAGGACGGATCGGCGCGGCGGCGAGGGGCGGGTCTTTCCCTTACGTCGCCTGGTGCCTTTGCCCCGCAGAAACGTCACCGCCCCGGGCCAGGGGCGACCGGGGCGGTGCGGCCGGGGACCGGCCTTTCGGTTTGGCGGGCTGAAGGGCCGACCGTGCGCCGTGGGTTTTGCGGGCGATCCTCAGGCCACGCGGATGCGGTTGCCCCAGGGATCGTCGACCGAAAGCCCGGTGCGGATCGCGGCGGTATCGGTCGCGTCCAGCACCAGTTCGGCCAGCCCGGTCGCCCCCTTGGGCCGCGTCCCGGCGCCCGCGCTGTTCCAGGTGTTGGTTGCCAGGTGGTGGTGATAGCCGCCGGTCGAGAAGAAGCTGGCCTGCGGGATCTCGGCGGTGATGTCGAAGCCCAGCTCTCCGGCATAGAAGGCGCGGGCCTCGGGGATGGCGCCCACCTGCAGGTGCACATGGCCGATCACCGTGCCCTCTGGCGCCCCGGTCCAGTCGCCCTCGGCGCGGCGGAGGCTGGCCAGATCGAGCGGCAGGGTCTCCATCACCACGTGGTCGCCGTCATGCAGCCAGGTCGCGCGCGGCCGGTCGGCATAGATCTCGATCCCGTTGCCCTCGGGGTCGCGGAGGTAAAGCGCCTCGCTGACCATGTGATCCGAGGCCCCCGACATCCGGACCTTCTGTGCATGGGCGTGGCGCAGCCAGCGGCCCAGATCGTCGCGGTGGGGCAGCAGGAAGGCGGTGTGGAACAGGCCCGCGGCATGGGGGTAGGCGCGGGCGGCGGTGTCGCGGCGCAGCTCGACCAGCGCGCGGCCGTCCTGGCCGAGGATCAGCTCTTCGCCCGAGCCGGAAAGGCGGTCGAGCCCGAGGATGCGCTGGTAGAAGTCGCCGATCAGGTCGATGTCGCGGACGGTCAGGGCGACGCGGTCGATGGCGACGGGGGCAATCTCGGAAGCGGTTACGGAAACGGTGTCGGTGGTCATGGCGAAAGCCTTTCTCGAATGCGAGAGGGAGGGGGCGGCCCGGCGATCCGGGCCGCGCGGGGGTCAGACCGCGGTCAGGGCCAGGGCGCCGCTGCCCAGCAGGGCCTGCACCAGCAGGGTCAGGGTCCAGAAGGCCGGGTATTCCCAGCCGCCGTTCTGGTTGTTGAACCAGAAGCCGTTGGCACGGTGGGCGAACCAGCCGGCACCGGCGATCACCGGGATCAGCAGGATCGAGACGAGGCTGCTCCAGAGCCCGACGATCAGCGCGAGTCCCCCCAGGATCTCGGCGGCCATGGTCAGATAGGCAAAGGCGCCGGGCAGGCCCAGCGAGCGGAAGAAGCCCGCCGCGCCCGCCGGTTTGAAGACGAAGATCTTCAGCCAGGCATGGGCGAGAAACAGTGTGCCCAGAGCGACGCGAAGCAGCAGGGCGGCGACGTCGATGGCGGTGGCAGAGCCGAAGCCGAGGTCTTGAAGGAAAGCGGTCATGATCTGTGTCCCATTGCGGTGCCGTCAGATGCGGCGTTGTGTGATGACCCCGAGATAGCGCCTTGTGAGTGTCGCCGGAATGGTATGAAATCGGGGAACACTATCGCCATTTTGAGGGTAAAAATCATGGATCTGGTCGACGGAATCCGCACCTTCGTGGCCGTGGCCGAAAGCGGGTCCTTTACGCAGGCCGGAGAACAGCTGGGCATCACCAACAAGGTGGCCAGCAAATACGTGGCCGCGCTGGAAGAGCGGTTGGGGCACGTGCTTTTCTACCGGACCACGCGTGCGGTCTCGCTGACCCATGAGGGTGCGAAATGGCTGCCCCATGCCCGCAAGGTCCTGGCCGCGCTGGAAGAGGCGGACAGCGCGCTGCGCGATCCGGCCGACGGGCTGTCGGGGCGGCTTCGGTTGACCTGCGGCACCACGATGGGCGAGCTGGTCGTGGCAGATGCGGTGCGTAGCTTTCTGGACGAACATCCGGCAATGCAGGTCGAATTGCACCTGTCGGACGCGCTGGCCGATCTGGCCGCTGGCGGGTTCGATCTGGCGGTGCGGATCGGCATTCCACAGGATTCCAGCCTGAAGATGCGGCGGATCTGCACGACACGGCTTTGCGTGGCGGCCAGCCCGGCCTATCTGGCCCGGGCCGGCTGGCCACGGCATCCGCGCGATCTGGAACGCCATGCGGCGCTTCTGGATCTGAACGAGCATCCGGCGGGGCGCTGGCAATTTCAGGACGCGGACGGGCCGCTGACCGTCGCGGTTTCGGGCCGGCTGGCCGTCAACAGTGCCTCGCAGACGATCCGGGCCGCGCTGGCGGGCGAGGGCGTGATGCGGGCCCCCGACATCTTTCTCGCGCCGCATCTGGCCTCGGGCGCGCTGGTCGAGCTGTTGCCCGGCCATGGGACGATCGAGCATCCGCTGCACCTGCTGACCTTGCCCACGGCCTTTCGGCTGGAAAAGGTCGATGCCTTCGCGGCCGTCCTGAAACGCCACCTCGCGGGCCTCGGCTCCGGCCCCGTACCGTGACGGGCGGGACCGGGGGACCGTCAATAACCGACGGTAAAGCGCTCGCGGACATGCGCGGGCCGTTCCAGTTCGTCGACCATCGCGATGGCGTAATCCTCGAAGGTGATGCGGCTGCCATCCGCGCCGGTCAGAAGCCGGTCCTTGCCAAGGCGGAAGGTCCCGGTCCGCGGGCCATGCGCGAATAGCGCCGAGGGCGACAGGAAGGTCCAGTCGAGATCGTCGGCCTTGCGCAGCATGTCGAGATAATCGGCGCCCCGGCCGGCCTCGGCCTTGTAGGCTTCGGGGAAATCGGGCGTGTCGATCAACCGTTGCCCCGGAGCGATCTCGAGGCTGCCGGCGCCGCCGACCACCAGATAGCGTTTGACCCCCGAGGTCCGGACCGCCGCCAGCAGCGCGGGCAGGTCGGTCGCGGTGAAATGCACCGCCGAAATCACCGCGTCATGGCCCGACAGAAGCCCGACGATCCGGTCCCGGTCATGCAGGTCGGCTGCCTCGGCGGTGACGCCGGGGAGTGCCGCGATCCGCTCGGGATTGCGCGCGATGGCGGTCACCCGATGGCCCCGGGCCGACAGTTCCTTGAGAATTTCCGCGCCCGCGTTTCCGGACGCCCCGACAAGAGCGACAAGTGCCATGCTGAAGTCCTTTCCTTGATCTGGCGGCGACGACCGGTGCCCGGGCCGGGGCGCCGGGACCGTGTCCCGCAAACCTTGGGGACCCGGGCGACCGGCGCGGGACAGGCGGAAGGGATCGGTCATGCTGTCTTCTGACCGGCGGCACCGGACCGCCGGGGCTACCGTCAAGATAGGTGCCGGGTTCGTCAGGGATTACCCTACGAAAAGGGCTTTCACTGTCTGCATTTTGCATACGGGCCAAACCCGAGGCAGCCGCGGGGGCAGTGCTGTCGCCTTCGGGGCGTTGCAGGAAAGCATCGCTGACGGGATCAGGCCGCCTACCGCATGTCGCGGTTTTGTAGTTCGGCCTCCATAGATATAGTCTGGTCCGACTCACCTTCTGCCGGAAAGGACGCTTGATGCCCGTCACCGAGGACCAGCTTGCCGAGATCGAGGCGCAGCGCGCCGAGACCGCGCCCACCCGCCGTGTCGTGGCGCGCGGCATGGAAGAGCGTCTTTACACCCTGCATCCGGTGCTCGATCACGGCTTCGTGCGGGTGATCGACTACATGGGCGACGATGCCGCGATCTGTCAGGCCGCCCGGGTCAGCTATGGCCGGGGCACCAAGGCGGTCAGCAATGACGAAGGCCTGATCCGCTACCTGATGCGGCACTGGCATTCGACGCCCTTCGAGATGTGCGAAGTGAAATTCCACATCAAGCTGCCGGTCTTCGTCGCCCGGCAATGGATCCGGCATCGCACGGCCAATGTGAACGAATATTCCGCGCGCTACTCGATCCTCGACCGCGAATTCTACATCCCCGCGCCGGATGCGCTGGCAGCCCAGTCGACGGTCAACCACCAGGGCCGGGGCGAGGTGCTGGAGGGCGAAGAGGCGGCCCGGGTGCTGGAAATCCTGAAAGCGGATTCGGCGCGCAGCTACGACAATTACGAAGCGATGCTGAGCCAGGACGGCCAGAAGGGGCTGGCCCGCGAGCTGGCGCGCATGAACCTGCCTGCGAACATCTATACCCAATGGTACTGGAAATGCGACCTGCACAACCTGTTCCATTTCCTGCGGCTTCGCGCCGACAGCCATGCGCAGTATGAAATCCGGGTCTATGCCCAGACCATGTGCGAGATCGTGGCCGACTGGGTGCCCCTCGCGTTCAAGGCCTTCGAGGATTACCGCATGGGCGGCGTCACCCTGTCGGCCCCGGCCATGGACTGCGTCCGTCGCATGCTGAAGGGCGAGACGGTGACGCAGGAAAACTCGGGCATGTCGAAGGGCGAGTGGCGCGAGTTCGAGGCGGCGATCCGGTCTAACTGAGGCAGCTCGCGGTTCGTCCTCTTCCTGGGCAGTCCGTCGGCCCGATCCTTGCGGTGCCTCACCTGCCCGCACGGGCGTCGGGCACGTTGGGGGCGGAGCCCGCGCTCCGTCCGTCCGTGCTTTTCCGCAGTCGTCGGTCGGAGGCGCGGGTGTGCGGGGCCGAACAAAGACCTGCTGGGCGAGAGAGCCTCTCGGGGCTCCTGCGCTGCGGAAGCCGAACCCGGGGTTGCGAAGGGCGCGGGGCGCGGGCCACCGCCGGCGGCTGAAGCCGGGATGACCGGGGCTCATGTGGACGACAAAGGGCCTGCGGGCCGCCGGTTGGAATGGCGGCCCGAAAGGGGTCAGAAATCGGTCCAGCCGGTTCCGGTCGCCGCACGGCGCGGGGCCTCGATTGTGGGACCGCTGGTCCAAGCCGCTTCGGCATTGGCCGGCGATGGAAGCGACGCGCCGCCCTCGTCCAGCCGGAACCGTGCCACGAGGTCGGCCATGGTGGTCGCCTCTTCGCGCAATTGCATGCTGGCGGCGGTCGCTTCTTCGACCATGGCGGCGTTCTGCTGGGTCACCTGATCGAGCTGCGCGGTGCCCGCGTTGATCTCGGCAATGCCGACAGACTGTTCACGCGCCCCCGTGGCGATGGCGTCGACCAGTTCGGCGATATTGCCGATCCGCGCCGCCATGTCGGTCAGCACCTCGCCGGTGCGGTTCACCAGCGTCACGCCGGACGCGACATGGTCGGTACTTGCCGCGATCAAACCCTTGATCTCCTTGGCCGCATCCGACGACCGCTGGGCCAGCGCCCGCACCTCGGAGGCCACGACCGCAAAGCCCCGGCCCGCCTCGCCCGCGCGCGCCGCCTCGACGCCCGCGTTCAGGGCCAGAAGATTGGTCTGGAACGCGATGTCGTCGATCACGCCGATGATCTGGGAAATCGAATCCGAAGAATCCTTGATGCCGGTCATCGCGGCCACTGCCTCGACAACCACCGCGTTGCTTTGCTCGGCCTGGTCATGGGCCGCCTTGACCACGCGGTCGACCTCGGCCGCGCCTTCGGCGGCCGCGCGCACGCTGGCGGTCAGCTGGTCGAGCGCCGCCGCGGTTTCTTCCAGCGTGGCGGCCTGATTCTCGGTCCGGCGCGACAGGTCGTCCGACGAGGCGCCCATCTCGGCCGCCCGCGACCGGATCGCCGTCGCGTTCAGCGCGATCGTCGCCATCATGTCGTTGAGTGTGGCGAGGGTCGCGTTGAAATCGGCCCGCAATGCCTCGTAGTCGGGAGGGAAGGGGGTCGAGAGGGTGTGCGTGAGATCGCCCGCCGCCAAGGCCTGCAAGCCGCCGGCCAGCTCCGAGACCATGGCCCTTTGTTCGTCGGCGCGGCGCCGGTCCTCGGCCTCGGCCTCGCGTTCGTGGGCGCGCAGCCGTTCCCGTTCGGCGAGGTTGTCGCGGAAGACCAGAAGCGCCCCGGCCAGCCGCGCGACTTCGCCACCGAAGAGCCGTAAGCCCGGGATCTCGACCATCTCGCCCCGGGCCAGACGGTCGGTGAGGCCGGTCAGCCGACCGATCGGCCAGACGATCAGCGCCCAGGACAGCACGATGGCCAGCACCGCGACCACGCCGCTGGCAATTGCCAGCATCATCAGCCGGTCGCGTGCCTCGCCCGCCTGAAGCAGGATGGCATCCCCCGCCTGATGGGCAGTGGCAATGGCCTCTTCGCTGGTGACCCGGACGGCCGCCGCGATCTCGCCGAGCCGGTCATTGGCGGTCAGCGACCGGTCCTCGGCCTGGTCCTGGGCATCGAGAAGCGCCAGCCGGGTGGCCACGATGCCGGTTTCGGCCGATGTTTCGCCCGAGATCCGGGCGATCAGCTCTTGCAGGTCGTCGGGCACGTAGCTGCGGGCGACCACCGCCTCGAGTTCGGCGACAAGCCCGTCGAGCGTGTCCTGGATCTTTGCCGCCTCGTCCGCATCCCTGGCGGTGGCCCCAAGAAAGGAGGTCGCGATCAGTTTCTCGACCGAGAGACCGATATCGGCGGTGTCGCGGATCTGCTGCACCTCGTTGGTCAGAAGCCGCTCGATCGCCTCGCCGTTGAACTGGGCCGCGTCGCGCGCGCCGGTCATCAGGTCGAAGGTCAGGTCGTCCATCGCGCCGCTCAGGGCCTTTTCGCTGGTCTCGCGCTGTTCCAGGACCAGCTCGTTCAACCCCTTGCGCAGGCGGAAGCCGCGCCGGGCGAGCTTTTCGAAAGAGTCGCGGGTCTCGACCAGGGCGGGCAGGTAGTCCTCGACCGTCTGCATCTCGGCCAGGCGGCCGAGCGCCACATCGAGGGCGTTCAGGCTGGTATCGGCCATGTCGCGCATGATCGCGGTATAGGCGGCATCCTCGGATTTCGAGATCGCCAGCGCCAGACCGCCCAGGAGGTTGATTTCGGCCCGGACCTTCAGAATCAGCGTTGCCGCGACGAAATCGGTGCCGACCAGGTGATCGAGGGTCGAGCTGACGGTTTCGCCGGTCTGCTGGCCCGCGAGGGTCATGTCATAGGCCGCGTCGTCGCTGAGCTGAAAGAGCCGCGCGCGGGTCTCTTCGGCCAGGCGTGTAAAGCTGACCACCTGACCTGTCATGCGGTCGCGGCTGTCGAAGCGAAGCCCCAGCGACTCGCGCATTTCGCGCGCGGCCGCGTCGAGACTGCTCAGCATCGGGCGCAGATCGCGCGCGACCTCGGGTGAAAGGTTGTCGATCGAACGGCCGAGCTCTTCCTCGCGCGCTTTCAGGTCGGTGAAGGAAACGTCCACGGCGGCGGGGCTGCTGGCCAGCAGCATGCCGGTCAGCGCGCCGCGGATCTCGCCGGTATGCTCGATCACCGAGACGCTGTCCTTGATGCCGGGCAGCTGTTCGCCCAGCAGACGGTCGAGCGCACCCGACATCGCGGCGAACACCATCAGGCTGATCGCGATTGCGCCGCCCGTCATGGCGCCCATGGCGAGGAAGCCGGTCGCGACCTTGAGCGCGATGCTTCCAAACACTCTTGAAACGAAACTCGCCATCGAATCCTCCGGCGTGCGAAATTCCTCTTTGCCCTGCGGAGCCCTTCGGCCCCGCGGGGCATGTCACGTCCCCGAGGGAGCGGACCCGGCGGGGGCAAGGGTGCCGTCCCCGGTCAGGCGGTAGATCCCGACCGCATCGAGGCCCTGCCGGTCGCCGGGGCCGAAGCTCAGCACGAGACCTCCGAGATCGATGTCTCCGAGCCGGTCGAGCGCCTCGGCAAGCCTGTCGCGCGTGGGGTCGGCCCCGGCCTCGCGCAGGGCCTCGATGGCCAGGCGGCCGGAAAGATAGCCTTCGAACGAGGCGAAACCGGGTTTCGCTTCGGGAAGGACAGCCGCCAGCGCCGCGCGATAGTCCGCGGCCACCGGCAGATCCTCGTCGAAGGGGGCGGGCACGACCTCGCTGAAAAGCGTGTCCTTGGCCGCCGCCCCGGCCTCGGCCGCAAGCGTCACCGGATCGACCGTCGAAAGCGCCAGATAGCGGGTCGAGAGACCGAGATCGCCCGCAACCTTCATCAGCCGCGCGGCGGGAACCGCGCTGGCGACCAGGATCACCGCGTCGGGCGTCGCATCGGCCAGCATCAGCGCGGCGACCTTCACCGCCACGGTGTTGCGCGTATAGCGGCCCTCGGCCACGATCCCCAGATCGCGTCGGGCCAGCGCACGGGCCACCGCGTCGCGCCCGGCGACGCCGTAATAGTCGTCCTGATAGAAGACCGCGATCCGCTTCAGACCCATCCGGTCGACCAGTTCGGCGACGGCGGCCTCGGTTTCCTGATCGTGGCTCGGGCGCAGGGCCAGCACCCGCCCGGCGGTGTCGGCGCGGGCGAAATCGGCCCCGGTGACCGGCGCGATCATCGGCATGCCGGAACGGTTCGCGACCGGCAGCACCGCCTTCAGCGTCGCGGTGCCCACCTGTCCGACGAAGGCCGCATGTGCGTCGCCCTCGGCCACGTCGCGGGCATGGATGATGGACCGGCCCGGTTCGTACCGGTCGTCGAAGGTGTCGAGCAAAAGCTTGCGGCCGCGGACCCCGCCCGCGCGGTTGACCTCGTCGAAGGCGGCCAGCAGGCCGTCGCGGATAGCGGCGCCCAGATCGCCCGACGGGCCCTCGGTCGTGGCCAGTTGGGCGAACCGGACAGAGTCGCGGTCAAAGCCGCCGGCCGCCCGGCCGGGGCCCGGCGGGCAGGCAAGGACAAGCACGAGCAGCAGGAGGGAAACGGCGCGCATCGGACACTCGGTTTCTTGAGCAATTCCGAAATGCGATACCGTTCGGGGTCTTAACATTCAGTTCAGGGGAAGGCCCCCGACGCCAATACATGCGGCGGGAACCGGCCTTTGGGCGCGACCCGCCGTCGCACCGGACCCGCCGCACCGGTTGCGTTCAGCGAGATAGCACCAGCGCGTGCAATTCGTCCTCGGACATGTCGGGGTGATCGCGGTAGGCGTCGAGCACGGCCGAGAATCGGGTCAGGTTGTCGAGGATCTGGCGTTGCGACGAGGCCGAAAGCTCGCCCTGCAAAAGCCGCAGCGCATCGTCCGTCAATTGCGGATCGGCGCCTTCGGTCAGGGATTCGACGGCCGAGCGCAGCGACAGCAGGTAGGTTTTCTGCACCTCGCGCAAGGTGGCGAGCTTGGTCATCAGCTGGCCGCCCGCGCCCCGCAGCGCCGCGCATTGTTCGGGCCGGGTGCAAAGCCGGGTCTGGTCGGCGATGCCGATCAGCTCGCTGCTCATCCGCGCCTCTTCCAGGCGCCCCGCAAGCATCGCGCCCACCAGGACCGCGCCGTTCAGAAGGTTCGACTTGGCGGCCTCGCCGAAAGCGGCGGTCGCCTCTTCGGCCGAGCGGCGCACCTCGAGTTGCAATTCCTGCAACGCGGCCTTCCGGCGGGGGTCGATTTCCTCGTCGATCATTTCGGTCAGCGTGCCCAGCGGGGTCTGGTCGGCCCCGCCGCGGCCCGTGTCTTCGGTTCGCGCGATCCAGCCCGCCTTGATCTCGCGAAGGACCGGGTCGGACCAGGCGACGCTGCGGCTGAGCACCAGCCGCAGACCGAAGGTCTCGCCTGCCGTCGCGGTGCCATCCGAGGCACTGTAAAGCGGGTATTCGGTGCGCTCGGCCGAATAGACCTGCGCGGGCGCCGACAGGACCGAGCCGCCGCGCGTGACCAGACCGCCCGCCTGGCCATGTTCGCGCCCGACCGCGTTCAGCCGATAGGGCTCCAGCATCAGTTCCTCGGCATTGCCGTAGACGTCGTAAAGCCCCAGCGGGTTCGGCCTCGTAAGCCCGACGGGCAGCAGCGCGCCGCGCGCCGAGCCCACCACCTTGGCATAATCGAGAAGATCGCCCTCGCCGAAGAAGCGGCGCGAGGGAAAGACGGTGGGGTCGACGGCTGCCCCGCCGCGGGCCGCGAATTCCCATTCGGTCTCGGTCGGCAGTCGCAGATAGGCCCGGCCGTCGGTTTCGGGCGGCAGCGCGTCGCGGGCCTCGGTCAGGAGCCATTCGGAATAGAGCTGCGACAGCTCGACCGCGCGGAACCACGAGAGGCCCCCCAGCGCGGTGCGGTCGATCCGTTTGGGCGGGCTGCAATCGCCCGTCAGCGCGCGGCCCTGGGCGCGGGTCATCTCGTAGCGGGCGATGTAATAGACGCTGTCGCCAGGCGCGGGGCCGGGGAAGGCGCCGCGCAGATAGGCGGTGCGCAGATAGTCGGAATAACCGGTCTCGGGGTCGGATTGCCCGACCCGGATCCGGCGGTCGGCCAGCGGGTTGTCGGCCTCGACCGGCACCACGACGCGCTGGAAGGCCATCGCCCCGCCGCAAGGCATCGGCAGGATCAGGTCGGCAGGCGAGGTCGCACCGCCCGGATCGTACTGGTCCCTGTCCCAGGTGACCCCGGCTGCGGCGGGCGCGGCCAGAAGAAGCGAGAGGGCGACGGTCGCGGCTCTCATGTCTCTTCCCTCAGGACTGTGGCGGGATCGGTCGCCAGCGCCGCCCGCGCCGCCGCCAGCGAGGCGCAGCCCACGAAGGCGATCACGGCCGCTGCGATGGCCAAGGCTTCGGCGGGCGACACCGAGACCAGCCCGCCGCGCTCGGTCAGCCCGGTCTCGAACAGCCGCTCGGCCAGCGCGGCGGTCAGGCGGAACAGCAGAAAGGAAACCAAAAGCCCGATCACCGCCGTCACCAGAGCCTGGATCACCGGGAACAGCGACAGCTGCCATTGCGGCAGGCCCAAGAGCCCCAGATTGGCCAGCGTCCGGCGCGTGCGCACGACCTCGCCCCAGAAGCCGAAGACCAGCGAGGCCGCAAGCCCTGCCGCCGCCACGGCCACGGTCAGCGCCAGCGCCAGCCCCAGATTGCGCCCGAGCGTCAGTACCGAGGTCACTTCGGCGGTGCGCGCCAGCGTCCGAACGCCAAAGCGGGTTTCCAGCCGGTCCTGCAGGGGCGCCAGCCGGTCGAGCGCGGCGGCATAGACCCGCATCCCCTCGAAGCTTCCGGCGCGCCCGGCCAGCGGCTTGCCGCTGTCGATGCCATGGTCGGGCAGGGCATAGCCGTCATAGAAGGCCTCGATCAGATCGAGCAGGGCGATATCGGCCATCACCACCCGCCCGTCGATCCGCCCGGGGGGCAGCACACCCGCAACCCGCGCGTTCAGCACCAGCTGACGCGGCCGGTTTTCGGCCTGGGTGAAGATCTCGACCCCATCGCCCGCAGACAGCCCGAGTTGCGTGGCCAGCGCGGGCGAGACCGCGACCTCGTCGGGTCCCAGCCCCGGCAGCGGCGCGATCATCGGATCGCCTGTGCCGGAGGGTGCGATCAGTGCCTCCTGGCGACCACGCCCGCCCGTCGCGCGGACATTCACATAGTCGAAAAGGCTGCGGGTCTTGAGCGTGGCGAAGCGCACATCCTCCCAGCCCTGCACCTCGGCCAGATCGGCGGGGGTGAAGCTCTGATTGCCCGCGGTGTCGATCTGCAAGCTCGCGGGGTTCGCCATCAGATCGCCGATCAGCGCGTCATAAACCCCGTTCCGCACCCCATAAAGCACCAGCAGCGGCACGATCACGCCCGCCAGCACCGCGACATTGCAAAAGACAAAGATCCAGTCGCGGAAGAGCGCCCGAAGTGCGAGCGTGACCAGCAGCCTCATGCCGCCTCCCGCCCGTCTTCTGCGGCGATCAGGCGGCTGACCGGGCGGCCCGGCGCGTGATCGGGATCAAGTGCCAGCCGGTAGCGGGTCAGCGCAAAGCGGCCAAGCAGGTCGAGATCATGCGACGAGACGATCACCGCGCTGCCGGTGCGCCCGGCGGCCTCGAAGAGAAGCGTCATCGCCTCGGCGGCGTTTTCCGGATCGAGCGCCGCGGTCGGTTCGTCCGCGATCACAAAGCGCGGCCGGTGGGCCAGCGCCCGGGCGATGGCGGCGCGCTGGCGCTGGCCGATGGACAGCCGCTCGGGACGCAGCCCCGCGACCGGGCCAAGCCCGAGCCGGTCGATCAGGTCGCTGACCAGACCGGGGTCGGGACGGCCGCAGATCCGCTGGGGCAGCGCGACATTCTCGGAAAGCGTCAGGAAGGGCAGAAGCCCGCCCGTTTGCGGCACGAAACCGAAAAGCCGCCCGCGCAGGCGTGCGATACGGCCCCGCCGGGTCCAGAGTGCCGTCAGATCGCGCTCCGGCGCATCGCGCGGGCAGAGCCGGTAGACCCCGCCCGGATCGGGCGCGCGCAAGAGGCCCAGAAGCTCCAGCAACAGCGTCTTGCCGGTGCCGCTGGGTCCCGTCAGGCCGACGGTCTCGCCCGCGGCAATGGAAAGCTCCGGCACCCGCAAGGCGAAGCCCCGGTCGCCATCGGCAAGCGAGACCCCGAGATCGCGGATGACAAGCGCCTCGGCCATCGGCTCAGGGCAGAATGTCGAAGGGCATGGCGAAGACCTGCTCGCCATCGGGCGCGCCCTCGTAAAGCGCGGTCCAGACGGACGGGTCGTACAGCCATTTGCGATACTGGGTCAGTTTCTGGCGCATGCCGTCGATGATCTCGCGCCGCACCATCGGGCCCGACATCCAGCGGGTTTCGTCGGTCTGCAGAAGCTGGCTGCGATAGGGCAGCCGTTCGAGATATTCGAGCGCGCCGCCCAGGCTGTCGGCATCGGTCGCGACCAGCCGGTCGGGGTTCTGCGCCATCTGCGCGATGACGCCGCGCACCTGCCGGAAGAAATCCCGCGCCTCGTCCTCGCCCCGCGTCGTCTCGGCGATCCGGGTCAGGTTGTCGAGCAGCTCCGCCATGGTCGCCATCTCGTTCTTGGTCACCAGAAGCCGCGGCTCGATGGCCAGCGCCTGCGGCTTTTCGGCCGCCCGTTCGGTGACCCAGCTTTCGAAGACATCGGGCGCGCGGGTGCCCTCGCGGGCGCCCAGCCAGGCCAGTTGCAGCGCATGGCCCAGATCCTCGAGGTTCCGGTCGCGGTCCTCGGGGGGCAGAACCTGCGCCTGCCCCAGCGCCATCCGCACGTGATCGGTCAGCGCGGTCACCAGCAACGTCACCGTGTCCTCGAAGGCCTGTTGCGAGCCGCCCTCGATGGGGTAGTAGAACTGCCGCCCGGCAAAGCGCGACAGTTGCCGGTAGCGCTCGGCCGCATAGTCGTGATTGGCCGCGCCCGCATCGGTCTTGAGATGCAGCGTCATGATGACGATGTTGCGGTCCTCAGCATCGCGCTGGATCTCGACCGGGCCGATTTCCGACCGGGCATTGGGATCGCGCGGGTCCTTCGGCCCGGCATCGGTCACGAGGATGATGTAACGCGCGTCGAAGCGGTCGCCCGAGCCCGTCTGGTCCCAGTCGGTCTGGCGGATCGCGTCCTCGACGCCTGCCAGACTGTCCTCGTTGAAGCCGGGCGAGGACACCGTCGCGGCGCGGGTATTGTCGATCGCCTCCAGCACCGGCAACTGGTTGATGCGCCGTTCCAGCGGGATCACCTGGCGCGTGCGGTAGTCGAGCCCCGGCGCGGCCTCGGGGTTGTCGCGGAACGCCTCGATCCCGAAATTGATCCGCTCGCCGATATCGGTGCCGTTGATGTCGAAGATGATCCTGGCCAGCGCCTTGCGGGTCAACTCGATATAGGGCTGCATCGACTTCGTGGTGTCGAAGACGAAGACGACACCCGCATCGAAGCTCCCGGCCGAGGACGAGGCCTCGGCCGCCGCGGCGGCGGGCAGCTCGTCCCGAAGCGGCACCGAGGCCACCTTCAGCAACAGGTTCGGGTCATAGGTCATCGGATGCAGGTCCTCGACGAAATCGAGGATCGGCAGGATGTAGAAGCGGTCGCGGATATTGACGAAATTCTCGGGCTCGATCGAGACGACGCCATCTTCGGGTGTCAGCATCCCGGTTTCGGCCTTCTCGATCAGCCGGGCCTGGGTGTCGACCAGCGCCTCGTCTTCCATGAAGCCGCGCAGGCCCTCTTCGGTCCGGAACATCAGCGACCGGGCGCGGTCGGCGGGGTTTGTGAAGGCCGCGACGATGTTCTGTTTCCAGTCGACCACGGTCTCGGCCTCGACCCAGCCCGCGGGCTCGGCGGCCGAAGAGGGGCCGACCTCGATCCAGCCGTCCTGCCGCGCGAAGACGTAAAGCGGCTGGAAGGCCGGATACCGGCTCGATACCGCGCCGCCCGGCGCCTCGTGAAGCGCCGCCCCCGGCCGGGTCAGCACGCGCTGGTAGACGGTCGAGGTGCCCTCGATCAGCAGCGGCCGCGCCAGCGCCGGTCCGGTCTCGGCCAGGACAAGCGAGAAGACGACCGCCGAAAGGGCCAGACGAAGGCGGAGGGGGCTCATGGACTGCAATACTCCTCGGCGGCGCTTCGCGACAGCGTGTCCGGGGCCGCGCGCAATTCGGGACAGAGACGGCCGAGCCGCTCCACCGCCTCGGCGCTGCCCGCGGCGCGCGCCCGGGCGTAATACTCGGCGGCTTTCGAGATGCTCGGGGTCAGGCTCAGCCCGATCTGGGTCTCGACCGGGTCGTCATTGGCGCCGTCGTCGTAGATTTCTCCGAAAAGCAGCAGCGCCCCGGCGTCGCCCGCATCGGCCCCGGCCTCAAGGGCCGCCAGCGCCTGTTGCGGCGTCACACGGGCGCCGCAGCGGGTCATCAGCGCCCGGCCTTCCGCGAAGGGCAGACCGGCAAGCCCCGCCAGTGCCCCGGCGGCACAGGGGTCGGGGGGCGGCGGGGGCGCAGGCTCGGTCTTGCGGGTCTCGGTGACGATCGGTGCGGGCGGCTGCATCAGGAACCAGGCCAGCGCGCCGCCCGCGATCAGCAGCGCCAGCACCGACAGCCCGGCGATCAGCGGCAGGCGCGAGCGGCCCGCGGGGGCGGCGGTCTCGGGCGCGGGCGCGTCGGATGCCCGGGGCTTCGGCGCCTCGGCGCCCGGCGTCCTGCCGGTCAGCGCACCGGGACCCCGGGCCGGGGCGGCGCGCGCCACGGCAAGCCCGCCGAGCCGCGCCGCGCCGGGCATCGGGACCACGTCGTCGGGCCAGCTGACATCGGCCTCGACCCGGTTCACGCGGATCTTCAGCGCGGCATATTCCTCGATCCGGTTGACGATCTCGGGACCGATCACCAGCGTCGCGCGGCCGCCGTCCTGCACCACCGGATAGGGCCCGAACTCGGCCCGGTCCGACTGCCAGCCGTCAATCCCGAGGAAGCGTTCCGAAAAGGCGTCGAAGACCGACACCGTCGCCTCGGTCTCGGGCAGCGCGTCGGACGCGGCCGACAGTTCGGCATAGCCGCCCGAGGGGCGGCGCGGATCGGGGCGGACCGTCAGCGCCATGGCCTATGCGCCTCCCGCGCCGAAATCGGCCAGGATCTCGCCCAGCCTGAGGTTCTGCGCGATATTGACGGTCCCGGCATCGGTGTCCTTGGCATTGGCCACGAACATCGCGTCAAGCGCGAAGACCCAGTCGGTCCAGGTTTCCTCGGCGGTCGGGCGCGGCTCGGGCGGCAGGCCGTCGGCGTCGTCGGCGCCGGGGCGGGGCGCGAAGACCGGGCGGCTGCCGCCCTCCGGAAGCTCGACCCGGGCGCGCTGGGCCTCGGGCAGGGCATCGGTGCCCAGCACCGAGACGAAGCGGTTGATATGCTCGGCACAGACGATGGCGGCGGGCTCGGCCTGCTTGTCGACGGTCAGCCCGAAGGCCATCGCCTTGAGCTGGGCGCGGGCCCGGTCGACCACGCCGATCCGCCGCAGCGCATGGGTCAGCTCGGCCGAGAGCGTCGCGACCGATGCGGGGCTCAGCCCGAAATGGCCGACCGTCTCGACATCCTCGCGGAACCGCTTGAGCCCCTCGATCCAGACCTCGACCGCGCTTTCGGCCTGGAAGGTCTCGGCGGTCATGGTGCGGATGTCGGTGCCGTTGCCATTGCCGTTGCCGTTGCCGGACTTGCGGGCGGCGGCGGGCGCCTCGGCCAGCGCCAGATCGGCGCCCGCGGCCCGTCCGGGGCGCAGCGGGCGGCCGGGGCGCGCGGGTGCGGCCGCGGGCGCGGTCTCGGCCGAGGGGCGGGCGATGGCTGCGCTCGAGACCGCCTGCGAGATCCGGATCGACGAGGGCACCCGCGAGATGCGGTCCTGCACCTGATCCTGATCGACCATCAGCGCGGCCAGCACCGCGCCGAAGCGGTGCCGTTGCAACGCGATTTCCAGCTCGTCGATGATCGCCGCCGCCGCCTCGCGCTTTTCCTCGATGCGCCGGCCGATATCGTCCGAGACATGGAAGGGCGCCAGATCGGCGGCGAGATCGCCCGCCAGCTTGTCGAGCTGGGCGCCGATCTGGCCGATCTTGCTGTCGGGGGTGCAGACCTCGGCCAGCCGCCCGATCAGGTAACTCACGCCGCCATCGTTCAGCCCGAGTGCCGCGTCCCAGGCGGCGGCGGGATCGGCGAAATGGCGCTGGACGCTGGCGGCCTCCAGGCAGCCCGCGCGCAGTTCGGCCAGCCGCGCCTCCTTTTCGGGGCGGATGCGGATCTCGCGCTTGGCGTCGTCGTAGTCGATCAGCCCGTCGACGAAGAAGTTGGGGTTGCGCAGCCAGTAGCAATTGTCGAAGGGCCGCCCCGGGGTCCAGCTTTCGACCCAGGGGTCCTTGCCGCGGCCGAATTTCTCCAGAAGCGAGGCCTGCATCCGCCGTTCGAACCGGGTTTCCTCGCCGCCAGCCGCAGCGCTTTCGCCCAGATGCTTGTCGAACTTGGTCAGCACGAAAAAGAGGATGCAGCGGCTCGCCGCGCGCTGTTTCGCGCTGGCGCCATGGGTCATCGCGATCCAGTTCTCGACCAGGCCGGGCAGGTCGAGCGTTTCCATGTTGCTGTCCGGCACGCAGAGCAGCATCGAGGTGATTTCCTGGTTTTCGACATAGCGGTCGAAGAGATAGGCGACCTTGCCGCGCAGCAAGAGCTGGGTGACCGTCTTCTCGGGCTCGGCCAGGGTCTTCGACAGCGGCTGTTCGAACCGGTTGCGGGCGCCGGGGAAGTCCAGCAGGTCGGTCTCCTCGAACAGGTCGTAGGGCCGGGTCTGCATCGGCATCACCAGCTCGGCCGCCAGCGCGCAGACGAGCGCGCGCGGCAGCTCGACCCGGGCGCCCGAGGGCAGACACAAGGGCAGGCTGTCGCCACCCGCGCCGAAAAGCCCGTGCAAGGTCTTGACGTCGATGATCGAGGTCTCGCGCGGGGTCAGGGCCGACAGCGGCGCATGCACCTCCTCGGCGTTCTGGATCTTCTGCAACGCCTCGCCGAGCCGGATGTAAAGATCGGTCAGCGGCGCATGCCCGCCCCAGAGGATCGCGAAGAAGGCGGCGCGGTCGGCGACGCCGAGCTTCGGCGCGATCAGGGCCGCATCTTCCCAGAAGGTCTTAAGCCCGGCCGCATAGGCCGCCCGCCCGAAGCTGCGATTGACGTAATCGGCGATCTCCAGCACGTCCTCGTAGCTGACCCCCGGCACCTCGGCACCGCCCGCTTTCGCGCGGAAGGCGGCCAGATGCGCGGTGATCGCCTCGGGCTCGGGCACGGGTTCCGACTGGTCGCCATCCATGTAGAAGGAATTGACGATGGTCCGCGCGACATCGGCCTCGGACAGCAGCACCAGCCGGATCGGAAAGCCCTCGGGGCAGGGCGCCTTGGTCATGGTGAAGCGGGTGACAAGCCCGGTCGATTCCCCTTCGCCCTCGGGGTTGATCTCGCGGATATAGTCAAGCTGGCCGCCCGGCCCCTGGAAATCGGCCACCAGACGGCCGTCTTCGGGCCGCGCCAGCACCGAGACCAGGAAGGATTTCCCCGCCTGCGAGGGGCCGAAGACGCTGACCGACATCTTGGTCCGCGCCGCGCGCCCCAGCTTCTGCGCCCGACGCGCGCCCTTGCGCAGTGCCTGCACCAGCGACTTGCGGTCGAGCCCCACGGTTTCGGCATTCTCGGGGTCTGCCACCCAGTCGAGCGCCCGGCGGGCCGCGCCTTCGACCCGGGCGCATCGTTCGGCAAGCTGGTCCTTCGTCGTCATCCTGCCCCCTCAGTACCGGAACACGCCGGTGTCGATCCAGTATTCGTCGTCAAAGCCAAGCGTGTGCAGCTTCAGCACGACGTCGCCATTCTTCATCCCGCCGCCGTCGCCATCCTCGACCTGCGTGATCTCGAACGCCTCTCGCAGCGCCTCGCGTCGCAGCTTGGCCTCGGAATCCTCGCGCTCGTCATCGTCGTAATCGGCCTTCTCGAAGGTCACCCGGATCGGCGTCGGCCGCCGCTGGGCGTTCGGATTGGCGAAGTCGAGCCGGAACAGCGGCGTCGTCGTCCAGCGTTCGATGGGCAATTGCCGCGAGCCGATATGAACAGGCGAGAACATGGCGACCGTGGCTTCCTGCGCGCCGCCCTTCGTATCCAGATCGAGATCCGAGAACATCAGCTTTTCGTCGAGGATCTGGCCATTGTAATCCATCTCGCCGACGAAGCGGGCGGTCGATTTCATCTGGAAGGCGCCGGTCGTCACCTTGAAGTTCGGGATCCGGCTTTCGGACAGCGCGATCAGCATGCCGCCCACCGCGACCGTGCTTTTCGGGTCGCCGATGCGCTGGGTGATCGGGTCGCGGAACGGATACCAGCGCCCGGTCTTGTAGGTATGCATCGAGACCAGCCGATAGGGCGGCACCACCAGCAGTTCCTCGACGATGGACCGCACCGCCGGCAGCCGCGAGGGCCGCCCGGTCAACAGCACCACATCGACGCCCAGATGGTCGATCACCTCGGCCATGTTGCCCAGCACCTTCTGGAACGCCTCGCGGGCGATGGCGTCGACATCCTCGCGCGAGGTTGTGATCGTCACATCGGCAAAGCGCCAGTCGGGCGCGCCGACATCGCGGGCGGCCTGCTCGACATAGGCCAGGATCTCGTCCGAGATCAGCGGCTCGGCCGGGCCGGTCCGGGGCGGCACGACGCCGTCCTCATCGGGTTCTGGCGCGGGCCGGGGCAGGCCCAGCGTCTCGGCCACGGAAAGATCGAAGCGGTCGTATTCGGCGGCGGTCTCGGAATGGGTCAGGATCGCGACCGCCAGCGGCATCAGCGCGCGCAGCGCGAACTGCCGGCGTTTCTGCACCACCTGCTGGTCCTGCCCGCCGATATCGCCCGCGAAGAGTTCACGCAGCTTCTCGCCGACATAGCGGCCGCCCGCCGCCTCGATCGAGGTCTGAAGCCGCGGCAGCACGATGCCCGAGACCACGCGTTGCAGCATGTCGTCGCCTGCAACCCGAAAGCCCTCGCGGAAAGTCTGGACCGGGTGCAGCACGCGGTTGGCCTCGGACCAGTAGGTCGAGATCATCAGATCGGTGGTGCCGCCGCCGATGTCGATGCAGGCCAGCCTGAGGCTTGGGCTCGGCGCGGCCTCGCCGGGGCGGATGCGGTCGCGGCCCTTCAGGCGCAGGAAGGCCTCGATATTGCCGTCGAATTTCTGGGTGATCTCGCTGTAGAGATAGACCAGCTGGGTGCAGCTTGCCTCGTCCCATTCGACGGTGACGGCGGGCTTGGTCTTGTAGCGGTCCAGCGCCTCGTCCATGCCCAGCATCGCCCAGACCATCTTCAGCGCGCCCTCGGCACGGCTGCGCATGATCGCCTGTTCCTGCACCGAGGTCGCGGTGGGCAGGGTCAGGATGATGCGGTTCAGCCGGCGCGGCAGGTCCGATTGCGCCCGGCGCGACCGCGAGGCGGGGTCGTTGATCTGCACCAGCGCATGGCTGAAGATCTCGGCCAGCATGAAGCCGAACAGAGAGGACCGCGAAAACCGTGGCCGGATCGCGCGGTCCGACGAGGTGCGGCCGCGGCGGCGCAGGCGCTGTTTCTCCTCATGGCGAACCTGTTCGATCACATCGCCCGCCTCGTTCAGTTGCCGCATCGCCGCGCGCACCGATTTTGGCAGGTTGTTCGGGTCGAAATGGTTGTGGAACCGCCAGTCCTGCTGGCGCGCCTCGTCATCCCAAAGATAGCGTTTCGGCGAGGACAGGCCCGACATGGTCTCGGTGCCTTCCTCGCGCTGAATGAGCCGCAGCGCCTCGGGGCCGACGCGCACGAAGCCCGGCCACATGAAGGCATTCCTGCGCCCCGAACGGCTGGCGAAGCGGTCGTCGCCGAATTTCAGCTCGGCGAATTCGACGCGGCTTTCGAAAAGCCCCGAATAGTACAGCTCGGGCCGGGACAGGTCGCGGATCTCCAGCGGGAAGGACCGCACCAGATCGACGCGGGATTCCCCCGGGAAGCGTTCAATCAGGATGCCGCAGGTGCGCGAATTGCCCACATCGAGCACCAGATCGACATCGACCGGCGTCACCGCATCGCGTTCCGAGACGGTGTTGACGAAGCGGATCTTCGGGATCTTCACCGCCTGGTCGATGACTTGCAGACAGGCCAGATAGCGCGCCCAATGCTCGAACTGATGCGGCAGGGTGTCTTCGGAAATGTTGCGCCCGGGCCGTTCGGCCCGCTTGAAGGACAGGAACAGCTCTTTCAGCCAGTCCGATACCCAAAGCTGCGGGTCGCGCGGCTGGCCGTCCTCGCCCTCCTCGATCCGGCGCAGGAACCAGTCCATCTGGGCGGGGTCCGAGACGAAGCGGAAATCGCGCGGATTCTCGGCATCGGCGATCTGCGGCGCGACGTAGTGCGCCGACTGATCCTGTGCGGTCAGCGCGGTATCGAGAGCGATCTGCACGCGGTGGGTATGTCCGGTCTCGGGGTCCGGGCTGGCCAGTTCCACCACCCGCATCCGCGCCCAGGTCGAGGGGCCGGGATCGAAGCGTTCCTCGCCCGCGGGGCCGCGTTCGGATTTCATCCTCAGCACCGGCACCGGGACCCATTTCGACAGGAAGGGTTCCAGCGCCGCGGCGGGGCGGACCGAATATTCGTCGTCATCGGGCTTCGCGGCAGCTTCGAGCGGCGCGTCGAGCTCTTCGTTGCCGGTCAGCGGGATCAGCATCCGTTCGTCGGGCGCGTCGTCGACGGTGCGCTCGATGAACCGCCAGGGGCGCGCGGTCAGCTTGTCGATGGCAAAGCCGAAATCCAGCATCTGGATGCCGGAAAAGGGCACGACGGTGATGTCCTCGTGCCAGTTCACGAGCGGCCGGAGCTGTTCCTTGCGGTCAGAGATCATGGCAATCCGGGATAGTTGATGGTGGTGGTCCAGCTTTCGCCCTGACGGCTGAGGGTGCCGTTTTGCAGGGCCTCGCTGTCGGCATCGCGGATCAGCAGCTTGAAGCTGTCTGCGCCGCGCGTGCGGTCCTTGAAAAGCGTGACGGTGGCCCGGTACTGGCCCGCGGCCGGGCCGTTGAAATAGATGTTCTCGACCGGATCGGCGCTGATCCGGTCGGCATTGCTGTCGACATCCAGATGGCCATTGCAGACGTTCTTGGCGCGATACCAGATCCGCCCGCCGGTCGGGCAGGTCACGGCGAGGTCGATATCCGAGGCGCCGGTCCAGAACAGCGAGAAGTTCAGATCGCCCCGCGTCGCGCCCGCATCGTCGAGCGCGCGGTCATAGCGGCTTTCCTCGACCGGGGCGGCGGGTGGCGGCGGAGGAGGGGGGGCTGGCTGGCAGGCCCGGTCGGCAATGGCGATCTCGCGCTCGATCCGGTCGATCTGGTCCTGCAGGATCAGCGTGCTGGCATCGGCGGCCGAGGCCTCGGGCGGCGGCGCGGGGCAAAACGAGGCGCCCGCAAGCCCGCGCAGCCCGCAGGCCGGGACCAGAAGCGCCACGATGGCCGCCAGCATCAGCGCGAGGATCAGCCAGCCAAGCCAGAGCAGCAGCGGCCAAAGCGCGATCCCGCCGCCCCGTGTCGCGACCGCAGCGGCGGTGGCGCCGGCGGGCATCGTTCCGGTCCCTGCCGCCCCGGCCGCAACTGCGGCGACCGGCGCGCGTGGCGGGGTGCGGGCGGCGCCGGTCAACTGGCCGCGCTCGGAGCGCCGACTGTCGCCGGTCCAGGCCCAGTTGACCAGAACGGGCTGCGGCGCGGGGCCGTCTCCGATGGCATGGATGCAGTCCTCGCCCGGCACCTGCAGCGCATTCCGCAGCGCCTCGGACAGCCGTTCGGCCGCGGGGCTTCCCTCGGCGCCGATCTCGTCGGCCAGCGCCCCGATATCCGCGCGCAGAGCCTCAAGCCTTTGCAGCAGCGCCCCGCGTTCTTCGGGCGCCAGCGCATCGAGCCGCCGCACCCGGCCCGGTATCGGCGCATACCAGTCGTAGCGGTCGCCCTGCTCGGTCGCCACCGGCTCGGCGAACAGGGCCGCGTGATCCGCGCCGAGCCGGTCGCGCACCGTATCGGCGATCAGTTCGTAGGATCGCTGTTCGCGGCTGCCCAGCGCGGTCAGCCCGGCCGACGAGGTGGTGACGATGAGCGCCTCGAACATCGCCGCCGTCCTATTCGCTGGGAGAGGAACGGAGGTTGAAGTTCGGCACCCCGGTCGAGGGCGCGGCGGCGCCCGCCTCTTCCGGCGTGTCGGAGGCGGCCGGGGGCACCATCGGGCGCAGTAACTGCGGCTGGCAGGGCCGGGTGACGGTCGCAGGCGTCAGCGCGGCGGATTCGAGGAAGGCCAGCAGATCGCCCGAGGAGAGCGCGAAGTTCAGATTGCGCAGCGCCCCTTGCCGGACGAAGGTGTTGACCCCCACGACCCGGCCGCACATGTCGACCAGCGGCCCGCCGGAATTGCCCTGCGAGATCGGCGCCGAATGCACGACGGCGGGCGTGCCCTGCGCCAGCACCTGTTCGGCATTGACGGTGCCGTCGGTGACCGCGAGGTCCGGCACCGGGTCGGTGCCGCCGCGCCAGTCGCCCAACAGGTCGTCGGGATAGCCAGCCGCGATCACGCTTTGCAGCTTGAGCGAATGGTCGGGCTTGAGCAGCGTGAAATAGGGCGCGTTCACCCCATGCACCCGCAACAGGGCGAAATCGCGCCCGGTGCTGCCGAAGGGGCCGTCGGTCTTGATGACCGTCACCGGATATTGCTGGCCGAGGCCGCGATTGGTCACGAAGATCCGGTCCTCGGGCGCGCCCTCGACGACATGATTGTTGGTCACCACAAGGTCGGGGCCGACGAAGAAGCCCGATCCGCGTTCGGCGCGCACCTGCTGGCCGGGCTGGGCATCGGCATCGGCCAGATAGCGCACGACCATCACCGTGCGCGCCTCGATCAGTTCCAGCAACGAGGTCAGGTCCATCGCCGAGGCGCCGTCCGAGGGTACCTGCACCCGGGACGGATCGGGCGGCAGGATCGGGCGCGGATCGGCGGCGGCGCGGCTGCCGGGGGCATCGGCCGGGTTGGCCGGATCGGGCGGCAGCAGCCCCTCGATGGTGCGCCCGTCGGGCATGGTCAGCGTGCCGTCGGGGCGGCATTGCGCGCCTTCCAGCGCCGCCTGCAGCCGCGCCAGCCGCTGTTCGAGCGAGGCGTTGATCTCGGCCACGGCCGTTGCTGCTGCGGCGCGGTCGAGGGCCATGTCGGGGGCGCGGGCCGGAAAGATCCGGGTCCCGGGCATGAGCAGCCAGGCCAGCACGCCGCCCGCGATGAGAAGCAGCACCAGAAGCGGCACCCAGGCGATGGGGCCGGGCCAGACGCGCCGCACGGGCTCGGGCGCGATCGGGACGGGGGCGATGGCGGCCCCGGCGGGACCGGCGCCAGAGACCGGAGGCGCCGCCTCGGCCCCGGCGGGCGCGGCATCGCCCCGGCGGGCCAGTGCCTCGGCGGCACTCAGCGGCGGGGCCCCCGCCAGCGGCAGGAACCGTCCCAGCGTCGCCGCGACATGGGCGCCCCGGGTGTCGGGGTCGCGGGCCATGCCGAGGGGCAGCATGCCCCAGTTCAGGATCACCGGCTGGCCGTCGACCACCCAGATATCGCCATCGGGATGGTTTGCCAGATGCAGCGCCGCGCCAAAGAGCGGACCGTCCTCGGGATCGCCCAGATGGGCGCGGATGCCGCGCAGCCGTTCGCTCAGCGCCGCCTCGACCCGGACCCGGTCGGCTTCGTCCAGCGCGCGAAGCGGTCGGCCCTCGCCGGGATGATCGGTGTACCAGGCGACGCTGGCCGGGGCGGAATCGTTGCCGCGGCTCAGCAGCGGCTCGGCGAACAGCGCGGCCGCCTCGGGCGAGACCCGCTCGCGCAGCGCCTGGGTCAGCGCGCCATGGCTTTCCAGCGCCAGCCCGCCGCCGATCTCGAGGCACTGGCTCAGCTCGATCTGGCACTTGGTCAGGAAATGCTCGGCCATGGTCACTGGTCCTCGGTTCTGCGGCGCAGGCGGACCTCGCCGCGGCCGCCGGTCTCGGGCTGGAAATTCACGCAACTGGCGCTGCCGTCGCCCGCCAGCTCGCAGGTGATGATGCGCTGATGGATGTAGCCGCCGTCGGAACAGCGCAGATTGCCCGGTTCGCGCACCTCGAGGCGCTGGTCGCCGCCCGCCGCGCCGCTCAGGTCGAGGAACTGGCCCGAGACCGCGCCCTGGCAGGTGGTGCCATTGGTGGCGGTCATCGTCTCGCGGCCATTGCCCTGGCGGTCGAAGCACATCTCCCACTGGGTGTAATGGGTGATCCGGCCGGTCTGGATGTCGCGGGTGCGGAAATCGGAATCGAGCTCCCAGCAGCCATCCAGCACGCGGATGTCGCCGCGGCTCCAGCTGCCCGGGTCGATCCCGGCGCTGTCCGGCGCGGGGGCCGGTTCGGGCTCGGGCAGAGGGGCGGGCGGGGGCGCGGGCGACGCCGCCTCGCATTGCAGCGCTGCCAGTTCGTTCTCGGCCCGGCGGATATCGCGCGTGAGCGCCAGATTGCGGTCGCGCAGCGCGTCGAGCCGCGCGGCCGCCGCGATGTCGGCGTCGGACGGACAGCTTTGCGGAAGCCATCTGTCCAGCACCGCAAGCTCGACCCGGCAGGCGGCGAGGGCCGCATATCCGGCTGCGCCGACAATGGCCAGAAGTCCCAGCGCCATTCCGAAAATCGCCGCACGCAGCATCTCAATCCGCCGTCATCAAACGCATTCGCAATGCGAAATTATGCCTTGAGTTAATGGCATTTGAAACAGCGGGTCAACCGCCGCGCGGGTCCCGGACCCGAAGGCCGGGGCCCGTGCGGGCGCCGGTCGCGTCCGGGCGCCGGTCAGTTCTGCTGAAGGTTGAAATTCGGCATGCCGGTCCCGGTCGCCGAGGTCGCATTGCCGCCACCGGCAAGGCCCCCGGTGCGCAGCGCCGCGCGCATCACCGCCACCCGCTCGCCGCTCTGGCTGGGCCGGACGGCCGGGTCGGCGCCCCGGTCCAGCGCGTCGAAGGCGATGTCGTACCAGCCCTGCGCCTGGTCGGGATTGCGCGCAGTGCCGTAGCCGCCGCGCAGATGGTGGCCGACCAGCTCGGCATAGGGCCGGGCGCCGGTGCCCACCAGCATCAGCGCCGAGGCCAGCGCGACCCGGGCATCGTCGGTGCGATAGCCATAGCCCAGGCAGACCGTCGCCGCGTCGGTGATCTGGCGCATGTCGGCGCCGATGTCGCGGACGCGCCGGTCGGCGGCCTCGGTCAGTTCCACCGCCGAGCGGCTGCCAAGCTGCCCGATCTGGTCGGCCATCCGGTCCACGACCCAGCGGCAGTTCTCGGACAGGGTCTGATCGGTCATGCCGCTGCCGTCCAGCAGGTTTTCGGACCGGCTGAGAGCATAGCTGCTGGCGCTGCAGAACTGTTCGTCCATCGCCTGACGCGCGCGGTCGGGGCCGGTGATCCCGGCCGGGGTCAGGACCGGACCGCTGGCATTGGTTACCATCTGGCTGCTGGCGCAGGCATTGGCCATCGAGGCGCTGGGCGTCGGCATCTCGGGCAGGCGGGGCTGCGTCGTTTGGCCGGTGGAAGCCCCCTGCACCGGGCAGCGTCCGGTCTCGCGGCAATAATCGCCGCCGCGCGTCTCGGTCTGATAGGCGCGCAAGAGCTCCTGACCATAGATCCCCGGATAGGCTGCACCGCGGCCAGCCTGCGCCCAGTTATAGGCGCCGACGAGATTCTGCCGCTGATAGGGGTCGAGCTGGCCGGTCGCCGGATAGCCCATGTAGGTCTGATAGCGCGAGATCGCCTGGCGGGTGTTGCGGCCCATCACGCCGTCGGCGCCGCCCGCCTCATAGCCGAAATAGTTCAGCGCCTGCTGGTCGGTGCGCACCGTCGGATCGGCGACCGCGCGGGGGGCGGGCGCAGGCGCGGCGGTGCGCTGCGGGGTGCCGCTGGGTTGGGTCTGGCGGTTTCCGCCCAGCCCGCAGCGGCCCGGATTGGCCATGCAGAAGAAGGCGCCTGCGGCGATGCCCAGCTTGACGACATCGCCGGTATCGGCCCGCAGGGGGGCGGGGGCCGACAGGCTGAGGGCTGTGGCGGTGGCGGCGATCAGGAAAGCCCTGGGTGTCATCTCGATGTCCTCCAACTCACATCCGGCGACCGGACGGTGTTTTGCCCGAACATAGCGTATCGTCAGCCGGGGTCGACCGCTGATCGGCGTCGGAGGCAGCGGTTGGACCCCGTCCCGGCAGGCGCCCGCCGATCCGGGACCCGGGCGAGGACGTCCCCTTGGGCTTGATGCCCGTGGCGGGTCGTGTGGCGGGCAGGGCTCCGAAGGCGCCCCGCCCGCTTCTCCGGCTCAGTTGCCGATGTTGAAGCTCGGCAGCGCGGCCGGGGCCGGGGCGGCGGCCCCCGCGGCCGAGGCACCGGTCAGCACCGGGGCGGGCGCTCGGCCATCGAGGGCGGCCCGCATGATCGCCACGCGCTGGGCGCTCTGGCTCGGCAGGAAGACCGGCGTGGCACCACCGTCGAGCGCGGCGAAGGCCGTGTCGTACCATCCGCGCGCCCTGGCCGGATCGGCGCCGACCCCGAACCCGTCGCGCAGATGGTGACCCAGAAGCTCGGCATAGGGCCGGGCACCGGCGCCGACCAGAAGCATCGAGGCGGCCAGCACCAGATCGGAATCGTCGGTGCGGTAGCCGTAGCCCAGGCAGACCTCGCCGGTCTGGATCAGGCCCTGCGGATCGGCGCCCGCGGATTGCCGGATCTTCTGTTCGGCCGCGGCGGCCAGATCGGCCGCCTCCCGGCCGCTCAGCGCGTCGGTCTCGGGCCGCATGAAATCGACGACCTGCTGGCAGTTCTGGGCCAGCTGATCGTCGCTGACCCCGGCGCCGCTCAGCATGCTTTCGGTCGTGCTGACGGCATAGGTGCTGGCACTGCAGAACTGTTCGTCCAGCGCCTGGGTCGGGTTCGTCACCCCGGCCGGGGCGGTCACCGCCCCGCCATTGGCCGAGGACACCATCTGCACGGTCTGGCAGTGATCGGCGACCGAACGATAGCCGGTGCTGTCGGGCAGCTCGAAGCCGGGCAGCGCGCCCCCCGTTGTCAGCACCTGGTTCGCGACCTGCTGGGGCGCCTGGCCTTGCGGCTGCAGGAAGGGTTGCGGCGCGCCCTGCTGCGGATAGGACGGCACCGGCACCTGCGACGGCATCGCGCCATTGGCGCCATAGCCGGTTTCGGAGGGATAGCCGTTGGCCGCCGGATAGCCGGGGCCGCCCGGATAGCCGTTGGCTCCGGCATAGCCCTGTCCGCCGCCATAGGCGTTCTGGCCGCCATAGCCGCCGCCCGCACAGCGCCCGGTCTCCTGGCAGTAATTGCCGCCGCGGGCATGGCTCGAATAGGCGCGCAGAAGCTCCTGTCCCTGAATGCCGGGATAGGTCGCGTTTCCGCCCGACTGCGCCCAGTTATAGGCGCCGACGAGGGTCTGGCGCTGATAGGGATCCAGCTGGCCGGTCACCGGATAGCCCATATAGCCCTGATAGCGCGAGATCGCGTCGCGGGTCCGGCGGCCCGTGACGCCATCGGCGCCCCCGGCATCGTAGCCGAAATAGTTCAGCGCCTGCTGGTCGGTGCGGACCGTGGGGTCGCCCGCCGGGCGGGCCGCGGTGCGGTTGCTGCGGCCCTGATTGCGGCCGTTCAGACAGCCGGTGACGGCACAGAGGATCGCCCCCCCCACAATCACCTTGCCCAGATCGTCGGCCCGGACACGCTCTGCGGGCATCGTCAGGGCGAGGCTGGCCATCGCCGTGGTCACAAAAAACGTCCTGACACGCATTCCCTATCCCCTGTAATTGGAAGTCAAATCTTAATCCGTTTAATCATAGCGAATTACGCCGCACGAATCTTCCAACAAAAAGCCCGTGCGCTCAAGGCGTTCCGGGCCTTGACGGAACGCCGGGCGCGCCGGTCCGGGGCGGCTGCAGAATCGGCCGCCCCGGTACTTTCCCGGTACTTTCCCGGTGCTTTCCGGTTGCTCTCGGGCTGTTTTCGCGCTGTTTTCCCGGGCCGTTCCGCGGCCCGTTGCGGGCGCTTTCAAGCTCCGCGATGCATGACCAGAACTGCGGCAAGCGCCAGAGCGATCCCCAGCGCGTCGCGAAGCAGAAAGCTTTCGCGGAACACCAGAACGCCCAGAAGCGCCAGCGCGATCAGCGTGGCCGAGGCATAAAGCACGGCAACCAGCGCCAGGGCGTGGTCGCGCATCAGATAGAACCAGGCGAAGGCGGGGCTGCCGTAGCAGACGGCCCCCAGCGCAAATCCCCAGGATGTGAGCCCCGTGGGCGAGGCGGATGCAATCTTTATGAGAACGTCGCCGGCAATGGTGAATGCGGTTGCCAGGGCAAGCCAGAATACCGTTTCCAAGAAAAATCTCCCGTACCGGCGCCCGACCTGCGTGACACGGTCGGCTTTCCGGCAGAAGAAACGTGAACGACCTCCCTCGCACACGCGGTCCCATCATCCGCCGGATTTCGGGCGGAAGTCAACGGGGCGTGGCGGGAGGAGGTCGCTGCCGGAAGCCCGGGCCTTCGCTTTCTCCGCGCGGCTCGCCCCTGCGATCCTGGGGCATCGCCGCGCGGAAAACGCGGGTCGGGACCTAAAAGTCCTTCCAGTCGCCGCCATTCGCGATGCGGCGCGGGGTCAGGTCCGCCGCCGGTGCGGGCGCGAAGGCCAGAGGCGTCGTTTCGCGCGGACGCACCCCGCCGCCGGTCTGGGTTTTCAGACGGAACCGGGCGACGAGGCTTTGCAGATTGCCCGCCTCCTGCTTCATGGTCACCGCGGCGGCGTTCGCCTCCTCGACCATGGCGGCGTTCTGCTGGGTGACCTTGTCCAGCTCGTTGATCCCGACATTGATCTCGCCAAGCCCCACCGATTGTTCCTGCGCGCCGGTCGCGATCTCGCCGATCAGCACCGCGATGTTGCTGACGCGCTCGACGATGTCGGTCAGCGCCTCGCCGGTGCGGTTCACCAGCGCCACGCCGGATTCGACCTGATCGGAACTGGACGAAATCAGCGTCTTGATCTCTTTCGCGGCCTCGGAGGACCGCTGGGCCAG
>NZ_QAYC01000018.1 GCF_003053725.1 Rhodovulum kholense
GCCTGAATGCCCACTGGTTCATGAGCCTTGCCGACGCCCGCGAAAAGTTGGAAGCTTGGCGTCGACACTACAACGAGGACCGACCCCACAGCGCGATCGGATACAACGTCCCGATTGCCATGCATTATCCCGATGGCGTCACCGGCCCGTCATCGTGAGGCAGCCGGAAAAATCCAACTTCCGGCGGTCCAAGGTTGGGGAGCAGGGCACACATGAACAGGGCAGACCGGCGAGGGTCTATGTGATCATCCGGGATGGAACAGTTAGGCGCTTTGATCGATACGTTTTCAGAACCGTTTACCTCGATACGAATGCCGTTGAGAGTGATTTCGGTTCACTGTTTCCCAAAATACGCCATCCTGCAGACGCTCAAGCGAGTTTCGCAACGGTATCTGCCGTCGGCGGACCGTTGCAGCCCCAGGGCGTGCCGCAACCGCAATGAACGACCGCTTTCGGATTCCGCAGGCAGCTGGGGCCGGGATGCTCAACGCCGGCAATCGGCAGCGAACGAGCAAGTTTCGCCCGCCAACGCGCGGCGTGACGGTGGACCGGCCGAAGGCGCCCCCCCTTCGCGGCCTTGCGACGGCGGATCATCGATCGTCCCCCTCAAGGTGGATCTGCAAGCTCATTCGTGCCAGCACTCCCGCGGCCGAGAGTCCCCATGGCGGCAGCGTGGGCAAATGCAGAGGCCCGCTTTCGGCCTCTGCCTACAGGTCTCATTCATCCGGTGTGGCTATCGTCGACCGGAACTCGCCCCGATCCTCGGTCGCAAGGCTGACGAGGTAGATCGCGAGCCATGCGAGCACAAAGCCGGGGATCATCTCATAAAGGCCGGTGACCGCTTTCAGACCGGTGAAGATCCAGAGCCCGACGGTCGCCGCGCCCACCACCAGGCCCGCCACGGCGCCGGAACCGTTCATGCGCTGCCAGGTCAAGGACAGGATGACCAGGGGACCGAATGCCGCTCCGAAGCCCGCCCAGGCGTTGGCGACCAGCCCCAGGACCTCGCTTTCCGGATCGCCTGCAATCAGGGCGGCGACGGCACCGACGGCAATCACGGAGATGCGCCCGATGGCCACGAGGGTCTTCTCGGAGGCGCCCCTGTTGAGCACGAGCTTGTAGAAATCCTCGGCCAGCGAAGAGGACGAGACCAGAAGCTGGCTCGAGACCGTCGACATGATCGCGGCCAGAAGGGCTGCCAGAAAGAAGCCCGTGATCAGCCCGGGAAACAGGGTGTCGGCGAGATAGATGAAGATCGTCTCGCTATCCTCGATCACCACGCCGTTGCGCTCGACATAGGCGCGGCCGAAGATGCCGACGCCCACCGCACCGATCAGCGCGATGCCCATCCATGCCATGCCGATATTGCGTGCGGTCGCGACTGCGGCGACGCTCTTCACCGCCATGAAGCGGACGATGATGTGCGGCTGGCCGAAATAGCCAAGGCCCCAGGCGAGCAGCGAGATGAACCCGATGAGCGTCATGTCGGGGGACCAGAGCTTCAAGGTGAACCCCTCGACCCCGGAGAGCGTCTCCTGGGCCTGGGCGAAGCCGGCGCCCTTACCGGAATAGAGCACGATCGCGGGCATGATGATCAGCGCCAGCATCATGATCAGCCCCTGGCAGAAATCCGTGAGAGACACGGCCAGAAAACCGCCGACCACAGTGTAGGCCAGCACGACGCCGAGGGTCAGCCAGACGCCGAACTGGTAGCTGCCGTCAAAGGCGCTCTGGAAGAGCTTACCCCCTGCGACGAGGCCCGAGGCCGTGTAGACGGCAAAGAAGACCACGATGATCACCGCTGAAACCATGCGCAGCGTGACGCCCCGCGACGGGAAGCGATTGGCCAGGAAGGCCGGGATGGTCAGCGCGTTGTCATAGCGCTCGGTCTGTTCTCTCAGGCGCGGCGCGACGACCATCCAGTTGACGAGCGCCCCCAGAAAGAGGCCGATGCCGATCCAGGCTTCGACCAGACCCGAGGCATAGAGGGCTCCGGGCAAGCCCAGCAGCAGCCAGCCGGACATGTCGGACGCCCCGGCGGAGAGTGCGGCGACGGCGGGGGACAGATTTCTTCCGCCAAGAATGTAATCCTCGGACGTGGCTGTCGATTTCCTGTAAGCGTAGATCCCGATCCCGATCATCAGGAGGAAATAGGCCGCCAGACTAATGATAGCTCCTGTGGACACGTGTTCTCCGATTCCTGTTCATGCAATCTTCGGGCCCTATCCGATCCTGCCACACACAGGCAATACGGGTCGTGGCGCCTGACCACGAATGCGAGGACCGTCACGGCTGGCTCGATCTCTTGTCCCGCGCAGATCGCGGCAGGGTCGAGGGCCGGTTTGGCGATGCACGAGTCTTGCAGGGCCAAGATCGGCATCTGCGATGCTGGTGCGGTCGCGGCGAATGTCCCGGGTGTGGTCGTCTTGTGGGCGCAGCTTGGGACGCGGCACCGAGAGCCGCCACCTTCAAAGGGCCGCCAGCCGCCCGCTGGCCGGCATGCAATTCGCCAGGGGCGGAAAGATGCAGCAGTGCCGCAGGGCGGGACGCGGCCGGCCGGTGGGGTTTTGCGGCGGGCTTGCGTCCCCGGCGGGCGGGTGGATCCGCGGCGGGAGACGCCTCGGGTTCCGGCTCCTCCGGTGGCGGCAGGGCGTCGTCGGGTTCGGGCTCCGGCAGGGCGGCCTCCGCCTCGGCCGTCCGCTCGGCGGCGATGTCGGCGGCGCTCTGGATGCCTGGAGGTCCTTTCTGGCGCATTGCGCCACGCCCTCGGGCAGAGCTTCTGCTGGAGGGGGATGTTGAAAAGAACCCGGCCGGATTTGCCCTGAGGGATGCCGAAAGCGCGGCTGGCCGTCAACGCCGCGCACCAGGACGGAGCGCTCCGACGGAGCATCGAAGGCCGCAAATCCGCCAGACGCGCAAGCCACTGATATAAAAAGAAACCACCGACTGCAGCGCAGCCGGTGGTCATTAATCCTGTGCCGGAATGGACAAATTACCCCGGAAATGGACAGGTTTTAGTGGGTCCTACAACATCAGCAGAGAAAGCGCTTTAGCCGCATTTCGAATACCCGCAGCTCACGCAGGTCATGCAGCCCTCGACCATGTGCATTCCGAAGGTCCCGCAGCTGGGGCAGGACGGGCCGCGGGCGGTGTCGCCGACCGCCATCGCCTGATACTTGGGATCGGCCTTCAGCCCCTTGCCCTCGGCCTCGATGAAGCCGATGGCAACCAGGTGCCGCTCGATCACGCCGCCGATCGCCGCCAGGATCGAGGGGATGTACTTGCCCTGCATCCAGGCCCCGCCGCGAGGATCGAACACGGCCTTCAGCTCCTCGACAACGAAACTCACATCTCCGCCGCGCCGGAACACCGCCGAGATCATCCGCGTCAGCGCCACCGTCCAGGCGAAATGCTCCATGTTCTTCGAGTTGATGAAGACCTCGAAGGGACGGCGGCGCCCGGCGATGACGATGTCGTTGATGGTGATGTAGATCGCGTGCTCGCTGTCGGGCCATTTCAGCTTGTAGGTGTTGCCCTCCAGCGCGTGCGGCCGGTCCAGCGGGTCCGACAGATAGACCACATCGGCGCCGGTTTCGGCCTCGGGCGTCTCGTCCGAGCTCTCCGAGACCGTCAGGACCGAGCCCGTCACGTCGTTCGGACGGTAGGTGGTGCAGCCCTTGCAGCCGGATTCGTAGGCCTGCATGTAGACGTCCTTGAAGGCGTCGAAGGCGATATCCTCGGGGCAGTTGATGGTCTTCGAGATCGAGGAATCCACCCAGGTCTGGGCCGCCGCCTGCATCCGCACATGTTCGGAGGGCGACAGCGTCTGGGCATTCACGAAATAATCGGGCAACTCGGCCGCGCCGAACTTGTCGCGCCAGAGCTGGACGGCATAGTCCACGACCTCTTCCTCGGTCCGGCTGCCGTCGCGCTGCAGGACCTTGCGCTTGTAGCTGTAGGCAAAGACCGGCTCGATCCCCGAGGACACGTTGCCGGCATAAAGGCTGATGGTGCCGGTCGGCGCGATGGAGGTCAGCAGGGCGTTGCGGATGCCGTGCTCGGCGATCGCGGCACGGACATCGGCATCCATATGCGCCAAGGCCCCGCTCTCCAGGTATTTCTCGGTATCGAGCAGCGGGAAGGCGCCCTTCTCCTTCGCCAATTGCACCGAGGCCAGATACGCGGCGCGGGCGATCCGGTGCAACCAGCGCGAGGTCTGACGCGCCGCCTCCTCGGACCCGTAGCGGAGGCCCACCATCAGCAGCGCATCGGCAAGCCCGGTCACGCCCAGCCCGATCCGCCGCTTGGCCTGCGCCTCGTGGCGCTGCGCGTCGAGCGCAAAGCGCGAGATGTCGACCACGTTGTCCATCATCCGGACCGCGGTCGCAACCAGCGTCTCAAGCGCCGCCTCGTCCAGCGCGGCCCCCGCCTCGAAGGGCTCCGCCACCAGCCGCGCGAGGTTGATCGAGCCAAGCAGGCAGGCGCCATAGGGCGGCAGGGGCTGCTCGCCGCAGGGGTTCGTCGCCGCGATGGTCTCGCAATAGGCGAGGTTGTTCATCTGGTTGATGCGGTCGATGAAGATCACGCCCGGCTCGGCATAGTCATAGGTCGCGCGCATGATCTTGTTCCACAGATCGCGCGCCTCGACGGTGTGATAGACCTTGCCGTCGAATTGCAGCTCCCAGGTGCCGCCCGCCTTCACCGCCTCCATGAAGGCGTCGGTCACCAGCACCGAGAGGTTGAAGTTTCTCAGCCGGGCCGGGTCCTGCTTGGCGGTGATGAACTGCTCGATATCGGGGTGGTCGCAGCGCATGGTGGCCATCATCGCGCCCCGGCGCGAGCCTGCCGACATGATCGTGCGGCACATCGCGTCCCAGACATCCATGAAGGACAACGGCCCCGAGGCATCGGCGGCCACACCCTTCACATCCGCGCCCTTGGGCCGGATGGTCGAGAAATCATAGCCGATGCCGCCACCCTGCTGCATGGTCAGCGCGGCCTCTTTCAGCATGTCGAAGATGCCGGCCATGCTGTCGGGGATCGTGCCCATCACGAAGCAGTTGAACAGCGTCACCGCCCGGCCGGTCCCGGCGCCCGCAGTGATCCGGCCCGCAGGCAGGAACTTGAAATCCTCCAGCGCTTCGAAGAACACCTCTTCCCATTTCGCGGGGTCGGCTTCGGCCTGGGCCAGGGCGCGGGCGATCCGGCGCCAGGTGTCTTCGACCGTCCCATCGGCTGGCGCGCCCTCGGCGTCCTTCAGGCGGTACTTCATGTCCCAGATCTGCTCGGCGATGGGGGCTGCGAAACGGCTCATGCGGGGAATCCTCGGGTGCGAAGAGAGGTAGACCAGCATAGGGGCTGAGCCCCGGCAGTGCAACCGCTCCACTGCCCGTATATGCGCCGGAACCGCTTGAACTCCGCTACGGCTAGCTTAGGTTGGGTTTTCATTAACAGAATCTGGTGGGAACAGGATGGCCGGGGGCCATGTCAATCTGGTGAAGCTCTGCGTCGGTGCGGACCGGGTCGAGGACCTGATCGACTGGCAGACCGCACGCCGTGCCGCCCTGCCCGACGGCCTGCCGCGGCACGTCACCCGGATGTGGCCGAAACGCGCGGCCGACCTGCTCGACGGCGGTTCGCTTTACTGGGTCTTCAAGGGCGCGATCCTCGCCCGCCAGCGCGTTCTCAGGCTCGACGAGGTCATTGGCGAGGACGGGGTGTCGCGCTGTGCCATCGTGCTCGACCCCGAGGTGATCCGCACCGAGGCGGTGCCGCGCCGCCCGTTTCAGGGCTGGCGCTATCTCGAGGCCGACGACGCGCCGCGCGACCTGCCCGCCGCGCGTCCCGACGAGGACGATTTGCCGCCGCAGCTGATGGCGGCGCTGGCCGAAATCGGCGTGCGGTAAGGTCGGCCCGGGGCCTGCGCGATCAGCGCGCCAGCAACGCATCGGTATCGCGGGCCTCTGGCAGGCTCGACTGGCTACCGATCCGGGAGCAGGCGATGGCGGCGGCGGCGGCGGCCCGATGCAGCGCCGCCTCGGGCGTCTCTCCCCGGTCAAGCGCGGCGGCAAAGACGCCGACGAAACAGTCCCCGGCGGCGGTGGTGTCCTTGGGTGTGCAGGCGACCGCCGGGATCGTAATCTCCTGTCCCTGCCAGCACAGTTCGGCCCCCTCGCTGCCCAGCGTGCGCAGGATGCCCGCGCCCGAGGCGTCGGCCAGCGCACGCGGATCAGGCGCGCACCCCAGCCAGCCCGCCATCGCCCCCGCCTCGTCCTCGTTGACGACGATCAGATCGCAAAGCCCCAGCACTTCGGGGTCGAGCCGGTAGGCCGGGGCGAGGTTCAGGATCGACAGCGCCCGCGCCGGGCGGCAGCGCCGGATCAGCCGGGCGATCTCGGCTGGGTCGTTCTCCAGCTGCAACAGCAGGAGCGAGGCCCGGTCCAGCAGCGCGTCCTCGACGCTGTCCGACGATGCTGCCAGATTGGCCCCGCCCGCGACCACGATCTCGTTCCGGCCTTCGGGATCGCGATGGATCGCGGCACAGCCGGTGGGCGCCTCCAGCCGGGCCACGCGCGTCAGATCGACCCGGCCCGTCAGCCCGGCCAGCGCGACCTCGGCCAACGCGTCCTGTCCGACCGCCCCCGCCATCGCCACCTCGGCACCGTCCAGCGCCGCGGCCAGCGCCTGATTGGCGCCCTTGCCGCCTGCCTCGGTGGTGAAGCCCTGCGCCATCAGGGTCTGGCCCGGCTGCGGCAGCGTCTCGACCGAAAAGATCAGGTCGGCGTTCAGCGATCCGAAGGTGACGATCATGCGGCGGCCTCGCTTTCGTGGATCTGAACGAAATGCCCCTCTCCGACCTCGCGGTAAAGCCGTTTCGGGGCGACATAATCGGCCGGGCGATAGGGGCTGCGGATCTCGTCGCCCGCCACCACCCGACGGCGGCGGCGCGACGGGTCGGCGACCGGCACCGCAGCGATCAGCTTGCGGGTATAGGGGTGCTGAGGGGTCTCGAAGACGGCGGCGCGCGGCCCGATCTCGACGATCTCGCCCAGATACATCACCGCGACCCGGTGGCTGATGCGTTCGACCACAGCCATGTCATGGCTGATGAAGAGATAACCAAGCCCGTAGCGTTCCTGCAGATCGAGCATCAGGTTGATGACCTGCGCCTTCACCGACACGTCCAGCGCCGAGACGGATTCGTCGGCCACGATCAGCTTGGGCTCCAGCGCCAGCGCCCGGGCGATGCAGATCCGCTGACGCTGCCCGCCCGAGAATTCATGCGGGAAACGCTGCATCATCTCGCCCGACAGCCCGACCCGCTCCAGCAGGTCGGCCACCCGCGCGGGCGCCTCGCGACGGGACACGAGCCCGTGCACGATCATCGGTTCGGCGATGGCCTCGCCGATGCGGATGCGCGGATTGAGGCTTTCGAACGGGTCCTGAAAGATCATCTGCACGTCGCGGCGGATCTTCGTCAGCTCCGAATGCCCGGCCCCGCGCACGTCATGCCCGTCCATCCCGACAGTGCCGCCTGACGGCTCTTCCAGCCGGATCAGCGACCGGCCGGTGGTCGACTTGCCGCAGCCGCTTTCGCCGACCAGCGACAGCGTCTCGCCCTGACGCAGTTCGAACGAGATATCCTCGACGGCGTGGATGCGGCCGACGACCCGGCGCAGGATGCCCTTGCGGACCGGAAAGCGGGTGACGAGATTGTCAACCTTCAGCACCGGGGGTTCATTCACGCGCACGGTATCGGCGGTGGGCGGCGGCGGCGCGATCTCGCCCGTCGCCATGTCGACCCGCGGAAAGCGCAGCGGCCGGTCCTGCCCCGCCATGGCGCCAAGCTGCGGCACCGCCGACAGCAGCGCCCGGGAATAGGGGTGTCTCGCCTCGCGGAAGATCGCCTCGGTCGTGGCCTTCTCGACCACCTCGCCGCGATACATCACGACGGTCCGGTCCGAAATCTCGGCCACCACCCCCATGTCATGGGTGATGAAGAGGACCGACATGCCCTCTTCCTCCTGCAAGGTCTTGATCAGTTCGAGGATCTGCGCCTGGATCGTGACGTCGAGCGCGGTGGTCGGCTCGTCGGCGATCAACAGACGGGGGGCGCAGGCCAGCGCGATGGCGATCACCACGCGCTGACGCATCCCACCCGAGAAGTTCATCGGATATTCGCCCAGCCGCGCCGCCGCCGAGGGGATGCGCACCCGGTCCAGAAGCCGCACCGCCTCGGCCTCGGCTTCCGCACCATCAAGCCCGCGATGCTGGCGCAGCACCTCGGTGATCTGGCTGCCGATCTTCAAAACCGGGTTCAGCGAGGTCATCGGTTCCTGAAAGATCATGCCGATCCGGTTGCCCCGGATCGCCTGCATCTGCTCGAGCGGCCCGGCCAGCAGATCCTCGCCCTCGAACTCGATCCGGCCGGTGCTGCGCGCATTGCCGGGCGGCAGCAGGCGCATGATCGACATCGCGGTCACGCTTTTGCCAGAGCCGGACTCGCCCACCACGGCGACGGTCTCCTGCGGGCCGATATCGAAGCTGACATCGCGAACGACGCTCCGCCACTGGCCATCGACGCGGAAGGAGGTGGTCAGGTCCTGAACCGAAAGAACGGGGTCCGCCATGAGTCAGCCCTCCCTGCGGGGATTGAGGATGTCACGCAGCGAGTCGCCGATGAGGTTGATCGATACGATCAGCACCAGAAGCGCGAGGCCCGGGTAAAAGCTGATCCAGTAATCGCCCGACAGCAGGTATTCGTAGCCGTTCGACACCAGCAGCCCCAGCGAGGGCTCGGTCACCGGCAGCCCGATGCCGAGAAAGCTCAGCGTGGCTTCCAGCATGATCGCATAGGCCACGCGCATGGTGGCGACGACGATCAGCGGCGGCAGGCAGTTCGGCAGGATGTGGCGGAAGAGGATGCGCCGGTCGGGCAGCGCCATCGAGCGCGCGGCATCGACATAGGCGCGCTTGCGTTCGACCAGCGCCGAGCCACGGACGGTGCGCGCGTAATAGGCCCATTGGGTGACCACCAGCGCGAGGATGATCTTGTCGACCCCCTGCCCGAGGATCGCGAGGAAGATCAGCGCGATCAGGATCGCCGGAAAGCTGAGCTGGATATCGACGATCCGCATCAGGAAGGCATCGGTCCGCCCGCCCGCATAGGCGCTGAACAGCCCCACCGAGGCACCGATGGCCAGCGCGATGGCGGCACTGGCGATCCCCACCAGAAGGCTGGTCCTCAGCCCGAACAGGATCGCGCTGAACAGGTCGCGGCCCTGATCGTCGGTCCCCAGCAGGTAGATCATGCCGGTCATGCTTTGCGATCCGGGGGCCAGACGGCCATCCATGATGTCGAGCTGGGCAAGATCGTAGGGGTCCTGCGGCGCGATCAGCGGCGCGAAGACCGCGCCGATCACCAGAAGCGTCACAACCAGAAGGCCGATCAGCGCCAGCGGGTCGCGCAGAAGCTTGCCCAGCGTCTGGCGGAAGGGCGAGACCGAAGCGGACGCCGCAGCGGCATCCGCATGGACGGAACGGGCGGTTTCGGACGGGGCGGCCATCTCAGTTGCCCTCCAGCCGGACGCGCGGATCGACGATGGAATACAGGATGTCGACGGCGAGGTTGATGAGGCTGAACATCACGACCGTGATCATCAGGTAGGCCAGGATCACCGGCCGGTCGAGCACGGCGATGGAATCGATGATCAGCTTGCCCATGCCGGGCCAGGCGAAGATCGTCTCGGTCACCACCGCGAAGGCGATCAGCGAGCCGAGTTCCAGCCCGATCACGGTGATCAGCGGAATGAGCGTGTTCTTCAGCACATGGATGCGGACGATGCGCCCCTCGGGCAGACCCTTGGCGCGGGCGAAGCGCACGAAGTCGAGCTGCATCGTCTCGAGCACGCCCGCCCGGGTGATGCGGATCACCAGCGAGATCTTGAACAGCGCGAGGTTGAAGGCCGGCAGCGCGATATGCGCGAGCCCGTCGAGGGTGAACAGGCTCAGCGGCACGCCGAACACATCGACAGTGTCGCCGCGTCCCGACGAGGGCAGCCAGCCCAGCTGGACCGCGAAGACCATGATCATCACAAGCCCGATCCAGAAGGTCGGCAGCGAGAAGCCCAGGATCGAGAAGGCCATGATCGACTTCGCCAAAATGCCGTTCGGCCTGAGCCCGGCATAGACCCCCAGCGGCAGCCCAAGCGCCAGCGCCATGACCAGGGCCGCTGCCGCCAGCTCCAGCGTCGCGGGCATGCGCTGCAGGATCAGGTGCAGCGCGGGCTGGTTGTAGACGAAGGAATTGCCCAGATCGCCCGACAGCGCGTTCTTGAGGAAAATCCCGTATTGCACCCAGACCGGCTGATCGAGCCCGAAGGACCGGATCACCTCCAGCCGCTCGGCGGGGGTCGCCGTGGGGCTCAGCAGCACGTCGACCGGGTTGCCGACCATGTGCAGACCGCCGAAGACCAGCACCGACATGACGAACAGCGTCACCAGCGTCTGCAGCAGTCGGCTGAAGAGATATCCGCTCATTCCGCCTTCCCTTTCTGCGTCCCCGCGCCCGGCCCGCGATGTCCGGCCCGGCCCGACGCGGAGATCCTCTCGGATACCAGCGCGATATAGCCCGGCTCGTCCACCCCGGTCATGACCGCCGCGCGCGGCGACGGCGCGGCGAAATCGGCAAAGGTCTGACCGATCGTCGGACCGGTCAGCTGAACCTCGACCCGGGCCGGACGCCCGGTGAACAGCCCCGGCCGCAGCAGCCAGGCCACGGTCATCGCGTCGTGCAGCGGCCCGCCCAGACGGCCGTATCGGGCCGGGTCGCTGCGGTCGTATTCGGTCAAGAGGTTGGCCAGCGCCCGCCCCCCCTCGCAGCCGCTGGCGCGGAAGGCCGCGACATGGCTTTCGGTAAAAAGCGCCTTCGTGGTCACGTCCAGGGGGAACAGCACCAGCGGCACGCCCGAGCCGAAGACGATGGCGGCCGCATGGGGGTCGGCAAGCATGTTGAACTCGGCCCAGGGGCTGCGATGGCCCGGAGCGTGAAAGGTTCCCCCCATGCAGACGATCCGGCGAATGCCCCGCGCCACTTCCGGATGCAGCCGCAGCGCCAGCGCGATATTGGTCAGCGGCCCGATGGCACAGATCGTCAGCGGGGACTGGGTCCGTGCCGCCGCGCGGGCCATGCGCACGATGAAGCGCACGGCATTCTCGGCCGCGGGCTCGACCCGGCCCATCCCGACCAGCTGCGCCGGAAAGGCGCCTATCTCGGCATATTTGCCGAAGATCTGATCGCGCAGAAGCGGTGCCCGCGCCCCGGCCATCACCGGCACATCCGGGCGCCTCGCCAGCCCGACGATCCGGCAGGCATTGGTCAGCGTCGCCGACAGCGTGACATTCCCCGCAACCGTCGTGACCCCAAGAACATCGAGTTCGGGCGAGCCCAGCGCCATCAGGATCGCCGCCGCGTCATCGACGCCCGGATCGCAGTCGATGATGATCCGGGTGGGGCTCATGCGGCGCCACGCATCTCGTACTGTGTCAGAAGCCCGAGATAGAGATCGATGACGCCCTCGGCATCGACCTTGAGGACGATATCGGCATTGGCGGGCGCGCCCGACTGGCCGTACCAGTCGGCCACGGTCTGGCCGAGGCAAAGCGGGCTTTCGGTTTCGACGAAGATCCGGGCGGGCCGCGTCTCGAACAGGTCGGGACGCAGCAGGAAGGCGGTGACTAGAGGGTCGTGCAGCGGCCCCCCGCGCGTGCCATAACGCTTCGGATCGTTGCGGTCCCAGGACGCCATCAGCCCGGCCATCGCCGCCGAAATCCGTCCGCTGGCCCCCACGAACCGGGCCACATGTTCGGGGCGCAGGATCACCTGATGGGTGGCATCCAGCCCAAGCACGGTCATCGGCAGCCCGGCGGCAAACACGACCGCGGCCGCATGCGGATCGGCCAGCATGTTGAATTCGGAGGTCAGCGACCGGTTGCCGGGCGCATGGAACGCCCCGCCCATCATCACGACCCGCTCGATGCCTCCAGCGATGTCGGGCGCGATCCGAAGCGCCAGTGCCAGATTGGTCAGCGGCCCCAGACAGCACAGCGTGATCTTGGGCCCCTCCTCCCGCACCGCGCGGCCCAGATGATCGATCAGCGCCTCGACCGCGCCGGTCGGCTCGGGCCGCTTATGCGGCTCGGGAAGCCGCGCCGCGCCAAGCCCGGTCTCGCCATGGAAAAGCCCGTGGATCGGATCGCGGCAGAGCGGCCTTGCGGCGCCCGGATGCACCGGAATGTCCTTCCGGCCGCCCAGTTCGCAGATCTGCAGCGCATTGCGCAGCGTCCGGTCCAGCGGCTGGTTGCCGCAGACCGGCAGGATCGCCCGGATATCGAGCTCGGGCGCGACGAAGGCGCCCAAAAGCGCAATGCTGTCGTCGATTCCGGGATCGCAGTCGAAGATGACAGGAAGAGAAGCCGTCATGGGAGTGCCGTCCATCGAAGAGGTGAACCCGGCGGGGCCGGTCACAGGGCGCCGATGGCGCCAAGCGCCTCGGCAAGTTCGTCGCGGGCCGTCGCGTCGAGCGGGACCTGCGGGGCGACCGGGTCGCCCACGTCGAAGCCCTGCAACTCGAGCGCGGCCTTGATGCAGGCCGCCAGCGAATGGCGGGCGAAAAGCTCGTTGATGCGCCAGAGCGAACGCTGCACCTCCATCGCCCGCGCCCAGTCGCCCGCGCGGGCCGCGTCGTACAGCGCGATGCTCTGCTCGGGGACGATGCAGGCCGGACCCGCCATCCAGCCGACGCCGCCGATCAGCATCACGCAGGCCGGGATATGGGCCGAAGCGGCGAAGACCTCGATCCGGTCGCCGCAGCGGTTCAGGATCGACAGAAGCCGCCCGGTATTGGACGAGGCATCCTTGATGTAGCGGATGTTCGGCACCCGGCTCAGCCGGTCGATCACCGGCAGCGTAAGGTCCGAGCGCTGGAAGTTCGGATTGGTGTAAAGCACCACCGGCAGGCCCTCGGCGGCCTCGGCGATGGCGGTGAAATAGGCCTCGACGCCCGCCTCGCCGACCGGGAAATAGGCCTCGAGGATCGCGAGGATGCCGTCGGCCCCGGCGGCGACCATGGCGCGCGTCTGCGCCACCGCATCTGCCGTCGAGGTGGAGGCGACGCCCGGCACCACCGGCACCCGGCCCTTGGCGGCACGGATCGTGGCCGTCGCGACGGCAAGCCGCTGATCGTTCGAGAGATAGGCGAATTCGCCGGTGCTGCCGAGCGGCGCGAGCCCGTGAACCCCCGCCGCGATCAGCCGCTCGACAAGCGCGGCCAGAACGTCCTCCCGGACCCCGCCCGACGCGTCGAGCGGGGAGACCAGATAGGGAAAGACGCCGCGAAAGGCCGGGCCCGCATCCGCGCTCATTCCGGGCGGACCTCATAGGCCAGCGTGTAGCCGTCGGACCGGCCCGGATAGTCGATCCCGTCCTCGAGCGCCCAGGTATTGGCGAGGTAAAAGACCGGGATCACGCCAAGGTCGGTCATCGCGATGCGGGTGGCCTTTTGCAGCAGCTCGCGGCGGGTCGCATCGTCGAGGGTCTGGCGCGCCTGCTGCAGGGTCGCGTCGAACTCGGGGTTGGAATAGCGGCCGCGGTTGCCGCGCCCGGCGCTGTCGCCATAGGTTTCCAAAAGCGGCCCCAGCACGCCCGAGGCCTCGCCGGTCTCGACCGCGGCCCCACCCATGATGAAGCTGAATTCGAGGTTCGAGGCGCGCGAGAAATAGACGCTGGCGGGAAGGGTCTCGACCGAGGTGTCGATGCCGATCCGGCTGAAGAACTGGCCGATGGCCTGGGCCACGCGGCTGTCATTGGGATAGCGGTCGTTCGAGGCGTGGAAGGTCAGCTTGAAGCCGTCGGGATAGCCCGCCTCGGCCAGCAGTTCCTTGGCCTTCGCCGGATCGTAGGGATCGACCCCGATCGACGGATCGTAGCCGAAATAGCCTTCGGGCACGAGCTGGCCCGCGGGCACGCCCTGACCGTCCATGATCCGGTCGACGATGGCCTCGCGGTTCAGCGACAGCGACAGCGCGCGGCGGACCCGTTCGTCGCGCAGCGGGTTCTTGCCGTCAGGCCCGGTGGCGAAGGGCGACACCTCGCGGCCCTGATCCATGTGCAGATACATCACCCGGTTGCCCGCAACCGAGACCACCTTGAGATCGCCGGAAGATTTCAGGCGGCGGGTATCGGCGGTCGGGATGCTCTCGATCATGTCGACATCGCCCGACAGCATCGCCGCAACCCGGGCGCTGTTGTTCTTGAAGATCTTGAAGGTCACGTCTTCCCAGGCGGCGGGACCGGCCCAGTACGCGTCGTTGCGGGCGACCTTGACCTCGCTGTCCGGCACCCAGGACACGAACCTGAACGGCCCGGTGCCGATCACACCCTTGCCCGCGTTCATCTCTTCGGTCGTGACCCCGGCATCCTCGGCGGGCAGGATCGCGATCCGGCTGAGATCGTTCGGCAAAAGCGGCGTCGGCTCGGCGGTGGTGATCCGCACGGTCAGCGGATCGACCGCCTCGACCGAGGTGATCGCCTTGACATAGGGCATGAAGGAACTGGGGCTGTTCTTCGAGGCCAGCGGAACCCGGTTGAGGCTGGCCACCACATCCTCGGCGGTGAAGTCGCTGCCGTCGTGGAAAGTGACGCCTTCACGCAGTTTGAATTCCCAGGTGGTGTCGTCGATCACGCTCCAGGAGACGGCCAGCGCCGGCTGGATCTGCTGCTTGTCGTCCTGGTTGACCAGCCCGTCGAAGATGTTGCGCGCCATCGCGCTGTTCGGGCCGACGACATAGAATTGCGGGTCCATCGAGGTGGTCGAGGCCGCCAGACCGATGGTCAGCGCCTGCGCCGACACGAGGCTGGGCGCAAGGGCGGCGAAGGCCGCGAGGATGGCCGCAGAGGCAACGTGTTTCATCCGGATAGTCCTCCGTATCACAGGGGCGCGGCTCACAAGGGCGACCCGTGTCTTCCGCGCAGGGCCGATCAAAAATTAGCCATTTCGGGAATCGGCATGAAATTGTATTTAGTGTCTGCATCATGCGTGAATGTTATACAGGAATAAGATCATGCGGTTGCGCCACCGGCAGATCGAGGCGTTTCGAAGCGTGATGATGACCGGCGGCATCACCTCGGCCGCTGCCGCCATGCATGTCACCCAGCCCGCGGTGAGTCGTCTGATCCGCGACCTCGAGGACACCATCGGGCTGTCGCTGTTTCAGCGGCGCGGCGCCCGGCTCGATCCGACGCCCGAGGCGACGCTGCTTTATCGCGAGGTCGAACGGCTTTATCTCGGGCTCGACCAGATCGCCCAGGCCGCCGAGGACATCCGCGATCACAAGAACGTCGTGATCCGGATCGGCACCGTCACCTCCCTGGTGCGCCCCTATCTGCAACGCGCCATCCGAGAGGTGATCGGCGACCGCCGCGACGTGCCGCTGGTGATCGATGTCGAAAACAGCCGCCACATCTGGGACATGGTCGAGAATGCGCAATACGACATCGGCTTCGTCTATCGCCGCCAGCGCATGGATGCCCGCGCCCAGCGCCTGCGCCAGATGACGGCGGTCGCGGCAGTGCCGCCCGGCCATCCGCTGGCCGGACGCGCGGTCTGTACCCCCGACGATCTCGCGGGCGAGAGGCTGCTGATCCCGGGACGGAACTCGCCGGTCCGGCTCGCGCTCGACACCGCGCTGGCGCAGGCCACCGCCGCGCCGGCAAGCCTCGTCGAAAGCTCGATGCTGAACTGCTGCCATTTCGCGGCTGACGGGATGGGGATCGCGATCGTCGACGAAATCTCGATCCGCGCGGCCGGAGTCGCCCTGGTCGGCATTCCTTTCCTGCCGGGAATCGGCGTCGGCTATTACGCGATCCGTCCGCCCGGGGCGCATCGCATCGCCATTCTCGACGCCATCGTGCAGCATGTGCAGGGCCAGCTGGCCGCGCCCGCAGAAGACTGAGGACGCAGACCGAGGGCGCGAACCGTCCCCGGGGCGCTGGGTCGCGCGAAACCGGTTCCCACCGCCTTCCGACATCTCTAGGCTGCAAGCACATGATTTGCGTCAAGGATCGCGGGCCGAAGCGCTGCGATGCTCGGCGTCAGGCGGGGAGGTGCCGAAGCGATGTATGCCAATATTCTTGTTCCCGTGGCAGTGGACCATGCGCCCGATCTGGCCGATGTGCTGGAGATCGCGCGGCGGCTGCGTGCCGCGGACGGGACGATCACGGTCTTGACCGTGGCCGAGGCGATCCCGCCCTACATGGCGCAATATCTTCCCGAAGGGCAGGAAGCAGAGACCCGCGCGACGATCAGAGCGGAACTGACCGGCGCGCTGGCGGGTGTCGGCGATGTCGAGATCCGGGTGGTGACCGGCCATGCCGGGATGACCATCGTCGACTATGCCGAACGCCATGGCGTCGACTGCATCGTCATGCATTCGCATCGGCCCGAACTGAAGGACTATTTCCTCGGCTCGACCGCCGCCCGCGTGGTGCGCCACGCCCCTTGCGCCGTTCACGTCGTGCGCTGAGCACCAACCCGACCCAGGACAGATCGGAGACCACCATGCCCCAGATCACCCCCCAGGCAGACCTGCAGACCATCATCACCACCTTCGAGGTGACGCCCGGCACCTGCCAGGACCTGCTGGACGAGTTGCAGACGGCGCTGGCCGAGTTCATCTCGAAGCAACCCGGCTTCATCGGCGCGGCGCTGCATGTGAACGACGCCCAGACCCGGATCGCAAACTATTCGCAATGGCGGCGGCGCGAGGATTTCCAGGCGATGCTGCGCAGCGACGAGATGCGGGTGCGCACCCGGCGCTTTGCCGACCTGTGCAAGAGCTTCGAGCCGGTGATGTACGAGGTCGCCGCCAGCTTCGACTGACGCGGCGGCGTCACTGGGCGGTCAACCTTTCGCTAACGCCTTGGAGCCAAGCCTGAGGCCGGAAGCGCGCATCAACGAATGAGGCAAAAGGGGGATGTTGCCATGACACCCGTCCTTCCCGCCGCTGCGGCGGCTCTGGCGCTGTGCCTGTCATCGGGCGCGGCCAAGGCTGATGATCTTCTGGAAGAATACGTGGCCACTATCGGCCCTCAGGATCTCTACAATTCCAAGGGGGCGCGGCTGACCGCGCCCTGGCAGGTGCTGCGTCAGGACCGCGCCAATTTCCACCGCTTCGGGCGGCGCGACCCCGGCGACCGGGGCGACCGCTTCTTCGCCAGCGCCGAGAACCGCGGTGCCATGGAACAGATGGTGATGCGCGGCAGCATCGACCCGGCCGCCGCGCGCGACCTGATGGCCGGAGACGCCACCGTGGTGGTCCGGATCTGGGGTCAGAACGGGCGCGGCGACCGCGTCACGGTCGGCGTGTCGCGCTGAGCGCCAGCGCCTTGGCAACCGCCGCTGCCTCGCGCAGCAATCGCATGGCGTGACGGCCGGGTGGCCCCGCCGGGCGCGCGGGGCTGTCGGCATCGGCCTCGATCCCGGCCCGCCGCGCCAGAAACAGCGCCCGGGGCGCGTGATAGCCATCGGTGACCAGCGTCACCCGCGCGATGCCCCGCGCCGCGAGGATCGGGCGGCAGAAAGCCAGGTTCTCGGCGGTGCTCCGCGCCCGGGTCTCGCAGATCAGCCGGTCGGGCGGCACGCCCGCAGCCCGGCAGATCGCCACGATCGCCTCGGCCTCGCCGCCCGCGCCCGAGGCCAGGATCAACGCCTCGGGGGCCGCGCGCCACAGGGCCGCCGCATGCTCGGCCCGGCGGATCAGCGCCGGACCCGGCTGGCCGGGCGCCCGCATCGCCGCCCCGAGAACGAGAAAGGCTCTGGTCATGCCCCGAACCTGCCGCGCCCGGGCGGCGCCGTCAATTCGCGCGCCGGTCCCGGGCCGGGCCAGACGGCTTGCGGCCCCGGCGCGCCGGGCTATTTGCCGACCATGGTCCTGCTGCCCGAAGATGTCCGCGCCTATCCCCGTCCGCCCGCGCTCGAACCCGTTGGCGAGACGCTTGAGGTCGTCTTTGGCGGCGCGCTTGTCGCGCGGACCCGGCGCGGTCTGCGCGTGCTCGAAACCCACCACGCCCCGACCTATTACTTTCCGCCCGAGGACGTGGCGCCCGGGGTGCTGCGGCCGGGCGCGGGGCGAAGCTTTTGCGAATGGAAGGGCCGGGCGGCCTATTTCGACCTGACCGCGGGCGGGCGCACCGCGCCGGGCGCGGGCTGGAGCTATCCGGACCCGACCCCCGCCTTCGCGGCGCTGAGGGACCATGTCGCCTTCTATGCCGGGAAGGTCGAGGCCTGCCGCGTCGGCGGCGTCGCCGCGACACCGCAGCCGGGCGGGTTCTATGGCGGCTGGGTCACGCCCAACCTTTTGGGCATCGTCAAGGGCGGCCCCGGCACCGAGGGCTGGTAGGGTTCAGTCGGCCAGCGCGGCCAGAACCTCTTCGGCCAGCGCGTCGATCTCGTCCGAGGCGGGGCCCTTGCGACCCGCCTCCTGCACGCCGAGGCCGCGGCCCAGCGTTTCGGCATAGGTCACGCGATTGGCCAGCCGCACAGCCGCCAGCGCCGCATCCATGCCGCCTGCCGTCTCGGCCACCTCGGCGGCAAGCCGGGTATTGGCTTTCAGCCGGTTCAGAACCACGATCGCGGGCTTGTCCTCGCGCCGGGCCAGATCCAGCACGCCCTCGGTCGCCCAAAGATCGACATGCGAGGCCGCGACCGGCACCAGCACCAGATCGGCGGCACGGAGTGCCGGGCGCAGATCGCTGTCGGCCTTGGGCGGCGTATCGATCAGCACCACGTCATGGGCGCGGGCCAGCTTGGCGGTCTCGTAGCCGACGCCCCAGGCCGACGCGGTCGAGAATTCCATGTCGGGCGCCTCGCGCCCTTCCAGCCGGGCCATGAACCAGCGGCCGAGGCTGCCCTGAGGATCGGTGTCGATCAGCGCGACGGCCATGCCCCGGCGCCGGAAGGCCACGGCGAGATTGGCCGCAAGCGTGGTCTTGCCCGACCCGCCCTTCTGCTGGGCGATGGTGATGATCGTGCCAGCCATGTGCTCCCCCGTCTGCCATGCCGCGCCGCAGAATACCGCAGCGCGCGAGGATGCACAGCCCCAATCCGCGCGGGCTCGATCCGCCCGGAAGGGCCTTTCTGTGCCGCCCCGGCCACAACGGCGGACGCGCCGCATGCCCTGGCGTCAGGCCGGGCGCGAGGTCGGCCGCCCCGTGCTAGGCTCGCGTCAGGCTTGTGCTTAACCCTGGGTTAACCATGTTTGACCGAAGCTTGCGGCGAAAGGAGCCCGCGATGCACCCCGGCGGTCCCCCTGCGTCCCGTCCGTCGCACGGCGCCCGGATCGCTCCGGCGGCCTTGGCGGCTCTTGCCCTTGCGCAACCGGTCTCGGCCGGGGCCTGGCTGAAGGAAAAGGGTGCAGGCCTTCTGTCCTTTTCCTACGAGGCGGATCGCGACCGGACCTATGGCAGCCAGTGGGGCTACGGCTCGCTTTATGGCGAATACGGGCTGACGCCCAAGCTGACGCTGGGGCTCGACGCGGGCCAGGGCGATGACGCCGACGACTGGAAGGCGATCCTGTTCCTGCGGTTCGGGTCCGGGATCGGCTGGCTGCCGGGGCGGCTTGCGACCGAATTCGGGGCCGGGGCGACGGGCGCGCCGGGCGGGCTGACCGAGCCGGTGATCCGGACGGGCCTGAGCTGGGGCACCGGTTTCACCACCCCCGACGGCAGCGGCTGGATCAATCTGGACGCCCGCACCGATACCCGCCCGCAAAGCGCGCTGGTCGATTACAAGCTCGACATCACGCTGGGCGTCATGCCCAACCCACGGACCCAGCTGACGCTGGAGCTATGGGGCGAGGATACCGCCACCGAACCGCGGACGGTCAAGCTGTCGCCCGCCGTCTCGCGCCGGATCGGAAAGGGCACCTGGCTGCGGCTGGGGGGAATCGTCGGGGTCCATAACGACCCGTCGATCGGCCTGGTGGTCGGCAGCCGGATCGAATTCTGACCGCTTCTGGCAACAGTGCGCGCCCTTGGCGGTCGCTGTCTCCTGCTCCAAGGGCAATTGCGCGAGGGCTTTGACGCCCCTCCGGCGCTCTGGCAAACTGACTTCGTCTATCTGCGTCTTGGTGGGGGCCATGGCAGATGTGACCGGACCGAAAGGAACGATCGCATGGGAACCCACTACGGTGGCAGCTCCAGCTTTGTCCCGCCGCAGGCCCTGGCCGCGTCTTTTGCCGCCGCGCCGCAACCGGCGATGCGCCGCTACGAAGTCCGCGGGATGACCCCGGACGGCACACCCCAGGATTTTGCCCGCGCCATGCCCGCCGACCCGCATGTCGACGAGGCGTTCTGCGCCTTTGCGCACGGCACCCTGATCGCCACCCCGCAAGGCCCGGTCGCGGTCGAGGATCTGGCGCCCGGCATGACCGTCGAGACCGCCGGAGCCGGGCCGCAAACGTTGCTCTGGATCGGATCGACCGTTCTGACCCCGCCGACCGACCGGCGCGGCGAGATCCCGGTTCTGACCCGGATCACCGCCGACAGCCTGGGGCTGGGGCGGCCGATGCCCGATCTGGTGCTTGGCCCCCGGGCGCGGATGCTGGTCCGCCATCCGGGCTGCCGCGCCCTGACGGGAACGGATGCCGCCTTCGCCCCCGCCACCGGCTTCGTTGACGGCATGGCGCTGATCGCGCTGCGCGTCGTGCGGCCGACCCGCGTCTTCCATCTGGCGCTGAGCGGCCAGCAGGTGCTGCTGGCCAATGGCGTCGAGGTGGAAAGCTATCACCCCGGCGAGAACGCCAGCATCCTGATCGACAATGCCAACCGGATGCGGTTTCTGTCGCTCTTTCCTCATGTCAGCGGATTTTCCGGATTCGGCGCGATGTCGGTCGCGCGCCTGACCGCCTTCGAACTGGACGGGCTGAACGCCGCCTGATCCCTGCCGCCACCGGAACGGGCCGACCGACGACCCGGGCGCCCTTGGTCAGGCGCTCTTGCTCAGCCGTGCCTCGAGCACGTCGAAGGGCACGCCCGGTTCATCCTTGGCGCAGCGGATCACCAGCGAGGTCTTGACGCTGGCCACGTTCTCGGCGGCGGTCAGTTCCTCAGTCAGGAAGCTCTGGAAGGTCGAGAGGTCGGGCGCCACGCATTTCAGGATGAAATCGACCTCGCCGTTCAGCATGTGACATTCGCGGACCAGCGGCCAGGCGCGACAGCGCGCCTCGAACCGGGACAGATCGGCCTCGGCCTGGCTTTGCAGACCGACCATGGCGAAGACCTGAACCTCGAAGCCCAGTTCGCGGGTGTTGATATCGGCGTGATAGCCACGGATGAACCCGGCCTCTTCCAGGGTGCGCACCCGGCGCAGGCAGGGCGGAGCCGAAATCCCGACGCGTCGGGCCAGTTCGACATTGGTCATCCGCCCGTCCGCCTGCAGTTCGGCAAGAATCTTGCGGTCGATGGCGTCAAGTCGGCTGCCGGGCATGGCTGCTCCTTCGGTTCTTTTTTCGCGGATCATATGCTTGCGCGCCCCTCCGCGCAATAATATTTCCCGGCCGCGCAAGATATATAAATTTCCCGGGCCCGGCCCGCAACGCAGATCGCGATCTGCAGACCGGCAGGGCCAACGGGAGCGCATCGGCACCCGTAGCGCCAGCCGGACCGGGCGGCAATACCGAAAACCGGCCGAATGGGCTCGAATCGCTTGCCGCAACGAGAACATTCGGCGAGGCTTGCCGTAGGGGTATGCTAGGGGGGTACATCCCGTTTCGGGAAAATTGTTATCTTTGCTGCCCCTTCCATTATTGTAGGAAGGAACATCATTATGAATACGAAAAGTGCCCTCAAGGGGGCAACCACGGCAGTCTGCATTCTGTTTGGCGCAGGGGCCTCCAGCGCTGCCGTCATCGACCTCGGCTTCGTGCTGGACGGGTCGGGCAGCGTGAGTTCATCGGACTTCAGCAGCGCGGCATCGGCCCTGTCGGCCGCTCTGTCGCAAATCCCGACCAGCGGCGAAAACCAGTACCGCGTGGCGGTGACCTCTTACGGCTACGGGTCCTACACGGCCGTCCCGCCGACGATCGTGACCGCGGCGAATATCGCCTCGATCCAGACCCAGGTGCTGAGCGCCTACAAGGACAACGGCGGAACCGACACCGCCGGGGCCATTACCTACATCACCAATCTTTTCGTCAACGACGGCGGGCTCGGCGCCACCAGCCTGATCAACATCACCACGGACGGGTCTCCGAACTCGCAGTCCGCTACCGAAGCCGCCGCGCTGGCCGCGCATACCTCGGGTATCGACGGGATCAGCTTCGAGGCGGTCGGCAGCGGCGTCAGCAGTTCTTCCGCGCAAGGCTACATGGCACGGATCGCGGGGCTGGGCACCAGCGGTGATGCGGATGCCGGGGTGATCGCGACCGATCTCGACAACCTGCCGAACGCGACGACGACGGGCTTCGTGATCCCGGTCGCCAATTTCACCGCCTATGGCGCGGCGATCGAGGCGAAGATCGGTCAGGTGATCGACGATACCGGCGGCAATACCGGCGTGGTTCCGCTGCCGGCGGCGATGCCGATGCTGCTGGCCGGGCTCGGCGCCTTCGGCTTCCTCCGCCGCCGCGGCGCCGCGGCCTGACCCAGCCGCCGACCTGTCCCGCAATCGGGGCGGGGCCGAACGGCCTGAACGCGACATGGGAAGGCCCGCGTCACCGCGCGGGCCTTTCCTGTCTTCGGTCCGGTCCGCAGGCGACCGTCACTCGGCCCGCTCGATCCGGACGAAAAGCTCGCGCTCGGCCACCCAGACGCCGTAGGACGTCACCACCTCGGCCTGGGTCAGCCCGTCATGGTTGGCCGGTGCCTGTGCCGGAGCCACATCGCGCGAGGGCCAGATCCAGGCCCCGCAGGGCCGCCGCGCGCCGCAGGCCGCCCGGCCCGCCTCGGCAAAGGTGGCCTCGTCCCGCGGACCGTCGCAGACCACCACCGAGATGATCCCGGAGCTGTCCAGAACCGCGCAATGCTCGGGCATCGTCACGGAGCCGGTCTGTTGTGCGGTATCCCCGCCCGCGGCGTCCTGAGCCCGTGCCGCAGGTGCCGCGGCCAATGCCAGGGCGACCGCCAGAATGACTCGATCCATCGAAAATCCTTCCCCCACTTGTGCAAAGCCCGGCCCGAAGCCACGTTTGCCATCCCCCATGGCCCCATTTATAAACGTCCGGGCATCAGAAAGGTATCTGCAAGTGACCAAGCAAAGACATGTCCGCGTGCTGATCATCGGGTCGGGCCCGGCGGGCTATACCGCCGCCGTCTATGCCTCGCGCGCGATGCTGGACCCGGTGCTGATCCAAGGCATCCAGCCCGGCGGCCAGCTGACCATTACCACCGAGGTCGAGAACTGGCCCGGCGAGACCGAGATCCAGGGCCCCGACCTGATGGTCAAGATGGAGGCCCATGCCCGTGCCATGGGCGCCGAGATCGTGTCCGACTACATCTCGCGGCTCGATCTGTCGAAGCGGCCCTTCACCGCCTTTGCCGACAGCGGCACCACCTATACCTGCGACGCGGTGATCCTCGCGACCGGCGCGCAGGCGAAATGGCTGGGCCTGCCTTCGGAAGAGAAGTTCAAGGGCTTCGGCGTCTCGGCCTGCGCAACCTGCGACGGGTTCTTCTATCGCGGCCAGGAGGTCGTGGTGATCGGCGGCGGCAATGCGGCCGTGGAAGAGGCGCTGTTCCTGACCAATTTCGCCTCGAAGGTCACGCTGATCCACCGCCGCGACACGCTCCGCGCCGAAAAGGTGCTGCAGAAACGGCTGTTCGCCCATCCCAAGGTCGAGGTCCTCTGGGACCACAATCTCGACGAGGTGCTGGGCAGCGAGACGCCGCTGGGCGTCGAGGGCATCCGGGTTCGCCATGTCGAGACCGGCGAGACCCGCGAGATCGCCTGCAAGGGCGTCTTCATCGCCATCGGCCACGCCCCGGCCTCCGAGCTGGTGAAGGACCAGCTTGAAACCCATATGGGCGGCTATGTGGTGACCCGGCCCGACTCGACCGCCACCTCGATCCCGGGCGTCTTCGCCGCGGGCGACCTGACCGACCACAAGTACCGTCAGGCCGTGACCTCGGCGGGCATGGGCTGCATGGCGGCGCTGGAGGCCGAACGCTTCCTTGCCGAGGCCGGGCTCGACGAGGGCAAGGACATGACCCTGCCGCTTGGCCATGGCGCGGAGGTTCCGCAGGAGGCGTGATCGCGTTCAAGGGTATCGTCTGGCGGATCCTGCCCGCCGAGCGGGCCGCCGCGCCCTGCGCCCCGGTCCAGAGCCCCGAGGGCCGGTTCCACCATTCGGGCCAGGCCGTGCTTTACGCCTCGCTCACGCCCGAAGGCGCGGGCGTGGCCATCGCCCGCTATCTTGGACCCGGCGCCGCCGCGCGGATGATCCAGCCGCTTTCGGTCTCGGCCGAGCGGCTGGTCGATCTGCGCGCCCTGCCCGATCCGACCCGGGCCTCGGTCGTCTGGCAGGATATCCGCGCCCTTGGCAGCCCCTCGCCCACCTGGGCCTTTTCCGACGCCGCGCGCGCCCGCAACGCCCAGGGCATGCTGTACCCGTCGCGCAGCCGACCCGAGCTGACCCATCTGGTGCTGTTCGACCCGGCCCCGCCTCTGGTCGCGCCCGCCGGAGAGGCGCGCCCCTGGCCCGAGCTGATGCCCGAACTGTCGACCGAGCCCTGAACCGCCGCACCGTCCCGGCACGACTGTTCCACGATGGGCGGAGCCGACACGACCCTGTTTCGCGGGCACTGCCAATCTGCGAAGAAAAGCGCATATATTGTCGAAAATCCGGCGCGCCTAACCTTTTTGAGAGATTCCCGGGGCAATGGCTTGCAACGCGCGCGGGTTGCGGGATAAGCCGCACCCGACCCGGGCCCACGGCCCGCCCTGCCGCGCATTCCGCATGAATCACCAGGTCCAGTTATGTCGATTTCAAACCTCGCTCCGATCCCCGAACTTTATGTCTCCCACGAAAGCGCCCAGAAACTGAAGGTCGAAGCCGGCGACCTGCCCAGCTGGGACCTGACGCCGCGCCAGATCTGCGATCTGGAACTTCTGATGAATGGCGGGTTCAACCCGCTGAAGGGCTTTCTCGACCAGGCCGATTACGACAGCGTGGTCGAGCGGATGCGGCTTGAGGACGGCACGCTCTGGCCGATGCCAGTCACGCTCGACGTCTCGACCGAGTTCGCCGACAAGATCGAGATCGGGCAGGACATTGCGCTGCGCGACCAGGAAGGCGTGATCCTCGCCACCATGACCGTGACCTCGCGCTGGGAGCCCGACAAGCATCGCGAGGCCGAAAAGGTCTTCGGCGCCGACGATCTGGCGCATCCGGCGGTCTATTACCTGCACCACACCGCGGGCCGGATCTATCTGGGCGGCCCGGTGACCGGCATTCAGCCGCCCGTGCATTACGATTTCCGCGCCCGCCGCGACACCCCGAACGAGCTGCGCGCCTATTTCCGCAAGCTCGGCTGGCGCCGGATCGTGGCGTTCCAGACCCGGAACCCGCTGCACCGCGCCCACCAGGAACTGACCTTCCGCGCCGCCAAGGAAGCGCAGGCCAACCTGCTGATCCATCCGGTCGTCGGCATGACCAAACCGGGCGATGTCGATCACTTCACCCGCGTCCGCTGCTACGAGGCGGTGCTGGACAAGTACCCGCAGGCCACCACCACGATGAGCCTGCTGAACCTCGCGATGCGGATGGCCGGTCCGCGCGAGGCGGTCTGGCACGGGCTGATCCGCAAGAACCACGGCTGCACCCATTTCATCGTCGGCCGCGACCATGCCGGCCCGGGCAAGAACTCGGCCGGCGAGGATTTCTACGGCCCCTATGACGCGCAGGAGCTGTTCCGCCAGTACCAAGACGAGATCGGCATCGAGATGGTCGATTTCCGGCACATGGTCTATGTGCAGGAACGCGCCCAGTACGAGCCCGCCGACGAGATCGAAGAGGGCGTGACCGTCCTGAACATCTCGGGCACGGAACTCCGCCGCCGTCTGGCCGAAGGGCTGGAGATCCCGGAATGGTTCTCCTTCCCCGAAGTGGTGGCCGAGCTGCGCAAGACCCGTCCCGCGCGGTCGAAGCAGGGCTTTACCGTCTTCTTCACCGGGCTTTCGGGCTCGGGCAAGTCGACCATCGCCAATGCGGTCATGGTCAAGCTGATGGAGATGGGCGGCCGTCCAGTGACGCTTCTGGATGGCGACGTGGTGCGCAAGCATCTGTCCTCGGAACTGGGCTTCTCGAAGGAACACCGCGACATCAACATCCGCCGCATCGGCTATGTCGCCTCCGAGATCACCAAGAACGGCGGCATCGCCATCTGCGCCCCGATCGCGCCCTATTCGGCGACGCGGCGCGGCGTGCGCGAGATGATCGAGGCCTATGGCGCCTTCTGCGAGGTGCATGTAGCCACGCCCTTGGAAGAATGCGAGGCGCGCGACCGCAAGGGGCTCTACAAACTGGCCCGCGAAGGCAAGATCAAGGAATTCACCGGCATCTCGGACCCCTATGAGGCGCCCGAGACGCCCGAGCTCCGGGTCGACACCACCGGGATCGACGTCGATAACTGCGCCCAGCAGGTGATCCTCAAGCTCGAACAGATGGGCCTGATCGCCGGTCGCTGAGGCCCGACAGCCCACCGGAACGACGCGCCGCCCCGTCACGGGCGGCGCGTTTGCGTTTCGGCCCGCCCCGCCGCGCCCTATACTGGCGCCAGGACGGGGGATGACATGACCGAGGCGAGGACGCCCGCAGTCAATATCGTGGTGGTGGGCCAGGCCGGGCGCCTGACCTACGAGGCTGTGCTGTTCGCAGCCTCGCTGCGCGCCGCCGACCCGGACTTTTCCGGGCGGCTTTTCGTGGCCGAGCCGCAGCCCGGCCCGCTTTGGCCCGACGATCCCGGAATCGCCGATCCGGCGGCCCGGGACCTGCTGCCCGATCTCGGGGCCGAGATCCTGCCCTTCGAGTCCCGGGTCTTCGGGGCCGCCTATCCCTACGGCAACAAGATCGAGGCGTTGCTGGCGCTTCCGCAGGATGAACCCTTCCTGTTCTTCGACAGCGACACGCTGGTCATGGGCGCGCTCTCGGCGCTGAAGATCGACTTTGCCCGGCCCTCGGCTTCGATGCGGCGCGAGGGCACCTGGCCCGTGCCCACCCTTTACGGCCCCGGCCCCGATGCGATCTGGCGGGCGCTTTACGCGCGCTTTGGGCTCGATTTCGACAGCTCGCTCGATCCCGGCCGGCCGGTCGATCACTGGCGGCGCTATCTCTATTTCAACGCGGGCTGGTTCTTTGCCGGCTGCCCGCGCCGCTTCGGACAGCGGTTTCTGGACTACGCCACCGCGATCCGCGACGACCCGCCGCCCGAACTGGTGTGCCAGCCGCTCGATCCCTGGCTCGATCAGGTCGCCTTGCCGCTGACGATCCATGCCGAGGGCGGCGGGCGGCCCGGACCGGAGCTTGACGGACTCGACGGCGACATCACCTGCCACTGGCGGCGGCTGCCGCTGTTCTATGCGCGCGAAAGCGACCGGGCGATCGCGGCGATGGAGGCGGCGGCGGCCCCCAACCGGATCAAGCGGGTGCTCAAGGCGCATCCGCCGATGCGGCGGTTCCTGTATCGCGGCAAGGGCGCCGAGGCGCGGGCGCTTTTCGACCGCGCCGATCTGCCACGAAAGGAACAGGCGATCCGCAACCAGCTGAAAAGAAAAAAGCTCTGGACCGACTGACGAGGACCCGATGAGACAGGACCTTCATGGGGTGATCCCCTATCTGCCGACGCCGCTGACCGAGACCGGCGAGGTCAACCGGCCGGTGCTGGCGCGGCTTTGCGATCATCTGATCGGTGCCGGGGTGCAAGGGCTTTGCCCCCTGGGGTCGACCGGCGAGTTTGCCTATCTGACGCGCGCGCAGAAAGCCGCGGTGGTCGAAACCGTGGTCGAGGCCGTGGCCGGACGGGTGCCGGTGATCGCGGGCGTCGCCTCGACCGCCACGGCCGACGCGGTCTCGCAGGCGCGGGACTGGGCGGCGCTGGGCGCGGATGGCATCCTTGGCGTGATGGAGGCCTATTTCCCGGTATCCGATGCCGGGGTCGTCGCCTATTTCACCGCGTTGGCCGAGGCTACCGACCTGCCGGTGACGATCTACACCAACCCGAATTTCCAGCGCTCCGACCTCAGCCTTTCGGCCATCGAGACGCTCAGCCACCATCCCCGCATCGCCTATCTGAAGGATGCCTCGACCAATACCGGGCGGCTTCTGTCGGTGCTGAACCGGGTCGAGGACCGGCTGGGGATCTTCGCGGCCTCGTCGCATGTCACGGTCGCGGTGATGATGATCGGCGGGCTTGGCTGGATGGCGGGACCGTCCTGCATCGTGCCCCGGCAAAGCGCCGAACTGTACCGGCTGTGCCGCGCGAAGGACTGGGAGGCGGCGATGGCGCTGCAACGGCGGCTCTGGGCGGTGAACGAGGCTTTCGCACGCCACAATCTTGCCGCGGCGATCAAGGCGGGGCTGACCTTGCAGGGGTTCGAGGTCGGCGCGCCGGTTGCGCCACAGGCGGCGTTGGGTCCGGCCGAATGCGGCGAGCTGGCCGCGCTGCTTCGCCATCTGGGCGCGTTGTGAGGACGGTGTCGGGGTATTTAAGCCAAGAAGAAGGACAGGGGTGCGCGCAGCTGCCGCCCGCCGGTCCGGCGTTCGCCGGGCGCGGGTACGCGCGGGACGGGTGTTCTTTTCAGGCGGCTCGTGTTGCCCGGTGCAAGGCGATGGCCTAATGCTTCGAAAAACCGGGAACAGGGGAGTTCCGATCCGATGAGCCAAGAGCGTCCGTACGGGTTCGATACGTTGCAGATCCATGCCGGGGCCAAGCCCGACCCGGCCACCGGCGCGCGCCAGGTGCCGATCTATCAGACCACCTCCTATGTCTTTCGCGATGCCGCCCATGCGGCGGCGCTGTTCGGGCTGAAAGAGGTCGGCTTCATCTATTCGCGGCTGACCAACCCCACGGTGCAGGTGCTGGCCGAACGGGTGGCGGCGCTGGAAGGCGGCGCCGGCGCGGTTTGCTGTTCCTCGGGCCATGCGGCGCAGATCATGGCGATCTTCCCGCTGATGGGGCCGGGGCGGAACGTGGTCGCCTCGACCCGGCTTTACGGCGGGACGGTCACCCAGTTCAGCCAGACCATCAAGCGCTTCGGCTGGTCGGCGAAATTCGTCGATTTCGACGATCTCGACGCGGTCAGGGCCGCCATCGACGACGACACCCGCGCGGTGTTCTGCGAGTCGGTCGCCAACCCGGGCGGCTATGTCACCGATCTCGACGCGGTGGCCAAGGTCGCCGACGCGGCCGGTCTGCCGCTGATCGTCGACAACACCTCGGCCACGCCCTATCTGTGCCGCCCGATCGAACATGGCGCGACGCTGGTCGTGCATTCGGCCACCAAGTACCTGACCGGAAACGGTACCGTGACCGGCGGCGTGGTGGTCGATTCCGGCACATTCGACTGGTCGGCCAGCGACAAGTTCCCGTCGCTCTCCCAGCCCGAGCCCGCCTATCACGGCCTGAAATTCCACGAAACCTTCGGCCCCGCGGCCTTCACCTTCCATTCGATCGCCATCGGTCTGCGCGATCTCGGGATGACGATGAACCCGCAGGGCGCGCATTACACGCTGATGGGGATCGAGACCCTGAGCCTGCGGATGCAGAAGCACTGCGCCAATGCGGTCAAGGTCGCGGGCTGGCTGGAAAACCATCCCAAGGTGGCCCGCGTCACCTATGCCGGGCTGCCCTCCTCGCCCTATGCCGAGCGTGCGAAACGGATCTGCCCCAAGGGCACCGGCGGGCTGTTCACCTTCGCGCTGAAGGACGGCTATGACGCCTGCGTCAGGTTCGTCGATGCGGTGCAGCTGTTCAGCCATGTGGCGAACCTGGGCGACACCCGGTCGCTGGTGATCCATTCGGCCTCGACCACCCACGCGCAGCTGACCGAAGAGCAGCAGATCGCAGCAGGCGCCAATCCCGACGTGGTGCGCGTCTCGATCGGGATCGAGGATGCCGACGACCTGATCGCCGATCTCGACCAGGCGCTGGCGCAGATCTGACGAAGCGGCCGCGTCCCCGCCGGGGCGCGGCCTTTCTCGCTGGGCCTAGTCGGCGCCGCTCAGCTCGAAGACCATGGTGACGGTGGCGCCGATCTCCAGTTCGCCCTCGGCCATCGGCATCGACTCGCCCAGCGCCCGGGCGGCCATCTTCATCGGCATCGGCGCCTCGGCCCCCTCTTCGGTCAGCGAGACCAGCGGACCAAGCCCCTGCCCCAAGGCCTCGGCAAAGAGCCGCGCCTTGCGCATCGCCTCGGCCACCGCGGCGCGGCGCGCCTCGTCCTGGACCGGGCCGGGGTCCTGCAGCCCGAAGCTGAGGCTGTCGAGCGTGTTGGCGCCTTCGCCGATCACCGTGTCCAGCAGCGGCCCGAGCCCGTCCAGCGCCCGCACCCGCACGGTGACGCCGTTCGAGGCGCTGTAGCCGGTGATCTTGCGATCGGACCCGCTGGAATAGTCGGTCCAGACCGGCGAAAGGCTGAGCCCCGAGGTCTGGATGTCGCGACCTTCAAGCCCGGCCGCGCGCAGTTCGGACAGCACGTCGGCCAGATCGGCCGAAACCCGGTCCATCGCCTCGACGGCGGTGCGAGCCTCATGGCTCACGCCCAGCCGGATCGTCGCCATGTCGGGTGCGGCGGTGGCGGTGCCGGTGCCGGTCACGCGCAGTTCGGGCGCGGCAGCGGCAGCCACCGGGACCGCCAGCACCGCGACCAGCAGGGCAAGGGGGGCAAGACGCATGAAAAATCTCCTCGTTCTTTCGGTCGTCCTTAGGTGGCGCTGGACCGGACTGCGGCAAGTCGCGGACGGTCACGCTTTGCCGTCCCCCCTTCTGCCGGTCGGCGGTTTCCTGCTATAGTCCGCGGGATCGAGCTATGGACCCGGGGCATAACCGGTGTAGAGAGCCGCAATGAAACCAGATTTCGCGCTGACGCTCTCCGAGGACGGGATCGGACTTCAGCACCGGGCCAAGGGCGGCTGGCGGTCGCTTGGCGACGTGTCCCTGCACGACCCGGGGCTGGCCGAGACGCTGCGGCTGCTGCGTGCCACGGCCGGAAACCTTGCCGACGGGCGGCCGCTGGTCAAGCTGGTGCTGCCCGACAGCCAGGTGCTGTACACGACGCTTCCCCTAGAGGGCGACAGCCGCGCCGAGAAGCGCGCGAGCCTGCTGCGCGGGCTGGACGGGCTGACCCCCTATGCGGTGAGCGACCTGATCTTCGACTGGCAGGAGACGGCGGGCGGCGCCAGGCTGGCGGTGGTCGCGCGCGAGACCCTGGCCGAGGCCGAAGCCTTTGCCCGGGCGCATCAGTTCGACCCGGTCTGTTTCGTCGCCCGGCCGCCCGCCTCGAAATTCGAGGGCGAGGCGTTCTTCGGACCCACTGCCGCAGCCGCTTCGTTGCTGACCGGGGGCGAGCGCGCCGAACCCGAACGCGCGCCGCAAAAGGCTCCGAAGGCCGAAACCGCGCCGCGCCGCAAGGCGCCCCCGCCCGACGAAGCCGAAAAGCCAGCAAAGCCGCCTCAACCGGCGATCGACCCGGCGCCGGTTCCGGCGGCCTTTGGCTCCGATCCCGCGCGGGCCGACGGCGCGGCCGCCTCGATCGGACCCAACGCCCCGGCAGAGGCCAAAACGGCCCAACGCCCCGCCGCGCCCGGCCCGACACGTATTCCGGGCGCATCGGCTCAAGCCGAAGTTCGCCTCTCCGCGCCGGACCGGCGCCCGGCGCCCGAGATCGCGGCCCCGGCGGTCGCGCCTGCCACCGCAGCGAGCCCAACTGTCACGGCCCCCGCACAGCGCCCCGCGATCCCTGCGCCCGCCTCGCGCCCGGGACCTCAGCGGCGCGTTGCGGCCCAGGGCGCAGGGGCGGCGCCGCGGCCGCTCGGCGGGCTCGACCTCCGCGCCGCCGAGCGCCCGTCTTCCGGGCCGGACCTGGGACAGATCCTCAAGCTGGGCGGCGCCGGACTGGCCGTGGCGGCGGCACTGGTCCTTGGCGCCCTGGTCCTGACCCGCGGCGAGGATGCACCGCCCCCCGCGGCCAATCTGTCGCCAGCCTCGGGGTCCGCTTCGACAACGTCCGACAGCGGCACGGCGGGTCCGCAGGCGCCGGACGGCGTCGGCCCTGATATCGGTCTGGAAGAAGATGACAGCTTCTCGCCGGATGACGGGCTCGATCCCGTCCCGGAAGCGCTTCCCGAGACCGAAACCGACGACGGCGCGCCGGACCCGGCCCCCGATACGTCCGGAGCGGTTGAAGAGGGCGCCACCGATCCCGCATCCGCCGGCCCGACCGAGGCCCCCCCACCGCCCGAAGCTCTGGTTCCCGCACCGCTGACGGCTGCCGAGGCGCTGGAAGCCTATGCCAGCACCGGGATCTGGCAGCGCGCGCCCGATCCCTTGGGTGCCCCGCCGCAGGACCGGATCGAGGATCTTTTCGTCGCCGGAATCGACCCGCCGCCGCGCCCGCCCGAAGCCGAAGACCTGCCCGATCCGCAGATCGCGCGCGCGGTCGATCAGGCGCTGCCGATGCAAGCCGACCCGCCCGGACCCGACCAGACCTTCGAGCTGGACGCGCGCGGCCTCGTCGAGGCGACGCCCGAAGGCGCGCTGACCCCCGAGGGTGTCACCGTTCATGCCGGGTCGCCCGCCGTGGTGCCGCCAGCGCGGCCCGACGGGCTGGTACCGGAGCCCGAACCGGTTGCGGTGCCCGCGCCCGGCGATACCGCCGCAGGCGCCGAGATTACCACCGAAGGGGTGCCGGTCTATGACGCGCGCCCCGAGGTCACGCCACCCGGCCGTCCCGCCGACGCAGCCCCCGATGCCGGCTCCGATACTGGCCCCGATACTGGCCGCAACACCCCGGCCCCGGACGCAGCCAGCCCCGAGGAGTCGCCTTCGGATCAGGCCTCGCAAGCCGATCGCGACGTCGCACCGAACGATGCGTCCCGGGCCGAAACCGCCGGGACCGAGCCCGAGATCGTCGTCTCTGCCGGAGCGCCCACGCCGCGCCCGCCAGCGCGCCCGAGCAACGAAACGGCCCCAGCGACCGAAAGCGCCACGGATGCGACGCCCGCCGTCATCCCCGCCGATCCGGCGGTGGCCGCGCGGCTGGCCGGGCGGCTTCCCCGCGCCCGTCCTGACACGCTTCTGGCCCGGACAGAGCCCCCCGCAGAGGCAGAGGCGCCCGGCCTGCATCCGCGCGCCCGCCCCGGCGATCTGGCAGCGGTCGCGGATGCGCCCGCGCTCGATACCGACGCCGCGGTCACAGCCGCGCTGGAGGATCTTGCCGATGGCGAAGGCGAGGCCGAGGCCTCGGCAGATCTGCCCGAAAACGCGCTCGTCGCCTCATTGCGTCCGGCCTCGCGGCCGTCGGATTTCGAAGAGCGCGCCGTTGCCGCGGCGCCCGCCGTCCCGGCGGCGGCCGCCGCCGTCGCCCCCTCGGTGCCCACCACCGCCTCGGTCGCCAAGCAAGCCACCCTGCCCGACGCGATCAACCTGCGCGATCTGAACCTGATCGGCGTCTTCGGCTCGTCAGCCGACCGCCGCGCCCTGCTGCGGTTGCCGTCCGGCCGCTTCGTCAAGGTCAAGGTCGGCGACAGCATCGACGGCGGCCAGGTCGCCGCCATCGGCGAAACCCAGCTGCGCTATGTCAAGCACGGCCGCAACATCGTGCTGGACCTGCCGGGCGGCTGATCCGGCCGATTTCCGCGACACCGGGTGCAAACCTCGCTTGGGGGATGCCGGCGTCCCCCCTATGCTTTGACGAAATCGCTTTTCTGATGCCCGGATTCCCCCAGATATGGATGCCTTCCTGCTTCCCGCCCTGATCTGTCTCGCCGCGGCGGTGATCGCCGTCCCGCTGGCCGCGCGGCTGGGGCTGGGCTCGGTTCTCGGCTATCTCGCGGCCGGCATCGCCATCGGCCCGGCGCTGGGCCTCGTCGGGGCCGAGGTCGAGGATATCCGCCATGTCGCCGAATTCGGCGTGGTGCTGATGCTGTTCCTGATCGGGCTCGAACTGGAACCTAAGGTGCTTTGGCGGATGCGCACCCGGCTGGTCGGGCTTGGCGGGCTGCAGGTGACGCTGACAACGCTGGCGATCATGGCGGCGGCCATCCCGGCGCTGGGGCTCGGCTGGGAACAGGCGCTGGCGGTGGGGCTGGTCTTTGCGCTGTCCTCGACCGCCATCGTGCTGCAGACCCTGAGCGAAAAGGGGCTGATGCCGACCAATGGCGGGCGGGCGAGCTTTTCGGTGCTGCTGGCCCAGGACATCGCGGTGATCCCGATGCTGGTCGCGCTGCCGCTGCTGGTGGCCGCGCCCAAGGCCCGGATCGCCCCCGACGGGTCGGTGGTGCGCCCGGCCCTGGAGGCCGCCCAGCCGCCCCATGGCGCCGAGCACCTGTCGCTGGTCGCCGGGCTGCCGGGCTGGGGGGTGGCGCTGGTGACGCTGGGCGCGGTCGCGGTGGTGATCCTGGCCGGGCATTACCTGATCCGGCCGGTCTTCCGCTTTGTCAGCATGGCGCATCTGCGCGAGATGTACACGGCGCTCGCGCTGCTGCTGGTGATCGGCATCGCGGTCCTGATGGGCATGGTTGGCCTCTCGCCCGCGCTTGGCACCTTCCTGGCGGGCGTGGTGCTGGCCGATTCCGAGTTCCGCCACGATCTTGAAGGCAATATCGAGCCTTTCAAGGGTCTGCTGCTGGGGCTGTTCTTCATCACCGTGGGCGCGGGCATCGACTTTCAGGTGCTGCTGGCCGACCCGCTGGGGATCTTTGCGCTGGCGCTGGGCGTGATGGTCATCAAGGGGCTGGTGCTGGCCGCCCTGGGCCGGCTTTTCCGGCTGAAGGGACGGGATCGCTGGCTCTTCACCCTCGGTCTGGCCCAGGCCGGCGAATTCGGCTTCGTGATCCTCGGGCTCGCCGTCCAGCAGGACGTGCTGTCCGAACGCCTGACCCAGACGCTGTTGCTGGTGATCGCGCTGACAATGCTGATGACGCCGCTATTCTTCTTCGTCTACGAGATGGTGTCGCGGCGGCTTTCGGTGGCCGGGATCGGTCCCGACCATGCCCCGGACGAAATCGACGAACGCAACCCGATCCTGATCGCCGGGATCGGCCGGTTCGGGCAGGTGGTCCAGCGCATGCTGCAGATGTCGGGCTTTCGCGCGACCATGCTCGACGACGACCTGGCCACCATCAACCTGATGCGCAAGTTCGGCATCAAGGGGTTTTTCGGCAACCCGACCCGCCCCGAGACGCTGATGGCCGCCGGGCTGGGGACGGCGCAGGTCTTCGTGGTGGCGCTGGACGATCCGGCAGCGACGACGCGGGTAGTGATCTTCGCCCGGCGGGTGCGGCCCGATCTGACGATCATCGCGCGCGCCCGCGACCGGGCGCATGCCTACGAGCTGTACCGGGCCGGGGCCGACAAGATCGTGCGCGAACTCTTCGACAGTTCGCTGCGCGTGGCGCGCTATTCGCTGGAGGCGATGGGGCTCAGCAGCACCGAGGCACGCGAGCGCGAAAGCGCCTATTACGACTTCGACCGGCGGATGGTGAGGGAACTGGCCGATCTGTGGAAACCCGGCGTGCCCGCCGAAAAGAACGAGGGCTATCTGCGCCGCGCCCGCGAGCTGAACGGCGAACTCGACACCGCGCTGCTGTCGCGCACGGCCCATCGCCGCGCCACCGATCCGGCGCCGCGCCCGTCCCCGGAAGAGACGCCGCCCGACAGTTCGATCGCCTCGGCCGATGCCCCCGAAGATTTCGCCGACCGGGCCTGAAGACCCGGCCGTCCCGGCGGCGGGCGTCAGGGGATGGCCCGTTCCATCGTGATCGAGGTCGGGCGGTCATACCCCGGATGTGCGCTGGTGCCGGTCGGCCGGAACCCGAGCGCGCCGAAGATGCGGTGATTTTCGGTCAGTTCGACCCGGGTCTGCAGTTCCAGACACGGCAGGCCCAGCGCCCTGGCCCGCGTCTCGGCCAGATCGACCAGCGCCCGGCCATGGCCCTCGCCACGCCGCGCCGGGTCGACGGCAAGCTTGCCAAGATACAGCCGGTCGGGCCGGGGCGTGAGAAAGACGCAGGCGAAAGGCGGCGCGCCGATGGCCGAGACCTCGCCCGATGCGCAGTGCCCGGCGATATCGGCCAGACGCAGCCGGTGCATCGAGCTGGGCGGGTCGATGCGCCCGTCCATATAGGCAAAGCTCCGGCGGATGAGGTCCAGCACCCCGGCCAGCGCCGGATCGTCCGCCGCCAGCCGCCGGGGTGCCTTGGCCCTCATGGCCCTGCCGGTCAGACGCGGCGCGGCGCGTAGAGCCCCTCGTAGATCGGGGCGAGCGTCTCGTGTTCGAAGAGCGAGGACACGCTGGTGCCCTGCCAGATGTTCATGATCGCCTGAGCGAACAGCGGCGCGGTTGGCACGATGCGGATATTGGGCGTCGCGAGGACGGCATCGGTCGGCTGGATCGAATCCGTCACCACCACCGATTTCAGCTGCGAATTGCGGATGCGTTCGACCGCGGGACCGGACAGTACGCCATGGGTGATATAGGCATGCACCTCCTTGGCTCCGGCCTCGATCAGCTTGTCAGCAGCCTTGCACAGCGTTCCGGCGGTGTCGCAGATGTCGTCGACGATGAAGCAGATCTGGCCCTCGACATCGCCGATCACGGTCATCTCGGCCACCTCGCCCGGACGCACCCGGCGCTTGTCGACGATGGCCAGCCCCGACCCGATCCGCTGCGCCAGTTCGCGGGCGCGGGTCACGCCGCCCACATCGGGCGAAACCACGGTGGTCTGGGGGGCGAGCCCGTTGAATTCATGCGCGATATCGAGCGCGAAGATCGGCGAGGCATAGAGGTTGTCGACGGGGATGTCGAAGAAACCCTGGATTTGGGCCGCATGCAGATCCATGGTCAGCACCCGCTCGATGCCGGATTCGGTGAGCAGGTTCGCGACCAGCTTGGCGCTGATCGGCGTGCGGGCCTTGGTGCGACGGTCCTGACGGGCATAGCCGAAATAGGGGATCACGGCAGTGATCCGGGCGGCCGAGGACCGGCGCAGCGCGTCGGCCATGATCATCAGCTCCATCAGGTTGTCGTTCGCCGGGTTCGAGGTCGGCTGGATCACGAACATGTCCTCGCCGCGGACGTTCTCGTAGACCTCGACGAAGATCTCCTGATCGTTGAACCGTTCGACCCGGGCGTCGACCAGGTCGACATTGATGCCCCGATGCATCGACATCCGCCGGGCGATGGCGGCGGCAAGCGGACGGTTGGCGTTGCCCGAAATCAGTTTCGGTTCATGGATATTGTGCATGGGGATGTCTCCGGCGGCGGCCGATTCGCGCGTGTAACGATACGTTGACAGCGCTTAGCACCGAGGTACGGTCTTGAAAACCTTGAGAGGGAGGGGGCGTCAGGATGGCCCATATCGACTATTTCTTCACGGTGATCTCGCCTTACGCGTATCTGGCCGGCGGGCGCCTGGAACGGATCGCGGCCCATCACGGCGCGACCATCACCTACAAGCCCCTTGATCTGATTGCGCTTTTCGCCCGCACCGGCGGCACGCCCCTGCCCCAGAGGTCCGAGGCGCGCAAAGCCTACAGGTTGCAGGAACTGCGCCGGCAGGCCGCCAAGGCCGGGCTGCCGCTGACCCTGACCCCGGCGCATTTTCCGACCAACCCGGCGCCCGCCGCCTATGCGATCATCGCCGCGCAGGCCGCGGGCGGCGGCGATCTGGGCGGGCTCGTGCACAGCCTGATGCGCGCCTGCTGGGCCGAAGAACGCGATCTGGCCGAGGATGCGGTCATCCGCGACTGTCTGGGCGCCGCGGGCTTCGACCCGGCGCTGGCCGACCGGGGGCTGCTGGCGGGGGCCGAAACCTATGCCGCCAATCTGGAAGAGGCGACCGCGCGGGGCGTCTTCGGGTCGCCCTTCTACATCACCGAAGGCGACGAGAGGTTCTGGGGGCAGGACCGGCTTGACGATCTCGACCTGCACTTGTCCGGCAAGCTCTAGATCCGGACCCGGCCAAGGACCGGGGCGCGCGGCTCAGTCGCCCCGGACGATGGCCAGAAGCGCGTCGACCTCTTCGTCGGTCGTGCACCAGGAACAGACCATCCGCGCCGAAAGGGGCACGTCGCCGGGGCCTTCCAGCGACTGGTCCATCGGCCAGAGGTAATACTGCGCCCCGGCCGCCTGGGCGCGGCGATGCGCCTCGCGCGGGAAGGCGGCAAAGACGGCATTGGCCTCGGTCGGATGCAGAAGCTCGGCCCGGTCGAGCGCGGCAAGCCCCTGCGACAGGCGCGCCGCCGCGTCGTTGGCCCGCGCCGCGAGCTTCAACCAGAGCCCGTCCTTCAGATAGGCGGCCATCTGCGCCGACAGATAGCGGTGCTTCGAGAAGAGATGCCCGCCCCGTTTGCGGCGCAATTCGAACTCCCAGGCATGGGCCGGATCGAACAGCACCACCGCCTCGACCCCCATGCAGCCGTTCTTGGTGCCGCCGAAGGACAGCACGTCGATGCCGGCCTTCCAGGTCATCTCGGCGGGCGTGGCGCCGGTCGCGACCAGCGCATTGGCGAAGCGCGCGCCGTCCATATGGACCGGCAGATCGTAATCGGCGGCGACCGCCGACAGCGCCGACACCTCGGCGGCGGAATAGACCGTGCCATGTTCGGTCGCGTTGGTGATCGAGACGGCCCCACGCTGGACGTTATGCACGCCGCCCCGGGCGGCGAAGCCGATGGCCTCGCGCAGCGCCTCGGGGGTCAGCCTGGCGTCGGCCCCCTCGACCAGCGTCAGCTTGGCGCCGCCGGTGTAGAATTCCGGCGCCGCGCATTCGTCTTCCTCGATATGGGCGTTGCGGTGGCAGAAGACCGTGGCCCAGGGCGGGCAGAGCAGCGACAGCGACAGCGCATTGGCGGCGGTTCCGGTCGCGACCAGATAGACCTCGGCGTCGGGCGCCTCGAAGGTCTCGCGGATCGCCGTGCGGACCTCGGCCATGATCGCATCGGCGCCATAGGGCATGGCATAGCCGTGATTGGCGGCAATCAGCGCGTCCAGGATCTGCGGCGGCACGGGCGAGGTGTTGTCCGAGGCAAAATGCATGGCTGTCACAGCTCCTCTTCGATGACGTGATCTTCCCAGTCTTCAAGCGGAACATCGAATTCGGGAATGGTCCAGCCCCGAACCGACATCCCGGCTTCGTGCACGCTTTCGGGATCGCCCGAGACCAGCGGATGCCAGTCGGCCAGCCCGCGGCCCTCCCAGAGCCGCCGATAGGCGCAGCTCAAGGGCATCCAGTAGGCGACCTCGCCCAGCGTCTTCGGCGACAGCACCACGCATTCGGGCACGATGCTCTTGCGGATCGGGTAATTGGCGCAGCGGCAGGTGCTGTCATCCAGCAGGCGGCAGGCGATGCGGGTAAAGACAACCTCGCCGGTATCGGCATCCTCGAGCTTGTTCAGACAGCACTTGCCGCAGCCGTCGCACAGCGCCTCCCATTCGGCGGGGGTCATGTCCTTCAGCGCCACCCGGTCCCAGAACTGCGGGCGCAGCGTGTCGGGGGCGGGCTTGCGGGTGAGGCGCGCCACCGTCTCAGTCCGGCGCGAAGGGAAGCGGCAGGTCGCCGGTCAGGATCGCCCGGGCCTGCCCGCAATCGGCATCGATCTGCGCGACCAGCGCCTCGAGCCCGTCGAACTTCGCCTCGTCGCGCAGGAACTCGACCAGGGCGACGGACAGATGGGTGCCGTAAAGATCGCCCTCGAAATCGAACAGGTAGCTTTCGCAATTCGGGACGTTCTCGCCGAACATCGGGCGGATACCGATCGAGGCGGCGCCGTCATAGGTGCCCTGATGCGGCCCCGACAGCACGTCGACCCTGACCGCATAGACCCCGAACCGCGGCCGGTGCAGCCCCTGGATCGACATGTTGGCGGTCGGAAAGCCCAGATCGCGGCCGCGCGCGTCGCCATGCAGCACCTCGCCCTCGATCCGGTGCCAGTGGCCCAGCATCGCGGCGGCATCGCGCGGGCGGCCCTCGGTCAGGGCATGGCGGATCGAGGTCGAGGAAACCTCGCCCACATGGTTCGACAAGAGCGGCACGGCGGTGACGCCAAAGCCCATCTCGGCCCCGAACCGTGCCAGATCCCCGACGGTTCCGGCGCGGCCCTTGCCGAAGCAGAAATCCTCGCCCACGACGACATGCGACAGCCCCAGACCGTCGACGATGACCTGCCGCGCGAAAGCCTCGGGCGAGAGCCCGGCCAGCGGCGCATCGAAGGGCAGTTCGTAAAGGTGATCGACCCCAAGCTTGGCCAGACGGTTGGCACGGGCCTCGGCATTCATCAGCCGGAAGGGCGGCGCCTCGGGCGCGAAGAATTCGCGCGGATGCGGCTCGAAGGTCAGGATGCCCAGCGGCGCGCCGCGGCGCGCGGCCTCGGTCCGCGCGGCCTCGATCACCACCCGGTGGCCAAGGTGAACGCCGTCGAAATTGCCGATGGCGGCCGCGGCACCGCGGTCGCCCGTCGCGTTACCGGTCCAGGAGGCAAAGGTCTGCATGGCCCCCGATTGCACCGGGGGCCGGGCCGCGTCAATCGAATTTCTTGCTGGGTGCCAGCACCACGGCCTCGCCCTTAAGAACCGGCTTTCCGTCGACGATACAGCGGCAATCCATGGTCACGCGGCGCCGCGAATGGTCGATGCCGGTGACCTCGACCTCGGCCAGCACCATGTCGCCGGGACGCACGGGGGCGAGGAATTTCAGGCTCTGGCCCAGATAGATCGTGCCATGGCCCGGAAGCTGTTCGCCGATCACCGCCGAGATCAGGCTGGCGGTCAGCATGCCATGGGCGATCCGGCCTTCGAAGATCGTCTCCATGGCGTAATCGTCATCCAGATGCACCGGATTGCAGTCGGTCGAGACCTCGGCGAACAGTTCGATGTCGCGGTCGGTCACCTGCTTGCGCAGATGGCGGCACATGCCGATCTCGATATCCTCGATGCAAATCGTTCCGCGTGGCATGTTGTCGAGCATTCCCAGCCCCCGGTGGATCATGTTGCGCTGCAGCATAGCGAAGCCGCGCCCATGCTGCAATGCGGGAGAGTAATTTTTCGTTACGTTTCGTTGTCCGGTCGCAACTTTCTTGCGCCACACTTGCGCCGTCGATTTCGCCTCCATCCGCCCGAACCGGGCCGCCCACACCGTCAATGCTGGGCCGGAACGCGCGGCAAGGCAAGGGAAATGGAAGGGGCCGCAAAGACTTGCGCCCCGGACGGGGCCGGGGCGCGAGGGCAGGACAGACGTGCCGCAGGGTCAGCGCAGGAAGCCGATGGCGTAGGTCGGGCTGGCCATGTGCTGTTTCAGGAAGGCCTCGAGCCGCTCGGGATCCGGCTGGTGCCGGGTCGCGGTCTCGGCCGCGGCGAGCCCGCCAGATATGAAGAGCGAATCGAGATCCTCGCCGATGGCCCCCGCGATGTCGGTGCGGATGCCGTCGCCGATGCAGAGGATGTCGGCATCCGCCACATCGGCGAATTCCGCCAGCCGCTGCCGGGCCAGATCGTAGATCGGCGGTTGGGGCTTGCCGAAATAAAGGCTCTCGCCGCCCATCCTGGTATAAAGCTCGGCGATGGCGCCCGCGCACCATTCGCGGGTCTCGCCCCGGTCGACCACCACATCGGGGTTGGCGCAAAGCAGCTTGAGCCCCTTCTGCTTGGCGTAAAGCAGTTGCGGGCGCAGCTCGTCAGGATCGGCATGCGAATCGAACGGGCCGGTGCAGACGATGCCCTCGGCCTCTTCCAGGGGCACGCGCTCGATCTCGACCGGGTCGCGGACGATGCGGATCGGATCGAAGAAGGTCAGGTCGAAATCGATGCCGATGAAATAGACCCGCTTGCCGACGATGCCGCGGAACATCGCGGCGCGGGCGCTGTCGCCAGAGGTGGCGATGGTGTCCCAGCTGTCGCGGGCGACGCCGATCTCCTCCAGCTGCCCCTCGACCGCCTTGCGGTGGCGCGGCGCATTGGTGATCAGCACCACCTTGCCGCCCTTGCTGCGATAGCGCTGCAGCGCGGCGACGGCGTCGGGAAAGGGCTCGCGCCCGTTATGCACGCAGCCCCAGAGATCGACGAACAAGGCCTTGTAGCGGGACGAGACCTCGTCGAGGCTCTCGATGATCGGAGTCATGGGCGGGCATCCTTGCAAGAAGGGGCGCCGGATGCGGCGCCCCCGGGGGTCGTGTCGGGGCTTAGAGCTGAAGGTTCGGGATGATCTGCTTCTTGCGGCTGACGATGCCCGGCAGCACCACGGTATTGCCCGAGACCTTGGCGGCAAAGCTCTTCTCGGCCACCGCCTTGACCAGATCGTTCGGCACCAGAAGCGTCGCTTCCTGCTTGAGGATGTCGACCACGAACAGCAGCACCTGATCGGCGCCATCCTCTTCGGCCACGCCGGTCATCGCCTGCATCAGGCTGTCCTTGCGGTCGAGCACGGTCTTGGGCGAGGTGGTTTCCAGCACCGAGACGCGGAATTTCTTGCCGGCGATCTCGTATTCCTTCGAATCCATCCGCAGCAGTTCGGCATCCGAGAAGGCCGAGACATCGGATTTGGCCGCGAACATCTCGGCGGCATAGTCGGGGATCGAGATGCCCAGCTCGGCCGCCAGCTTTTCGGCCACGGCCTTGTCGACCGGCGTGGTGGTGGGCGAACGGAATTCCAGGGTGTCGCTGAGGATGCAGGACAGCATCGCGCCCTTGATGTTGTCGGGCATCTTCGCCGCGTCCTCGCCCATCAGGTCGTGCATGATGGTGGCGGTGCAGGCCACCGGGCGCACGGTGATCTCGATCGGCGAGCGGGTCTTCAGCCCGCCCTGCAGCAGGTGGTGGTCGATGATCGCGATCACATTCGCCTCGTTGATCCTCGAGGGCAGCTCGGCGACGTTGTTGGTGTCGACCACGACGACATTCTCGCCCGGGGCGACATCGGCAATGATCTCGGGCTGCTCGAAGCCCCAGCGGGTCAGGACGAACTTGGCTTCGGTATTGGGTTCGCCCAGAAGCCTGGCCTCGGCGGCCTTGCCCTTGATCTCGGAAAGGTACCAGGCCCAGATCAGCGGCGAGCCGGTGGAATCGGTGTCGGGGGCCTTGTGGCCGAGAACCTTGATCGTCATGTGATACGCCCAATTTGCAGGTGTCTGAAGTCGGCGCCCTTATAGAAGGGGCCGTGCCGCTTGTCACCCGGCGCCTGCACGCTCTTTGTGCGCCGCGGCATTTCCGGGACCGCCCCGGCGCCCCGCCCGGCCACCCGGCCGGACTGCCCCGCAGAGGCCGATTTTTCGATATCGCGGCGCTTGACAGCCTGTCGCGGCTTTCCTATCTCCGGCTTCGTTAGCACTCACCGGGTGCGAGTGACAAAACCTCGACACCCAGAACCAAGGAGCGTTCGAACATGGCATTCAAACCTTTGCACGACCGGGTTCTCGTTCGCCGCGTCGAAAGCGATGAGAAGACCAAGGGCGGCCTGATCATCCCCGACAGCGCCAAGGAAAAACCGGCCGAAGGCGAAGTGATCGCCTGTGGCGAAGGCGCCCGCAAGGATTCGGGCGAGCTGATCGAGATGGGCGTCAAGGCTGGCGACCGCATCCTCTTCGGCAAATGGTCGGGCACCGAAGTCACGATCGACGGCGAAGAACTGCTGATCATGAAGGAAAGCGACATCCTCGGCATCATCGCCTGAGTGGATCGCCCCTAGAAACCAACAGATAGTCAGGAGCAAGCGACATGGCTGCCAAGGACGTCAAGTTCGATACCGATGCCCGCAACCGCATGCTGAAAGGCGTGAACATCCTCGCCGATGCGGTCAAAGTCACCCTGGGCCCCAAAGGCCGCAACGTGGTGATCGACAAATCCTTCGGGGCGCCCCGGATCACCAAGGACGGCGTCACCGTCGCCAAGGAAATCGAACTGGAAGACAAGTTCGAGAACATGGGCGCGCAAATGGTGAAGGAAGTCGCCTCGCGCACCAATGACGAGGCCGGCGATGGCACCACCACCGCCACCGTTCTGGCCCAGGCGATCGTGCGCGAAGGCATGAAATCGGTTGCCGCCGGCATGAACCCGATGGACCTGAAGCGCGGCATCGACATGGCCACCGCCAAGGTCGTCGAAGCGATCAAGGCCGCCTCGCGTCCGGTCAACGATTCCGACGAAGTCGCCCAGGTCGGCACCATCTCGGCCAACGGCGAAGCCAATATCGGCCGCTTCATCGCCGATGCGATGCAGAAAGTCGGCAATGACGGCGTCATCACCGTCGAAGAAAACAAGGGCATGGACACCGAAGTCGAAGTCGTCGAAGGCATGCAGTTCGACCGCGGCTACCTCTCGCCCTACTTCGTGACCAACGCCGACAAGATGACGGCCGAACTCGAAGACTGCTTCATCCTGCTGCACGAGAAGAAACTCTCGTCGCTGCAGCCGATGGTGCCCCTGCTCGAGGCCGTGATCCAGTCGCAGAAACCCCTGCTGATCGTGGCCGAAGACGTCGAAGGCGAAGCGCTGGCGACCCTCGTCGTCAACAAGCTGCGCGGCGGCCTGAAAATCGCGGCCGTGAAAGCTCCGGGCTTCGGCGACCGCCGCAAGGCCATGCTGCAGGACATCGCGATCCTGACCGGCGGCCAGGTGATCTCGGAAGACCTGGGCATGAAGCTCGAGAACGTCACGCTCGACATGCTGGGTCAGGCCAAGAAGATCCTGATCAAGAAAGACGACACCACGATCATCGACGGCCACGGCGACAAGGCCGAGATCGAAGCCCGCGTGGCCCAGATCCGTCAGCAGATCGAGGAAACCTCGTCCGACTACGACCGCGAGAAGCTTCAGGAACGTGTCGCGAAACTGGCCGGTGGCGTTGCCGTCATCCGCGTCGGCGGCATGACCGAAATCGAAGTGAAAGAGCGCAAGGACCGCGTCGATGACGCCCTGAACGCGACCCGTGCGGCCGTGCAGGAAGGCATCGTGGTCGGCGGCGGCGTCGCCCTGGTGCAGGCCGCCAAGGCGCTGGACGATCTCGAAGGCACCAACGAGGATCAGCACGCCGGCATCGCCATCGTGCGCAAGGCCCTCGAAGCGCCGCTGCGTCAGATCGCCGAGAACGCCGGTGTCGACGGCGCCGTGGTCGCGGGCAAGATCCGCGAAAGCGACGACAAGCACTTCGGCTTCAACGCCCAGACCGAAGAATATGGCGACATGTTCAAGTTCGGCGTGATCGACCCGGCCAAGGTGACCCGGACCGCTCTGGAAGATGCGGCCTCGATCGCCGGCCTGCTGATCACCACCGAGGCGATGGTTGCCGACAAGCCCGAACCGAAGGGTGCGCCCGCCGGCGGCGGCATGCCCGACATGGGCGGCATGGGCGGCATGATGTAAGCCGACCGGCCCTATCAGGTCACCGGAAAGGGGCTGCCATGTGCGGCCCCTTTCTTCGTTTTGGCCTCAGCCCCGCGACAGTTCTGTGCCGCCTGCGTCAAGATGCGCGGGCGCCCGGGCGCTGTCCGCCGGGCCGGAATTTGCTAGGTTCGCCCCATGACCATTCGCCCCGCCACCGCGTCCGATTACGGCCCCATCGCCCGGCTTCTCGAAGCCGCCTTCGCCCGTCCCGACGAGGCGAGGCTGGTCGAGGCGTTGCGCCTGGGCAAGGCCATGGCCCGGGAATGGGTGCTGGCCAATGACAAGGAAGAGATCCGCGCCTATCTGGCCTTGGTTCACATGGTCGAGCCCAGGGGCTGGTACGCGCTCGCCCCGGTCGCGGTGGCGCCGGGATCGCAGGGCCTGGGCCTTGGCGGACGGCTGATCCATGCCGCGCTCGACGTGGTCGAGGGGCCGGTGGTGGTGCTGGGCGACCCGGACTATTACACGCGCTTCGGCTTTTCCGTGGGCCGGGCCGCGAACCTCGTCTCGCCCTATCCGCTGGACGTGACCGCGCTCTACGAGCCCGCCCCGACCGGAAGTCCGCCGCTGGCGCGGCTTGTCTACGCCACCCCCTTCGGTGCCTGACGCGCCCGCCCCATCCGCACCCGTTCCGCCTGCGTCAGATCGCCCGTCGTCCACCGCCCTGTCGGCCGCGCAGCCTGCTCCGGCGACCACGCGGCCCCGGCCATCGTCCTGACCTGACGAGGAATTTTCACCGCCGCCCCCGGCGCCGGTTCCGCTTACATTCATTAACGCCCGAAAGTCCCGGATTCCAAATCCGTTTCCGCTTTATTGCAGGTTGACTCGCAATGCCCGGGCGCGCCTAATTAAGATTAATCAAGATTGCATTGTTTTAACGAGTCGTCCGTCTACCCATCGCCCTGCCTCGGCCCGATGCCCCGGGGGAGCGCGTCTTTTAATGGGCACATTCCTTTAATTTCCGAATTTCAATGACATGGGGGTCTTGCGATGTTCACCAATGGGGGCGATACCGAAACCATCGTTCCGTCCGGCAGCAACCAGAGCTTCGATGCACTGGGGGGCATCGACACCGTCATTCTCGACGCCTCGGCACTCGGCTTCAGCCTGAGCGGCTCCTTCACGGCAGGATGCTGGTCCGCGACCTACAATTCCGTCCATCTCGACATCGACAATGTCGAAAGGATGATGGTGATCGGCGGGTCCGGCGACGACTTTCTTTCCGGCGGAGATGACAACGACACTCTGCTGGGCGGGGCGGGCAACGACTATCTTTGGGGCGGCGATGGCGCCGACCTGATCGACGGCGGGGCTGGCGATGACGAAGTCTGGGCCGGAACCGGTGATGTGGTCACCGGCGGCGCGGGAACCGATACGCTGATCCTCAATCTCGGCACGTCCGGCGCCCAGAGCATCGACCTGACCACCGGCGCCGGAACCGGCGTGACCTGGAGCGGCTTCGAGCGGGTCGATCTGTACCTCTCTGGGATGGATCGCGACGTCCATGCAGGGTTCGCGCTTGGCGAAATGGACGGCCAGGGCATGGTCCATGTCGATTATTCCGGAACCGATATGACCGGCCGCAGCGCCACGTCGATCAACTTCAGCGACGGCGAGATTTCCGTAGCGCTGGATGACGGCAGCGTCGCGGATACCACGATTTACGGCTTTCGCCAGGTCGAAGTCATCGGCTCTTCGGGCAACGATTCCATATTCCTCGGAGATGTCGATGGAGGCGTGGTCGATGGCGGTGCCGGAAACGACAAGATCTGGGGCGGGTACGAGCACTCGGTCCTTTACGGCGGAGATGGAGACGACGAAATCACCGGCTATTCCGACTACGACATCATGCATGGCGGCGCCGGGAATGACAGCATCTACGGCTATCTCTACTCGGCCTCGGAACTCTGGGGCGACGACGGCGACGACTATCTCGACTCGGGCGATAGCGACGGCGAGCTTCACGGCGGGGCGGGGAACGATACGCTGATCGGGGGCGAAGGCAGCCCGCTGCTCGATGGCGGCGACGGCGATGACTATATCCTGACCATGCTGGGGCAGGATGACATCGATGGTGGCGCCGGATACGACTACCTGAGAATCAACGCCCCCTATTACGGCATCAACTACGATCTCGACATCAGCCAGAACGGCGGGATCAAGGGCATCGAATACGCCTCGATCCAACTTGCCCACGGCGACGACACCATCCGCATCGGCATCGCCTCGGCCCGGATCGCCAGGACCGGAGGCACCGATCACCTGATCCTCGACTACTCCGAGGCCGACGAAACGGGCCGCACCGCGACTGCGGCCTCGTTCGACCTCGCGGCCGATCTCAGCACGGCCACGCTGAGCGACGGGTCCTCGATCTCCTGCGACCTCAAACAGGATCTCTTCACCGTCATCGGCACCGGCGGCAGCGATCTGATCGATGCCAGCATCGCCGCCCTCGGCTGCACCCTGTCGGGGAACGCCGGAGCCGATACGATCTTCGGCGGCGACGGCAATGACGATATCTCTGGCGGCGGCGCGAATGACACCCTCTCGGGCGGCGCGGGCAACGACCTGATCGACGGCGGCTCGGGCAACGACCTGATCGACGGCGGCAGCGGCAACGACACGCTGACCGGCGGCGCCTGGGACGATGTGCTGAACGGCGAGGCGGGCGACGACACCTTCCTCTATGCAGCCGGGTCGAACGGCTATGACATGATCGACGGCGGCAGCGGGACGGCAGACCGCATCCTTGCCCTGGCGGACAATGTCACCATTGGGCTTGCCGGGCTGACCGGCGTCGAGATCGTCGATGCCGACGGCCATACAGGCGTGCGGCTGCTGGGCTCGGCCGCCGGCAACCTCATCGACCTTTCGGCCAGCACCCTGATCGGCATCGGCATCATCGACGGCGGGTCGGGCAGCGACACCATCCTGGGAACGGCCGGGGCCGATACCATCATCGGCGGCAAGGGCAACGACATTCTCGAGGGGCGCGCGGGCGACGACATCTTCCAGGTGGCGGACGGCGCGGGAACCGACATCTACCGGGGCGGCAGCGGACAGGACACGATCCTGGCGATCGCGAATTCGGTGGCGATGACGGTCACCGGCTCGACGCTGACCGACATCGAGACGATCTCGTCCGGGGGCCATGTCGGCTTCACGCTGGTCGGGCTGAACGGCGCCGATGTCATGGACTTCTCCGCCATCGCCCTGAGCGGCGTGACCCGTATCGACGGCAAGAGCGGCAATGACACCATCACCGGCTCGGCCGGGGCCGATCTGATCGAGGGCGGCGCGGGCGCCGACCTGCTGACCGGGATGGCCGGAGCGGACGTGTTCGATTTCAACAATGCAAGCCACAGCCGGGGCGCGTCGGTCGACGTGATCTCCGACTTCCAGAGCGGCGAGGACCTGATCGACCTCTCGGGCATAGACGCCAATAACGGTCTGGCGGGAGACCAGGACTTCGTCTTCGTCGGGGCGGCGGCCTTCAGCGGCACGGCGGGCGAGTTGCGGGTCGACACAACCTCGCTGCCCGGAACGACGGTGATCCTCGGGGATATCAGCGGCAACGGACGGGTCGATCTGGAAATCCGTCTCGACGGGCTGCACCTGCTGACAGAGGCCGACTTCCTGCTATAGCGGGGGCCGTGCCGGGGGGGCAAAAGCCCTCCCGGCCACGGGACCGCTACGGCCGCCTGTCCGGCGGACAGAGAATCTGCGCCCCGCCGTACGGCCCGGACGGGCCGGGATCGGGCCCCACCGCAGGTTGTCTTAGAGCGGTTGCACATCTCGCCTGCTCTGTGGCGCGACAATGGGCAAAAGATGAACAGCCGCCACACCGATCCCGAAAATTGCTGCAATTGCACAATGGCTCTGCCCATCGGCGGGCATTAAGGAATGTGACCGCCTTAACCCTGCGTCGTCAATGACTTGCATCCAGCAAGTAACAAATGCGGCCACTTTTTACCACATTTTGACCGACTCCCGCAGCCCCCACCCGAGGGCCGTTAAGGATTTGGTAAGCTGCATTGCGGCAACACGGCCTTGGTCTAAACACGCGCACAAACGTCAAGGAGGGACCTATGGCCACAATTCCAGGTGGTGCGTTCAATGACTTTGTCTACGGAACGTCCGCCGCGGATCTGATCGCCGCGGGGGCAGGAGACGATACGGCCCTTTCCGGGGACGGAAACGACACCGTATTCGGTGAGGAAGGCAACGATTTCCTGAACGGGGGCGCCGGTGACGACGTACTCGACGGGGGGTCGGGCAACGACCTGCTGATGGGGGGCTCGGGCAATGACCAGCTCTCGGGCGGCAGTGGCGAAGACATGCTGATGGGCGGTTCGGGCGACGATGTCGTCTCGGGCGGGTCGGGGTCGGACATCCTTCACGGGAATGACGGCAACGACATGCTGTTCGGCGATTCCGGCGACGACCAGCTTTACGGCGGCACCGGCGACGACATGCTCTATGGCGGCGAAGGGGCCGACGCGCTGCACGGCGATGCCGGCAACGACAAGCTCTACGGCGGCGAGGGCGACGACCTGCTCGAAGGCGGGACCGGCAATGACTCGCTCTACGGCGACGAAGGCTCGGACTACCTCTACGGCGAGGCTGGCGATGACAAGCTTTACGGCGGCGAAGGCGATGACGTGCTCGACGGCGGGGCGGGCGACGACCAGCTCTTCGGCGGCACCGGCGGCGACCAGCTTTACGGCGGCGCTGGCGACGACCTGCTCGATGGCGGCGCCGGTGGCGATCTGCTGCAGGGCGGCGACGGGGACGATACGATCCTCGGCGGCGACGGAGACGACATCCTGAACGGCGAAGCCGGGAACGACGTGCTCAGCGGCGGCCTGGGCGACGACGTGCTGATCGGCGGAGCGGGCGACGACCTGTTCGTCTTCTCCGGCGGCGGCGACGTGGTGATGGACTTCACCGAGGGCGACCTGGTGCAGTTCTCGGCCTCGTTGCCGGGCGGCGTCACCCTGACCGACGCGTCAAGCGTGGCCGATTACGCCATGGATATCGGCGGCGCCAACACCCTGATCGACTTCGGCCAGGGCGACAGCGTGATGCTCTACGGCGTCTCCTACGACGACGTGGCGGCAGATCCGTCGAAGTTCTTTACCGTCGTCTGAACGGACTGAGGCGGGCCGGCCCTTGGGGCCGGTCCGCACCCCTTCCCCTTCCACGACCCGCCCCCCTGCTCCCTCACGTCCGGACCCAGCGCCCCAGCCATGAGTGCCATCGCCCCCTTTCCCAAGTTTGCCGAGCCCGCCTCCCGCCCCGGCCTGCCCGCCCGCCGTCACCGGCTGCAGGTGGTTCCGTTGTCGGATTCGGTCGCGGCCGCGTTCTTCGACAGTCCCGCAGACGCGCCCGACGACGCCCGCCAGGGCCAGGGTCCGATTTCGGCGCGCAGCGGCGACGACTTGCTGTGCCTGCCGCAGATCGCCAGCCAGTTGGCCCGCGCCGGTGGCGGGCAGCGCCATGTCACGCTTCTGGGCCTGCCCGCGCGGCGGCTTTGCCGCGACGGGCTGCGGGTGCTGCGCGACGGCGAGACGCTGGCCGAGATCGACCCGATGGCGCTGCAATCGCCGCTGGTCGATCCGCTGGCGCTGATGGCCGGGCTCTCGCCCGATGGCGGCCGGCGGCTGCTGCGGCTTTTGCTGACCACCGGGCTGTCGCTGTTCGGCAAGGGTTCGGTCGACGGCTTCCGCGACGTGATCGCCCAGCTGCTCGAAAGCCTGACGCCCGCCAGCCTGCCCTTGCGCGCCTGGTGCCCGGTGGGGCAAAGCGCGGCCGTTGCCAGCTATCTGCTGCCGCGCGGCCTGACCGCGGACGGCTTCACCGATCTGGTGGTGGTCAGCCGCCAGCGGGTGCGCCGCCTGTCGGGCTTCGAGATCGATGTCGAGACCTCGGGCAAGGGGCGGCTGCTGCATGTCTTCCTGCCCCAGGGCCTGCCCGCCGACAGCACGCTGGTCGCGCTGTCGGACGCGCCGCTCCGGCTGGCCGGGCCCGCCCGGCGCCAGCCCGGCCGCCCGCTCGGCCCCTGGCTCGCCCGGCGCGCGCCGCGGCTGCGCCAGCGGATGCGCGACCGGCTGGCGCGGCTGTCCGAACGCGACGAAAGTGCCGCCGCGCTGCTGGCCGAGATCGCCTGCCCCGAGGCCGACCGCCCCACCGCCCGCGCCGAGCGGCTGATGGCGACGCCGCATGGGCTGTTCTACATCCTGGCGGTGTCCGATCCCCGGCGGCTTCTGACCGGGATCGCGCTTGCCAGCGGCGACGCCACCGCCGAGTTGCCGCTGGGCCGTCCGCTGCACCATCCCCGGCTGGGGCGGCTGCAGGTGGGCTTCCTGCCCGGCATCGCCGGGTTCGAGCCGGGCGAAGAGGCCGCGCTGTCGCTGCTTTATCGCTCGGGCCATCGCGCCCACGCCGGGGCCACGCGGATCGACGCACTGCCCGCGGCGCTGCCCCCGGTTCTCGAGGCGCTGCCCGCCACCGATCTGGCCCCGGTGCTGGCCTCCGTCCTTGGCGACGCGCTGCCCTCCCGGCCCCGGATCGCGGCCGAGCTGCTGCCGGTCGCCCGGCCCGCCCGCCCCCTGCGCAGCGCGCTGATCGTCGCGCTCGACGGCTCGCTCGACTATCCCCATGCGCTGGCCGCGACCCTTGGCGATGCCCGCGAGACCGGCCTGATCCTGCATCACCGCGACCCCGATGCGGTGCCCGCGCTGCGCCGGATCGCGGCCGATCTGCATGCCGTCCACGGGATCGGGGTCGAGATCGCCGATCTGCCGCGCCGCGACCTGCTGCCAGCCGAGCGGGTCCGCGCGATCCTGGCGGCCGTGACGGCGCCGGTGTCGATCTTGCTGGCGCAGGACACGCTGCCCGAAGGTGCCGACTGGCTGACCGACTGGGTCGCCGATCTCGACCGGCCCGGCCCGGCACTTGGCGGCGCGATCCTGATGAACCACGATGGCACGCTGCGCGACGGTCTGACCGCCGGGGACGACCCGGCGCGGCTGCTGCCCGAGGCCTGCCTCGGCCTGAACGCCGCCGCCCGCGCCCGGCTGCTGGCCAGCCCGCTGCGCGTGCCCGGCATCGGCGCCGACATGGCGCTTCTGGCGGCGGCGCTGCGCCGGGATCAAACCGCGCGGATCGCACTGCATCCCGGGCTTTGCGCCACCGCCCATGCCGCCCCCGCGCCGCGTCCCGAGGCGGTGCGCCTGGCCGAAGACCTGATCCTGTCCGCCGAGGTGCAGCCGTGAAGATCCTCGTCATCTGCCACGACCACCCCGCTTTCACCGATGGCGGCACCGAACATGCCGCGCATGACCTGTGCCGCACGCTCGACGCCCGGCCGGGCATCTCGGCGCGGTTCCTTGCCGCCTCGACCTCGCTCACCCATCCCGAGGTCCGGCCCGGCAGCCTGCACGGCATCGGCCGCGATCTTCTGCTGCGGACCGGGGCCTATGACGCCTTCTCTATGCGGCGGATGGACGGCACCGACTGGGCCGGCGCCGTCGCCCGGGTGCTGGAGGCGGTCGAACCCGACGTCGTGCATCTGCACGGACTCGACCGGATCGGCGCCGAGATCGTGCCGCTGATCCGGCGGCTGCGTCCCGCCGCGCGGCTGGTGCTGACCCTGCACGACTTTCAGGCGATCTGCCCGGCCGACGGGTTGATGCTGCGCCGCGATGGCGGGCTCTGCACCCGGCCCGCGGCCGATGCCTGCCGCCGGTGCCTGCCGCAGATCGCGGTCGGGGCGCATGCCCTGCGCAAGGCGCGGCTCCTGGCGATCCTCGATCAGATCGACGCGATCCTGGCGCCCAGCCGCGACCTGCGCGACCGCTTCGTCGCCTGGGGCCTGCCCGCCGAGCGGATCGCGGTGCTGCCGAATGCGGTTGCCCCGCTGGCGCTGCCCGCCGCCACGGCCCGGCCGCGCCCCAACCGCTTTGCCTATTTCGGCAATCTCGCGCCCCACAAGGGCGTGGGCGTCCTGCTGACGGCCGCCGCGGATCTGGCAGGCCGGGGCGCCGATCTGCGGCTGGCGCTGCACGGGCGGCTGAACCACCCCGCCCCCGAGGCCGAGGCCGCCTTTGCCGAAGGACTGGCCGCCGCAGCACCGCTGGCGCGCCACCTTGGCCCCTATGACCGCGATCAGGTGCACGGGCTGATGGCCGAGGCCGACTGGGTCGTGATCCCGTCGCTCTGGTACGAGAACGCGCCGCTCGTCGCTCTCGAGGCCCAGCGCGCCGGGCGTCCGGTGATCTGCACCGCTCAGGGCGGGCTGAAAGAGCTGGTGCGCGACGGCATCGACGGGCTGCATGTGCCGCGCGCCGATCCGGTGGCGCTCGCTGACCGGATGGAGGCCGCGGCCGCCGATCCCGCGCTTTGGGCGCGGCTGTCGGCCAACCTGCGCCCGCCGCCGACGCTGGAGGACAGCGCCCGCTGGCATCTCGACCACTATTCCCGGCTGACCGAGGTTCTGCCCGCATGACCGCCCTGAAAGACATATCCGCCGCCCCGCTCGCAATTCTGCAGCCCCGGCCGATCGTGCTGCCGGGGGGGGCGCTCGCGATCCACTGCTTCTCGGACCTCGACGCCCCCGCCCCCGAGGCGGCGCGGCCCGAGGGCGATGCGGCCCCGGCCTGGGCCGCGCGGTTCTGGCAGGCAGACGGGCGCTGGCACGGGCTGGCCATCCTCGGCGCCGCGACCCTTGGCCCCTTTGCGCTGACCGATGCCTCGGGCGCCCCGGTCGCAGAGGTCGGCACCCCCGCCTCGGTCGCGACCGAGGCCGCAGCACTGGCCACCCATCTGCGCGAGACCGGCGCGCCGGTCGCCGAACTGGTGCAGTTTCTCGACGAGGCGTTCGAGGCCTCGGGCAGCGAGGCCGCGCAGCGGTTCCAGACCGATCTTCTGCGCGAGACCTCGCAGGCCGACGGCTTTGTCGAACTGGTGGTGCGCCCCGAATGCGGCGGGCTTTTCCTGCAGGGCTGGGCCCATAGCAGCCTGACCGGGCCGCTCAGCCTTCTGGGTCAGGCCGCGGGCGTCGAGGCCGTCGCGGCCGTCTTCCGCCGCGACGACATCCTCGCCCCGGCCGCGGGCTTCTGCATCTTCGTCAAGGACTGGGCCGGGCGGCTCGACGGCTGCAAGGTGCTGTTCGTCGAACACGAGGGCGGGCTTCTCAGGCTCGATCTGGTGCCCGACGCGCCCGCGCCGATTGCAGGTGCCGACGCCACCGAACATGTTCGCGCGATGCTGCCCCGGCTGGCGGCCTCGGGCGCCTCGGTCGAACCCTTCAAGCGGATCGTCCGGCCGCGCTTCGACGGGCGGAACACGCTGGCCGAACATCCCGGCCCGACCACCGCCGCCATCGACCGCATCCTGCGCACGCCCGCGGGCGGGATCTTCGTCACCGGCTGGCTGCTCGATCCGCTGGACCGGGTCGAGAGGGTGATCCTGAAGACTTCGGCCAATCTGTACGCGCCGCTGCACGACCGCTGGCACCGTACCGACCGGCCCGACCTGAACGACGCCTTCGCCCCCGATCCGCGCTTTCAGGGGCTGATCGACCCGCGCGAACGGCTGCACGGCTTCGTCTGCGCAGTTTCGGCCCCGGCCGAAAAGCTGGACGGCGCCGAGGCCTACCTGGAACTCGTCATGAAGGACGACGGCTGCCTGTTCCTGCCGGTCGAGCTGACCCCCTGCGACGGCCCCGGCGCCGCGCATCCGGTCTTCAGCGCGCTGCAGCCGCACGACCCGGCGCTGGGCAGCCTGATCTCGGACCATGCGGCGCCCTTCCTCGCCAGCCTGCCCCGGCGCGGCGCACCGAACCGTCTGACGGTGCAGCCGCTGGCGGGCGGCCCGGCCGGGCGCACCGTCGCCGCCGTCATGCCGGTCACCGATCTGGCCCATCTGCATCCGGTCATGGCCTGCCTCGCGGGCCAGCCCGAGGCATCCGAGCTTGACCTGATCCTGGTCGCCGGGCGTGAGGGCGCGGCCCGGCTGGCCGAGGAACTCGACCATCAGTTCCGCTTTTTCGGGCTGACCGGGGCGCTGGTGCTGGTGCCCGATCACGAGACGCTGGCGGGCCGGCTCGACGCCGGAGCGGCGGCCTCGGACGCACCCGAGATCCTGGTCTGGCAGACCTCGGTCCTGCCCAAATCGCCCGGCTGGCTCGACCGGCTGCGTGCGGGCGCGGCGGGGCTTCCGGGCGCGGCCGTCGTCTCGCCGATGCTCTGCTACGAGGACGGGTCGGTCTATTTCGGCGGCAGCGAGGCCGCGACGCCGCCCCGGGGCGCGGTCTGCGCGCTGGTCGGGTTCGAGCGGCACCGTATCGCCGATGGCGCGCCGCGCCCGGCCGCCGCGATCCCGGCCGAGATCGCGCTGATCGCACGGGCCGCTCTCGATCAGGCGGGCGGGTTCCGCGGCGGGCTTTGGGGCGACCGCTTCATCGGTCAGGACCTGACGCTGCGGCTGGCGCGCTCGGGCGCGCGGCCCTGGTGCGACCCCTCGGCCGAATTCTGGATGCTGGACGCCGCCCCGCCCCAGGGCGACCCGGCGCGGCGCGAGCTGGTCGACCGGGTCGATGCCGCGCTGATCGCATTGCAGCGCCGCCGCGCGGGCGGCCCGCATCTGGCACCCGTCGGGCAGAAGGCCGACAGCAAGGGAGACCGCACATGAAGGCGCTCATCATCTCGCATGCGCATCCCGATTTCTCGATCGGCGGCGCGCAGGTGGCCTCCTACAACCTGCATCGCGGGCTGCGCCAGCAACCCGGCTGGACCTCGCATTACCTGGCGGGCATCGGCGCCCCGGTGATGCCGCATCGCGACACGCCGCTGATGGCGATGGACCGCGCCCCCGATGAATCGCTGTTCTGGTCGAACGATTTCGACTGGTTCCATCTGGGGTCCAAGGACGTGGGCGGGCTTATGGCCCATTTCGAGCGCTTCCTCGCCGAGCTGAAGCCCGACGTCGTCAACATGCACCATGTGATGGGCTTCGGGGTGCAGGCGATCCGGTCGATCCGCCGGGCGCTGGCCGATGTGCCCATCGTCTACACGCTGCACGAATACCTGCCGATCTGCGCCCATCACGGCCAGATGATCAAGCCCAAGACCCATGCGCTGTGCCTGAAGGCGACGCCCTCCGATTGCGGCATGTGCTTCCCCGAGATCGGGGCCGCCAACCTGCTGCGCCGCGAGGCCTTCATCAAGAGCTTCTTCGCCGAGGTCGACGCTTTCGTCAGCCCCTCGCATTTCCTGCTGTCGCGCTTTGCCGACTGGGGCCTGCCGCAGGACAAGCTGGTGATGATCGAAAACGGGCTCGATGCCGGAACGCCCGCACCGCTGCGCCCGCTGGCGCCGGGCGGGCGGCGCAACCGGTTTGCCTATTTCGGCCAGCTCAACCCGTTCAAGGGCATCAAGGTGCTGATCGACGCGGTCACCCGCATCCCCGAACCCGTCTGGGGCGACAGCATCCTCAACGTATATGGCGGCAATCTCGAACACCAGCCCGAGGACTTCCAGGCCTCGGTCAAGGATCTGTTCCGTCAGGCCGGGCGCCGGGTGCGGTTCCGCGGGTCCTACAAGAGCCACGAGATGCCCGACCTGATGCGCGACGCGGACTGGATGATCATTCCCTCGACCTGGTGGGAAAACGCCCCCGTGGTGATCCAGGAATCCTTCTTCCACGGCCGCCCGATCATCGCCTCGGATATCGGCGGCATGGCCGAAAAGGTCCGCCACGGCGTCGACGGGCTGCATTTCAAGGTCTCGAATGCCGACAGCCTGGCCGAGACCATGACCCAGGCGATCCTGCAGCCCCGGCTTTGGGACCGGCTGCATGCGGGCATCCGTCCGCCGACCACGGCCGACGAGGCAGGCGCCCGCCATGCCGAACTGTTCGGCAAGCTGCTGGCGCGCCGGAACGACCGGCGCACCGGACCGGTGGCTGCCGAATGACGCGGCGCGCCGATCCGGCGGGGCGTCTCGACGAGACGCTGCGCGATCTTCTGCACGGCGGTGTCGCGGCAGGCGCGGTCGGCTTTTTCGTCAACCTGCTGCATCTGGGCCTGCCGCTCTTCACCATTCAGGTCTATTCCCGGGTGCTGTCCAGCGGCAGCGTCGAGACGCTGACGGCGCTGGCCATCCTCGCGCTGACGCTTTTGGCGTTCCAGACCCTGCTGGACGTGATGCGTCAGCGGATCTTCGTGATCCTTGCCAACCGGACGGTCGCGCGGCTGGGCAAGCCGGTCTTCGAGGCCGCCATCGAATCGAGCCTGACCAAGGGCCCCCAGGCCGCCAGCGGCGCGATGCAGGACGTCTCGGAACTGCGCGCCTTTCTGGCCGGGGGGGCGCTGGCCTTGCCGCTCGATCTGGCATTCGCGCCGGTCTTCCTGCTGGCGCTCTTTCTGTTGCACCCGGTTTACGGCTTTGTCGGGCTTGGCGGCGCGCTGGCGCTGGGGGTTGCGGCCATCGCGACCGAACTCCTGCTGCGCGGCCCCTCGAAAGAGGGCACCCAGGCCACCGCCCGGGTCAATGGCGAGACCGCCGAGGCGATCCGCCATGCCGAACTGATCACCGCCATGGGCATGCTGCCCGCGCTGGCCCGGCGCTGGCGCCTGGCGCAGAACCGCGCCATCGAGATGTCCGAACGCGGGGCAAAGCTCGCGCGGCTCTTGTCGACGCTGACCCGGACGCTGCGCGTGGTGTTGCAGATCGCGGTGATCGGCTCGGCCGCCTATCTGGTGATCGAGGACAAGGTCTCGGCCTCGACGATCTTCGCCGCCACGGTGCTGACCGGGCGGCTGTTGTTGCCCTTCGAACAGACCGCCTCGGGCTGGAAGCAATGGCTTGAGGCGCGCGCCGTTCTGGACCGGCTGAAAGGCGTCACCCGTGACGGCGTGGCCGCGCGCTCCGCCACCCCGGTCGAGATTGAATCGGGTCGCCTGGTGGCCGAACGGCTAAGCTATTTCGCCCCCGGGGGCGGCAGCCGACCAGTGCTGCAGAACATCAATTTCAGCCTGGAAAGCGGGATGATGATGGGGGTGATCGGCCCCTCGGGCGCGGGCAAGTCCTCGCTGTCGCGGCTGATCGTCGGCATCGCCCAGCCAAGCGCCGGCGGGCTTTACCTCGACGGGCAAAGCACCTTCGCCCATGAACGCGAAAGCTTCGGCCGCGCCGTGGGCTACCTGCCGCAGGAACCGACGTTGCTGACCGGCACCGTGCGCGACAACATCGCCCGGTTCGGCGACCATGACATGGCCGCGGTGGTGCGCGCCGCCCGTGCCGCCGGGGTGCACGAGCTGATCGGCAGCCTGCCGCAGGGCTATGCGACGCCCCTGGGCAGCGGCGGCCATCCGCTGAGCGGCGGCCAGCGCCAGCGCATCGCGCTGGCCCGCGCGCTGATCGGCACACCCCGGCTGATCGTGCTGGACGAGCCCAACTCGAACCTCGACGCCGAGGGCGAGGCGGCGCTCGTCGCCGCCATCGAAACCGCCCGCGCCGCCGGCGCGACCGTTGTCGTCGTGGCGCAGCGCATGTCGATCCTGAATCGCGCCGACCGGCTGCTGCGGCTGCAGGACGGTGCGATGGTGCAATTCGGCCCGCGCGACGAGGTGATGCAGGCCCTGACGCCGCAGCGCCCGCAACCGCCGCGCCGCCGCCGGGAGATCGCGTCATGACCGATGTTCTGCATCTCGATCCCGAGGACCCGCCGCTGCCGTCCTACTGGCCCGTGGTCTGGGCGGCACTGGGCGTCGCGCTGGCGCTGAGCCTGACCCTGACCGGCTGGGCGATGACCGCCCGGCTTGACGCGGCGCTGGTGTCGCACGGGGTTCTGCATGCCGACAGCGAGCGCAAGACGGTCGAGCATCTGGAAGGCGGCATTCTCGCCCGGCTGCTGGTGCAATCGGGCGACATGGTCGAGGCCGGTCAGGTCGTGGCCCAACTCGACCCGACCCAGACCGACGAGAAGCTGGCGCAGCTGCGCTCGGACCGCGACGCGACCCGCTTCGCGTTGTGGCGGCTTGCTGCGGAAGAAGAGAACCGGCCGCTCGACCCGGCCACGGCGCCGCCCTGCGACACCTGCCTCCGCGCCGACAAGATCGCCGAGACCACGCGGCTGTTCGAGGCGCGCCAGCGCGCCCATGGCGCCCAGATCGATTCGCTGAACCGCCAGATCGGCCAGCTCGAAGGCCAGATCGCCGCCAACGAGGGTCAGCGCAAGGCGGCCGAGCGGCAGGTTCAGCTGTGGGAGGACGAACGCCGCATGGTGGCCGATCTGGTCGACCGCGGCGCCTCGCCCAAGCGCGACCTGCTGGATCTGGACCGTGCCATCGCCTCGCTTGCGGGCGACCGCGACGAAAGCGCGGGGAAGGTCGAGGCCGCCCGCCAGGACATCGCCCGCGCGCGGTCCGATCTGGTCGCGCTGACCCAGCAGCGGCTGGCCGAGATCGCCACCAGCGAAACCGAGGCCCGCACCCGGCTGGCCGCGCTCGACAGCCAGATCCGTGCCATGGAAGACGTGCGCGCCCGGCTGGACCTGCGCGCGCCGCAGGCCGGAAAGGTGGTCGAGATCAATACCGTGACCCCCGGTGCCGTGCTGGGATCGGGCCAGCCCCTGATGGAGATCCTGCCCCGCGACGACCAGCTTGTGGCGCTGGTCAAGCTGCCCCCCGACGCCATCGACACGCTGCATCGGGGCGTGCCCGCCAAGGTGCGGCTGACCGCCTTCAAGCGGTCCGACGCGCCCACCGTGACCGGCGAGGTGTCCTATGTCTCGGCCGACCTGCTCGAGGACTCGCAGACCGGCGCGAACTATTTCGAGGCCCGGGTGACGCTCGATCCCGACAGCGTGGCCGAGCTCGACGGCGTGGCGCTGACCGCAGGCATGCCGGTCGAGGTCACTTTAACGATCGGTGAACGAAGGGCGGGCGATTATCTGCTCGAACCGATCCTGCGTCACTTCCGGCGCGCCTTCAACGAGGAGTGAGCTGCGCATGACCCGCAAGGCCATTCTGCAAATCGGCACCGAGAAGACCGGCACGACGACGCTTCAGACCTTCCTGGCGGCCAATCGCGAGGCGCTGGCGGCGCGCGGCTTCGTCTATCCGCGTTTCTGCGGCGCCCTCAACCATACCGGCCTGGCCGCCTATGCGATGGATGCCGACCGGCCCGACAGCCTCAAGCACCCCTTCGGCGGCATCGCGGCCGCCGACACTCCGGCGATGCGCGCGCGGCTCAGGGCCGCCGCGGCCGAGGATCTGGACGGCAGCGGTACAGCGATCTTCTGCAGCGAACATTGCCACAGCCGCCTTGTCTCCGAAACCGAGGTGCAGCGACTTCGCGACTTCCTCGCGCCCCATTTCGACGAGATCCGGGTGTCGGTCTATCTGCGGCGGCAGGACCAGATCGCGCTCAGCCTCTATTCGACCATGCTGAAAAGCGGCGCGGTGCCCGACCGGATCATCGGCATCCCCGACCCCGAAAACCCCTATTACAATTATGACCGCTTCCTCGGGCTCTGGGAAAAGGTCTTCGGGCAGGACGCGGTTTCGGTCCGCATCTTCGAACGGTCCAGCCTGACCGGCGGCAGCATCGTCGACGACTTTCTCGATCAGTGGCAGATCGGCCCGCCCGAGGCCTTCGCCCCGGTGGCCGACGAAAACGGGTCGATCTCGCCCGAGGCCCAGCATTTCCTGCTGAGCCTCAACCGCCACTTCGGCGAGGGCAGCACACCCGAGGACTGGGCGATCCGCGGCCAGCTGGTCGCCAGCCTGTCCGCGGGCTTTCCCGGCAAGGGCCTGCGCCCGGCGCGGGCCGCGGCACAAACCTTCTACGAGGCGTTCCGCCCGTCGAACGCGGCAGTCGCGGCCCGTCATTTCCCGGATCGCGCCACGCTTTTTTCCGAAGATTTCAGCGTCTATCCCGAAACCGCCGACCAGATCGAGCCCAACCCGGATACGCTGGCGCGGGTGGCCGCGGCCCTTCTGGTCGAACGTGGGCGCGAGATTGAACGGCTGGAGGCCGAGATCGCGATCCGCGACGCGCGGCTGCTGGGGCGACAGGACCGGCTTGAGGACGCGGCCGCGACGCTGGCCCGGGCCATCGCCCGCGCCCCCCGCCAGCCCGGCCTCCACCGCACCTCGGGCGAGTTCCTGCTGCGGCTCGGACGCAACCAGGAAAGCCTCGCCGCCGCGCGCGAGGCCTGCGCCTTGCAGCCCGACAACTGGGAATACCGCCATTTCCTTGGGATCGTGCTGGCCGCATGTGCCGAACCGGCCGCCGCAGCCGACGTTCAGCGCGAGGCGCTGAGCATGAAGCCCGGCCATCCGGGCATCGAGCGGGCCCTTGAGGCCGCCCTGTCGCAATGCCCGCCCCCGGCGGGTGCCACCGTATGAGTTCAAGAAGGGACGATTGAAGGATGCTCAATCTCACGCCTGCCCAATCGGCCAGAGTCCAGGCCGCCGGCCTTCGGCTGTCGGGCCTTGCCAAGACCGGACATCTGCACCCCAGCTCCTGGGTCGAGGGTCCGACGGCCATCCATGCCACGGTACCGGCCGGCTCGATCCTGCGCCTGGGCGCCTTCTGCAATCTCAGCGGCAGCCAGATCAACAATGCCGAGATCGGCCGCTACTGCTCGATCGCCAAGAATGTGGTCATCGGCACCCATGAACATCCGACCAACTGGCTGACCTCGTCGCGCACCGCCTATTTTCCACAGGTCAACGGCTGGGACCGGCTGATGGCGGGCGAGGACGCGCCGTCGCTTCAACGGCGCAAGCGCCCCTTCCCCGGCAGCTGTCCGGTCACCGTGCTGGGCCCCGATGTCTGGATCGGCGAAGGCGCGTTCATCAAGTCCGGCATCACCATCGGCGCCGGTGCGATCATCGGCGCGCGGGCGACGGTGGTGAAGGATGTGCCGCCCTATGCCATCGTCGTCGGCACCCCCGGCCGGGTGCTGCGGCTGCGCTTTCCCGAACCCGTGGTCGAACGGCTTCTGGCGCTGGAATGGTGGCGCTTCTCGATCTACGACCTGTTCGACGCGCCCTTCGACGATATCGAACGCGCGATCGACGCGATCGGCGAGATGGCCGCCTCGGGCGCGGTGACGCCCTATCAGGGACCGGTGTTCAGCGCCGAGGATCTGGCCGATCCGGACCGGATGCTGCAAGTTCTGGACGGGAGCCCGCTTGCGCTGGCCAGTTGACATGCACCCGGATCAGATCCCGCTCCGGCCCCACCCGGCAGTCGGCATCGAGCCGCATCCGGGTGAGGGTCAGCCACAGATGATCGCCCACCCGGTCGAGCATCGGGGACGGGCTGTCCGGGTCGACCAGCGACGGGTAGGCATAGGCCGCGCCCTGCCCGCAATCGCGCGCCCACAGAAGCGGGGCCTCGACCAGCAGTACCGGATCGTCCCAATGGATCAGATCGCGCGAGACATAGCCCCAGATCCCCGCCTGGCGTCGCCCGTCCGCATCGCGTCCGACCCGCGGCGAGACCGCCAGGAAGCGCCCCGTCGCGGGCTGAAAGACGACCGAACTCAGCGTGGCATCGAGCCCCGGCAGCGGCGCGCAGACATGCACGTCGGGGTCGGCGACGGCGCCGCGATAGGGATCGGCGAAGCGCGCCGAAAACCCTTGCCCGTCCCAGGCGCGCCAATCGCCCGGCCCGCCATCGACCCTTCGGCGCAGCAGGCAGGCGCCCCGGCGCTGCGCGCCATAGGCTTCGGCAAAGACGAAGACATTCAGGAACCCGTCCGCCTCGAAAATGTTCGAGGGCGTAAAATAGCCGCTGCGCCGGGTCTGGCCAGGATCGTAGGGATAGGGCAGCGCCGCAACCGGCGGGCCCGGCAGGCGGGCGAAGCTTTCCCCGCCATCGCGGCTTTCCAGCGCCACCACCGCATTCCGCCAGCAGGCCATGTAGCGCCCGGCGGCACAGGCACCCGGATGCCGGTCGCCCTGATATTCCATATGCCCCAGCGCCTCGATCCGCGCGCCGTCGCGGGTAAAGATGGACGACACCCAGGTCCGGTCGTTCCGCACCGCCGGGTCGGCGTCTTCGCCGCCGCGATGCACCACCCCGCAGACCCGCGCCAGCCGGTCGGCGGCCGGGCCAAGGCTCTGGCGGCTCTGGTCGGACCCCGCGATCATGTGGATGCGGTCCTCCGCGTCGCGCCAGAACCGCGCCGGGGCGTCGGGAATGTCCCAGCGCCCGCAGCGTTCGGCGCTCCAGTCGAACAGCAGCGACGCGGCGTCCAGCGGCGCCACCGGATCGGCGCCGGGCGACTCCGCCAGGGCCAGCCCCGCCAGTCCCGCCGCCGCGATCAGACCTGCGCCCCGCCTCATGCCGTTCCGCTCCTTCCCGCCAGCGGCACCCCGCAGCCTTCCGAAAGACTTGTCCCATGACCGCCGCCGCACCGTCCGACATCACCCGGGCCTTGCCCGCCGCCGACGATCCCCAGACCCGGGTCAATGGCGTCTACGACCTGCCCGCGCCCGGCCGCATCGCCGGATGGGCCATCGACCGCGCAGATCCCTCGGCTGCCGTCGAGGTCGAAATCTACCGCGAAGGGCGGCTTGTCGCCAAGGCCCGCGCCGACCGCCACCGGCCCGATCTGGAACGCGGCGGCATCGGCACCGGCCGCTACGGCTTTGCGGTCGAGATCGACCCGCCGGTCGAGCCCGGCCTGGCCTTCACCCTGTCGGTCCGCGCGATCACCGGCGACGGGGTCGCGGGGGCTTTGCGTGCCACGGGCGCCGCGCTGCCCTCGGACGATCCCGACCGCCGGGTTCTGGAAACCGTGTTTGCCCGAGTCGCGGCGCTTGGCACCGAGATCGCCGATCTGCGCGGCGCGCTCGCGCGCCATGACGATCCCGCCGACCTGCAGGAAATCGCCCGCGCGCTCGACCGGATCGAGCTGGTTCAGGCCCGGCTGGAACTGACCGCGGCCGGGTCCGGTGGGACCGCCGCGCCCGACCCGCTGGCCGGGCTCCGCCGGATGGTGGTTGCCTCGCTCGTGCTGGGCGGCGCCGCGCTGGCGCTGGGCCTCTGGTCGCTTTTCGCGGGCTAGGCCATCGGCCCCCGCTCTTTCCTGACGCTGTGACACAAAGGACGATTCACATCATGAGCCGGCAAGTAACGAAGGCGGTTTTTCCCGTTGCGGGATTGGGGACGCGGTTTCTTCCCGCGACGAAGTCGATCCCGAAAGAGATCATGACGCTGG
>NZ_QAYC01000019.1 GCF_003053725.1 Rhodovulum kholense
CGGGCACGGCGCATTACCAGCAGATCGTTCAGGCGCTGCAGGCCGATTACGGCACCGCGCTCAGCGACCCCATCGCCGCCCACCTCTCCGACGCCGCCACCTCCATCCTCGACTGGTAACGGCACAAAGACCCCGCGGACCTCCCGCGCGGTCACTTTCCAAAGGACAACCCCACCGGCCGCAGCATAAAACTGCGGCCGGTCTTGTCGTGAAACGGCAAACCAAAGGTCTTGGAGTTTCCGGAGGAAAGCAGCGATCATGGGGTTTGGTCACCAGGAGACCCGAGGCTCCGCCAGTCCGGGCAGGGCGCGGAAAGAGGCGACCCCGTCGCCGGCCGATCACGGGCGTCTCGTCATCTATGACGGGCTCAAGCTGCTCGCGGCGCTGGGGGTCGTTCTGTTCCATGCCGGTGTTCCGGGACGAGATGTCTGGTACGCGGGAATGTTCGTTTTCGTGTTCTTTCTCGGCTATGCGCCCGGCCGGCCACAGCCATGGGCTGTGCTTCTGCGGACGCGGGCCCAGCGGTTGCTGCTGCCCTGGCTGACCTGGTGTGGGGTTTACTATATCCTCGGCCTCTATCGCGGGACGGCCTGGATCCCCGGCACGCCGCTCGAGCCGTTCTCGCTGGCCATCGGACCGGCGATCCATCTGTGGTTCCTGCCCTTCGCATTTGTCTGCGGGCTTGTCTTTGCCGTGCTGCGCCCGATCTGGCCGTCCCGTATCGGGTTCAATCTGATCGGTCTGATCCTGCTCCTTGGTGCGGGTTTTGTGCTCAACCAGCGCCTGAGCCTGCCGGCCCCGACAGGGCAATGGCTGGTTTCCCTTCCCATGGCGACCGCAGGGTTCCTGGCCTCGATCCACCGGAGGCCAGCGGAGGTGAGCGCCATTCTTCTGATCTCGATAGCGGTTGCCGGCGCCGGAGTGACGTTCGGGTTCGTCGACGGGGCCCTGCAGACGCTGGTCTCCGCGCCTTTCTGCCTGATCGCGATCCTGTGGCGGGGACGGATCCGGCCGGGCCTGGCCTGGGCCGGGGATCTGGCATTCGGGATCTACCTGATTCACCCCGCAGTATTCTTGCTGCTCTGGAAGCTGACGCCTGCCCTGGGGAAGATGCCCTACGGGTTCGGCCTTGCGGCTTTCGCGGCATCGGCGGCTGTCGTGGCTGGGCTGCGCCTCTGGCCGCCTGCCCGGCGCGTGCTGTAATCCTGCATCCTCTTCGGCAGGGTCGCCTTCGCAGAAGAGAGGCAAAAACGAAACTGGCGGCCCAGAGGGCCGCCAGACTTCAGGATCTGTATCGCAGGATCGCGATCAGGCTTTCGCGGCCTTGCGGCGACGGGCCAGACCCAGACCGCCGAGGGCGGTCCCAAGCAGCAGGACGCCGGCCGGAAGCGGAATCGGCGCGATCTCGATCTTGACGACCATGTCGTCGAAATCGCGGTCATCGGCAGCGCCGCTATCATCGAAATAGGCGTAGACCGTGTTGCCGTTGTAGATCTTGCTGAAGGCGAGCGCGGCGGTTTGCACGAAGGTGCCGTCATTCGACGCCAGAGTACCGCCGCTGGCCAGCGAGGCGAAGGAGAAGTCCAGCGCACCGGCCTCGACGTCCACCGTGTAGCCGGTGCCGAGCGTGTCCTTGTTGGTGACCTCTTTGCCAGCCCCAAGCGAGAAGGCGTAGCTGAGGGCAGAGGCCTCCTTGCCGAGGAAGGTCACGGTCAGCCGCGCCGCCGTGTTGACCAGAAGGCCCGGACCGGGATTGGCGGCATCGAAGGCCGTCAGATCTTCGGTCAGAGTGGCAGCCGTTCCGCTCGGATTGTAGCAGCTGGTATTGCCGTCTTCGCAGGTGTTGTCGTAGTTGCCGACACCGCCGTTGAAGGCGGCAGCGTAACCGGTCCCACCGGCGAAGGACAGGGTTGCCGCGTGCAGAGCGCCCGCAGACAGCGCCAAGGCGGCCGAGGCCGCAAGTGTTTTCAGGATACGCATATTCCCCCTACTCCCCTGAAGAGATATCGGTAAAGTTAAATTAAATCCCTGGGTGAAATCATCCCAGTTGTAGTCACTCTAACAACTTTCCCCTCCGAAAGGAAGCGCTTCTGCCGCAATCCGGGCCTCAGCGCCCCGTTTCGGCCGCCTTGGCGCCACAGCCTGTCCATAATTTCGCCAAAATCCGGCAGTCGTTTCACAAGACAGAACAAAACAGGCCTGTCCGTCATATTGGCCAAATACCGGGCCGTGCACGGGAGCGCGCCGATTCTCGTAAGGCGTCCGGCGGGCCGGGTCATGGGGGATCGGTCCGCTCGTAAAGCTCGGCCGTCCACCACCGTCCTTCCGCCTGCGCGACAAGCCGACCGCGCGCGGCGATCCGGGCGAGCGCCGGGGTGACCTCGTCGCCCGGAGGGGCAGGCGGGCGGATCTGGCGCACGATCAGGAAATAGGGCCGGGTCAGCGGCAGCGCATCGGCCTCGGCCCGCAGCACCCGCACCGATCGGTTGGCCGCGTCGTAGATGATCTTCTCGTCGCCCTTGTTGAAGGCGAAGACGGGCCCGTCGAAGAGGGCGGGATAGTCCCAGCGCAGCGTGTGTTCGACATTCTGCCGGCCGAGGATCAGGTCGGTTTCGGCCGGGTCGATGCGGTCGAAGAAGGCGGCCAGCCGTTCGGGCTCGGAGGGCTGGTAATGGGCCACATAGTCGACGCGCGCGGCAAGAGCCTGGGCCAGCAGCACCAGCGCCGCGACCCCGAGCCGGAGCTGCTGTCCCGGCAGCCCGGCAAGCCCCAGTCCCAGAAGGACGCTGGACAGCATCGCGGGCCAGACCATGGCGCGGGTGATGAAGACCGGCTCGACCAGCCCCAGCAACGCCAGCGCGACCGGCTGGCCGATCACCATCGCCGGAATCAGAAGCCCCGCCGCTCCGCTGCCCCGAAGCCGCCAGAGACCGAACCCAAGCAGCCCCAGCACGACCGGCAGAAGCGGGGCAGGGTAGGGATAGGCATCGCGCATCTGCGAGACCAGTCGGCCGGGGTCGGTCGGCGGGATCCAGAAATCCTTCAGCGTCGTCTCGGCATGGTGCAGCATCGGCAGCACCGCGGGCACCGAGATCAGCGCCAGCGCCAGCCCGGCCAGCACCAGTTGCCCGACAAAGCGCCAGGAGACGAGGCCCGCCATGGCCGACCCCAGCGCCCAGAGGCCAACCAGCATCGGATACAGCACCGAAATCGAATGGGCATAGAAGGCCGAGGCTGCGCCCACCGTCACCCCCGCCCAAAGCAGCACTCGACGGCGGGTCGAAAGCGCGACCGCCCCGGCGCGCTCGGCCGCAGCCAGGGCCGAAAGCGCGGCGAGCGAGCCGAAGATCGAGAAGGTGACCAGCGGGTAATTGCGGATGTCGCGGCCATAAAAGATCGCCAGCGGCGACAGCACCGAAAAGGCCAGCGCCCAGACCGCCGCCCGCCGCCCGCCAAGCCGCCGCGCGAGGACCCAGACGAAGGGCAGGCTCGCCGCATGCAGCAGCCCGCCCAGCGAGCGCAGCGCGAAACGGCTTTCGCCGAAGACCTCGGACCAGGCTTTCAGCAGCATGTAGTAATAGGGCCGGTGGGTATCGGCCCCCCAGAGCCGGCCCCAAAGCTCGGACCAGTCGGCGCGCAGGAACAGCAGCGTCACCTGCTCGTCGCCGGTGAAGCTGTTATTGCCGATCAGGGCCAGCTGGGCCGCCGCCGCGGCAAGGGTGAACAGGACGACCGTCAGGACCTCGGCGGCCCGATCCTTGGCGGGGGAGGCGGCGAACCCTGGCGCCATGCTCAGACCACGGTCGCGACCAGCGCGAGCGCGAAGATCAGCAGCCCGCAGATCTGGCTGACCCGGTCCTTCGCGGCATAGACCACCGGATCGTCATGCATGTTCCCGCGATGGGTGGTCATGATCATCCGGCTGATCCAGTACAGCAATATGAGGCAGATCCCCCAGAGCGCAGCGGGAAAGGAGTAGAGCTTGCTGACCGCGGGCGAGTTCACATAAAGCGCCATGACCAGTACCGAGACATAGCCCGAGGCCACGGCCATCTGCGACACCACCGCGAGATCGCCGACCTGATAGTCCCGCCCCGAGGCGCCAAGCGCGCCGCGGGCGGCGATGTCGACCAGTTCCGCCTGCCGCTTCACCGCTGCCAGCGCGAAGAAGAAGAAGATCGCGAAGGCCAGCAGCCAGACCGACAGCACGATCCCGGTCGCGGCGGCTCCGGCGACGATGCGCAGGGTATAAAGGCAGGCCAGCGCGCAGATATCGACGATCAGGCGGCGCTTGAGATCGAAGGAATAGACCGTGGTCAGCAGGTAATAGACCGCCATGACCCCCAGGAAGGCCGGCCCCAGCGCCGCCGCGATCAGAAAGCCCAGCCCCAGCAGCAGCGGCGCCATCGCCGTGCCATGGGAGATCGGCAGCGCACCGCTGGCCAGCGGACGGTTGCGTTTGCGCGGATGGGCGCGGTCGGCGGCAAGGTCGAGCAGGTCGTTGACGACATAGACGCTCGAGGCCACCAGGCTGAAGGCGACGAAGGCCATCAGGCTTTGCAGCAGCACGCCCGCGTGCAACTGATGGCCGGCCACCATCGGCAGGAAGACCAAGATGTTCTTCAGCCATTGATGCGGACGCAGCGCCCGCAGATAGGGGCGAAGCGGCCGCGTCGCGCCGCCCAGATGCTCGGTCTCGACCCCGAGCGCCTCGACCTGCCACCGCAGCGCCTCGGGCGCGTTGACGGTGATCGCGCGGGCGGCCTCGCGCCAGACCGCCAGATCGGCCGGGCTGTCGCCGATATAGGCGTAGCGGCCCGCCCCGAAGCGCCGGGTCAGGAAGGCGGCCTTTTCGGGACCCTTGAGATTTGTCGTGCCGTCCGAGCCATGCACCTCGTCGAACAGCCCCAGATGGGCGGCGATCCTCTCGGCCGGCCCCTGATCGGTGGCGGTGACCAGCACGGTGCGCCCGCCCGCCGCGCGCCAGGCCCGTACCCGGTCGAGCACGGCCTCGTCATAGGGCAGCGAGGCCGGATCGGGCATGGCGCGCCCGGCCAGCAGGCGCTTGACCGCAGCCCGGCCGCGGGGCAGGGCGGCCGCAACGGCCAGCCCGGCCGTCCAGTCCGCCCGGCAGGCGGCCCAGAGGCTTTCATACAGCATGTCGGAGCGGATCAGAGTTCCATCCAGATCGACCACCAGAACGGTCTGCTCCCGTAAGGTCTGCTGCATGTACCCCTTCCCCCCTCAAATACCTCAAAGACGCCAAAGACCGTGCATGCCGCACTGCGGAAAAACGTCTCTTTCCTAGCAGTACCGGCGCGTTTTGGCCAGCGGTTCGGCCTCTGACAGGACCCTGACGGACGTTCCGGCAGGCCCGGTCAAACCGGTTGCAATCCGGGCAGGGCTGGCCGATACCGGGGCAGACGTTCGAGGACGGAATTCGCCCATGCAGATCGAGCAGACGGCCCTGCCCGGTGTCCTGATCCTGACGCCCGCCCGCCACGGAGATGCGCGCGGCTTCTTTTGCGAAACCTGGAACCGGACGCGTCTGGCCGAGCACGGGATCGAGACCGATTTCGTCCAGGACAATCATTCCTTCTCGCTGACGCGGAACACCCTGCGCGGGCTGCATTTCCAGGCCCCGCCCGATGCCCAGGCCAAGCTGGTGCGCTGCGGGCGCGGCGCGCTCTTCGATGTGGCGGTCGACATCCGCAAGGGCTCGCCCAGCTACGGCCGCTGGGTCGGGGTCGAGCTCAGCTTCGAGAACGGCCGGCAGCTGCTGATCCCCGAAGGGTTCCTGCACGGCTTTGTCACCCTGACCGACGAGACCGAGATCGTCTACAAATGCTCGGACTATTACGCGCCCCAATCGGACGGGGCGGTGCGCTGGGACAGTTGCGGCATCGACTGGCCGCTGTCGGATGCGCCGGTGCTCAGCGCCAAGGACAGTGCCGCTCCGCCGCTGGCGGCGTTCGACAGCCCCTTTACCTGGACCCGATCATGAAGCTTCTCGTCACCGGCGGGGCCGGATTCATCGGCTCGGCCGTCGTGCGCCAGGCGCTGGCCGAAGGGCACGAGGTCGTCAATCTCGATGCGCTGACCTATGCCGCCTGCCTCGAGAACCTGGCCCCGGTCGCAGGCCATCCCGGCTATGCCTTCGTCAAGGCCGACATCCGCGATCAGGCCGTGTTAGAGACTGTTTTCGCCGAACATGCCCCCGATGCGGTGATGCATCTGGCGGCGGAATCCCATGTCGACCGCTCGATCGACGGCCCCGGAGCCTTCATCGAGACCAACGTTCTGGGCACCTATGCGCTGCTGCAGGCGGCGCGCGGCTACTGGGAGGGCAGGGGCCGTCCCGAGAGCTTCCGCTTTCATCACATCTCGACCGACGAGGTCTTCGGGTCGCTGGGGCCCGAGGGCAAGTTCACCGAAACCACGCCCTATGACCCGCGCAGCCCCTATTCGGCCTCGAAAGCCTCGTCCGACCATCTGGTCCGGGCCTGGCACGAGACCTACGGGCTGCCGGTTCTGCTGACCAATTGCTCGAACAATTACGGCCCCTACCACTTCCCCGAAAAGCTGATCCCGGTGGTGATCCTGAACGCGCTGGCGGGCAAGCCGATCCCGGTCTATGGCGCCGGCGAGAACGTGCGCGACTGGCTGTATGTCGAGGATCACGCGGCGGCGCTGCTGCTGGTGGTGCAGAAGGGACAGGTCGGGCGGTCCTATAATATCGGCGGCGAGAACGAGGCCCGCAACATCGACCTGGTGCGCATGATCTGCGCCCTTCTCGACGAGATGAAGCCCGCAAACAGACCCTATTCCAGCCTGATTTCCTTTGTCACCGACCGGCCCGGCCACGATCTGCGCTATGCGATCGACCCGTCCCGGATCCGCGAGGAACTGGGCTGGCGGCCCTCGGTCACGCTGGAGGAGGGGCTGCGCCGCACCGTGCGCTGGTATCTCGACAACGAGACCTGGTGGCGGCCGCTGCTGGACCGCGACGGGGTCGGACGGAGGTTGGGCGCATGAGCCTTCTGGTTTTCGGATCGACCGGGCAGGTGGCCCGCGAATTGCGCGTCCGGGCGCCCGGGGCACGGTTTCTCTCGCGCGCCGAGGCGGATCTGACCGATCCCCGGGCCTGTGCCGCGGCGATCGCCGCCAGCGGCGCCGAGGCGGTGATCAACGCCGCCGCCTATACCGCCGTCGACCGCGCGGAAGAGGAAGCGGACCTGGCCACCACGATCAACGCGGCCGCCCCCGCGGCGATGGCCTGGGCCTGTGCCAAGGCGGGCATCCCCTTCGTCCATCTGTCCTCCGACTATGTCTTCGACGGCTCGGGCGATGCGCCCCGCGAAATCGATGCCGCGACCGGCCCCCTGGGGGCCTATGGCCGCAGCAAGCTGCTGGGCGAGGAGGCCGTGCGCGAGGCGGGGCGGGCGTTCGTCATCCTGCGCACCTCCTGGGTGTTCTCGGCGCATGGATCGAATTTCGTCAAGACCATGCTGCGTCTGGGGGCCGAGCGCGCGCAGCTGAAGATCGTGGCCGATCAGGTGGGCGGGCCGACCGCGGCGGGCGATATCGCCGAGGCCTGCCTGAGGATCGCGGCGCATCTGCAGGAGACGCCCGAACATCGCGGCACCTTTCATTTCGCGGGCGCCCCGGATGTCTCCTGGGCCGATTTCGCCCGCGAGATCTTCCGGCAGGCGGGACTGTCGACAGAGGTCGAGGACATCCCCTCCAGCGCCTATCCGACACCGGCCAGACGGCCTGCCAATTCCCGGCTCGACTGCACCGGCACCGAGGTCGTCTTCGGCATTCCCCGACCCGACTGGCGCCAGAGCCTGGCCCGGGTCCTTTCCGAGCTGAAGGCAGCGAAGGCATGAGCAACCGCAAGGGCATCATTCTGGCGGGGGGCTCGGGCACCCGGCTTTACCCGATCACCATGGGCGTCTCGAAGCAGCTGCTGCCGCTTTATGACAAGCCGATGATCTATTATCCGCTCAGCGTCCTGATGCTGGCGGGCATCCGCGAGATCGCGGTGATCACCACCCCCGAGGATCAGGCCCAGTTCCAGCGGCTGATGGGCGATGGGGCGAAATGGGGATTGACGCTCACCTGGATCACCCAGCCCTCGCCCGACGGGCTGGCCCAGGCCTACCTGCTGGCCGAGGATTTTCTTGATGGCGCGCCCTCTGCGATGGTGCTGGGCGACAACATCTTCTTCGGTCATGGCCTGCCCGAGATCCTGGCCCGGGCCGATGCCCGCCCCGAGGGCGGCACGGTTTTCGGCTATCAGGTGGCCGACCCCGAACGCTATGGCGTGGTCAGCTTCGACGCCAGCGGCACGAAGGCCGTCGAGATCGTGGAAAAGCCCGAGCATCCGGCCTCGGACTATGCGGTGACGGGGCTTTACTTCCTTGACGGCAGTGCGCCCCAGCGTGCCCGCCGGATCGCGCCCTCGGCCCGGGGCGAGCTGGAAATCACCTCGCTTCTGGAAACCTATCTCGCCGAAGGCAACCTCACGGTCGAGAAGATGGGCCGGGGCTATGCCTGGCTCGACACCGGCACCCATGCGAGCCTGCTCGATGCGGGCAATTTCGTACGCACCCTGCAGGACCGGCAGGGGCTGCAGATCAGCGCGCCCGAAGAGATTGCCTATCGTCAGGGCTGGATCGACCGCGCGGCGCTGCTGGCCCATGCCGCCTTCTTCGGCAAGACCCGCTACGGCGCCTTCCTCGCCCGGCTGGCCGAAGAGGGCTAGCGCGCCGCCCTCAACGCCTCCAGCAACGCCCTTGCCTGGGCGCGATAGTCGAACCGGGCCAGGGCCGTCTTCCGGGCCGCCGCCCCGATCCGGGCGCGCAGGTCCGGGTCGGCGGCGAGGCGGCCAAGGGCCGCGGCAATTGCGGTTTCGTCGCGTTGTGGCACCAGAAACCCGTCGACCCCGTCCTCGATCATGTCGGGCGTGCCGCCGATCGCCGAGACCACGGTGGGCAGGCCGGCCGCCATCGCCTCCATCACCGTGACCGGCGCGGCCTCGCCCGCCCCGAACGAGGTCAGCGCCAGCACATCGGCCGAATGCAGAAGCCCGATCACCTCGGCTTCGGAAAGCGGGCCAAGGAACCGGGCCTCGTCCTGCAGCCCGAGGCGCGCGACATGGGCCTCGAGCGCCGCGCGCTCGGGCCCGTCCCCGGCCATGCGATAGCGGATCGCCACGCCCTCGGTCTTGAGCCGGGCCATCGCATTCAGCAGATGGACATGGCCCTTGGTATGGTTGAGCCGGGCCACCGTCACCACCTCGAGGGGGGCGCCTTCCGGGCGCGGGGCGGGCTTTGCGGCCGGGCGGAAGCGGTCGGCATCGACCCCCATCCAGATCACCGGGGCCGGAGTGCCGGGGCTGACCGCCGCGATCTGCGCGGCCAGCGGCCGGGTCACTGCCGCGACGAAACGGGCGCGGGCCATCTTGGCGGCGTGATCGGTGCCATAGACCGGCAGGTCGCCATGCAGGGTCAGGCTGTAGGACAGATCGTCGAGAATGGCGGCCAGGGCGCCCAGATGCGCGGCGGTGGCGCAGGAATGGATATGGACATGGTCTAGCCGCTCGCGCCGACAGATCCGACCAAGCGCCGAGGCCGATCCGAGCAGCCCCAGAAGCGGCAACCGCCGGTGCCAGGGCGTTTCCGACAGGCCGAGCACATAGGCCAGCGCGCGCAGCGTCCGGACCGGCCGTCTTGCCAGCCGCACCACCGCCCCGAGCGGGGGCGGAAACAGATAGACGGTGCGCGCGGCCGCGGCGGCCGCGAAATCATGCGGGCAGGCACCGGGTACCGGGCGCCGGGTCGAGACCGTTTGCACCCGCAGCCCGGCCTCTTCGAGGGCCTGGATCTCGCGCCAGAAGAAGGCATGGGTCTGGCCCGGAAATTCGGGCACCAGATAGGCGATTGCCGTCGGGGTCATCCTGCGCACCTGCATTGCACCGGATCCGTCTTAGCCGCCCCCGCCCTGAAAGGCGAGCCGGTGGCTTGGGCAGGGCCTGTTTGGCCGCTGCGTTTTCGGGCAAAGACCGCGGGTCCGGCCGGGCTTTTGACCCGCTCCGGCTTTGCGCTGGACAAGAGGACGGCCTTTGCCGAATAACATGCCTCTTGGCGAACCGCGGCCCCGATCCGGCGGAAATCGGAAGATGCCCCGTGACTGCGACAGTGACTGCGAATTCGACGTCAAGGACGACTGCCGCCGGAATGCCGATCGAATCCCTGCGTGTCGTGGCTGTGCTGCTTCTGGTGGCCTATCACGTGATCGGAGCCGGACCCGAAGCCGGGCTCAATGTCGAATATCCTCATCCGCTGCGGCTTTTCGCAGAATTCCTGGTCGATGCGAGGATGCCGCTTTTCGCTTTCGTGGCGGGCTTCGTCTATGCCTTCCGGCCGCCGACGCTGGCCGATTACGGCGGGTTTCTCACCGGCAAGGTCCGGCGGCTGATCATCCCGGGCTGGATCGCGGCGCTGCTGTTCTCGCTGGCGGGGATGGCAGTCGACAATGTCTACAGCCTGACCACCCAGGGCCCGATCCGGGTGATGTTCTACCATTACGCCCATTACTGGTTCCTGCAGTCGATCATGGTGATCTTCGTGGTCTTCGGTCTGGTCGATGCCCTGCTGCGCCACCGCCATACCGCGCTGCTGTTTCTCGGCGCCGTGGCGATGACGCTTGAGGGGATCAGTCTGCGCACCAGTTTCCTGTCGATCGGCGGAGCCTTCTATCTGCTGCCCTATTTCCTGTTCGGAACGCTCTGTCACCGCCACGCCGATCAGTTGCTGCAATACCGGGTCTGGCTGGCGGCGCTGGCCCTGGCCGCGGTTCTTGCGGCGGGCTGGTGGAACATCGATCTCTATCTCGAAACCGGGCGGCTTTCAGGCTATCGCGGCGATCTGCAAAGCCTCGGCTTCGGGCTCGGCATCGCGCTGGCGATGCTGCTGATGATGCCCCGGGTCGCCTGGCTCGACGCGCTCAGGCCGTTTTCCTTCACGATCTATCTTTATCACGTGCTGGCCACCTCGGCGACGCGCCGGGCGCTGCAGGCGCTTGACGTCACCGATGTCTGGGTGCTGTTCGCCTGCGGCCTGACCACCGGGCTGCTGGTGCCGGTGCTGCTGCATCTCGCGATCGACCGCATCCCGCCGCTGCGCCAGCCGGTCCTGGGAATTCGGCGCCGCCGCCGGCCGAAGCCGACGGCGGCCCGGACCGGGATCGAACCGCAGGCCTGACCGGATCCGGGCCGCGGTCCGATATTCACAAAGTCATTTTCATATGATTTCGAGCCGGAAATCTGGCACGATCCCCAACACGAATTTTAAAAGACCTTTTTTCAAGGAGGAATGAAGTGCCGTCATGGCCACCACACGCGTTCAATGGCTCGATGCCGCCAAGGGTATCGCGATCATGCTTGTCGTCTGTCACCATACCCTGTTGTATCTCGGGTTTCTCGATATCCGCTTCCTGCCCTATTAGGAGGCCAACGGCGTCATCGCACTGATCCGGATGCCGCTGTTCTTCTTCTGCGCCGGGATCACCGCCTCTTTCGCCGTGCATCGCGCGCCGCGAACCTTCTGGCACAAGCGGTTGCTGCCGATGGTCTGGGTCCTGGCGATCGTCACCGCGCTTGCCCCGCTGCTGATCCGGCTGAACGGTTTCGCCGTGATCGCCGTCTTTCCGGGATTGGCCGTGCTTTGACATGGCGGCCTGCTGCGCCACGAGAGAACGCTGATTTACCCCAAGGACATCCAGGCGATCCTGAACAACGCGCCGTTCTACATGGCGGGGCGTTATTTCGCGCCGCGGGTCATCGCGCTGCTCGCCCACCCGCGCCGGTTGCGGCTGGTTCTGGCCGGGGCGGTCTTTGCCGGGCTGGTTCTGGCCGCCGCGCTGATGCCCGCGACTGGTGAAATCCTCGGCAAAGCGGCGCGCTTTGTCGGCGTGGCCCTGGCCGCCGAGATCGCACGGATGGGCGCGCCCAGCCGGATCTTTTCAGCTATCGGGGCCCGGTCGCTCGAGATCTTCCTCGGCCATCAGTTCTTCATTGCGGGTGCTGGGGTGATGATCGTCGCGCTTGGCGGACCCGGCGTCGCCACCGGGATCGTGCTGACCCCCGCCATCTCGCTTGTCGCGGTTGCCGGATCGGTCGCGCTGAGGGAGGTGCTCGGTGCTGCGCGGATGGATTTCATCTATGCGCCGCCGCCGCCGCTCGCCCACCATCCGTCCCGGGGCGCGGTCGGGGCGGCGCAGGGGTAGGGAGTCTCAGCGGCCGTCTTCGGCCGCAGGCCCATCCCGGAAAAGCGCTGCCAGCCGAAGCGCTTCAGCCCGGATGTCGAACCCGGCGCGCACCCGGTCCCGGCCGGCCGCGCCCATGCGCGCCGCGCCGTCCGGATCGGCCAGGACCGCCCCGATCGCCGCGGTCAGGGCGGCCGCGCTGCCCGGGTCGACGACACGGCCCGAGACCCCGTCCTCGACCAGTTCGGGGATCCCGGCGATCCGGGTCGCGATCACCGGAAGGCCCGCGGCCATCGCCTCCATCAGCACCACCGGCACCCCCTCGGCAAAGCTCGGCAGCACGAAAAGATCGGCCCGGGCCAGCGCCCCGGCCACCTCATCCTGCGACCGGTATCCGGCGAAGACAACGCGATCCCCCAGCCCGAGCCGCGCCGCCTCGGCCTCGATCCGGGCGCGTTCCGGCCCGTCGCCGATGAGGGTCAGCCGCGCTTCGGGATGCGCCGCGCCGAGCCGTGCCATCGCCTCGAGCAGAAGCGGTACGCCCTTCACCGCGGCAAGCCGCCCCACGAACAGCAATTCGCGTGCCGTGGCGGGGCCGGTCGCGGGCGCCGGATCGCGGCGATAGCGTTCGGGCTCGACCCCGCAATGCACGATGACCAGTTTCGGCCAGTCGGCGGGCCGGGCATGGATCATCCCCTGGCTGCGGCAGAAATGGCTGATGCAGGCGACAAAGCGGGCGCGGCGGATCTTTTCATCGAGCCGCCAGCCCACGGGGTCGAGGAAATCGGCCGGGCCGTGCAGGGTAAAGCTGAAGGGCAGCCCGGCCAGTTCGGCGGCCAGCATGGCGACGGTGGCGCTGGCCTGGGCGAAATGGTTGTGCAGATGGGTCGCGCCCGCGCGCCGCAGATGGCCCTCGAGGATCAGCGCCTCGGCCAGGTAGAAAAGCTGGTACAGCGCGCCCCGCGGCCCCGGCCGCCGGGCCTGCCAGGCCAGCCGCAGCACTCTGGAAAACACCCCGGGCCGCCGCAGCGCCGTCAGCAGGGCGCGGGCCAGCGATCCCGGCCGCCGGGCGGCGTCGAGCACGTAGAAGGTACTGGCGGCGGCCGCCTTCTCGGCCGGTCCGCGATGATGTTCGGGGCCGGTGCGGCGGATCGAGGCGGTGATCACCTCAAGCCCGTGGCCGCGCAGCGCCTCGATCTCGCGCAGGATGAACGTATGGGAAACGGCGGGATATTCGCCCGTCAGATAGGCGATGCGGACAGTGTCGGTCATTTCAGCGTGAAGATCGTCGTGTTGATGCGCGGCGCCCGGGCCCCAAGGAGCCGGGTCGTCGCCTTCATGAGATAGATCCTCTGCGTCGCGTCTCTGGGCGGCGGGGGCACGAAGCGGGGGGCGGGGTCCGTTCCCGTCCGCTCCGCGATCTGCCGCAAGAGCGCCTGCATGGCCTCGCGGTCGAACAGCGTGCGGTGATCGATGGCCACACGATCCCGGCCGGGCCAGAACGCCCTGAACCGGTCCAGGCCATCGCCGAAGCGGGACAGGATCTGGTCCGGTGTCGCCCCGTGCCAGCGGGCCAGGGATCGCACGATCTCGGTCTGGTCGCGCTCGATGGTGATGACGAGGGCACCCTCGAAAAGCGTCCTCAGCCGGTCTTCGGCAAACGGCCCGCCAGGCATGGTGAAGGGGTAATGCGTCTTGACGACATAGCCTGCCTGCGGGTCGACCGGCATCTGGCCGCGCCGCAGGTGCTGATCGAGATCGATATAAAGCGGACGGTTCCGGTAGGCGGGCAGGTTGTTCAGCAGAAGGTCGATCATGACATGCGTGCCGGACCGCATCGGGGTCGCCACCACGATGCACCGCCGTCCATGATGCCCGATCTCGCCCGGAGGCGAGACGACCCTCCCGTTGGAGAACGGCAAGATCCGGCGTCCAAGGAAATTGGCGAATGTGTGGAAAGACGGCAAAGACATGTCGGGAACCCGCACCAGAGACATTGCCCCGTTATGCATGACTTCAGCCTGTAACTCATCCACATTGTCCCGGTGCCGTAAACCTTTCGTGGGCCGCAGATTCCCACCCCAAAACGCGCCGATTGTGCCATACTGACGGCGGGAATGCTGGGAAGCGCGATGTACATAAGTAACGTCCGGACGAGGCTGCGGGATTCCGTCATAGAGCGCGTGCCGCCATCGATCATGCGGCACGTCATGCCGGCGATGCCGTCGGCATCGCCCTTCATTCCGGCGATCCTCGAGGCCCGGCTGATCTTCGTGCATGTGCCCAAGGTGGCCGGGACCAGCGTGAAGACCGAATTCTACGGCAAGCCGGGGGGAGGTCATCGCCGGATCATCGAATTCGCGGCCCATGATCCGGAGCGCACCGACGCCTTCTTCAAGTTCTCCTTCGTGCGCAACCCCTGGGACCGGCTCCTGTCGGCCCATGCCTATCTGACCGATGGCAGCAAGGCGACCGGCCGTGACCGCCGCTTTGCCAACGAGGTGCTGGCCCTGCATCCCGGCTTCGAGAATTTCGTTCTGGCGCTCGAAGATCCGGGCTTCCGGCGCCGGGTGATGGCCTACGACCATTTCCGGACCCAGGCCTACTGGCTTTGCATGCCCGGCGCCCGCGATCACGCGATGGATTTCCTCGGCCGGTTCGAACGCTTCGACGAGGACATGGAAGCCCTGCGCCACCGGCTCGACCGCGCATCCCGCCCGGCGGGCCGCACGCGTCCGTCGAAACACCCGCCCTATCGCGACGCCTATTCGGTACGGATGCGCGACATCGCGGGCGATATCTATGCCCGCGATGTCACCTTGTTCGGTTATGCCTTCTGAAGCCCGCTCCGGCGCGAACGCCTGTCCGGGACTCAGCCCAGCATGATCCGGCCGCTGCCGGCGGTGACGGTCAGGTTTACGCCCTTGGCCGAGACCACGACCGTGGCATCGAGACCCGGACCGATCTTGCCGCTCACGCCGCCGAAGCGTCCGGTCACGTTGTCGGCCGAGACCAGCGTGTAGCTACCCGGCGTCACCCCGGTCAGATCAAGCGCGAGCGCCGCGCCCCCCAGAGCCACCGTCGAGACGACATCGGGCACCGTGGTGCCGTTCACACCAGACCGGAATTCGCGGATCGTAGCCAACTGGCCGTTCTCGGCCACGAAGCTCAGCACTGCCCCGCTTTCGAAGCTCAGCCGGGCCTGCGCCCCGCCGGTCCCGTCGAACCCGACGCGCGGGCCGCCGCCGACGATCTCCATTTTCCGGCCGGACCTGACCGTCATCGCGGCGGCGCCATAAGCACAGAGGAACTCGGCCTTGCCGTGCGGATCGGTCGAGCCGTCCACATGGATATCTGCCGATCCCGAGAAGGTGCCGGTATTGGCGAACCGACCCCCCTTGACCGTCACCGCCAGCGGCGCCGCGCCCTGATAGCCCTTGATCCAGATCTGGCCGCTTTCGTCGGTAGTAAGCGCCCCGCCTCCGCTGCAGACCGGCGCAGCCGAGACGTTCAACCGTCCGTTCACCGCCTGCAGATGCCCGCCCACGCCGAGATCGAGATCGGCCACGGTCAGGGTGTGGTCCTGGAAGAACACCTTGTGCCCGTTGAGCTTCACGGTATCGCCCGCGAAGCTGCCCGGGATCAGGTCGCCGCCCCAGTTGTTGGGATTGTCCCAGCGGCAGCCGTCCTCGGCCAGATCCGGCACGAAGGAACAGGCCGCGGCTTTCGTCCGCCAGGTCGGCGCGATTCCCACAGGGGCCTGCATGAAGGCGATGAAACTGCGCACCAGTGCCTTGATCTCGGGGCCCTGATGCTCGCGGAGCCACCAGTAGATGTCCATGATGTCGGTCGTGGTGTCGGGGGCGTTGCCCCGCTGCGCATCGTACCAGCGGAAGATCGTGGCATCGTTGACATTGCTCAGGTCGATGCCGTCGGGATTGTAGGTTTGCGATCCCCAATGGGCTAGCGTCTGCCGCTCCCGCCCTCTGAAGTTCTCGAAGATCCCACCCGGGCCAAATTCTTCCTCGCGATAGATCAGCCCGTCCTTGCGAGTATGGATATCTCCGTTCCAATCGCTGACCAGTCGGCCCTCGCCGACCGGATCGTTCGGGTTGAGATCGTGCAGCACGAGGAACCGGTCGAAAGCCACTAACGGCGCGCCGACCTTGACACCCTCGCTGAGCGCATTCCCCGCATTGGGTCCATCGAGATAGCCCGCATGGGTCACCACCACATCCTGCCCGAGCGACCGGTGGCCATCCGCGTAATCCGGGTAGACCGGATCCGCGTAGTTGTCGAAAAGACCCTGTCCGAACGAAAACACCTGATTGCCCCAGGCGAAGGCGCAGTTGCGCATCACCGCGCCGCCTCGCAACTGGACCAGCGACCCGCCCGACCCGAAGACGAAGTTGTCGCGCATCAGGATATGACGGGTAAAACTGTCGAAATAGATCGGGTGCGTCAGCAAGTTGGGACCGGGGGTTGCAAAGCCGTTCAGGCCCCATCTGGAGTCCGACCCGATCTGTTCGTAGCCATAGGCGTCATCCTTGCTCGGGACGCCGTCGGGTCCGAAGGTGTTGAGGTATTCCGGGCCGGCACCGCCCCAGGCGACGAAATTCCCCTGGATCATGATCCCGTTCGAGCCCCCGCCAGGCTTGATGCAGGACGGACGGTAGTTGCCTTTCCAGAAGGACGGATTTGCCGGGTCCAACCCGGACGTATCGAAAGCCTGGGGAAGGATGCTGTTCCGGACCGTGAAACGGGCTGGGTATGTCCCATCATTTCCATAGAAGTAGACGCTGCCGAGGATGGCGCAGTCCTCGATGATGACATTGGACCCGGCAGCACTTTCAACGCCGGCCCCCATCGGGAATTCGAGACCGCGCATGACGAGCCCGTGCATCTTGATCGAGCCGTTGAATTTCGCGAGCCCCAAGATCGGACGGGGTCCTGTTCCCCAGGCAAGGACGGCATGCGGATGCAGCAATCCGCGGCCTCCGACCATCGCGCTGCCCTTGTTGCTGCTATAGTCGTAACCGCGCTCGTAGTGGATATGCACGGTCTCGAAGCCGTGGGCGCTGGCAAGCTGGGCGACGATGTCCTTGGCGTCATCCGGCATGAGAGGCTTGGCCTGCGACCCGAAATAGGTCGTCGGATTGTGGCTCACGGCATGACCGAGGACGTCACCGCCGCCCGGTGTCAGCTGCGCGGCGATGTAATCGTCCACGCGGTTTGCCATGAGCCAGGAGCCGACCTCGGCAACCACGGCCGCCTTGTCATAAGCGCTGGCCGAGAGGCTGACATAGATGTCGGCATGGGTCTCGCCGGGCTCCAGAACGGTCTCGTCGTTGCTGTCGACCGCCAGCTTGATCCCGCGCCCGCAGGACCAGCCGCACAGCGTCTTGTGCCGGATCGGCGTGACCGTCACCGCCATGGTCACCGGCGCCTTGCCGCTCTCGCTGACAAGCAGGTCGAAGCCGAAGGGCGTTCCGGTCCGGGCCGCCACTACTTCCCCGATCGCTGTCTCTTGGTCGACGAGATTGATCAGGATATCGGTCCCCGACAGCGAGACATGGCCAAGACCGGGTTGGCTGGCGATCTCGACACCGGAAATCTGCCCCAGGGTCGAAAGCGGAATCCGCGAGACCACCCCTGCCTCGGCTTCGAGCGCAAGCACCGACGGCAAGCCGCCACTTCCGCCTTCATGCCCGCCCGGCACCGCCCAGTCGGTCCGGGACACCTCGACCAGCGAGGTCGAGGTGCCGGATCGGCGCAGCGCGAACCCGACGGTCGACCCAGAGGTCGGTCCCTTAATGTCGAACTTTGCCATCAGGAAATACTCCATTTCGCAGAAACATGGGCCTGCGCCGGGGCTTGGGTAGAGATGTCGGCATCGAGGAAGGCCTCGCAGAACGCCCCGGCGAGCCGTTGTCCGCCGAACCGGAAGAGGTATGTCGTCGTCGCGTCGACCGCCGCCACATAGGGTAGGCTGGCCACCTGCATACCGTCCACAAAACACTGGGCCGTGCCTGTATTGCCCAGATCCGCCACGATCTGGAAGACGTGGAGGCCCGCGTAGGGCCCCGACGCCAGGTCCGCCGACGTCCCGCCAAGGCTCAGACGCCCGTTGAATTGCGTGGCGTTATAGGCGCTGAGGAAGAACCCGGTCGATCCGCCCGTGCAGTTGATCAGGGAATCGTTGAAGTGGTCGACGGCGCCGATGCCGGCCACCATCGTCAGGACCCAGTTTCCCGAGGCCGGGAACAGCGCACCGTTCCGGATGAAATGATCGACGGCCCCGTCCATGACGACGGTGTTGAGCCCGTTCACATCGCGGGCCGCAACGCCGGTTGTCCCGGTCCCGGTCAGATGCGCGGTGCCGATCTTGTCGGCGATCTGGCTGACCGCGCCCCCGGCATGGGTGATGGTCGCCTCGTCCGAGGCATCCCACCAGGCCACCGCACTGGCCGAGCTTTGCGGACTGTAGCCGGAACTCACGGGGCTCGAAATCCGCGCCGTGCTTACCGGTGCCGACAGCCCGCCCGAACCGGTCTGCTGTACCAGATAGACCGTTGCCGAAATCGGCTCGGCCAGTCCCGAGATCGTCAGCGTCTGCGCCCCCGCCGCCAAGACCGGCTTCGAGCCGCGATAGGGGGCCGCAAGCACGGTACCGTCCGCGCCGGTCCCGGCCGCGATCTGCGCGGCCGAAGGTGCAGCCCCGCCGGTGACCACATGGAAGATCGTGCCCTCGCCCCGGTCGGTCGACAGGGTGACGGTGATCTGCCCCGCCGCGCTGCGCGTCCCCGACACAGCGCTCAGAACGGCTGCCGCCTCGCCGATCCTGACAGCGGGCGAGACGGCCGTGACAGGTGCCGCCGCCCCGGACTGGGTGCCAGTCTCGATGTATTGCAGGTCGGTCCCGGCATCGGCCGCAGCCACCGTATGAGTGGACCCGCTTTCGCCGGCAAGGACGGTCCCGTTCCGCCGCCATCCCGGGCTGACCGACAAGGCACCCAGCGCCTGCTGATAGATCCACAGGAACGGCGTTGCGCTCAGCACCGCGCCGACCGCGGGCGTGCCCGACAGCGCCGGCTGCACAAGGCAGACCGGACCGGTTTCGAGCGCGGCCAGATCGAGGTTGAAACTGCCCGCATAGACCATGGGCTGGGACAGCACGAACTCGACCGTCGACCGGGCCCCGTCGGCATAGCTGACACCGAAGGTGCCGTCGCCATTATCCTGAGCCTGGAAGTTCAGCGCCACCACAACCGGGCTGGCCGCGCTGTCGCGGGTGACCGGGCTGCCGCCGCTCGGGGTTTCGATCTGGCGCACCTTGATCCGCTGGCCGATATCGGCCGCCTTCAGCTCGTAGCTGGACCCGGTCGCCCCGGAAATCGCCACACTGCCGCGATACCATTGCCAGGTCCGGACCGAGGGTCCGCCCGAAACCGATCCCGGCGTCGCTGTCAGGGTATTGCCTTCGACCGCGGCGGCGGTGCCCAGCACCGGCGCGCTGTCGATCGACAGCACCGGCGCCGGCGCAGTGCGGGTCTTGATGTCCGACCAGGCGCCGATCCCCAGCGCATTGACCGCCCGGATCTGGATATCGCCATAGCTCGACAGCGCGAAATCGGTCACGCCGCCCCGGCTCTGGTCGGGACCGCCGTCGATGCGGTAGCGGATATTGGTGATCGGGACATTGCCGTCATCGGGCAGGGCGGCGATCCGCACACCGGTCGCGTCGACGCTCCAGTCGGCGGCGGCAAAGGCCTGGGGCACATTGCCGAGCCGGGCCGTGACCGGCGCCGACAGCACCACCCCGCCCGAGCTTTCGGCCCGGACCTGCAGGCGCAGTTCGCCCTCCCGGCCCCAGGCGGTCTCGCCCGGGCTGTTCCAGGACAGACCGTCGATTTCTGCCCGACGATCCTCGCCGTCCAGCGCGAAACCGGCCACGGTCAGGGTCGCCGGGGCCACATCGACCGTGCCCAGAGCAAAGCCCACCGTTGCGCCGACCTGGTAAAGCGGACCGTCGAAGGCGGGGGGAGTGACGAAGACCGGCGCCGCGGCCCGGATCGGCACCGACAGGCTGTAGGTGCGGCCCGCCGCCCGGGCGGTCACGTAAAGCCGGCCGGGCGCCTCGAAGAGGCCGGTATCGGCGCTGCCGAACTCCTGTGGCGAGGCGGCGGTGCCGAACTCCGCACCGCCCGCCGTCGCCCCCCAGGACAGGCTTTGAATCGGAAACCCGTCCGAGAAAGCGGCGGTGATCCCGCTTGCGCTTCCCGGCCGGGCCGCACCGTCGATTAGGCCCGTCAGCGTCAGCGACCGGTTGACCGATCGCTGGCTGCTGTCCTGGCCCGAGCCGATGCTGATGCTGAGCCCCATCATCTCAGTAAAGCGCCACGATTCCGGTGGCGCTGGTGCCGGTCGCCCAGACCCGGCGCACCCGCAGCGGCAGCGCGATGCCCGAGGACACGAACACCGTTCCGGTATCGCCATCGACCGTGGTCACCCGCACGGTGCCCGAGGTGGCGACGTTCAGCGCCCGGCTCGCGAAGGGCAGCTCGGCGGAATCGTCGGGCGTCACCTCGGTCAGGCGCGAGGGCGGGCTGTCGAGGCCCTGGGTATGGGTCTTGAAGAGGTCGGCCATGTCGGTCTCCTTTTCGGCATCCCCGGTCCGCCGGACAGGATGTCCCATGGGCATCGGCCGGGCAGGGGCCGGAGGCGTGTTGCGCGAGAGGGGGAGGATGTTCCGATACGGTTAAAGGCCTCGGTGCGGGCCGTTCGGAGGGGGTGGTTCCAAGACGGCACGAAGTCGCGCCCGCTTCCTTTTGCGCCCCCGCTTTGCTAACGATGACCGCAGGATGACCGCAGCCGGTGCGTGCCGTTTCGTGAAGATCACATTCGTAATAGCGGTCGCATCTCTGGCCGGCGGAAATCGTGTGGTGGCGACCTATGCCCGCCTTCTCAAGGAGCGCGGCCATGAAGTCACGGTGGTCTCGCGCCCCTGGCCGCGCCGGACCCTGCTGAACCGGCTGCGCGCGGCGCTGCGCGGCAAGCCGCTGCAACCGCATCCCTCCTCGCCGCTGTTCGAGGCGCTCGGCGACAGCCACCGGGTCCTCGACCGCCGCCGACCTGTCACCGCCGCGGACGTGCCCGACGCCGATGTGGTCGTCGCGACATGGTGGGAAACTGCCGAATGGGTCGCCGAGTTTCCTGCATTGAAGGGCCGAAAGTTCTACCTGCTTCAGGATGTCGAACTGTTCGACCACCTGCCGGTCGACCGGGTCCGGGCGACCTACGCGCTGCCGCTGCACAAGCTGGCCGTTTCGGGCTATATCCGCGACCGGGTGTGCGAGGAACAGCCCGAAGCCGAAATCGGCCTGCTGCCGAATGCAGTCGATCACACGCTGTTCACGGCGCCGCCGCGGGACCGGGGCCGGCCCTTCACGGTGGGTTTTCTCCACAGTTCCGCACCGCGCAAGCGGGTCGAACTTGCCTTTGCCACGGTCGAGGCAGCCCGGGCGCGGCTGCCCGATCTGCAGGTGCTTGCCTTCGGCTCCAAGGCGGACCCGTCCGAAATTCCGCCCGGGATCGTTTATCGCCGCGCGCCCCCCGAACGCGAGATCCCCGGCATCTATGCCGCCTGCGATCTCTGGCTTTTCACCAGCGCCCATGAAGGCTTCGGCCTGCCCCTGCTCGAGGCGATGGCCTGCCGGACCCCGGTTCTGGCGACCCGGGCCGGCGCCGCGCCCGATCTGATCGACGGCCGGAACGGCCGGCTTCTGCCCTCCGATCCGGAGGCGTTTTCAGCTGAAATAGAGACGATTTCGCGGATGGATCCCGCCGAATGGCGCGCCATGTCGGATGCTGCCCATGCCACCGCGGCCGCCTATTCCTGGGAGGCTGCGACCGACCGGCTGCTCGGGTATTTCACGGAAGCAGAGCGGCTTTAGCGGCGGGACGGCAGATCCTCAGCCATTGCCATCCGACTGGCGGTAGGCGTTCAGCACCACACCCAGCACATTGGTGTGCTCGGCAATCTCGCGCTCGCAGGCATCGAACTGCCCATGGCGCGTGGTCTCGGCCCGGATCACGATCAGCGCGCAGTCGACATTCTTCAGAAAGGCCCGGGTGTCGTCATTGACCAGCACCGAGGGCAGATCGAAGATCATCACGTCGGGCTTGTAGACGGCCTCGATCTCGTCCAGCCGCTCGGCGGTCTCCTCGGCCAGCAAGAGCCGGGTCGGGTCGAGTTCGGCGCGGTTCGAGATCGAGATGGCGACGTTCTCGCCATGCCGCAGGCCCTGCTCGGTGAAGGGCACCCGGCCGCTCAGCATCTCGCCGATCGTGTGCTGCGGCATGATGTTCAGGAACTCGTGGACCGACGGGTCGCGCAGATCGAGGTCGAACAGCATCGATCGCAGGTCGCGCTGCCGCCCCAGCGCCAGCGTCAGGTTGCACGCAACCGTGGTCTTGCCCGAATTCGGCATCGGAGAGGTGATCGCCAGCCGCTTCCAGCCGTTTTGGCGCATCTGCAGCAGCGCCTTGGTACGCAGGATGTCGAAGGGCGTGGCCTCGGCCCCGGCCTCGCGGGTCACGATCAGGTGCTGGCTCAGCGCGGCCTCGTCCAGATCGGCCGGGGCCAGCGCCTGCCAGGCGCCATCGGCATCGGTCGCTGGCGTGATCCGAAGCTGCTGCCGGGTCGGCACGGTCGAGGATCGCACGGCGCGGGTCTGGCGGGCTTTCTCGAGAGCGGCCTGTAGCTTTTCCATAGGTCTCTTCTTCTTGCCTGGACCCGTCCCTATCCGGGCATGACGCCGTCGGAGGGAACCTGCCGCCCCGCCGACGACGCGGCCCGCGCCCGGCGCTGCCGGCGGGTCGTACGGTCCTTGGGCGGCTTCATGTAGGGGATCGTGGTGATCGGGGTGATGTTGAAGCGATTGCTCAGCTCGGCCGGCGACCGGATCGTCCGGTTCAGCAGCTCGAGCAGCACGAAATAGGCCCCGGCCAGGCCGAGCCCCGCCCCGCCGCCAAGCGCCATCACCTTGGTGCGGCCCGGTCCGCTCGGCAGTTGCGGGACGCTGGCATTCTCGATCACCGAGATCCGCTGGCCTTTCGAGGTCGACTCGATCCGCTCACTCATCCGGGCCTGGTTGAGATTGCTCACGGCCGCATTGTAGCGGGTCTGGATGATCTCGTAGTCGCGTTCGAGCGCCGCCAGCTGGATGCCGTTCGCAGCACTCTGGGAAATCGCCTTCTGCAGCTGGTCGAGCTCGGAATTGGTGCCGTCGATCTCTTCCTGCAGGGTCTTCAGCCGGCTGTCGATCTCGGAGAGGGTGGCATCGAGCATCGCCTGTTCCGGCGAAACATCGCCCGCCCCGGCCGTCCCGGTGCCGTCTTCCTGCTGGGCGGTCACGACCTTTTCCAGACGGTCCACGATCGCCTGCAGGCTGATCACCCGCGGGCTGGTTTCGGAATAGATCGCCTTGGCATTGTCAAGCTCGGCCCGGGCGGCGATCAGGCGCTCTTCCTCGGGACTGCGGCGCGTCTGGACCGCGCCCTGCTGCACCCGCCCCGTCGCCTCGAAGATCCGCACCACATCGGCGCGCTGCGCCTGGCCCGCCTTCAGATCGCGCATCAGCCCCGCCAGCCGTTCCTGAAGCAGGTTCTGGCGGCCCATCCGGTATGTCTGGTCGTCGGGCAGCGCTTCGGCATTCTGCGACTTGAAGCTGGCGATCGCCGCGCTCTGGCGATCGAGCTCCTGGCCCAGCCGGTCGACCTCCTGCTCGAAGAACTGCAGCGTGTTCTCGGCGCGGGACTGGCGGAACTCGGCATTCGTCTGCAGCACCAGCGTGACGTATTCGTTGACCACGTTCGCGGCGACCTGCGGATATTCCGACGAGAACGAGATCGTCATCAGTGTTGCCTGGTTGCGCCCGGCCGACCGGCGGATCCTGGTCGCGCTGCGCATCGCCGCAACCACCTCGTCGGGCTCCATCTGGCGGATATTCGGGTACACCTTGAAGCGATTGGCGATGTCGATCATGTTGGCGCGGGTCATCAGCCGCTGCTCGATGATGTCGAGCTGTTCCACCGCATCGGTCTGCACCATCGAGCTGACCATGCTGTCGGGGATCTGCGGCGCCTCGACCAGAAGCCGGGCCGAGGTCGAATAGGTCTCGGGCATACGCAGCGCGGCAACGATGCCGGCCGCAGCACCCAGCACGATGAAGACCAGCATGACCGGCAGGCGGCGCAGGAAGAGCCTCCAGTAAAGCTGCAGGTCGATATTCATTCCGCCGCCTTTCCGAACGGTCCGATCGCGCCCGACAGCAGCAGCGGGTCGCGGAACGGCTTGAGGATCAGGCCGTCGCGGATCAGCTCGCGGATCGTCGCCTCGTCGACCAGGGGCTCGTTCGCGCTCGAGGCATAGACAAGGGCAAGATCGCAGAGCTTGTTGACCATCCGCGGAATGCCTTCGGCTTCTTCATGGATGTGCCGGATCGCCGAGGGCGTGAATTCCTCGCCGCTGCCGCCGACATGCTGCAGCCGGTGCATGATATAGGCGCGCGTGGTCGCCAGATCCATCGGCTCGAGATGATAGACCGCGCTCACCCGCTGGGCGAACTGGCGCAGCGAGGGGTGCCGGATCAGGTCGCGCAGCTCGGGCTGGCCGACCAGCACGATCTGCAACAGCTCGTCCTTGCCGGAATTGATATTGGTGAGCATCCGCAGCTCCTCGAGCGTCTCCGCCCCCAGGTTCTGCGCCTCGTCGACGATCAGGATCACATGCCGCCCGGCGGCATATTCCTCCAGCACGAAGTTCTGGAAGATCTGGAACAGCGAGACATAGTCGGCGCCCTCGGGCGCAGTCACGTCAAGTGCGTTCAGCACCCAGCGCAGCAGGTCGCCGCGCCCGCCCTGGGCGTTCGAGATCAGCCCGATGGTCACGTCATCCTCGATCTGGCGCAGCAGCGCCTGGATCAGCGTGGTCTTGCCGGTGCCGACCTCGCCGGTGACCACGGTCAGCGGCGCCCGGGTGACCATCCCGAATTCCAGCACCGCGAAGGCCCGGGTATGGGCTTTCGACCAGAACAGGAAATCCGGGTCGGGCGACAGCGCGAACGGCCGCTCGTGAAAGCCGAAATGGGCGTTATAGAGTGAGGTGTTCATACCCTGCTCGTGCATGTGACTGGCCCGGACGCATGCGCCTGTCCGGACGCAGGTGACGTCCCGCCTACGCGGTAGAGCGCGGCCATGACGGCATCAAGGCATTCTTACGATTAGCGATAATACAGATCTCCTTAACCAGATCCTACCCGGTGACACGCCGATTCGCGGGTTTGCCCCACAAACTCCATATTCGGTTTCCCTTCCACCTACAGTACAAGATGCCGCGCCCCACTGTCGCTGAATTCATGCTGCAGCGCCGCAACCGGAGCGAGAATTGCGGCGATCAGACGGGCATCGGGGCAGGATTCTGGCAGAAAAAGGGCGCGGAGTGCGGTCAACACTTTGATTAAATTTTGTCTAGATGGTAACACATTCCCCAGGGGGTCAGCGATCATCTGATCCGGGACGGCTCGGCGTTTTGAGCGCCGGTGTCTATGGGGTGAATTTTTTCTTGAAGGATCGGCTCTGGCCGATAGCTCGCTATGACATTGTATTTGACCGACTTAAATGCAGACGCACCGGCACGGCCGGTGCTGGGCGTGGTCCCTGGACGAAGCACTGCGCGGGGCTGGGGGGTCTACCGCAACATCTTCAAGCGCATCGTCGACCTCGCCCTGGTGCTGCTCAGCGCGCCGTTCAGCGTTCCGCTGATCGCCTTTCTCGCGCTCCTGGTGGCGCTCGACGGCCACAAGCCGTTCTACACGCAGCTCCGCGTCGGCCGGAACGGCCGCTATTTCCGGATCTGGAAGCTGCGGACCATGGTGCCCGATGCGGACCGCATCCTCGAAGCCTACCTGGCCCGCAATCCCGCCGCACGGCGGGAATGGGACGCCACCCAGAAGCTGAAGCACGACCCCCGGATCACCCGGGTCGGCAAGGTGCTGCGCAAGCTCTCGCTCGACGAACTGCCGCAGCTCTTCAACGTCTTCAACGGCACCATGTCGCTGGTCGGACCGCGGCCGATGATGGTCGCCCAGCAGCTGTTCTATCCGGGTCAGGCCTATTACCGGCTGCGCCCCGGCATCACCGGCCTGTGGCAGGTCTCGGACCGCAACGACTGCGATTTCGTGGGCCGGGTCGGGTATGACGATCTTTACGATCAGGAACTGTCGCTGCGGACCGATCTCGGCGTTCTGGTCCGGACCGTTTCGGTCGTGGTGCGCGCCACAGGGTATTGAGTCCCGAGGACGCCCCGGCCTTCCCCGGTAGATCGTCCGACCGTTCCCGAGTAGAAAACCCGGGCAGGCCCCCAAGGCCTGCCTTCTCGCGTCTATACCGGAAGCCCTGATCAGAGGACCTGTCCCGTGCCAGCCCCGATCCGCCTTGTCGCCACAGCCGCCTTGCTGAGTGCCACCCTGATGCTCTCGGCCTGTCAATCCTCCGAAGAGAAGGCCGAGGCGCATTACCAGAATGCCCTGAGCCTGTTGCAGGACGGCGATGTCGACCGCGCCATCGTCGAGCTGCGCAACGTGTTCGACGAGAACGGCCGCCACAAGGAGGCGCGTCACAAGCTGGCCGAACTGCTGCTGCAGAAGGGCAACCGGCAGCAGGCCTACAGCCAGTACCTGCGCCTGGTCGAACAGTATCCCGACGATCTCGAGGCCCGGATCGCGCTGTCCGAGATCGCCTTTTCCAGCGGCCGCTGGGACGAGGTCGACCGGCACGGCAAGGCCGCCGAAGAGCTGGCGCCCGACGATCCGCGGGTGAAGGCGATCGGCCTTGCCCGGGCCTATCGCTCGGCCTCCGTCGGCGACGATGCCGCAGCGCGGCGCGACATCGCGCGCCAGGCCGATGCGCTGCTGACCGACCAGCCGGACAACATGCTGCTGCATGTGATGATGCTCGACAATGCGGTGCGCGACCAGGACAGCACCCGCGCTCTGGCAGAAACCGACTGGCTGATCGCCCATAACCCGACCGACATCCGCACCTATCAGCAGCGGTTGCAGATCCTGGTTTCCCTCGGCGACATGAAAGGCGCCGAGGCGCTGTTGCGCGAGATGGTCGAGAAATTCCCCAAGGACAAGGAAAACAAGGCCGCGCTGGTCCGGTTCTACCTGGCCCGCAAGGATCTGGACGGGGCCGAGGCCTTTCTGCGCGACTTGGCCGCCGCCTCGGACCCCAAGGATGCGGGTCCGACGGTCGACCTGATCAGGTTCCTGGCCGAACTGCGCGGCCCCGAGGCCGCCCAGGCCGCGGTCGCCCAGGCGATCGCCGAACGGCCCGACCCGGTCCCGTTCCAGGTGATCGGCGCCGGGCTCGATTTCGAGGCCGGCCGCCACGACCAGGCGATCTCCACGCTCGAGACGATCCTGACAGAAGCCAAGCCCTCCGAGGAAACCCGCAACATCAAGGTCGCGCTGGCCCGGATGCTGCTGGCCACCGGCAACGAGGTCGGGGCGCGCAAGCGGGTCGAGGAGGTGCTGGCCGAGGATCCCGCCCAGCCCGAGGCGCTGAAGATGCAGGCCACCTGGCAGATCCTGGCCGACCAGACCGATGAGGCCATCGCCGGGCTGCGCACCGCGCTCGACCATGCCCCGAACGACTCGCAGGCGATGACGCTGATGGCCGAGGCCTATATCCGGTCTGGCCGCCCCGAACTGGCGAACGACTATCTCTCGCTCGCGGTCGACGCCTCGGGCAAGGCTCCGGCCGAAACGCTCCGCTATGCCCGGGTGCTGATCGGCGACGACCGTCTGCAACCCGCCGAGGACATCCTGCTGGCCGCGCTCCGGCTGGCGCCCGACAACCGCGATCTTCTGACCACGCTGGGCCGTCTCTACCTGCAGATGGAGGATTTCGGCCGGGCCCAGCATGTGGCCGATACGCTCCGGCGGCTTGGCGACGAGGCCGCGGTCAGTGCCGCCAACCAGATCGAGGCCGAGCGTCTGAACCGCCAGAGCGGCACCGACGAGGCGATTTCCTATCTCGAACAGCTTGCGGGCACGGCCGATGCCAGCCTGTCTTCGAAAGTTGCGCTGATCCGCGCCCGCCTCGCGACCGGCGATGTCGATGCGGCGCTGACGCTGGCGCAGGAACTGCGCAAGGACAACCCGGGGGACGACACCATCGCGGTGGTGCTGGCCACCACCTACGGGGCGAAGGGCGAGCTCGATCAGGCCGCCGGGATCTATCAGGATCTGCTGAAGGCCGATCCGAACCGGCCCGGGATCTGGCTTGACCTGTCGAACCTGCAGATGCGCCAGGGCGACCGCGCCGCAGCCGCCGAGTCGATCGGCAAGGGGCTCGAGCAGGCCCCCGAAGACCCGCGTCTGCTCTGGGCGAAGGCCTCGATGCTGGAACAGGACGGCGATGTCGACGGGGCCATCGGGATCTACGAGACGCTCTATCAGCGCAATTCCTCCTCGCTGGTGGTGGCCAACAACCTCGCCAGTCTGCTCGCGACCTATCGCGACGATGCCGAAAGCCTCGACCGGGCCTGGACCGTCGCCCGCCGGTTCCGCGACACCCAGATCCCGGCGATGCAGGACACCTATGGCTGGATCGCCCAGCGGCGCGGCGAAAGCACCGAGGCGCTGCCCTATCTCGAGGCCGCGGCCAAAGGGCTGCCCGAGGACCCGCTGATCCGCTATCACCTGGGGCAGGCCTATATGGCCCTGTCGCGGCCGGCCGATGCGCTGGAACAGTTCCGCAAGGCGATCGAGATCGCCGGACCCGCCGACCAGCGGCCGCAGATCGAGGACGCCCGCCAGCAGATCGAGGCGCTCAGCGCCGCGGCCCCGGCCGAAAACTGATCTCCGGACCGTCCGGGCGCGGGGCAACCCGGCCCGGACGGTCCCCCGGACTGTGTCACCGGCACGTCATTCGTCGGACATCTCGGCGCGGAGCGGCAATCTTCACTTTTCCCTGAGCCGCTTTGCCGACAAGAATGGCCGCAAAACAGGCAGGAAAGCGGAAGATCATGCTGTATTTGAAACGGATCCTTTCCGGCATCGTGCTGATTCTGGCGGCGACGGCGGCACTGGCACAGCAGGAATACCGGGTCCGGCCCGGCGACACTCTGGCCATCGAGGTTCTGGAAGATGCCACCCTCAACCGGACGGCCACCGTCCTGCCGGACGGCCGGTTCAGCTTCCCCTTCGCCGGCACCATTCCGGCGGCGGGCCGCACCGTGGGCGAAATCCAGAGCGCGGTCACCCAGGCCATCGCCTCGAATTTCGCGGTCTCTCCCAATGTCTTCGTCTCGGTCCAGCCCGGCCCGGTCTCGCCCTATGCGGGCCCGGCCACGGAAGGCATCGACGTCTTCTTCCTGGGCGAGGTGAACACGCCCGGTCTGGTCCAGGTGGCCAGCGGCACCACCTTCCTGCAGGCCCTGGCCCAAAGCGGCGGGCTGACCCGGTTCGCCGCAACCAAGCGCATCCAGCTGCGCCGGACCGACCCGCAGACCAATGTGCAGAAGGTCTATCAGATCGATTACAAGTCCCTCAGCCGGGGCGCTGTTCTGGCCAAGGACATCCGGCTTCTGGACGGGGACGTGATCCTGGTTCCGGAGCGGCGCCTGTTCGAGTGATCCGGTGACGCGGCGCAGGACATACCGGCTGACGGGCGGGCTCGCGGCAACGGGCCTCGTCGTCCTCTGCGCCGCCCCCGCCGCCCCGCAGGACGCGGGCGGGCTCGAGGCCAGGCTGCGCTTTTCCCAGCGGCTGACCCAGGAAGACGGCACGCTCAGCACCACCACTGGGCTGGGCGTCACGCTGTCCAGCCGGACCCGCACCGAAAGCTTCCTGTTCAGCGTAGACAGCGGCCTCGAACAGGATTTCGACGGCAGTTCCATGGTCCAGAAGGACCCCCGCGTGATCCTGTCCTATGGCCGGGAAAGCGCCTCGAGCGCGCTCAGCACCGATTTCAGCTACAGCAGGACCGATGTCGACTCCGTCTCTGAAGACGACGACCTTGCCGACGGCGTCCTGCAGCTGGATGAGGGGCTGCTTCAGCGCTATTCCGGCAAGCTCTTCCTCGAGCTCGGCCGCGACGCCCCGTTCGGCGCCACCGTCGATCTGGGCTATTCCGCCAAGGCCTATTCGGAAACCTCCAATTCGAACCTGCTCGACGAGGAAAAGGTCAATGCAACGCTCGCGCTGCGGTTCGACCTCGATCCGCGGATCTCGGCCGGCCTGCGCAGCTCGATCAGCGAGACCGACCGCGACGACCCGGGCCAGGATACCAGTTCGGCCTCGATCGGCGGAACGCTCGATTTCGGCGTCACCAAGACGCTCAGCACCAATGCCTATCTCGGCTACAGCCGGGTGACCAAATCCACACCCGGGCTGCCGGACGACACCCAGAAAGGGCTGGCCTACACCCTGTCCTTCACCGAGCAGCGCCCGAATGGCGATCTGTCGGGCAGCCTCAGCTCGGATATCGACGAGGCCGGCCGGCGCACCATCGCCCGGATCGACCGAAGCCTCGAGCTGCCAGGCGGCGCATTGCGGGCCGGGGTCGGGGTCAGCACGTCCGAAGACGACAGCCTGCGCCCGCTTCTCAGCTTTGCCTATAACCATGGACTTCCGCGCGGCACCTTCGCGGTGAAATTCGATCAGGCCTTTTCGACCGATTCCGACGGCGAAGAGGCGCTGAACTCGAATTTCGGCGTCAACTACCGGCAGGAACTGACGCCGCTTTCCAGCCTGCAGGCCGGGCTGATCCTGCGCGATACCGATTTCGTCTCCGATGATGACACCGACAAGCGCAAGCTCCAGCTCGATCTGGTCTATCGCCATTCGCTCGCCCAGGACTGGAATGTGGTCGGCGGTTACAGCCACAGCATCTCCGACCGCTCGAGCGACGACCGCGAGTACTCCAGCAAGGTCTTCATCGGCCTGGAGAAAGCCACGCAATGGCGCTTCTGAAGCGCGGTCGGCCAGTCCTGATCGGACTGATCGCCCTCTGTGCCGCCATAGAACTGGTGCTGTCGCTGTCCGACGCTGGGCTGCTGCCGCCCCGGCTGCGGGCGCTGGCCTATGATTACGGCGGGTTCTGGCCGGGGCTTCTGGGCAACTGGAAACCGAACTATCCGGCCCAGCCCTATGCGATGTTCGTCACCTACAGCGTCCTGCATGGCGGCCTGGCGCATCTGGCAGTGAACATGGTCACGCTCTGGTCGCTGGGGGGCGCGGTGCTGGACCGGGTCGGGGCCTGGCGCTTCGCGCTGCTTTACGGCGCCTCGATCCTCGGAGGCGCGGCGGGCTTCGCACTGCTCGCCCCGGACCTGCGGCCGATGGTGGGGGCTTCGGGGGCGCTCTTCGGGCTGGCGGGCGGGCTGATCGCCTGGGCCTCTCTCGACCGCGTCACCTATCGCGAGACGCTCTGGCCGGTGATCCGGGCCGTGCTGCTGCTGCTGGGACTGAACGCGGTGCTGTGGTGGGCGATGCATGGCATGCTCGCCTGGCAGACCCATCTGGGCGGCTTTCTGGCCGGCGCGCTTTGCGCCCTGGCGCTCGACCGCCGCGCGCTCGGTCCCGAAGAGCCCTGAGGCGGGAAAGACGGTCGCGGACATTCACCCGTCCGATACAGGCTTCAAATCCTGGCTCAAAAGAAATGACAAAGTAGCCGACCAGCTGCTACACTTTCGAAATTAAATCAGCTCAGCATCTGGCCCCGCCCATGCGACGGAAGCGCCTGAATTTTTTTGTCGTGATCATTTCAGTGCTCCTGCTGGGGTTGCAGGTGGCCATGGTCGGATATCGATCGGACTTTTATCAGTATGACTTTCGCGCCTTTTACATTGCGGCAAATCTCTTCTCGGCCGGAGGGAAACCCTATTCGTTTGACGATCTTGTCAGGGTTTCGAAGGGACTTGGATTGTCCGACAACAACCATCCTTTCCTCTATCACCCGCTGACGCTTTTCATCTTCGAACCCCTGTCCCATCTCTCATATCGCGCGGCCTATTTGCTCTGGTTGTTCCTGCAGGTTTCCTCGCTTGCGGTCATAGCCTGGGTCTGCATCCGGTTCTTCAGGATACCGGCCCGCTGGCTGCTTCCCATGATGGCGATCGGGCTCAACGGAGCCATCGCCGCAAGCCTGCGCGCAGGGCAGTTGACCTTGATGACGCTCGCCATGATCCTGTTGGCGAGCGTGATGATCATGCGCAGCCGCGCCACTGCAGCGACCGTTTTGATCGTGCTTTGTGCGATTCCCAAGCTTTGGGTGGCGCCTGCCCTTGGACTTCTCCTGAACCGCGTCTCCTCAAGGCGGATAGGTCTCGTTGCCTCAGGCGTCCTGGCGATCCTCGCGACACTGGGCCTGTCCTATTATCTGGCACCTGACGACTTCCGGAAATTTCTGGCCGCAGCGGACAGATTGTCCGGAGGGTCTGAACCCGCAGGCGCATCCAACGGGTCGTCGCGAAACATGCTTGCAAGCCTGGCAGGAACCGCCGGTTTCGGCGCAGCGCGGTTCGAGCTCATCTGGATCCTCTGGCTCGTTTCCGTGTGCGGAATATCCCTGCTCGCATGGACAAAGCTCGTGAAAGACGACGCGACCCCGTATCCGGAGTTCTTTTCGCTTCTTGTCCTGTCGATCTGCCTGCTCATGCCCCGGATGGCGACGTACCAGTGGACACTTGCGATTCCGGCCCTTGCCCACATTCTGGCGACACGCCCCTATCCTGTGGCAATTCCGCTTGCGGCCATTTCGGGAATGCCAACGCTTTATATCGGCCGGTACCTTCTCGATCGGTCTATTGAAGCACGGGCGGACACTTTCCTCGAGATCGCCTTTTACTTCGCAAATTTCTGGTCCGTCCTGGGCACCTGGCTGATCCTGTGCGTTTCAGTGCTGCTGTTCAGCTCCAAGAGGCGCCGTCGCGAAAAGTATCGCATGCACCCGGTCGACCTCCCATCCGGGTAGTCTTCATGCGCGGGCCGACATATGCCCCCGCACCTTGCCGCTGACCACCATGCGAACGAAGGCGAACATCTTCCACAGAAGACGGCCCACAATAACACCCGCTCTCGGCCGAGAACACGGGCTGCCAACGTGCCAATCGGATGCACTGCCCGAACGCTCTTCATCCGCATAAAAATCACATAAGATACCTTACCGGTTATTTTTGCTGCTCCCAATCAGCACTCTTTCTCTCTGCATTGCTTCACTGTCTTTGGTTGTACCAAAGGTTTGTGGCTCTGACGAAAACGGCCGTTTGAAGACCGAAGGATCGCCGCTCACTTGTTCGGGCTCCGCGATTGGCATATATTGCCATGACATCGAAGGGAGAAAGGACCATGGCAACCCGGAATGTCGTTCTGACCGACGAGCAGGACTCTTTCATTGCAGCGCTGGTCGCGGCCGGCCGCTATCAGAACGCAAGCGAGGCCCTGCGCGCCGGGTTGCGGCTCCTTGAAACCGAGGAGGCCGCGTTTCGCGAGTTGAAAGACAGGCTTGAGGCCGGTGTCGATCAGGCGCGTTCGGGTGTTCTGGCGCAGGGAAGCGGCGCCGAAGCCGTGAAGCGCGCCTTTGCCGAGGCACGTCGCCGACGGAATGACGCGTGAAGCCTTGGCGCCTGACCGAGCAGGCAGAACGAAGCCTGATCGACATCGCGTTATGGACGATCGATAGATTCGGTCCGGCCCTGGCCGCGATCTACGAGCAGGAACTCCTCGAAAGATGCGCCGCCGTGGCCTGCGGTCATGCCGTCACACAGGACTGCTCGATCCTGATCGATGCGTCGGATGCTCTCGGGCTGCGGTTCACCCGCGCGGGCGAACACTTTGCTGTCTTTCTGGATCGGCCCGACGAGATCATCTTCATCGACTTCGTCCATGCGCGCACCAACCTCCCCGCACGGATCGCGGCGCTTCGCTCCCGAGAGGAATTTGGAAAGCGGCCGCGGTCGTGATGGCGCGCAACGACCCTTGAGCCCTCACGGGCGGATTCTCAACCGCTGCAGGGCGGTCAGACCGGATGGCTGCCGTGGGAGCGAATGCAGGCGCGCCATGACCTGCCCCCTTTGGGTCCCTCATTCATAACGAGAGTCTGCGGTTTTGAGATTGGTCGTCTGAGCGGTCGCTCTGGGCAAGCGCGCCGGGCGCGGAGCCCTCAAATCGCTCAAGCGTCCGGCGCGCTTCGAGCGGCGTCTTGTTTCCCAGAAGCGCTAGTCGCGGGACTCTTTGAAGACGATATGGCGGCGTATTTTCCCGATCTGGACGCATCGTGACGAGGTCGAAGATGAAGTGGTCTGGGTCACGTCCGTCAAGCTGGTATAAATTTCCGGTCGAGAACTGGCCTTCTGGCCACTCGCACGGCCGAGCGCGACAGCCTCATTCCGGCGCGCTGCGCTCAGCCAGGGATGGCCCGGCCGCCAGTGCCGCCGCCACCCGTCCAAGCCCCAGGGCCAGCACCGCCGCCGCCCGCTCGGGGCTGTCGGCCTCGGCATAGACGCGGAATTCTGGGGCGTTGCCCGAGGGGCGCAGATGCAGGATCTCGCCGCTTTCGAAGCTTACGCGCAGCCCGTCGGTGCGGTCGCAGCTAGCTTCGCGCCCGAACGGTGCGAAGAAGGCGGCCCGGGCCTCGGCCGAGCCGTCGAGCCGGGACAGCAGCGCCGCCGACGCCTCGGGGGCCACCTCCTGCAGCCGGTCGGCCGCGGTGTGCCGCGCGGGCAGCGCCGCCACCAGCCCCGCAACCCCGTTTGCAGCCCGGGCCGCCGCCAAGACAGCCACCAGCGGCAGCATCGAATCCCGCGTCATCAGGGGGGCAAGCGGCCCGGCCGGGCCGCGGGCGGCAAAGCCCAGAAGAAAGCCGCCATTGGCCTCGAAGCCCACCACCCGGGCGGCCGGATCGGCGGCAAGGATCTCTTCCATCGCCGCGATCACGAAGGGCGAGCCGATCCGGGTCAGCCGCACCGTTTCGAATTCAGGCAGGCGCGTCACCAGGCTGTTCGACGAAACCGGCGTACAGACCGCCTCTGCCCCCAGCGCCCGGGCGGTGATCGCGCCCAGGATGTCGCCCGGCACGACCCGGCCCGCGGCATCGGTCAGCATCGGGCGGTCGGCATCGCCATCGGTCGAGACCAGCGCATCGAGCCCCTGCCCCGCGCACCACTCCGCCAGCATCGCCCGGGTTCCGGCATCGACGGCCTCGGTATCGACCGGCACGAAGCTGTCCGAGGGGGCCAGCGCCACCGGCTCGGCCCCGAGCGCACGCAGGATCTCGACCATGGTCTCGCGCGCGACCGAGGAATGCTGATAGATCCCGACCCGGAGCCCGGCCAGCGCGGCGGCGCCAAAGGCCTGAACATAGCGCGCGACATAGGCCGCCCCCGCCTCCGGCGCGGCGATCCGGCGCCCCTGCCCTGTCGCGGACGCGGAACCGGGCCGGGCCAGCGCCTGCCCGATGGCCGCCTCGTCCGCCTTGGATATCTCGCCCGAGGGCAGGTAGAATTTCAGCCCGTTGCGGTCGGCCGGGATATGGCTGCCGGTGACCATGATCGCGGCGGCTCCCGGCCCTTCCTCACCCTGCCCCATCGCCGCCAGCGCCAGCGCCGGGGTCGGCAGCGCGCCGCAGTCGACCGCCTCGCGCCCGGCAGCACGGATCGCGGCGATCACGTCCTCGGCGATCCGGGGCGAGGAGGCACGCAGATCGCGCCCGACAAGGACCCGGGGCCCCGCAGGACAGGCCGCCAGGAAGGCCCGGACATAGGCGCCCACCAGATCGGGGGTCAGCTCGCTGACGAGCCCCCGCAAGCCGCTGGTTCCGAATTTCGGTGCCATTCTCGTCCTTCCTTCCCAACCCCGCCAAGACGGTGCCGCGGATCATCCGTAGGGGTGCAGCCCCTCAAGCCCCCGGCCCGCGCGCAAGGCGGCATAGATCTCGGCCGTATGCCCGGCCTTGGCGGCCCAGGTGTAATGCGCCACGGCATAAGCCTCGGCCCGGCGCGCCATTTCGGCATGGGCCTCGGGAGCCTCGAGGCAAGCTTCCATCGCGGCGCGATAGTCCCGCACCAGCCCCTCCAGAGGCTGCAGCGCGATGCGCGCGCCCCGCCCCCCGGCGGCAAGATGGCCGGGCGCCCCGTAATCGGTGACCAGACAGACCATGCCCGAGGCCATGGCCTCGATCACGACGCCCGCCCCCAGCTCGCGGATCGAGGGGAAGACGAAGACATCGGATTGCCGCATCGCCTCGGCCACCTCGGCCTGGCTCCGGCGGCCCTCGAAGATCACCCGGTCCCCGGCGCCGGCCTCGGCCACCATCGCCTCGAGCCGCGGCCGCTCGGGCCCGTCGCCCACCACATGCAGCACATGCGGCTTCAGCCTCTCGGAGCCGATGAAGGCCCGCACCGCCACCTCGGGCACCTTGTAGGGCACGAGCCGTCCGGCAAAGAGAAAGTGCCGTTGCCCATCGCCCGCCAGCACAGGCCGCCGCCCCCGGCTGTGGAACATCTCGGGATCGAACCCGATCTCGGGGAAGTTCACGATCCGGTCCGAAAGCCGCTGCGGCAGATCGGCGATCGTATGCGGGAAGGCCGCGAGGATCGCCGCCGACCCGGAAAAGGTCGAGCGCGCGAAGGGCAGGAAACGGTAGAGATCGCGCAGCCCCCGCAGCCGCTCGCGCTCGCGCTTCTGCTCGCCGCGAAAGGCCGCGGGCCAGTCGAGATTGCCGTTCAGCGGGCCAAGCACGAAGGGCTGGCGGATCCGGCCCGCGATATAGGAGGGCTGGGTCGGCGACATCGGCGTGATCCGATGCACGATGTCGAAGCTGCCGGCGTCAAGCTCGGCCCGGAACCGGCGCAGGGCCTGCCATTCGAAGGCGATATAGGGCGGATAGGCCATGATCTGGTTGGTCGACCAGGCGACCTCGCTGCCGCCTCTGAGCAGCCGGGCCAGCCGGTACATCCGCGCCGCGATCCACTCATTGTCGATATAGACCACGGGACAGCCCATATCCCCGGCCGCCTCGATATTCTCGCGGTTGCGGATATGGGTCGCCAGCGTCACATCGGCGACCCGGGCAAGCGCCCGGGCATATTTGTAGCCGACGACCGGCAGCGACGGCCATTCGGGATTGCAGCTTTCGGCCAGGACCAGAACGCGCGGCCTGTCTGTTGTCGTCACGATTGCTGTCTCCGGATGAAAGGCCCAAAGGGTGCCGCAAGGCGGGATCCGCTCAGCATAGCCGCCCCGCCTGCCAGGAGGCCAGCGACAGCCCGGTCAGGTCCTCCAGCCGCGGGATCTGGGGATGGAAGCGTTCGGCCAGCATCTGGCGCGTCGCGGGCTCCATCGGCGGCGGCTCATGCGCCCTGCCCGCCCCGGCCGGCAGCACCCGCTGGCGCAGGGCCGCCCGCAGCGGATCGGGCAGAAGCCGCCGCAGCGCCCAGAGCGGCCCGACCCGGCCGCGCAGCCGCTGCGCCCCGGCCGCCGCCCCCAGCGCATCGAAATGCGCGCTTGAGACGTTCCGCGCCGCGGCCCCGCCGCCGAAGGCCGCCTCGGGCAGCGGATCGAGCCCGAGAAACCCGGTGATCCGGCGCAGCGTGGCGCGCGGGTCGTCGCGGAAGGCCTCGAAGGTCAGGAACAGGAAGCGATCGCGCGGAAACTGCGCCAGATAGGTCTCGATCTGCAGCAGGTAATCGCTGCCCGCGAGGCAAAGCTCGGGCGTGTCGGGGAAATGCGCGTTGAAAGGCGCCAGCGCCTTTTCGCGGGGGGCCGCGAGGGCATGGCGCTCGGGCAGGATGAAGTCTTCGAAGCGGCGATGCACGGCATAGTCGCGGGTGCCGTTCTGGTAGTTCTTCACCAGCTGGACATAGAAGGAATAGGCCCGCGCCACCGGCTCGCGCAGGACATAGATGAACTGGGCCCCCGGCGCATGGCGGGCGATCCGGGCGGCGGTGTCGGGGAAAAGCGGCGCATGCGAATAAAGGGTCGAGGCCTCGCCCACGCGCTGGCCCGGCCGCGCCCCGGAAAACAGTGCCGAATACGTCTCTATTCCGGCCGAATAAAGGTCGTCGCGCGCGAAGAACTCGGGCTCTTTCGGGGTCGGCATGAAGACGTCGGGATGCTGTTCGAGCAGCGCGAAGATGCTGGTCGTCCCGGCCTTGGCCGCGCCGATGATGAAGAAATCGGGAAGCGTCATGTCTGGTCTCCTCGCCCGGCAGGGGCGGCCGGGTGAAACGGCGAACGCCGAACCTGCGCCATGGCTAGACCGCCCGATGGGGGTCGAAGATTGCGGCGCGTTCGGCCTCGATCCCGGCCACGGCCCGGGCCCGCCCGACCCGAAGCGCCCGGCGCTGATAGGCCCGGATGAAGGCCACGAGCCCCGCATCCGGGTGGCGCGGCGTGCGGCGCAGCCAGGCGCCGAGATAGCCCTGCATCATCGCCAGCCCGCCCAGCACATAAGGCGGCTCGAGCCCGCGAAAGACGCAGGTCGCCGCGAAATACAGCGGGTCCGAGCCCATGTAATACTGACCGAAGCCGTGCCGCCGGCGCCCGGTATAGATCGAGCTCTGGGACGACCCCATCGGCCGCAGATGTTCGAAATTCAGGTCGGGATGGTCCCAGCTGACCGCAATCCAGCCCAGCTGGCGCGCCTTGTGGCAGTCGATCGCATCCCACATCACCGCGCGCACGAAGCCGCCGATCTGACGGAAACAGGCGCTGCGGTAGAACTTGGTCATGCCCACCGACATCTCGTCGCCGCGCCGCTCGGACACCAGCGTGCCGCCGCGCCGGATATAGGGCTTGCCCGAACAGGTGCCGATCCGGGGCTCGGCTTCCATCCGCTCGATCAGGGTCTCGAAATAGCGCGGCGGCAGATCGAGATCGAGATCGAGCTTGCACAGATAGGGAAAGGCGCCCGGCTCGACCCGGTCGAGCCCGGCATAGAAGGCCTCGATCACCCCCGGCCCCACCGCCCGCTGGCCGCGGTCGGGCTTGGCCACGATCTCGATCCAGGGGCAGGCGGCGGCATATTCGGCCAGGATCTTCGGCGTCTCGTCGGTCGAGCCGTCATCGACGATCACCCATTTCGCCGGGCGCAGGCTTTGGGCCAGCACGCTGTCGAGCGTCCGGCGCATATGCGCCGCCTCGTCCCGGCAGGGTGAAATCAGGACATAGGCGCGGGACGGATCGGACATCGGACCATGGGACAATCGAAAAAACTGCGGCCTGTATAAGCCGAACCGCCCGAAATCGCAAAACGCAGACGCCCTGCATTGCCCGCTTTTTTCATGACCCCCGCAGTTGTGCCAAAAGCCCCCCTCGGCTATCTCTCGACCGAGAGCCGGACCGAAATCGACTGTCTTGCGGGCTTCTGCCGACCGGCGCCGACAGGGCCCGTGTTGTGCTGTACAGGTCCGGCATGAGCCTGCGTTACCGCCCCGAAATCGACGGCCTGCGAACCGTCGCGTCGCATCCTATCCTTCGACAAGAGACAGATCCCCTTGCCCGATGCATCCCGGTGCAATCTGGTGCCCCCTGCCCTTCCGATGAAAGGACATTGCCTTGCGACCCGACTTCCTCCTGATCGGTGCCATGAAATGCGGCACGTCCACAGTGTCTGCCTATCTCGAGGATCATCCCGAGGTCTTCATGCTGCCCGGCCGGGAGCCGAACTTCTTCAGCCATGACGAAATCCATGACCGCGGCACGGACTGGTACGAAGGACTTTTCGACGGGGCGGCGGGCGCGCGCCGGATCGGCGAAGGGTCGAACGATTATGCCTCGGGGCTGATCTATCCCGACACCGCCTCCCGGATCGCCGCCTATGCCCCCGAGATGCGGCTGATCTACATGGTGCGCGACCCGGTGGCCCGGCTTGCCTCGGCCTGGGTGCAGAACCGGGTGGACCAGGGCGACCAGGTGCCGCCGACGCTCGAACGGGCGGTACGCGAGATGCCCGACCGGTATCTCGGGCAGAGCCTCTACTGGCACAACCTTCAGCTTTACCGGGCGCATTTCCCCGACAACCGGATCTTCATCGGCTTCATGGAGGATCTTAAGGCCGACCGCTTCGGCTTCTTCGCGCGGCTTTGCGATTTCCTGGAGGTCGAGCCGCTGAACGAAATCCCGCGCGGCCATGTCAATCCGAGCCGGGGCAAGGCGGTGCCGGGGCAGCTTTATTCCGCGCTGAACGCGCTGCCGGGCATCGGCCGGCTGAAGGCGCTGGCGCCAAAAGGTCTGCGCCGCACGGTCAAGACCCGGCTGCTGAGCCGCCGGATCGGCGAGGCGCCCGAGATCTCTGCCGCGCTGCGCCGCGAGCTGGCCGAGCGGCTGGGTCCGGACAGCCGGGCGTTCCTGGCCCATTGCGGCCGACCGGCCGACTTCTGGGGGCTCTAGTCAGCCCTCGGGGCCGCGGCCCCCCTCCTGGCGGGGCCCACGCCCCGCCGGTCAGTCCCGGACATAGCGCTTGCGGAACACGATGTAGCGGTTGCCGAGGAAGTTGAAGATCATCCCCGCCGCGACCCCGATCATCGCCGAGACCTGCAGCCCGTAGGCCCCGGTCAGGATCTTGTGGCTGAGCCACAGCGCCACCGCGTAATTCACCGCAAGCCCCACCATCGAGGCACCGACGAAGCCCACGAACTGCCGGCCCGCATGGCGCCCGCGCGCATAGCTGAAAGTGAACCGGCGGTTCAGCAGGAAATTGGTCACGAGGCTCACCCCGATCCCGCCCGCCAGACAGATCCAGGGCGCGAGCCCGGCCAGCTGCAATCCCGACAGCACCGCCAGGTTCACGACGACGCCGCTGGCACCGACCACCAGGAACTGCAGCAGGTACATCGCATTGGCGAAGCGGAAGAGGTAAAGCCGCCGCAGGTGCTGGATGTATTTCAGCTGCTCCTTCAGGGTCAGCTTGCTTTCCCCGAAGCGGCGGTCGGAGAAGTCGATCGGCACTTCGCCGACATTTTCCATGCCGCATTTGACGATCAGCTCCAGCGCGATCTTGTAGCCGACCGGGTTCAGCCCCCGCGCGGCATCGAAATCGGCCTTGCGCAGCGCGAAAAAGCCCGACATCGGGTCGCGCACCTTGGTCAGCGGCCGCGCAAGCCACGTGGCAATGGCACTGTTCAGCCAGCGGAAGAGCCCCCAGTCGTCATCGGTCGAGCCCCCCGGCACATAGCGCGACCCGATCGCGAATTGCTGGCCCGAGGCGAGCCCGAGGATCATCTGCGGGATCGCGTCGACCGGATGGCTCAGATCGCAATCCATGCAGACCAGCACCGGATGGCGGGCGGCCCGGAACCCGTCGAGCACCGCCGGGCTGAGCCCGCGGTCGCGGGTGCGCACGATGATCCGCGCCCAGTCGAACCCGCTGGCCGCCACCGCCTCGACGCTGCCGTCGCGGCTGTCGTCGTCCATGAACAGGACTTCCAGCGTCAGGTCGTAGTCCCGCCGCAGCCGGTCCAGCTCGGCCAGCAGATGCGGAATATTCTCGGCTTCGCGATAGGTCGGGACAATCACGCTGATCCCGGTATTGATCCTGATCTGGGCCAGATCCTCGCCCGCACGCATTGACACCCCCCGATTACCCCCGACAGCGCACCGTCCCGCAGGCTCTCTCCTGCGGCCCCCTCGGCCACGGCCCCGAGTTTGAACCGCCCTGCCCTTTTGCGTCAATCGGCCTGCCACCGGCCCGGATTTTCGCATGCGAAAATCCGGCGGACTGTGTCAAAGCGGCGCCGCCCCCCCTTTTCGCAGGCCCTCCGCCACCCTGGCGGGCAGCATTCGCTTGAGATCGCGCCCCATCTCGATAGCAATTGACCGGGGCGCGGCTGCGGCCACGCCATCGGGGGATAGGTCGGGGGGGGACCGATGACACAGACGGACATGCAGGCCCAGAGCCTGCCGCGCGGTCTCTGGGCCGTGCTCGGGCTGCTGGCGCTGGAGATGCTGGCGCTCAGCGTCAGCTACAAGCATGCGATCGACTTCACCTGTCTGGCCAACTGGCCGCACCGGGTCTGCAGCGGCGCCAGCGGCCTGATGGTCAGCGCCTTCACGACACTCGGCGCGCTGGCGATCCTGGCGATGCTGGCCCGGCGCGCCTTTGCCGACCTCCTGGCCGAGGCCCGCCCCGCCCTTCTGCCCCTGGCGCTGAACCTCTCGGGGCTGGCGGCGATGAGCGTCCCAATCCTCTTTCTGCGCGAAGGTTCGGGCACCGGCTCGCTGGCGCCGACGCTGGCCTTCTGGGCGCTTGGCATCGGGCTCGGCGGGCTCGGCACGGCCCGGATGCTGGCCCCGCCCGAACGCTGGCGGCACTTCCTGCGCGCCACCGGCTGGACGCTGGCCGCAGTGGTCGTGGCCGGGCTCGCGGCGCCAGGTCTGGCGATCCGGCTGCGCCCGCTCTGGCGGTTCGACACCGTCACCGACACGACCTTCGCGCTGGTCTCGCGCGGGATGGACTGGCTCGGCTACGAGGTCGATGCCGACCCGGCCGCCAAGATCATCGGCCGGGGCAATTTCCATATCGACATCGCCCCGGTCTGTTCCGGCATCGAGGGGATGGCCCTGGTCACGTTGTTCGTGCTGCTCTATCTCGCGCTCTTCCGCCACGAGCTGCGTTTTCCCAGAGCGCTGATCCTGCTGCCGGTGGGGGTTCTGGTCAGCGCCGCGCTCAACGTGGTGCGGATCGTGGCGCTGCTGGCCATCGGGCTGTCGGGGCATCCCGACCTGGCCGTGGGCGGGTTTCACAGCCATGCCGGATGGCTGATGTTCACCTGCATCGCGCTGGGGCTGATCGCGCTGGCCCAGGGCCTGCCCGCGCTGCGCCACGACCCCGAACCGGTTGCCCCTGCCCGGCCCGCGCTGGACCGGCCCTCCCTGCCGCCACTGCACCGCGACCCGGCCGCGGCCCGGATCTTGCCCTTCGCCGTCTTCATGCTGACCGCTCTGGTCGCCTCGACCGTGTCGCAGGCTCCCGGCATGCTCTACCCGATCCGCGCGCTGGTCCTCGGCGCCACCGTGGCGCTCTTCTGGCCGATCTATGCACGGCTCGACTGGCGCGCCGATCCGATGGCGATCGGGGCCGGGCTCGCGATCGGGGCCGTCTGGGTGCTGATCCCGGTCGCACCCGCCGAAACCCCGCCCTATGGCACGCTGACCGGCACGGCGCTGATGCTGTGGTATCTGCTGCGCGGGGTCGGCACGGTGCTGCTGGTGCCACTGGTCGAGGAACTCTTCTTCCGCGACTATCTCGAGGGCAAGCTCCGGATCGGGCAGGGCCGGGCCTGGAGCGTCTTCGCGGCCCTGGTCTCGGCCGGGGCCTTCGCCGCGCTTCATGACCGCTGGGCCGAGGCGCTGGCGGTGGGGCTCGTGCTGTCCTGGATCTGCCGCAGGCGTGGCCGCGTCGGCGATGCGATCCTCGCCCATGCCGTGGCCAATGCCACGGTCTATGCCGCCGCACTGGCCAGCGGCCGGCTCGAGATCATCTGAGCCGGCCGCGCGCGGCCAGGAAGGCCTCCAGCGCCTCGGCCAGCTCGGGCCCGACGCCCTCGCCCGAAAGCACAAGCCGCCCCTTGCGCGCCTCGAGCCTGATCCCCGGTACAACCTCGCGGCCGCGCGGGGCCAGGGCGGCAGGCGCCTTGCGCAAGGCCCGCTCGATCAGGCGGCGTTCGGCCTCGGCATCGGCAGGCGGGGTTTTCTGCAGCGTCGCGCTCAGCCGGGCGGCAAGATCCGGATCGGCCTTCAGCCCGGCCACGATCGCCAGCCCCAGCTTTTCGGGAATCGCGGTCGGAAAGCGCAGCGCCGACCCCAGCGCCCGGTGCAGCGCCACGAAAGACAGGATCTTCGACCGCCGGGCAGGGGGGGCATTGCCGAAGAGGCCTTTCACTGCCGCCGCCGCATCGGCAAACAGCCCCATCCGCACCGCCTCGGCAACCAGACGGCCGCGTTCGTAGAAGGACAGATCGGTCCGGATCTCGTTTTCCTCGACCATCGCCAGATAGGCTTCGGCCGCGCCCTCGGGGCTGCGCAGAAGGCACAGAACCTGCCCGAACCGCGGCTCGCCGGTCTCGGCGGCCAGATCGCTCAGTGCCGCCAGCCGCCGCGCCCCGGAAATCAGCCCGTACCGGCCCTGGCCCAGATCGGTCACCTCGATCGGGGTCTGCTGGCCGCGCGCGGCCAGGCTCGCCTTCAGCGCGGCCATGTCCTCGGCATCGTGATGCATCCGGTCGCGCAACAGATGCCCGGCCTCTATCGCCTCAAGCGGCAGCGACAGCACCATCCGCCCCTCGCGCCGGGCGGCCGAAACCTCGTCGGCCAGCTGCTCGAGCGCGGCCTGGCTGGCCGAGGCCGCGGCGATCTCGGCCACCGGCGGACGCGATAGGACGGGCATCGGCCCCGGCAGACCGGCAGAGGGGTCTTCGGCCGGGCCGGTGAGCGGAGACAGGCGTTTGCGTCGGGCCATGCGGGGTCTTCCTTCGACGAAAGGGCAGGTCAGGGGCGGGCGGTCATTCCGCCGCGGCGGCCCGGGCGGTCTCTTCGCGGCGCCAGATCCCATACAGCAGCGTCTTGAACGCGGCATAGGTCGCATCGAAGGTGGCGCGCCCGCGGGCATAGGTCTCGCGGTTGAAATCGCGGTAATCGGCCTCGTAGATGCCGTTCACCTGTTCTCCGGCCTGGCCGATCAGCGCGGTGAAATCCTGCCGGTGGGGCGACAGGACCTGGCCCATATAGGCCTGGATCAGCCCGGCCATCTCGGCCTGCTGCCCGGCATCGTAACGGGTCATGACCGCCCGGACCGCATCCCATTCGAAATGCAGCTCTTCGCGCCCCAAGGCCCGGGCGGCGACATTCTCGCCCTCCTCGATCGAGGCGAAGGTCGCATGCAGCATGTCGAAGAAGCGCCCCGTGGAATCGAATTCGAGGAAGGAGGCGCCGAAAGGCACCAGCAGGATATCGGCCGCGGCCAGCCCGTTGATCGTCAGATAGCCAAGCGCGGGCGGGGTATCGAGAAACACCAGATCATAGGCATCGAGTACGCCGTCCTCGGCCAGCACATCGGTCAGCGCATCCCAGAGCCGCCAGCCCCGCGACTGCATCCGCCAGACCGGGATCTGGAACTCGGACCAGTAGAGGTTCAGCTGCGCGCCGATCAGGTCGATATTGGGCCAGTGGGTCTTGCGGATCAGATCGGGCGCCTTCAGCTTCAGCGCCTCGGTCAGGGTATCGTCGAAGGGCAGGGGAGGCTCGCCCCGGTCGAGCCTGCGCTGGTTGTCGGCGCGCAGCGTGGTCGCGTAATGCCGTGCCAGCAGCGGAAAGACGGTCTGCCATTCATCCTCGATCTGCCCGCCGAAGATCGAGGTCATCGAGCCCTGGCTGTCGAGATCGATCACCAGCACCCGGTAGCCATCAAGGGCTGCCGACATCGCCAGATGCGCACAGGTCGAGGTCTTGCCCACCCCGCCCTTGAAATTCGCGACCGCCACGATCTTGGCCGGCAGGTCCTTCGGCCGGTAGGGCAGGTAGTTCTTGGCCTTCGAGCCTTCGGCCCCGAAATGCGCCCGCAGCCGGAGCACCTCGTCGAGGGTGAACCATTTCGCGCCGCCCTCGCTTTCGCTCTGGCCCTGGGGCAGGTCGGGGTTCTGGCGCAGCACCCGGCGGAAATGGGCGGGCGCCACCGGGATCAGATAGCGGGTGATTTCCCAGGTCGAAAACAGCCTGAGCCGGCGCGCCCCGGTCTCGTCGAGCCCGCGCGAGGCCAGATCCTGGCGGCCCCTTCGACAGGCCTCGGCCACGGCGGCGAAACCGGGCGTGTCGGCGGGCGGGCCCAGAAGCTCTGCCGCCCGGTCCGGAGAGATGTTCAGATAAGGGGGGATGTCGTCCCTGCTCATGGCTGCCCTGCCCGATATGCCGCTTTTTCTTCAATGTACGGCAAAAGACGGCACATGTAACCCGAAATCGCACATGGGCACTTCAAGGCCCTTTTTTCATAGCCGGAATCGGGTGCTTCCAGGGGATCAGACGGGTGGGGCAGGGGCCCAGCGATTTTTTTTGGTTAGATAATCCGTTAGTAAACGTTACAGGATCTGCCCTTTGGCGCAACCTTCCAGAATTGCTGACAATTTTGGCCCTTCCGGGAGCCTGCCCGACTCTGAACCCCCGAAAGACCGACTCTGAACCCACGTCCGGGCGATTCCGAAGCCACGATCTGCGGCTGGACGGGGCGGTTTGTGGATAAGTAGTCTGGGCGTCAATGAAACGACGAATCCCGGCAACAGGGATCGGAAGGGCGATGCGGGCAGTTCAACAGGGACCGGGCGGGCAGACCGGCGGCGGCATGGCTGCGGCCGCGATCGGCGATTTCTTCGTCTGCGATTTTCTGGGGCCGAGCCCCAAGCATGATATCGCGGCGATGGAGCATCCGCTGTTTTCGCTGTCGACCCGGCCCGACCGGCGGATCCTCGATTACGAACATAACGGGGTTCGGGTGACGATCACGCCTTCGGTCCGGGGCCGGGCCACGATCTTCGACGCCGATATCCTGATCTTCTGCATCAGCCAGCTGATGGCGGCGCTGAATGCCGGAAGGCCGACCTCGCGGCATCTGACGCTGACCGCCCATGACCTGCTGCTGGCCACCAACCGCGAGACCAGCGGCGACGGCTACAAGCGGCTTCGCGAAGCCTTCGAGCGGCTGGTCGGGACCCGCATCACCACCAACATCGCCACCGGCGATGTCGAGACGACGACCGGCTTCGGGCTGATCGACAGCTGGGAGATCGTGCGCCGGACCCGGGCCGGGCGGATGGTCTCGGTCTCGGTCACGCTCAGCGAATGGCTTTATCGCGCGGTGCTGGCGAAATCGGTGCTGACGCTCAGCCGCGATTATTTCCAGCTGCGCAAGCCGCTCGAGCGGCGGATCTACGAGCTGGCGCGCAAGCATTGCGGGCGTCAGCCCGAATGGCGGATCTCGATCCCGGTGCTGTGGAAGAAGACCGGATCGGCCAGCCCGGTGCGGGTGTTCCGCGCGATGGTGCGCGAGATCCTGCGCGAGGACCGGCTGCCCGAATACCGCCTGGCCGAGGAGCCGGGCGACATTCTTTGCGTGCGGCGCCGCGACGAGGTGATCGAGCGGGGGACGGGGCCGGATGGCCCGCCCCCGGTGCTGTCGCCCGAGGCGCTCGAGACGGCGCGGGCGCGGATGCCCGGCGCCGATGTCTATGCGCTCGAGGCGCAATGGCGCGGGGTCTGGGCCGCCAGCGGCCGGCCCCGCATCCGCCAGCCCGACCGCGCCTTCCTGGCCTGGATCGAAAAGCGCCGGACCGAGGATTGAGCCGCGTGGGGCCGGCTCAGGTCCGGTCGTAGATGTCCTGATAGCGGACGATGTCATCCTCGCCCAGATAGGCCCCGGTCTGCACCTCGATCAGATACATCGGCAGCTTGCCCGGATTGGCCATCCGGTGGACGGTGCCAAGCGGGATGTAGACCGACTGGTTTTCGGTCACCAGCCGGACCTCTTCGCCGATGGTGACCTCGGCCGTGCCCGAGACCACGATCCAGTGTTCCGAACGGTGATGGTGGCTTTGCAGGCTCAGCACGCCGCCCGGCTTGACCATGATCCGCTTCACCTGGAAGCGGGTGCCAAGGCAGAGGGTCTCGTACCAGCCCCAGGGCCGGTGGAACCGGGGATACTGGTCGGCCTGGGCGATCCCGTCGGCGCGCAGCGTCTCGACCACGGTCTTGACCTCCTGGGCGCGGGACTTGTCGGCCACCAGCACCGCATCGCGCATCGCCACCGCGACCACGCCCTCGAGCCCGAGCCCGACAAGCTGCATGCTCTCATCCTCGGACCGCAGATAGCTGTCGCGGCAATCGATCGCCGTCACCGCCCCGTCGGTCACCACCCCGGCTGCATCCGGTCCTGCCGCCGCCCAAAGCGCATCCCAGGAGCCGAGATCGGACCACCCGCCCTCGAGCGGCACCGCCATCACCCGGTCGGCCTTTTCCATCACCGCATAATCGAAGGAGATTGCCCGCGCCCCGGCATAGGCCGCCTCGGCCAGCCGGAAGAAGCCCAGATCGGTCTGCCCCTCGGCGATGGCCGCGCGGCAGGGCGCCAGCAACTCGGGGGCGTGGGTTTCGAAGGCCGCGATGGCGTCGGCGGCGCGAAAGAGGAAGATCCCCGCATTCCAGAGATAGGTGCCCGCCGCCAGCATCGCCCGGGCGGTGGCAAGGTCGGGCTTCTCGCGAAAGCTGGTCAGCGGCACCGGCGCGGTGCCCGCGGGCGGCGCGGTCAGCTCGAGATAGCCATAGCCGGTCTCGGGCCGGTCGGGGGTGATGCCGAAGGTCACCAGCGCGCCCGCGCAGGCGGCCGGGCGCCCGGCCTCGACTGCGGCCAGGAAGGCGGGCAGGTCGGCGATGACGTGATCGGAGGGCGCGACCAGCATCAGCGCCTCGGGATCGTCCCGCTCCAGCAGAAGGGCGGCCGCCAGGATCGCCGGGGCGGTGTCGCGCCCCAGAGGCTCGACCACCACCCGCGCGTCGCTCAGCCCGATCTCGGCGGCCTGTTCGGTCGCCATGAAGCGGAACTCGTTGCCGGTCATCACCAGGGGCGCTGCGAAGCCACCGCCCGAGAACCGCCGCAAGGTGCGCTGATAAAGGCTTTCGCGCCCGATCAGCGGGGCGAACTGCTTGGGATAGGCCTTGCGCGAGGACGGCCAGAGCCGGGTCCCCGACCCGCCGCACAGGATGACTGGATGGATCACGTCTGGCTCCCCGCTTGCCGCTGACTGGGGGCAGCAAACACGCGGACGCGCCCCGGGGCAAGGCCCCGCGCGCGCAGCCGGGCGCGGACGCAGCGGGACCCTCCCGGGCGCGAGGGGCCCGGCCGCCTCGGGGCCTCAGCCCGGTTCGTGCAGCACGCGCCGGCGCATCACCGCAAGCGACGGGGACTTCGTGTGCTCGATCAGCTCGAAGGTTTCGGCAAAGCCTCCATCCTCGCGCGCGGCCCAGCCGCCGACCCCGTACCAGTCGGCGATGTAGTCGATCCGGCTGTTCACGACATAGGCCAGCACGTTGCCCTCACGCCGCCGCGCCTCCAGCGCCTCGGGGTTCACCTTGCCGTCGAGATTGATCGTGCGGTCGTGCCAGTAGCCGAGCGTGCCGGTCTGCACGGCGGCGACCCAGGCGCTGTCGGGCACGTTCCGTTCGACCCAGTCGACCACCTGCATGTGACCCTGTTCCTGCGCACCGGGCAGCAGCAGCCGACCCAGCAGCAGCACGCACAGCCCTATCGCGGCCGATCCGGTCCAGATCGCGGGGCGCAGCCCCCGCGTGCGGAAAAGCCAGCGCGACAGGTCGGCCAGCACCCAGAGCGAGGCGATGATGCAAAGCGGCGCCAGCGGAGCCAGATAACGGCTCATGAAATGGGGCGCGCCGAACCAGAGCCCGTAATAGCCGCTGACCATCGCCCCGAACAGAAGATAGGCCAGCACCATCAGCCGGACCGGCCGGCTGGCCCGGGTGAAGACGCCGATCAGGAACCATGCCAGCACGCCAAGGCTGACGGCGGTGGCGATCGCGATCACCGGCAGCGTCTTTTCCAGCGGGTTGGGAACCGGCAGCATCGGCATGAAATATTCGAAGATCTTGACCGGCAGCACGCCCAGATTCTGGCCGAACTCGGCCGCCATCGACTGCGCCGTGCCGCTGACCGGCATGATCGAGCCGAAGCGGATCTGGTTGTTCAGCAGCCAGGGCGCGGCGACGAGGATCGAGATCAGGCCCGAGGGCACGATCCGGGCCGCCACCGTCCGGATCGGGTCGCGGCGCAGCAAAAGCCCGTCGATGGCCCAGACCAGATAGACCGCGACCAGCAGGAAGACCGCGTCGATCCGGGCCAGGAAGGCGATGCCGCCCATCAGCCCGAAACCCAGATGCCAGGCCCAGCCAAGCGGCGCCTCGCGCCGCAAGAGCCGCAGGAACATCAGCAGCACGGCCAGTACCATGGCGCTGTAAAGCCCGGTCTCGAGCCCGTTCATCGTGTGCAGCAAGAGAAGTGGCGAGAGATACCACAAAAGCGCCGCGATCCAGGGCAGGGCCGGGGCCTGGCCCTCGGGGTCGAGGATCCGCGCTGCCAGCGCCCGGACCAGAAAGAACCCGGCCACCGACCAGGCGGTCATGATCAGATGGATGCCGATCAGGCTCGTCACCTTGTCGCCGCCGGTTTCCAGATAGGGCAGGGTGAAGAGGAAGGTGGCCAGGGGCTGCACCCCGTTGGTCGGGATGGTGCCGTCCGAGACCGACATCCCGAGCCCGATCGCCATGTTGCGGGCGATGGTCAGCATCAGGTAGCCGTCCTCGGTCATGAAGAATTCCGACAGGGCTGGCTGGCCCGTGACGAGGGGAAAGAGCCGGTAGAGGGTTCCGGCGGCGAAAAGCAGGCCGACAAGGCCGGCAAGCCGGTAAAATGCAATTCGTGACATTGAAACTCGCGTGTTGCCGTGGCGCCGAAGAGATGAGGGCACTTTATCTTGCGACCCCCCGCTTGATAAGGAGAAGCCGTCAAAGCCTCGCCGATATCAGGAACAGCCCGGTGGTCCAGAACCCGCAGCCCGAAACGGGGCTCAAGAAGCGCGCCATGCGGGGGACCGTGTTCTCGCTGGCGGAATTCGGCGCCTCGAACCTGCTTCGCCTCGTCTCGAACCTGATCCTGACCCGGCTGCTCTTTCCCGAGGCCTTCGGGATGATGGCCATCGTGCAGGTCTTCATGAGCGGGCTGCAGATGTTCTCGGACGTGGGCATCCGCACCTCGATCACTCTCAGCAAAAGCGGCGACGACCCGGATTACCTCAACACCGCCTGGACGGTGCAGATCCTGCGGGGCGCGATCCTGTGGCTGGTCGCCTTCGCCATTTCGGGGCCGGTCGCCCGCTTCTACGACGAACCGCTGCTGGCGCAGCTGCTGCCGGTCGTGGCGCTGAACGCGCTGTTTGCAGGCTTCATGTCGACCAATATCGCCACCGCCAACCGGCATCTGCGCCTCGGCCGCCAGACGGCCCTGAATATCGGCTCGCAGGTGCTGGCGCTGGCGCTGAATATCGCGCTGGCCTTCTGGCTCCGTTCGGTCTGGGCTCTGATCTGGGGCGGGCTGGCCAGCACCGTCTTCATGGTGGTGGCCTCGCACACCCTGATGCCCGGGATCCGCAACCGGCTGCGCTGGCACCGCTCTTCGTTCGGCGAGCTGATCCGGTTCGGGAAATGGATCTTTCTCAGCACCATCGCGGGCTTTGCCATGAATCAGGCCGACCGGGCGATTCTGGGCAAGTTCATCACCCTCGACCAGCTTGGCGTCTACACCATCGCCTTCTTCTTCGGAAATCTGCCGATCCTGATGGCGCGGGCGACGCTGGGCAAGATCCTCGGCCCGCTTTACCGGATGCGCCATCCTTCGAAGAGCGAGGCGAACCGGCGCAACGTTCTCAAGGCCCGGCGGCTGGCGGTGGGCGGGCTGGTGGCGATGACTGTGCCGCTGGCCTATGGCGGCGGCCTGCTGATCGAGCTGCTCTACGACCCCCGCTATGTGCTGGCCGGTCCGATGGTGGTGCTGTTCGCCTTCGCCTTGCCGCTGCAGCTGGTTTCGCTGGCCTATGGCGGCATCCTGCTCGCCGTCGGGGATTCGCGGCGCCAGTTCTACCTGACGGCCATGACCGCGACGCTTCAGGTGGCATTGATGCTGGTCGGGGTGATGACGGTCGGTGTCGTGGGCGTGATTCTGGCACCGGCCTTGGCCGCGATGCTGATCTATCCGCTGCGGTCCCGGTATCTCAATCTCTACAATGCCGACGATCCGCTAAGCGACATGATGATGCTGGCCGTGAGCCTTGCCCTGAACGGCTATGCCTGCTGGCTGCACAAGGACGGCCTGCTGCAGCTTCTGTCCTGAACCGCGCCCCGCGGGTCGGATGATGCAGCCGGGCTGCGGCGGCTCTAGGATGGGGCGCGGGCGCGGCGCTGCAGCCGCAGGACCCCGCGCCGCATCCTGCCGTGAAGAAAATCCGGAAGCGCCAGGCCGTTCAGCCTGCGCATGATGCGCAGATGGCGGGCATCGAGCGACTGATTGATGCCGCTTGCCCGCTTGAGATCCTGCTGAACCGCTAGGGGAATGCCGACATGGTCCAGCAGCGCGCCGCCGCTGCCGAACGGATGAGAACGGTCATCCTCCAGCCGGAAGACCTTCACCCGCTCCGGTCCGATTGTCGCCGCGATCCGCGCCGCAACGGCATCGAGATCGGCACCGCCACCGATCTCGGCCAGGAACTCTTCGAAGCTGCCGGCATAGCGGTCCTGCTTGACCGACTGATTGTGGACGCTCCTGAGCCAGGAGGATTCGTCGCGCGTATAAAGCAGGATCTCGACCGGATGGGGGGCGAAGGCCTCCACCATCATCTGCGAAACCTCATGCGCCCTGGGAAACAGCCGGGTCTCGCCGTCCTGACCGATATGAGGACCGAAGAAGGCTTCGTCGGTTATCAGCACAGGGCGGTCGGACCCGGCGACCCTTTGCGCCAGCCGGTCGAGTTCGGCGCGAACGGCCGATGCCTCGCCCCGCCCGGAATTGTAGGCCAGACAGGCCATGCGCAGATCGTAAGTGTCCAGTTCGATACGGTTTATGATCGTCAGATAACAGGAAAGACGCTCTGCATTGTCCCGAAGAACCCGCTGCAGATACGTCGATGCCGTTTTGTGAAAGCCGCAGTGAATATGGGTTTTCATAGGTCTTATCTTACTATCGCAAGGTCCCCTGCCTATCATTTTCTCGTTCGGCTTGGAGCGCTCTGGGCGATCCGCTAGCCTTCGGCCAGCTGCGTTCGCCGAAGGGGGTTTCCGTGTCGTTTGCCAGTGCTCTCCGTCGCCGTGCCCGTCAGGGTTTCGGGACCGCCCTCTGGGCGCTTCGGGACCTGCCCGGAGCCCCCGCCTTCGAGGTTTTCGCCCGGCGGCTCGACCGGGTGAACCGCGCCCATGTGGCCGAGATCCGCAGCCGGGGCGGCGACCCGATGACGCCCAGGGCACCCGGCACCATTCCGAAGATCGTCTGGATCTACTGGGCCCAGGGGCTAGATGAGGCGCCGCCGGTGGTGCAGCGTTGCATTGCCAGCTGGCGCGCCGCCAATCCGGGCTGGGATCTGCGGGTGCTTGATCGCGACGCCGCGGCCGCCCTCGTGGATCTTTCGGACCTGCCCGCGGCGCTGCCCAGGCGGCACGAGGCCGATTTCCTGCGGCTCAGGCTGCTCGAACGCTTCGGGGGGGTCTGGGCGGATGCCACCGTCTTCTGTCACCGGCCGCTGGAGGCCTGGCTGCCGCTGCTGGCCGGATCCGGCTTCTTCGTGTTCCGCGATCCCGGTCCGGACCGCTGGCTGTCGACCTGGTTCATCGCCGCGGCGCCGGGACATCCGCTGATCACCGCCTGGGCGCAGCAATACGGTGACTATCTGATCGCCCGGCGGCGCCCGCCCGGGCCCTATTTCATGGTGATGTACGCCTTCCAGTTCGCGGTCTCCCGGTCTCCGGAGTTGATGCGGGAATGGCGCTGCTGTTCGGGGCTTTGGGCGGTGCCGAGCTTTCGTCTGATGGCGGCCCTCGAGGGACAGGCCGGGGCCGAGGAGGCCGCGACCGAAAGTTTGCGGCGCGGCCTGCCCGTCAGCAAGCTGAACTGGAAAAAGCCGTTCGATCCGGTTCGTTTCGACGCGATCCTCGGGGCGGCAGATGTCAAGCGGGACGCCGTCTGACCGGAGCCCGTCACTTGTATTCGATCAGCCTGGTGCTGCGGCCGGTCAGCCGGTTGAGATGGAACTGCACCACGCCAAGCGCCTCGGGCAGCTTGGCAAGCGTCAGGAACAACGCGCGCCGCCAGCCGATGCCGCGCAGGCCCAGCCGCAGCACCTGCAGCGGCCAGACCAGCAGCAGCGCCAGACCCCAGGGGCCAAGCACCAGAGCCGCAAGCGCCGCCGCCAGCGGCACGCCCAGCCCCCAGATCAGCGCCCGGCGCCTCTGCGCGACATTGTGGCGTTCGGGGCGCGCGCCATGCAGATGAGCGCCCTCGGCATAGGCATGGCCCGCGCGGCGGGCGCGGGTCCACCACTGGCCGAACCGGGTCATCGCGGCGTCATGCCAGGTCATTTCGGCGTCGAGCCGCCAGATCTCCCAACCCGCCTGGCGCAGCCGCACGCACAGCTCGGGCTCTTCGCCCGCGATCAGGGCGGGGTTGTAGAACCCGACCGCCACCAGCGCCTCGAGCCGCATCATCGCATCGCCGCCGCAGGCCCGCGCCCGGCCGACCGGCGTGTCCCATTCGGCATCGATCAGCCCGTTCCAGAGCGTGGCCTCGGGAAACCGCTCGCGCCGGCGGCCGCAGGCCACGGCGGCGGCGGGGGTCGCGTCGAGAAAGGCCCGCGCGGTCTCGATCCAGCCCTCGCGCAGCTCGCAATCGCCGTCGACCAGCTGGACATGACGGGGCAGGGGGCCGGTTCCGGTCAGCCGGGCCAGACCGGCATTGCGCGCCCGGGCGGCGGTGAAGGGCTGGCTGCGGTCAAGCTCGACCACCTCGGCGCCGCGCTGGCGGGCGGCCTCGAGGCTGCCATCGGTCGAGCCGGAATCGACATAGACGATCCGCGCCACCCGCCCGGCCAGCGAGTCGAGACAGCGGATCAGCCGTGCGCCCTCGTTGCGGCCGATGACGACCGCGGCCAGGTCTGTCGGGGCGGTCTGGTCCGGCGGGGTCATGGCGCGAGGAACGGATAGCAGAGCCCGAGCGCCGGATCGTCGGGGAAGACCCGGGCCAGTGCGTCGCGGTCGGCGGCGAAGATGGGGATCAGCCGGGCGCGGGCGGCCTCGGACAGTTCGGGGCGGCGGGTGATGCTGCGCGCGCGCCGCACCCGTTCGCGCAGCGCCTTCGGCACCAGCGCATGGCGCAGGGCCCTGGCCAGCGGGTTGTCGACCAGCACGCGCTGGAAGGGCAACTTGCGGAACCGTTCGGCCGAGACGTTGCGCGCGCCCAGACCGGTCTGCCAGACGGGGGGCGTTTCCAGCCCGATAAAGGCACTGATCCGGCCCAATTCGCCCTCCGGATCGGCCTTCAGCCCCTCGAGGCTGGTCAACAGGATCCGGTCGGGTCCGAAGGTGTCGGCGAAGGGCGCGATCTGCATGCCATAGCGCCCGTACTCGGTCAGGGTCGGGTGCCGGTCCAGCGCGGTTTCCAGATCGCTGCGGATCTCGCCGGTGGTCCATTCATGGATGTAATGCGAGACCGCCCGGTCCAGCGGGTTGCGGATCATGTAGATCAGCTTCGGCGCCGGGCCCGCCGCGGCCAGTCGGCGCACGGTGTCGGGATAGGTCGGCAGCTTGGTGTAATGGGTGCTGGCCTCGCCCTTCAGGGCCCCCGGCGGCGCGGCGGCGAAAAGCCCGGCATACCAGTCCGGGCCGCGGGCATGGATCTCGTCGTCCGAGAAGAAGTTCGGCTCTTTCGGATCGGTCAGGAACAGCCCCGGCTGGGCCGCAAGCTGCGCCGCCAGCGTGGTGGTGCCGCTTTTCATGGCGCCGATGATGATGAAATCGGGATGGGTCATGTCTCGTGCGGGGCCAGTCGGGGGCCGAGCGGGTCGGCGGCGTTGATCCAGAGGTCGCGGGCCTCGCCCTCGAGCGGAGGCTGCCCCCCGGGGCGGCGGGCGAGGCGGCGCAGCAGCGCAAGCCCGCGTCCGGCATGCCACATCAGGTTCGCGGCCCAGAGACCTGCCAGCCCATGCGCCTGATACAGGAAGCGCGTGCGCGAGGCGTAGTAATAGGGCGGCAACCGCTTGCGGGCATTCCGGAGCGTCTTGACCGGCCCGGACCCGCCGCGGAAATGCACCGCGACCGCCTCGGGCACCCGGGCGATGCGCCAGCCCGCACGGCGCGCACGCAGGCAGTATTCGGCGTCCTCGTAATAGAGGAAATAGCCCTCGTCCATCGGCCCGAGCGCGGCCGTCATCTCGCCTCTCAGCAGGATGCAGGCGAAGCTTGCCCATTCGATTTGGGCCGGAACAGGCTCTGTTCCGAGCGAGACCTCGAAGCGGCGCAGCGCCCGGGTGACAAGCCCGGTATTGGCGCCGCGGATCAGTTCGCTCAGCGGCGAATGGAACCGGAAACAGCTGTCCTGGGTCTCGCCGCTGTCGCGCAGGATGCGCGGCGCGAAGAGCCCGGCTTCCGGTTGGGCTTCGGCGGCGGCCAGGATGGTGCGGCAAAACCCCGGCCGCAGCACCGCGTCGGAATTGAGCAGCAGGTAGAACCGGGCGGGCTTCGCCGCCATGCCCTGATTGTGCCCGCCCGAAAAGCCGGTATTCGCGGCCGAGCGGACCAGCGTCACCGGCACGCCGGGATGGGCGTCGAGCCAGTCCTGAAGCACGGTTTCGGATCCGTCGCCCGAGGCGTTGTCGACGATCACGACATGGCCGTCGATCCCGTCGAGATCCTCCAGCACCGACGCGAGGCAGGTCAGGGTCATGTCCGCGGTGCGGTAATTGATGATCGAGACGACAAGGCGGTGGGTCATCCGCGGCGGCTCCGGCTGTGCAGGGTGGTCTGTCGGGTATAGGGCGTGGTGCGCATCGCGGGCTGCGGCGGGCTGTCGCCGGGGATGTCGCTGTCTTCGCCGGACGATGTGCGGCCCCGTCCCCGGGGTTTCTGCCCCTTGGCCGGAGGATCTGCGACGGTTTCCGCGGTGGCCCGAGCCAAAGCCGCGGCCGGTTCCAGCCGTCCGGCCAGGGCTCCGGCGATCAGCCAGGTGATCGGGGTCAGGCTCGAATTGGGGATCATGTCGCTCAGATTGGCGACCAAGACCAGCGCCAGCACCGCTGTGCTGGCCTCCACCTGGCGCGGCCGCCGCGCGAGAAGTAGGATCGGCACCGTCAGCAGGCCGAATTTTCCCATATAGCCGATCAGTCCGGATTCGCCGATCACGACCACCCAGACCCCGTCGGTCACGCTGAGATCGCGCCCGGTCTCGGGATCGAAGACGCGGTTCCGGGCGAAGGAACTCCAGCCCAGAACAGGACGCTGCATCGCCTTTTCAAGCAGGATGTCCTCGTTCACGAGCCGGTATTTCAGGGAGCCCGCCCGGTCTTCGCCGCTGAATTTCTCGAAGAGTCCCACCACCTGGTCGGTGGGGATCAGATCGGCGCTGCGCAACAGCGGATAGAACAGCACGGTCCCGGCCAGCGCCGCCGCGATCACGATCTGCAGCCGGGTGCTGAGAAACAGCGCCACAGGCACCAGAAGCAGCCCGATCGCCAGGGCGCCCAGGTTCTTGGACAGGACCAGCGTGCCGAACAGCCAGGCCCCGGCCAGCAGACAGACGCTCCGCCGGCGCCGGTCGATCCGCGACAGCCCGCAGGCGACCAGCGTGGCCATGGTCAGGAAGATCCCGAGCCGCAGCCCGTGTTCGAGAAAGACCATCGGGCGGTAGCCGTTCCCGCGCAGGTGCTGGATCCAGGCGGATGGCCGGAAACCGTAGACCATCATGTTGAGTTGCGGCGACATCCGCACCTCGAAAAGGGCCAGTCCGGCATAGACCGAGGCGAACAGGCACAGCCCCCAGAGCAGCACGCGCCGCCCGGCCTCGTCCGCCAGCATCCGCCGCCCCAGCAGGAAGGGCAGCAGTGCCACCGCCATGGCCAGCACCATGGAGCCGGCATCGTAGGGGCCAAGCCCGCGCCGCACCGTCGGGCCGTAGACCAGCGTGTCGTTGTTGACCAGGGCGCTCAGTCCGACCGACAGAACAGCGACGATGAAGAGCGCGCGCATCAGCGGATGGCCCGGGGTCCATCCCGGCAGGATCAGTCCTGTGCCTTGCGCGGCCGTTGACCAGGGGCGGGCTGCCACCCGGGCGGCGACAATGGCCGTCATGACCGCCGCGACGATGACGGGAAGGGAATGCTTGTTGAGCGTGGGCAGAAGCGGCAGGTCGAAGCTGGCTTTCACCGGGAGGAACAGATAGGCCCCCAGCAGGCAGCAGACCAGGGCCTGGGCCGGCCGCAGGGCCCGGAACAGGATCACCGTGACGACGATCCAGCTCCAGAGCGCGAGCATCGGCGGCACCATTGCTCAGCCTCCCCGCGTCAGCCGCCGACACAGCGCCCGGCGGGTCAGACCGGGCAGGACGATCAGGCAGTCCAGATAGCGCCGGCCAAGCCGGGCCGGATCGGACAGCATCCGCCAGAGCCATTCCGCCGCGATCCGGCGCACCCAGCGGGGCGCGCGGCGCTGGTGGCCCGCCACGAAATCGAGGCTCGCCCCGATCGACAGGAACCCGGTGCCGGGCAGGCGGGGGGCGGCGCGGGCCGCAAAGCGTTCCTGCTTGGGCGCGCCGAGCGCCACCAGGCAGATCCGCGCGCCAGACCGGCCGAGATCCTCGATCATCGCGTCGGCCGCCGCGCCCTCGGGGTCGAACCCCATCGGCGGGGCCAGGGTCGCGACCACCCGCAGCCCCGGATAGTCGGCCTCGACCACCTCCTTGGCCCGGTCCAGCGTCTCGGCGGTCGAGCCGAGAAACGCGACCGGCAGCCCCAGCCGCGCGGCCAGTGCGAAGACCGGGCCGATCAGGTCGGAGCCGGGCACCAGCTCGACCTGCTGTCCGGCCAGACGCGACAGCCAGACGATCGGGTTGCCGTCGGCGGTGACATGGCTCTGGGCCAGATAGGCGGCGCGGAAGGCCGGATCGCGCGACAGCTTGACCACGTGGTCGAGATTGAGCGTGGCGACGGAAAACCCCTCGCCCCGGACCAGCCGGGCCTCGAGATCGGCCAGCAGCCCGGCCATCGAGGCCACCGTGACGGTGACCGCGCGATCGGTGCCGCCGCCGGTCGGGCTCCAGCCCATCATCGCCGCAGCCCCTGCATCGAACCCCGGACGCCTGTGTCTTGCCGCTGCATGTCCACCGCTACCATCACGCGCCCGCGGGGGGCTTTTCTTCCGGGTTGCGCCACCCGGAGACGTCTCGGGACGGGACCGGAAACACGGTCTTCGGCATACGAAAAACGGCCGCGGATGGCGAGTGCGAATCTGCTTTAGATCAGGTCCGTTACAATTCCGGTAAGGGGTGCCGCCCCCTGTGCATTCTGTATCTGGGGAAACGGTAGATGCGTTCTGGTGCGATCGTCCTCAATTCCGCAAAGCGTCATCAAGGCGTCTTCCCCGACCGGACCGGAGGGCCGCCGCCGTAGTTTCGCCTTACGTTTCCGTGACCGCCGCCGGGCGGTTCGCAGTTCAATTCGAGGGGGCCTTCGGGTATAACCTGCCCGAGTTTGAGCAGGGTTCGAGTTTGAGCAAGGATTGATCCGGATGTCGATTTCCAACGAGGCTCTGTCCTCTCGCCGACAGAGCCGCGCGTTTTCCGGATTGGGCCTGTTCTGGCTGGCGGTGGCCGTTCTGGGGGCGGGGCTGTTCTTCCGGCCCGGGCTCGATGCGCTGCTTGTGGCCTGGCAGAAGCCCGAATACAGCCACGGTCCGCTGATCCCGGTCCTGTCAGGGCTGCTGTTCCTGCGCCAGCTGAAAACCGTGCCCGAACGCCCGGGCGAGATCCCGCATCGCTGGCCGGGGGTTCTGGTGGTCCTGCTGGCGCTGATGCTGGGCGCGGTCGGGCGGATCTCGAATATCGACGACATCGTCGCCTATGCGCTGATCGTCTGGGTCGGCGGGCTGCTGCTGATCAGCTTCGGCTGGTCGACGGGCAAGCATTTCTGGCCGCCGGTGCTGCATCTGGTCTACATGCTGCCGCTGCCCGACACGCTGTATTACAAGGCCACCACCTGGCTGCAGTTCATTTCCTCCGAGCTCGGGGTCTGGTTCCTCGGTCTGCTGGCGGTGCCGGTCTATCTCGAGGGCAACATCATCGACCTCGGGGTCTACAAGCTGCATGTGGCCGAGGCCTGTTCGGGGCTGCGCTATCTCTTTCCGATCCTGTCCTTCAGCTACATCTTCGCGGTGCTCTATCGCGGGCCGGTCTGGCACAAGGCGGTGCTGCTGCTCTCGGCGGCGCCGATCACGGTGCTGATGAACGCGGTCAGGATCGCGATCGCGGGCTGGATGGTCGACCATTTCGGCGTCGAGTGGGTCGAGGGCTTCACCCATTTCTTCGAGGGCTGGGTGATCTTCATCATCTGTGTGGCGATCCTGTTCGCCCTGGCCCGGATCATGCTGTTCCTGCATCCCGCGAAGATGAGCCTGACCGAGGCGCTCGATCTCGACACCGAGGGGCTGGTGCCGCAATTCCTGCGGCTGCGCCTGGTGCAGCCGTCCCTGGCGCTGATCGCGGCCGCGGGGCTGATGCTGGCCGGGGTCGGGGCGCTGCAGATGCTGCCCGATCGCGGCGCCGTCGCGGTCGCGCGCGACAGCTTCGTCACCTTCCCGCGCCGGTTCGGCGACTGGCAGCAGGACGGCCCGCCCACGGTGCTGGCCCCCGACATCGCCCGGGCGCTGCAGGCCGATGACTATCACTCGATCACCCTGGTCAACCCCGACAGCCCCGCCTATGTGGGCGTCTTCCTGGCCTGGTATGCCGACCAGAGCCATGGCGGGGTGCATCCGCCCGAGGTCTGCCTGCCCGCGGGCGGCTGGGAGATTGCCTGGCTCGAACGCACCGACGTCGCCTCCGAACTGGACAGCGCCCAGCCCTTCCACCTGAACAAGGCGATCATCCAGAAGGGCGAGGTCCGGATGATGGTCTATTACTGGTTCGACCAGAAGGGCCGGAAGGTGGCCTGGGACTTCGCCGCCAAGCTCTGGCTGATCGTCGACGGGTTGCGGACCGGGCGGACCGACGGGGCGCTGGTGCGCCTGACCACGCCGATCCTGCCCGAGGAAAGCGACGCCGACGCGGCGGCGCGGCTCGACGGCATCCTGAAGGACATGGCCCCGCAGCTGCCCAGGTTCATCCCGGAAGATTGAGGCTTTCATGACTTTCGGACCGGACCGGATCTCGTCATGAAGATCCTTTTCCTGCAGACGGGCGACTATCTGGAGGCCTGGCGCCGTTTCGAGGCGGGCAGCCCCGAAACCTATCACGAACAGAAACGGACGGTGGAGTTCGTCGCCGCCATGGCGCCCGATCACGAGGTCACGGTCGCCACGCTGTCGAAGACCCCGCATGACACGCGGCTTGCGCCCGGGCTGCGGACCCTCGGGGTGTCCCTCCAGCAGATGTATGCGCCCGGTTTCGGACGTCGGCTGATCGAGGAGGTCTGCCCGGACGCCTTCCTGCCGCGCCTGCCCCATATCGACGCGATCGAGGCCGCGGCCGCGCGCCGGATCCCGACCCTGCCTTGCCTCGCGGATGTGATGACCCGGCCCCGGGCCCGCGCGCTTGTCACCCGGTCCGGGCTGGCCGCGCTGCGGCGCAACCGGCGTCTGTCGCGGGTTCTGGCCGCGCCAGCGGTGACCGCCATCGGCAATCACAGTCTGCTGGCCTCGCGGTCGCTGCACGAGGTTCTGGGACTGGCCCGGGACCGGATCGTGCCCTGGGAATGGACCCGGCTTGAAACCGGCATCCCGCCACGCCGGCATGCCGCGCTCGTAGAACCGCCGACGGTCCTTTTCGTGGGCACCCATACCGAGGCGAAAGGCGCGGGCGATCTGCTCGAGGCGGCACTGATGCTCTTGGGCGGGGGGCTGGATCTGCGGGTGGTGCTGGCCGGGGACGGCCCCGAGCGTGCCGCTTATCTGGCCCGGGTCGAGGCCGCGCATGAGAGCGCCCGCATCTTGTTGCCCGGCCGGATTCCCAAGGACGAGGTCCGCGCCCTGATGCGCCGGGCCGCGATCGCGGTCATGCCCTCGCGGCCGGCCTATGCCGAGGGGCTGCCCAATACCGTGGTCGAGGGGCTGGCCCATGGGCTGCCGCTGGTGGTCAGCGACCATCCTTCGGTCAAGGCCCGGCTCAGGCACGAAACCGACTGCCTGATCTTTCGCGCGGGCGATCCCGGCGATCTTGCCGCCCAGATCCGTCGCCTTCTGGAAGATCCGCCGCTTTACGACCGCATCTCCGCCCATGCGGCTGCGGCCTATGACCGGCTGTTCGTCGGGCTGCCCTGGTACGATCTGGTCGGCCGCTTCCTGGCCGATCCGGACAACCGGACTGGCTGGGTCAGGACGGCCTCGCTGGCGGCGGTCGATCCCTGACCGGGCGCGGGGACCGCGGAAGCCCCAGCGCCGCCAGCGCGATCAGCAGCGGACCGGTCAGTTCCAGCACCATGTTGGTTCGCACCGACAACAGCGTGGGCATCCCGAGCAGGTGGTCGAAATGGTGAAACCCCGCCGCCCGGATCAGCACGAAGGCCGACACGAAAGAGAGCCCGACAATCGCCACAGCCGAGCGCCGCAGCGTTCCCCGCAGCAGCCACAGCAATCCCAGCAGGACCAGCAGCGACAGGGCTCCGATCGCGGCGATGAACTCGGTCTGCACCGCCCGCCGCTCTGCGTACCAGCCCTGCAGCTTGGCCAGGCAGCGCCCGGTGGCCGTCAGCGCCGATTGCAGGTCGAGCTGCTTGTTGATCGCCAGCAGCAGCAGCGCCAGGGCGACGAGGCTCCAGAAGACCCGCTCGCGCCGGGCGCTCGGCTTCGGGAAGGCGGCCGTGCGGGCGGCGCGCAGGGCCAGGGCCGCCACCGCCAGATAGACCGCGACCGTGGTCCAGCCCTGCCAGGTCGGATCGCCGATCCCGGGCCGCCAGGTTCCGAACACGCAGGAATAGATGTCTTGCACGGCGCCCCCGGTCCGAAAGTTCATCCCCGTCGGCACCCAGTCTAACCGGTTCGGCTGAGGCCGGGGACAGGCGGATTGTCCTTGCGCCCGATCCGCGCCGTGATTCTCGAATTCGGGTCGGACAAAGCCAAATTGTTGACAGAAACGCAAATGTCGCGGCCTTCACGGCTGGATTGTTCGGCTTTGCTTATCTAATCGGCAAGGCTGCGCCGAATTCCGCATCGCCGGCCTTTGCCGCAAGCGGGTTTTTGCCCAACGTCTCTCTGCTCTTTACGTCCTCCGGTGAATCGTTAACCACCCTCTGGACGATATCCCCGCATGTCTCCTTCACCTTGAAAGGCGCCCGATGAGACGACTTCTCCAGCTTGTTATGGCCCTGTTCGGAGCCATGGGCCTGTTCGGAAGTTCGACCGCAGGCGCCCTGGTGCTGCGGGGGATCGCCGCGAGCGACGAGGGCATCGAGAAGGTCGATTCCGAAGCGTCGCCGGGCGGCGCGGGCACCGAAGACGCCGCCACGCCTTCGGCCGGTGACACTCCCGCTGCGGGGATGGACGAAACGGCAGAGCCGGCGGCGGAGTCCGGCGAAGATCCGGCGGACGCGGTCGAGGCGGGAGCGGTCCTGAGTGGCGAGACGGAATTCATCTCTCCTGACGGCTGGGTCTCGACGGGGCACAATTCGGCTGACGACATTGCATCCCGTTTCGCCTCCGGGGTCGAAAGCCCCGATCTCGCCGAGGTCCTGGAGCCTGCGACCGGGCTGGGCATCGCGTCTTCCGCCTCGGGTCTTTCCGTCCTGAACCCTGTTCTTCTGAAGTTCGCGGCCCTGATGACGATCGACCCTGCGACGCTTGTGAAGAGCGATGGGGGGTCGGTGCCGGATGGGGGGAGCCCGGACGAGACGCCGGACGGGGGTCCTGATGTGGTCGATCCCGTGGACGAGACGCCGGATCAG
>NZ_QAYC01000020.1 GCF_003053725.1 Rhodovulum kholense
CCAGCGTCATGATCTCTTTCGGGATCGACTTCGTCGCGGGAAGAAACCGCGTCCCCAATCCCGCAACGGGAAAAACCGCCTTCGTTACTTGCCGGTTCATGATCTCACTCGCTTGTCGCTTTCATTTCATTCTAGCCCATATTGCCCGGGCTGGTTCGGAACATCGACAGAATCTGTTAATAATCCCCGATAATTCGGCCGATTTATCCCTGTGTTGGGAACATTTTGTGACATGCGCAAGGTTCCCGGTCCGCCGAACGAGACTTCGGCGGGGTCCCGCCACCCTGGCTCATCGCAAGAGCCTCAGGATGCGGGGTGCATCTCAGTCGAGCCCCATCGCGGCCATCATCGCCTCGATCCGGGAAACGTCCGTGGGGTTGTTCAGTTCCCAGAACTGGCGGCCGCGTGCTTCGACCTCGACGCAGAGCACAGGCCGCCCGTGTTCGAGGAATCGCAGCTGTTCGAGCCCTTCGAGCCCTTCGAGCGGGCCCGGCGCGAGCCTGCGATAGGCATCGAGCGCCGCGGGCCGGTAGGCATAGACGCCCACATGGTGAAAGACCGGCGTCGGCGCGCCGTCGGCATAGGTCTGCCCGGTATAGGGGATGACCTCTTTCGAGAAATAAAGCGCCCGGTTGCCCGCACCGAAAACCGCGGTGGTGCCGCCCACCCGGCCCGCGCGGCGGTCGTCCAGCAGCGCGGTCAGCCCCTGCCCGTCGCAGCGCAGCACCGGGGTCGCCAGATCGGCCTCGGGATCGTCGCGAAGCCCCGCCACCAGATCCTCTATAAACCAGGCGGGCGTCAGCGGCGCATCGCCCTGCAGATTGACCGCAATCTCGACCTCGCCGCCCAGCACATCGAGCGCCTCGGCCACGCGCTCGGTGCCGTTGGCGCAGGTCTCAGATGTCATCACAACCTCGGCGCCGAAGGCCTCGGCGGCGGCGCGGATACGGTCGTCATCGGTCGCGACCACCACCCGGTCGACGCCCGAGACAGCCTGCGCCGCCTCCCAGGACCGCCGGATCAGGCTTTTCTCCTGCCCGGACGCGCCTTTCAGCAGCGCCAGCGGCTTGCCCGGATAGCGCGAGGACGCGAACCGCGCCGGGATCACGATGACGACGGACATCAGGCGTCTTTCAGATCGACGCCCGGCGCATAGGCGATGAAGAACGGGTTCTCGTAGCCCGGCTTGCCATAGGAAAGCGGGCTGTGATCGTCGAAGCGCACGACCTTGCCGCCTGCGCCCGCCAGCACCGCATGCCCGGCCGCCGTGTCCCATTCCATGGTACGCCCGAGCCGCGGGTAAAGATCGGCCTCGCCGGTCGCGACGAGGCAGAATTTCAGCGACGATCCGGCCGAAGTCATGTCACGCACGGCATATTTCGCGATGTAGTCGTCGGTCGCCTGATCGCGGTGCGATTTCGAGGCCACGACCATCAGCGCGCCATTGTCGGGCGCCGAGACCGACAGCGGCGTGACCGGCCCGACCGTGTCGAGCGCCAGATCACCGGTTTCCTCGACGGTCGCGCCATCGGCGCGGGTGTAGAAAAGCCGCCCGCGCGCGGGGGCATAAACAACGCCGCGCACCGGAACTCCGCCCTCGACCCAGGCGATGTTGACGGTGAAATCGCCCCGCCGCTTGACGAATTCCTTGGTGCCGTCGAGCGGATCGACGATCAGGAAGTCGGCCGCGCGTTCGGTATGGGTGTCGGCCTGTTCCTCGGTCACGATCAGCGCCTCCGGGAAGGCGCGTTTCAGCTCGGCTGAAATCAGCGCATCGGCGGCCTCGTCGGCCTCGGTCACCGGACTGGAATCGGCCTTGGCACGGACCTCGAAATCGGGCGCGCCGTAGATCTCCATGATGCGCGCCCCGGCCAGAAGTGCCGTTTTCCGCATCACGGTCTCGAGCTGTGCGTAGTCCAAGCCTGCCTCCTGGTTGCGTCGCGCGACACGAAACGAATTCGCAAGCTCCTTATGCTTGGCTTGCCGGCAAACGGCAAGGACACACGGAAAAGGCGATGTTCCAGACGGCCAGACCGACCAGCACCGCCCAGGGCGGGCTGCGCCTGCTGGCGCTGATCTATCACGCCTCGGTGCGGCATGTGCGCAAAAGCCACCGCAACGCGGTGATGGGCCTGATCATGAACATCCTGCAGACCGTTCTGCTGGTGGTGTCGTTCTACGTGATGTTCAACCTCGTCGGCCTGCGCGGCGCCGCGATCCGGGGCGATTTCCTGGTCTACCTGATGTCGGGCGTGTTCCTGTTCATGACCTTCAACAAGACCATGGCCGCCGTCGTCGGGTCCGAGGGGCCGGCCTCGCCGATGATGCAGCACGCGCCGATGAACACGATCATCGCCATCGCCGCGGCCGCGCTCGGCACGCTCTATATCCAGATCCTGTCGATGCTTTTCGTCGGCTTCGTCTATCATGCCGCCTTCACCCCGATCACCGTGGACCGCCCCGTCGGGGCCATGGGCATGCTGCTGCTGGCCTGGTTTTCCGGGCTGTCGGTGGGGATGGTCTTTCTGGCGCTGAAGCCCTGGGCGCCGGGCTTCGTGGGGCTGGCCTCGACCGTCTTTCAGAGGATGAACATGATCGCGTCGGGCAAGATGTTCGTGGCCAATACCCTGCCCGGCTACATGCTGGTCTTCTTCGACTGGAACCCGCTGTTCCACTGCATCGACCAGGCCCGCGGCTATGCCTTCGTGAACTACAACCCGCATTTCACCTCGGTCGGCTACCCGCTGCGGCTGGCCATCGCGCTGACCATGATCGGGCTGATGGGCGAATTCTATACCCGCAAGTTCGCCACGGCGAGCTGGTACGCCCGGCGCTGAGCCCGGGATCAGTCGACCACCCGAAGCGTCAGGTTGATCCGGCCGCCGCCCTCGATCAGGGTCGAGCTGCCGCCGCGCACCCGGTCGATGCCGTGATGGACCAGCCGCGCCGCGCCCCCCATGACCAGAACGTCGCCCGATTTCAGCCAGAGGCTGTCGGTCGGCCCGCCCCGCTCGAGCCCGCCGATCCGGAAACGCGCCTCGTCGCCGAGCGAGACCGAGACGATGGGCCAGCCGAAATCGGCCTCGTCGCGGTCCTGATGCAGACCCATCCTGGCGCCCTCGCGGTACAGGTTGACCAGACAGCAGTCAGGCGCGCGGTCGACCCCGGTGACGCGATGCCAGAGCGACAGCACCGGCGCCGGGATCGGCGGCCAGGCCACGCCGGAGGGGTGGCGCGTCTCGTAGCGATAGCCGCGCCGGTCCGACACCCAGCCGTATTTTCCGGCCGAGGTCATCCGCACGCTCATCTTGCGCCCGAACCGGGTTTCGGGCTGCACCGGCGGCGCGAGCGCCATCACCGCCGCGATCTCGGCCACCAGTGCGGCCTGGGCGGCCGGGTCCAGCAGCCCCGGGAAAACCTCGACCCCCCGCACCACCAGCGCGGGCACGGGGCGGCCATGTCGGTCTGTCTCAGACATCGTTCACCACACTCACAAATCTGTCATAGGCTGCGCTTGCAGGGTTTGACACCCCTCCTTATATACCCCCGAGAAACGGGCCAGGGTCTGCCGTGGCCCCCTGGGATCGGGGCGCAGAGGCCTCCTGTAGGGTCTGCTCCCCACAACATCGCCGAATGAAGAGGTAAGATATCATGGGTAAAGTCATCGGGATCGACCTCGGGACCACCAACTCCTGCGTCGCCATCATGGATGGGGCGCAACCCCGGGTGATCGAGAATGCCGAGGGCGCGCGGACGACGCCGTCGATCGTGGCCTTCACCGACAGCGAGCGTCTGGTCGGACAACCCGCCAAACGTCAGGCCGTCACCAACCCCGAAAACACCGTCTTTGCGGTCAAGCGGCTGATCGGCCGCCGGGTGGATGACGCCGAAGTCGAGAAAGACAAGAAGCACGTCCCCTATTCCATCGTCGACGGCGGCAATGGCGACGCCTGGGTCAGTGTCCGCGGCGAGAAATATTCGCCCAGCCAGATCTCGGCCTTCATCCTGCAGAAGATGAAGGAAACCGCCGAAAGCTACCTTGGCGAAGAGGTGACGCAGGCCGTCATCACGGTTCCGGCCTATTTCAACGACGCCCAGCGTCAAGCGACCAAGGATGCCGGCAAGATCGCGGGCCTTGAGGTGCTGCGCATCATCAACGAACCGACCGCGGCCGCGCTGGCCTACGGGCTCGACAAGAAGGAAACCCGCACCATCGCGGTCTATGACCTCGGCGGCGGCACCTTCGACATCACCATTCTGGAAATCGACGACGGCCTCTTCGAGGTGAAATCGACCAACGGGGATACCTTCCTCGGCGGCGAAGACTTCGACATGCGCATCGTCGCCTACCTTGCCGACGAGTTCAAAAAGGAACACGGCGTCGACCTGACCAAGGACAAGATGGCCCTGCAACGGCTGAAGGAAGCCGCCGAGAAGGCCAAGATCGAGCTGTCCTCCTCCAGCCAGACCGAGATCAACCAGCCCTTCATCTCGATGAACCCGCAGGCCGGCACGCCGCTGCACCTGGTGATGAAGCTGACCCGCGCCAAGCTGGAAAGCCTTGTGGGCGACCTGATCAAGAAGTCGATCAAGCCCTGCCAGGACGCGCTGAAGGATGCCGGGCTCTCGACCTCGGACATCGACGAGGTGGTGCTGGTCGGCGGCATGACCCGGATGCCCCGCGTCATCGAGGAAGTGACCAAGTTCTTCGGCAAGGAACCGCACAAGGGCGTGAACCCGGACGAAGTGGTCGCCATGGGCGCCGCGATCCAGGCCGGCGTTCTGCAGGGTGACGTGAAAGACGTCGTTCTGCTGGACGTCACGCCGCTGTCCCTGGGCATCGAGACGCTGGGTGGTGTCTTCACTCGTCTGATCGACCGCAACACCACGATCCCGACCAAGAAAAGCCAGATCTTCTCGACCGCCGAGGACAACCAGAGCGCCGTGACGATCCGCGTCTTCCAGGGCGAACGCGAGATGGCGGCCGACAACAAGATGCTTGGCCAGTTCAACCTTGAAGACATCCCGCCCGCGCCGCGCGGCATGCCGCAGATCGAGGTAACCTTCGACATCGACGCCAACGGCATCGTGTCGGTTTCGGCCAAGGACAAGGGCACCGGCCGCGAACAGAAGATCACCATCCAGGCCTCGGGCGGCCTGTCGGATGACGAGATCGACAAGATGGTGCGCGAGGCCGAGGCCAATGCCGAAGCCGACAAGAAACGCCGCGAACTGGTCGAGACCCGGAACCAGGCCGAAAGCCTGATCCATTCGACCGAGAAGTCGATCGAGGAGCATGGCGACAAGGTCGACCCGTCGACCGTCGAGGCGATCGAACTGGCGGTCGCCGCGCTGAAGGACGTGCTGGATTCGGAAGATGCCGGCAAGATCAAGGGCGGCATCCAGAACGTGTCGGAAGCCGCGATGAAGCTGGGCGAAGCCATCTACAAGGCCCAGCAGCAGGACAGCTCTGCCCCCGAAGCCGACGACGACCGCGACGAGCCGACCGGCGTGGACGACGAGATCGTCGATGCCGAGTTCGAGGATCTGGACGATCGCAAGCGCTCGTGAGGCGCAACCGGACCCGAGGCGGCCGGTCCGGGCAACCGGGCCGGCCAACGCGTTCCAGGAAGAGGGTTAGGGTTAGCTGATGGCAAAGCGCGATTTCTACGAGGTTCTCGGGATTGCCCGCGGGGCCTCGGCCGAAGAGATCAAGAAGGCCTATCGCAAGAAGGCCAAGGAACTGCACCCCGACCGCAATGCGGACAATCCCAAGGCAGAGGCGCAGTTCAAGGAGGTCAACGAGGCCTACGAGACGCTGAAGGACCCCGACAAGAAGGCGGCCTATGACCGCTTCGGCCACGCCGCCTTCGAACAGGGCGGCGGCCGCGGTCCCGGCGGCATGGGCGGCGGCTTCGGCGGCCAGGGCGATTTTGCCTCGGCCTTCTCGAACGTCTTCGACGACCTGTTCGGCGATTTCATGGGCGGGGCCGGCCCCGGCGGACGCCAGCGCGCCACGCGCGGGTCCGACCTGCGCTACAATCTCCGGGTCACGCTGGAGGAAGCCTATTCCGGCCTGCAGAAGACCATCAAGGTGCCCAGCTCGGTCGCCTGCGAGGTCTGCAATGGCACCGGCGCGGCCGGCGGCGCCGAACCGACCACCTGTCCAACCTGTTCGGGCATGGGCAAGGTCCGGGCGCAGCAGGGCTTTTTCACCGTCGAACGGACCTGTCCGACCTGTGGCGGCGCGGGCCAGATCGTCAAGAACCCCTGCAAGTCCTGCGGCGGCGCGGGCCGGGTCGAACGCGAACGCGCGCTGTCGGTCAACATCCCCGCAGGCGTCGAGACCGGCACCCGCATCCGGCTGGCCGGCGAGGGCGAGGCGGGGCTTCGGGGCGGGCCGTCGGGCGATCTGTACATCTTCATCGAGGTGACCGATCACCCGCTGTTCGAGCGTGACGGGCTGAACCTGTTTTGCCGGGTTCCGGTCTCGATGACCGCCGCGGCGCTGGGCGGCGAGATCGAGGTGCCGACCATCGACGGCGGCCGGTCGCGGGTGAAGGTGCCCGGCGGCAGCCAGTCGGGCAAGCAGATGCGGCTGCGCAGCAAGGGGATGCCTGCGCTTCGCGGCAATGCCCAGGGCGACATGTTCATCGAACTGGCGGTCGAGACCCCGGTCAACCTCACCACGCGCCAGAAAGAGCTTCTGCGCGAATTCGAGGAACTGAGCGAGGAGAACAATCCCGAGGGGTCGTCCTTCTTCAAGAAGGTGAAAAGCTTCTGGGACGGGATGAAAAGCTGACGCGGGCCGGACGGCCCGCGTTGTCCGCGCAAGCTTAACGTTTCGTTCACCTTGATTCCGCTACCGTTGGGTCATGCCGCGCCCGACGCCTCCTCCATCGCCCGCCGAACCGGTGCTGCCGCTTTTCGCGGAGGCGCCGGTCAGGGCGCTGGCCCCCGGCGAACGGCTGCCCTCCTACCTGCGCGACCATCGCCGCCGCCTTCGCGACCGGTTCATGGCCGGCGGCGCGGCAGCGATGCCCGACTACGAACTGCTTGAAATGGTGCTGTTCCGCGCCCTGCCCCGGCAGGATGTCAAGCCGCTGGCCCGGCTGCTTCTGGACCGGTTCCGCGACTTCAACGGCGTGCTTTCGGCCCCGGTCGCCCGCCTGCAGGAGGTGCATGGCGTCGGCCCGTCGGTCATCGTCGAGCTGAAGCTGGTCGAGGCCGCGGCCCAGCGCCTGGCCCGGACCCGCGTCATGCACCGGCCCGTACTGTCAAGCTGGGACGCGCTGCTCGATTACTGCCGCACCGCCATGGCCCATCGCGAGACCGAACAGTTCCGCGTGCTGTTCCTAGACCGCAAGAACGTGCTGATCGCCGACGAGGAACAGGCCCGCGGCACCGTCGATCACGTGCCGGTCTATCCGCGCGAAGTGGTCAAACGCGCGCTCGAACTGAACGCCTCGGCCCTGATCCTCGTCCACAACCACCCCTCGGGCGACCCGACCCCCTCGCAATCCGATATCGCGATGACGGCGCAGATCGAGGCCGCCTGCGCCGCACTGACCCTAGTGCTGCATGACCATCTGATCGTCGGCAAGGCCCGCGAGCTGAGCTTTCGGGCCGAAGGCTATCTCTAGAGGCTTGCACGGCCCTCCCTGCGGTCGCCGTGTCCCAGCGGCGCTCGCCCCGGCCCGCCGGGCCAGCGCCTTGGCCTCGCAGATCCGCAACACGGGACTTACCCGGGTCGAATAGGCGGCCTCGACCGGCACCAGCCCCGACAGACAGCCGGACAGGTTGGGGCAGGCACGCAGCAGGCTTTCCCGCGAGTCCGGGTCCAGCGCCGCGAAGCCGAACCGCCCCGACCAGAAGGTTTCAACCCAAAGCCCCTCTGCCCGACCAGCGCATGCGCCTCGCGCAGGATGTGATGATAGCTGCAGCCCTTCTTGCAGCGCACGATGCGCACGCCGGGCCAGCCCTGCCGTGCAGGCTGCTTTGCGCGGGCCAGCGCCTCGACCCCGTCCGCGTCGATCAGCACGCAATGCTGCCACGACAGCCGGACCGGCTGGCGGTTGCCCAACGCCCCGGCCTTGATCTCGACCGGGCAGAGAGACGGGTCGGCTTCCATCTCGGCGTGCGCGACCTCCCGCCGACCGGTCCAAAGCACCGGCAAGGCGCGCCCGTCCCGCACCAGCACAAGATCGCCGGGGCCAATACCTCGACCGTGACCGGGCCCAAGGGCGTGTCGATCAGCGTCAGGCTTTCCCCGCTCGGAAAGCAGAGAACCGCGTTGCCCGCCCCGTCACCGCCGACCTTGATGTCCCAGGCGGCGACCGGGTTCCCCTGGCCATCGGTCAATTCCGAGAGGTCGACCTGATCGGCGGTGCGTCCCGAAGCGTCGAGCGGCATGTCGAAACCGGTAACGGTATCCTGACCGTCTTTGTCGCCGAAGACGACCCTGTCCTTCCCGGCGCCCAGAGCCAGGCGGTCGGCGCCGCCGCCCGCGCCCACTGTGTCGCCTCCGGCCCCGGCGGTGAACGTCTCTTTGCCCGAGCCGCCCGAACTCGCATCATCCCCCGCGCCCAGATCGTGGACGGCGGCAGCGGTGTTCGCGGTTGCGTCGATACTGTCGCCATAGGCCGTCGCGACGATTTCACAGACGGTTGCGGCGGTACCGGTGGTGTTGGTCCCGTTGAAACTGTAGCTGAATCCGCTGGCACCGGAATAGGTTACCGCCACGCCGGGGGCGGCATAGTCGAAGAACTTGACGACATCCCAGCCAGAGGCGGCTGCGGAAATCTGAACAACCGGGATAAGTGGATTTTCTGCGCCAGAGCAGCATGATGCCGCAAGCGAGGAGAGGACGATGGCAAGACGACCGCGCCGGAACCATAGCGCGGCATTCAAGGCGAAAGCGGCGGTAGCCGCGATCAAGGGCGAGAAGACCATGATCGAGCTGGCGCAAGACGTCGACGTCCATCCGAACCAGATCAAGCCGTGCCGTAACCCGTTGCGCGAGGGCGCGGCCGAGATCTTCAATACCGATCAGGGCAGCCAGTTCACCTCGCCCGAGTTCGTCAAGGTGCTGGCCGCCCGCGACTTCAAGATCAGCATGGATGGCAAGGGCGCGTGGCGGGACAATGTCTTCGTCGAGCGCTTGTGGCGGACCATCAAATACGAAGAGGTCTACCTGCGCGCCTATGCCAGCGTGTCCGAAGCCCGGACCCGGATCGGCCGGTATCTGACCTTCCACAATGGCCGCCACCCGCCTTCATCGCTTGACGCCCCCCCCCGATCAGGCCGACTTCCGCGAGCCAATGCCCCCAAGCGGTGGCGGCGTAACCGAGGCGGAAAACCACTTGGCCCCCCGGAACCTGTTCAGATCAACCGAACCACCTCTCCTTCCAGCTAAGACTGCCAAATGTGAAGACATCGAACTTTTCGGCACGCAGTATAGTGAACACACGCCCCGACGGTGCTGGCGACGCGTTCGAAATTCAGAGTATCAATGCCCACGCCGCCATCGACGGTGGTGAAATCCCGATTGTCGGTGGCCGTAAACAGGTCGTTGCCGGTCCCGCCGGTAAGGGTCGTCATTGCTTGTGCCCCCGCGAGGACCTTGCAGCGCAGGACTGGGCAAAAAGGAGGTCAGGACCGACCTCGAGTCCGGCCTCGGGCCTTCTGGCAGCGGCACTGGCCTGCCATGGGGCCGTATCGAAATCCGGCCGCAGGCGACAGGGCGTCCCACCGGTGGCGACAAGATCCATGCGACCGGTAGCCGTCACACTCTTCCCCAAAGACGCCCCGAGGCTATGATCGCGGGTTTAACGGAGCATTCCCCGGCGCTGCGGTTCGGGGACGGACAAGGTCAGATGACGCAATGTCATCGTGCCGGGGGAGTTCGGCGTCTTGCCCCTTGGGACCGGCTGTCTGCAGCCCCCTGCGAATCGCATGACCGCGGTCGATCCAGATGCGGCCCCGCGTGAGCGGGGCGGCGACGACGCCAGGCGGCGCCGTCGGCCGGTGCCGTGACAGACCGCGCAGCGCACCTTCAGTGCCTGCGGGGCGGGGAGGATGGCGCCTCGTCTTCGGCTTCGGCCGGGTCAGACGGGTCGGCCGCGTCGCCGGGCACGCTGTAGGCACCGGTCAGCCAGCGCCCCAGATCCACATCGGCACAGCGGCGCGAACAGAACGGGCGATAGGACGGGTCGGTCGGCTTCTTGCAGACGGGGCAGGTCATGGAGCGAGGGTCTCGCTGAGCGGCAGGCGTTCGCGCTTGCGGGTCAGTTCGGCATGGCCGAGAGGGGTCCAGCCGACGAAGGTCGTCTCGACCGCATCGGCGCGGAAGGCGGCCTTCATCACCTGTTCCAGCGCGACCCGGTCCTTCTTGGGCATCGGCGCGAAATCGACCACGATCTGACCCGCAAGCCCGCGCAGGCGCAACAGCCGGGGCAGCGCGCGGGCGGCGGCGATATTGGCCTTCAGCCCCGCGGCGGGCGAGCTGTCGGCACCGGTATTCACATCGACCGCGGTCAGCGCCCGGGTCGGCTCGACATGGACGGACCCGCCGCCGGGCAGGGCCTCGGGACCGGCCAAGGCGGCAATGGCCTCGGGGACGCCATGGTCGTCGAAGCAGCCCGGGCGGTCGTCAAGATCGTCGGGCTCGGGCCAGTCGCGCCAGGCCAGCGCATGGGAATCGGGGCCGTCGAGAAACAGCTCGGGCACGCCATCGGCGGGTTCCGACAGGATCGCCTCGGCCAGCGCGCGCTGGGCGGCGATGTCCTCGGCCACGGCCTCGGGATCGGCGCCCTCGGCCGCCGAGCGCAGGATTGCCCCGAGCCCCTCGGGCGCGCCCTCCATCCCGTCATGCAGGATCTCGAGAAGCCGGTCGCGCTCGGCCTCGTCGCGGATCGCGCGGGACACGTTCAGGCCGGGCGCCTCGGGCGTCAGGATCGCAAGACGGCTCTTGAACAGGATGCGGGGCGTGACCGGCACCGCCTTGCCCTCCTCGGCATAGCCCGTGACCTGCACCAGCAGCCCCTGGCCGGGGCGCAGTCCCTTGGCCTGCCTGAGAAAGGCCCGTCCCTCGGGCAGCCGCAGGAAGACCCCGCCCTGACCCTTCATCTGCCGGTCGACAACGCCCCGGCAGATCGCGCCCGGCATCGGACGCTCGTCCGGCGGGTCGATCAGCAGGTCTTCGAGCCGGCCGTCTTCCATCAGCGCCGCGGCCTTTCGACCACCGATCTCGTCCAGCAGGATGCTGCGTCCCTTCATGTGCGCCCCGTATCCAGAGGATAGCCCGCCGCACGCAACAGCGTCGCGGTTTCGGCCAGTGGCAGCCCCACGACCGCCGAGAACGATCCGCCGATCCAGGGCACGAAAGCGCCCGCGCGGCCCTGAATGCCGTAGCCGCCCGCCTTGCCCTGCCATTCGCCCGAGGCAAGATAGGCGTTGATCTCGGCATCGCTCAGCTGCTTCATCCGCACCTGGGTCACGACCTCGCGGTCCCAGATCCGGTCGCCGAGCCGAAGCGCGACCGCCGTCACCACCCGGTGCCGCCGGCCTGACATGGCGTAAAGGAAGGCGGCCGCCTCGCCCGCATCGGCGGGCTTGCCGAGGATGCGTCGGCCCAGCGCCACGGTGGTATCGGCGCACAGCACCAAGTCATCGGGCGCGGCCGAGACGGCGCGGACCTTTTCGCGGGCCATGCGAAGACAGTAGGGACGGGGAAGCTCACCCCGATGGGGCGTTTCGTCGATATCGGCGGGACGCACGTCATCGGGGGCAATCCCGATCTGCGCCAGAAGGTCTTTCCGGCGTGGGCTCTGAGAGCCTAGGATCAGCCTCAAGGTTTACTTGAAACGATAGTTGATCCGACCCTTGGTCAGATCGTAGGGGGTCATTTCGACCTGAACCCGGTCGCCGGCCAGAACGCGGATGCGGTTCTTGCGCATCTTGCCTGCCGTATGCGCGATGATCTCATGGCCGTTGTCCAGCTCGACCCGAAACGTCGCATTCGGCAGGAGTTCCTTCACGACGCCGGGAAATTCGAGCATTTCTTCCTTGGCCATGGTCACTCCAAAAAGGGGTAAGCCCGGAAGGATTCCGGGCGCGCAAGTAAATGCGCCCGATCAGCCAATAATTCAAGTCGTAAATGCGTGAAACGGCCGCCCCGGCAATGCGGTCGGCCCGGCATGATCGCATCGCCCAGATAGGACAGCCGCGCGCTCCGGCAAGTCCCCCGGACGCCGCGTGAATTTTCGCGCAGGCCGGCCGGGACCGCCATGCCTTCCCGGCATGCGCCCCCCCCCCGCGCGCCTTGCGTCGCGGGCGGGCAAGGATGCGCGGGACGCGCGGGCGTGCTAGGCTTGGTCCACCCAGACCGATTGCGTGGGCCCCCGGGCCCGCCAGGGGACTCTGCCAATGGAAGGTGACCGCATGGCCCGCTCGTTCCGCCGCCCGATCCTTGCCCTGAGCTGCCTTGCAGCGCTCTGGCTTCAGCCCGCCGATGCCTGGACGCTGTGGGAGGCCGACCCGCCAAAGACGCCGCTGGAGAAGCATCTCGACCGGCTGGTCGAGGGCGGCGAGGACCTGACCGAGCTGCATGGCCGCATCGAGGAGAGCCGCGATCAGGGCTTCCGCCTGCTGGGCCGGTCGACCAAGAGCCTCGAGCGCGATGTCGACGATCTGGTGCTGGAAATCGAGCGGGCGCTTTTGCAGGACGGCAATGTCGGCGCCATCGAGGACATCCGGCGGCTTCGGGCCGAGATCGCGGGGCTCGGGCGCGAGATCGAGGTGCTGCGCCGCGATCTGTATCTGGCCCGGCAAAAGCCCGAGCCCGACCCCGATGCGACCGAGAAGATCGAGGGCCGGATCGCCGACCGCGAAGCCGCCGCGGCCACGCTGGAGGCCGAGGTGGCGGCACGCAAGACCGCGCTGCGCGAGACCTTCGCCGAGGCCGGGGCGACGCTTGGCGAGGACGAGATCGACAGCCTGACCTCCCGGGCCGATGGCGACGATCTGCTGAAGATGTTCACGGTCTTCGACATCACCCGCAAGATCACCGACGAGTTGAAGGCGCTGATGCAGGGCACCGCGCCCTCGCCCGAGATGCAGCTTCAGTATTACGGCGTGTTCGTGGTGATGGCCGAATTGCAGGTCATGGTGCACCGCGAATACCTGCGCCGACTGGACGAGGATTATCTGCCCGCGCTGGAAACCATCAAGGCCGAGATCGACGCCACCGTCGCCTTTGCCCGCGAGCGAATGGCCACGGCGACGCCCGAACAGCAGGACATCTACGCCAAGAACATCGCCGCCAACGCGCTGTCTCTGGACGTGATCGCCCGCTACGAACAGATCCTGGGCCAGCAGAAGGCCCGCTCGGCCGAGGCGATGGAAAAGGCCCAATCCTGGCTCGACGTCACCTATTCGACCTATGACACCGCGGTGAACTCGATGAACGTGCTGAATTTCATCGACGAGACCGACCGGCTGTTCGGCGAGATCATGACCCGGCAGCTGCCCGACCTGCAGCCCTTCGACGACAATACGCTGCGCCAGCGCTTCGAGGAAATCTCGGACCGGGTTGCCGAAATCGTCGGCAATTCCTGAACCCGCCGGACAGGCCCGCGACAGGCGCCCCGCGGTCGCCTGTTGACCCGTGCCCGCCCGCCCACTACCTGCGCAGGGACCCAAAGGAGTGTGCCCATGCCGCCGCGCCCGCAGCCGCAGGACGATCGCGAAACCTCGAAACGGATCGGCGCGCTTCGCGCGCTCTGGCCCTTCGTCGCCCCCTACCGGCGGATGCTGGCGGCGGCGCTGAGCGCGCTGGTGCTGACAGCCCTCGTCTACCTGGCGATGCCGGTCGCGGTGCGGCAGGTGGTCGATGCCTTCGACACCGAAACGGCCGCGCTGCTTGACCGCTATTTCGGGCTGGCGCTGATCATCGTCGCGCTGCTCGCCGTCGGCACGGCGCTGCGCTACTACCTCGTGACCCGGCTGGGCGAGAGGGTGGTGGCCGATATCCGCAGCGCCGTCTTCGACCGCATGATCGGCATGAGCCCCACCTTCTACGAAAAGACCATGACCGGCGAGGTGCTGAGCCGGATCACCACGGACACCACGCTGATCCTGTCGGTGCTGTCCTCTTCGGCCTCGTTCGCGCTGCGCAACATCCTCGTCTTCTTCGGCGCGCTGGTGCTGATGCTGGCGACCGCCGCCAAGCTGTCGGGTCTGGTGTTGCTGCTGGTGCCCGCCGTGATCGTGCCCATCGTCCTGCTGGGGCGCAGGCTGAGGCGGCTCAGCCGCGAGAACCAGGACTGGATCGCGGCCTCGTCCGGCAATGCCTCCGAGGCGCTCTTGTCGGTGCAGACGGTGCAGGCCTTCACCAATGAAAGCCGCGCCCGGGCGCAGTTCCGGGCCGTGACCGAACATAGTTTTCTGTCGGCCCGGCACCGGATCGGCACCCGCGCGGTGATGACGGTGATCGTGATCTTCCTCGTCTTCGCGGGCATCGTCGGCGTGCTTTGGGTCGGCGCGCGCGACGTGCGGGCGGGCGACATGAGCGTCGGCGAACTGGTGCAGTTCGTGATCTATTCGGTTATGGTCGCGGGCGCCGTCGCCGCCATGACCGAGATCTGGGGCGAGTTGCAGCGCGCCGCGGGCGCGACCGAACGGCTGGTCGAGCTTTTGACCGCGCGGGACAGCGTGACCGATCCGGCGGCCCCTCTGCCTCTGCCCGAGCCCGCCCGCGGCGAGATCCGCTTCGAGGGGGTGCGGTTCTCGTATCCGACCCGGCCGGACACGCCCGCGCTTGACGGGATCGAGCTGACCGTGCGCCCCGGCGAGACGGTGGCCCTGGTCGGCCCTTCGGGGGCGGGCAAGACCACGGTCATGCAGCTGATCCTGCGGTTCTACGACCCGCAGGAGGGGCGCGTGCTTTTCGACGGCGCCGATCTGCGCGATCTGGGTCGCGAGGCCTTCCGCAGCCGTCTGGCGCTGGTGCCGCAGGACCCGGCGATCTTCGCCGCCAGCGCGCGCGAAAACATCCGCTTCGGCCGCCCCGGCGCAACCGATGCCGAGGTCGAGGCCGCCGCCCGCGCCGCCGCCGCGCATGACTTCCTGACCGCGCTGCCGCAGGGCTACGATACCGAGGTGGGCGAACGCGGGCTGATGCTGTCGGGCGGACAGAAACAGCGCATCGCCATCGCCCGTGCGATCCTTCGGGACGCGCCGGTGCTGCTGCTGGACGAAGCGACCTCGGCGCTTGACGCGGAATCGGAACGCGCGGTGCAGGAGGCCGTTGACCGCATGGCCGCGACCCGGACCACGATCATCATCGCCCACCGGCTGGCCACGGTGAAGAAGGCTGACCGGATCGTCGTGCTGGACCGGGGCCGGATCGTGGCCGAGGGCACGCATGACGCGCTGGTCGCCCAGGGCGGGCTTTATGCACGGCTGGCCCGGCTTCAATTCACCGCAGGGGTCGAAACCGCCGCCTGAGCCGGATTCCGCTTGCCTGCCAGAGCGCTACGCCTAGGCTGCCGCAAGGGCAACGGGCGGAGGTCAGGTGGGGACAACGTCGAGGGCGGACCGGCACGACACCGGCGCCGACGGAGGGCCGTCCGGCCGACGCGGTTCGGACGCTGCGTTGCCGCATGGCGGACATCTTGCGGCGAGCGGCATTTCGCCCCATCCTTCCGATCCATGGGAAAGCAGGCCCGATCAAAACGGGCCGCATGGGAGGATGACATCGTGAACAGCATGAGCATGGCGTACGCGCGACGCGAATGGCAGGCCATTGCCGCCGAAACCCCCTGGGAGGCGCGCGACCGGCCGAAGACCATCTATTCCTTCGTTTCGCGCACCGCGGCGGCCTTTCCGGACCGCCCGGCGGTGTCCTTCCAGATCTTCTCGGGCCCGAAGGACCCGGCCGAGACGCTGACCTGGACCGAATTCCATGGCCGCATCACCCAGGCCGCGAACCTGTTCCGCCGCCTCGGCATCGGACCCGACGACGTGGTGGCCTATATCCTGCCCAACTGCAACGAAACCGCGGTCTGTTTTCTCGGCGGCGCGGTGGCGGGCATCGTCAACCCGATCAACCCGCTGCTCGAGGCCGAGCAGATCGCCGCGATCCTGCGCGAGACCCGCGCCAAGGTCGTGGTCACGCTGAAATCCTTCCCCAAGACCGATGTCGCGCAGAAGGTCTCCGAGGCGGTGCGGCATGCGCCCAGGGTGCAGACCGTGCTGGAGGTCGATCTGGTCCGCTACCTGACCGGGGCCAAGCGGCTGATCGTGCCGCTGATCCGCAAGAAATCGCCCGGCCACTACCATGCCGACGTGCTGGATTTTCACCGCGCGCTGGCCCCCGAGCCCGCCGACCGGCTGACCTTCGACGACCCCGAGGAAGATCGCTTCGCCGCCTATTTCCATACCGGCGGGACCACCGGCATGCCCAAGGTCGCCCAGCATCGCGTCTCGGGCATGATCTATAACGGCTGGCTCGGCCATACGCTTCTGTTCCGCGAAAACGACACCCTGATCTGCCCGCTGCCGCTGTTTCACGTCTTCGCCGCCTATCCGGTGCTGATGTCCGTGGTCGCGGCGGGCGCGCATTTCGTGATGCCGACACCCGCGGGCTATCGCGGTGACGGCGTGCTCGACAATTTCTGGAAGCTGATTGAGCGCTGGGGCGTGACCTTCGTCATCACCGTTCCGACCGCCATCGCCGCGCTGATGCAGCGCAAGGTCGATGCCGACGTCTCGACGCTCCGCTATGCCTTTTCAGGGTCGGCGCCGCTGCCGGTCGAGCTTTACAACCGGTTCGAGGCCGCGACCGGCGTCACTATCTGCGAGGGCTACGGGCTGACCGAAGCCACCTGCCTCGTGTCGATCAACCCGCCCGATTCGACCAAGAAGATCGGATCGGTCGGCCTGCCCTTCCCCTATACCCAGATCCGCATCCTGAAATGCGATGGCGACGGCAACGTTCAGCGCGAATGCGAGACCGACGAGGTGGGCGAGATCTGCATCTCGAATCCCGGCGTGGTGCCGGGCTCGACCTATACCGAAGAGGCCAAGAATCTGGGGCTTTTCGCCGATGGCTATTTCCTGCGCACCGGCGATCTGGGGCGGATCGACGAAGACGGTTATCTGTTCATCACCGGCCGCGCCAAGGACGTGATCATCCGGGGCGGGCACAATCTCGACCCGGCCGAGATCGAGGAGGCGCTGCTGGGCCATCACGACGTGGCCTTCGCGGGCGCCATCGGCCAGCCTGACAGCTTTGCGGGCGAATTGCCCTGCGTCTATGTCGAGCTGGTCAGTGGGGCCACCGCCACGCCCGAGGACCTGATGGCCCATGCCCGCGTGCATATCCATGAACGCGCCGCGATCCCGAAGCATATCGAGATCCTCGACGAATTGCCCAAGACCGCCGTCGGCAAGGTCTTCAAACCGGGGCTGCGCAAGCTGGCGATCCAGCGGGTCTATGACACGGCACTGGCCGAGGCCGGGCATCCGGTGCGGGTACGCGAGGTGGTCGAGGACCGCAAGCGCGGCCTTGTCGCCCGGCTGGAACGTCAGGGTCCGGTGGACGACGAGGCGGTCGTGCATCTCCTGGGCAATTTCACCCGTCCCTGGGACTGGGCGGAGGACTGACGGCTCGTCAGCCGCCCGGCGCGGGGGGGCCGAACCGGCCGATCAGCCGGTCGACGATCTGGTCGCGGGTCTGGCGGTAGGCGGCCAGCTTGTCGGGCCGGGTCTCGCCAAGCCCGGTCGGGTCCAGCACCGGCCAGTATTCGACATCGAGATGATAATACCGAGTCAGCTCCTGCGCCCGGCGCAGGCTGGCGGGGGACAGGGCGATGATCAGATCGAAGCCCGACAGGTCGTCGCCCCAATCCTCCATCTCGTCGAAGGACCGCACCCGGTGCCGGTCGAGCTTGACCCCCATCTCGTCGCAGACGGTGACGGTGAAGCCGTCGATCTCGCGGTCGTTGTGAACGCCCACCGACTGCACATAGGCGCGCTGGCCGTAGAACTTCTTCATCAGTCCTTCGGCCATCGGCGAGCGGACAGAGTTATGGTCGCAGCAGAACAGTACCGAGGAGGGCAGCTGCCCGGTCACCTCAGCCCCCGTGATAGAGAACGCAGATCAGAGTGAAGAGGCGTCGCGCGGTGTCGATATCAAGATCGGCCTTGCTTTCCAGCCGTTCCTGCAAGAGCCGCGCGCCCTCGTTGTGGATGCCGCGCCGGGCCATGTCGATGGCCTCGATCTGGCTCGGAGGCAGGCGCTTGACCGCGTCGAAATAGCTTTCGCAGATCTGCCAGTAATCCTTTACCGCCTGCCGGAACGGCGACAGCGACAGGTGAAACTCGGCGGCCGGGCCGCCCGTCTCGGTCTTGACGTCGAAGACCAGCCGCTTTTCCCGGATCGACAGCGTCAGCCGGAACGGACCGGGCGGCGCGGGCCGGTCCTCGCGCCCGGGCAGCGAGAACGAGTTGTCCTCCATCAGGTCGAACAGCGCCACCTTGCGTTCCTGCTCGATCTCGGGCGTCGGCGGCGGCAGGTTGGAATCGTCCAGTTCCACATGGCAAAGACGGGCGGTCGTCATGTCGCGTCCTCGTTCAGGCGGTCAAGCCGGGCCCGGATGGACAGACCGTGCGCCTCGAGGCTTTCGGACATGGCCAGCCGCTCTGCGGCGGGTCCGATGGCCTTCAGCGCCTCGGGCGTCATCCGGGCCAGCGTGGTGCGCTTGATGAAATCGTAGACGCTGAGCCCGGACGAGAACCGGGCCGAGCGCGCGGTGGGCAGCACGTGGTTCGGGCCGCCGATATAGTCGCCGATGGCCTCGGGGGTCCATTGCCCCATGAAGATCGCCCCGGCATGGGTGATCTTCGGCATCAAGGCCTCGGGATCGGCCACGCACAGTTCCAGATGTTCGGGGGCGACGCGGTTCGACAGCGCGGCCGCCTCGGCCAGATCGCGCACGGTGATGACCGCGCCGAAATCGCGCCAGCTGGCGCCCGCGATGGCGCGCCGCCCCAGCGTCTTCAGCCGGGCCTCGACCGCCTCGGCCACGGCGCGGCCGAAGGCGGCATCGTCGGTCACCAGAATCGACTGGGCGCTTTCGTCATGCTCGGCCTGGGACAGCAGGTCGATGGCGACCCAGTCGGGGTCGTTGTCGCGGTCGGCGATCACAAGGATCTCGGACGGGCCCGCGATCATGTCGATGCCGACCTTGCCGAAGACCCGACGCTTGGCCGCCGCCACGAAGGCGTTGCCGGGGCCGGTGATCTTGTCGACCGGCGCGATGGTCTCGGTCCCATGGGCCATGGCGGCGATCGCCTGGGCGCCGCCGATCCGGTAGACCGTCTCGACCCCCGACAGCCGGGCAGCCATCAGGACCAGCGGGTTGGACTTGCCATCGGGCGTGGGCGCGCAGATCACCAGCCGCTCGACCCCCGCCACCTGCGCCGGGATCGCGTTCATCAGGACCGAGGACGGATAGGAGGCCAGCCCGCCCGGCACGTAAAGCCCCGCAGCCGAGACCGGGGTCCAGCGCCAGCCCAGCGTCGCGCCCTCGGGGTCGGTCCATTGCGCGCCCTCGGGCATCTGGCGGACGTGATAGGCACGGATGCGCTCGGCCGCGAGTTCCAGCGCCGCGCGGTCCTCGCGGCTGATCTGCTCGCAGGCGGCGTCGATTTCCTCGGAGGTGAAGGCCAGCGTCTCGGGGGTCAGGTCCAGCCGGTCGAATTTCGCCGTCAGCTCGATCACCGCCGCATCGCCCCGCGCCTTCACGTCGGCAATGATCGCCGCGACGGCATCGTCCACATCGGGACTGTCCTCGCGCTTGGCGCTCAGCAGCGCCGAGAATTGCGCCTCGAAATCGGCAGCGGCGGTGTCCAGGAATACCGGCATTGGGGTCCTCGCAAGCTTCACAATGCTGCATAGCCGCATTTTGGGGAAGGGTGAACCTCCCCAAAGGGATCGGCCGGGACCCCGTGTCAGGGATGCCGCGGTGCCTTGCCCGAGGGCGCGGCATAGGGCCGGGTCACGTCATGCAGCGTCACCTCCAGGCATTCGACGTCAAGCGCCACCGCCCCGTCGCCCGCCAGCGTCAGCACCACCCGGCCGGTACCGTCCTCGCCGGGCTCGAAGGTCACGGCCATCAGCGACAGCACCAGATCGGGGTCGGACCGGTCGATGCCCTGGCTAACGACCTGGGTCACGTCCTCGACGGTCAGCACGGCCTGAACCCTTTCGAACGGGCGGCCGCGACGCTCGGCCGCCTCCTTGTCCTCCCAGCGGAAGCGATTGACCAGCGCCGCGAACCGGCGCCGCGGCCGGTCCCAGCGCATTTCGGTCACCTGCAGGACCGCATCCTGCACCAGCGCCGAAATCACCTCGAGATCGCTTGCCTCGGCGGCCATCAGGTGCAGCGGGCGTTCGGCCCCGTCCTCGAACCGTGCGTCTTCCGTCATTCCGCGCTCATCCGTTCGATATGTGCTCCGCAGGCGCCGAGCTTCTGTTCCACCTTTTCGTAGCCGCGGTCGAGATGATAGACCCGACTGACCACGGTCTCGCCCTCGGCGGCCAGACCGGCGAGAATCAGCGACACGCTGGCGCGAAGATCGGTGGCCATGACCGGCGCGCCCTTCAGCCGGCCGACCCCGGTGACCGTGGCGGTGCCGCCCGACACATCGATTCGCGCCCCCATCCGCACCAGTTCGGGCGCGTGCATGAAGCGGTTCTCGAAAATCGTCTCTTCCAGCCGGCTGGTGCCTTCAGCGGTGCACAACAGCGCCATCATCTGCGCCTGCAGATCGGTCGGAAAGCCCGGGAAGGGCTCGGTCGTCACATCGACCGCCGACAGCCTGCCGTTCTTGCGCGCGACGCGCAGGCCCCGGTCGGTTTCCTCGACGGTGATCCCCGCGGCATCGAGCTTTTCGGCAAAGGCCGGCAGCAGATCGAGCCGCCCGCCCAGGCAAGTCACGTCGCCGCCGGTGATGGCGGGCGCCAGCATGTAGGTGCCAAGCTCGATCCGGTCGGTCACCACACGGTGGGTGGCCCCGCCCAGCGCCGTCACGCCCTCGATGGTGATCGTGCCGGTGCCCTCGCCCTCGATCCGGGCGCCCATGGCGCGCAGGCAACGGGCCAGATCGACGATCTCGGGCTCGCGCGCGGCGTTCTTCAGGACGGTCGTGCCCTTGGCCAGCGTCGCCGCCAGCAGCGCGTTCTCGGTTGCCCCGACCGACACCTTGGGAAACTCGAAGACCGCACCTTTCAGCCCGCCCGGCGCCTCGGCATGGACATAGCCCTCGCGCAGTTCCAGCCGGGCGCCCATCGCCTCCAGCGCCTGAAGATGCAGATCGACCGGCCGCGCGCCGATGGCGCAGCCGCCGGGCAGCGAGACCTCGGCCTGGCCGTGGCGCGCCAGCAGCGGGCCCAGCACCAGGATCGAGGCGCGCATCTTGCGCACGATGTCGTAATCGGCGCGGTGGCTGGTCAGCCGGTGGCTCGACAGAGCCAGCACCTTGCCACGGTGCAGCGCCGAGACCTCGGCCCCCAGCGATTGCAGCAGCGTGGTCATGGTGCGGATGTCGGACAGGCGCGGCGCATTGGTCAGCGTCAGCGGCTCGTCGGTCAACAATGTCGCAGGCATCAGCGCGAGGCAGGCATTCTTGGCGCCTGCGATCGGGATCTCGCCAGTCAGCGGCGCCCCGCCCCGGATCATGATCTGGTCCATCAGTTCTGCTCTTCCTGCCCTTTGGGCTTGTCTTCGCGGGCCCGGGCCTGGGCCTTGCGGCGCGCGAGGTTGGCTTTCAGCGCCTGCTTGAGACGCTCTTCGCGGGTCCCGGACGGCTTTGGCACGCCCGTCTTGGGGGTTTTGCCTGTCATGGCGTCCCTAGTAGCGCAGGGGCAAAAAACCGTCCAGATACCGCTTGCGTCGCCCGGACTTTCCGTCTAATCAGCCGCCCACCGGGACGTGGCCGGGCGTCTCGCCCGGACAACACCGTTCCAAGAGTGCTGCTGTAGCTCAGTGGTAGAGCACTCCCTTGGTAAGGGAGAGGTCGACAGTTCAATCCTGTCCAGCAGCACCACCTAAACCACTGAAAACCTGATATTTCCCCAAGAAACCCAAAGCCGCATATCATGCAGAACGAAGCATGAATTTGCGTCGCCTAGTGGCAAGAAATTGGCAAGTTGAATTGGGGACGAAGGCAAAGCCACAGCGGACATCTGACCGCCTGATCCCGATGTGCTGCGGGTCGGTAATAGGCGGCCCGGCCGAGTGCACCCGCATTTCGGCCCCGATCCGGTCGAGGTCTATGCGATCCGCGTGAACTGAACCCTACCGCCGGAGCGCCCGCACCACCCCGATGGCCGCCGCCCCGCCGAAATAGAACGTCACGATCCGCAGCTGCAGGTCCAGCAGGTCGGCAGACAGCGCGTCGGTGGCGTCGAGCCCCAGAACCTTGTCCCAGATCAGCAGCTTGGAGTTGTAGAGGATGAACGGCGCCGCCCAGGCGGCTTGCACCCAGGCGGTCAGCCGCCCGCCGAGTGCCCGATTCGCCTGACGCTCCTGCAGCTCGGCGATGCGGATCTCGGCCGCGATCCGGTCGGCATCGTTGGCGGCGCGCAGCCGCGCCTCGTAGGCCTCGCGCAGCTGGCCCGCCAGCCCGCCGCCGAGGATCTGCACCAGCCAGCCCATCACGATGCCTCGCGCATGCAATAGCCGTATTCCTCGGTCCGGCGGTTCCGGAGGCCCGCGACGACGCGCCCGCCCGCCTTGTTCCACCAGGTCAGGGCCTCGCAGGCGCCCGGCACGTCGCCCGCGTTCAGGCGCCGGGTCGCGGTGGATCGGCCCGCCCCAGCCACGCCGACGTTGAAGGCAAGGCTGGTGAAGGCGGCATCGCGGGGCGGCGGCAATCGCCGGGCCCGGGTCTCGGCCGAGAAGTGGGGCAGAAGCCGGGCGCGATAGTCGCGGACCTCGGCGCGCAGCAGGGCCTCGCAGTCCGCATCCGACAGAACCATGCCCGGCCGCGCGGTGCGTGTGTGGCCGTAGCAGATCGTCCAGACGCCCACGAGGTCTTGGTAGGCCGCGTTGCGCTTGCCTTCCCATTTCGCGATCAGCGGCACGGCCAGCGCCAGCGCGCGGGCCTCCTGCGTCGGGGCGCTGGCCGGGACGGCGATTTCCGGCTGCGGCTGAGGGAAGGCGAAGACGGCGGCCAGCACCAGACCGGCGACGGCAAGCAGGATCTTATTCATCGCCGATCCCCTGCGCCAGAAGCCGACCGACCGCGCCATAGGCCAGCAGGCCCAGATAGACCCAGGCGACCAGCATGGGCGGGATCGGCAGCCAGGGCAGCATGGCGATGATCGAGACGAGGCCCGTCCAGATCACGCCGAGGATCAGCGCGCGCATCGAGTGCGACCGCCACAGAACCGCCCGCCAGTTCGGAATCAACGCAGGAAGAGACTTCAGGATGAAGTTCAGCATTTCGCCTTCCTTGGGCTATTTGAGGGATGATTGGTGTCGGCGCAGTGCCGGGGGCCATATTCAAGCAGCGCCTGATTAACGGTCGGCCTCCGGACCGGTCTCTGACCCCGGTCTCAGGGCCAGACGATCAGCGCCAGCCAGATGGCGGCGGTGAGGGTGAGATAGAGGGGCAGGCTCATTTCCCGCCCCGCCAGAGGCGCAGCATTTCCGCCAGATGGGCGGGGTCGCGCTTGAGCCAGAGCAGCGCCGCGGCGGCGGTTTCCAGCGCCAGCGGGCCGAGGACGGTCACGCCGACGATGGTCAGGCGCTCGGGCATGTCGAGCCAGAGGGCGATCTCGGGGCCCGCGACATAGCCGATGGCGCCCGAGGCCAGCACGATGCCCATGCGGGCGACCAGCGCCATGCCGTCGGTGCGCAGCCAGACGAGGACCAGCGCGCCGAGAAGCGCCAGCAGGGTGCGGATCGCGTTGTCGGTCGCGTCAAGCATGGCGACACATCCGCACGGTCATGTCCGGCCCGTGATTGAGTGTGCCGCGACATAGAGGTAAGCGCCCTGTGTGCCAGCACCCCGGAAGCTGATGTTTTGGAAAGGCGCGTAAGCCGGGGTGGCGACCCCGTGGCCGCCCCCGAAGTTGGCGGCGCAAAGCCACTCCCCAGTAACGAAGTCCATGTAGAAAGTGGCCATGCCCTGCATGGGGTTTGTGAACGTTTGGAAACCTGAGGTGATCGGACTCAAGTACCCGGTGCTCTGGGACGCGGCGTTGGATACCCCGAACGTAAAACCGGTGTTGCCATCGCTAGAGCCGCAGGCGATGTCGAAGCGGACCACTCTGGGGTTGACCAGCCCCAACAGGTTGATGGTCACCGGGCTGCCAGTCCCGATGAACCGCCCGAGGTAATTGGACTGATCCATTGCCCGGGGCATGATCTTCGGAGCGCCGTCCGCACCTTCGGCAAGGGCAACGGGGTTGTCCTTGCAGGCGCGCACGTCGATGGCGCGCCAGGGCAGGTCCTGATCCGAGTTGATATTGGCAGGCGGCGTCCAGTCGGTCATTGCAGCTTGTATCCTTCGCTTCCGTCGCTCATCTTTCCGTCTTCACCCGCCAGCCAGCAGGCCTTGCCCTCGCGCGCCTCGTCGGACGCCAGGGCAAAGCCCGGGGCGCCGTCCGGCATGACGAAGGCGTAGCGCCGGGCCTGGTAGAGGAACTGCTGCAGCAGGTATTCGGCGGTCTCGCCGGGGCGGACCTGCTGGGCCTTGAGGCATTGCCAGCGGCGCGTGACCGGCTGGCCCTCGGTATCGACATCGAGCCGGGTGGTCAGATCGGCGACCTGCCCGATCCGCAACGCGCCATCGGCCAGCGTCGCGGTCAGATAGCGCGGCGTCGTCCGGAACCGGGCCAGCAGGCGCTGGCAGAGCTCGTAGGCCTGCGCGTCGGTGGTGATCCAGCGAGAATAGATCGTCTTCGACCGGATATCGGCGCCACCGGCCTCGGCCTCGACATCGGGCTCGACCCGCCCGCGCATCGAGCGGTAATTGTCGGGATCGTCCGATTTCGTGGGGTCCTCGGGGTTGTAATAGATGAAGACCCGGCTGATCCGCTCGTCGGGTTCGCGCGCCTGTGACAGCGAGCCCGCGACGACATGGTCGCTGTCGGAAAGGACGACGGTCGCGGCCTCGGGGCGCACCGCCTTCAGCATGATCCGCTGCGCGCGCTCGTCCCACCAGAGATTGAACGTGCCGTCGCGAACCAGCTCGCCCAGCAGCGTGTTGACGGCGGTCGGCTTGGGAACGGTGCGCGAGAAGGTGTAGCCTGTCAGATAGGTCTCGGCCTCGGCCTGCCAGGCGGCGGCGTCGATGAACTCGGCCGGAACCGGCGTGTGGTGTTCCAGCAGATCGCGGGCGATGTCCCAGGCGTCCATCAGCTCGTAGCGGCCGACCCGCTGGGCGCTGTCGTCGTCGCCATGGCTGGCGGCCTCGGTCCCCAGCGCGCCGCGCGTCACCCCCGACAGCGTCCAGACCCCGTCCGATCCGGACGACCCGGTATAGCCGATGATCTCGGACCCGATGCCCAGATAGCGGGTTGCGGTGTTGCCGAACTGGTCGGTGACGTCGGCCGGGGTCGAGGCCTCGATGGTGATCGCGGTCGTGGTGGCGGTGATGTCGCCCGCCAGCCGCATCTCGGTCTCGCGCGGGAACTGCGCGCGGGATTCGTCGGTGAGCCGCAGCGGGTCCACCCCCTTGAGCGTGACCGTGCCGTCGCTGTCCGGGCCGTCGACGCTGTCGAGGATGTAAAGCCGCTGCTCCATGTCGGCCAGGGCGTCGCCCGCGAAGCCCTCGTAAACCCGCAGGAACATGTTGGCGTAGAACTGGTTCCGGGCGCACCACTTGGCCCAGAAGAAGCCCGGCCGGGGCCCGCGCACGGCCCGGGACCAGTCGCCGACATAGTCGTCGAAGGGCGCATCGGTGAGGGTCACGGTCACGCCGCCGGTCACGCCCAGGGGCTTTTCCCCGTCGCGGATCGAGCCCACGTTGATCTTGCTGGACCGGACCGAGACCGACCGCAGCGTCGGGAACGCGTTGGTGCCGATATGCTCGCCTGTCCGGTCGTAAAGCGGCACCAGCGCCTGGGTCGGCGGGACGAAGCGCCAGGCGATCGAGCCGTCGCCCCGGTAATGGTCGCGATCAAGGCAGGTGCCCCAGCAATTGTAGCAGCGCGGGCCATCGGCGAGGCTGGCCGCGCAGGGGGCGACGCCGAAGCGTTCGGCGCAGCGGGGCTGCCAGAGCTCGACGATGCGGATCGGTTCACGCGGCGGCATCGGCATGCCCCGTCGCGGTGAAGCCGACGCTGACGAAGTTCCGCCTGCCCTGGCGGGACGGCGCGATCACGTCATCGACCCAAGCATAGGCGCAGTCGGTCGGATAGCCCTCGGGCCGGGCCGCGATCCAGAAGGGCTCGGTCCGCGCGGCCCGGGCGAAGGGGTCGAAGGTGGCGCGGTACCAGTCCTCGGACAGGTTCTGCCAGGCAAAGGATCCGGACAGCCCCGAACGCTGGAGGAACCGGCCCATCAACTGGCCGCCCTCGCTGACATGGCTGGTCAGGGTCGCGCTGCGGCCGAGATCGATCATGCCCAGATCGGTATAGCCCCGGCGCGGCATTGCCAGGGCCAGGCCGGTCCCGATGACGCCGATCCGCGCCACCTTCGAAATCGAGAGCCGCAGCCCGAGCGTCGAGACCGGGGCGAAGAGGTGCAGGATCGCGCTGTTATCGGAAGGCAGCAGCCAGTCGTCGGACACCGCCCACCAGTAGGACGTCGCTGACGTGGAAAGAGACCGGATATAAGGCGCGGCGAACGTGCGCCACTCGGCCTGCGCGCCGAAGATCCTGATGGATCCAACTGTCCCAGTATAGGAGCTGTTTCCTGCCGCATCCAGAAGTGCGAAGCGGACATTCGCGGTCCCGCTGGCCTGCGCCGTGGCGCTGATGCTGACACGAAACCAGCCCGTGGACCCGACCGGAATGGAACTTACAGCCGTCGTCCCCGATGTGGAATAGAACTGGCCATCTGCGCCCACGTCCCCGAACGCCGGTGTGGCATATGCGGGGCCAACCAGCGCGAGCCGCAGCCGCCGCGACGCCGACGGCCGCATATAGACGGACAGCGTGTAGGTCCGGCCTGCGACAGCGGTGAAGCCGGATTGCAGATAATGCGCCCCGGTCGACGTATCCTCTGTCAGCCAGCGCGCGTCCGTCGATCCATCGGGCGCGAAAGCCGCGCCCAGTATCGCGCCGGTGAGGGTCGGCCAGAGCGCGAAATCCTGCGAATAGAGCAGCAGGTTTCCAAGCGCGGATCCAGATAGGTATTCGACCCGCGCGCTGGCCCCCGAAGATCCGAGCGTATGGGCCCCGATCCCGATGGCATCGACGGTCTGGGCGGATGCAAATTCGATCTGCCATGATGCGGGCGCTGCCACGGGTTGCCACCAGCTGTTGGTCTCGACGGTCGCGGCCAGCGCGGCCTCGAAGCCTTCGGCCGCGCTGGTGGCGGAGACAGTGCCGGTCAGGCGATCCCAGAGGATACGGGCATGGGTCATCGGATAGGGCGACGCAGCCGCGTGCCCGGGCGTGTAGGTCACTGCCACTCTGGCGCTCCATTTCTGCGGCGCTTGGTCCATTGCGCCGAACTTGCCGCGCTGACAGGCTGCCGGTGTTGACACAATCGGAGCCATTCATGCGTTTTGTTATTCTCGCCCTGCCCGTCAGCCTCGCCGCCTGTATTGCGGTTCCGCCGCCCATGGTCAGCGACTACAACGGCCACATGGTGAAGATCGTGGATCACCCCTATGCGCTCGGGGACAAATACAAGCAGAGCCCGATCTACACTCTCGCCAAGGAAACCTGCGGCAAGGAAGCGGTCTATCAGGGCATGCGGCAGATCAACGAGTATCAGGGCGAACACGTCTTCCTGTGCCGCTAGCCGTCAGCGCGCGGCGCCCTGCCAGTCGAGATTGAGGCGATAGCCGTCGCCGAAGGCCTCGTTCAGCGCCTTGACCAGCGCCTCACCGCTCTGGCGCCCGATGACGTCGCCCTGCACATTGATGGTGGCGGTACGCTGGGGCGCCGGGGCCGCCGCCTGGGCCGCGGCCCCGGCCGAGGCGGCCCCGCTGGCGCCAGAGGCCGATTTCGACCCGCCCTTGATCGCCGAGACGAAGCTCATGCCAGCGGCAATCACCTTGGCGGCGGCGGCGATATTGGCCGGGAAGGGCAGTTCCAGCGCCTTGGCCGCGCCGACATAGGTGCTGATCAGCGCCTGCGCGGCGCCGAAGATCCGGGAGATCTTCACCATCTTGTCGCCGCCGGTGGCGAAGGCCGACGCCATGTCGCCCAGGAAGGCCTCGGTCATCTGCAGCCCGTTGCCATAACGATAGGCGTCGATCTGGGCCATGCGGTCCTGGTGCTGCTGCCGGGTCTGCTCGATCAACGCATCATATTCCTGTTGATCAATAAGCTCCTGCTGGCGTGCTTTCAGAAGCGCCTCCCGTTGGCGGTCATAGCTCGCTATCTGCATTTCCTCTTGCGTCATCAGCGATTGCCGCAAGGCGTCGAGTTCGGTCTGCACCTTGTTCGCGCCGCCGCCCCCGCCGACAGATTTGGGGGGCGTGCCCCACTCGACGCCGCCGGTGCCAGGCGGGGCGTGTTCCGGGCGGCTTGTGCGGCTCACGCCGGGAAGGATCGGGTTGCCCGCCGCATCGGTATTGGCCGCGGTCTCGGCCGCGGCCCGCGCCTTCGCCGCATCCCAGAGGGCCGTGGCGAGGGTCTTCACCTCGGCGATGGCCCCCGACATCCAGCCCGCCTGGGGGGCCGATGCCGCCAGCTGGCGCATGGCGCCCTCCGCGCGGACCAGCTGCTTGAACACCTCGTCTGTCTCAAGCTTCGTGCCCTCCATCAGCGACAGGATGCGGGCCATGGCATCGGCCTGTGCATCGAAGGTCTTGGCCGCTGCCAGCTGGTCGAACGCGATCTTCAGCTGCTGGGCCGCGCCAAGCGTCAGGCCGAACTCTTCCCTCAGCTTTTCGACCGGCGCGAACTGGTAGTCGGCGCGCGTGACAAGATCCGAGATCCGTTCCAGTTCGTCCGCAAAGCCCTCTGCCGCCGCATCGGCATCGCGCACGGCATCGGCGATCGCCACCTGTTTCTGCCGCTCGATCAGGGTTAGGATCTCGGCATTGACCTCGCCATAGCGCTCCTTCAGCTCGACCAGCCCCTTCGCGGAATAGGTGCGCGTCACCGCGTCGAGCGCCGCGACCGAGCTTTCCAGATCATCCAGCACCTCGGAGAGATCGCGCCCGTCCTTCGCCGCGCTGGAAAACGCCATTGCCAGCAGCGGCAGGCCAACCGCTGCCAGCGTGCCGACGACAGCCCCGACCGGCCCGAACATCGAGGCGATCTGCGACCCCTGCGCCGCGAAGACCGACGAGGCCTTGGCGCCCATCTGCAGCTGCACCGCGATGTCCTGCACCTGGTAGCCCATGTTCTGGATGCGGTACCGGGTCTGATCGGACATGTTGCCCAGCACCCCAAGCGCACCGCCCGCCGCTGCGGCCTGTTTCCCGCCGCCCAGATAGGCCTTTTCGGCGAGGCCCAGGGTCCGGTTGTATTCGGCCTGCGAGATCACCCCATGCTTCAGCGCCTTGTCGAGTTGGGCCAGCGCGACCTCATAGCGCTTGGACGAGGCATAGAGCGGGTCGAGCGACTTGCGCAGCCGCTCGACGCTCTTTTCCTGCTGCTGGAACGCGCGTTCGATGGAACGGGCCGACTTCTCGGCATCGTTCTTGAACTTGCCGACAATGCCGACCGCCTCTGCAATGCTGGCCTTGAGCGATCCGGCCTCGCCACTCAGGATCGCCTCGACCGCCGCTACTTTCGTCATGCCTGCCTGCCTCGCTTCACCCGCTCGATTTCCTCGGCGGTCCATCTGATACGCGGGCCGCCCGCTGCGGCGCGGCTCTCGCGGATCTTCGCATCGGCCTCGGCCCACCATTCGGCCGGGCTCATGGCCCAGAATTCAGAGGGCTGAACGCCCCAGTCGCGGGCCGCCTGATAGGCCTGCCTCTCGAAGGCGGCCCACGTCACTCCCCCGAGGGGGCATCCTCTTCGGCCGCGCTTTCCTCGGTCTGCGGGATGCAGAGCAGGTTGATGTAATCGCGCGCGACCGCCGCCGCCGCGAAGAACCCGGCGTCGAAGACGATCTCTTCCATCGCGGCCTGATCGCGCCTGTCGCCCGCGGCCCGGGCGCCGATCAGCAGGATCGGGGCGATATTGGCGACGGTGAAGCGGAACTTCGGCTCGCGCTCGACGCCCTGGCTTTCCAGCATCGCCGTCACCGCCATCTCGCGCGCGATCAGCAGCGGGTCCGCGATCTTCTGCCCGATCTCGCCCGCCGCGCGGAAGGTCGCGGCCAGTTCGATCTCCTGCCCGGCGAGGATCGCCGTCATGCTGCGTTTCATTGTCATGCCCCCGCAGGCGTGTAGACGGGGATGCCGCTCGACATCATGGTCGCGCTGAACTCGAAGGCGCCATCCGTGTTGCCGGTGATTTCCAGCTGGCTGAGGAACATGGTGATCTCGACCGTTCCGCCGGTCGGCAGGTTGATGGTGACGGGCGGCGTCTCGTAGGGCGCGCCCGCGAGGCAGGCGGCGATCAGCGTCTCGTCGCCGGTGATGCCCTCGACCGACCATTCCGCCGAGATCACGCCCGGCTCGGGCAGGAAGGTCTGGAAGCCCTGATCGTCGTCCGAGGTGATGTCGATCCCCTCGCGCGAGAAGCTGGCGGTCTTGTTCTTCACGCCCTTGATGATGGTGCCGTCCCACTCGATGGTGAGCTGACGGCCGGAAAAGCCTACGGTTGCCATGGGGGCCTCACTCCTTGTGCATGATGATCCGGTAGCGCTGCACGCCATGCCGGGTTTTGCCGTCTGGACCGACGGAAACGGTTGCAAACTCGCGCAGGCAGTCGAGCAGCTTGAAGCCGGGCGCGGTCAGGGCGGCCCGGTGCAGCAGACCGAAGGCCTCGCCCATCAGCGCCTTGACCTGCCGGTTGCCGGGCGCGCGGGACCAGAAATGGATGGTGACTGTCACCTGGGCGCCGATCACGTCGTCGGCCTCGTCCGCGACAAGGGTATCGTCGCCGATCACCACATAAGGGAAACCGCTGTCGGGCATGCCCTCGGGCAGCGCAGGCGGCGTGTCGTAGACCGGGCAGGACAGAGCGCCGTCGAGCGCCGCGAAGATGGCGGTCTGCGCCGCCGTCTCGAAGCTCATCTCAGCCCGCCAGATATTTCAGGCAGGCGGCGATGATCAGGACGCATCGTGCATAATTCAGAGCCAGGCGGATGCCGAGGCCGATCCGTCGCCCGAGGCGCCGTTCGGGGCTTTCCACCCGGCGCAGCATTGCGTCTCTTTGGTTGAGGATCATCCGACCTTCTCCTGCAGTTTCGCCGCCAGCGTCTGTTCCGCCCTGGCGGTGGCCTCTTCGAAGCTCGGCACCAGCCAGGGCCGCGCTTCCATGCTTTCGGTGCCGAATTCGAGGTGATAGCCGTGGATCTCGTCCGACCCGACGCGGGACTGGCGGGGTTCGTGGGTCGCCGTCACCGACTCTGCCAGCCGCCCGCTTTGCTGGTGCGGATAGGACCCGGCCGGTGCCGATCCGGCGGCGGCCTTCATCTCGCGCTTGGCGATGGCGGCGGTCTCGTTGGCCAGGTCGCGGATCGTTTCCATCAGCGCGTCCTCGCCATCTGTCATGAGGTCGCGCAGTATGTCCTGCAGGGCCTCGATGCCTCTCAGCTCGAACTTGACCTTCACGACACGCCCTCGGAGATCCCGATCTCGATGAAGCGTTCGCGGCCCCCATGGGGCAGGGCGCTCTCGATATTGTAGGCCCGGCCGCGCCAGACCAGCCGGTCGGCGGGGGTGCAGAAGGGCTGGCCAGCGGCCCCGCCCTGCCAGCGTATCCGCACCTTCATCCGCGTCGCGGGCGAGACCCGCATCGCCTCCCATGTCTCGGCGCCGCGCAGGGGCAGGACCTGCGCCCAGACCGTGGCGACGGGCGCCCAGCTCTCGGTCGCGCCGCCCATGCCGTCCGGGGTGCGGGACAGCCGCTCGATGGTGACGCGCTGGTCGAGCGCAGGCCCGCTCAGACCGCGCGCCATCGAAGCGCCTCCACCATCGCGCCGAAGGCGGGCGACAGGTCGGACCCGTCATAAAGATGCGTCAGGTACAGCTTGACCGCGACCTCGGCCGCGCGGAGCTGCGCCGCGGGCAGACCGCAGGTATAGCTGAGCGTCACGCCCTCCACCGGATCGGCCAGCGTCACGATGGGGCCGAGGGCGGTCGTCTCGACACTGACCGCGCCGCCGGCCGAGGCCGTGACCTCGGCGACATCGGGCATGGCCAGCAGATAGGGGCCCGGCCCGACATGGGTTTCCTGCCAGGTCTGGGGCAGGATCGCCCGGCCCAGCACCCCGCGCCAGCCGTCGAGATGGGCCGTCGCGGCCAGCACCAGCCCCTCGATCATCGCGTCCTGGTCGGCATGATCGATCCGCAGATGCGCCCTTGCGTCTTCCAGCGAGACCACCGGCCGCGCGGGCGGCGTCACCAGAACCGGGATCGCCCTCATGCGTCACCCGCCTTCCGGGCGCGGCGCGGTTTGGGCTCGGGCGGGGGTTCGGGCGCGCCCAGCACGCCAGCGGCGATCAGATGGGCCACCTCGGCCTCGGCAGCCTCGCGCTTCTCTCCTTCCAGATACATGCGCTCGCCAAGATGCTGGCGCAGGACCGTGTATGTCGGCATGTCGTCCTCCTATCGGCTCAGGAAAGAGGGCGGTTCGCCCGCCCTCTCGGAGAGCCGATCAGCCTTCGCGGCCAAAATCGCCGTAGATGAAGGCGCCCGGGCGATAGGTGGCCAGGGCGAGGCGTTTCTCGGCGAGGATCGTCACCAGATTCTTGGTGAAGTCGTCATTCTCGTAGCCGGTCTCGATCGTGGTCGACCAGCGGTCGAAGATCTGCGCCCCGGTGCGGAAGGCGCCGACCAGCACCTTGTCGAGGGTCATCGCCATCGAGGGCACGACCGGCAGGCCCCACATGGTGGCGCCGATGGTGCCCTGGGGCTGGCCGATGATGTAGCGCCCGGTGGTGTCCTTCAGAAGCTCGATCCAGGCCCAGTCGGCGGGGTGCATGACCACGCCATCGGCAGGCAGAAGCGCCAGCGAGGCCTGCAACATCATCAGGCGGATCTTGTCGATCGAGGTGGTGTCGGCGCCGGTCAGCGGGCTGACATAGGGCGTGGCCTGCGGGATGATGCCCAGCAGGTTCTGGCCGGTGCCGTCGCCATTGAGGATCTGGTTCTCCTCGACCAGGTCGAGACCGTAGGCGAGGCGGCTGTCGATCATCGAGCGCATGGCCGAGACATCGGACAGCACCTGGCGCGAGGCCTTCATCCAGTGGGCGATGACCTTGGCCGAGGTCGAGACCACTTCGAGGCGGAAGTCCGAGGAGGGCTTGGCCGCGCCTTCGGCCACCATGCCCGCGCCATTGGTGCGCGAATGTTCCTTCACGAACTCGATCGACTGGCCGTCCATGTTGCCCTGCGCCAGCAGCGCGCGGATGGTCAGCGGGCGCTGGGGCAGCTCGATGACGCCGGGCAGGCGCGTGGGCGCCAGCGCCGGGCCGATCGATCCGGCCGCGGCGGCGGTCGAGGTGGTCAGCGTTGCCTTGGTCTCGATCCGCGCCCGGTCGCCCCGCGCGAACCCGCCCTCGGCAAAGCGCTTGTACTCGTCGCTGTCGACGAAGGATTGCCCGGCCGTCTTCGCCTCGGCCGGGGCGTCCTCGCTGCCGCTCCGCGCGATCTTCTGCTCGATCTCGCCCAGTTGCGCCTTCAGCGCGTTCATGCCGGTCAGCGCCTCGTCGGCCTTTCCCTTCAGATCCTCCGACAGGGCCTCCCCGGCCTTCGCCTTGCCGAGGGCTTCCTCGGCCAGCGCCTTCACGCCGTCCAGCGACTTGTCGAGCGCAGATTTCATCTCGACCGCCAGCTCGGCGGCCGTTTTGGTATCATCAGCCATATTGGCCTCCTGTTTGGGTATCAGGCCGAAAGGCCCAGAAAGGCGCGCATGAACGCCGCGCCGTCATTTGCCGCTGTGGCCGGTTCCCCCGGCCCCTTGAGGTGGATGCGCGCGGCGCGCTCCGCCTGTGCGTTCGACAGGCCAAGTCCCTTGACCATCAGTTCGAACTCCCGCTCGGTCAGCCGGTCCCCGGCCTTGAGCTTGTTCACAACGTCGTCCATCCCATCCGACTTCACGGCAGAGATCCGCGCCCGCTCGTTCATCGGGAAGGTGACCGGCGAGATTTCGAAGAGGTCCGCCTTCTTGATGACACGGACATTGCCATCAGGCTCCGCTTCCCGGGTGCGATACCCGATTGAAAGGCCACTGATCACATCGGCCTTCATCAGGGCGTGGATCTCCCGCGCCTTCGCTACATCGAGGACGAGCCGCCCCTTGCCCCAGAGGCCTTTCGCATCCTCGGCCAGATCCTCCCACACGCCGATGGGCTGATACGGATCATGGTTCCACAGCATCTTGATGCTGCGACCGGATTGCCTGGCCTTGGTCATGCCCCCGACGAAGGCGCCCGGGGCGATCTTGTCGCCGCCGTTATCGACGTTTCCGAAGATCGCGGCATAGCCCTCGACGGTGCCATCGTCGGTCAGCGCCTTCAGCTCAAGCGCGAAATCACTGTGCTCCATTGTTCGTCTCCGCTTCCGTGATCGGCACGTTCTGCATCTGCATGCGCGGCACGTCGCCACCAACAACGGGCGGCATTCCCTCGAGGCCACGCACCTGATTGATGGTCATGGCGCCGATCTGCGTCATCGTCTGATAGTAGGTCGCCCGCTCGGCGCTGGAGCCGCGCAGCAGCGCCTCCATGTTCACGCGGACGGAAAGCCCTGCCGCGCGCTCGGCCGCGCTCAGGAGTTGTTTCGCAACCGCCTGTTCGATGCGCTTGATGCGCCGCCGCAAAGTGAACTTCTGGAAGATGAGGCCTTGCTGCTCGACGCTCGTCGGCCAGGCCGTCGATGCCCCTGCGTGGCCAATCATGACGGGCGGGACCGCGAAATATCGGCAGATCTCCTCCACCGAAAATTGCCGCGTTTCGATCATCTGAGCATCTTCCGGCGAGATGCTGATATGCTGGTAGTCAAACCCGCCCTCGGCAATGAACGGGCGGCCGGCGTTCATGGCGCCGAGATACTTTTCCGGAAGCTTTGCCTCCACCAGATCGCGCTGTTCTGCCGTCAACCACTTGTCGAACTTCAGCACGCCGCTCGGGCGCAGACCGTTCTTGAACATGCCGGCAGCCGCACGATCGGCCGCCAGCGCCGAGGAAAACGCCTGCCGCCCGAATTGCAGCGTGGACATGCCGCCGAGAGGATCGCCGCCGGGGCCACGAATATGCAAAACGTCGCGATCCGCGCCGACATGGGCTTTCCCGTCGCGGGTCCAGCGATATTCGAGAGCCCCGGAGGAGAGCCGCCGAACCGTAACCGCCTCGGGGTGGATCGGATAAAGAGCCACCACCCGCGATCCGTTGCGCTCGACCTGCGCGTAGCCATTGCCCCAAAGCTCGATGCTCAGGTTCAGATAGTCCCAGAAATCAAGTGCGGTCTGGTCGAAATTCGGGCTGTCGTAGATCACCGAGTGCAGCGGGTGCAGGTCCGCCAGCCCATCGACGCCATTTCCGCCGCGCCGCCGCACCTCGAATGGCAGGGACGAAATGGTGCCTGAAATCAGGTTGGCGCAGGCCCATACTGCGGACAATGCCATGGAAGACTGTGCCGTCACGATCTCCCCGGCATGGCCCGCGCCGCCCCCGAGAGCCGCCGCAAGCGCCCCATCCTCGACCTTGGGCAGCAGATTGACCGTGTCGGCTTTCTGCTCCACCGGCCGCAGCCACCCGGCGATCCGTTGTCCGATGCCCATCAGGAAGCCTCCAGGGCAGCGAGAAAGTCGTCCATGTTTCCACCTTTCTCGCCGACCGATCGCGCGGTCGCGGCCCCAACCGCCATCGCCAGGGCCACCGCCATGTCGATCCGCGCCGTCGCCTTGTGTTTCGTGAACCGCCGCAGGTCCGCCGGAGAGCGATCGAACGTGGCAGACATCACCGCAGCCCGAAGCGCCGGGTTCACATGCACCCGAAGCCGCTTCTCAAGGATCAGCGTTTCCAGCTCGTCGACGCTGCCCGGCATCCAGAGCGTGATTTCCTCGCCATCCTCGGTCTCGCGCTTCCGCTTGTTCCAGCCCTGCGGATGGTCGAGCATCGGCAGCGTGGCGCCCATGTCCCCGATGATCGCCTCAAAATCCGCGATCAGGAACGCGTCGTACGCCACGAAATCGAAGTCGAACCGCTCGACATCATCCAGCAGATCCTGCGCCACGAAATCGAGGCGGGTCTTCTTGCCCGGCGTTGCCGTCAGAAAGCCCGCATCGACCCACAGATCGTAAGGGGCCCCGTCCCGCTCGGCACGCGCCCGCAGCGTGTCGGCCGGCGTGTAGCCATGCACGAATGCCGCAAAGAGCGGCTTTCCATCCTCGGCAAACCCGTCCTCGAAGATCAGCGCCTTCGCCGTCAGGTCCGCCTTGGCCGAGAGGTCGAGCCCGGCACAGCAGCGGTGCCCGGCGAAATCGTCGAGGACCAGGCTGTGGTCCTCGATGGCCTCCCACGCCGCCCGGGAGATCCATGCGGACTCGGCGTCCGTCCACTCGCAGAAGTGCAGGCGGCGGATGCCGTTGGCCTTGGCCGGGATGTCTCGTGCCTGCTTGACCTGGAGCGCCAGATAGGCCGGCGTGATCGTCACTCCCAGCAGCGGGTTGGCCTTGATCCAGCAGCCCGGGTCGGTGAAGGGGTCGTCCCCCTCGTCCAGCGCGCAGACATAGCTGAAGGTCGTGTCGTCCTCGACATCGCCAGCCGCAACGGCGACCGCGTGCTTGCGCTCCTGCCAGCAGATGCTTTTCCGGTCGCTGCCGGAGTTGGTGATCATGATCAGCAACGGCTGGGTCCGGAACTTGAACCCGCGTTCCAGGATCTCGATCACCCCGCCATCCGGGTGCTCGTGAACCTCGTCGCAGAGCGCGAAATGCGGGCGAGGCCCCGAGCCCGTCTTCTTGGTCTCCCGCGACACCGGCCGAAAGAACGATCCGCTCTTCAGGTGGGCCAGGTTGTATTCCCGCCCCGGCCCGCCGCTCCGCCGGATGCGCGCGGAAAGCCTCGGCGCCTTGTCGAGCATGTTCACGGCGTCACGGAACAGGATGCTCGCCTGCTCCTTGGTCGCGCCTGCGGCATAGATCTGCGCCCCGGCCTCGCCATCGGCCACCAGCCCGTAAAGCCCGATGGCCCCGACCATCGGCGACTTGCCGTTGCCCTTGCCCTGCTCGATATAGGCCCGCCGGAACCGGCGGAACCCGTCCGACCGCTTCCATCCGAACAGCGAACCGCAAATGAACTTCTGCGACGGCTCCAGCTCGAACGGGGTTCCGTCGAACTGCCCCTCGCTCAGCCGCAGCACATCGCGGCAGAACCCGTAGAACCGTTCCGCCGCCGCCGTGTCCCATACCAACCCGCGCGCCGGCCCGTCCTCGAGGTCGCGCAGGTGGCGCCTGCAGGCATCCCGGACATGCGGCCCCGCCACGATCCGCCCGGCCGCCACGTCCAGCGCATAGGCCGTCGCGGGGTCAGTTGAAGTAGGCGTCGGCCGGGTCGTCATCAGGCTCCTCAGGTGCAGCCACCTTGCTTCTGTCTGACGGCGTGCCACCCATCGCAGAGAGGCAGAGACGGAATTGCGCGAGCGCGTTCACGCCCATCGCCGGGTCGGCCATCATCCGGGCGCGCAGGCGTGACGCGGTCTCGGTGATCGCCCGGTCGCTTGCCCCGAGCCACGGCATCTCATCCGCGAACATCCGCCAGGCCTCCTGCTCGATCTCGCCGAGATACGCTGGCGGGTCGCCGAGGCCCTTCACCTTCGGCGCCGCTCGCCCTTTGTGACGCTGCGGGTTCTTCGCGGCAGCGCCCGTTACCGCCGCCACATCGGCCGGCAGCCGCGGGTTTGCCATGGGATTGCCCTCATTCGTGGAACTGTGGATGCGAGAAGAAACCTCCCCACGCCGGTTGCCGCCTCCCCAGCCGGGAACTTTCAACACCCCCCCGGTCACTCAGGCCAGGTCGGCCACCCATCCTCACCGAAGCTGGGCCGCAGCCTGCGCCCCTGCGCCTCGGCCGCCTCACGCTCAGTCTTGGCCTTGTGGCAGTCCGCACAGATCGCCTGGAGGTTCCCCTCGTCATCCGTGCCGCCCTGCGCCTTGGGCGTGACGTGGTCGCACTCGGTCGCGGGCGTGACGCGCCCCGTGCGCATGCAGGGCTGGCACAGCCATCTGTCTCGCTGCATCACGCTCTTGCGGAGAGCCTTCCACCCTCGGCCATATCCGCGCTCAGCGGCGCTTCGCCTGTCTCTCCACTGGCCCGCCATTGGTTCAGCCCGCCTCGCCGGTGACGCGGATCATCAGCCAGCCCGCCGCCGGGACGGTCTCGACCGCGCCATCGGCATAGGTGATCTCGACCTCGGCGGCATAGGTGCCTGCCGTGCCGGTATCGCCTTCGGCCCAGGCGTAACGCACAATGCCGTCCGGGTCCTGTACCGTGGCGGGGGCGTCGATGGCCAGCGCCGCAGATGGGTCCCACCAGGGGCGCATCAGAAAGCGGACGCTCGCGCCGGTCAGCAGACCACTGCCTGCGGCATAGCCCGGCAGCTGGTACTCGAGCCCGGGTGAGGTATCGCCCCGCTTGATGGTGAAGGTCGTGCTCATTGCCATGCCCTCAGGCTGCCGGGGCCTTGCTGCCCGGTCAGGATCTTGCCCCTGCCCGGCGTGTCCCCGGGCCGTGCCCAGCGTCGGCCGGACACTTGCCCCTGTGTGTAGGCGCCGCCCGTGATGGCGACGGCCGAGGCGATGGCCCCGCCGCCGGTCCGGTGCGTCTGTGCGACTGCGCCGCCGGTCGCGTCGATCCGCGCCGCCACCGATCCGCCAGCCAGGGCATGGGTCTGGGCCAGCGTGCCGCCTGCCACCGTGGCCCGCGCCGCAATCGATCGGCCCCCGATCCGGTGGGTCTGACCGAGAGCCCCGCCAGTGATGGCCACCTGTGCGGCGATGCTACCGCCCGGAACCGCCGATATGTCCCCGATGGCGCCGCCGGTGACGGTCCCTTGCACCGTGACCGATCCGCCGCCGATGCTGTGGATCTGCCCCAGCGCACCTCCCGCCACGGCTGCCGGTGCCGATACCACGCCACCGCCTATGGCATGCGTCTGCCGCAGATCGCCGCCAGAAATAGCCGGGGCCGAAGCGATGGCCGATTCGCCCAACCGGTGCGTCTGCCCGACCGCGCCTCCGGAGATCGATCCAGCCGAAGCCACCGCCCCGCCGCCGATCTCCTCTGCCGTGCTGGCGCCCGGGGTCGCCACGCGCAGAATGACCACACCACCAGCGCCCGGAGATCCCGGGATATAGTTCCGCGTCGTGATGCCGGGGCCGCCATGGCCCGGAAGGCTGGGCGTCTCGGCCTCGGTCGGCACGTTGACGTCGAGCATCCAGACCCGGCCGGTGCCGCCCGCGCCATAGTCGACAGAGAGACCGGTGATCGCCGATACGATGCCGGGACCGCCGGGGCCTCCGGTCTCGGGATCGGCATCGCCGCCGTTTCCGCCCGCCCCACGCCCGCCGCCGGAATGCTTGCGCCCGCCGCTGACCCGGGTGCCGTCGCCGCCCCGATAGGAGGTCGGATGCGCTGCCCCGAAAATGCTGTCGTCCGCGTCCCGCGATCCGCCCCCGCCGCCATCGGTCGGCAGGATCGCCACGCCGCTGCTGAACCCGCCGCCATATCCGCCGCCACGCGCGGTCAGGCCAAGCGCGGAACTTTCGCCCCCGGAAGTTGCTTGCGAGGTGGTCGACGTCCCGCCTCGCCCGACCGTGATCGCCAGCGTCCCGGCCGGGACCGCCTGTGTGCCCACCAGTACGTCGCCGCCCGCCCCGCCGCCCGAGGCGCCGTAGCTGGTCGGGGCCGAAGCCCCGCCGCCGCCGACGATCAGGTAGTCGATATCGCCCGGCGTTGCGACGTCGATCTGCGCATCGAACGGGCATTCGTAAATGTCGAAACTGGTCCCCTCGACGGTGACCGTGGTCCTGGTCGCCCCGGTCCCGGAGACGGCCGAGATGCGGGCATAGGCCACCTCAGCCCCTCAGGTCGCGCCGGTATTGCACCCCGGAGGCCAGCATCAGGGCCAGCACGATCAGCACCGGCCACCAGAGCGCGGCCAGCACCCCGCCGGTGACATAGGCCAGATCCTCCAGCCCGTCCGACGGCGCGGCCCCGTAAAGCCGCCATTGCGCCACCTCCCACAGCACATAGCCCGCGAGCACCGGCAGCGCGGCCCAGGGGCCCAGCAGCAGCACCGGCAAGAGGCCGACGATCAGCGCATGCCCCGCCTGGTTGCGGGCATAGCCCCAGGGGTCGGTCAGGAAGGCGCTGGGGCTGCGGAAGAGATCGAGGATCAGCATCACGCCCCCGTCGCTTCGAGCGCCGCGATCAGATCGGCCAGCGCCTGCGCCTGCCGCAGCGGGGCCGCCGTCGCCTCCGACACCGCCTCGATGCGGGCGATGTAGCGGGTCTCGACGCCCTCGCGCAGGATCGTCGCGGGCTGGATCAGGTCGGTGACTGCCAGCGTGCCGAGCCAGGCAGCCCAGCTGTCATTCCAGGCAATCGCGGCGGCGTCGATCTGCGCCAGGGCCGCGCCGAAAGCGGCCAGCGTCTCGGGGCCGCCGAGCGAGGCCATGAAGGCCTCGGCCGCCGCGGGCTGTTTCTGCCCCTCGGCCAGTGCGGTCAGGCAGGCGAGCTTGGCCGCCCGCAGCGCCTCGATGGCGCCGTCGATCTCGCGCAGGCGCAGGTGGCCCGCGCTGTCACGGATGTAGCGCAGCGCATCGGCGGCGGTGATCACCGCCTCGGCCGCGCGCGGCATGGCGGCGGGAAAACGCGACAGGGCCATCAGGGCTCCTCCCAGGGAAACACGACATCCGGCCTCCGGCGCAGCGTCCAGCCGGACCACGGATCGCAGTCGATCTCGATCAGCCCGCGCAGCTTGGAGCGCAGGCGCGACAGGTAGACGGTCAAGAGGTTGGCGCCGCCCGCTTCGGGCCGGTCTGGCCAGAGTGCCGCCAGCAGGCTCTCGCGCGCCACGAACCGGCCCTCGCGGCGGTAAAGGATCAGAAACAGCGCCCGTTCCGTCCCGGTCAGGCGCCGCGGCCCCGACCAGCGGCCGACCGCCTCATCGGCCTGACCCGCCAGCTCGCGGACCAGATACATCAGGACCGGCACCGCTTCCTCGGGCGGCATCGCCGCGACGGCGGCCGCAAGCGCCCGGATCGGATCGCGGCCCGGATGCGCCATGTCACGTGGCCGGGGCGAACCCGATCTCGATGGCCGAGGTCAGCGACAGCGGGTTGCCCGCCGTCACCACCTGCGGGGCAGGCACCGGCAGGCTCGCCAGCAGCCGCGAGGTCGCCGCATCGACCAGCGCCCAATGGGTCGCCGTGCCCGTCGCGTCAATCTCGCCATCGGTGAAGGTCGCGATCTCGATCTTGCGGCCGCCTCCGCTGCGGTTTCCCTGGGCGCCAATGGTGGGCGCGGTCTTGGTCCCGAGGCTGTAGCTCTCGGCCTCGGCATAGCTCGCGGGCTCCTGCGAGCAGAGGTGCAGCACCGGGCTCGCCGCGTCGCGGATCTGCTGCAGGCCCGCGTCAAGAATGTCGGTCGAAAGGGTGGTCATGCGTGGCTCCTGTCAGTTTTTCTGGGGATAGGGCCGCCAGCCCGGCGCGTCAGGCGTGTTTGCCACGCGGGCCTGTGCGGCCCAGCCGCGTGTTAGCTATTGACTACGTGTTAGCTATGGGCTACATATTCCACATGAAGCCGATCACCTACAGACCCGCCGCCCTGAGGGCTCTGCGCAAGATGCCTCGAACCACCGCGAAACGGATCATCGCCAAGATCGAAGCCTATGCCGCCGATCCGGCGAGCCAGGCCAACAACGTGAAGGTTCTCAAGGGGCGGGAAGGGATCCGGCTGCGCGTCGGGGACTGGCGCGTCATCATGGACGACAACGGCGAGGTTCTGGACGTTCTCGAAATTGGCTCTCGCGGCAGCATCTACTGAAAGGAGCGACAGCATGAACGATATGGTCAGCATTCCCCGCGAGGAATACGAGCGGCTGCGCGAGGCGGCCGAAGAGCTCGAAGACATCCTTGCCTATGATCGCGCCAAGGCGCGGGACGAGGAGTCCGTTCCCCATGAGTTCGTGACCCGCATCATCGACGGCGAGCATCCGGTTCGCGTGTTTCGCGACTGGCGCGGCATGAGCGCGGCCGATCTCTCCAGGAGCTCGGGCGTGAACCGCGTCCAGATCCACGAGATCGAGACCGGGAAGAAGAACGGATCTGTGCAGACCCTCAAGAAGATCGCCGAGGCGCTTGGCGTGACGGTGGACGATCTGATCTGAGGCGAGGCCCGAAAACGAAAACAGGGGCTCGCGTTCCCGCAAACCCCTGCCGATGATGCCAATCTGGCACGCGCCGGATTCGGCGTCAAGCATTTGATCGTTTGGTAGATGGCGGACTTCTGGAAGCGGTAACCTGCCAACGTTGGCGCGATATGAAATAAATCGGCAACTAACAGGCTGCTGCAAAAGTCCCAGATCGCCCTTCTGGACATCAGAGCGCCTCATTCAGAATCGCTCTCGTCGCGCTGCCACGTTCCGATCGGGCTTGGGTGCGGCGCCAATGGCAAAACTGAGCGCTCGATGGCGTTTATCAGCAGCCTGCTAAATACGGTACTTGACGTTATACCGGCGACACTCCAAGTGCGCCTCGGAGTTGATTAGATTTTCCACTCGCCAGGCCTTATTGGGGAAACTGAAAGCAAGACAAATCTCTTCTTCTTGCTGATGGGCCTGCATTCTGCCGCCGTAACAAAGTCGCCCTCAGCGGCTTCGTTGCCTTCATCGTGGACTAGGAACGTCTTCCTGCGTTTGACAACCTTTCCTGTCAGGGAATCCCGCTTCCTGCTTTCAACGCAGATCTTTCCTGTCTTATCAAAGGAATCTCTCACGGCTCTCCCAACAATGACCCGCCCGCCCATCGACCCATCAACCGGTTTTCCATTCTTACATTCCTTCAGAATCTCTTCCGAAGTGCGCGGCGGACGGGAAGACTCGTCTATTGCCAACGGACGCTTAAGTCTAACAAATGGAACATAAAAGCCATTGCCGACAAGAAAATAGCGCCATTTCTCATAAGAATCTACGCACCACTTGTATTCATTTGGGGAAATGGCGCTATGCGAGTTTTTTCGAAGCTCTCCCATGAGGGATTTTATTTCCGAGACATCTAAGTCGCTCAGCTTGTAGCTGCCCTCGCTAGATGAAACGACGTCAAAGATGCGATCTGAAAGCTTTCTTTCTCTCTCGGAGAGGTTGTGGATCATGCTGCCTGACTCCAATAGCGTCATCTCAGTCACCCAGCAAGTCAGCGGAAATATATTCGAACAGCTCTATAACGTTTAATAGGACGACATCACAGTCCAATATGACGGAATCGAAATCATCTGGAAAATTTAAAAACTCATTCAAAACGGTCTGCCTGTCCTGATCACTCCAACTCGCTCGCCGCATTATAGGGCCGACTTGGTTAAAAAACCCACAAACATTGGCGTGGGCTTCAAGGGCGCTGATTTGCGCGCGGTGTATTGACTCAGCGGCGATGGAAACCTTCAGGCCGAGGCCATCACGTATTTCCTTTATTGCCGCGTCGATAATGCTAGGATCGCGCTCGATCTTTCTCCTTGGTTCACGGAAATACACCTCCATGCTTTGCTCGAAGTTTTTCGCGTTTTGCATAAGGTGCGGGGCTCCCCTGAACATGGAAACCAAACGCTTATCTGGAATTTCTTTAGCGTCCACTAACCCGCCGTTCCCATCTGCCAGCTGCGAAGATATCTTACGCACTTCAGGAGACAGCACATGATAGCGGTTGTGGATAGTTTTCCACGTCTTCGAGACGTCAGTTAACGCGACATAAAGCCCGAGCCGCTGATCCTGCAGTTCCTCAGAGCGACCAGATGATCGATCATAAATCTGAACGGAAAGGCCGATGATGCTAGCAAAGCTGCCAATGGCAGAGACAAATGACTCGACGACGGCCATAGATACCTCTTTCGCGTTATCTGAGGCAAATCAAAGCGTTCGCTGATCTGCTAAACTATACCACATGTAGTTGAAGAAAAGAAGCGTTTTAACCTATTTTGTCAAAGCTGCCACATCCTGTAGTTTCACTCCGCTCCTGCCGTGAGGATCATCAAGCCTGAGAGCATTCAACGATCTCAACGCGTTCATCGGTCCATTCGGCAACTTCGTCACCCACCATGGCCTGTGTCAACCGCTTAGGTCGATCTTCGCCGAAGCTTTGGAGTTGTCGCGTTCTGCCGGTGACACTGCACAGCTGATATTTTAAGCGGCTTGGCCTCGATTTGACCGCCTCATGGAGGACAGATTTCTCAACCTCGCGTTCAGAACGTGGTGAGTACGTTTAGAGAATTTCACGTCTTGAGGCGATGTAGCGATCGGTGTGACGTATGATCCGAAAAATTCCCCTCCGCATTCTGATCGCCGCCGTTCTCGCCGCCGCACTCGGAGCGCCTGCAGATGCCGTGCAGACCCAGATCTCTGGCTCAGTGCGCCTCCGCGACGGCGACACGCCGGTCGTTGGCGGCGTCCCGGTCCGGCTGAACGGGCTGACCTGCGACGAACGCGGCTCCCAGATGGGAGATCGGGCCACGGCGCGGCTTTGGGATATCATCGGAAGGCAACGCCTGACCTGCATATTGAACGGGGAAACTACCTACGACCGGAAGGTCGGACGCTGCTATCTTCCTGATGGGCGCGACATTGCCGAGATTCTGATCTCCGAAGGATATTGCGGCCGCTGCGCCCGGTACGACCCCCAAAGGACTTACGTCAAAGCCCAGAAGAAGGCCGGACGATACCAGGGCGCCATGCCGGGCTACTGCCGATCGAGGTGACCCCGCTCGCTACCGGCGCTCCACGACATCAGCCAGCTTCGTGAGGGCGCGCACATAGATGCGCCCCTCGGCCGTGGCCGCTCCGTCCCGGATCAGCGCGGTCTGCTCCCGCACCGCGCCCCAGATCGACGCCTCCTGCCAGCGATCGAGGTGGCCGATATGGCCACGCCACTCCATCCAGCGATTTACCGCGGTGCGGGCTTTCTCCTCCTCGCTTCGCAGATCCAGATCGTCGTCGCCGCTGATCTCGAAGCGCTCACGCATCATCTCGATCCTGGCGGTCTTGGCGTGCAGGCGGATGCCAAGATAATGGCGCGCGTAGGAGGCTTCGGCGCGGCACAAACCAGCGAAGGTTCCCCAGAGCCGCCCCACCTCGTCGGGCGCGCACAGCAGGTGCAGGACGCGCCCGGCATCGCATTCGAGGCTCTGGGCGCGCGCCCTCGCCATGTCCTCGGGCCGGGTCGGCCAGCCCATCTGCCGGCATCGCGCCCGCAGCGCGACATCAGCCTCCGTCCGCTCGTATCCCGGCTTGGTCGAGCGCCGGACGCGGCCGTCCTTCTCGCGGCGCGTCACGGGCGCCAGACCGGGCAAGCCCGCCAGCTCGGCCTTCTTCGCCAGTTTCGCCGCCCGCGCGCGGGTCTTGCTGCCCTTGCCCATGTCCTGTCCCCTATTTCACACCGGCGGCCCGGAGGGCGCGGGGCCCAACGGCGCCCTTGATCCGCCCCAGCTCCGCGCGCATCGCCGAGACCTCGGCCAGCTTTTTCGACGCGGTCTCCTGCTGCTTTCCGGCCAGATCCGAGATCGCGCGGATCTCGCGCTCGAGAGCGGCCAGCCGCTCGGTTGCGGCCTGGATGCCTTCGTTGCCCCCATCGGGACCGAAGAAAGCCTCCCGGATCTCGGCCACCCAGCCGGGCATCACACCCAGCACATCGGCAACCGTCGCATCGGTGTCGTTCTGCCGGTAGCGTTCCGCCTCGGGGTCATAGACCTCACGCAGCATATCCACGATCTCGCGGCGCTGTTCCCGGGAGGGCTGGCGCAGCCCCTCGGCGGGTTTCGCGGCCGGAGCCGTCGTCGTCTTCGTCATGCCTGTCGCCTTTCGTTTCGCTTCGCAGATCGGGCAGTGGAGCTTGCCCTTCACCTCGGCCCAGCCTTGCCCGATCATTTTCCGGTTTATCTGCCCCGCATCCGGCACCCAGACCCTGCCGGGTCGATGCAGGTAGTTGCAGGTCACGACCTCCTCGCGCCCGCAGCCATCACAGACCACCCGCGCCCGGTTCACGCCTTTGCCCTTGATCTCGTGAATGCTCATCGGGCCCGCGCTCAGAAGGGGATTTCGTCGTCGAGATCGGGGCCACCATATCCGCCCGCGGGGCCGCCTGACGGACCTTGGCCGTAGCCATGGCCTCCTGTCCCCGCGCCGCCCCTGTCGCTCCCGCCGCTCTCCCGGCGATCCAGGAACGCGATTTCCCCGGCGAACGGGCGCACGGCGATTTCGGTCGTGTAACGGTCCTGCCCCGTCTGGTCCTGCCACTTGCGGGTTTCGAGCTTGCCCTCGACATAGACCTTGGAGCCCTTGCGCAGGTATTGCTCGGCGAGCCGGACCAAGCCCTCGCCCCAGATCGAGACCTGATGCCATTCGGTCCGCTCGCGACGCTCGCCGGTGTTGCGGTCCTTCCAGGCCTCGGAGGTGGCGATCCGCAGGTTGCAGACTTTGCCGCCGCTCTGGAAGGTGCGGACCTCCGGGTCGCGCCCCAGGTGGCCGATCAGGATCACCTTGTTGACAGATCCGGCCATCAGGCGGCTCCCCTCTGCTCATCGGTTGCGGATTGGCCCGTTTCGGTTGCGCCGAACCGCTTCGGTCCGGTGAAGTCTTCCGCCGGGCTGAAACCGGCGGCCCGCATGGCCCGGGCCGCGGCCTCGGGGCTGCAGCGCTCACGGTCCTCGGGGGCCTCGGTCCCGGCCCACCCGCTGCGCGCCCGGATCCTGGCCGCGCGGACGGCCCGCATTTCGATGCGGCAGCGTTCGGCGATGTCGCCCTCGAGGGGCCGCTTGCGGCGCTGCGGGTTGTCCGCAGACTTCCACCATTTCGCCGCCCGCTCGATGGCCCAATCGGGGAAATCGGCCAGAGCGTCGGCCCAATCCTCCATCTCGATCTCGCGCAGCGCCCGCGGCGTATCCTTGTCGAAATAAGGGGTCAGGAGCGCGCCGACGCGGGCCATGGTGCGCACCGGATCGCCGGGTCTGGAAAGCTGGGCCGCGATCATCGCCGCCGCCTCACGCTCGGCCGGCGCGGCGTGCAGCGACCGCAGCACACGCGTCAAATAGGCCAGACCCCGATCCACCTCGGCCGGAAGGCGCGGGTCCACGGTTGCCAGATCGGTTGTCATAGTTGCCCTCCATGAGCTTGGTGAAGTTGGCCTGCTTGACCAGGAAATCGAAGTTGCAGCGCCATGAGTGCGTGGGGTCTCGGCTTCGGCCGCTGAGGAAGTCCGAGGCCTCGACGCGGCGCATCGCCTCCCGCCAGCCGTCGATGCCGCCAACCTCACGCAATCGGGTCTTGAGGGCCTGGCGCCGGGCCGGGGTGAGTTTCTGGACCCTGGCCAAGCCGACGCGCTCGGCGGTTTCGTTGAACAGCGTGATCGCATCTTCGATTTCGGAAGACGGCGCGAATGCACGAGAAGCGTCAGCTTCTCTCTCTGACGGTTCCTGATGGTTCTCTGACGGTTCGGGTGCACGCTGTGCAGGGGGGTGGTGCACAGCGTGCAGGGGTTGGGTGCACGGTGTGCAGGGGTGCATGTCGTGCAGGGGTGCACGCTGTGCAGGGGGGTGCACATCATGCAGGGGTGCACGCGGTGCAGGGGTCGAGCGAACGAAGAACACGTTGCAGCCCTTCGGCCCCGCGTTCCGATAGATCGTCAGATAGCCACGCTCCTCCAGGGCCCCGATGATCTGGCGCACCTTGCGCTCGCTGCAGCGCGCGAGCTGGGAGACCCTTGAGACCGAGGGATAGCACCGGCCTTCGTCATCGGCATGGTTCGCCAGCGCGAGCATCACCGCGCATTCGTAGACGTCGGACAATTCACTGTCCCAGATCTCGGCCATGATCCTGATACTCATGGCGCGGCCCCTTCGATCCCGGCGATGCCCGGCACGGCCATGATTTCGCGGGCGAGGTAGGCGAGCCCGTCCAGGCTGCACTCGACCCATTCCTCGGGCGGTGCTGCGCCCCCGTCGCCAAAGGCCGCGCGGATCGCGCCCAGCGGCAAGGCGCAGCGGATCGGCCGCCGGTCGAAGCGATAGACCACCACGGGCAGTTGCCCGGCCTTCCGGGCACTGGCGGCCGCCTGCGCGCGCCAGTCGTCAGCGCAGCCGGTCCCTGCGGATCGGCGCTTGCACTCGATCGAGAACGGCCAGGCCGGATCGTCCGTCACCAGATCACCCCAGCCGGAGTCCTGGCACTGGCGCAGGTTGCGGCGGAACGCGATGCCGGTCAGGTCGAACAGGGCCGCGGCGACCTCGCGCTCGAGTTCGGCCCCCTTGGCGCGGTTGCGCCGGCCGATGGCGGATCGGTCCTTCATCTGGACACCTCCTGTCTGAAATGCTCGTGGCGGTGCAGGCTCATACCCGGCCCGCCCTGATCTGCGCCCGGGCGAGGGCCTTGTCGAAAGCCTCGCGGATCGCCTTGGTGGAGTTGCTCTCGGGCTCGCCCGCCAGCCGCGGGTGCATCGCGACTCGCAGACCGTGCACCTCGTCCAGAGGCAGATCCACAATCGCGCGGCCATCTTTCACTTGGACGGTCAGGCTGGGCATGCTGCCCCCTTGCCCCCGGCCGCCGCGCGAAATGGCGCAGAGCCGGGGGCCGTGCCGCGAGTGGATCTGGTGACGTCCATCATGCCGCCCCCCGCTGCTTGCGGATGATGGCCTTGGCCCGCAGCAGGGCTTCGACAGCCTCGTCGATCTCGCGCTCGGCTTCCTGGCAATCGCGCCCCTTGGCGCTCTCGGCCGCCCTCAGGGTCGCTGCCTGTGCCTCGCCGCATTCCTTCGCGATGTCGCTGCAATGCGAATAGAGGCTGGCCACATTCGGCCCGAGATCAATCGGCTGGAACACGCCCCCAGCCAGCCCGGCGAAGTGCTGGGCCAGAGGAGCGGCGGCGGCCGGGAACAGCTTGCAGAGCCGGTCCAGGTAGTTGACGCCCAGACCGCCGGGCCGATCCTCGTTTTCCTCGGTCCCGTAGGACAGCGTCGAGCCGCGGATGCCGAGGAAATCGGCGATGTCCCGATCCTTCTTGCCGGTCGCGTCCAGCGCTCCGCGGATCGCGTCCTGGATGGTGCCGGCTTTCTGCGCACGTGCCATGTGAACCGCTCCGTTACCGTTTAGCTGGAAGCCGACCCGCCCCGCGCGCACCTTGGGCGCATGGAGCAAAGCCGTTTTGATTGTGCATTTGAGGAATGGGGGACCGGGGGCACGGCATCAGGCGGCGTCCTCGGTGGGCGTAGGGATGAAGTCCGCTGCCGAGAGGGGGACGCCCCTCTCGGCAGCCAGCTCAAGAAGCTTCGGAATGTGCCTGTATGGCACGAGGCCGTCCGTGCCGCCCCGCTCGCGCGATGCCTGCCACATCGACACCCGCGTCCGGTGAATGCCAATGACTTTCGCTACTGCGGAGGGGCCGCCAAGGGCCGAAATGATGGTGCTAGCCGGTTCCATACAGCTGATGTAGCGATTTTAGCTACTATTCGCAATATGGCTTGTAGCGATTTTCGTTACAGATGATGCTTGGCGTCGCGGATATGCTGTTCGCTGACATGGCTCCGCGAACCCCGATATCAGCGCCCCTTAACGAGTGGCTCATTCAAGCTCTGGATCACTCCGGGCTGAGCCAGTCGGCTTTGGCCGAACTTCTTGACGCGCGCGTGCAGAAGAGGATCGACCGCTCGATCATCAACAAGATGACACTGGGCAAGCGAACGATCTCGGCTGAAGAAATGCTGTTGATCTCTGAGATCACTGGCTTTGACCTTCCTAGCGATACGGCCCGGATCGCTACCATAGCCATCGCAGGGAAGGTTGGCGCAGGCGCGCGGGTGCCCGTCTTCGACACCTACGAGAAGGGCGACGGGCCGCAGGTCGAGTGTCCGCCGGGGCTGTCGCCGCACAACATCGTGGCGGTGGAGATCGAGGGCGATAGCATGGAACCGGTCTATTCGGCCGGCGACCTGCTGTTCTACACCCGCTGGTCGGACGGAAGCGTGCCCAGCGACGCCATAGGCAAACGATGCGTTTGCGAGTGCGAAGAGGGGCTCGGCTGGGTGAAGGTGGTCCGCCCAGGACGAGACCATGGCACCTTCGATCTGCACAGCTTCAACGACCAGACGCCGACGATGTACGGGGTCCGGCTCAAGTGGGCGGCACCGATAAAGCTGCACTGGCCGGCCGAGCTAGCGCGAAAGGTATAAGTGTTGGCCCACATCGGGCAGGGAACTGCTGTTCCGAGTCTTACCCAAGGGTCGCCGGAGCGACCCCCGAAGCAGACGTTGAGCCGGTCGCCGCGTCATGTGGATGGGATCGGTCGCTCGTGGCGGGGGGCCGAAGTCCTAGGCTAGCGCAATGCATAGCGCAGGCTTCCTCTCCGCCGTCGCTCTTGCTGCCATCGGCAATTCAGTCCTGGCTTTGAAGATCAATATCTGAAGCCTAGTCTTGCGAATAGGCCGCCGCAAACGAGAGCGCGTTCACATCGAGGGGAAAGCTCTCAACGTAATCCCGCGCAAGAAAATCGTCATAGTCGCCAATTCTCACGAGCGGATCATCGGGCCCGTAGCCATCCTGCCAAGGCAATTCATTTAAGACGGCCTCGAATTCGACCTTGATTTCAAAAGGCGATAAGACGCGTTTCTCCTTCGGCTCGAAGATAAGGAAGAACTGCACGCGGATGTCGCTCTCTCTCCAATCGTTTGTTGATGGTCGAACGCGAAGCTCTGATAGTGATCGAAGTGCCTTACCCAAAGGAGAATCTGGCTTTCCATACTTCGAGGCTGCCTTGGATAACAGCGGGCGAATACACTCATTGAAGGCGTCGGGAAACGCAAATCGACCGAATGTCCGCTCGATGCTGCGAGAAAATTCGAAGGCCTGCTTAGGATCGGAGAAACCTATGCGCCGCTCCCAGGATGCCAGAAGTTGTTTGCTAACAGTCATAGGCCGAGCCAAGTCCGCAACAAAACCATCTGGAGCGTGCTCGACGAAACCAAGACGTGGAGCTCTTCCACGCGCGATCTCTTTGATCCGAGTGCCGTTCACTTGGATCAGTGGACAGACGGCAACAAAGCCAAACTTGCCGGGATCACTGACGACATCACAAGTCTGCGAAACGACTACGAAGCCTGCGGGATCAACATCATCGAAAAACGCACCAATACTCTCTTGATCACCCTCCTCGGGAAGATCTCCGAACAAGAACGAACCGACCCCAAGAGCGAAGTCACCTTGACGCCATTCTGACAAAGGTTTGGTAGCGACTTGATCGTCATGCTCGGCCAAGTTGGCACCTCACTAGCCCTTCCGTTGTGCTTTCGCTTGCCGCTTACCCATTGGCCGACTTGGAGTAATCTCTCCATCCCCGTCGTCGATAGCTGCAGATAGAGCTTCACCAAAATGCTCAGCCCCCCACTTTTCGATTGTGCGCTGCGAGAGAGCCTCTCTTGATCTCGTTCGCCCGATGCCGCGACCAACGTGCGAAATGACCTTGTCAAACTCACCATTCTCCATGAGAGCAAAAATGGTGTCTCCGCCAACCGAAGCGTTCAGGAGAAGATCCCGATTGGCCTCCGCATAGCCTTGGTCAATGTGACGCAACACAGCCAAGATTTCGCCAAGCCTGCGACGGTTCTTTTCAGCAATCGTTTGACCGGTCGCCCAATTGTGCAAGGTGCGCGGCTTCACGCCAACAAGATCAGCAGCCTGCTGCCAAGTTAGCCCAGACAGCTGCCGCAATTCTCTTACAAGATGAACGCCGGACCAACTGTCCTCAGCGACTTCAATCAGTGTCGATAAGTCGAAGCCGCCGCTCGAGCCTCGTTCAAAACTGCTCCAAATCCGCGCTTCGGATGGCCGAAACTGAGCAAGGTCGACGAGCCCTCCAGCGGATGCGGATGTTGGTGGCATCGCAGGAAATAGAGAAATTACAGTATCGTACTGCGTGGCCTGGTCCCACACTGCTGCGGACGGATTTATCGACAGTGCAACTGCGGCGCAAACTGACGGCATCATTTCGTGCCCCCCCTAAATCTATTCAGGAACTCCCCTTTTACACTCCAGCGGAAGAATGCATAGGCGCGGTTGGCCATAGTGTCGAGTTTCCCGAGGATATCACCTGTGTGAAAGCCATCAGTTGGAAGACCAGAAGTGGTGAACGAGTCTATGTCCATCATCCAACTACGTGCATTCACCGGTGGGGCCATGTCAGGGTCATGTGTGGCTCCCGCCGGGAGCAGGCCCCATCGAACCAAAAGCCTGCCCTCCAACGTAGTGCATTGTGCCTGAGAAACCGTTAGCTCAACCTTTTCGCGAAGCGTTGCAGAAAGCAGCCCTACAAGATCTGAGTAAACTAGTTGCTCTAGATCTTGAATGTCCTGTGGGCGATCCAGTCTGTTCACATAACGAAAGCCGACACGCGTTGCGATTGTGGGCTGAATTGCTTCTCCCAATGCCTCGATGAGAAACTTAAACCGATCAAGAAACTCTTGGCGGGACGTGTACTTGGTAGTCTCCAGGGTCAATGAAGACGGATTTAGTGAAGCACGCCATAGCCGGGTGCCATCAAAAAAACGCCAGATAACCTCCTCGGTTGCTGCGCTCTTTAGTCCACCTCCATCGAAGTTCAGCTGGACAGACTGCGCCGTATCCCGTTCAATGAATGGGTAGGACTTGCGGATAGCCTCTTGGAAATCTCCAATATGCTGCTCTGAGCTAATCTTGATGATTCTCGGAAACTGAACCTGGCCCAAGACACGGACCAAGGGCGCAGCATCAAGCTGCACCCGCTCGGGCGGTTGCCCGAGGAGCGGGTCTGCGATCCTGTCAGCCATGATCTCCCCTGCCTCGCTGTTTTCCCAACGCTACACCATGTGAAGTAGAGTGTGAAGTGGCCAAATCTAAGGCCGAGTCCTTTATAAGTCTCTGTCCGGCCGCGCGTCCGCTGAACGAGGTGTGGCCCCAGCGGTCTGGTGGCAGTCGCTTGGATGTACTCATGGTTTCGCGGTCTGACTCTCACAAGAGAGCGTGCACCCTACGGCACTGTCTGTGCATGCCGACAAATCTCACGGCGCATTCGATCTCCGCTTGCGCGGCCATGTTCGGAGGCGGCTGTTGAAGCGATGACATAGGTTTTTCATGGCCGCACCATGACCACGTATGCCGCGCTCAACGGCGTCGAACGGCCGCTATCGGCAGGGAGCGCCCGAGTCGGTGGCGCCAGGCGCTCCGGCGCCACGCTGCGCCGCCGCAGGTCCGCTCCGAGCCCAGAGTCGCGGGTGCTGCGCGATGCGCCAACGGCAGCTATGCGCAGAGTGCCTTTTCAAACCGTCCCTTCTGTGATGAAGTCCGCTTGGTTGACTGCCCATTGCACGCGAAAGAAAGAACACATGGAACTGAGCAAACTGGAGCGATATTACCTGTCCAACCAATTAAGGATTTTGGAAGCACTTTACCCAAACGAAGCGGATGAACTGGCGGTCCAACGTGAAGCTGTCGAACAGGGGTATTCGTTCGTTTACGACATGGGGATGGACCATATTTTGGATGGCAACGATGCCATGACACCCGAGGAGTCGAAAGAGGTCTGGGAAGTAATGGACATGTTTTTGTCCATCGATCAGACGATCCAAGAATTGAAGTTAAAAGATCTGCATAAAGAGTATTTCACTCGCTTCAGGGGATATGACGGAAACAACGAGTCCAAGCTCATGGGGTTTGCAGCGTTCACTGTTGAACGACTTGGTCGGTTTACGCACCTCCCACTCAAGGAGGAGCTTTACTTCAATTCCCACATGCCGATGCGGCAGATTTATGAGAGGATGCTCATTGAGTGGCGCAAGATTGATTATCAGCACCGCTTTCCAATGCGCAAAGAAGATTTGATGAAAGTCCTCGAAGCTGCCGCTCATCCGGAAAGCCGCAACTAAGGCGGTGGAATAATGGACATTATTTCTCTAGCGCTAACGATTTTTGGTCTTGTGATTTCTGGCGCTGCCTACTGGAAAGCAGACGACGCAAAAAAGGCTGTCCAAAAGGTTCTTAAGAAACGAAATGCAGATGAAGATTTGAAGCGTCTCAGAAATTTAATTATTACCATGGAGGCTGCTAAAGAGGCGGTCACCCCTTGGATCGCTAGTATGCCGCATGACCGAAGAACTGGTAGAGATCAACAAGATGATCTTGCAAAACTAGGTGAGACCATTGATTGCCTGCGCACAAAAGCGCCGTTAGACCTCGAAGATGCCGTGCAAAGAAGAATAAAGAAGTCCGCTGCGGTGCTTGATAATGAACTGAATTTGATCGCAAATCCTATCGACAGCCAAGATCATTGGAAGACTGCGTTGTCGGAGATTCAATTGATGATTCCCAGGCTGGAGCAGTTAGAGCGATCTATTAGGGATGCCCAGATTTCCATTTGAGGAACAATTTGTGGCGGGTCAAATAAACCCGCCCTATAGGATGGGTGTCCTTCAAACGCAGCGAATGCATACTTTGCCCCCTCGGCTATCATCAAAGAGCATGAGAACGGACGATACATTTGTGGTGCGATTGGTCATTTACTACAGTAAGGCGAACGGTTGGTTTGTCCCGCTCTCCGGACCTTTGCGGCTCCTGCGCGTGCTGCAGCCGCGATGAACGGCCGCTTCCGTGATCCGCGGGCGGCGCGGGCTTGAGGTGTCGAACGTCGGCAATCGGCAGCGAGCGCCCAAGCGGGCGGCGGCAGACACTCAAGCGTTATGCCGCCCTGGCGCCAGTCCGGTCCGACCGCAGAGCTGGGGATTCATCTTCTTTGGTCACGGCCCCTAACCTATTCGCCAGGGCTGGCGAAAAGGGTGCTGTCTGCGTTGAGCGCGTAGCGAAAAAGCCTCTTAGCGGTAGGATAACTTCCGCTGAGGGCGAAGGCGCTACCACGCAGAAAGCCGCACTCCGCGGCCATCCCGGCCCCGCCTCGCGCGGGGTTTTTCATGCTGTCACCCTGGCGCTGATGGGGTGAAGGCGCGATGTAGCGGAAAAAGCTACATTCTATGTTGCCAAGTGTAGCGAATATCGCTACACATCTCCTTGCAACCACAGCAAGGGGACACCCCATGCACGACAACACCCCCACCTGGCGCGGCTTCGCCCTCGCGCTGTTCGTCGCCGGGACCCAGTTCGGGCTGATCGCCGCGGCCTTCCATTTCCTCGCGTCCCTGCGGGAGGCGATGTGATGCTGGCGCTGAACGGCCCCCACTGGCTGGTTATGACCGACTTCGGTCCCCTCGGTGTCGGCGCGCCCGATCCCGCTGCGACATGGGACGACGCGCTGGACCAGCTCGCCGCCGCTGCTGACGAGGACCGGCCCGCCCGGGTCTTCCGTCTCGACTTCAACACCCCGGCCATGACCGAAGTCACGGAAGAGGCGTGGCGCGGGCTCGAGGACCGCCTCGCGGGGATGGCGGCATGATCGGCCCTCTCCGCACCGCCGAGGCGCTGGACCCGATCAGCACGCCACAGGGCCGGGCCGAAGCCCGCGACCGGCGCCGCGCGATCCTGCGCGATGCGGCCCGGGCCGTTCGGTGGTTGGCCTGGACCTCCGTTGGCCTGCTCGTGATCGGCCTGATCGGCCACGTCGCCGACAAGGCCATCGGTCAGGTGATCCACGACATGCACGGAAGCGAGGTGAGCCAATGGGCGAACTGACGAAGATCCCGCAGGACGAAGCCGCGACCCCGGCCAGCTTCGGCGCGATCACTCCCATGGGGATGATTTCGCAGGCCGTCGCGAACGGCGCGAGCATCGAGACTGTCGAGCGGCTGATCGCCCTTCACGAGCGTTGGGAAGCCGGGCGCGCCCGGAAGGCCTTCGATGCTGCGATCTCGGCGGCTCGGGCCGAAATCAAGCCCATCATGAAGGGCGCGACGGTCGATTACGTGAGCAAGAAAACCAGCGACCGGACCAACTACTCCTATGAGACCCTCGACGCGATTGCGCGCGAGGTTGACCCGATCCTCGCCCAGCACGGGCTTTCCTATCGCTTCCGGTCTCAGCAGAGCGACCGCGGCGGGCTGGCCGTGACCTGCATCGTCGCCCATTGCGACGGTTACAGCGAGGAAACGACCCTCAGCGGCCCGCCCGACCAGAGCGGCAACAAGAACGCCTATCAGGCCATCGGCAGCGCCGCGACCTACCTGCAGCGATACACGCTCAAGCTCGCGCTGGGGCTCTCGGCCGCGAAGGACGACGACGCCCAGGGTGCCGGGCGGGCGGCCGAGGATCGCCAGCCCGAGCCCCCACGGTTTGACCCTCGGGCTGCAGCCGGACGGATCCGTAGATCGCTGGAACGGGCGGCCGCGCTGGACGACCTCGGCGGGATCTGGATGCACGAAACCCCCGTTCTCAAGGACATCAAGGCCGCCGAGCCCGGCCTCTATTCCGAACTGGAACGAACCAAGGACGCCCGGAAGCTGACCCTGACGCGCGCCGCCTCCGACATTGGCGACGACGAAATCCCGTATTGAGGCAGATCCCATGAACGACATGACCCCGACCTCCTCGAAGGAGGGCGCGAACCCGCGCGCCGTGATCGGCGGGAACAACCCGCCCGACCCGCTGGACGAGGCGCTGGCCCCCTATGGCGATTTCATCACCGAGGCCGAGGGCTGGCTTGACGGAACGCAGGTCACTACCGCGGCCCAGATGAAGGCGGTCGACGATCTGGCGAAGGAGATCAAGGCGGCCGAGAAGGCCGTCAGCACGGCCCGGGACGCGGCAACGAAGCCGCTCCATGCGGCATGGCAGGCCGAAATCGCGCGCTGGAAACCGACGCTGGAAGACCTCGACCGGATCAAGAAAGGGCTCGCCGCTCTGGTGAGCGCCTTCAAGGTCAGGCTCAAGGCCGAGCAGGACGAGGCCGCCCGGAAGGCCCGGGCCGAAGCCGACCGCAAGCGCCGGGAGGCCGAGGAAGCGGCCCGGACGGCCGCCGCGGGCGACATCGAGGCGCAGCGCGCCGCCGCCCAGGCTCAGGCCGAGGCGAAGGCCGCCCAGAAGGCCGCCAGCGCGGCCGGCAAGGATCGGGTGAAAGGGGTCCGCACCGTCAGCCGGTACGAGATCGAGAGCCACAAGGCCGCCCTGCACGACATCGCCAAGAACGACCGCGACGCCCTCACGGATTTCGTCGAGGGCTATGTGCGCCGCCACCACAAGGACCGGGTGATCGCAGGCGTCCGCGTCTGGGAAGAGAAGGAGGCGTATTGATGGCCGCCCCCGTTCAAGCCGCCGTCGAGCCCGCAGCCGCCATCGAATGCGCGAAGGACGCGCTTTTCGATGCCATCGTGTCCGGCCGCGACACGTTGCGGTATCCGCTTCTTCCGCGTCAGCGCCTCCGCGAGATCGCCGCCGAGCTTGGGGAGATGCTGGACGCACTGCGGAAGGAAGATGCCGCCTATGTCCCGCACGGCGCCGTGGCGGGCGCGACCACCTTCCCGGAGGCGAGGTGATGCAGAACCCGCCGCCGATCTTGATCCAGAAGACGCCCACCGGCCTCATGCCCTATGGTCCGCACAGCGGCCCGATGCTGGACAAGTTGATCACCGGGCAGGTCCTGACCGCGAAGCCGCGAAAGGGCCGCACGCTGCCGCGCAACGCCGCCTATTGGGCGGGGCTGCATGCCGCGATCGAGAACGTGGACGCCTGGCCGACCACCTCGCATCTGCACCAGGACCTGAAACGCCTGTGCGGCTACGTCGATGTCTACCACAACCCGCTGACCGGGCGGGATGAAGTGCGCGTCCAGTCCACCGCCTTCGACAAGATGGGCGAAAGCGAGTTCGCAGCCTTCTTCCGGCTCGCCCAGATGCGGTTCGCCCAGCAGATGGGGTTCGACCCGTGGACCGTGGGGCGGGCGGCATGACTGACCTGTCCGGCCGCGGCCCGCTCGGGCTCAAGGCGCCACGCGAACCAGATGATCCGGTCCACCTCGACCGCATCCGCGCGCTGCCCTGCTGCATCTGCGCCGAATGGGGGCTGCCCCAGCTGTCTCCGACGCAGGCGCATCACTGCATCCATGGCCGGTTCGGCACGCGCCGCACCCCCGATTGCATGGCGATCCCGCTCTGCGAGGGCCACCACCAGGGCCTGCTCGATGGCTCGAAGCTCGCCCTGCACCAGGCCCCGAGCCGCTGG
>NZ_QAYC01000021.1 GCF_003053725.1 Rhodovulum kholense
AAGGTGATTTCGCTGCGCAAGCGCGACAGGGACGACATCGCCGAAGAGGAAGCCATCCTCGAGATGTACAAAGACGCGCTGGGGATGGGCTGAGCCATGGCTGACGGTTCGTCTCTTCTGTTCGACTTCGCGGCCGAGCGCCCGGCCGATCCCCGTCCGCTGATCGTCGACAGCTTCGCGGGCGGGGGCGGGGCCTCGACCGGGATCGAGATGGCGCTCGGCCGCAGCCCCGATGTCGCGATCAATCACGATGCCGCCGCGCTCGCCCTGCACCAGGCCAATCACCCGGCAACGCACCACCTCAATTCCAATGTCTGGCATGTCGATCCGGCCGAGGTCTGCCGCGGCCGCCGCGTCGGGCTCGCCTGGTTCAGCCCCGACTGCAAGCATCACAGCAAGGCCAAGGGCGGCAAGCCGGTCGCCCGCAACATCCGCGATCTGGCCTGGGTCGTCGTGCTCTGGGCGCGTCGGGTCCGGCCCGAGGTGATCGCGCTGGAAAATGTCGAGGAGTTCCGCGACTGGGGGCCGCTGACCGAGGCCAACCGCCCTAGTCCCGAGCGCCGCGGCCAGACTTTCCGCCACTGGGTCGGCGAGTTGCGCCGCCTCGGCTATCGCGTCGAGTGGCGCGAGCTGCGGGCCTGCGACTACGGCGCGCCCACGATCCGCAAGCGGCTGTTCTTGGTCGCCCGCCGCGACGGCCGCCCCATCGTCTGGCCCGCGCCGACCCATGGCGCCCCGGACAGCCCCGAGGTGCGGGCGGGCCGCCGCGCGCCCTGGCGGACCGCCGCCGGGATCGTCGACTGGTCGCTGCCGTGCCCGTCGATCTTCGACAGCTCGGCCGAGATCCTCGCCCGGCACGGGCTGCGCGCGGTGCGCCCCTTGAAAGAGCCGACCCTGCGCCGCATCGCCCGCGGCGTGATGCGCTATGTGATCGAGGCGCAGGAGCCGTTCCTCGTGACCTACGCCCAGCAGGGCGGCGCGGTGCGGTCGGGCTTCGACCCGCTGCACACCGTAACCGCCAGCGCCAAGGACCAGAACGCCCTGGTCGTGCCGACCCTGATCCAGACCGGCTATGGCGAGCGGCCGGGCCAGGCGCCGCGCGTGCCCGGGCTCGACCGCCCGCTCGGCACCGTGGTCGCGGGCGGCGCCAAGCATGCCCTCGTCGCGGCCTTCCTCGCCCAGCACAATGCCGGGGCGCGGATGCAGCGCCATGCCGGCCGCCCGGCCGGGGCCCCGCTCTCCACCCTCACCACCCGCGGCACGCAGCAGCAGATCGTGGCCGCGCATCTGATGAGCCTGCACGGCACCACCCGGCGCGATCAGTCCCTCGCCGCGCCTGCGCCGACGCTCTGCGCCGGGGGCGGGCATGGCGCGCTGGTCGCGGCCTTCCTGCAGAAATACTACGGCGCGGGCACCGGCCAGGCCGCGGACGCGCCGCTGCACACGCTCTCGACCCGCGACACCTTCGGATTGGTGACGGTCGAGATCGACGGCGCGACCTATGCAATCGCCGATATCGGCATGCGCATGCTGACCCCGCGCGAGATGTTCCGCGCCCAGGGCTTCCCCGAGAGCTACCGGATCGACACCGCTCCGGACGGCCGCGCCTTCACCAAGACCGAACAGACCCGCATGTGCGGCAACTCGGTCTGCCCGCCGGTCGCGGCCGCGATCATCGCCGCGAATTGCCAACACCTGGCAGAAAAGCAGAGGGAGGCCGCATGATGGCTGAACCGCAACGCCCCTACACCCCGGACATGCTCGCCGAGCGCTGGGGTTGCTCGGGCGAAACCGTGCGCGCGATGATCCGGGACGGTCGCCTGCCCGCCTTCCGAGTCGGCGGGCGACTTCTCAGGGTATCAGCACAGACGGTGAGGGACTTCGAATGCGGGACTTTCGGCTCGGCCGCCTCAAGGGCCGACATGTCGTCATCTGGACGGACGACGATGGCAAACGGCGACGCTATCGTCTTGAGGCCCACACGGCCCGGGAGGCCGAGCGGGAAGCGCGCGACCTCATCCTGAGGCTGGACGCCCCGCCCGCGGGCATGACGGTCGCCCAGGTCTGGGATGCCTATCGCATCGAAATGGGCGACCGGCGCCAGGGCGCCAAGGTTGCCCAGGCCGGAGGCGTTGTGCTGCCCCATTTCGGGCACCTGTCGGTCGGGCAGATCACCGTGGCCGACTGCCGGGGCTACACCGCGAGGCGCCGCTCGGCCGGGCGGAAAGATGGAACGATCAGATCCGAGCTCGGGTGCCTTCGGTCCGCAATCCTCTGGGCCCAGAAGACCCGCCTGATCTACTCAGCCCCGCCAATCGAGATGCCGCCGACACCGGCGCCGCGCGACCGCTATCTGTCCCGGGAGGAGGTGGACGAGTTGCTGGCCGCCGCCATCGACCCGCATATTCGGCTGGCCATGTTGCTGATGCTGACAACGGCGGGACGAAGCGGCGCGGTTCTGGAATTGACCTGGGGCCGGGTCGACCTGGCGAACCGTACGATCAAGCTGGCAACGAACGATCTGGGCCCGCGCAAGGGGCGCGCCACGGAGCCGATCAACGACACGCTGATGGCGGCGCTTCAGGACGCGAGGCAGGCCGCCGTTTCGGAGTACGTCGTGGAATGGGGCGGGCGCCGCGTCGGCTCGATCAAGACCGGGTTCAATGCCGCCGTCGCACGGGCCGGAATCGCCCACTGCACCCCGCACGATCTGCGCCGGACGGCAGGCCGATTCATGGCCGAGGCCGGTGTGCCCATCGAGGAGATTGCGGAGTATCTCGGCCACACGAATCCGAACATCACACGCTCGACCTATGCGCGCTTCAGCCCCGGCCATCTACGCCGCGCGGCCGGATCTTTGGAGTTCGGAACGCCCAAATTGGTTCAACGAACCAGAGGGCAATCCCCAAAACCCAACCTAAGTATTTGATTTTATGGTGATCCCGGCAGGACTCGAACCTGCAACCTATCCCTTAGGAGGGGATTGCTCTATCCAGTTGAGCCACGGGACCACGCGCCGTCTTTTTCCTCGGAAAACGCCGCAGTTGCAAGACCGCTTCGCCTTGGACATCCGGGCCATTCCCGCTTAACTGGTGCGATCACCCCTCTGAAGGACTTGTCGCCCCGTGACCGCAGACCGTCCCGACAGACCGAGCCGACCGCTGACGCTGCGCGACGTGTCCGAAGCCTCGGGCGTCAGCGAGATGACGGTCAGCCGCGTGCTGCGGCACAGCGGCGATGTCTCGGAGAAGACCCGCGCCAAGGTGCTGGAGGCCGCCAAGCGGCTGGGTTACGTGCCCAACCGCATCGCGGGCGGGCTGGCCAGCCAGCGCGTGAACCTTGTGGGCGTGATCATTCCGTCGCTGTCGAACATGGTCTTCCCCGAAGTGCTGGCGGGCATCAACGAGGTCCTCGAGGACACGCCGCTGCAGCCCGTTTTCGGGCTGTCCCGCTACGACCCGCCGCATGAGGAGAAGGTGCTGTTCGAGATGCTGTCCTGGCGGCCCTCGGGGCTGATCGTGACCGGGCTCGAACATTCCGAGGCCAGCCGGGCGATGCTGCGGGCCGCGGGGATTCCTGTGGTCGAGATCCTCGATCTGGACGGCGAGCCCATCGACTCGGTCGTCGGCATCTCGCATCGCCGTGCCGGGGCCGAGATGGCGCGGGCCATCGCGGGGGCGGGCTATCGCCGGATCGGTTTCCTCGGCACCAAGATGCCGATGGACCACCGGGCGCGGAAGCGGTTCGAGGGGTTCACCGGGGCGCTTGCCCGGGCGGGTCTCGAGATCGTCGATCAGGAATTCTATTCGGGCGGATCGGGGCTGGAGAAGGGGCGCGAGATGACGCGGGCGCTGCTGGACCGTCATCCCGATCTGGATTTCCTTTACTTCTCCAACGACATGATCGCGGCGGGCGGGCTGCTTTACTGTCTGGAGCGCGGCTTCGACGTGCCGGGCAAGCTGGGGCTGGCGGGCTTCAACGGCATCGAGCTGCTGAGCGGGCTGCCGCTGCGCCCGGCCACGATGGACATCCAGCGCCGCGAGATCGGCCGCCGCGCGGCGCAGATCATCGCCGACTGCGTCGCCAAGGGTCTGCCCGGCAAGGGCGAGCGGGTGGCGCTGACGCCGCGGATCGACCCGGGCCATACCCTGCGCGCCGACCTTGCCAGATGTGGACAAGCCGTCCGCGATCAGGTTTAACCGCGGCCAAATCGCTCCGGCGCCCCAACGAGGCCTCAATGCCAGCCGTTTCCATCGTCATTCCCATGAAGAACGAGGCCGAGAATGTCGCCTTTCTTCTGGGCGAAATCGCCGAGGCCTGCGCGGGTCTCGACAGCCACGAGGTGATCGTCGTCGACGACGGCTCGACCGACCGGACGGCGGCCATCGTCGCCGAGCGGATGAAATCCGACCCTGCCTTGCGGCTGCTGCGCCACCCGAATTCGGGCGGGCAGAGCGCGGCCGTGCATAGCGGTGTGCTGGCGGCGCGCGCGCCGGTGGTTTGCACGCTTGACGGCGACGGTCAGAACCCGCCCGCCGAACTGCCGAAGCTCTGGGCGCCGCTCCTGGCCGACGAGACCGGTCGGCTGGGGCTGGTCGCCGGGCAGCGGGTCGGGCGGCAGGACACCGCCTCGAAGAAATGGGCCTCGCGCGCGGCCAATGCGATCCGGGCGCGGTTGCTGAAGGACGGCACCCGCGACACCGGCTGCGGGCTCAAGGGCTTCCGGCGCGACCTGTTCCTGACCCTGCCCTATTTCGATCACATGCACCGCTATCTGCCCGCGCTTTTCAAGCGCGACGGCTGGGAGATCGCGCTGGTCGATGTCAGTCACCGCGAACGCCATGCCGGACAGTCGAACTACAACAACCTCCAGCGCGCGCTGGTCGGCATCCACGACCTGATCGGCGTGTCCTGGCTGATCCTGCGCCGCAAGAAGGCCCGCGCCACCGAGGAGGTGCCGCATGGCCATTGAGACCGTCTTCGGCTGGCTGCATGTCGACAGCTGGGTCGAATTCTGGTGGGTCGTCGTCGGGCTGGGCGGCCAGCTGATGTTCACCGCCCGCTTCCTGGTGCAGTGGATCGCCTCGGAACGGGCGCGCAATTCTGTGGTGCCGGTGGCCTTCTGGTATTTCTCGATGGCGGGCGGCGTGATCCTTCTGGCCTATGCGGTCTACCGCAAGGACCCGGTCTTCATCCTGGGGCAGGTTACCGGCGTCTTCATCTACACCCGGAACCTGTGGCTGATTCATGCGCACCGGCGCCGCAGCGCCTGACCGCCACGGCTGGCTGATCCCGGCCGCGGCCGCCGTCCTCGCGGTGACGGCGATCCGGGTCTGGCTGCTCTGGCTGAACCGGATGGACCTCTTCGTCGACGAGGCCCAGTACTGGCTCTGGGGCCGCGAGCTGGCCTTCGGCTATTATTCAAAGCCACCGATGATCGGCTGGGTGATCCGCGCGGTGACCGGGCTCGCAGGCAATGACGCGCCGTTCTGGGTGCGGCTGCCCGCGCCGCTGTTCCATGCCGCGACGGCGCTGATCCTCGGGCGGGTCGCCGCCGGGCTCTGGGGCCGGCAAGCGGCGATCTGGGTGGCTCTGGGCTTCATCACCCTGCCGATGGTCGCGGCGGGCTCGATCCTGATCTCGACCGACACCATCATGTTCCCGTTTCTGGCGCTGGCGCTCGGGTTCTGGCTGAGGATGCTGGCGCGGCCCGGGCCGGGCTGGGCGCTGGCGGCGGGCGTGGCGCTGGGGCTGGCCTTCCTGTCGAAATACGCGGCAATCTACTATCCGCTTTGCGCCGCGCTGGCGGCAGTTCTGATCCCCCCTGCCCGGCCGCGGCTGCGCGACGCGGGCCTTGCGCTTCTGGCCTTCGCGGTGACGATCTCGCCCAACGTGGTCTGGAACCTGCAAAACGGTCTGACCACGCTTGAACATACGCTCGACAATGCGGACTGGGTGCGCGACCCCTCGGCCCGGGCCGGGTTCAATATCGCCGGGCTTGTCGAGTTTCTGGGCAGCCAGTTCGCCGTCTTCGGCCCGGTGCTGTTCGCGGCGCTGATCTGGGGCGCGCTGCGCTGGTCCGACCGCGACGCGCCGACCCGGCTGATGCTGGTCTTCGCGCTGCCGGTCGTGGCCATCGTCTCGGTCGAGGCGGTTCTGTCGGGGGCCTATGCCAACTGGGCGGCGGCGGCCTATCTGGCCGGGACGCTGGCGGTTCTGCCGCGGCTGGGCCGGGGGCTGAGGATCGCGTCCTTCGCCATCAACGGCACGGTGGCGCTGGCGCTGCCGGTGCTGGGAGTCTACGCGCCTTCGGCCAGTTTCGGCGGGCATCCGGTGCTGGAACGATATCTGGGGCGTACGGATCTCAGCGACAGGATCCTCGACATCGCCGAGGCCGAGGAGCAGCGGGTCATCGTCGCCGACAATCGCGACCTGCTGGCCGATCTCTTCTATACCGGGCGCGACCGCGACGTGTCGATCCATGCGCCGCCGCCCGAGGGCCGCGCCTCGAACCACTACGCGCTGCGCCATGCGCTGCCGCGCGGGCTGTCCGGAACGGTGCTGTACGTCGCCGCCGGAACGCCCCCCGCCTGCGCGGACGGGACCGACCCGCTGACTGAGCTGACCCCCGAGACCGGGGCCTATCGCGGCAAGCGGTTCCTGATTTTCAAGCTTCCGGCCAGCTGCTGGAACGGCTGAGCGCGGCTCAGGGCATGATCAGATAGGGCCGGTCGGGCTGCAGCCGTTCGATCTGGTAGACGCCTTCGCCCACCTCGGGCGGCAGCGTGCGGGTATTGCCGTCATGGCCGATCCGGGTCCAGCCTTTCAGCGCCCCGGACCCGTCATAGTCTGCACGGTCGGTCCAGGGGGCCGACCAGAACAGGAGCGGGTCGTAATAGACCCCGCGCCCCATCGCATCGTAGTCGATCGACACCAGCCGCATGCCGCCCGCCCCCGAGGTCGCATAGGTCCGGTTCTGGTGATCGGGGAAGAACACTGTGACGAAGGCGGGAGCGCTGTCGTTGACCCCGTTCGAGGCGAAGACCCCGATCTCGACCCGCGACTGGCTGCGGTTGTGATAGCCGGTGCGGTCGCGGGTAATCACCGTCTTCGGATCGTGCCAGGCCACCCGGATACGCGCGCGGCTGCCGTCCGGATCCAGCGGCTCGATCCAGACCCGGGCCGGATCGCCCTGCAGCAGCGCCCAGGTGAAGGTCAGCTTGCGGCCGTTCGGATCGCGGGTCCCGGCGGCGCTGACGGTCATCTCGCGCGACCAGCCGAAATTGCGCCAGATCCGGGCGATGGCGCCTTCGGTGTCGAACAGCCGTTCGGACAGCCGCGCCAGCCCCTCGGCCTCGCCGAAGCCGTCCTCCTCGACCCGAAGCCGGACCATCGGCGGGATCGTGTCGGGCCGCATCGCCGCCGCCTCGCCCATCATCCGCCCGGGGCGCAGCGCGTCGCCCTCGAAAACCACCGGATGGGCGATGCCGCTGAGATAGGCCTCGCGGCTGCGCACCGGGGCATAGCTGCGGCGCAGGATCATCTGCAGCGTCGGCGCCATCAGCCTGTTGTCGCGCAGCGCCGCGAAGGTGTCGGGCGGGAAGGCCGCCAGCGTCATCGCCAGCGCGGCCAGGAAGGGCTGGTCGGACCCCGAAGAGCCCTGGCTGATCAGCATGTAGGGCCAGTTCGCGGGATAGCGGTCGGCCTCGTCATGGTCGCGGTGTTCGGGATAGACGTAAAGGTGGTTGTTCTCGTAGAGCCGCGCGCTTTGCGCGGGTCCGTCTGCCGAGGTCATCGCCAACCGGGGCAGGCTGCGCTGGGCCGGGCCCGAGGTAACCGAGGTCGAGGAATTGCCGAAGACGACGGCCGGCAGCAGGATCTTGCCCGCCAGCCCGTAATCCGCCCCGGCCTTGCGCAGTTGATCGCTGTAGCTCAGCCGGGTCAGCCGCGGGAACAGGTCCTTGGGCAGGGTGGAATGGCCCCGGTCGCGATTGTCGTACAGCACCCCCTCGAAGCCGTTCACCGTCTGCTGTCCGGCCAGATGGCGCAGCACCTGCCCGCCCGAGCGCAATCCGCGGTCGCCCACCAGCGGCAGGGTCTCGTCCTGCGGCGGCAACTTCAGCCCCATCGCCAGATAGGTGCCGAACGCCCCTTCGACCAAGGCCGAGCGTGCCAGAACGACCTCTTCGGCAGCAAGCCGCAGCGGCAGAAGGCAGACCATCAGGCAAAGGGCAACGAAACCGAAACGCATGGGCCGATCCTGCCCAAGCCGGGCGTCCGGGTCCAGTGCCGACCGCGCGGGCCGCGCATTCAGGTCATCCGGATCACGTCCTTGTCGATGGCCAGAACATAGCCGCGCCGTGCCACGTTGCGCACCAGAAGCTCGCTGACGATCTGGTTGCCGAGCGAATCGCGCAGCCGCTTGATCCGGGTCGCGCCCGCGGCCTCGTCGCACTCCTCGGGGCGGCGGCCCGAGACCGTGGCCTCGATCTCGGCGCCCGACAGGATGTCGTCGTCCATCCGCGCCTCGGCCAGCACCGACAGGGTCTCGATGGCGGCCTCTGTCAGCCGGAACGCCATGTCGTTCAGCATCACCGTATTCTCGGCCCGGCTGATCACCAGCGACGACACCCGGATGCCCGCGCGCTCGATTTCCGACATGCGGCGGTTCAGCGTGACGATGGTGAACAGAAACACCAGCGCCGCGACCAGAAGCGCGGTCGAGAAGACCAGCAGCACGAAGATCACCATCCGGTAGGACGCGAGCACATCGGAAAAGGCGGTGCCCGACTGCGCCAGGATCTCCAGCAGCTTCACCTCAGCGCCCGAGCGCAGCGCGTCGTTCTCGACGAAGATCCGCTCGACCCGGGCATTGAAGGCATTGGCGTCGGGCAGGTTCAGAAACAGCAGGACCGCCGCGCCCAGAAGGATCGCAACGATGGCCAGAAGCCCCACCACCACCACCCGCGCGGCCTGCAGCGGGCGGTGCCTCGACGGCGCGCTCACAGCCCGGTCCTTTCCGGCCCGCCGCCCATCGTCAGTATTTCAGGAAGAAGCCGCCGGCGCTGGCCTTGCGGTCGCCCAGGCCCTCGGCCCCGAAGATCGACATGACGTTCAGAAGCTGCCAGCCGCCCCGCCGGATCCGCCGGTCGATCTCGCGCGCGGCGGCGTCGCGGCTGCCGCAGACAGCGTCGGGCAGCTCGATCACGCCGTAATGCAGCTTCAGCGGATTGTCCTGCTTGGCCTTGTAATCGGCATAGCAGGCGGCCGCGGCGGGCCCGCTGAGGGCGGCAAGCAGAAGGCAGGCGAGGATCGGGCGCAGGATCATGGCCCGGAGCATGGTCCAGGCAGCAGCGCTATTCAATGACAACCGTCAGACCCCTGCGGAAAGACACGCGGTTATTCGATAGCAGGCCCGCGTTATTGCGCGGCAACCGGCCGGGACCCAGCCTGCGCGCATCGACAGGCGGCGGACGTCCCGCCGCGACCGGATGCAAAGGACCACCTCATGAGACACCGCATCATCGCCCCGCTTCTTGCCGCCGCACTGGCATTTGGCACGGTCGGGGCCGCCCCAGCCCGCGCCGCCGACGGATCGGATGTCGCCAAGGCCCTGCTGGGGGCGACCGCGCTGTTCGTCATCGTGAACGGGATCGACCGCCACACTGGCAAGGCGGACAGGCACGACCGGCACCATGTCGCGCCGGCGCCGCCGCCCCGTGCCGACCGGTTCTGGCGCGACCGCCGCCCTGCCGCCCGCTCGGTCCCCGCCCGCTGCATCAGCCGGGTCGAGACCCGGCACGGGTCCCGTCAGGTCGCCTCGGATCGCTGCCTGCGGCAGGCCGGGCTGCGGGACCTGCCCAGGCACTGCGCGCTGCCCGGACGGGGCAAGCGCGATGTCTATGCCATGAGCTGCCTCGCCGACACCGGCTACCGGATCGGCTCCCGGCGCCGCTGACCGCCCGGAAGGGGGGCGCGTCGGGGCCCGGCGGGCAGGGCGCGGGCCGGGGGTAAGGCCCGTGCCGGGGGGCGGAGGGAGACGAGGCACTCTCCGCCCCAACGTTGTGCCGTTTCGGTCGCTTGCGGCCACGGTTCCCGGGAATGGGCCTTGCCGGGCCGGGCATTTGGCGGTTCTGTCTGCCCATGACGAAGCCCCTTCCCGATTTCTCCCTCGAAGCCGAAGCCCTTGCCGGCGGCGCCCGGCTGATCGCCGGCGTCGACGAGGTCGGCCGCGGTCCGCTGGCAGGCCCGGTGATGGCCGCCGCCGTCTGCCTGACCCCCGACGACATCCCCGACGGTCTGCGCGATTCAAAGACCCTGACCGCGCATCGCCGCGAGGTGCTGGCCGCCGAGATCCGCGCCCGCGCCGCCATCGGCCTTGGCGAGGCCAGCGCCCGCGAGATCGAAGAGCTGAACATCCTGCAGGCCAGCCATCTGGCGATGTGCCGCGCCCTGGCCGCGCTGCCCGTACCGCCCGATCTGGCGCTGATCGACGGCAACAGCCTGCCCAGGGCCCTGCCCTGCCGGGGCATCCGCGTCGTCAAGGGCGATGCGCGCTGCCTGTCGATCGCCGCCGCCTCGATCGTGGCCAAGGTCGCGCGCGACGCGGTCATGGTGGAGCTTGCGCAACAGTATCCGGGCTACGGCTGGGATCATAACGCGGGCTATCCCACGAAAGAACACCTGCGCGCTCTCCGAGATATGGGGGTCAGCCCACACCATAGGCGTTCGTTCAAGCCTGTATACAATATCTTGTGGCAAGATAAATCCATAAGTCCCTGATTCAAAAAAGAAATTGACGGCGAATCGGGTATGACTCACATTGTCCTTACACAAAGGACGCCGAAGAACGGCGCGAAGCGAGGCAGTGTGACGACGATGACCAGAACGAAGGGGGCGCTCACGCTCCCGCTCAATACCATTTTGCCCGGCGACTGCATCGAGGCGATGAACGGCCTGCCTGAGGCATCGGTCGATCTGGTCTTTGCGGACCCGCCTTATAACCTGCAGCTCAAGGGCGATCTGCATCGCCCCGACAATTCCAAGGTCGATGCGGTCGACGACCATTGGGACCAGTTCGACAGCTTTGCGGCCTATGACCGCTTTACCCATGACTGGCTGGCCGCCGCGCGCCGGGTGCTGAAACCGACGGGCGCGATCTGGGTGATCGGCAGCTATCACAACGTCTTCCGCATGGGCGCCGAGTTGCAGAACCAGGGCTTCTGGATCCTCAACGACGTGGTCTGGCGCAAGTCGAACCCGATGCCGAATTTCCGCGGCAAGCGGCTGACCAACGCCCATGAGACGCTGATCTGGGCCTCGAAATCGGAAGGCGCGAAATACACCTTCAATTACGAGGCGTTGAAATCGCTGAACGAGGGCGTGCAGATGCGCTCGGACTGGGTGCTGCCGATCTGCACCGGGCACGAACGACTGAAGGACGAGAACGGCGACAAGGCGCATCCGACGCAAAAGCCTGAATCGCTTCTGCACCGGGTGCTGCTGGCCACGACCAATCCCGGCGATGTGGTGCTTGACCCGTTCTTCGGCACCGGCACCACCGGCGCGGTCGCCAAGATGCTGGGCCGCGACTTCATCGGCATCGAACGCGAAGAGGCCTATCGCAAGGTGGCCGAGCGGCGGCTGGCCAAGGTGCGCAAGTTCGACCGCGAGGCGCTGGTCGTCTCGGCCTCGAAACGCGCCGAGCCGCGCATTCCCTTCGGCCAGCTGGTCGAGCGCGGGCTGTTGCGTCCGGGCGAGGTGCTGATCTCGCCGCGCGGCAAGACCGCCAAGGTGCGGGCCGACGGCACGCTGGTCGGCGAGGCGGTGACCGGCTCGATCCATCAGGTGGGCGCGGCTCTCGAAGGCGCGCCAAGCTGCAACGGCTGGACCTACTGGCACTACCGGCGCGAGGGACAGACGGTCCCGATCGACGTGCTGCGCCAGCAGATCCGCGCCCAGCTTCACGACTGAGGCAAGGACAGTCGCCCCCGTGCCCCTCAGGGGTGCGGGGCGCGGCCTTGCACTGATCTGGCCGAGCGTCGTTCATTGGGCCGACGGGCCCCGGCCAGTGGTCGCGGCAGGCGGAATGCCGCTGTCTTTCCTCCGTTTGCTGTCAGAACCGGTCCGGCGCGCCTATCTGGTAGCAGAGGAGGTGACGCATGAAACTGTTGGTGATCGGAGCAAGCAAGGGGATCGGGCTCGAGACGGTGCGCTATGCATTGGGCCGCGGCCATGACGTCCGCGCCTTCGCGCGGAGCGCCGAAGGCATCGCGATCGACGATCCGAAGCTGGAAAAAGTGACCGGCGACGCGTGCGACGCGGCCGCGGTCAAGGCGGCGGTTCAGGGCGTCGACGCGGTGATCGTGACGCTGGGCCTGCCGAAGACGCTGCCCGCGATGATGCGGAAGACCACGCTTTTCTCGGACGCGACACGGGTGCTGTTACCGGCAATGAAATCGTCCGGGGTGCGGCGGCTGCTGGCCGTCACGGGCTTTGGCGCGGGCGACAGCAAGGCGAAGATGAGCACGGTCGAAAAGCTGGGCTTCAAGGCCCTGCTGGAACGGGCCTATGCCGACAAGACCGCGCAGGAGCGGCTGATCCGCGAGTCCGGGCTTGACTGGACCATCGCGCGGCCCGGCATCCTGACCTCGACCGCGCCCAGCCATGCCTATGATGTGCTGGTCGAGCCCGACACCTGGCATAACGGGCTGATCTCGCGCGGGGATGTCGCACATTTCCTGGTGCATGCCGCCGAGGATGCCAGCCATATCGGCGAAGCGCCGGTGCTGATCCGCTGACCCTCAGCCTTGGGCGTTCCGGGGCGGATCGAAGGCGTGGCGCGCAAGGTCGAAGGCCTTGCGCATCACCGTCGGCAGGTCCGACGGCCGGAACGCGCCGGGCGCGAGGAACTGCCCGCGCTCCGGGATACAGTCCCCGGGAAGATCGACTACCCAGAGATCGAGCCTCAGGTGAAAATGGGTGAAGGTGTGGCGCACCTCCGTCCCCAGCGGGCGCCAGTCGGCCTCGGCGGGCGGAGCGGGAAAAGGCTCTGTTTCGGCCCAATCGCTGCCGGGCCAGCCCAGCATGCCGCCCAGAAGCCCGGTCTCGGGGCGGCGTTCCAGAAGCCAGGCGCCATCGGTCCGCCGCCCCAGATAAGCCCGCCCCAGCCGGGTCGGCTTGGGCGTCTTCGGCAGCTTGCGGGGCAGCGCGGCGGCGATGCCCTCGGCGCGGGCGACGCAAGGCGCGCGCCAGGGGCAGATCCCGCAGGCGGGGTTCCGGGGCGTGCAGATCGTGGCCCCCAGATCCATCACCGCCTGGGCATGATCTCCGGGCCTTTCGGGTGGCGTCAGCCGGGCGGCCAGCGCCGTCAGGTCGGGCTTGGCGGTCGGCAGCGGCGTCTCGACCGCGAAGAGCCGGGACATCACCCGTTCGACATTGCCGTCGACCACGGTTTCGGGCCGGTCGAAGGCGATGGCCGAGATGGCCGCCGCCGTATAGGGGCCGATCCCCGGCAATGCCAGCAGTGCCGCGCGGCTGTCGGGAAACCGCCCGCCATGGTCGGCGGCGACGGCGCGGGCGCATTTCAGAAGGTTCCGCGCCCGGGCGTAATAGCCAAGCCCGGCCCATTCGCCCATCACCCGGGCATCCTCGGCCGCCGCCAGCGCGCCCACATCGGGCCAGAGCGTCGTGAAGCGGTGGAAATAGTCCTTCACCGCCGCGACGGTGGTCTGCTGCAGCATCACCTCGGACAGCCACACCCGGTAGGGGTCTGGCCGCTCGCCCGCCTGGCGCGCCGTCGGGCCGACCCGCCAGGGCAGATCGCGCGCATGGATGTCGTACCAGGCCAGAAGCTCGGCGCTCAACTCGTCGTCACGCAATCTTTATGCTCCCGCCCGGGTCATTTGTCTGGCTGGCCGCCCTGCCGCCGCATAAGGTAGGTCAGGGATCGGGAAATTGACAGGGATGCAGGGACAAACCGACCAGAACAGCCGGCGCAGACGCGGGTTCGAAAGGGCCTCGGCGCTGCTTGAGGGACGCATCCGGCGCGTGGGCGAAAAACGCGGCTTTGCGGTCGCGCGGCTTCTGACCCACTGGCCCGAGGTGGTCGGCGACGAGACCGCCCGGATCTGCCGCCCGGTCGAGGTGCGCTATGGCCGCGACGGCTTCGGCGCCACGCTGACCCTGCTGACCACCGGCGCCCATGCGCCGATGCTGGACATGCAGAAGGACGCCCTCCGCGAAAAGGTGAACGCCTGCTACGGCTATGCCGCCATCGCCCGCATCCGCCTGACCCAGACCGCTCCGACGGGCTTTGCCGAGGGCCAGGCGGCCTTCGCCCCTGCCCCGAAGCCGCCCGCGCCTGCCCCCGATCCCCGGACCGCCGCCGCCGCGTCGGATCTGGCGGTCGAGGTTCGGGACGAGGGGTTGCGCGCCGCCCTGCAAGACCTCGGGACCAGGGTTCTGTCCCGTTCGAAACGCTAAGGAGACCGCTTCGATGATCCGCAAACTGACGCTGTCCTTCGGGCTGGCCGCGCTGACCACTCTGGGTCTGGGCGTTGCCCCGGCCTCGGCGCCACTGCTGTCCTCTGCCGCCTGGGCCGAGGAGACGCCCGATGTGACCCCCTTCACCATGGGCGACCCGAACGCGCCGATCGAGCTGGAGGAGTTCGCCTCTTTCACCTGCGGCCACTGCGCGCATTTCCATGAGGACGTCTTCAAGCGCCTGAAGGCCGATTACATCGACACCGGCAAGGTCCATTTCACCTATCACGAGGTCTACTGGGACCCCTACGCGGTCTGGGCCGGTCTTCTGGCGCGCTGCGGCGGCGAGATGCGGTTCTTTGGCATCGTCTCGATGCTGTACGAAAAGCAGAAGGACTGGATCGACCCGAAGGACCCGCAGAAGACTTCGGAAAACCTGCGCCGGATCGGCCAGACCGCGGGGCTGAGCGAGGATGCGATGAACCAGTGCCTCAGCGATGCCGCGCTGGCCAAGGCGCTCAGCGAGACCTCGGACAAGACGGTCGATGCGGCCGGTGTCACCGGCACGCCCTCGCTGGTGATCGACGGGCAGCTTTACAAGAACATGAGCTATCGCGATCTCAAGAAGATCCTCGACGAGAAGCTGGCCGGCTGAGCCTATGCCTGCGCCCCTGTCCGGTCTGAAGGTCGTCGAACTGGCGCGGATTCTGGCCGGCCCCTGGGCGGGCCAGATCCTGGCCGATCTCGGCGCCGAGGTGATCAAGGTCGAGGCCCCCGAGGGCGACGACACCCGCCGCTGGGGCCCGCCCTTCGTCACCCGCGAGGATGGCGCCCACGAGGCCGCCTATTTCCACGCCTGCAACCGCGGCAAGCGCTCGGTGACGGCCGATTTCCGCACCCCCGAGGGCCAGGCGCTGGTCCGCGCACTGGTGGCCGAAGCCGATATCGTCATCGAGAATTTCAAGGTCGGGGGCCTTGCCAAATACGGGCTCGACTATGCCGGGCTGTCGGCGGTCAATCCGCGGCTGATCTATTGCTCGATCACCGGTTTCGGGCAGGACGGGCCCTATGCCCATCGCGCGGGCTATGACTACATCATCCAGGGGATGTCGGGGCTGATGTCGATCACCGGCGAAGTCGACGGCCAGCCGCAACGGGTCGGCGTCGCGGTCGCCGATGTCTTCACCGGCATCTATGCCGCGACCGCGATCCTTGCGGCCGTGCATCAGCGGGCCGAAACCGGCCGGGGTCAGCAGGTCGACATGGCGCTGTTCGACGTGGCGACGGCGATCACCGCCAATCAGGCGATGAACTACCTGACTACCGGCACCCCGCCCGGCCGGATGGGCAATGCCCATCCCAATCTCGCCCCCTATCAGGTCTTCAACTGCGCCGACGGCCATGCCATCGTCGCGGTGGGCAATGACGCACAATTCGGCAGGCTCTGCGGCCTTCTGGGCCTGCCCGAACTGGCCGAAGACCCGCGTTTCGCCAGCAATGCCGACCGGGTCGCCCATCGCGAAGCGCTGACCGCTGCCCTGACACAGGCGACACGGGTGCGGACCAAGGCCGATCTGCTGGCCGCCTGCGAGGCCCGGGGCGTGCCCGCCGGGCCGATCAACCGCATGGACGAGGTCTTTGCCGATCCGCAGATCCGCCATCGCGGTCTGGTGGTCGAGAATGACGGCCTGCCGGGCGTGCGTACCCCGATCCGGTTTTCCGAGGCCGAGTTGACGCTGGACCGGCCCGCCCCCCGGCTCGATCAGGACGGCGCCGAGATCAGGGCGGCGCTCAGCGCCCCAGCTTCAGCCGGTCGAACGCCGCGTCGATAGCGCCCCAGTCCTCCAGCTCCAGCCGCACCGGCAGGGTCAGCACCTTCTGACGAAAGCTCGCGGGCAGCCGCACCGCATCCTTCTCTGTGGTCACAAGCTGCGCGCCCAACAGCTTCGCCTCGGTCTCGAGCCGGGTCATCAGCGCGGAGGTCAGCGGCTGGTGATCGTCCAGCGCCTCGGCCCGCAACAGATCGGCGCCGAGGCCTCTGAGCGTCGCGAAGAACTTCTCGGGATGGCCGATCCCGGCAAAGGCCAGCGCGCGTAGCCCCTGCCAGTCCATGCCCGTTGGCAAGGCATGCAGCGCTCCCGCGAGGCGCGGCACATGGATCTCGCGGCCCCAGGTGTCGGTGAACTGGCGTTGCGCGGTCCCGGTGCCGATCGACAAAAGCAGATCGGCCCGGCGCATCCCGGCCGCGACCGGCTCGCGCAGCGGCCCGGCCGGGATGGTACGGCCATTGCCGAAGCCCTTGGCGGCATCGACCACCACCAGCGACAGATCGGGGGCCAGCGCGGGGTTCTGGAACCCGTCATCGAGCAGGATCGCCTCGGCCCCGGCCGCGACCGCCGCCCGCGCGCCCTCGGCCCGGTCGCGGGCCACCCAGACCGGCGCGAAGGCCGCGATCAGCAACGGCTCGTCGCCGACATCGGCGGCGTCATGGGTCCGTTCCTCGACCCGGACCGGCCCGGTCAGCCCACCGCCATGACCCCGGCTGACCACATGCACCGCGACCCCGCGCGCGATCAGCCGCATCGCCAGCGCGATCACCGTGGGCGTCTTGCCGGTGCCGCCCGCATTGATGTTGCCGACGCAGATCACCGGCACGCCCACCCGCGCGCGCGGTCCCTTGGCCAGCCGCCGGGCCGTGGCCCGGGCATAAAGCCGCCCCAGCGGGCCCAGCGCGCGGGCGGCAAGGCCGGGCCGGTCGGGGGAGGCGTACCAGAAGGCCGGGGCCTGCATCAGACCGCCTCGGCCATGTCGAGCGCCTCGATCATCCGCCGCACGACGCGCTCGGTTGCCATCGTGCCCTGGGTCGAAACCTCCCAGGCGGCGCGGGCCATGGCGGCGGCACGGTCGGGCGCCAGCACATCGACCAGGACCTCGGCCATCGATCTTGCGTCCTGCACCGTGCGGGTCGCCAGCGCGTTCGACAGCCGCCGGTAGTGGTCGGGATGGGCCCCGGTTGCCGGGCCGTGCAGGATCGCCGAGCCCAACGCCGCCGCCCGGTAGGGATCGGGTCCGGTATTCGCCCCGAGCGTTCCGCCCAGAAAGGTCACCGGTGCCAGCCGGAGCCAGAGCCCCAGCTCGCCCTCCGTATCGGCAACATAGATCTGGGTTTCGGCCGAGGGTTCCTCGTCGTCGGACCTCAGCGCCACGTCCCAGCCATCCTCGCGCAGATCGGCGGCCAACGCCGGGCCGCGCGCCGGGTCCTCGGGGGTCAGGATCATCAGCAGGCGATGCGCAAAGCGCGTGGCCCCGGCATGTGCGGCGATCACCACCGGTTCCTCGGCGAAGGGAACGCCGGCCGCAAGCCAGGCCGGACGCCCGCCCATCAGCCCGGCCAGCACGTCGCGTTCGGCCTCGCTGCAGCCCAGAACCGCGCTGCCTTCGGACAGCGGCCCGCAGGGGCTGATCTGCCAGCGCGGCAGGCCCAGCGCGCGCAGTTCTCCGGCGGTGCCGGGACTCTGGGCAAAGATCCGGTCGAAGCGGCGCAACAGGCGCCGGGTGCCGCCGATCCCGACCCGCCAGCGGCTGTGCCAGGCGCGCGGCAGATCGCGCGTGATCAGGAAAAGCGCGGTGCCCCGGGCATGGGTCAGCGAGATCAGCGTCGAGGGCAGGTGATCGGGATAGAAGACGGCGAGATCGGGCCGCCACAGATCGAGAAAGGCCGTCACGGCCCGGTGCCCGTCGGCGGGAGCGACGGCGGTGATGGTCTGCGGCAGGCCGCGCACCGTTTCCACCCAGGTGGGCGGCGCGTCGATGCCGGTCACCAGCACCCTCAGCGCGGGCTTTTCACGCGCCAGTTCGCGGATCAGTTCCACCGCCGCGGCCTGTTCGTCGGGCGGCGGGTTGTGCAGCCACAGAAGCGGCCCCGCGGCGTCGGTCCCGGGGTCCGCCCCGGCCGCGCCCTGCCTTGCGGTCGTTGCGCCCGATCCGGGCTCCGGTCCCGGGTCGGGGGTCAGCGCCCTTTCCGGGCCGGGGTCGGGGCCATCCATGGGCATGATCTCGGGCGCGGTCGCCGTCATCGGTTCGGGTCTGGATCAGGCGCCCAGCTCTTCGGTCGGGCCGGCTTCGACCTCCTCGTCGCGCAGGCGGTGAATATGGGCGATGAAGTAGCGCATATGGGCATTGTCCACGGTCCGGTGCGCCTCGGCCTTCCAGGCGTTGTAGGCGGACTCGTAGTTCGGATACATCCCGACGATATGAATGTCGTTGACGTTCTTGAATACGGTATGCGTCGGATCGACGAGTTCCCCGCCGAAGACGAGGTGCAGGCGCTGGGTCATCTTGAGCCTCCGGATTGTTCCCTTCCGTCCGCGCGCACCCTAGACCAAGCCCGGGCGCGGCGGAAGGCCACATCGCCGGCCGCAGACCCGGCACGGGCCGCCCCGGTCAGGCCAGCCGCGACAGGATCTCGGCATGCAGCGCGGGCGGCGCGGCGACGATCCCGCGCGACAGCGGCGGCGCGGTGTTGTAGATCAGCGGGCAACCGCCAAGATCGGTGACGGCGGCCCCGGCCTCGGTCAGGATCAGGCTGCCGGCCGCGGTGTCCCAGTGCCAGCTGTCGCGGATCGTCAGCATCGCGTCGTAGCGCCCCTCGGCCACCAGGCACAGCCGGTAGGCCAGCGAGGCGCGCAGGGCGCGATGGACATGCGGCACCGGCCCGGCCCAATGCTCGGGATCGAACGCCGGGCGCGTGGCCAGCACCGAGGCGCCGTCAAGCGCGGTCCGCGCGCTGGGGCGGATCGAGGCGCCGTTGAGATAGGCGCCGCCACCCCGGATCGCCGAGTAAAGCTTGTCGCGCATGGGCAGGAAAACCACCGCCGCGACCACCCGACCGGCCTCGGCCACCGCGAGCGCGTGGGAAAAGCTGCGATCGCCCTCCAGAAAGGCGCGGGTGCCGTCGATCGGGTCGACGATGAAGACCCGTTCGGCCCCAAGCCGGGCCGGGTCGTCCTCGGTCTCTTCCGACAGCCAGCCATAGCCCGGCCGGGCCGCGGTCAGCATCTGCCGGAGGCGACGGTCGATGGCGATGTCGGCTTCCGAGACCGGGCCCTGATGGCCCGGCTTTTCCCAGGTTTCGGGGGAGGTGCGCCAGTAGCGGCGGGCAATCTGTCCGGCCTCGAGGGCTGCCGTGGTCAGCAGCGCGAGATCAAGCGCCGGCAAGCGTCATCCCCTCGACCAGAAGGCTGGGGACGCGGCGCGACAGGTGATCCCGGGCGTCGTTCGCGGGCCGCAGGCGGCGCAGCATCTCGGGCAGCTTTCCGGCGATGGTGCATTCGTTGACCGGATAGGCGATCTGGCCGTTCTCGACCCAGAAGCCCGAGGCACCGCGCGAATAATCGCCCGTGGTCGGGTTGATCGTGCTGCCAATCAGCGAGGTCACCAGAAGCCCGGTGCCCATCTCGGCGATCAGCGCCTCGCGACCGACCTCGCCCGGGGTCAGGGTCACGTTGCCCGCCGCCGGAGAGGGCGGCGCCGAGACCGATCGCACCGCATTGCCGGTGCTCTCCAACCCCAGCTTGCGGGCCGACCCGAGGTCCAGCACCCAGCCGGTCAGCACGCCGTTCTCGACCAGCGCGCGGCGCGCCGTCGGCAGACCCTCGGCGTCGAACGGGCGCGACCCGGCGATCCGCGGCCGGTGCGGGTCCTCGATCAGCGACAGGGCGGTCGGCAACACCTCGCGGCCCAGCAGCTCGCGCGCCCAGGACCCGCCGCGCACGATGGCGCCGCCATTGATCGCCGACAAGAGGTGCCCGATCAGCGAGGCCGAGATGCGTTCGTCGAACAGCACCGGATAGGCACCGGTCCGGGGCCGCCGCGCGCCCGCCAGCGCCGCGGCGCGTTCGCCCGCGATCCGGCCGATGTCGTCGGGCGCGGGCAGTTCGGCCTGAAAGGTCCGCATCTCGGAATGCCAGTCGCGCTCCATCCCGCTGCCCACGCCGCTGATCGCGACGCAGGAGACCGAGCGGCTGGTGCGGGCATAGCCGCCGACAAAGCCGTTGCTGGCCGCCATCAGCATCCGGCGGTGACCGTAACCGGCGCTGGCCGACTGCACCTGGGCCACGCCCGGCACGGCACGGGCCGCGGCCTCGGCCCGGCGGGCGTCGTCTTCCAGCGCCGCCGGGTCGGGTTCGGGGGACGGATCGGCCAGATCGAGCGCCTCGGCATCGCGCCGCGCCGCCAGCTGGGCCGGGTCGGCAAGCCCCACGGTCGCGTCCTCGGGGGCCTCGCGCGCCATCGCCACGGCGCGGGCGGCCATCTCGGCCAGGGTTTCCGGGCGGCTGTCCGAGGACGAGACGCAAGCCTGCCGCCGTCCGATCAGCACCCTGAGCCCCAGTTCGATCCCTTCCGAGCGTTCCGCCTGTTCCAGCCGTCCGTCGCGCACGTCGATCGACAGCGAGGTGCCCTCGGTCACCAGCGCATCGGCGGCCTCGGCACCGGCCTTGCGGGCGGCATCGAGCAGGGCCTCGGTCAGCGACGGGATGGGATCGGACATGGGGCCTCCGGATCGTGGATCTTGGGGTCTGCTAATGGGGACGACCTGCCCGCGCAAGACGGCGCGGGCAGGTCGGAAGGCTGTCAGACGGGGGGCGCCGGCCGGCTCAGCGCAACCGCTGGCCGTTCGCCAGGACCTGGCCCTGTCCGTTGACGGTGATCTCCGAGACCATCGTGTCGGGGCCGTCGCCGGGCCGCGCGAACATGCCCATCATCATGCGCAGGCCCATCGCCTGATCCTGCGGGATGAGCCCCATCGCGACCAGCTTGTCCATCAGCCCGTTACCGCCCGCCAGCCGGAGCGACAGCGTGCCCTCGGGCCGCGCGATGCCGCTGAAGGTCACCTTGTCGGCGTTGTCGAAGGTGAAATCGCCCGATCCGGTCAGGTCGGCGCCAGCGACCTGCAGCCGCAGATCCTTGACGTTCAGCGCATGCAGCTCGGCCGGGACGTCGTCGCTGGACGCGATCGCCGGGTCGGTCAGATCGGCCAGCCAGCGCGCCTTGCCCGCCAGATCGACGATCAGCGTCGCCGGATCGCGCGGCAGCTGGCCGGTCGGATCGAACAGCGCCCAGACCTCCTTGCTGACCGTCACGCCGGCAAGCCGCAGCCCCAGCCCGAAATCGGCCGGGGTCTCGGTCTGCATCAGCGGCATCTCGAAATGCGCGCCGGTCTCGGCCATCTGCAACTCGACCTGCGGCATCGGCAGTTTCGGCGTCGACAGGGCGACGCGGGTGTCCTTGCCGGTGAGGTCATAGGTCATGCCCGTGCCGCCCAGATCGAAGCCGATCCGGCCGGAATTGGCCGAGACCTCGACATGGGTCGGATCGTCCGTCTCGGTCACATCGAGCGTGTAGCCCATGGCGCCATGGGTCAGTTCGCCCTGCGAGGTGAAGCCGGCCCGCAGCATCTGGGCAAGCTGGGTCGGATCGCCTCCGACCGGCATCCGGCTGTCCGAGCTCGAGGCGACGTCATGGACGCTGCCGACAAGGCTCACATGAGTCCCGTCGTCGGGATCGGTCGCGGCAAAATCAAGCTTGACCCGGTCGGCCTCGAAGCCGCTTTCGAAGCTCCGCATCTCGCCCTGGCTCTGGGCATAGTGACCTGACATGCCGGACACCGTCATCCGGGCCTCGACATCGACCGGCTTGGTCCCGCTGACACGGTCCAGCGTCAGCGTCACCTCGGGCGCGGTGACGTCCTGTTTCAGCGCCTCGGGCGTGCCGCTGGCCACCATTTCGAAACCGGGCTGGCGCACGGTGAAATCGAGCCCGGTCACCTCGCCTTCGGCATTGCGGATCTCGACCGTCAGCGGATGGGTCTCGGGCATCCGGATCTCGACGCTGCCATCGCCGCGTTCGGCGAAGGCGACCTGACCCAGCCCCACCCGAACCGACCCGCCCTGCCCGTCTTTGCTTGCGACCTGCAGGTCCTCGACCGTCAGCGTGGTGCCGCTGCGGCTTTCGCGGCCGGTCATGCTTTGACCCGAGCCCTGGGCGATGGCCTTCCAGGCCGTCCAGACCTGATCGGCGGTCACATCGGCCGACGCGGGCAGGGCCAGGCCGAATGCGGCGGCGATGGCCAGGGCAGAGGCCGTTTTCAGGGACGTCATGGCAAACCTTTCATCCTGAGGATTTGGCGCAAACATCGGTGCTGGCTCGGGGCAAGTCAACGGCACGTTGTGCTGGCGCGCCGCGGCCGGGCGGGATAGATCTTGGGGTCGCAGACCGTCGAGGGAGGGCACCATGACCGACATGACAGGCAAGAGCGTCCTGATCACCGGGGCAAGCCGGGGGATCGGGGCCGCCGCCGCCCGGGCCTTTGCCGAGGCCGGGGCGCATGTGGCGCTGGCCGCGCGCAGCGAGCAGGCCATCGCCACCATTGCGCAGGAAATCGCCGAAACCGGCCCGCGCGCCATCGCCATCGGCTGCGACGTGGCCGAATTCGGACAGGTCGCCGACGCGGTGCGCGCGACCGTTCAAGCTTTCGGGAGGATCGACGTCCTGGTGAACAATGCCGCCGTGATCGAGCCCATCGGGCGGCTCGACGCGGTCGATCCCGAGGACTGGTCGAAGGCCATCGACATCAACGTCAAGGGCGTCTTCCACGGGATCCGCGCCGCGCTGCCGGTGATGGCGGCGATGGGCGGCGGCACCATCCTCAGCATCGGATCGGGCGCCGCGACCAGTCCGCAGGAGGGCTGGAGCGCCTATTGCACCTCGAAGGCGGCGGTCGCGATGCTGACCAAATGCGCCGATCACGAGGGCCGCGGCCAGGGGGTGCGCGCGCTGGCGCTGTCGCCCGGCACGGTGGCGACCGACATGCAGAAGACCATCCGCGACAGCGGGGTCAACCCGGTCAGCCGGCTCGACTGGTCCGAACACATTCCGCCGGCCTGGCCCGCGCAGGCGCTGATCTGGATGTGCGGCCCGGATGCCGACGAGTTCCTGGGCCAGCAGGTGTCGCTGCGCGAACGCGCGATCCGGCGCCGCGTGGGGCTGCCGACATGATCGGGCTCCGGCGCGAGGGCGGTCTGTGGACCGTGACCCTTACCCGGCCCGAAAAGGCCAACTCGCTGACCCGCGACATGCTGGCCCGGCTTGAGGAAATCGCGCTCGAGGCCCAGGCCGAAGGCGTGTCCGTCCTGGTGCTGACCGGCGAGGGCAAGGTGTTCTCGGCCGGCGCCGATCTTGACGAGGCGCGGGCGGGGCTCGCGACCGACGGGGTCTGGGAACGGGTCTCGGCCGCCATTGCCGGGCTCGACGCGCTGACCGTCGCGGCGCTGAACGGCACGCTGGCGGGGGGCGCCTTCGGCATGGCGCTGGCCTGCGATTTCCGGATCGCGGTGCCCGAGGCGAAGTTCTTCTATCCGGTGATGAAGCTTGGCTTCCTGCCCCAGCCCTCGGACCCGGGGCGGTTGACGGCGCTGATCGGTCCGGCCCGGGCCAAGCTGGTGCTGATGGGCGGCGCGAAGCTGTCGGCCGACGAGGCGCTGGCCTTCGGTCTGGTCGACCGGCTGGTCCCGCGCGAGGAGCTGATGACCGCGGTGACCGAGCTGACAGCCGACGCTCTGGCCGCCCGGGCCGAGCATCGCGCCGCGATCAAGGCGCTTTGCGGCGGGCGGCGGGGCTAGGTCCGGCGGTCAGGACCCGTCCCGGCCTTTGGCCGGGGCCACCGCCGGTCCCTGTTTCGACAGCTGCACCGCCAGGATCCCGGCCATCACGATGGCCACCCCGGCGATATCGGCAGGGCCCAGCCGTTCGCCCAGCAGAAACGCCGCGATGCCGACGCCGAAGAACGGGCTGAGGAAATGGAAGGTCGCCGCGCGGACCGCGCCCACCCGGCGCACCAGCAAGAACCAGACCCAGGTGGCCACGAGGCTCGGGAACACCACCGTGTAGGCAAACGCCAGGATCAGCGGCCAGCTCCAGTCGATCTCCCAGCGCTCGCCGGTCAGGACCGCGGCCAGCGCCAGCGCCGCCGCGCCCACCAGCATCTGCAGCCCCACGATCATCAGCAGATTACCGCCCGACGCGGCCGTACGTACGGCCAGTGTGGCCACGGTCAGGGCCAGCACCGCGGCCAGGGTCAGCCCCAGCCCCAGCGGGTCGACCCCGCCCGAGATCCGGCTGCCCATGATGACGGCGACGCCCGCAAAGCCCACCGCAAGGCCCAGCGCCCCGAGCGGCCGCAGCCTCTGGCCCAGCGCCATCCAGCCGAACAGCGCCACCAGCAGCGGCATGGTCGAGGCGACGATCGCCGCCATCGAGGCCTCGAGCGTCTGCATGGCAACGTAGTTGAGCCCCAGATACAGCGCGTTCTGGCTGAGCCCGAAGACCAGCGTGCCCCGCCATTGCGGCCGGGTCAGCCGCCAGCTTTGCCCCAGCGCCAGCGCGATGCCAATGCCGATCAGTCCCGAGACCAGAAAGCGCAGGCACAGCGCCGTCAGCGGCGGCGCCGCCCCGACGATGATCCGCCCCGAACTGAAGGCCGAAGCCCAGATGAAGGCGAAGGCCAGTCCCATCGCCAGTGCGCGGATGTCCATTCCCCCTCCCGGGATGTCCCCCCCAAACAAAAGGGCCGCCCCACGGGGCGACCCTCGATCCCTTCGGCCGTGAAGCCGTACGGCGGGTCAGCCGTTCACGCTGTCCTTCAGGGCCTTGGCGATGGTGACTTTCACCACCTTGTCGGAGTCCTTCTTGAACTGCTCGCCGGTGGCCGGGTTGCGCACCATGCGTTCGGGGCGTTCGCGGCAGTAGATCTTGCCCACTCCGGGCAGGGTCACCGAGCCGCCAGCCGCCACCTCGCGGGTGATGATTGCCGTCATCGCATCGAGGGCGGCAGAGGCGGTTTTCTTGTCGGCCTCCATCTCCTCGGCGAGGGCCGCAACCAGCTGGGTCTTGGTCATGGGTTTGGCCATGTATGGTCTCCTCGTTCCTGCCCTCTATTGGGGCTAATCGGGCGCATTTAACTCGCTATTGCGGTCCCACACAACCATTTGTGGGGGGCACAGCCGTATTTCATAGCGCTCTGCGACCGTTTTCCCCGCATCGGCGGGGATGCGCAAGTCGAAGCGCATCGCGGCGGCGCTTTTCCGCGTCGCGAGCCACCGGAAAGGGGCCAAAGCGGCGGGCATCGCAGCGGCCGGCGCCACGGCCGCCCGCCCGGCATTGCGCAGCCAAGGGGCCGGACCCCGGCGATTTCCCCTGAATACGACCGCATCCCGCCCCGCGCCACGACTGGATTGACGCAGCGTCACCCCGGATCGCAGGGCCGCGCGCCGCCCGGATCAGAGAAACGCGGTTTCCTCGAAGCTGCGCAGTTTCCGGCTGTGGATGCGCTCGAGCGGCATGTCGCGCAGAAGCTCCATCGCCCGGACCCCGATCGCCAGATGCCGCGCGACCTGGGTCTTGTAGAAGGCCGAGGCCATGCCGGGCAGCTTCAGCTCGCCATGCAGGGGCCGGTCCGACACGCAAAGCAGCGTGCCGTAGGGCACCCGGAAGCGAAAGCCGTTGGCGGCGATGGTCGCGCTTTCCATGTCGAGCGCGATGGCGCGGGATTGCGACAGCCGCTGCACCGGGCCGGTCTGGTCGGACAGTTCCCAGTTGCGGTTGTCGATGGTCGCGACGGTGCCGGTGCGCATGATCCGCTTCAGCTCGTAGCCTTCCAGCCGGGTGATTTCCTCGACCGCATCTTCCAGCGCGACCTGGATCTCGGCCAGGGCCGGGATCGGCACCCAGAGCGGCAGGTCGTTGTCCAGCACATGATCCTCGCGCAGATAGCCATGGGCCAGCACGAAATCGCCCAGACGCTGCGAATTGCGCAGGCCCGCGCAATGGCCCACCATCAGCCAGGCATGCGGACGCAGCACCGCGATATGGTCTGTCGCGGTCTTCGCGTTCGAGGGGCCGACGCCGATATTGACCAGCGTGATCCCCTGCCCGTCGGCGCGTTTCAGGTGATAGGACGGCATCTGCGGCAGCTTGGCGGGCACCGGCAGCGGCGCGTCGGGGGCCGTGATCTCGGTATTGCCGGGACCGACGAGCGCGGTATAGCCGCTGGCCGGATCGGCAAGCGCCTGCCGGGCCAGCGCCTCGAATTCCTCGACATAGAACTGGTAGTTGGTGAACAGAACGTGGTTCTGGAAATGCTCGGGCGCGGTCGCGGTGTAATGCTCGAGCCGGGCCAGCGAGTAATCCACCCGCTGCGCGGTGAAGGGCGCCAGCGGACGCGCGACGCTGTCGGGCTGGGCCAGCGTGCCGTTGACGATGTCGTCATTGGTGGTGGTCAGGTCCGGCACGTCGAATAGATCGCGCAGCGGCACCTCCAGCGCGCCGTCCTGCGGGACCGTGACCCCGGCGCTGCCCATCGCGAAATGAATCGGGATCGGCGTGGCCGAGGGGCCGATCACCACCGGCTGGCCGTGGTTTTCCAGCAAAAGCCCGATCTGCTGGCGCAGGTAGTTGGCGAAAAGATCGGGCCGGGTGACGGTGGTGGCATAGGTGCCGGGCTCGGCGACATGCCCGAACGACAAGCGGCTGTCGACCTGGGCATAGCTGACGGTGGACACGCGGATTTCGGGATAGACCGCGCGAAACCGCGCATGGGGGGCCTCACCGGACAGGACCTCGGCAAAGCGCGCCCTCAGGAAACCTGTCGAGGCCTCGTAAAGCGCGACCAGACGCTCGACCGCGGCGGCGGCATCGGTGAAGGCCTCGGGTGCGGGCAGGTCGGGGCTTGAGAGGGGCGGGTCGCTGTAGTCCGGCATGGGCGGGTCTCCGGTCGGCTGGGTCGGGGGACGGGGTCGGATCAAGTGTCACGCTTCGCGCCCGGGGCGCAAGCCCTGCCCGGCCGGTCCCTCGGGCCCGAGCCCGGTCCGCAAACGGAGCGGGCCGACAGCCCCCTTGCCAGACGCCGCCCCCGGCCCGATCTATGGGACATGACAGAGACGCTTCTTTCCATCGGGCATGGATATTCCGCCCGCGAACTTGCGCAGAGCCTCGGACCGGGCTGGCGCGTGATCGGTACCAGCCGTAGCCCCGAAGGCGCCGAGGCGCTGCGCCGGACGGGCATCGAGGCCCGGGTCTGGCCGGGCGAGGATCTTGGCCCCGATCTGGCCGAGGCGACCCACCTGCTGACCTCGGTACCGCCCGGGGCCTCGGGCGATCCGGTGCTGACAGCACTTGGCGAGACCCTGCGCGAGGCACGCCATCTGCGCTGGGTCGGCTATCTGTCGACCACCGGGGTCTATGGCGATCATGCCGGCGGCTGGGTCGACGAGACGACACCGCTGACGCCGGCCACATCGCGCGGCGCGGCCCGGGTCGCGGCCGAGGCGGGCTGGGCCGAACTGGGCCTGCCGCTGCACATCTTCCGGCTGGCGGGCATCTACGGGCCGGGGCGTTCGCCGCTCGACCGGGTGCGCGAGGGCCGCGCCCAGCGTATCGTCAAGGAAGGCCAGGTGTTCTCGCGCATTCATGTCGCGGATATCGCCCAGGTTCTGGCCGCCTCGATGGCCGCGCCCGATCCGGGGTCTGTCTACAATCTGGCCGATGACGAACCGGCGCCACCCGAAGACGTGATCGCCTTCGCGGCCGAGATGCTGGGCCTGCCGGTGCCGCCCGCCATTCCCTTCGAAGAGGCCGATCTGAGCCCGATGGCCCGCAGCTTCTATGCCGAATCAAAGCGGGTGCGGAACGACCGGATCAAGACCGGGCTCGGGGTCCATCTGCGCCACCCCGACTACCGGGCCGGGCTGGCCGCGCTGCTGGAAACGGAACGCGCCGCGACGATAAGGTGACGCCGGGGCGCGGCCGGTCAGGCCCGGCGCGCCGCCTGTGCCGTGGCCCCCGAAAGCACGTCGCGCACCTTGGCCTCGATATCGGCCGCGTTCAGCCGGGCCTCGGCATACATCGCCTCGGCGCTGGCATGGTCGATAAAGGTGTCGGGCAGCACCATCGACCGGAACCGGAGCCCGTGGTCGAAGACGCCCCTCTCGGCCAGAAGCTGGGCGACATGACTGCCGAAGCCGCCGATGGCGCCCTCCTCGATGGTGATCAGCGCCTCATGCTCGCGGGCCAGCCCCAGGATCAGGTCCTCATCCAGCGGCTTGGCGAAACGGGCATCGGCGATGGTCGGCTCGATCCCTTCGGCGGACAGCGCCTGCGCGGCCTCGCGGACTTCCTTCAGCCGGGTCCCGAAGCTCAGGAGCGCCACGCGCTTGCCCTCCTGGATGATCCGGCCCTTGCCGATTTCCAGCGGCACGCCCTTTTCGGGCAGCTCGACGCCGACACCCTCGCCGCGCGGATAGCGGAAGGCGATGGGGCCCTCGTCATGGGCGACGGCGGTCGCGACCATATGCACCAGCTCGGCCTCGTCGGCGGCGGCCATCACCACCATGCCCGGCAGGTTCGCCAGGAAGGAGGTATCGAAGGCGCCCGCATGGGTCGCGCCATCGGCGCCGACCAGACCCGCACGGTCGATGGCAAAACGCACCGGCAGCCGCTGGATCGCCACGTCATGGACGATCTGGTCATAGCCGCGCTGCAGGAAGGTCGAATAGATCGCGCAGAAGGGTTTCTGTCCGCCCGCCGCCAGCCCGGCCGAGAAGGTGACGGCATGCTGTTCGGCGATGCCGACATCGAAGATGCGTTCGGGGAAGCGCTCGGCAAAGAGGTTCAGACCGGTGCCGTCGGGCATCGCCGCGGTGACGGCCACCACCTTGCGGTCGGCGCGGGCCTCGCGGATCAGCGCCTCGGCGAAGACCTTGGTATAGCTTGGCGCATTGGCGGGGGCCTTCTTCTGGACCCCGGTCGCGACATCGAATTTCGAGACACCATGGCCGCAATCGGGCGCAGTTTCGGCGGGCGCATAGCCCTTGCCCTTCTTGGTGATGGCATGGATCAGCATCGGCCCGGTGGCGCGGGTCTTGACGGTGCGCAGGATCGCCAGAAGCTGGTCGAGATCGTGGCCATCGACGGGGCCGACATAGGAAAAGCCCAGCTCCTCGAAGAGGGTGCCGCCGACGGTGACCTGCTTGACCAGATCCTTGGCGCGCTTGGCGCCTTCCTGGAAGGGCTCGGGCAAGTGACGGATGGCGCCCTTGGCGATGGACTTGAATTCCTGGAAGGGCGCGCCCGCGTAAAGCCGGTTCAGATAGCGCGACATGGCGCCCACCGGCGGCGCGATCGACATCTCATTGTCGTTCAGGATCACGATCAGCCGCTTGCCCAGATGGCCCGCGTGGTTCAGCGCCTCGTAGGCCATGCCGGCCGAAAGCGACCCGTCGCCGATCACCGCGATGGCATCGCCCACGCCCGCCTCGGGCGCGGTGCCCAGATCGCGGGCGACGGCATAGCCCAGCGCCGCCGAGATCGAGGTCGAACTGTGCCCCGCGCCGAAGGCGTCGTATTCGCTTTCCGACCGCTTGCAGAAGCCCGACAGCCCGCCTTCCTGCCGCAGCGTGCGGATGCGATCACGGCGCCCGGTGAGGATCTTGTGCGGATAGCACTGGTGGCTGACATCCCAGATCAGCTTGTCGCGGGGCGTGTCGAAGACCGCGTGCAGCGCGACGGTCAGCTCGACCACGCCCAGACCCGCGCCCAGATGCCCGCCGGTTTCGGACACGGCCGAAACCACCTCTTGCCGCAATTCGTGGGCGACCTGCTTCAGCTGGTCGTCGGACAGGCCCTTCAGATCGGCCGGACAGCAGACCTTGTCGAGAAGCGGAGTGATCGGCCGGTTGCTCACTGGGACAGCCCTCCTGGGGCGCGGTTACGCGTTCATGACTCCCGAGCGATAACGAAGCGCGCCGCCTGCTTCAAGGTTTCCGCCCCCTCTCCGAAGGGCGACAAGGCGTCCTCGGCCTCTTCGACCAGAGCCTTCGCGCGGGCCTTGGCGCCGTCGAGCCCCAGCAGCGACACGAAGGTCGCCTTGCCCGCATCGGCGTCCTTGTGGACCCGCTTGCCGGTCTTGGCGGCATCGCCCTCGACATCGAGAATGTCATCGGCGATCTGGAAGGCGAGCCCCAGCGCGGTCGAATAGGCGGTCAGCGGCGCGATGTCGGCGCGGGCCAGACGCGCGCCCGCCTCGGCCGACCAGCGGATCAGCGCGCCGGTCTTGTTGGCCTGAAGCTCGGTGATTTCCTCAAGGCTCAGCGGCCGCCCGGCGGTTTCGGCTGCGATGTCCTGGGCCTGGCCCAGCACCATGCCATCGATGCCCGAGGCCTTGGCCAGCGAGGCCACCAGGTCGATCCGGACCGCAGGGTCGGCATGGCAGGACGGCGCGGCCAGCAGATCGAAAGCCAGCGTCTGCAGCGCGTCGCCGGTCAGAAGCGCGGTGCCGTCGTCCCATTTGACATGCACCGTGGGCTGGCCCCGGCGCAGGTCGTCATTGTCCATGCAGGGCATGTCGTCATGCACAAGACTGTAGGCATGCAGCGCCTCGACCGCGGCGGCGGCATCGACGGCCGACTCGGGCGCGATGCCGTAAAGACCCGCCGACTCGATCACCAGAAAGCCGCGCAGCCGCTTGCCGCCCGAAACGGCATAGCGCATCGCATGGGTCACGGGCTGGTCCGCGGCGCCCTCAAGGGCCGCGCTCAAACGCGCCTCGATCCGCGCGGCGGCGGATGTCAGACTGGACTGGAACATGGTGTCAAAGACCTTCGGCCGGTTTCGTCCCGGTGGGATTGCCCGAGGCGTCAAGCGTCATCGCCTCGATCTTGGCCTCGGCATCCCGGAGCTTGGTTTCGCAGTGCTTGCGCAGCTTCATCGCCTGTTCGGACAGCGCGATCGAGTCCTCAAGGGGCACGTCGCCGCGTTCAAGGGCGGCCACGGCCTCTTCCAAAGCCCGCATCGCCTCTTCGAAGGTCATTTCCCCGACCGGCTTTTCCGTCATGCCCCCCGCTCCATCAGCACCGCCACATGGGCCGCCACAGAGGCCGCCAGGGCTTCAAGATCATATCCGCCCTCCAGTGTCGAGACCAGCCGACCGCCCGAATGGGCCTCCGCGATGTCGCAGAGACGCCGGGTGATCCAGGCGAAATCGGGCACGCCCCAGGCCAGCTGCGCCAGCGGGTCGGCGGCATGGGCGTCGAATCCGGCCGAGACCAGCACCAGCTCGGGCGCGAAGGCGTCGAGCCGGGGCAGCGCATGGGCCTCGAACTCGGCCCGGAACCGGCGGCCGTCGCTCATCGGCGGCAGCGGCAGGTTCAGGATGTTGTCCGCGGCACCGGTCTCGATGGCCGCGCCGGTGCCCGGGTAAAGCGGCATCTGATGAGTCGAGACGAACAGCACGCGCGGATCGTCCCACAGCACGTCCTGGGTTCCGTTGCCGTGATGCACGTCGAAATCGACCACCGCGACACGCGACAGCCCGTGCCGGTCCAGCGCATAGCGGGCGGCGATGGCGACGGTCGAGAAAAGGCAAAAGCCCATGGCGCGGGCAGTTTCGGCGTGATGGCCGGGCGGGCGCACCGCGACGAAGGCATTGGCGGCCTCGCCCGCCATCACCATGTCGACCGCCCGCAGCGCGCCGCCCACCGCCCGCAGCGCCGCCCGGAACGACCCCGGCGACATGTGGGTATCGGCATCGAGCGCCACCGTGCCCTCGGCCGGGGCCGCTGCCTTGATCTTGTCGACATAGCCCTGCGGATGGGCGCGCAGCAATTCGGCCTCGTCGGCCAGCGGGGCGTCCTCGCGCAAGAGACCGGCGAAGCCTTCGGTGGTCAGCGCCTCGGCCACGGCGCGCAGCCGGTCCACGCGCTCGGCATGGCCGGGCGGGGTGACATGGTCCAGAGAGTCGGAATGGGTCAGCAGGGCCGTGGTCATGAAACGAGGCTACGCGGGCGATCCGCGACGGGGCAAGCCCGAATGACCGCCGGGTCAGTCCGGCGCCAGCATGTAGCCTTCGCCCCGCACCGTCTGCAGATAGCGGGGCTGTTTCGGGTCGCTTTCGATCTTGCGCCTGAGCCGGGTGATCTGCACATCGACCGCGCGTTCCTGCGCCTGCCCGCCGTCGCGCGCCAGTTCCTCGACCAGACGCGAGCGGCTGACCGCCTCGCCGGGATTGGCCGAGAAGATCCGCATCAGCTGGGCCTCGGTCGCGGTCAGGCGCACCCTTTCGTCGCCCTGCCAAAGCTCGCCGCGCCCGACATCGTAGCGCACCGGCCCCAGATGCAGGATCTTGGGCAGGTCGATCTCGGAGCGGATCTGCGGCACCCGGCGCAGGATCGCGTTGATCCTCAAAAGCAGCTCCTTCGGCTCGAAGGGCTTCGGCAGGTAGTCGTCGGCCCCGGCCTCGAGCCCCCGGATCCGGTCCGAGGTCTCGCCCCGCGCGGTCAACAGCAGGATCGGCGTCGCGATCCGCTGGCGCAGGGCCCGGGTCAGCGCGATGCCATCCTCGCCCGGCATCATCACGTCCAGCACGATCAGATCGAAGTCGAGCCCCTGCAGCAGCTTGCGCGCGTGATCGGCATCGCGCGCGATGCTGACCCAGAAGCCGTTGCGCATCAGGAACTTGCGCAACAGCTCGCGGATCCGCTCGTCGTCATCGACGATCAGCAGGTGAATGTCGGCCTCTGCCATCATGCCCCGCGCTCGGTGATCCGGTGGAAATGCCGGCGCATCTCGGGGTCCATCATCGCCTCGAGCACCTGCCGGAACCCGGCGACGGCGGCGGGGCCCGCGGCGCGATAGGCGTCGCGCATCCGCGCCCGCTGGGCGTCGGACAGCTGATGTTCCAGCTCCAGCCCGGCCTCGGTCAGATACAGATGGCGCTCGCGCTTGTCGCGATGGCCGACCCGGCTTTCGACCAGCCCGTCCTCGATCAGCGAACGCAGCACCCGGTTCAGCGACTGCTTGGTCACGCCCAGGATCGACAGCAGGTTGTTGACCGTGGTGCCGGGCGCCCGGTGGATGAAGTGGATCGCCCGGTGATGGGCCCGCCCATAGCCCTTTTCCTCGAGAATCCGGTCGGGATCGGCGGTGAAGCCGCGATAGGCGAAGAACATCGCCTCGATTCCCTTGCGAAGCTGCTCGTCCGTCAGGAACAGCAGGCTTTCGCCGCTCTTCTGCGCAACCGCTGGTGCGACTTGGGCCATGGCTCCCTCCCTCTTCGCATCGTGATCGAATTTTCAGCAATCTTATGTCAGCCTTGTTGACTTTCCAAGACTCAACTGATAGCGAGCGGTGAATTTTACGCAAGATTATGTCCGAAATGGACTTAAACTGCGCAATTTTCGCAAATCGTAACCCCAGAGGGGAAAAGAAAAGGACAAAGGCCATGACTGGCTACGACGACCGCGACGGCGTTATCTGGATGGATGGGAAACTGGTGCCGTGGCGCGACGCCAATGTGCACATCCTCACCCATGCCCTGCATTACGCCTCGGCGGTATTCGAAGGCGAGCGGGCCTATGGCGGAAAGATCTTCAAGTCGCGCGAGCATTCCGAACGTCTGAAACGGTCGGCCAACATGCTCGACTTCGAGATCCCCTACACGGTCGACCAGATCGAGGACGCCAAGGCCGAGGTGATGAAGGCGAACGGGATGACCGACTGCTATGTGCGTCCGCTGGCGTGGCGCGGGTCGGGCCCGGACATGGGGGTGGCCTCGGAACAGAACCCGGTCCGGATGGCGGTCGCCGTCTGGGAATGGGGCGCCTATTACGGCGCGGCCAAGATGAAGGGCGCCAAGCTCGACATTTCCAAATGGAAGCGCCCGAGCCCCGAAACCGTGCCGAGCCAGGCCAAGGCCTCGGGGCTTTACATGATCTGCACCATGTCCAAGCACGCCGCCCATGCCAAGGGCTGCACCGACGCGATGATGTTCGACTATCGCGGCTATGTGGCCGAGGCGACCGGCGCGAACATCTTCTTCGTCAAGGATGGCGAGGTGCATACGCCCAAGGCCGACTGCTTCCTCAACGGTCTGACCCGCCAGACCGTGATCGAGCTGCTGCGCGACAAGCAGATCAAGGTGCATGAGCGGCATATCGAGGCCTCGGAACTGGAAGGCTTCGAACAATGCTGGCTGACCGGCACCGCGGCCGAGGTGACCCCGGTGGCCGAGATCGGCGACTATAATTTCGAGGTCGGCGCGCTGACCCACGACATCGCCGAGACCTACGAAAAGCACGTCCGCGCCTGAGGCGCGAACCGGGCCGCGCGCATCAGCCTTGGGGGGTGACCCCCTTGCGCGCGCGGCCCCTCTCCAGCCCAAGCTGGCGTTCGCGCCAGATGATGAAGACGCCGGCCGCGATGATCAGCCCGGCGCCGATCAGCACCACCGGCGTCGGCGCCTCGGCGAAGACGAAATAGCCGATGACCAGCGCCAGCAACATCGAGGCATAGTCGAAGGGCGCCACCAGCCCGGCCTCGGCAAAGCGGTAGGCCGAGGTCAGGCAGATCTGCGCCACGCCGCCGACCAGCCCCGCCGCCACCAGCATCGCCGCATCCCAGACAGACGGGACCACCCAGCCCAGCGGGATCGTGAACAGCGACAGCACGGTCGAGGTCACCGAGAACCAGAACACGATGGCCGAGGTCCGTTCGGTCTGCACCAGCTTGCGCACGAAGACCTGAGCCAGCGCCGCGGCGGCTGCCCCGGCCAGCGCGACGATGGCGCCAAGCGACTCGGCCGCGTCCATCTGGTCGCCGGCGAAGGTCGACAGCCGCGGGCTGAGCACGACCACCACGCCGACAAGCCCCAGCGCCACCGCCGACAGCCGGAACAGCCGCACCTTCTCGCCCAGGAACATCGCCGCGAAGATCACGACAAGCAGCGGCGCGGCAAAGCCGATGGCGGTGGCCTCGGGCAGCGGCAGGATGCCCAGCGCAGCGAAGTTCAGCCCCATCGCGGTGCCGCCCACCAGCCCGCGCCACAGATGCCCCAGCGGGTCGCCGGTGCGCAGCCCCGCGCCAAGCTGCCCGGTCGCGCCCAGCCAGACGAGGATCACCGGCAGCGCGAAGAGCGAACGAAAGAACACCGTCTCGCCCGGCGGCACTCCATGTTCGGCCGCGGCCTTGATCAGCGCCGACATCACCACGAACAGCGTGACGGAAATCAGTTTCAGGCCGATGGCGCGGGCAGGATTCATGGGCTTGGCTCGGGTCCGGAGGGGGGGCGGCATTTTGTCCATAGACCCGAAGCACGGTTTTTAGAAGCCTTTTTATGTAAGGACTTACCGGACCGCCCCGCGGCCTCCGGTCAGGCGTCTTTCAGCCGGGCCAGCGCCCAGCGCGCGGCCTCGGCCACCGTGGCATCCGGGTCGTCCGTCAACCGCCGGACTGCCGCCGCCAGAGCCGGATCGCCGGAATTGCCGATGGCATAGCAGACGTTCCGCACGAAGCGGTTGCGCCCGATCCGCTTGATCGGCGAGCCGGAAAACCGGTCGCGAAAGGCCGCGTCGTCAAGCGCCGCGAGGTCCGCCAGCGGCGGTTCGACCAGATCGGGGCGCGCGGCGTATTTCGCCTCGGTCGCGGCGACGGCGAACTTGTTCCAGGGACAGACGCCAAGGCAGTCGTCGCAGCCATAGATCCGGTTGCCCAGAAGCGGCCGCAGTGCCGGGTCGACCGGCCCCTTGTGCTCGATCGTCAGGTAGGAAATGCAGCGCCGCGCATCAAGCTGGAAGGGCGCGGGAAAGGCCCCCGTGGGGCAGGCGTCAAGACAGGCGGTGCATTGGCCGCAATGCTGGGTCTCGGGCTCGTCGGGCGGCAGCTCGATCGTGGTGAAGATCGCGCCCAGGAAGAACCAGTTGCCAAGGCTGCGGCCCAGCAGGTTGGTATGCTTGCCCTGCCAGCCCAGCCCCGCCGCCTGGGCCAGCGGCTTTTCCATCACCGGGGCGGTATCGACGAAGACCTTGATCTGGTGGCCCGGCGCCTCGTCCAGCAGCCAGCGCCCGAGCCGTTTCAGCCGCTTTTTCAGCACGTCGTGATAGTCGCGGTTCTGGGCATAGACCGAAATCGCCGCGCGGTCGGGCCGGTCCAGGGCGGCCAGCGGGTCATGGGTCTGGGTATAGGGTTCGGCGACCATCACCACGGACCGCGCCTCGGGCCAGAGCGCCGCCGGATCGCCGCGCCAGCCCATCCGTTCGGCCATCCAGCCCATCTGGCCATGGCGGCCCCTGGCCACGAATTCGGCCAGCCGCCCGGCCGCCTCGGGGATCGCATCAGGCCGGCAGACCCCCATCGCGGCCAGCCCCTCGTCGCGGGCCCGGGCGCCAAGGCGGTCTTTCAGCGCCGCGTTCAAAAGTCGAGATTCGCGTAGTGCCTGGGCGGCGGGAAGCCCGGCACCTGATCGGCCAGAATGTTGCGGAAGGCGGGGCGCGACTTGATCTTGGCGTACCAGTCCTTGACCGCCGCGTTGCGGTTCCAGTCCACATCCGAAATGTAGTCGAGGCAGGACAGATGCGCCGCAGCAGCGAAATCGGCCAGCGTCATGACATCGCCCGCCAGCCAGCGGCGCTGGTCCAGCAGCCAGCCCATGTAGTCGATGTGAAACTTGATCGCCGCGGCCCCCGCCTTGACGTTGCGGCTGTCGGGATAGCCCGACTTGGTGACCTTCTTGTTCACCCGTTCATACAGCAGCTTCGAGGTCACCTCGTGGTGGAACTTGTCGTCGAACCAACAGACCAGCCGCCGCGCCTCGCAGCGCTCGACCGGGCCGCCGGGCAGCAGTTTCGGCTCGGGATAGACCTCGTCGAGAAATTCGCAGATCGCCTGGCTTTCGGCCATGGTGCGGCCGTCCATCCGCAAGACCGGCACCTTTCCGGCCGGGTTGCGCCGCATGAAATCGGCATCGCGCTCCCAGTAGCGTTCCTCCACCAGTTCGACCTCGATCCGTTTCTCGGCCAGCACCAGGCGGACCTTGCGGCAGAAGGGCGACAACGGCATGTGGTAGAGACGGTTCATTCGGACGTCCTGACGGTTGACCTGACGGCCTTCATGGCCCCTCGGCCCCCGATTTTCAACTCTCGAAACATTTCGACCGGCCATCGGCCCGGATCGTGGCGGCGCCCTCCTCGACCTGCGCGGCCCGGCGCCGAAGCGTCGGCGACAGATGCGCGGGATCGCGCTCTTTCGGGTTGGGCAACAGAACCGCCAGCCGCGCGGCCTGACCCGAGGTCAGCCTGGCGGGCGGGATGCCGTAATAATGCCAGGCAGCGGCGTCGATGCCAAAGACGCCCTCGCCGAACTCGGCCACGTTCAGATAGACCTCGAGGATGCGCCGCTTGGACCAGGTCAGTTCGACCAGCGGCGTCAGCACCGCCTCGAGCGCCTTGCGCGGCCAGCTGCGGCCCTGCCAGAGATAGACGTTCTTGACGGTCTGCTGGCTGATGGTCGAGGCGCCATAGCTGCCACCGGCCTCAAGCGCGCCGCGGATCGCGCCCATGTCGAACCCCCAATGCAGGCAGAAATTCGCGTCTTCGGCGGCCACCGCCGCGCGCTGCATGACCGGCGCGATGTCGCGCATCCGCGCCCATTGCTGGTCGATCTCGCCCAGACGCATGCGTTCGGACATCATGGTGGGGGTGATCGGCGGGTTGATCAGGCTGGGCGCGACCAGCCCGAGGGCCACGAGCGCGAGACCCGCAAGGGCCCCGCGCCGGGCCGTGCGGCGCAGGCGCCGGGCCAGCGGCAGGGGGGAGGCCGCAACCTTCGGCGCGCGCCGCGCAGTCTTCTTTCCGGTGCTCTTCGTCGCCTTTGCCATGCCCGCGTGATAGCCGAGCGCGCGTCGCTTGGCCACCGCCCCGCAAGGTCCGTCTTGCCGGGGCGCCGCCGCGACGAGAGCCCCCGGGTCAGGCCACCTTGTCGCGGGTCCGCTCGAGCACCTCGCGCAGGGTCGCCTCGTCTTCCTTCGACAGCGAGGTGCGCAGGATGCGGCCCTCGGCATCGACCTCGCGCAGCCGCTCGATCACGCGGTCGCCGGTGGCCTTGCGCACCAGAACGAACAGCGCCGAACTGCCGGGGGTCAGTTTCTCGCCCAGCTCCTTCATGAAGTCGTCGTCGATTCCGATGTCGCTGAGCGCGCCGCCGATGGCGCCCGCACCCGCGCCCACCGCGAGCCCCAGGAGCGGGTTGAGGAACAGAAGCCCGATCAGAAGTCCCCAGAACGATCCGCCCACGGCGCCCGCCGCGGTCAGGTTCACCGCCTGGTGCAGCTTGACCTTGCCCTCGTCGTTGCGGGTCACGACGACCACGTCTTCCATGTCGAGCAGATAGTCCTTCTGCATCCGGACCAGTTCGCCCCGCATGTCGAAGGCCTTGCTTTCATCGTCGAAGGCCACGGCAATCAGATCGGCCATTTCAACCTCCTTTTGCAGTTTCCATTACGCAAGGAGGTGGGGCCGCGAGGCCCGCCGAGAAACCCGTCGCAGGATCAAAAACGAGTGACCCCCGCGCGCCTTTCGGCGGCGGGGGTCGTCATTTTCAGGCCGAAACAGGCTCTATTCCGCCGGAACCGCGCGTTCTTCGTTGCCCAGCGGATGGGTCAGGTGCGGCAGCATCTCCCGCGGGCAGACCTGAAGGAAGTTGCCCTTTTCCAGTTCCCAATGGGCGAGGATGTCGCGCGCCTTCGGGCTGCCGGTTTCTTCGGCATGGCGGGTGATCAGGCCTTTCAGCTCTGCCTCCCAATGCTGGACCGCCACCTTGCAGGTGATCAGCGTCTCGGGGTTGATCTTCAGCGACGCCTCGCCTTCGGGATCGTAGAGATAGGCCATCCCGCCGGTCATGCCCGCGCCGAAGTTGGCGCCGATCGTGCCGAGGATCACCGCGATCCCGCCGGTCATGTATTCGCAGCCGTTCGAGCCGCAGCCCTCGACCACCACCCTGGCACCCGAGTTCCGCACGGCGAAGCGTTCGCCCGCCCGGCCCAGCGCGAAGAGATACCCGTCGGTCGCCCCGTACAGCACGGTGTTGCCGATGATCGTGTTCTCGGAGGCCACCAGCGGCGAGCTGAGCGGCGGGCGCACCACGATGATCGCGCCCGAGAGCCCCTTGCCGACATAGTCGTTGGCATCGCCCGCGACGATGATCTTCAGCCCCGGCGCCCCGAACGCCCCCAGCGACTGCCCGGCACTGCCCGCGAGTTTCACGGTCAGATGGTCGGGCTGCAGCTTGTTGCGCATGCCAAAGCGCTGGACGATGTGGCTGGACACCCGGGTGCCGATGGTCCGGTGGGTGTTCCGCACCGCGTAGCTGACCTGCATCTTCTCGCCATCCTCGAAGAACGGGGCGGCATCGCGCAGGATCTCGGCGTCAAGCGCGTCCGGCACCTCGGTCCGCGACCGGCTGCGGTCGAGGGTCGGGCGGTCGTTGGCATCGACCTGGATCAGCAGCGGGTTCAGGTCGAGGTCGTCGAGATGGGCCGAGCCCCGGCTGATCTGGGTCAGCAGGTCCGACCGGCCGATGATCTCGTCCATGGACCGCGCGCCGATCTGGCTGAGCAGCTCGCGCACTTCCTGGGCGTAGAAGGTGATGAGGTTCACCACCTTGTCGGCATTGCCGGTGAACTTGGCGCGCAGCTTTTCATCCTGGGTGCAGACGCCCACCGGGCAGGTGTTCGACTGGCACTGGCGGACCATGATGCAGCCCATGGCGATCAGCGCGGCGGTGCCGATGCCATATTCCTCGGCCCCCATCATCGCGGCCATGACGATGTCGCGCCCGGTGCGCAGCCCGCCATCGGTCCGAAGCGTCACCCGCTCGCGCAGGTTGTTCATCGACAGCACCTGATGCGCCTCGGTCAGGCCCATCTCCCAGGGCAGCCCGGCATATTTGATCGAGGTCGCGGGCGAGGCCCCGGTGCCGCCATTGTGGCCGGAAATCAGGATCACGTCGGCCTTGGCCTTGGCCACACCGGCGGCAATCGTGCCGACGCCGGACGACGCCACCAGCTTGACCGTCACCTTGCAGCGCGGGTTGATCTGCTTGAGGTCGTAGATCAGCTGCGCGAGGTCCTCGATCGAGTAGATGTCGTGGTGCGGCGGCGGCGAGATCAGGGTCACGCCCTTGGTCGAGTGCCGCAGGCGCGCGATCAGGTCGGTGACCTTCATCCCCGGAAGCTGGCCACCCTCGCCGGGCTTGGCGCCTTGGGCCACCTTGATTTCAAGCTCTTCGCAGTGGTTCAGGTATTCGGCGGTGACGCCGAACCGGCCCGAGGCCACCTGCTTGATCTTGGCCGAGGGGTTGTCGCCGTTCGGTTCCGGGTAGAAATGCGCCGGGTCCTCGCCGCCCTCGCCCGAGTCGGACTTGGCGCCGATCCGGTTCATGGCGACGTTCAGGGTCTTGTGCGCCTCGGGCGACAGCGCCCCCAGCGACATGCCGGGCGTCACGAAGCGCTTGCGGATCGAGGTGATCGATTCGACCTCGTCCAGCGGCACCGGCTTGCCCAGCGACTTGATGTCCAGAAGGTCGCGCAGGTGGATCGGCGGGTTCGACCGCATCGCGGCAGAATACTGCTTCCACACCTCGAAGGACGCGGTGTTGCAGGCCTGTTGCAGCATGTGCATCGTGGTGGCTTCCCAGGCGTGACGTTCGCCGGTGCGGCGCGCCTTGTAGAAGCCGCCGATCGGCAGCACGTCCTGGCCGCCCATCCAGCCCAGCCGGTGCACCTCTTCCAGCTTGCGCTGGATGCCGGTGACGCCGATGCCCGAGATCCGGCTGTGCATGCCGGGGAAGTATTCGGCACACATCGCGCGGCTGAGGCCCACGGCCTCGAAGTTGAGCCCGCCGCGATAGGACGAGATCACCGAGATGCCCATCTTGGACATGATCTTCAAAAGGCCCAGGTCGATGGCCTTGCGGTAATGGCCGACGGCCTCGGTCAGGCTGCAATCCAGAAGGCCGCGCTTGATGCGGTCGGCCAGCGTGTCCTCGGCCAGATAGGCGTTCACCGTGGTGGCGCCGCAGCCGATCAGCACCGCGAAGTAATGCGGGTCGACGCATTCGGCCGAGCGCACGTTCAGCGAGCAGAAGGTCCGGAGCCCCTTGCGGGTCAGCCAGCTGTGCACCGCCGAGGTCGCGAGGATCATCGGCATCGCGACCTTGTCCTCGCCCTGATGGTGGTCGGTCAGCACGATATGGCCCGCGCCGGACCGCACCGCGTCCTCGGCCTCGTTGCGGATCCGCTGCAGCCCGAGGCGCAGCGCCTCGGGGCCCGCGCCCGGCGGGAAGGTGCAGTCGATCTCGGCCATCGGCACCGAGAAATGCTTCACCAGCTCGTCGAACTGCGCGTTGCCGAGGAAGGGGCTTTCCAGAATCACGATCCGGGTCTGGCTGCCATCCTCGTCCAGCACGTTGCGAAGGTTGCCGAAGCGCGTCTTGAGGCTCATCACCCGGTATTCGCGCAGACTGTCGATCGGCGGGTTGGTGACCTGGCTGAAGTTCTGCCGGAAGAAGTGGCTGAGCGGACGGTACTTGTCGGACAGCACCGCCGAGGGAGTGTCGTCGCCCATCGAGGCCAGCGCCTCCTTGCCGTCCTCGGCCATCGGCATCAGGATCGATTCGATTTCCTCGATGGTATAGCCTGCCGAGATCTGCCGCCGACGCAGGTCCGCCCCGTCGAACAGCGGCTTTTCGGACACCGCGGTCAGCACCTCGTCGATCTCGGTCACCTTGTCGAGCCACTCGCCAAACGGTTGGGTGGCCGCCATCATGTCCTTGATCTCGCTGTCGCGCAGCAGCTTGCCCTCGGTCATGTCGACCGCGATCATCTGCCCCGGGCCAAGCGCGCCCTTCTCGCGGACGCTGGATTCCTCGGTCGGGACCATGCCGCTTTCGGACCCGGCAATCAGCAGGCCGTCGCCGGTGACGACATAGCGCATCGGGCGCAGCCCGTTCCGGTCGAGCCCGGCACAGACCCAGCGGCCGTCGGTCATGGCCAGGGCGGCCGGACCGTCCCAGGGCTCCATCACCGAGTTCACATAGGCATACATGTCGCGCCAGGACTGTTTCAGTTCGACCGCCTGCTGCGACCAGGCCTCGGGCACCAGCATGGTCTTGGCCATCGGCGCGTTGCGGCCCGCACGGACCAGCACCTCGAACACCGAGTCGAGCGCGGCCGAGTCCGAGGACCCCTGCGCCACGATCGGCTTGATGTCCTCGGCCAGTTCGCCGAAGGCAGACGACGCCATCCGGATCTCGTGGCTTTTCAGCCAGTTGAGGTTGCCCTTGAGGGTGTTGATCTCGCCGTTATGGGCCAGCATGCGGAACGGCTGGGCCAGCCACCATTGCGGGAAGGTGTTGGTCGAATAGCGCTGGTGATAGATCGCGAAGGCCGACTCGAACCGGTCGTCCTTGAGGTCGGGATAGAATTCGGCCACCTGCTCGGCCAGCATCATCCCTTTGTAGATCAGCGACCGGCAGCTCAGCGAACAGATGTAAAGCGAGGGCACCTGGGCGGCGGCGGCGGCCTTCTCGATCCGGCGGCGGATGACGTAAAGCTCGCGCTCGAAGGTTTCCTCGTCCACGTCCTTGGCATTCGAGATCAGGATCTGTTCGATCTCGGGCCGGGTCGCATTGGCCTTCTCGCCCAGCACGTCGGTATTCACCGGCACGTGGCGCCAGCCGTAGATATAGTAGCCCATGCGCAGGACTTCGGTCTCGACGATGGTCCGGCAGACCTCCTGCGCGCTGAAATCGGTGCGCGGCAGGAAGACCTGGCCCACCGCGATCAGCCGGTCGGCATGGGGCTCGTGGCCGGTGCGGCGGATCTGGTCGTAGAAGAACGGCACCGGGATCTGCACATGGATGCCCGCGCCGTCGCCGGTCTTGCCGTCGGCATCGACCGCGCCGCGGTGCCAGACCGCCTTCAGCGCGTCGATCCCGTTCTCGACCACCTTGCGCGAGGGCTTGCCGTCGATGGCGACGACCAGACCCACGCCACAGGACGAATGTTCGTCTTCGGGGCTGTAAAGACCGTTCTCGGCCACGAAAGCCCGCTTGGCTTCTTCCCGGGCAACCCAGGCGGCATCGTATTTGGTCATTGCTGTTCTCCTTCGGAGCCCGTCGAGCCCATGCTCATTCCGTCTGCGGCCGCGGCCATCATCTGGGCCTCGGTCAACCGCACGTGATCGCCGGCGAAGGCATAGCCGCCGGGTTTGCTGTCGATATAGACCTCCGAGCTCAGCGGCAGGTCGCGGGTGCCCTCGAAGAGCCCGGCCGAGACGAAGCAATGCCCCTTATGCGCACCTTCAGCGGTGAAGGCGTACCAGAGCGACGAGCCGCATTCCGGACAGAACGCGCGCTCGGCCCATTGCGACGAGACATAGGTCTTGACCGGACCCTCGGTCCGGATCGGCTGCGTGGTATGGACCGCCATCAGCGGGCCCGAGGTCCATTTGCGGCACATCGCGCAATGGCAGGCGCTAAGCACCTGTTGCGCCGGCTCGATCTCGACCGTGACGGCGCCGCAGAGACATTGCCCCTTCAGACTGGTGTCGGACATCGACCGCTCTCCCTATTCGGCCGCGACCTGGGCGGGCTGCGCCAGGAAGTCGAGGATGCTGTCGGCCGCCTCGCGCCCGTCGCGGATCGCCCAGACGACAAGGCTTGCGCCGCGCACGATGTCGCCGACCGCGAAGACGCCCGGCAGCGAGGTCTCGTGGCTGCGGAAATCGGCCTTCACGGTGCCCCAGCGGGTCACTTCCAGCTCGTCCTCGCCCCACATCGCGGGCAGGTCCTCGGGCTCGAAGCCCAGCGCCTTGATCACCAGATCGGCGGGCTCGGCATAATCGGCGCCCTCGATCACCTCGGGCGATTGCCGCCCCGTGGCATCCGGCGGGCCAAGCCGCATCTTCTGCACCATGACCGAGCTGACCGGATCGCCGGCAAAGCCCTTCGGCGCCGAGAGCCAGACGAATTCGACGCCCTCTTCTTCCGCATTCTGCACCTCGCGCTGCGAGCCCGGCATGTTGGCCCGGTCGCGGCGGTAAAGGCATTTCACGCTGACCGCGCCCTGACGGATCGCGGTGCGCACGCAGTCCATGGCGGTATCGCCGCCGCCGACCACGATCACCCGCTTGCCCTCGGCATTGAGCTCGCCCGACAGGTATTCCGGCACCTCGTCGCCGAAGCTGACCCGGTTCGAGGCGGTCAGGTAGTCCAGCGCGGCGACAATGCCCTGCGCGCCCGCGCCCGGGCCGGTCAGATCGCGCCCCTTGTAGACGCCGGTCGCGATAAGGACCGCGTCATGCTTGCCGCGGATCGCGTCGAAGCTGATATCGGTGCCGACATCGCAGTTCAGCACGAATTCGACGCCGCCCTGTTCGAGCTGCGCCACCCGGCGCATGACGATGTCCTTTTCCAGCTTGAAGCCGGGAATGCCGTAGGTCAGCAGCCCGCCCGCCCGGTCGTGCCGGTCATAGACGGTCACCTGCAGCCCCGCGCGCCGCAGCCGGTCGGCCGCCGCCAGTCCGCCCGGACCCGCGCCGATGATGCCCACGCTTTCGCTGCGCTCCTGGGTCGGCGCGATCGGCGGCACCCAGCCTTCGTCCCAGGCGGTGTCGGTGATGTATTTCTCGACCGCGCCGATGGTCACGGTGCCATGGCCCGACTGCTCGATCACGCAATTGCCTTCGCAAAGCCGGTCCTGCGGGCAGATCCGGCCGCAGATCTCGGGGAAGGTATTGGTGGCCTGGCTCATGGCGTAGGCCTCTTCCAGACGGCCCTCGGCGGTCAGCCGCAGCCAGTCGGGGATGTTGTTGTGCAGCGGGCAGTGCGTCTGGCAGAACGGCACGCCGCACTGGCTGCAGCGCGAGGCCTGCTCGGCAGCCTTTTCCGCGGCGAACTCGGCATAGATTTCGTCGAAATCCTTCGCGCGGTCACCGGCCTCACGTTTCTCCGGCGTCTCTTTCGCCACGCGGACGAACTGAAGCATCTTTTGCTGCGCCATTGCCTTTCCTTCCAGGATGGGTCGGGACCTTCGGAAAGCTTCTATACGGAGGAAGCCAGATCATTAAAAGTCAGCAATACTGTCCTACTTGACGGAAAATTCGCCCCCGGCGCCCTTCGAGCCGCGACAAACTGCATTTTTAGGTCAGCATGTATTCCATATGGTGGAGTCTTCCCTTTCCGAATCACGTCCCTATGCTGGCGCCATCCTGAACCTCCGGGCCATCCCATGACGCTTTTCCACTTGTTTCTGATCGCGGTGATCCAGGGCATCACCGAGTTTCTTCCGATTTCCTCTTCGGGCCACCTGATTCTGCTGCCGGGCCTGACCGGCATGGCCGATCAGGGCCATATCATCGACGTCGCGGTGCATGTGGGCACGCTGGCGGCGGTCGTCCTGTACTTCTGGAAGGACTCGATGCTGGCGCTGGGCGGCCTGACCCGGGTCGCGCGCGGCAAGATCGACACGCCCGGCGCCTTTCTGGCGCTCTGCCTGATCGTGGCGACCATTCCGGTCATGGCGGTCGGGCTGGTGCTGGAGCTGACCGGGCTCGAGGACATGATGCGCAGCATCGCGGTGATCGGCTGGACCATGCTGATCTTCGGCATCGTGCTCTGGGTCGCCGACACCCGCTTTCCCGAGACCCGCAAGGCCAATACCTGGACGCTGAAACACGCCATCATCCTGGGCCTGTGGCAGGTGGTCGCACTGATCCCCGGCACCTCGCGGTCGGGCATCACCATCACCGGCGCGCGGATGCTGGGCTATGACCGGGTCGGCGCCGCGCGGCTGTCGATGCTGATGTCGATCCCGACGATCCTCGCCTCGGCGGTGCTGGTCGGCGGCAAGGCCGCAGCCGAGGCCGACATGGCGGTGCTGCGCGACGGCGCCATCGCCGCCGGCTTCACCTTCGTCTCGGCGCTGATCGCGCTGGCGGTGATGATGCGGCTCGCCCGGTCGATCAGCTTCACGCCCTATGTGGTCTACCGGGTGATCCTCGGCCTCGTGCTGCTCTGGATCGCATATACCTGATCAGGGACGCAGCCGCTTGGCCGCCTCGCGGATTTCGTAGAACTGACCCGCGGGGCGGTAGCGCCACAGATATTCCGGCAGCACCGCCTCCATGGCGGTGGGCTGGATACCCAGTTCGGCCAACCCCGGCATGCCCGCTCCGACGACATTGTCGCGCCCGAGATTGCGCACCTGGTCGCGTGTCACGACCTTGTTGTCCAGAAGCCCCAGCGACAGCGACTGCACCAGATCGAAGACCGTGCCCATCGCGGCGCCCAGCGCCAGCGGCAGGGGCAGCACGATCCGGTTCGGGCGGCCGATCACTTCAAGCATTTCTTCCATCAGATCGCCGAAGCTCCGCACCTCGGGGCCGCCCAGTTCGTAGATGCCCGGCGCAGCTTCGCCCATAGCGGCCTTGGCCGCGGCGGCGGCAACGTCGTCGACATAGACCGGCTGGAACCGGGTGAAATAGCCGACCACCGGCAGAACCGGCGAGAACCGCGCCATCTGCGCGAAGCGGTTGAAGAACTGGTCCTCGGGGCCGAACACCAGCGAGGGCCGCAGGATCACCGCATCGGGGAAGCTCTCGCGTACCGCAGCCTCGCCCCGGCCCTTGGTTTCGGAATAGGCGCTGTCCGAGTCGATGTCGGCGCCGATGGCCGAGATCTGCACCAGCCGCGCCACTCCGGCCGCGCGCGCCTCTTCGGCGATGTGAAGCGCGCCGTAATGCTGCACCAGCCCGAAGGTGTTGCGCCCCGATTCGGCTAGGATGCCGACGCAGTTCACCGCAGCCTCGGCCCCTTGCAGCGCCAGCCGGACCGACTCGCGGTCGCGGACATTGCACAGCACCGGCTCGACCTGCCCCACCGCGCCATAGGTGCGCACGAACAGCGCCTCGTTCGGGCGCCGCACCGCCACACGGACCCGCCAGCCGGCGCGCGCCATGCGCCGCGCAACGTAGCGGCCGACAAATCCCGACCCGCCGAAGATGGTGACCAGCTTGGACATGGAGAGACGCCTCCTTGGCATATGATGGTATGCAACCGAATATAGGGGCCGGGCGCCCCAAGCAAGAGATCGTATCGCGAGGCAAAAATCGCCGTTGACACCGTCTGCGGCCACCTATAGATCACCGCCTCACGACACCTGCCCAGGTGGCGGAATTGGTAGACGCGCTAGCTTCAGGTGCTAGTGTTCGCAAGGACGTGGAGGTTCGAGTCCTCTCCTGGGCACCAACCCCAAAAGCCGGGGAATCATCCCCTAAAGTCAGGGGAAGACGTGGCGAATTACCTACATTCCAAAGACTTGCCCGATGGTCTCGATCTCGGGCCCGTGGTGGCCATCGACTGCGAGACGATGGGGCTGAACCCGCATCGCGACCGGCTGTGCCTGGTGCAGATGTCGTCGGGCGACGGCGACGCGCATATGGTGCAGATCGCGCAAGGCCAGACCGAGGCGCCGAACCTGACCCGGATGCTGGCCGACCCGAAAACGCTGAAACTTTTCCATTTCGGCCGATTCGACATCGCGATTTTGCAGCACACGTTCGGCGTGACCACCGCGCCGGTCTATTGCACCAAGATCGCCTCTAAGCTGGTGCGCACCTATACCGACCGGCACGGGCTGAAATACCTGCTGCAGGAATTGCTGGAGATCGACATCTCGAAACAGCAGCAAAGCTCGGACTGGGGCGCGCCCTCGCTGAGCCCGGCGCAGCTCGACTATGCCGCTTCGGACGTGCTGTACCTGCACCGGCTGAAAGAGACCCTGGACCGGATGCTGGCCCGCGAGGGCCGGACCGAGATGGCCCAGGCCTGCTTCGATTTCCTGCCGACCCGGGCCCGGCTCGATCTTTCCGGTTGGCCCGAGACCGACATCTTCGCACACTGAGACCATGACGCCCGAAACCTGCCTGTCCATCGGCCGCCGCGTTCTGCGGATCGAGGCCGACGCCGTCCATCGCCTGGCCGAGAGCCTCGACCAGGACTTCACCCGCGCGGTCGAGACCATCCTTGGCGCGACCGGCCGGGTCATCGTCTCGGGCATGGGCAAGTCGGGCCATGTGGCGCGCAAGATCGCGGCGACCTTCGCCTCGACCGGAACGCCCGCGCATTTCGTCCACCCCGCCGAGGCCAGCCATGGCGATCTGGGGATGGTGGCGCGGGGCGATGTCTGCCTCGTGCTGTCGAATTCCGGCGAGACGCCCGAACTGGCCGATATCGTCGCCTATACCCGCCGCTATGGAATCCCGCTGATCGGCGTCGCGGGCAAGCCCGGCAGCACGCTTTTGCGCCAGGCCGACGTGGCGCTGGTGCTGCCGCCCGCGGACGAGGCCTGCCCGATGGGACTGGCGCCCACCACCTCGACCACGATGACGCTGGCGCTGGGCGACGCGCTGGCCGTGGCGCTGATGGAGCACCGCCAGTTCACGCCCGAGCATTTCCGCCAGTTCCATCCCGGCGGCAAGCTGGGGGCGCGGCTCTCGACCGTCGCGGACCTGATGCATTCGGGGGAGGACATCCCGCTGGTACCGACGGGCACCGCGATGCCCGAGGCGCTGATCGTGATGAGCCGCAAGAGCTTTGGCGTCGTTGGCGTGACCGGCCCCGACGGGCGGCTGGCCGGGATCGTGACCGATGGCGACCTGCGCCGCCATATGGACGGCCTGCTGGAGCGCAGCGTCGAGGAGGTGATGACCGCGAACCCGCTGACCATCGCCCCCGACGTTCTGGCCGAAAAGGCGGTCGCGGTGATGAACGACCGCAAGATCACCTGTCTTTTCGCGGTCGAGGACGGCCGCCCCGTCGGCATCCTGCATATCCACGACTGCCTGCGCGCCGGGGTCGCATGACATATGCGGTCCTATGACAACGCCTATTCCCGGTTCATCGCAGCGGCCAAGATCGTGTTCCCGCTGGCCGCGCTGGGGCTGTTGTCGACCCTGTTCATGATTTCGCGCGACCATGGCAGCGCCGGCACCGGCGACGGCCTGCCATATGCCAAGGTCGAGATCGACGACCTGCTGCGCCAGCAGCGGCTGGGCGCGCCCAACTATGCCGGCGTGACCCGCGACGGCACCGCGATCTCGATGCGGGCCGACTCAGCCCGGTCGGACCCCGACCGGCCCGGCCGCGGCGAGGCGCAGGCGATGCAGGCGCGGCTGACCCTGCCCGATGGCAGCTCGGCCGAGATCGAGGCCGATACCGGGTCGATCGACACCTCGGACCGGGTGGCGGTGCTGGAGGGCGACGCGAAGATCTCGACCTCGACCGGCTACACCATCGAGACCGACCGCCTGCGGTCGGCCTTTGCGGACACCAATGTCGAGGCGGACGGCCCGGTCACCGCCAACGGACCGCCCGGCCGGATCGAGGCAGGCAGCATGACGCTCAGCGCCGACCCCGCGGACAAGGGCAGGTATCTTCTGGTTTTCAAGGACGGCGTGAGGCTGATATATGAGCCCGAGCAATAGGGGAAAGGGTCCGGTCGTGTCGATACGCGGTCGTCTGTTGGCGTTTGCGCTGGTTCTGGCGGTTCCGGCCGCCGCCTGGGCGCAGGGCGCCCAGATCGCCTTCGGGTCGCTCGATCACGATGCGTCGCTGCCCGTCGAGGTCACGGCCGAAAGCCTCAGCGTCGATCAGGGCGATGGCACCGCCGTCTTCAGCGGCGATGTCGTCGTGGGGCAGGGCACGCTGCGCCTGTCTGCCGCGCGGGTGCTTGTGGTCTATGGCTCGGGCGGCGCCGGCAGCGGCAAGATCTCGCGGCTCGAAGCCTCGGGCTCGGTGGTTCTGGTGCTGGGCGAGGACGCGGCCCAGGCGCAGGAGGCCGTCTACAGCATCGACACCGCCACGATCGTGATGACCGGCAACGTTCTGCTGACCCAGGGCGACAACGCCGTCGAGGGACAGCGGCTGACGGTCGATCTGAACCGCGGCACCGGCGCGATGGAGGGCCGCGTGCGGACCGTGCTGACCCCGGCCTCGGACAAGCCGTGATGGCCGACGGCGCCTCAGCCTTCGGCATGACCGCGCCCAGCGGCGGTCTGCGGGTCGTCGACCTGCGCAAGAGCTACCGCCGCCGCCCGGTGATCCGCGATGTCAGCCTCAGCCTAGACCGGGGCGAGGTGGTCGCGCTGCTCGGCCCGAACGGGTCGGGCAAGACCACCTGCTTTTATGCCGTCGCCGGTCTGCTGACCCCCGAGGGCGGCAAAGTTCTGCTCGACGGCCGCGACGTGACCACGCTGCCGATGTATCGCCGCGCGCGGCTGGGCATCGGCTATCTGCCGCAGGAAGTCTCGATCTTCCGCGGACTCGATGTCGAGGACAACATCAAGGCGGTGCTCGAAATCGTCGAGCCCGACCGGCACAAGCGCCGCGAGCGGCTCGAAGAACTGCTGTCGGAATTCTCCATCGAACATCTGCGCCGCGCGCCTGCCCTGTCGCTGTCGGGCGGCGAACGGCGCCGGGTCGAGATCGCGCGCTGCCTCGCGGCCAATCCCCGGTATCTCTTGCTCGACGAACCCTTCGCCGGCGTCGATCCCATTGCCGTGGGCGAGATTCGCAGCCTTGTCGCCGACCTCAAGACCCGGGGAATCGGGGTGCTCATCACCGATCACAATGTCCGCGAAACGCTGGAGATCGTTGATCGCGCCTATATCCTGCATGACGGCAAGGTGCTGATGAGCGGCACGACCCAGGAGGTGATCCGCGACGAGAACGTGCGCCGGGTCTACCTTGGCCAGAGCTTCCGGATCACCTGAGGCCCGGGCATGCAGGCCGTCTTCTTCCCGCCTTTTCCGCGACCTTGGCCGGGTCTTGCCGCACCGACAGTCAAGACCGCAACCGAATCGCTGCCACGACCGCCAGTCGCGCCGGATTTCGGGCCGGTCGCGCGGACCGGCGCTGCCGCAGCGCAGCGCGGCGAGGGCGTTGACATGGCGGGGGGACCTGTCGCCAAATACGTGCGATGCCTGCCCCGTCCGCCATCCATCCAGACGCCCGCGCCAAAAGGGCCGCAGACAGGGATACGCTTCCTTGTTGCCGTTGACCCCGCCGCGCCCCGGCCTTAACGGAGTGCAACCCTGCGCCTGCAGGCAATCTCAGGAGGAACAATGCTGTACCAGATCAGCGGCAAACAGATCGACATCGGCGAGGCTCTGCAGACCCATGTCAAGGACGAGCTGAGCGCTGCCGTCTCGAAGTATGCCGACCGGCCGACCGATGCCAACGTGGTGTTCTCGCGGAACGCGCATCAATATGTCTGCGAGGCGACGGTGCACCTGTCGACCGGCCTGACCGCTCAGGCGAGCGCCCATGCCACCGAGATCTACGCCGCCTTCGACAGCTGCTGCGACAAGATGGAAAAACAGCTGCGCCGCCACAAGCGTCGGCTGAAGGACCATCACCGCGATCGTTCGGAACCTGTGGAACTTTCCGGCGGTTCGGCGTATATCCTCGCAGCGACGGACGAGAATGACGAGTCCGACGACCTGCAGCCGATGATCATCGCCGAGATGGAAACCCAGATTCCGTCGATCTCGGTCGGCGAGGCGGTGATGCAGATGGAGCTGAAGGGCGCGGCCCTCCTGGTGTTCCGGAACGAGAAGACCGGCAACATCAACGTCGTGTACGCCCGCGAAGACGGGAACGTGGGCTGGATCGAACCCTGACCCGCAGCTGACACTGCCGCGTCCGTTCACCGGGCGCGGCGCGTCCGAAGCGAGAGGCCTATGCAGCTATCCACGCTCATCACGCCGGAAGCCGTTCGCGTCTTCGGCACCATGTCCAGCAAGAAACGCCTGTTCCAGGAGCTTGGCGAGGTCGCCCACGCCGCCTATGCGCTGCCCTCGGGCAACGCCGTCGACGCCCTGCAGGAACGCGAAAGCCTCGGACCGACCGGGGTGGGACAGGGCGTGGCCCTGCCCCATGCCCGGCTGTCCGGCATCGACCGGGTCCGGGGCGCCTTCATCCGGCTGGAAAAGGCGATCGATTTCGGGGCGGTCGACCGCCAGCCGGTCGATCTGATCTTCGCGCTGTTCGCGCCGCTCGATTCCGGCGTCGATCACCTGAAGGCGCTGGCGCTGGTTTCGCGCACCCTGCGCGACGGCACCGTCTGCGCCAAGCTGCGCGCCAATACCGACCCGGCCACGCTGCATGCGGTGCTGACCGAGGCGGCGGCGTCGCAGGCGGCCTGACCTAGCCGCGCCAGCCCCCGTAGCCGAACCTCAGGAAATCGCGGCGGTAGGCTTCGGCCGCCGCCGCGTCCAGGTCCGCGTCATGGATCGCGGCCAAGGGAACCGGCCCGACCGGCGCCGGGTCGCGCAGTGCCGGGGCCGCACGCCCGAGACTTGCGGCAAGCTCGGCCAGATCGCGGCCCAGCGTCTCGGCGCGGACGATCCGGTCGGGCAGCAGCGATTGCGCCATGCCCTCCAGCAGAACCGATTGCGACGCCCAGGACGGATCGACGCGCAGCGCGCTCTGGCCGCCAAGCTGGCCCTTGAGGAAAGTCAGAAACCCCAGAAACGCCGCCCGGTGCGCGGCCGCATCATAGCCAGGCCCGGGTCCGTCCTCGGGCAGCGGCACCCCGTAAAGCTCGCGCAGCGCCCGGCGCAGCCTGGGAAAGCTGTCCGGACCGACCGGCAGGACATGACGGCAGAAGGCGCGATGCGCCCGCTCCAGCGGATGGCTGATGACGGTAAAGCTGCGATGGCCCGGATGGCGCCGCAGCCAGTCGTCCAGCGTCTTGCGGGTGAAGCCCCGCCGCAGCGCCTCGGGGCCACGCCCGTCCAGCGCGGCCAGCCAGGCCTCGACCTCCGCCACCGGGCCGCCGGGGACCGGAAGGAACAGAAGCGGGCTTTGGGGCGCAGCCACATGGCGCCGCAGGGCAGGTCCGCGCCGCGGCTCGAAGAGGTCTTCATCGAACAGCGCGCAAGGGTCGAGATCGGCCAGCGCGCGCGTCATCTCGTCGAAATTCTCGACCCGCGCCGAAAGCGGCCCGGGGTTCTGCTTTTTCAGCCGGGTCGGGGCGGCGTTCAGCCGGGCATCCGTGCCCAGGAAGGCGAGCAGGCCGTTCAGCACCTCGACATCGGCGATCTGGTCATAGCCGATCCGGAACGGGGACTGGCCCGCGACCTGAAGCGTGCGCGTCACCTGCGCCCGGAAGGCCCCCAGCCGGTCTAACCGGTCGGCGAAGTCCGCGGGGTCGAACCGCACCTGCGCCCGGCGCGCCTTGAGCAGATCGGTCAGCCGCCACTGGCCGGTCCGGGCCGCGATCAGTCGCGACACATGGCTTTCGACCGGATTGCGGACCAGCAGGATCTTGGCGCAGCGCCGGTCGGCCAGAACCGGTGCCAGCACCCGGGCATCGTGATCGTGAAAGAAGCGAAACCCCCAAAGCCCGCCTTGGGCCGCGGCACGCATTGCCGCCAGAAGCCGCCCCGGATCGCGCTCGCGCTCGGCCAGCGTCACGCCCAGATGCTCGGTCCGGTCCTTGTGGCCGATGAAATGCGGGTTGAACGCCTCGCCATGACAGCAGAGCCCCGGTACGCCGTTCAGCGCGTCTTCGAGGTAGTTGGACCCGGTCCGCATCTCGGCGAACAGCACGAAGCTGTCGAAGGGGCGGTCCATCTACATCACCAGATAGGGGCGGCGCAAAGGCGGCGGCCGAAGGCGGCTTTCATCGGCCGGGAAATCGCCCACCAGATGGGGCAGCATTCCCTCGTTTTTCAACCGTTGCAGGAAGGCGCCAAAGCCGGACAGCGGCACCAGCCGGGGGGCCGCCGCCAACGGCAGCCGCGAACGGGCTTCGGGCGCGATGTCCTCGACCAGGCCCAGCAGCACCTCCATCGGTGTGCGCACCGCATCCGCCATCGACCAGATTCGCACCCGCGCCCGCACCTGGGGCGCGCGGAGGATATCGAGAAAGGCGGCCTCGACCCTCTGCAGCTCGGCTGCGCGCTTGCGCAGCACGGCAAAATCCTGCCCCGACCGAAAAAGCGGCACCGCCCAGGCCCCGGTCGCCACCGCGATATGGGCATTGCGGTCGATGGCCAGCGGCCAGGAGATCTCTTGCCGGTCGGCCGGTCCGAACATGAAGCACTGGCGTTCGCCGCGCCCGGCCCAGATCAGGTTGCGCAGAAAGCCGCCCGGATCGTAGTCGCGCAGCGCCGCCGCGTCCGAAATCCCGCCCGAAAAAGACGCCCCGCCGCCAGCGAATTCGGCCCGGTCCGGCGCGAACAGGTGCCCATGCACACGGGCCCCGACATGCCGTTCGAACCAGGGTGCGAAATCCTCGAAAAGCGCGTCAAAGCCCTGCAGGACGGAAAACGGCGCGCAGGTCGTGGCATGGGCCCAGTCCGGACTGGGCAGGCGGCTTTGCATGACCAGCCCGGGCCGCCCCCGCACGCGCCGGTCGTCCGCCGCCGTCAGCAGCCGGTCGAGCCGCGCCGGATCTGGCTCGGCCGCCCCGCGCGCGGGCAGACCCGGATCGAGGAAGGTATCGTATAGCCAGTCCGCCCCGGGCCAGATCTTGCGGGCGACAAAACAGTCCGACCGGCGCAGAAGCTGCAGGTGATCGTCGTAGAAAACGAAGGGCCGTCCCTGCCGGTTGAACCGCGACAGCGTCAGCGACCGGCTTTCGACCCGGCGGCCGTGGCGGCGCACCAGCGTCTGGAAATAGCTTTCGTCCGGGATCCAGACCCGCCGGAAATAGCGTTCGATCCGGCGCCGGTCCGGGTCGGTCAGGATCGCGCTCAACGTGCGCCGGGTCAGGCACCACCATTGCGAGCCCAGATGCGGCTCGAGCCCGGCGGGAGGGCACCGCCGTATCCCAAGCCGCCGTTGCAGCGTGACAAGCTGGTCGAACAACCGGCGCTGCCGTTTCCAGGCGAATGGAAAGCTTAACGAAAAGCGTTCGCGGCTGAGCCCGCCCACCGTCCAGGGAACCTCGTCGGTGGTGACGGATTCGATGAAATCGGTCTCGGGCCGGGCGGCGAGATAGGCGGTCAGGTCGGCCGCGGGCCGAAGCGGCAGGCAGGCGCCCGATGCCAGATAGACATGGCCGATCGCCGGAAACTCGGCCAAGGCCAGCTCGACCGCCGCCAGCGTGGCCCGCACGATGGACCAGGTGCCCCATTCGCAGGGATGGCGGGCGCAGAACCGCACATCGGCAAGCCCGGCCAGCGCCTGCTGCATGGCCATGACCTCGGCCTCGGGCACCCGGCTGTCGACATGGATCACCACCGGACACCCGGCCTCGGCCCAGTGCCGCGCCACGGCGGCGGCCCGGTCGAGCGCGGTGTGCACGATCATGACAAAGCCGACGCTCATGCCCAGTTGCCCTGCGAAATCAGGCCCAGCAGATCGAGCTGGCGCCAGCCTGCGTATGTCTCGGACCCCTCGCACCAAAGCTCTGCCCCGCGATCCAGACCGCTGCGGTAGGCGCGGTATTCGCGGCCGTCGGCATAATGCTCTCGCCGCTCGGCCTCTTCGGCGGCCCTGGCGGCGAAGCAATCCAGGAACTTTGCATGCAGCAGCGCCCCGCAGGTCTTTTCGCCGCCGGTCTCGTCATAGACGAGGTTCAGCCCGCGCGGCAGCAGCCGGTGGGTCGAGCTGGTATAGACATAGGGGCGGCGCCAGCGCACCAGCGGGATCTTGTTCAGCGCTGGCGCCTGTTCGGGCGCCTCGGCGAACCAGGCGCGGGCGCGCGGGCCGCCCTGGATCCACAGATTGCGATAGGTGGGGTCCTTCCGGAACCTGTAGCTGCCACTGTCGAACCAGCAGGCAATCTCGAACGGGTCCTGCCCGGCGCGATAGCGCGCGGCGCCGATCGGCCCCTTCGGATAGGTGTCGATCAGCATCGCCCCGAAGGACCGGGTTCCAGCGCTGTCGAGCCAGTCGGTCAGCGCCCGCAGCGGCCGGGTATCGCAATGGGGATAGACCAGAAACTCGTCCACATCGACGGTCAGCGCCCAATGACCGTGCCCGTAGCGGCTCAGCAGCCCGTTCAACCAGTCGATGCCGAAATGCGCCTGCCGGTAGCTTGCCCCGGTGGTCCAGAGCGACACATCCGGCTGGTCCCGCAATAGCGCCTGCGCCCCGTCCTCGGACCCGTTATCGACGATCAGGAAGTGGTCGATGCCAAGCCGACGGTAATAGGTCAGGAAATAGGGAAGCCGCACCGCCTCGTTGCGCAGGCAGACAAAGGCCAGAAGCGCGCCCGGCCGGATCTGCGCCGTCCGGTCGGCGACAGGCCGCAACTGGCGCCGCGCGCGCCGTGCCCGCAGCTTCCACAGCTCGCGTTCGAGCCTGAGCCGATATGTGGAGATGGCACCCAAGCGGCCTCCTGCCGGTCCCCGTCGGATCGGGACTAAAGGAAACCGCCTAAACCTCTCTTAAAACGCGCCCATCGGCGCCCAGGCCCCGCCCGCGATCAGCCCCAGCGCCTGCAGCTGGCGCCAGTCGCGGAACCGGACCGACCGGGCATCGGCCAGGACCGGGTCGGCAAGAATCGCGTCGTAATAGACGCCATAGCGGCCCGGGTGGGTGAAATGCTGACAACGGACCTTGTCCTCGGCCGATTTCGCCAGCGCGAGGTCCAGGAACTTGCTGTGCAAAAGCGCGCCGGTGGGCGCGTCCCGCCGCGCATCGAAGCCCGCGTTCAGGCGGCGCGGCAGGGCGATATGGGTCGAGCTGACATAGACATGGCCGCGCCTCCAGCGAATCAGCGGTGTCTTGTGCAGATGCGGCGCGCGGTCAGGCGCGTCGGCGAAGAAGGCCCGCCGCCGCACGCCGCCGCGGATCGAGATCCCGGCATACCGGCGCTGGCGGTCCCAGAGATAGCCCTCGGCATCGAAAAGCGGCAGCGCCTCCAGCGGATCGGCGCCGGGCGCGCAACGCGCCGAGGACAGCGGGCCTTCGGGATAAAGCTCCAGCATCAACGCGGCCAGCATCGGGATGCGGCGGGCGTCGAGCCAGGCGGTCAACGCGGGCAGGCCGAGGCTGTCATGGCGCGGAAAGACCAGCAATTCGTCGGCATCGAGCGTCAGGCACCAGTGCCCCGCCCCGTGGCGGGTCAACAGCCAGGTCAGCCAGTCCATGCCGAAGCGCGCCGCGCGATAGGACGCCTCGCTGCGCCAGACCGATACGTCGGGGGCATCGGCCAGAAGCCGCGGGGTGTCGTCGGTGCTGGCATTGTCGACGATCAGAAACTGGCTGACGCCAAGCCGCCGGTGATGGTCGAGGAAGTGTGGCAGACGCTCGGCCTCGTTCCGGAGGCAGGCGAAGGCCAGGATCGCCCCGGGGCGAATAGCGGCGGTGCGGTCCGCGACCGGCTGCAACTCGCCTCGCTTGCGCAGCGCCCGGACCAGAAGCCGTGCCCGGCGCCAGCGCAGCCGGAGGGCCCACCAGGGCCCGTCCGGGTCGGAAAAGAGCCTCAGCCCCTGTATCCGTCCGACTGGAACCATTTCCAGGCGTCCTGGATCATGGTGGGGAGGTCGGAGCGTTCGGGGACCCAGCCCAGCTCGGTCTCGGCACGGGCGCTGCCCGAGACCAGACGGACCGCGTCGCCGCCGCGGCGGGGGCCCTCGGAATAAGGCACCGGGCGGTTGGTCACCGCATGCGAGGCCTC
>NZ_QAYC01000022.1 GCF_003053725.1 Rhodovulum kholense
AAGCCCCGAAACAGGACCGACCTGACGGCGACCCAGCCTGGAGCGGTGGCGCCATGACCTTGGCCCGGGCCGCCCGCCAGCCGTGGCGAACGCCGCGGCGGAAGTCTCCGCTGCACGTCTCGAAAGGCGGGGCCGGCGCGCCCGACGATGCGTGCCTTTGTCCGACGCCGACAGCATGCTGTGGATACCGGCAGCATCACGCAGGCTGCCATTCGGCCGGTGCGGCCGACCCCGCGGCAGGCCAGTGAAGCGCATCCCGCAATCTGCGGGTAAGGCAGCGGACGGCCGGGACTTGATTCCGAAAGAGAATTTCCGGTTTCGCCGCCGTGCTCTCATGACACGGACGGTGGACTGGCCATATGGCATGTCTGGCGGTCCGCGGACCGGACGTCGCGTTCTAGGATCCGGGGCCATGGCTCGGATACGGCCGAGGGCATCGAAATGCCCGGTGCATTGGCCGCACAGGGGCAGCAAGCGATTTCGAGGATGAACTTGAGGTCCAGCTTCGAGGGCTGCCGGATCGCTGACTGTCGCAGATGGCGTGCGGCTTGGTGTTCATCCCGCCTTTGGTTCGTCCGATCAGGCGACCACGCTCCCCTTTTGGGCGGCCGTGCTGGTCGCCGTTCGATGGGCCTTGAGGTCTGTCGCGTCGAGCATCACGGTCTTCTCTTCGCCGTGTTCCGCCGCCAGCCCTCCCATCATCCGTGCGAAGGTCCTTTTTTCGCTCCATCGCTTCCAGCGGCTGTTAAGCGTTTCCAAGGCTTGCGCGGCCCCACCGCGACCACGGTCCTTTTCAACTGTGTGGACCATTGGCAGAAAGAGCATCTCGCCAGCGTAAGTCATTGCGGTTGGTGAAGAAAACCCCAATCAATACGCGCCTGCCGTCGACCTGCGGCTCACCATGAGACTTCAGAAAGAAACGGGCAGACGTGCCATCTGCGCGTCGGTCAGCCAGAAGAGATCGCTCATGTCACCTCTCCGTTATCGGAGTCGTGAGGTCATGCTGCGCGACCGAAATCAAAGCACCCTGACCCGAAACCGTTGCCTTCCCGTTGCGCGATTTGGTAGCGTCCGGGCAGGGAGGAAAGACCAATGAGCCATGAACCGGTTATGCCGGCGGTGACGGCCATAGAGTCCGTTCTGGTCGTTGACGATCACCCGCTCTATTCCGATGCATTGGCCGTCGCCCTTCGACATGCTTTTCCCGATGCCGAGATCCAGACGGCCACGACGCTCGCCGAGGGATTGGGGACGCTAGGCTCCGGGTTTCTGCCGGACCTTGTGATGCTTGATCTCAAGCTGCCAGATGTCGCGGGGATCAGTGGCTTTGCCCGGCTGCGCGAGCGACTGCCGCAGGTGCCGATTCTGGTGATTTCGGCGCTGACCTCGGTCGAGGTGGTGACGGCGCTGATGGACGGTGGTGCGGCCGGTTTCGTGCCCAAGGATGCCTCGATTGACGATCTCAGACTGGCCCTGGCCGAGATCCGCGCCGGCAACCGGTATCTGCCGCTGGCCTATCGCCGCGCCTGCAGGTCGGCGGCGCGCGCGCCGCGGGCTGCCAGCGCGCAGGAAATTGGCCGCCGCATTGCCGAACTGACGCCGCAGCAGGCCCGTATCATGCGGCTGATCTGCGCGGGCAAGCCCAACAAGCAGATTGCCTATGAGCTTTCGTTGGCCGAGGCCACCGTCAAGGCGCATATCACGGCGCTGTTGCGACGGCTTGGGGTGCAGAACCGGACCCAGGCGGCTGTGCTGATCGAAAGCGCCACGGTCGATGTCGGGGCGGGGTTCTCGGAGGCCGATGCGCGGTCCTTCCTCAGCCAGTAGCGTCCGGGATGGCGCCGCGCCGCGGCCGGACCCCGGTCCCGGGACCCCCGGCGTCGGCTTGTCGCGGTCGGCCGACCCGGCGCGTGCCGCGTCCGAGGCGGCAGCGCAGATCGACCGGACCCAGGCGCGCTTCGTGCTGGCCTTCATTCCCGACCGGCTGGCATGCGCGTCGCTGGCCGAGGCTCTGGCGCAGCAATTGCCGGGCCTGCCCGTTTTCGGATGCAGCTCGGCCGGGCAGATCACGCCCGAGGGCTATGAGGACGACGCGCTGCTGCTGCTGGCCTTTCCGCGCGCCCATTTCCGCTGTGCCACGCGACTGATCCGGCCACTCTCGCCGTTTTCGATCGAGGAGGTCTCGACCGAGGCCCGCCGTCTGGCCGCCCAATTTGCCCATAGCGCACGGTGGAACCGACTGGCGCTGATCTTCGCCGACGGCCTGTCCAAGCAGGAAGACCTGCTGGTCGCCGCGCTGGCGGCGGGGCTTGAGGACGTGCCGGTCTTCGGCGGGTCGGCCGCCGATGCGCTGCGGTTCCGGGAAACCGCGATCCTGCAGGACGGGGCGCTGCACCGCGATGCCGCCCTGCTGGTGCTGATCGAGACCGATCTGGAGTTCCGTGGCCTCGGCTTCGACCATTTTCTTCCGACCGAGCACCTGATGGTGGTGACCGAGGCCGTGCCCGAGGAACGGCTGGTGCTGGAACTGAACGGTGCGCCCGCGGCCGAGGAATACGCCCGGCTGGTCGGCTCCCCGGTCGAGGCGCTCAGCCCGCAGGTCTTTGCGGAACATCCGGTGCTGGTGCGCAACAATTCGATCTACCATGTCCGGGCGATCCAGAAGGTGACCGAGACCGGCGCGCTGTCCTTCCTGTCGGCAATCGATGACGGGCTCTTGCTGACGCTCGGACGCGGGCGCGAGATCCTGCGGACGCTTGAAGACGAACTTGCCGTGACCGATGCGGCGGGACGGGGGCCGGAGTTCATCCTGGGCTTCGACTGCTTCCTGCGAAAACTCGAGATCGGTCAGAAACAGCTGACCGCGCCGGCCTCCGAGATTCTGCGCCGCCACCGGGTGCTGGGCTTCAACACCTATGGCGAACAGCATTGCGGGGTGCATGTGAACCAGACCTTCGTGGGCGTCGCCTTCTTCGAGCCGCGCACCCGGGGTTTGGCATGATCGACCCGGACGCGCCGCCAAACGTCATCATCGCCCGGCAGGCGCGCATCATCGACGCTTTGATCCGGCGCAGCAACCGCCAGCACGACATGACCGGCAGCGCCTACGGTCTCTTCCAGTCGGCCGTCGCGCTGCAAGGGCAGGTCTGGGCCAAGACGCGCGATCTGGAACGGACCTCGACCGAGCTCGAGCGCGCCCGGGTCGACCGCGAAGAGACGCGCCTCAGGCTGAGCGAGGCGCTTGACGCGATGGAGGGCGGGTTCGCGCTGTTCCACGAGGGGCGGTTGCAGGTTTGCAACGACCTTTTCAGGTTCATCCTGCCCGATATCTCTGCCCGGATCCTGCCCGGTCTGACGGTCGAGGACTATTTCCGCGCGGTGCAGTCAAGCCGGGCGCTGGCCGATCCCGACCGCGCCTGCCGCGACCTGGCCGAGGCCATCACCCGGCGCACCGCCGAGGGCGCGAGCCTGACCTTCGTGCTGGAATTGCAGGGCGACCGCTGGTTCCAGATCGCGCGGCAGCGCACCCGGTCGGACAACCTGATCCTGACCCAGACCGAGATTACCGACATCGTCCGCAAGAACCGGATGGAAAAGGATCTGCTGATCGACATGCAGGCGCATTACCTTCAGGCCGCCTTCGATCACATGACGCTGGGGATCTGCACCTTTTCGCGAACGGGCGAGGTCACGATCCGGAACGGCCGGTTCCGCGAGCTTCTGGCGCTGCCCTACACACTGGTGCAGGACGGCACGACCTTCAGCCAGATTCTGCGCCACGTGAAGGAGAACCGCCTGGTCGCCGAGGCCGACATCGCCGATATCGACCTCTGGCTGACGCGGCTGCGGGCCGAGGGGCAGTTGCGCCGGCGCCTGCGCCACGCCAGCGGCCGGGTGCTGGACCTGCATGTGCATCTCTTGCCCGATCGGGGCTTTCTGGCCGACATCTCGGATGTGACGCTGGAATCGCGGGCGACCGAGGTGCTGGAAAAGCGGGTCGAGGAACGCACCTACGAGCTGACCGAGGCCAACCGGCGGCTGCGCGACCAGCATGCGGCGCAGACCCGGGTCGAGGAAGAACTGCGTCAGGCCAAGGCAGAACTCGAAGCCGCGATGAGTTCCAAGACGCGGTTCCTTGCCGCCGCGAGTCACGATCTGTTGCAACCGGTCAATGCCGCCAAGCTGATGATCTCGACACTGCGCGACACCGCGCGCGGCAGCGGGTTAGAGCCGATGGTCGAGCGGTTGCAGGGCTCGTTTGCCTCGATGGAGTCGCTTCTGCGGGCGCTGCTGGATCTGTCGCGGCTGGAAAGCACCGGGGCGGCGCTGACGCCGGGGCCGGTCTGTCTGGGGCCGATGATGCGGGCTCTGGGCGAGGATTACGCGATGGTCGCGGCCGAAAAGGGCATCCGGCTCGATGTGATCCCGGCCGCGCTCTGGGTCGAGAGCGATCCGCAATTCCTGATGCGGTCGCTGCAGAACCTCCTGGTGAACGCGATCCAGTATACCGAGACCGGCCGGGTTCTGGTCGGCTGCCGCCGCCGTCGCGGCCGGGCGCTTTTGCAGGTCTGGGATACCGGGATCGGCATTTCCAGCGAGGATCAGGCGCGGATTTTTGAGGAATTCACCCGGGCGGGCAACGCGCTGCCGGGCTCGGGCATGGGGCTGGGCCTGTCCATCGTCGAGCGGACCTGTCGGCATCTGGGCCATGATCTGAGCGTCCGGTCTGCACCCGGGGTGGGATCGGTCTTCTCGATCGCACTTGACCGGGTGGACCCGCCCGAGGAGGTCTGCCGGACGGGCTGCGACGAGCGGGCAGGCGGCGCGGGCGGCGGGATCGACGGGCTGATCGTTCTGGCGGTGGAGAATGACAGCGATGTGCTTTTCGCCATGACGCGCGCGCTCGAATCCTGGGGGGCGGGGGTGCTGGCCGCGCGCTCGACCGCCGAGGCGCTGGGCCTCGTGGCCGAGATCGGCATGGCCCCCGACCTGATCCTGGCCGACTATCAGCTCGACGGCGAGGATAATGGCGTCCTGGCCATCGACGCGCTGCGCCGCGCCGCGGGCGTGCGAGTTCCGGCGATCATGATCACCGCCGATGCCAGCGAGGACCTGCCGCGGATCGGGGCGGACCGGGGCTTTGCGGTGCTGAGAAAGCCCGTCGATCTGGTGCGGCTCCGGCCGCTGATCGGCCGGACCCTGCGGGAGGGCGCTCCGGTCATGGCCGACGAAAGTCTGGCGTGACAGGCAGGGCCGCGTGGGTAGGCTCGGTGGCAAAGGGAGGACAGGCGATGCGCAGCAGGATGGTGGGTCTTCTGGCCGGGCTTTTGCTGGCGGGGGCCGCAAGCGCGGTATCCGCGGCCGATACGGCGCCCGGCGAGGCCTATGACCTGATCTTCCGGACCGGCACGCTTGACGGGGCGTCCCGCGACGCGGGGCTGGTCTACCAGCGGTCCTTGCAGAACGAGGCCCTGCCGGACGAGGAGGCGGCCGAGACCGGAGAGGTGCGACTGATCTTTCCGCCCGGATCGCCCGATACGGCCGATCTGCGGCTGGTTCAGGGCGAGCGGTTTCGCGCCATCGGCAGCTTTCCGGCCAGGGTCGGCAACCCGGTCGCGATGTATTTCGTCGAGAGCGTGGTGCGCGACATGGCCCGGACCATGGGCGGCAGCCCGTTCTATATCCGCAACCGCCTGAAGGAGGCGCTGATGCGTCCGGCCGAGCGGCGCGCGGTGCAAGTGTCCTGGGGCGCGGGCGAGGTGGCCGCCGAGGTGGTGGTGCTGCATCCGTTCGAGGACGACCCGGCGCGCGCCCGGATGGGGGCCTTCGCCGATATGGAGATCGCGGTGACGGTGTCGGAGGCGGTGCCGGGCTGGTATCGCAGCCTTTCTGCGACGGCCCCTGGACCCTCGGGCGAGGTTTATGCCGCGCGGCTGACCCTGAGCGTGCCGGCCGCGGAGCCCGCGCGATGAGGCGGGCTGTGTTTCTTCTTGCGGCAGCGCTGGGCACCGGGGCGGCCGGGTCGGTGGCGGCCGAGGATGTGGCGGCCGCGCTTAACGACTATCCGACCGCAGTCCGGGCCGATTACGTCTTTGCCTGCATGGCGGTAAACGGGCAGGGGCGCGACGTGCTGCAGAAATGCGCCTGTTCGATCGACACCATCGCCTCGATCCTGCCTTACGAGGACTATGTCGAGGCCGAGACCGTGCTGTCGCTGCAGCAGGTGGGGGGCGAGCGGATGTCGATGTTCCGGACCGCGCCTTCGGCCCGGGCCTTCGTGGCCGAGTTGCGCCGCGCCCAGGCCGAGGCCGAGATCGTCTGTTTCGAGTGAGGGCGGGGCTCCCGCCCCCGGCCTGCACGGGGCTTCGCCCCGCTTGTCCGGCGTTGGGCCGGGCCGCGCGCGAGGCGCGCGGCGCCTCCGGCGGGGGTATTGGGGCCAAGAAGAAGACGGGGGATCAGATCTGGCCGTCTTTGGGCAGGTCCTGTTCGAAGACATGGCCGTCGGTATCCTCGGCCCGGACATGCAGGCTGGCGGCGCCATTATCGGAATAGGAGAAGCGGAAGACCGGGTTTTCGCTGATCGAGATGCCGCCCTCGACGCGGAACAGAAGCTCGTCGCCCTGACGCACCTCGATCCGGTCGAGATAGAGCGGCGGGATGAAGAGCTGGGTCACCTGATCGCGTTGCAGGCCGGAATAGTTCGGGTGGCGGATCATGATCTGGGTCTCGCGCCGGGGCGTTGAAAGCGCGGGGGCTGTGTCGGCGAAGGGTTTGAGCCGCATCCGGCCGATATCGGCCAGCGCCAGATCGGGGCTCTTGCTGGCCGGGGCCGAGCAGCCCCCCGAGGCCTTGACGAAGCGGCCGTCCATGAAGAGGCCGGTTTCGGTATCGGCGATCACCCGGACGTTGGAATACTGGTTGACGCGCGCCCGAAGCTCGAGATCGAGCGGCGCCATGGCCGGGCCGAAGACGATGTCGGCGGCCAGCGGCATCGGGTTTTCGTCGATCACCAGGCGGGCGCGGGAGATATGCGCCTCGGGGTCGGTCTGGCGGATCCGGATCGGGACGGTGGCGGCGTCTTCGGCGCGGTAGGGCGCCTCGATCTCGAAGGGCGCGGGACCCTGGGCGAGGGGCGCGTCCTGGCCGAGGATCTGCGGCCGGATCTCGTCCCAGACCGGGCTTGCGGTCAGCGGGTTGGCGCGGAGGCTGTCTTCGGCGGCTGCGGGCATGGCGGCCAGCGCGGCCAGCGCCGTGGCGATGACGGTCTTCATGGGAACCTCCCTTTTCCGCATGAGATGCCGTTGAGGATGCCATAGCGGCAGGGTTCTGCCCATCGGCCAATGGTCGGTGTCGATCACGGTTGCGGGATCGGGCAGGGTCGGTGCCGGAGGCCCATCGGCAGGGAGGGGGCATGTTCGAGGCGGTCATGACGTTGTGTCTGGCGCTGTCGCGCGAGGTCTGCCGCGAGGTGGTGCTGCCCGGGATCTGGGCGGCCGGGGACAAGGAGTGCCGCGCGGCGCTGGCGTCAGCGCCCGGGGCGTTTCCGGGGCTTGTGGCGGAGGGGCCGCCGCGCTGCCGGGAGGCGGGGCCCGCGCTGGCCTTCGACGAGATCGCGCCGGGGGTGCTGGTGCATCGCGGTCAGGTGGCCGAGGCCGATGGGGACAACCTTGGCGACATTTCCAATATCGCGGTGGTGATCGGCACGCGCTCGGTTGCGGTGATCGACAGCGGATCGGCGCGTTGGATCGGCGAGGCGGCCTGGCGGGCGATCCGAGCGCGGACCGCGCTGCTGGTCAGCCATGTGATCCTGACCCATGTGCATCCCGATCACGTCTTCGGGGCCACGGCGCTGACCGAGGCCGGGGCCGAGGTGGTGGCCCATCAGGGGCTGGCGCGCGCGCTGGCCGACCGGCAGGCGGGGTATCTCGAGAGTCTCGGCCGGCTGATCGGGTCTGCCGCGCTGATCGGCACCGCCCCGCCGCCGGTCGACCGCGCGGTTTCCGGCGAGGCCGAGATCGACCTTGGCGGGCGGGTGTTGCGGCTTCGGGCCTGGCCGCCCGCCCATAGCGGCACCGACCTCACCGTTCTCGACAGCGCAAGCGGCATCCTTTTCGCGGGCGATCTGGTCTTCGACGATCATCTGCCCGCGCTCGACGGCACGGTGCGGGGCTGGGCCGCGGTGCTGGAGGAGATGGGGCAGGACGGCGCCGCCTTCGTCGTGCCCGGCCATGGCGGGCCGGTGCTGCCCTGGCCCGCGGGCGGGGCCGCGACCGCGCGCTATCTGGAGGTTCTGGCGCGGGATGCGCGGGCGGCGGTCGCGACAGGCGAACGGTTGGGCGACGCGATCGGCCACATCGCCGGGGAAGAACGCGGGCACTGGCGCCTGTTCGACGCCTTCAACCCCCGGAATGCCACGGTGGCCTTCACCGAGATGGAGTGGGAGTGACCGCAGCCGCCTGCAGCATCTGCGCGATGGCATAAAGCCGCTTTTCCAGCAGCACCGGCGTTTCGCAGACATAAGTCAGCGATTTCTGCCGGTCGGTATAGATGCGTTCGTCCCAGGCGATCTGTTCCTCGAGACTGTCGGCGCGGTCGTAGTCCGGCGGGTCGGCCTCCATCGCTGCGTCCATCTCGGCGCGCGCCGCGTCGATCCGTTCGGCAAGGGCGGTCTGTTTCAGCGCGTAGGATTGGATCCCCTTCATGATGGTGCGGCGCTGGGCGGCGAGCCGGTCGAAGCTGGCCTGGAACAAAAGCCCCATAAGGTCGGGCCCGGCCGCCTGCGCGGCTGCGAAATCGGCGACCCGGGGGCCGAGGTCTTCAAGCGAGAGCCGCCGGAGCGCGAGCCGGGCGGCAAGATCGGTCACGGCCGAGCGGGTGTCGGGGTCGAGGGCGGCGAGCCCCTCGGGGTCGATCGGTTCGGGCCACATCAGGCCCGGCGAAAGCCGGTCGACCTTGCGCTGGATGCAGGGCCAGGTCGGGTCCGAGAAATCGGCCGCCGCCGCGGGCAGCGTGCCTGCCAGCGCGCACAGCGCCACCGCCATCGTCGCAATGGTCCGCATGTCAGATCCTCCCGTGAGGAACTTTATCGGACCCGCGTCGCCTGTCCACCGGGTCGCATACCAACCAAGGTCGCAATTGCCGGTGGAAGGGGGGGCTTTCATACTCGTAACATAAGAGAATTCTAAGAACCGTCTCCGGAGGAACTATCCCATGAGAACCCGTGCCGCCGTGGCCTTTCAGGCGGGCAAGCCGCTTGAAGTGACCGAGGTCGAACTGGACGGCCCCCGCGAGGGCGAGGTCCTGGTCGAGATCAAGGCGACCGGCATCTGCCATACCGACGAATTCACCCTTTCGGGCGCCGACCCGGAGGGGCTTTTCCCGGCGATCCTCGGCCATGAGGGCGCGGGCGTGGTGGTCGAGGTCGGCCCCGGCGTGAAAAGCGTCAAGCCGGGCGATCACGTGATCCCGCTTTACACGCCCGAATGCCGCGAATGCGACTATTGCCTCAATCCCAAGACCAATCTCTGTCAGTCGATCCGCACGACCCAGGGCCAGGGGCTGATGCCCGACGGCACCTCGCGCTTTCGCACGCTCGATGGCGACCCGATCCTGCATTACATGGGCTGTTCGACCTTCTCGAACTACACCGTGCTGCCCGAGATCGCGGTGGCGAAGATCCGCGAGGATGCGCCCTTCGACAAGGTCTGCTATATCGGCTGCGGCGTGACCACCGGCGTCGGCGCGGTCGTCAACACCGCCAAGGCCGAACCCGGCTGCCGGGCGGTGGTCTTCGGGCTGGGCGGGATCGGGCTGAACGTGATCCAGGGCCTGCGGATGATCGGCGCCGACCAGATCGTGGGGGTCGATCTGAACCCCTCGAAGAAGGCCATGGCCGAACGCTTCGGGATGACCGATTTCGTCAACCCCTCCGAGGTCGAGGGCGATCTGGTGCCCTATCTCGTGAACCTCACCAAGGGCGGGGCCGATTACAGCTTCGACTGCACCGGCAACGTCAAGGTGATGCGCACCGCCCTGGAATGCGCCCACAAGGGCTGGGGCGAGTCGATCATCATCGGCGTGGCGCCGGCGGGGGCCGAAATCTCGACCCGGCCGTTCCAGCTGGTCACCGGGCGCACGTGGAAGGGCACCGCCTTCGGCGGCGCGCGCGGCCGCACCGACGTGCCGAAGATCGTCGAGTGGTACATGCAGGGCAAGATCGAGATCGACCCGCTGATTACCCACACGCTCAGCCTCGACGAGATCAACAAGGGCTTCGACCTGATGCATTCGGGCGAGAGCATCCGCAGCGTGGTCCTGTACTGAGGCCGCTCGGGATGGATGTGGTCACCCAGAACAGATGCTTCGACGGGGTGCAGATGGTCTGCACCCACCCGTCCGAGGTCTGCGGCACCGACATGACCTTCGCGGTCTACCTGCCGCCCCAGAGCGGGATCGGCCCGGTGCCGGTGCTGTGGTATCTGTCGGGGCTGACCTGCACCCATGAGAACGCGATGACCAAGGGCGGCTTTCAGGAACATGCCGCCGCCCATGGTCTGGCCGTGGTCTTCCCCGACACCTCGCCGCGCGGCGACGGTGTCGCCGATGACGAGGCCTACGATCTGGGCCAGGGCGCGGGATTCTACGTGAACGCCACCCGCGCGCCCTGGGCCACGCATTACCGGATGTACGATTATGTGCTGACCGAATTGCGCGATCTGGTGATGGACCAGTTCCCGCTGGCCGACCGCCACGGGATTACCGGGCATTCGATGGGCGGGCATGGCGCGCTGACGCTGGCGCTGCGCAACCAGGACCGGTTCGACTCGGTTTCGGCCTTCGCGCCGATCGCCAATCCGACCCAGTCCGACTGGGGCCGCAAGCAGTTGAGCGCCTATCTCGGCGATGACGAATCCGCCTGGGCATGCTACGATTCGAGCATTCTTCTTGAGGAATACGGCTGGAAGGACGCCATCCTGATCGACCAGGGCGCGGGCGACCAGTTTCTCGATCTGCTGCGCCCCGAGGCGCTGGCGGGCGTTCTGGCCCGCCGCCGGCAGGCGGGGCTCGTCCGGATGCAGCCGGGCTATGACCACAGTTACTATTTCGTCGCCAGTTTCGCAGGCGAGCATGTCGCCTGGCATGCCGACCGGCTGCACCGGCCGCAAAGCTGACGGACCAGAGGGAGGAACCGGCCATGACAGGAGGGGATCGCAGCACGGGACGGCGCGCGGCCCCCGGCTCTGGTCGGCCTGCCTCTCTCGCCGCCGTCGCCGTCGATGACGGACCCGCAGCCGCCCTGACCCGGCGGCGGCGCCGGTCCCGGACCATTTCAGCAGAGGAGGGCAACGCCTGACATTTCCGAACGTGGCGTCGGAGGGAGGACCAAGACACCCGATCGCCGCGCATTCCGGTTTCGAAACGCCAGGACGCTGAGCCCGTCACGCGGCCGAGGCCGGAACAAGGACAAGACCAACGCAAGGGAGTTGAACATGAGAACGATCTACGCCTTGACGTCTGTGATCGCCCTCTCGACGGGGACGGCGGCGCTGGCCAACGAAGCGCTGCAGCAGATGATGGACGACCCGACCCAATGGGCGATCCAGATGGGGGACTACTCGAACCACCGCTATTCCGAGCTCGATCAGATCAACGCCGACAACGTGGGCGATCTGAAGGTGGCCTGGACCTTCTCGACCGGGGTCCTGCGCGGCCATGAGGGCTCGCCGCTGGTGATCGGCGACACGATGTACGTGCATACGCCCTTCCCCAACATCGTCTATGCGCTTGATCTGAACGACAATGGCCGCATCAAGTGGCGCTACGAGCCCAAGCAGGATACCAGCGTCATTCCGGTGATGTGCTGCGATACCGTCAACCGCGGCGTGGCCTTTGCCGACGGCAAGATCATCCTGCATCAGGCCGATACCACCGTCGTGGCGCTCGACGCCAATACCGGCGAGGTTCTGTGGTCGGTCAAGAACGGCGATCCCGAGAAGGGCGAGACCAACACCGCCACGGTGCTGCCGGTCAAGAACAAGGTACTGGTCGGCATCTCGGGCGGCGAGTTCGGGGTTCGCGGCTCGGTCACGGCCTATAACCTGGAAACCGGCGAGCGGGAATGGCGTGCCTATTCGATGGGCCCGGACAGCGACACACTGATGGACCCCGAGAAGACCACCATGCTGGGCAAGCCGGTCGGCGTCGATTCCGGCACCGCGACCTGGGAAGGCGACCAGTGGAAGATCGGCGGCGGCACCACCTGGGGCTGGTATTCCTACGACCCCGAGCTGAACCTCGTCTATTACGGCACCGGCAACCCCTCGACCTGGAACCCCAGCCAGCGCCCGGGCGACAACCGCTGGTCGATGACCATCATGGCCCGCGATCCCGATACCGGAATGGCGAAATGGGTCTATCAGATGACGCCGCATGACGAATGGGACTTCGACGGCGTCAACGAGATGATCCTGACCGATCAGGAAATCGACGGGCAGATGCGCAAGCTGCTGACCCATTTCGACCGGAACGGCCTGGCCTACACGCTTGACCGCGAAAGCGGCGAGTTGCTGGTGGCCGAGAAATACGATCCGGCGGTGAACTGGACCACCGGCGTCGACATGGACCCGAATTCCGACACCTATGGCCGCCCGGCCGTGGTGGCGGAATATTCGACCTCGCAGAACGGCGAGGACGAGAACACCACCGGCATCTGCCCGGCGGCGCTGGGCACCAAGGACCAGCAGCCCTCGTCCTATTCGCCCAAGACCGGGCTCTTCTACGTGCCGACCAACCATGTCTGCATGGATTACGAACCGTTCCGCGTCAGCTACACCGCCGGCCAGCCCTATGTCGGCGCCACGCTGTCGATGTATCCCGCACCCGACAGCCATGGCGGCATGGGCAACTTCATCGCCTGGGACAACATCAAGGGCGAGATCAAGTGGTCGATCCCGGAACAGTTCTCGGTCTGGTCGGGGGCGATGGCCACGGCGGGCGACATCGTCTTCTACGGCACGCTCGAAGGCTATCTGAAGGCGGTCCGGGCCGATACCGGCGAAGAGCTTTACCGCTTCAAGACGCCCTCGGGCATCATCGGCAACGTGATGAGCTATGAACATGGCGGCAAGCAGTATGTCGCGGTGCTGTCGGGGGTCGGCGGCTGGGCCGGGATCGGGCTCGCGGCGGGGCTGACCAACCCCAATGACGGGCTCGGCGCGGTGGGCGGCTATGCGGCGCTCAGCGACTACACCGCACTTGGCGGCCAGCTGACCGTGTTCACCCTGCCGGATTGATCCGGCAGCGCTTGCCACAGGGACCGGCGCTGCCATGCATGCGCTTCGGGCGCGCCGGTCCCGACGATAACAGAACAGGGTGCGAAGATGACGAAGATGAAACGCCTGCTTCTCGCGGGCCTTGTGACCGGGATCGCCAGTGCGGGCGCCGCGACCGACAATGCGGCGCAGGAGGCCCGCGGCGACAGTGCCGCCGTCACCGAAGAGAACGGCCGCTATTTCACCGCAGACGGGATTCCCACCTACAAGGTGGCGGCCGACGGCACGGTCGACTGGATGACCTATTCGGGCTTCCGGCGCTACCATTCGGAATGCCATGTCTGCCATGGCCCCGACGGCATGGGCTCGACCTATGCGCCGCCGCTGAAGGATGCGGTCGAGCAGATGGATTATTACGATTTCGTGTATACCGTCTCGAACGGGCGCGAGAATGTCGATGTCTCGCATCAGAAGGTGATGCCCTCCTTCGGGCACAACAAGAACGTGATGTGCTATCTCGACGACATCTACGTCTATCTCAAGGCGCGCGGCGACGGCGCGATCCCGCGCGGCCGACCGGCCAAGAAAGAGGCGAAATCCGATGTCATCGCCGAGGACGTGAATGCCTGCATGGGCTGACATTTTCGCGGCAGCGTCCTGCGCGGCCCTGCTTTGCTCCCTGGCGGGCGCCGGGCAGGCGCAAACCTCGGACCTGGTCTCGAAGACCGCGTTCCGGGTTTGCGCCGATCCGGCCAATCTGCCGGTGTCGGACGATCAGGGCGAAGGCTACGAAAACCGGCTGGCCGACCTCTTCGCCCGCGAGCTGGGGCTGCCGGTGGACTACACCTGGTATCCGATGGCGACCGGGTTCATCCGCAACACGCTTCGGGCCAATCGTTGCGATGTCGTGATGGGCTATGCCCAGGGCGACGAGATGGTGCTGAACACCAACCATTACCTGACCTCGTCCTATGTGCTGGTGGTGCCGCGCGCGGGGCCGCTGGCCGGGGTCGAGACGCTGTCTGACCCCGCGCTGCAGGGCCGCCGGATCGGCATCGTCGCGGGCAGCCCGCCCGCCACCCATCTGGCGCGCGCCGGGCTGATCGGCAGTGCGCATTCCTATCCGCTGATGGTCGACCGGCGCTATGAATCCCCCGCCGAGGACATGCTGAACGATCTTGCATCGGGCGAGACGGCGGCGGCGATCCTCTGGGGACCGATCGGCGGGCCTCTGGTCAAGGCGGGCTATCCCGGGCTGAAGGCGGTGCCGCTGATCCATGAAGAGCTGCCGCCCCGGATGGTCTACCGCATCACCATGGGCGTCCGCCCCGGCGAGAAGGTCTGGCAGCGCAAGCTGAATTCGCTGATCCGCCGCAATCAGGGCGAGATCGACGCGATCCTGCGCGAGGCCGGGGTGCCGCTTCTCAACGACATGGGAACGGCGGTTCTGGACGCAAGCCAGTGAGACGCGGCGCGGCCGCTGTCCTGCTGGCTGCGCTGGCCCTGCCCGCGCTGGCAGGCGTGCGGGAACCGTCCGGCTACAGGATGGACGACTACCGCGCGCCGGTGCCCGACACGCTGCAAGGCGCCCGTGTGGTTGGCCCCGAAGAGGCGCATGCGCTTTGGGCCTCGGGCGAGGCGGTCTTCGTCGATGTGCTGCCGCGCGCGCCCCGGCCCGCGAACCTGCCCGAAGGCGCGTTCTGGCGCGACCGCCCGCGGCTCTCGATCCCCGGCGCGGTCTGGTTTCCGAATGCCGGCTATGGCGCCATCGCCCCGGTGACCGAGACCTGGTTTCGCGACGGGCTGCGCGCGGCCACCGGCGGCGACAGCGCCCGGCCGCTGGTCTTCTTCTGTCTCGACGCCTGCTGGATGAGCTGGAACGCCGCGAAACGGGCGCAATCCTACGGCCATACCCAAGTGATCTGGTTTCCCGAGGGCTCCGATGGCTGGACCTTCATGGATTACCCGGTCGAGGCGCTGACCGCTGCGCCGGGCGAGCCCGTCACGCAGTGACCGCCCCCCTCAATAGCCCGGGAAATCTTTCCCCGCATGGGTGATCGTGCCCTCGGTATCGGTCATGGTCGCCTCGGCGTGCCGGGTGCCCGCGGGGACGTTCAGCCCGATCTCGGGGTTTTCCGACAGCGAGATCGATCCGGTGAGCGCAGCGTAAGGCTGGCCGTCAAGTTCGACCTCCAGCCGTTCGACGTAGCGCATCGGAATGAACAGAAGCGTCACCTGATCGCGTTGCAGCCCCGAGAGGCTCGGATGGCGTATGCCGATCCCCAGCCGCGCCTCCGGCCCGGCATGGGCGAGCGCGGCCAGCCGCCCGGCGGCGCCAAGGGGCGTCATCTCGAGGCTCATCTCGCCCAGCCGGGCCAGCGCTGCCTCGGGGTCGGTGCCGGGCGGCGCGGCGCAGGCGCCTTGGCCCGAGGTCTTGACGAAGCCTTCGGCCAGATAGACCTCGCCATCGGCGGTTTCGGCCAGCACATGCAGGGGTGTCGGTCCGTTGATGCGGAAGGTGACGTCGAAGGCCAGCCGGGGTTCGGGCCGGGCCAGCTCCAGCACCGCCGAGACCGGCATCGGGTTCTCGTCAAGAACGACCGTGACGCGTGCGATCAGCCGCCCGCCCGGGGCTTCGGCCTCGATCCCGATCACGGTGCGGGCGTCGTTCTCGGTGCGGTAGGGGCTGGCGATCCGGATCGCCTCGCCCGCGGGCAGGGGCGTGCGACCCTCCAGCAGCATCGGCGCGATGGCATCCCAAGCGGTCTCGGCGGTCTGGGCCGGGACGGGCGCCGCGGCCAGCAGAAGGCACAGCAGGATCGGGCGCATCAGGGAGCCTTTGCGACAAAGCGCCCGAAGGCGCGGGGGCCGTCGCCGGTTTCGATCTCGCCGGTGGCGGTCAGGGTTTCGGCGTCGATCAGGCTGACGCTGTTGGAAAACCAGTTGGCCACGACGACGGTGCGGCCGTCGCCCGTGCTGTCGATGCCCTCGGGGTATTCGCCGACCGCGATTTCGGCCAGGGGCGCCAGCGTGGCAAGGTCGATGACGCTGACCGTATCGGCATACTGGTTGGTGACGAAGGCGCGCCCGGCCGCGAAGGCCACCCCATAGGGGCGGGCGCCGACCGGCAGCGTCGCGAGGACCTTGCCCGCTTCGGGGTCGAGGACGCTGACATCGTCCGAGCCGACATTGCCGGCGAAAAGCCGCCCGTCGGGGGCAAAGCCCAGCCCGAAGGGGCGGCTGCCGACCGGGATACGGGCGTGAAGCCCCAGTGTCGCCAGATCGAAGACCGAGACCTGGTCGGCATCGCGGTCGGCCGAGGCAAGCCAGCGCCCGTCGGGCGAGACCGCAAGCCCGGCGGGCGCGCTGCCCGTGACAAGCTCGGTCGCGACCGTCATCGCGGCCCCGTCGACCGCCCAGATCCGGGCATTGTACCAGTCCGACACGAAAACCCGTCCGCCCGCCACGGCAACGCCCATCGGCCCGCCCTCGAGCGCAAGCCGCCCGGTCTCGGCGCCCGCCGGATCGAACCGGCGCAGCGTCTTGCCCTCGGGCGAGACGACGAAGACCGCGCCGGGCGCCACGGCCACCCCGGCTGGCTTGCCGGGCACGTCGATCCGGGCGCGTTCGGTCCCGGCCGCGAGATCGAGGATCGACAGCCCGTTGCCGTTCTGCACCGTGACATAGGCCAGATCCTCCGCCGCGGCCGGGACGGCGAGGGCCAGCAGGGCCGCAAGGGCGGCAAGGGGCCTAGGGCGCGCCAAACCGCGCGACCAGCGCATCGAGCCCCGCCTGATAGACCGCCGAGACGGCGGCGATGGCGGCCTCGTCGTTCAGCTCGGGCGGCGGGTCGTTGTTGGGATAGCCGCGGTAGAAGGCACCGCGCCATTCGACCTCGGACCCGCCGCCCTCGCGCGGCTTGACCGTCAGATGCGAGGAATAGTTGGTGACCGGCAGAACCTCGACCTTCACGTCGGTGATCCGGTAGGAATAGCTCATCTTGGTGGCGTCGTACTTGTAAAGCACCTCCGAGATCGTCGGCCCGTCGGCCGTGCCCAGATGCAGAACGCGGGTCGCGTCGATGGCATTGCCGCCCTCGCCGTCGGTGGTGGCGACAGCCGGATGCCAACTCATGTCCTGGAAATTGCCGATGGCGGCCCAGACCTCTTCGGGCGGGGCGGCCAGGTCTGTCGTCAGGGTGATCTTCTGGCGCGTCGGCCCATGGGCCAGTGCCATGGCGGGTATCAGGGCGACAAGGCCCGCCAGGGCCGCGCGTCTTGCGATGGATGTCACGAGTTTCCTCCCTCACTCTTTCCCGAAATAGTGGTTGTCCAGAATGTAGCGGATGCCGCGCAGCCAGGACTCGTCGGTGTTCGACCGGATATCGACCGACCGGCCCCGGACCATCCGGCCCTCGGGCAGCTCCAGCAGCACAAGATTCATCGACAGGATCAGGTTCGAGACCTTCTGGACCTCGCCCTCCAGCACATAGGCGGCGCCCAGCTTCCGCCCCATCCGCAGATCGCAGCCATAGCATTTCGCCGGGTTGACCGTGGCCTCCAGCTCGGCGGCGACCGGGGGCAGGTCCATCAGGGTGAAGCCCTCGGAGCGGAAGCGGCGCGCGACCTCGTCCCGCAGCAGGGCGAGCCGGGCCGTTTCGTCCTCGCGAGCGCCGAAATAGGCGCCCTCGGTCGAGGTATCGAGGAAGGCCAGCCCCAGAAAGGCCACGGGCCCCTTGCGGTCGAGCGGCGGCGCCTCGGGTGCCCCGGCATGCGCTGCGCCGAAGGGCAGGGCGGCAAGCAGGATGGTCAGGGCGAGGTGGCGCAGCATCGTCCCAGCTTAGGAAGGGCCGGAACCGCTTCAATGCGCCTTTAGTATCGGTTTCCCCCGGCCGGGATCGTCTGCCACAGTCGGGCTGCGGGGCCCGCCAAGAGGCCCGACCGGGAGGATACCCATGCTGCGCCCGATCTGCCTGCTGCTTGCGGCGGCGCTTGCGGTCCTGTCCGCGGGCGGTGCCTTTGCACTTGAGGTCCGGGTGGGCGTGATCCGTGTCGACCGGCCGCAGCTGGCGCCGATCTCGCGCCTTGAAGCATGGCCCCGCGACCTCGGCTTTGCCGGGGGGCGGCTTGCCGACGAGGACAACGCCACCACCGGCCGGTTTCTCGGCCATGCCTATATCACTGAAACAGAAGCGGTTGTGCCGGACGCGGCCCTGGCCGCGCTCGACCGGATGCTGGGCGAGGGCCTTCGGCTGTTCGTGGTGCTGGGGCAGGCCGACGATCTGCTGGCGTTGGCCGACCGGGCCGGGGACGGGGCCTTGGTGCTGAATGCGGGCGCGCGCGAGACACGGCTGCGCGATGCCGATTGCCGGGCCAATCTGCTGCATGTGGCGCCGAGCGAGGCGATGCTGGCCGATGCGGTGGCCGAATTCGCGATCTGGAAGAAGTGGACGCGCTGGGCGCTGATCTCGGGCTCGCATCCCGAGGACCGCGCGATGGCCGAGGCCTATCGCCGGGCGGCCGCGAAATTCGGTGCAAAGATCGTCGAGGAGCGGGTCTTCGAGGATACCGGCGGCGGGCGGCGCACCGATACCGGCCATGTCCTGGTGCAGCGCCAGATCCCGGTCTTTTCCGAGGGGATGAGGGACTACGATCTGGTGATCGCGGCCGATGCCTCGGACGTTTTCGCGCCCTATCTGCCGTTTCACATGTGGGACCCGCGCCCGGTGATGGGCGCGGCGGGGCTGCGCCCTGTCAGTTTTCACGCCGCCACCGAGGCCTGGGGCGCGACGCAGTTCCAGCGCCGCTTCGAGGCGCTCACCGGCCGTCAGGTCCGCGAGGAGGATTATCAGGTCTGGCTGGCGCTGCGGGTCGTGGGCGAGGCCGTGACGCGGACCGACAGCGCCGATCCGGTCGCACTGCGCGACTACATGCTGGGCCCGGGGTTCGAACTGGCCGCCTTCAAGGGCCAGAAGGTGACGTTTCGCGACTGGAACGGCCAGCTGCGCCAGCCGATCCTTCTGTATGACGGGCGGATCAATGTCAGCGTCTCGCCGCAAGAGGGCTTTCTGCACCAGCGCTCGCCGCTTGATACGCTGGGGCTCGATGCGCCGGAATCGACCTGTGCGGCATTCAGATAGGGGGATGGACATGAGAGCGATACCGATCGCGCTGGCGCTGGCGCTGGCGCTGGGGGCAACCGGCGCCGAGGCCAACAAGGTCTTCGTCTCGAACGAGAAGGGCAACACCGTCACGGTGATCGACAGCGACAGCTGGCAGGTCATCGACGAATTCGCCGCCGGCAACCGCCCGCGCGGCATCACTATCAGCCCGGACGGCACCAAATTGTACGTCTGCGCCTCGGACGATGACACGGTGCGGGTCTTCGACACCGCCACCCATGACGAGCTTTATACCCTGCCCTCGGGCCCCGACCCCGAGCTGTTCGTGCTGAACCACAGCGGCAACCCGCTTTACATCGCCAACGAGGACGACAACCTGGTGACCGTGGTCGATACCGAAACCCATGCCGTGCTGGCCGAGATCCCCGTGGGGGTCGAGCCCGAGGGCATGGCGATCAGCCCCGACGGGCGGGTCGTGGTCAACACCTCGGAAACGACCAACATGGCCCATTTCATCTCGACCGAGGATTACCAGATCCACCACAATATCCTGGTCGATCAGCGCCCGCGTTATGCCGAATACACCGCCGACGGCCGCAAGCTATATGTCAGCGCCGAGATCGGCGGCACGGTCAGCGTGATCGACATCGCCGAGGACGGCACGCCCGCGCTGGTCGATACCATCCGCTTCGACGTGCCGGGCGTGCTGCCCGAATGGCTGCAGCCGGTGGGCATCCGCGTGACCTCGGACGGCAAATGGGTCTTCGTGGCGTTGGGCCCCGCCAACCGGGTTGCGGTGATCGACGCGGCGACCGACGAGGTGGTCGATTACATCCTGGTGGGCCAGCGGGTCTGGCAGATGGCCTTCACCCCCGACGAGGCTTTCCTGATCACCACCAACGGCAATTCCAACGATGTCACCGTCATCGACGTGGCGCGCCAGAAGGCGGTGCGCTCGATCCAGGTGGGCCAGCAGCCCTGGGGCGTGGCGGTGACCCCGGACGGAACCCCCGACTGAGCATGTGGAAACGCGCAGCGAGAGGGAGGAGAACGATGCTGAAACGACTGACCGGCGCGGCGCTGGCGGTTCTGGCGCTGCTGGGACCGGCCCGGGCCGAGGATCTGCCGCAGCTGCGCGCGGCGGTGCTGAAGATCGGCACCGTGACCTGGGAGCTTGAGACGATCAAGGCCCATGGCTTCGACCGGGCGCATGGCTTCGAGCTGGTGCTGGCGCCCTATGCCGACAATGGCGCGACCCGGGTCGCCTTCGAGGGCGGCGCGGCCGAAACCATGGTCGCCGACTGGATCTGGGTCGCGCGTCAGCGCGCCGCGGGCCGACCCTATGTGGCGATCCCCTATTCCACAGCGGTGGGCGGGCTGGTGGTGCCTGCGGACAGCGATGCCGAAACGCTGGCCGATCTGGCGGGCGGCAAGATCGGCATCGCAGGCGGGCCTTTGGACAAGTCCTGGCTGATCCTGCGCGCCTATGCGCAGGCCGAATACGGCATGGATCTGGCGGCCCGGACAGAACAGGTCTTCGGCGCGCCGCCGCTGATCTTCAAGGCCGGGATGTCGGGCGAGCTGCAGGGCGCCATCAACTTCTGGCATTTCCTCGCCAAGATGCGCGCGGGGGGCATGCGCGAACTGGTTTCGGTGTCGGAGGCCTCGGCCGCGCTGGGGCTCGATCCGGGCACGCCGCTTCTGGCCTATGTGCTGGACGAGGGCTTCGTCGCCGCCCATCCCGGGATCGACCGCGCGCTTTATGCGGCCTCGCGCGATGCCAAGGACCTGCTGGCGACCGACGATGCCGCCTGGGACGAGATCCGGCCGCTGATGAACGCCGGGACCGACGCCGAATTCGAGGCGTTGCGCGCGGACTGGCGCGCAGGCGTTCCCGCGCCCGGCAATGTTGCGCCCGAGGCCGCAGACCGGCTGCTGCGGCTGATGGCCGAGCTTGGCGGCGCCGATCTGGTGGGGGAGGCGACGACGCTGCCCGAGGGCACCTTCGCCGTGGTCGAGTGACCCGCGATGCCGGACCGGATCGTCGTGCCCCTTGTCTCGATCCTGGGGCTTCTCGCGCTTTGGGCGGGGGCGGCCGCGCTGACGGCCGACCCGCAGATCCTGCCCTTTCCCTGGGCGCTGGCCGAGCCCTTCGGCCAAGCGATCCGGTCGGGCGAGCTGCCCTATCATCTGGGCCGGACGCTGACCCGGGTGGCCTGGGCCTTCTGTCTGGCGATGGGGGGCGGGGTTGCGCTGGGGCTGGCGATGGGGCGGCTGCCCCGGCTCGACCGCTGGCTCGATCCGTGGCTGGTGGTGTTCCTGAACCTGCCTGCGCTGGTCCTGATCGTGCTGTGCTACCTCTGGATCGGGCTGACCGAGACCGCGGCGATCGTCGCGGTGACGCTGAACAAGATCCCGCAGGTGACGACGGTGATCCGCGAGGGCGCGCGGGCGCTGTCGCGCGATCTCGACGCCATGGCGCAGGTCTACCGGATGCCGCCTCTGGCACGGCTCCGCCATGTGGTGTTGCCGCAGCTGGCGCCCTTCATGGTGGCGGCGGCACGGTCGGGCATCGCGGTGATCTGGAAAATCGTTCTGGTGGTCGAGTTTCTCGGCCGCTCGGACGGGATTGGGTTTCAGATCCACCTGTATTTCCAGCTCTTCGACGTGACCAGGGTGCTGGTCTACGCGCTTTCTTTCGTGGCGGTGATGCTGGCGGTCGAATGGCTGTTCCTGCAACCCTGGGAACGCCGCATCCGGCGCTGGCGCGCGGCATGATCCGTCTGCATCTTCTGTCGAAACGCTTCGGTCCGGCCGAGGTTCTGGGCCGGATCGACCTGCAGATCGCGGCGGGCGAGACCGTCGCGCTGCTGGGGCCTTCGGGGATCGGCAAGTCAACGCTTTTGCGGATCGTGGCCGGGCTCGATTCCGATTTCGAGGGCCGGGTCGAGCGCCCCGGGCGCATCGCCATGGTGTTTCAGGAGCCGACCCTCCTGCCCTGGCGGACGGCGCTTCAGAACCTGCGGCTGGTGCATCCGGGCCTGAGCCGGGCCGCGGCGCAGGACATGCTGGCGCGCGTCGGTCTGACAGACAAGGGGCGGGCCTATCCGGGGCAGCTGTCGCTGGGCCAGCAAAGGCGGCTGGCGCTGGCGCGGGCCTTTGCGGGGCAACCGCAAGCGCTGGTGCTGGACGAACCCTTCGCCTCGCTCGACCCCGAGACCGCCGAAGCGATGCTGGCCCTGACCGAACGGCTGATCGCCGAGGCGCGGCCCGCGACGCTTCTGGTCACCCATGCCCGGGCCGAGGCCGAGCGGCTGGCCTCGCGCATTCACGTCCTTGACGGCCAGCCGGCCGTGCTGCGGCGGTGAGTGCGATGGCCGAGGCGCTGCGGCTAGAGAATGTGAGCCTCTCCTACGGGGCGCGGCAGGCGCTGGACGATGTGTCCTTTTCGGTCGCGCCGGGGCGGTTCTGCGCGCTGCTGGGGCCGAACGGGGCGGGCAAGTCGACGCTGTTCGGGCTGATGACCCGGCTTCTGGTCACCCGCACCGGCCGGATCGAGATCGCGGGCCATGACATCGCCCGCGCGCCGCGTCAGGCGCTGGCCCGGATCGGGGTGGTGTTCCAGCAGCCGACGCTGGATCTCGACCTCACGGTCGCGCGCAACATGCGCTATTTCGCGGCGCTGCACGGGCTGTCGGGGCGCGAGGCCGCGATCCGGATCGACGCCGCGCTCGACCGGCTGGCGATGCGCGAGCGGGCGGGCGAGAAGGCCCGCGCGCTCAATGGCGGGCACCGGCGGCGGATGGAGATCGCGCGCGCGCTGGTGCATGAACCCGACCTTCTGCTGCTGGACGAGCCGACGGTGGGGCTCGATGCGATGAGCCGCAAGGCGATCACCGCCCATGTCCACGATCTGGCCGAGGACGGGCTGAGCGTGCTGTGGGCCACCCATCTGGTCGACGAGATCGCGCCCGGGGACGATGTCGTCGTGCTGCATCGGGGCCGCGTGCTGCGGCAGGCCCAGGCCTCGGACATCGCGGGGCCCGCGGGTCTGGCCGAGGCGTTTCTGGCGATGACCGCCGAGGGGGGCGGGGCATGAGCGGCTGGTTTTCTGCGCTCAGGGCCATCGTCGGGCGCGAGGCGTTGCGCTTTCTGCATCAGCGTGGGCGGTTCCTGTCGGCGCTGGTGCGGCCTCTGGTCTGGCTGGTGGTCTTTGCCGCCGGGTTTCGCGCGGCGCTGGGCCTGTCGATCATCCCGCCCTATCAGACCTATATCACCTACGAGGTCTACATCGTTCCGGGTCTTTGCGGGATGATCCAGCTTTTCAACGGGATGCAATCCTCGCTGTCGCTTGTCTACGACCGCGAGATGGGGTCGATGCGGCTTTTGATGACCTCGCCCCTGCCGCGCTGGTGGCTGCTGTTCTGCAAGCTGACGGCGGGCGTCGCGGTGTCGATCCTGCAGGTCTATGCCTTTCTGGCCATCGCCGCCGGTTTCGGCATCGTGCTACCGCCCCTGGGCTATCTCTGGGCCTTTCCGGCGCTTGTTCTCAGCGGGCTGATGCTGGGCGCGCTGGGGCTTTTCATCTCGTCGACGGTGCGCCAGCTGGAAAACTTCGCGGGCGTGATGAACTTCGTCATCTTCCCGATGTTCTTCCTGTCGACCGCGCTTTATCCGCTGTGGAAGATGGCCGAAAGCTCGCGGCTTCTGCGCGACATCTGCGCGCTGAACCCCTTTACCCATGCGGTCGAGTTGATCCGGTTTGCCCTCTACGAAAGTCTGAATGGCTGGGCGCTGCTTTGGGTGGCCTCGGGCTTTCTCGTCTTCTTCCTGCTGGCGCTTTGGGGCTACGACCCGGCGCGCAGCCGCCCCGGGCGGGACTGAGGCGGTCAGCCCGCCGCCGCGCGCCAGAGGATCTCGGAGGCTTCCGCGGTGGCGAAGGCCTCGGCCCGGGCCTGAAGCGCTGCGTGATGCGGTGACTTGATGCAGACCGGGTCGGCCGCCGCCGGATCGCCCGCCAGCGCCATCGCCTGACAGCGGCAGCCGCCGAAATCGACGGTCTTGCGCTCGCAGCCCGCACAGGGCTCGCGCATCCAGTCGGTGCCGCGATAGGCGGCGAAGGCGGCGCCCTCATACCAGATTTCGGCCAGCGGACGGTCGCGGACACTGTCGAAGACCAGGCCCGGGATGGTCTGGGCGGCATGGCAGGGCAGCACCGTGCCTTCGGGCGTGACGTTCAGCCCGGTCGTCCCCCAGCCGCCCATACAGCGCTTGGGATAGTCCGAATGGTAATCGGCCCGGACATAGTCGATGACCAGCACGCCCTTCAGCCGGGCGCGGGCCTCGGCCACGGTGGCATCGGCGGCGCGGGCCTGGGCGCGGGTCGGCATCAACGCTTCGCGGTTCTTCAGCGCCCAGCCGTGGAACTGGACGGTTGCGACCTCGATCCGGCGCGCGCCCATCTCGACCGCCATCTCGATGGCGCGCGGCAACTGGTGCAGGTTCTGGCGGTGCAGCACCGCGTTCAGGGTCAGCGGAAAGCCGATCTTGCCGATCAGCCGCGCGACCTCGAGCTTGCGGTCGAACCCGCCGCGATAGCCGCCGATCCGGTCGGCCATGGCGGCATCGGTGCCCTGCAGCGACAGCTGGATATGGTCGAGCCCGGCCGCATCGAGCGCGCGCAGCCGCTTTTCGGTCAGCCCGATCCCCGAAGTGATGAGGTTAGTGTAAAGCCCCGCCGCCCGGGCCTCGGCCACCAGCTCGGTCAGATCGCGCCGGGTCGCGGGTTCGCCGCCCGAGAGGTGCAGTTGCAGGACCCCCAGATCGGCCGCCTGCCGGAAGATCCCGGCCCAGGCGGCCGTGTCGAGTTCGCTGTCCTTCCGGGTCAGCTCCAGAGGGTTCGAGCAATAGGGGCAGGCCAGCGGACAGCGGTGGGTCAGCTCGGCCAGCATGGCGATGGGGGGCGGAACACTCACCGGCGGATCTCCAGAAAGCGGCGGTCGAGAAGCGCGCCCAGAAAGCCCTGGCTGTCGGCGGCGATGGCGGCCTCGGGGGCGTCATAGGTTGCCGCCAGCGCGGCCGCGATGGCGGCGAAGCTGCGGATGCCGTCGATTTCGGCCAGGATCGCCCGGCCGGTCTCGTCAAGCGCCAGCGTGCGTTCGGGCGCCAGCAGCACCCAGCCGCCCCGCACCCGGTCCCGATGCAGACGCACGCCCCGCGGCAGGACGGGAATGTCCTCGGGTCCGATCATGATGCCCGCGCAAGTGCCAGCCCCTCGCCCGGCCGCCAGGCGCCGGGCGGGATGCGGGCGGGTGCGACATAGGCCGAATGCAAAGCGTCGAGCTGCGACCAAAGCACATCGGTCTTGAAGATCAGCGCATTGGCGGCGGCATCCTGACGGTCTGCGGTATCGGCGTGATCCAGCACCCAGGCCAGCCCGAAGGCCACGTCCTTCGGCGCCTCGGTCAGGCGCTTGCGGAAATAGGACAGGCTGCTGTCATCGGCAAACTCGTAGTTCCGCAGCAGGCCCTCGATCCGCTCGGCATGGATCTTCGGCGCGAACAGTTCGGTCAGCGACGAGGCCACGGCTTCGAGCAGGGTGCGTTCGCGCACGAAGCGCACATAGGCATCGACGGCAAAGCGGGTGGCGGGCAGCACGCCCGCGCAGGAGGCAACGTAGTCGGGGTCGAGCCCCACGGCCGAGGCCAGCCTGAGCCAGCGCGCGATGCCGCCCTCGTTGCCGTCGCTGCCGTCGTGATCCTCGATCCGCGAGCGCCAGGCGCGGCGCAGCGCCGGATCCTCGACCCGCGACAGGAAGGCCGCATCCTTCATCGGGATGCGGGACTGGTAGTAATAGCGGTTGATGACCCAGGCGCGCACCTGATCGGGGCTGCACTGGCCCCCATGCAGAAGGCCGTGGAACGGGTGCAGGTCGTGATAGCGCTCGGCGCCGATCCGGCGCAGCCGGGCCTCGAAGGCATCGCGTGTCGCGGGGGTGTTCATGGGACGATCTCCAGTCCATCCTGTCCGACGATCCAGCCCGCCGCCTCTGCCTCGGCCCGTTCGGGGCTGGAGGGATCGAGCACCGGATTGGTGTTGTTCATGTGCACGAAGACCTTCTGTCCCACGTCGAGTCCGGCGAAGGCCCGGATCGACCCCTCGGGACCGCTCATCGAGATATGGCCCATCCGCCGTCCGGTCTTCTCGCCAAGCCCGGCCCGGATCATCTCGTCGTCGCGCCAGAGCGTGCCGTCGAAGAAGACCAGCGCCGCGCCGGCCAGCCGGGCCGCCAGATCGGGGGGGACGGCGGCGCAGCCGGGGATGTAGAAGGCCTTGGTTCCGCCTGCCTCGAGACGGACGCCCACGGTCTGTTCGCCGACGAGGTCGGTCTCGACCCTGTCGCCCTCGAGATAGAGCGGCACCTTGCCCGGCACCGGGAACAGCTCGGCCGTGAGGCCGGGTGCCAAAGGGAAGGGGCGGTCAAGTGCCACCGTCTCGCGCCGGACGAGGCCGGGGTTCAGCGCGCCGAAGATCGGGTTGGCGTCCAGCACCTCGTGGATCGCGGCCGTGGCCATCAGCGCGAAGGGCTGCGCCTCGCGCAGGGTCAAAAGCCCCGCGACATGGTCGATATCGCCGTTCGTCACCAGCACTGACCGCAGCGGCATCTCGCGCAGCCCGGTCGGATGCAGGTCGGGGCAGTTGGCCAGTTGCTGGCGGATATCGGGCGAGGCGTTCAGCACCGCCCAGTCGCGCCCGTTGCCGGTCACCGCCAGCGAGGACTGGGTCTGGGACGGAATCCGGCCCGCGCGGGCCGCATCGCAATTCGGACAGCCGCAATTCCATTGCGGCAGCCCGCCGCCGGCGGCCGCCCCGAGAATGCGCGCGCGAAGCGCCATCGTCGCGCTCCGCGCGCCGTCGGGTCAGAACAGGACGCCGTCGTCTTCGCCGCTGTCGGGGCCGTACATGTTGATTTCCATTCCGCATTCGATTTCGCGGATAACAGGGGTCTTCCAGCTCATGTGATCTCCTCCCAGAGTCGGTCTTGGAACAGATCCAGAGTGTCCGGCGGAACCGCATGCCGGTCAAAGACTATGTTCTAAGAAAAATTAAGGATCGGGCGCCGACAGCGGCTTAGTCCGAGGTCAGCTGCAATATAAAGCCGCGATTGCGGAGGGTCTTGATCTCGAGCCCGTAAGTGGCGGCCGGGGCGAGCTTGCGGCGCAGATAGCCGATATAGACATCGACCACGTTTTCCGAACTGGTGCCCTCGCGCGCCCAGAGCCGGTCGAACAGGGCGGCGCGGGGCAGGACATGGCCGCGATGGGTCCAGAGATATTCAAGCAGCGCGAATTCCCGTTCGGTCAGCGCGACGCTGCCCTCTGGGCCGTGCAGGCTGCGCGTGGCCGGATCGAGCCGCGGCACCGGATCGCGCCGCGCCCCGGCGGCACGGCGTTCCTGCACCTTCAGCCGGGTCACCAGCTCGTCGAAGGAAAACGGCTTGGCGATGTAGTCATCGGCCCCGGCATCCAGCCCGGCGGCGCGATCCTCGACCTCGCTCAGGGCCGACAGCATGACGACCGGGATCCGGTTCCCCGCAGCCCGAAGCGCGCGCACCAAGGCGATGCCGCTGTCGGCGCCGATGCTGACATCGACAATGGCAGCGGCGAACGGGGCGGCGTCGAGCCTCGCCCGCGCCTCGTCGGCGCGGTGGGTGCAGACCGCGTCATAGCCATGCAGGGCCAGCCCGCGCGCAAGCGCCGAGGTGATTTCGGGGTCGTCGTCGACAATCAGGACAGAGGGCCGGGAGGTGGCGGTCATCGGCGGGGCTCAGTCGGCAAGGGGCACATAGGCGCGGATCAGCGTACCCGGGGCCGTTCCCAGGCGAAAGCCGTCCGGCACCGGGCTTTCGATCGCGATCCGGCCGCCTTGCTGGTCCAGCACCCAGCGGGCCAGCGCCAGACCGATGCCGAAGCATTCGCCGGGCGCGGCAGCGCTGCCGCGGCCGAACCTTTCCAGAACACGGGTGCGCTCTTCTTGCGGGATGCCGGGGCCATTATCAACCACCCGGACGCAGCCAAAGCCCGCCTCGGTCCCGACCGAGACCGCGATCCGGCCGCCCTCGCGGGCGTGGTGCAGGACGTTGCGCGCAAGACCCGCGATCACCTGGCGCACCCAGTTGGGATCGCCCGTCACCTGAAGCGCCGGGCCCGACGTCACGGTCACCTCCAGCCCGGCTGCCTCAAGCTCGGGCCGGGTTTCTGCCAGCGCTTCGGCCAGCGCGATCCGCAGATCCATCGGCTCGGGGCACAGCTCGATCCGGCCGCTTTCGGACCGCGCGACCCGCAGCAGATCGTCGATTCGTCGGCTGAGCCGCTGCGCCCGCCCCTGGATGGTGGCGAAGGCGTCCTGCGGGGCAGCCCCCTTCAGGCCCAGTTCGGCCTCCATCAGGATCACGGTCAACGGCGTGCGCAGCTCGTGGCTGATATCGGCAAAGAACCGGCGGCGGTCCTCGTCGATGCGGGCCAGCGCGGCATTGGCGGTGCGCAGGTCCTCGGTGCGGGCGCGGATCGTGTCGTTCAGTCGGGCGCGGTCGCGGGCCAGCGCTGTCGCCGCGCGGTTGGTCTCGGCGAAAAGCTGGCCGATCTCGTCGGCGGTGCGTTCCGGCAGATCGGCGGCGAAATCGCTTGCGCCGATCCGGCGGGTCGCATGACGGGCGCGGTCGAGCCGGGCGAATTGCGGGCGCAGCAGGCCCAGATAGAAGCCGCCCACCATCACCGCCGCCAGTGCCGCGACCGCGAGGGCAAGCCCGGTCAGTGTCCGGCGCAGGGCGGCGATCCGGGTCAGGATCGCGTCGCGGGTGCGGATCTCGTCGCCGACGGCCTCGTTCAGCAGCGGGTCGAACGCATGGGCAAAGCCGTTCAGGACGCCCTGCAGCCGCTCGCGGTCCCGGGTCTCCGAGGTCAGCCCGGCGCGGGCCGTCCGGAAGAGGGCATCCATCCGCGCGATGGCAATGCCCTGGGTGGCGCGGCGCGATTGTTCGGCAAGCCCGAGTGCTGCGGCCTCGTCGACGGCCGCCGCAAGGTCCTTGCGCATCAGGTCGAACGTCCGGTCAAGGTCCGCGGACACCGGCGAGAGCCGGGCCGCGCGGGCCTCGGGGGGCAGGCCGGACTGGATCGCCTCGGCCGCCACGACGAGGAAGGTCGAGACCTCGGTCGACAGCACCGCGTAGCGGGCGATCCGGCGTTCAGCCTGCAACGATGCCGCGATCCGGTCGCCGACCCGGTCCATGCCGACTACGGTCAGCGCGCTCGACAGAAGCGCGACCATTCCGATCATGCCGGCCCCGGCCGCGAGTCTCGTTTTCAGCGAAACAGCCCGGCGCGGCGGCGCGGCAGGATCATGCTGCGTCGCAGCGAAAGCGCCCGAAGATGAGGCAGGCGCCGGGCAAAGAGGCGCGTTTTCGGGATTCTCCGCGATTTGCGCAGTCGGAGACACCGGCTTCTCCTGGAACGGTCCGGCTGGAACTTTAACCGTTCCAAAATGGAAAGATGCAATACCAAGGGCTGAATTGACAATCGAGGTCCCGCCATGGTCGAATTGCTGTTTGTTGCGTGCATGAGCCTGTCGCAGACCAATTGCGAAGAGCGCAGCCTGATCTTCACCGATGTCTCGCCGATGTCCTGTATGATGGGCGCCCAGCCCGAGCTTGCGAAATGGGTGCGCGACCATCCGAACTGGACGGTTTCTCGGTGGCAGTGCCGGTACCTGAACCGGACCGAGCGCAAGGCCTGATCGCGAGTTTCCGGTGGAACAGGGGCAAACCCGGTGCCCTCCAACGTCGCCCTGCAGCCAGATCGGTCGTCCAAAGCCCCCCGTCAGGTCCCGGTTCGCCGGGCATCCCTTTACGGCGCCGCGTCCGGCCGGGCGTGCCGCGCCCATCGCCGGGATGGCACCGAGGTCTTTGGCCGTCCGCAGCCCTGAAAGGGTCTGACGCTTGCCGCCGGGCCGGGCAGGGCGGTCAAAGACGGTCTGGCGCCGTGCGTGCGGCCGGGAATGGCACAGATTCCGGGGGCAGGTGCCCGACTGACGCCAAGGCGTGCCGCTGCAATCGCAGCACAATTGCGGCCATCTCTTGTTCGCCGCTTTCCGCCGCTCTACATGCGAAGACATGAAACGGTGGCTTCCCTTCGTCAAATCAGATCCGCTCGTCTCGGTCGTCCGTCTTTCCGGCACGATTGCCGCTTCGACTCGCGGAAACACGCTGTCCGATGCCGCGCTCGGTCCGGTGATCGAGCGGGCCTTCAAGAAGGGCAAGCCCGAAGCGGTCGCCCTGATCGTGAATTCGCCGGGCGGGTCGCCCGCGCAAAGCGCGCTGATCGCCGCGCGCATCCGGCGGCTGGCCGAGGAACGCAACACGCCCGTCATCAGCTTTGTCGAGGACGTGGCCGCCTCGGGCGGCTACTGGCTGGCCTGCGCGGGCGACGAGATCTGGCTTGATGCCTCGTCGATCGCGGGATCCATCGGGGTGATCTATGCCGGGTTCGGCTTTCAGGACCTGATCGCGCGGTACGGGGTCGAGCGGCGGGTCCATACGGCGGGCGAAAGCAAGAGCTTCCTCGATCCGTTCAAGCCCGAGAAGCCCGAGGATGTGGCCCGGCTGATCCAGCTGCAGGAGCCCATTCACGAGGCCTTCAAGGCACATGTGCGGGCCCGGCGCGGCGCCAGGCTGAAGACCGACCGCGATCTCTTCACCGGCGATGTCTGGGTCGGGCAACAGGCCGTCGAGGTCGGTCTGGCCGACGGCATCGGGCATCTGGTGCCCAAGATGAAGGAGCGCTTCGGCGACAAGGTGCGCTTTGCGCTGCATACGCCGCGGCGGGGGCTCCTGTCGCGGCTGGGCGCCCCGGGCGTTGCCGCCGTGGTGGACGAGGTCGAGGCGCGGCTTCTCTGGTCGCGGTACGGTCTCTAGCCCATGCTGCTGAAGGTCGCGCTACTGTTTCTCGTCGGAATGGCCGTTCTCGGCATGTTCGGAAAGCTGCGTCTGCCGCGCCCGCGCGGCGGGGGGCTCGCCCTGGGGCGCCGCCGCCCCGCTCGATGTCCGCACTGCGGGCGGTTCAGGATCGGCAGCGGGCCCTGCCCCTGCGGCAAGGGGTAGGGCCGGATGGCAGGCGATCTGCTGAACGCGGGACTGGGGCTGGCCTTGTTGCTGCTGGCCGGGGACAGTCTGGTCAAGGGCGCAGTGAACCTGTCGCTGCGCCTTGGGGTTCCGGCGCTGATCGTCAGCCTGACGATCGTGGCCTTCGGGACCTCGGCGCCGGAACTCCTGATCTCGATCAAGGCCGTTCTGGACAATTCGCCCGGCATCGCCATGGGCAACGTGGTCGGGTCGAACATTGCCAATGTGCTGCTGGTGCTGGGGATACCGGCCCTGATGACCGGCATTCGCACCGATGAATGCGACACGCGGCGCACCTATGCGCTGATGGTCGGATCGACGCTCTTCTTCCTCTTCGTCTGCATGATCGGGCCGATCACCTGGATCCACGGCATCGGGCTGATGCTGGCGCTGGGCTTCGTGCTGGTCGATGCGTTCCTGTCGGCGCGCAACCATCGGCGCGAGGCCGCGGTCGCCGCCGAGGCCGCCCGATGCGCGGCCGCGGACGAGGCCGAAGAGGTGGAGGGCGCCGACCCGTCGCTGGGCTGGTTCAAGATCGGCATGTTTCTGGTGCTGGGGCTTCTTGGCCTGCCGCTGGGGGCCGATCTGCTAGTCGATGCCTCGATCAGCATCGCGCACGAAATTGGCGTGTCCGACACGGTGATCGGCCTGACGCTGGTCGCGGTCGGGACCTCGCTGCCCGAACTGGCGACGACGGTGATGGCGGCGTTGCGCCGCCAGGCCGACGTGGCGATGGGCAACGTGATCGGGTCGAACATGTTCAACCTGCTGGCCATCATCGGCATGGCCAGCTTCTTCGGCGATATCGCGGTGCCGCCCGAGATGCTGCGCTTAGATTTGTGGATCATGCTGGGGGCGGCGCTTCTGCTGACCCCCTTCGTGGTCTGGAAGCTGGCCCTGGGCCGCGCCTGGGGCGCGGTGTTCTTCCTGCTTTACGCGGCCTATGCCGGGGTGCTTCTGCTGTGACCGGCCGGGCGCTCGTCACCGGCGGCGCACCGGGGCTGGTCGCGGCGCTGGCGGTGCACCTGGCCAGAGACGGCCATGACGTGGCGCTGCACTGCGCAGGCGGCGCGGAGGCCGCCGCCCGGACAGTCGCCGAGATCCGCGCCCTCGGGCGCGTCGCGGTGGCACTGGAGGCCGATCTTCTCGACGAAGCTGCGGCCTCTGCCCTGGTGCCCCGCGCGGCCGAGGCGCTGGGGGGGCCGCTGACCGTGCTGGTGACTGCGGCCTCGGTTTTCGAGCATGACACGTTTCCGACCGCGACCCGCCAGAGCTGGGACCGCCATATCGGGGCCAATCTGCGAGCGCCCTTCGTGCTGATGCAAGCCTTCGCCGCCCAGGCGCCGGAGGCCGGACGCGACGCGGCGGGCGAGCCGCGGGCCGAGGCGCTGGTCGTCAACGTCATCGACCGGCAGGTTCTAAGCCCCACGCCGGATTTCATGACCTACACCATCGCCGAGACGGGACTTTGGGCCCTGACCCGGACGGCTGCCCAGGCGCTTGCCCCCGCGATCCGGGTGAATGCGATCGCCGTGGGCGAGGCCCTGCGCGGGACCCGGAACGCCGACGACCCCTACGCGGGGTTCCGGGCCAACGCGATCCCGGTCACGGGGCGGGGCCGCGCGCCGAAGGGGCTTGCGGGCGGCGGAGATGCCGCTGCCGCGCTCGGCTATCTGCTGGCGGCAAAGGCCGTCACGGGGCAGGTGATCTGCGTCGGGGACCGTGATCTTCCGGGGTGATCCGGGGCCGAGGAACTTGCGTCGAAAGACCCTTGCAGGACGCCGCCGCGTCAGCTTTTCCACGCGTCATGCGAGCGTCACAGTTTCGTAATGATTTCTTAAACAATATCAACGTTTTGCCGTGGCGCCAAATAATTTCATTTGGAATCAATGCCTTGAAAAGCTGCCCAAAAAGCGGGCAAACCGAGGAGTTGGGCGGAAAACAATGAAAATTTCGAGACGCCCGCAGCTTATCCGCAACCTTATCCACAGAAGTCGTGGATTTGTTTCCCCTTGCCTCCGGCCGATGCCCGTTGCAGGCAGTCTCCGGAATCACGATCTCTGAGCGATGACCCCGACCGCCGACCCCGATACCGCCCCGCGCCCCCGAGGCCATGCCTGCGTCCAGTCCTATCTGGCGACGCTGGACAATTCGCCGGGCGTCTACCGGATGCTCGATGCCGAAAGCCGGGTGCTTTACGTGGGCAAGGCGCGCAACCTCAAGAAGCGGGTCTCGAACTACGCCAAGCCGTCGGGCCATAGCGGCCGGATCGCGCGGATGATCTCGGAAACCGCGTCGATGATGTTTCTGACGACGCGCACCGAGACCGAGGCGCTGCTTCTGGAGCAGAACCTCATCAAGCAGCTCAAGCCGCGCTACAACGTGCTTCTGCGCGACGACAAGAGCTTTCCGAACATCCTGGTGGCCAAGGATCATCCGTTCCCGCAGATCCGCAAGCATCGCGGCGCCAAGACCGAGAAGGGGGCCTATTTCGGTCCCTTCGCCAGTGCGGGCGCCGTCAACCGTACCCTGAACCAGCTTCAGCGGGTGTTCCTGCTGCGCAACTGCACGGATTCGGTCTTTGCAAGCCGCAGCCGTCCCTGCCTGCTGTTCCAGATCAAGCGGTGCAGCGGCCCCTGCGTCGGGCGGATCTCGGAGGCGGACTATGCGGCCTCGGTGCGCGATGCCGAGGATTTCCTGAAAGGCAAGTCCTCGGGCCTGCAGGAGGCGCTGGCGGTAGAGATGCAGGCGGCGTCCGAGGCGATGGAGTTCGAACGCGCGGCCGGGTTGCGCGACCGGATCAGGGCGCTGACGCAGGTGCAATCGGCGCAGGGCATCAACCCGCGCGGCGTGGCCGAGGCCGATGTGGTGGCGTTGCACATGGAAGGCGGGCAGGCCTGCGTGCAGGTCTTCTTCATCCGGGCGCACCAGAACTGGGGCAACCGCGACTATTACCCGAAGACCGGCAGCGGCGCCGAGGCGCCGGAACTGCTGCAAGCCTTCCTCGGCCAGTTCTACGACAACAAGGAGCCGCCCCGGCTGATCCTGCTGTCCCATGACATCGAGGACCGCGAGCTGATGGAAAAGGCGCTGTCGCAGAAGGCCGGGCGCCGGGTCGAGCTGGCGGTGCCCCAGAGGGGCGAGAAGGCCGAACTGGTCGAGAACGCGACCCGCAACGCCCGCGAAAGCCTCGGGCGGCGGATGGCGGAAAGCGCGGCCCAGGGCAAGCTGCTGGCAGGGCTTGCCGAGGCCTTCGGGCTCGACGCACCGCCAAAGCGGGTCGAGATCTACGACAACTCGCATATCCAGGGCAGCCATGCGGTCGGCGCGATGGTCGTGGCCGGTCCCGAGGGGTTTCTGAAAAGTCAGTACCGCAAGTTCAACATCCGCGGCGACAGCCTGACCCCGGGCGACGATTTCGGCATGATGAAGGAGGTTCTGACCCGCCGCTTCCAGCGCCTTCTGAAGGAAGACCCCGACCGCGCGGGCGAAACCTGGCCCGATCTTCTGCTGATCGACGGCGGCGCCGGGCAGGTAGGGGCTGTGGCCGAGATCATGGCCGATCTGGGCGTCGAGGATTTGCCCGTCGTGGGTGTCGCCAAGGGCATCGACCGCGATGCCGGCAAAGAGGAATTCCACCGCCCCGGCGAACGCCCCTTCGCGCTGAGGCATAACGACCCGGTGCTTTACTTCGTGCAGCGCCTGCGCGACGAGGCGCACCGCTTTGCCATCGGCACCCACCGGGCGAAACGCGCGAAAGCGATGGGCGCAACGCCCCTCGACGAGATCCCGGGCGTCGGTGCCACCCGCAAACGCGCGCTCCTGACCCATTTCGGCAGCGCCAAGGCCGTCAGCCGCGCTGGCCTCGCCGACCTCAAGGCGGTCGAGGGAATTTCCGATAGCCTTGCCGAAACCATCTACGGCTTCTTCCATGAGCGCGGCTGACGCGCTATGACCCGGCCATGAGATGGACTCTCCCCAATATCCTGTCGGTGCTGCGCCTCGCGGCCGCGCCGCTGTTCCCTCTGGTCTATTTCCTCTGGGACAGCCCTGTCGCCGACTGGGTGGCGCTGGTGCTTTTCGTCGGGGCCTCGGTCACTGACTGGGTTGATGGCTATGTCGCCCGGCGCTGGCAGTTGACCAGCCGCTTCGGCGCCATGATCGACCCCATCGCCGACAAGGCAATGGTGTTGGCGGCCCTTCTGGTGGTGGTGGCCAAGTTCGGCATGCCGACCTGGCTGACGCTGGCCGCGACGGTGATCGTCTTCCGCGAGGTGTTCGTCTCGGGCCTGCGCGAGTTTCTAGGTGCCCAGGCCGGACGGCTGAAGGTCACGAAGCTCGCCAAATGGAAGACGACGGTACAGATGATCGCGATCTCGGTGCTGATCGCCCATGGCATCCTGCCTCATGCGGCCATCGAGGGGCTGGGCACCGCGCTGCTGCTGGCCGCTGCGGCGCTGACCCTGATCACCGGGGCCGACTATTTCGCCAAGTCCTGGCCCTATCTGAGGGATGAAAAGGCGCGATGATCGACGTGCTCTATTTCGCCTGGGTCCGCGAACGCATCGGCCTGCCGAAAGAGCGGATCGAGACCGCGGCCCCGACCGTCGCGGCGTTGGTCGAGGAACTCTCCGCCCGCGAAGACCGCTATGCCGCCGCCTTTGCCGATCTCTCGGCGCTGCGGGTCGCGGTCGATCAGGATCTCGCAGATTTCGATGCGCCGCTTGTTGGCGTGCGCGAGGTCGCCTTCTTCCCGCCGATGACCGGCGGCTGAGATGGACATTCGCGTCCAGGCTGCCCCCTTCGATTTCGGCGCCGAGGCTGGCGCCTTCGCCCGGGGCCGCCGCGACGCAGGCGCTATCGTCACCTTCGCCGGGATCGTGCGCGACGATGGCGGGCTCGCTCGGATGGAGCTTGAGCATTACCCCGGCATGACCGAACGCTCTCTCGAGACCATCGCCGCCGAGGCGACGAGGCGTTTCGGGCTTCTCGACTGCCTCGTCATCCACCGCCATGGCAGCCTGACGCCCGGCGAGACCATCATGATGGTCGCAACCGCGGCGCCGCACCGCGCCGATGCCTTCGCCGCGGCCGAATTCCTGATGGATTACCTCAAGTCCCGCGCCCCCTTCTGGAAGAAGGAATTCGGCGCTGACGGCGCAGCCTGGGTCGCGGCGAAAGACGGGGACGAGGACGCGCTCGGCCGCTGGTCGCAGGACTGATCTTCTTCTTGGGTCAAATACCCAATCCAGGCCGCGACGCGGCCAAGGGATACGGCAAAGGCCCGGTCGCGAGACCGGGCCTTTTCATTTGACTTCAGAACCGAAGGGTCAGCCGATGGCGGCTTCTTTCACATCCTCGTCGATGAAGGGCAGGTACTGGGCGAAGTTCTCCGAGAACATCCTGACCAGTTTCTGCGCCTGTGCGTCATAGGCCTCGGGATCGGCCCAGGTGCGGCGCGGGTCCAGCAGGACCTCGGGCACGTCATGCACCGCCAGCGGCACCTCGAAGCCGAAATTCGGGTCCTTGCGGAACTCGGCGTCGTTCAGCGAGCCATCGAGCGCTGCGGTCAGCAGGGCGCGGGTGGCCCTGATCGGCATCCGCGAGCCGGTGCCATGGGCGCCGCCGGTCCAGCCGGTATTGACCAGCCAGCAGGTCGCGCCATGCTTGGCGATCTTGTCGCGCAGGAGGTTGCCGTAGGCCTCGGGGCGGCGCGGCATGAAGGGCGCACCAAAGCAGGTCGAGAAGGTGGGCTCGGGCTCGGTCACGCCTTTCTCGGTGCCCGCAACCTTCGAGGTGAAGCCCGACAGGAAGTGGTACATCGCCTGCGCCGGCGTCAGCCGGGCGATCGGGGGCAGCACCCCGAAGGCGTCGCAGGTCAGCATGATGATGTTCTTCGGATGCCCGCCCAGCGAGGTCTCGGACGCGTTCGAGATGTAGTCCAGCGGATAGGCGCACCGCATGTTCGCGGTCAGACTGTCATCCTCGAAATCGAGTTCCTTGGTATGCGGGTCGAACACCATGTTCTCGACCACGGTCGAGAATTTCGACGTGGTGGCATAGATTTCCGGCTCGGCCTCGGGGCTCAGGCTGATGGTCTTGGCATAGCAGCCGCCTTCGAAGTTGAAGGTGCCGTTATCCGACCAGCCGTGCTCGTCGTCGCCGATCAGGGTACGGGCCGGGTCGGCCGACAGGGTGGTCTTGCCGGTGCCCGACAGGCCGAAGAAGATCGCGGTGTCGACCGGATTGTCCTTGGCGTGGTTGGCCGAGCAGTGCATCGCCATGATGCCCTTGCCGGGCAGGATGTAGTTCATCAGGGTGAAGACCGATTTCTTGATCTCGCCCGCATATTCGGTATCGCCGATCAGGATCAGCTTCTTGGCGAAGTTCAGCGCGACCACGGTCTTGGTGCGGCAGCCATGGCGCTCGGGGTCGGCCTTGAAGCTGGGGCAGTTGATGATGGTGAATTCGGGCACGAAGCTGTCGAGCTGGTCCAGCGCGGGGCGGCGCAGCAGGTGGCGCGAGAACAGGCCGTGCCAGGCCATCTCGGTGACGATCCGCACATCCAGACGGTTGTCGGGATCGGCGCCGGCATAAAGATCCTCGACGAACACCTCGCGGCCCTTCAGGTGCGCCAGCATGTCGGCATGCAGGCGGTCGAAGGCCTCGGGTTCCATCGGGCGGTTGTTTTCCCACCAGATGTGGTCGACCACGTCCGGCGTGCGCACGACGTGCTTGTCCTTGGGCGACCGGCCGGTATGGACCCCGGTGGTCACGAGGAAGCTGCCGCCCTGGCCCAGCGTGCCTTCGTTGCGCTTGAGAGCCTCTTCGACCAGCGCCGGTTCCAAGAGGTTGTAATAGACCTTGTTCAGCCCTTCGATGCCCTGGGTCTCAAGGCGCTGATTGGGGTTCACACGTCCGAATTCCATGGTCTGTGCTCCTTGCCACCGCACTTCGGTCGGCGCGGCTATAACATGACGCTTCCATGAAACAACAGGGACTGGAGAGGCGTTAGCGCAATCATAGTTCGATTTTTTTACTGATAGCGCAACCATTTTGCGTGGCCTGGTAAAATTCGTTCGCGACTTGCACGGAACAGGCCCCGAAGGGTGTTAGCGGTTGGGTAAACGTTTTCCGGCTTCAATGTGCCGCAATGTAATGCTGCGATTCGCAACGGGCCTGCGATTCGAGCTGTGGCGTGAGTAAATGTTGCGTAGAATCAATTGGTTCCGCTTGCGGACAGGATAAGGAACTCTCCCATGTCTAGGATTGCGCTCGTCGACGATGACCGGAACATCCTCACCTCCGTTTCCATGACGCTCGAGGCCGAAGGGTTCGAGGTGGAAACCTACAATGACGGCCAGGCGGCGCTCGACGCGTTCAGCAAGCGCATGCCGGACATGGCGGTGTTCGACATCAAGATGCCCCGGATGGACGGAATGGATCTGCTGCAGCGGGTGCGCCAGAAAAGCACCATGCCGGTGATCTTTCTGACCTCCAAGGATGACGAGATCGACGAGGTTCTGGGCCTTCGGATGGGCGCCGACGATTATGTCAAGAAGCCCTTCTCGCAACGGCTTCTGGTCGAACGGATCCGCGCGCTTCTGCGTCGGCAAGAGGTCATCGCAGCCGATGCCGGGCCCACGCCCGAGGAAAGCAAGTCGATGGTCCGCGGCCAGCTGACCATGGATCCGCTGCGCCATTCGGTGACCTGGAAGGGCATGGATGTGTCGCTGACGGTAACCGAATTCCTGCTGCTGCAGGCGCTTGCCCAGCGGCCCGGTTTCGTCAAGAGCCGCGACCAACTGATGGATGTGGCCTATGACGATCAGGTCTATGTCGACGACCGCACCATCGACAGCCACATCAAACGGCTGCGCAAGAAGATGCGTCAGGTCGATTCCGACTTCTCGGCGATCGAGACCCTGTACGGCATCGGCTACCGCTACAACGAGGAATAGGCCGACGGTTCGGGGGGGCAGGGCCTGTGCGAGACAGCAAGCGGATGGCGGTTGACGAGGCCGGGTTCGGCGATGATCCCTATGGCTGGGTCGGCGGCCGCGAGATCGACCGCCGCCGGTCGCCCCTGCCGAGCCGCGGCCTCATTTCGCTGAACCGCTCGCCGCTGGCGCGCCGGATCATTGCCGCCAACCTGATCGCCCAGATCGTGCTGATCTCGGGCGTTCTCTATCTCAACCCCGCCCGCGACAGCCTGCTGAGCCTGCGCGAAAGCGGGATGGTGGCCGAGACCAAGCTGGTCGCCGATGTCTTCGAGGCTCGGATCCCCCGGGGTGCCGCAGTCGACCTTGCCGCGTCGGACGGGCTCGATGTTGCGGCCACGCTCGACGCGCTGGAACTGGCGCCGGGGGCCGAGCTTTATGTCTTCGACACCACGCAGGGCCTCGTCGGCCGGGCGACCGGGGTCAGGCGGGCCGACTGGCCGGTGGACGCCTACGACGATGACGGCCGGATCACGATGATCACCGACGCGCTCTACCGGGTCTGGGAAACGATCCTGAGCCTCGCGGGCCCCGACCGCCTTGCCTCCCCGGATACCGCGGACCCGCGGGCCAGGCTGAAGGATCAGGTCGCGGCCACCCTGACCGAAGGGCCGCAGCTCGAGACCGGGGTCGATTCCGAGAACCGCACCACCTTCACCGTCACCGCCCCGATCCTGCAGGAGGGCCGCGTGGTCGGCGTGGTCGCCATGGTCTCTGCCAGCGGCGAAATCGACTGGCTGGTGCGGATCGAGCGCGAGCAGGTGCTTCAGGTCTTCGTGATCGCCCTTCTGGTGTCGATCGGGCTCAGCCTCGTGCTGGCCTCGACCATTGCCAACCCCTTGTCCGAACTCGCTGCCGCGGCCGAGATCGGACAGGATCGCAATGCCCGCTCGATGAGCCCCGGGCGCGTGCGGATCCCCGATCTCAGCGCCCGCCCGGACGAGATCGGTCGCCTGTCGGCTGCGCTACGCGGCATGGTGGCCGCGCTTTACGACAGGATCGACGCCAACGAACAGTTCGCCGCCGATGTGGCACACGAAATCAAGAACCCGCTGGCCAGCCTGCGCTCGGCCACCGGAACGCTGCGTGTCGCCCGGCGCGAAGACCAGCGCGCCAAGCTGCTCGACGTGATCGAACATGACGTGCGCCGTCTCGACCGTCTGGTCAGCGACATCTCGAACGCCTCCCGGCTCGACAGCGAACTGGTCAAGGAAGAGGAAACCACGGTCGATCTGGTGCGGCTGCTGCGCGGGCTTGCGGACCATCTGGGCCAGCAGGCGCGAGAACGCGGGATCGATTTCATCGCCGACCTGCCGCCCGAGCCGATCCAGATCCAGGGGCTCGAGGCGCGGCTGGCTCAAGTGTTTGTCAACCTGATCACCAACGCGATCTCGTTCTGCGAAACCGGCGATGCCGTCCGGATCTGGGCGCGCAAGCGCGACAACCGGGTTCTGGTGGTGGTCGAGGATACCGGGCCCGGCATCCCTGAACAGGCTTTGACCAAGATTTTCAACCGGTTCTATTCCGAACGGCCGGCCGGTCAGTTCGGCAACCATTCCGGCCTGGGGCTTGCCATCTCGAAACAGATCGTCGAGGCCCATGGCGGTGTGATATGGGCCGAGAATATCCGCCCGACCGAGGCCGATCTGACTTCGGAACAGCTGGGCGCCCGTTTCGTCGTGGGTCTGCCGATCTGACGCCCGCGCCCGCCGGAGACCGCCGCACCCGTCATGCCCGACCCCGAGACCTGCATCCTCCATGCCAGCACCGTGGCCTATCGCGGGCGCGCCGTCCTGATCCGGGGCGCCTCGGGGTCGGGCAAGTCGGCCCTGGCGCTGCAGTTGATGGCGCTGGGGGCGAGTCTGGTCGCCGATGACCGCACGGTGCTGACCCGCGGCCCCGAGGGCCTTGTCGCCTCCGCTCCCGAAACGATCCGCGGCCTGATCGAGGCGCGGGGCGTGGGACTTCTGCGCGCCGAGACGGTCGCCGCCGCGCCGGTATTCCTGGCAATCGATCTCGACGCGGACGAAACCGAGCGGATGCCGCCGCCGCGCGAGGTCGAGATCCTCGGTGTGCCGCTGCCCTTGCTTCGCCGCGTGGATCGGCCATATTTTCCTGCAGCTATCCTGCAGTTCCTCATCGCCGGACCCCGCTTCTGATGTCCAACGCCGCAGAGACCGATCCGGGCCCCCGCCCTCAGCGCATCGTGCTGGTGACGGGTGCGTCCGGGGCCGGGCGGTCGACCGCCCTGAACGTGCTGGAGGATCTGGGGTTCGAGGCCATCGACAACCTGCCGATTTCGCTGATCCCGCGCCTCCTGGACGGCCCCATGCCGGGTCCCTCGCTGGCGCTGGGCGTCGATATCCGCACCCGCGACTTTTCGGCCCGGGCGCTGGCCGATCTGATCCGCGCGCTGGCGGCGGCCCCGGGGCTCGAGGCCGATGTCCTGTATCTCGACTGCCGGCCCGAGGTGCTGCTGCGCCGCTTTTCCGAAACCCGGCGGCGGCATCCGATGGCTCCGGCCGAAAGCCCGGCCGAGGGGGTTGCGCGCGAGCTCGATATCCTCGGTCCGATCCGCGAACTGGCGAGCAGCCTGATCGACACCTCGGATCTCACGATCCATGAGTTCCGGGCCGAGATGACCGCGCGTTTTGCCCCTGGCGGCGCCGCGCCGCTGGCGGTTTCGCTGCATTCGTTTTCCTACAAGCGCGGCCTGCCGCTGGGGCTCGACATGGCCTTCGATTGCCGCTTTTTGCGCAATCCCTACTGGAACCCGACCTTGCGCGCGCTCGACGGGCGCGATCCGGCGGTCGTCGCCCATGTTGCGGACGATCCGCGCTTTTCGGCCTTTCTCGACCGGATCTCGGATCTCGCAGCGCTCGTGCTGCCGGCCCATCGCGACGAGGGGCGCAGCCATATCTCGATCGGCTTCGGCTGTACCGGAGGGCAACACCGTTCGGTCGCCGTGGCCGAGGCCGTGGCAAAACGGCTTGCGGCAACGGAATGGCAAGTGTCTATAAGGCATAGGGAACTGGAGAGGCGGGCGCAGGGCGCGCCCGCAAGGCGAGCGGGAACGGGCGCGTGATCGGAATCGTCATCGTCGCGCATGGGGGGTTGGCGCGAGAATACCTGGCTGCGGTCGAACACGTCGTGGGCCCGCAGCCCGGCGTGCGCGCCATCTCGATCGCACCCGACGACGATCGCGCTGCCAAGCAGGACGAGATCTGCCGCGCCGCGGACGAGGTCGACGAGGGCGGCGGGGTGGTAGTGGTGACCGACATGTTCGGCGGCTCGCCCTCGAACCTCTCGATCCGCGCCTGCGCGCCCGGCGACCGGCGCATCCTTTACGGCGCCAATCTGCCCATGCTGATCAAGCTGGCCAAGTCGCGCCGGATGAGCGTCAGCGATGCCACCGCCTCGGCGCTGGCGGCCGGGCGCAAGTATATCGACAGTTTCGACGCAGGCGGCCTGTGAGGACCCATTGACCAGCACCAGTGTGACCCGAGTGTTCGAGATCGTAAACGAAAAGGGGCTGCATGCCCGGGCGTCGGCCAAGTTCGTGGAATGCGTCGAAGAGCACGATGCCAGCGCCGAGGTGTCCCGCGACGGGATGAGTGCGTCGGGCGATTCCATCATGGGCCTGCTGATGCTGGCGGCCTCGAAAGGCACCACTATTCAGGTCGCGACCCGCGGTCCCGAGGCCGCCAAGCTCGCGGATGCGCTGGAACGCCTGGTGGCGAACCGGTTCGGCGAGGACATGTGACGCGAGCCCGCGATGCAGGACATGGCTGACCACCGCGCGTCGATGGCCGCGCCCGTCCGGACCGAGCCGCACGCGGACGCGTCGGCCGAACCGCCTTACGACGCGCGCGAGCTGTCCTACGCCCGGACCTTCCCCGACCCGCTCCGTGCTCAGGCGATCCGCGCCATCGAGATCCTGACCGGCAAGCTGACGCTCTTGCGTCTCGTGCGGGAATTCGAGGCGCGGGGCGTTCCCCGGGGCCAGGCCTTCTGGCGTCAGGCGCTGGATGTGATGGGCATTGCCGTCGCGACCCCGCCCGACCAGGTGGCGCGGATCCCGCGCGAGGGGCCGCTGGTGATCGTCGCGAACCATCCTCACGGGCTGGTCGACGGCATGGTGCTGGCCGATCTCGTCGGCCGGGTGCGGACCGATTACAAGATCCTGACGCGCTCGCTGCTGACCGGCGTCGCCGAGGTCGCCGAGTTCATGATCCCGGTGCCCTTTCCCCATGCCGCGGAGGCGCGCGAACAGAACCTCGAGATGCGGCGCGCCGCGATGGCGCATCTTGGCCAGGGCGGCGCCGTGGTGCTGTTCCCGGCCGGGGTCGTGGCCTCGTCGCCGACCTTCTTCGGCCCCGCAATCGAGGCTGGCTGGAATCCCTTCACTGCCAAGCTGATCCAGCGCTCGGGCGCCCGGGTCCTGCCGGTCCGGTTTCCCGGCGCCAATTCGCGCTGGTATCAGATCGCCAACCGGCTGTCGCCGACACTGCGCCAGGGGCTTTTGTTGCACGAGGTTGTTCACGCCCTGAACCGGCCCCAGTCCCCCGCCGTGGGCGAGCCTATCGACCGCGACGTGATCGAGCGCTGGGTGGGCGATCCGCGTGGCTTCGTCGCCTGGCTGCGCGAACGCACGCTGGCCCTGGCCTGACCTAGCCCCACTTCTTCTTGGAAAATACCCATGTCCCGACGGGCGCCGTCCGCCCGCGGCGCGTGTTCAGCGCGTGGGAACCGGCGTCTCGCCCCGGTAGTCGTAGAACCCGCGATGGGTCTTGCGTCCCAGCCAGCCCGCCTCGACATATTTGGTCAAAAGCGGGCAGGGGCGATACTTGGTGTCGGCCAGCCCCTCATGCAGGACATTCATGATCGCAAGGCAGGTGTCGAGCCCGATGAAATCCGCAAGCTCCAGCGGCCCCATCGGATGGTTCGCCCCAAGCTTCATCGACTCGTCGATCGACCGGACCGAGCCCACGCCTTCGTACAGCGTGTAGACCGCCTCGTTGATCATCGGCATCAGGATGCGGTTGACGATGAAGGCCGGGAAATCCTCGGCCGAGGCGGCGGTCTTGCCCAGCGACTCGACCACTTTCAGCAGCGAATGGTAGGTCTCTTCGTCGGTGGCGATGCCGCGGATCAGCTCGACCAGCTGCATCACCGGCACCGGGTTCATGAAATGGAACCCCATGAATTTCTCGGGCCGGTCGGTGCGGCTGGCCAGCCGCGTGATCGAGATCGACGAGGTGTTCGAGGTCAGGATCGTGGTCGGTTTCAGATGCGGCTGCAGATCCTCGAAGATCGCCGTCTTGACCGTCTCGCGTTCGGTCGCGGCCTCGATGATCAGGTCCGAAGACCCCAGATCGGTCAGTACCGTGGTGGTCGAGATCCGGTCCATCGCGGCCTGCTTCTCGGCCTCGGTGATCTTTTCGCGGCTGACCTGGCGGTCGAGGTTCTTGCCGATGGTGCCCAGCGCCCGGTCCAGCGCTTCGGCCGAGATGTCGTTCAGCTTGACCTCGTACCCGGCCAGAGCAAAGACATGGGCGATGCCGTTGCCCATCTGGCCCGCACCGACTACCCCGACCGTCTTGACGTCCATCTGCATCCCCCGCCTTGCTGGCGGCACATTGGCCGATGCGGCGCTGCCGCACAAGGGCGACGTTATCCATAGAATGCGAACTTTAGCGACTTCGAAACGCCGCATGCCCAACCTGAAAAGCGGTGAGTCGCAAGACGCGAGTGGGTGCAAGATGAGCTTCGATAACATGGGCAGCGGATCGCTGTCCTACTTCCCTTGCCGTTACGGCAATTCGAGATTGCTGTTCAGGGGGCCAAGGAGATCGCTGGACCAGCCCTATTGTGCCGTGGTGGGTGGCACCGAGACCTATGGAAAATTCGTGCCGAAGCCGTTTCCGGCGCTGATCGAAGAGGCGACCGGGCTGCAGATGGTCAATCTGGGCTGCGTCAATGCCGGGATCGACGTCTTCCTGAACGACGTCTCGCTGATGGACGTGGTGGCCGGGGCCAAGGTCTCGATCTTTCAGGCGCTCGGGGCCCATAACATGTCGAACCGTTTCTACGTGGTGCATCCGCGCCGGAACGACCGCTTCCTGCGCGCCTCGGCGATGCTGAAGGCGCTCTATCCCGGCGTCGATTTCACCGAGTTCCACTTCACCCGTCACATGCTGAGCGTGCTGAAGCAGAAATCGCCCTCGGCCTTCGAGATTGTGGTGGCCGAATTGCAGATGGCCTGGCAGGCGCGGATGCGCAAGCTTGCGGGGCGCATCCCGGGCGACAAGATCCTGCTCTGGCTGTCGGGTCACGCGGCGGAAGACGATCAGCCGTCCGACGGGCTGGGCGAGGACCCGCTGTTCGTCACCCAGCACATGCTGGATACGGTGCGGTCCTATTTCACCCGGGTCATCGAGTTCGAACCCAGCCCCGAAGCGCTTGCCCAGGGCACCGAGGGCATGGTGCATGGCGAGATGGACCAGGCCGCGGCCGCGTCGCTGCCCGGACCGGCGGTGCATGAAGAACTTGCCGAAGTGCTGACCGTGGCGCTGCACGAGTTGCGCGTGCTCTGACCCCGACCCACCCCGCTTGCCGACATGAAAAGGCCCGCCGGTGCGATCCGGCGGGCCTGTCGTTCCTTGGCGGCGGGGCCTCAGAGCTTGGAGACCAGCTCTGGCACCGCATCGAAAAGATCGGCGACAAGGCCGTAATCGGCGACCTGGAAGATCGGCGCCTCTTCGTCCTTGTTGATCGCGACGATGACTTTCGAGTCCTTCATCCCGGCGAGGTGCTGGATCGCGCCCGAAATCCCCACTGCGATGTACAGCTCGGGGGCCACGACCTTGCCGGTCTGGCCGACCTGCCAGTCGTTCGGCGCAAAGCCGCTGTCGACCGCCGCACGCGACGCGCCGACCGCCGCACCCAGCTTGTCGGCCAGGTCCTCGATCAGCTTGAAGTTCTCTTCCGACCCGACGCCGCGGCCGCCCGAGACGATCACGCCGGCCGAGGTCAGTTCGGGCCGGTCGCTTTTCGCTTCGGTATCCGAGACCCATTCCGACAGTGCGGGGTTGCCCGCAGCCGCCACGTCCGAGACCGGGGCGCCCGCGCCTTCGCCCGCCGCCTCGAAGGTCGAGGTGCGGATGGTCAGGACCTTCTTGGCATCCGAGGACTTGACGGTCTGGATCGCGTTGCCGGCATAGATCGGCCGGTCGAACGTATCGGCATCGACCACGCCCACGACATCGGTGATGACCATGACGTCCAGCAGCGCGGCGACGCGCGGCATGATGTTCTTGGCGTCGGTCGTCGCGGGGGCCGCGATATGGTCATAGTCGCCCGCCAGCGACACGATCAGATCGGCGGTCGGTTCGGCCAGTCGGTGGCCGTAGATCGCATCCTCGGCGACCAGAACCTTCGCCACGCCCTCGATCCTGGCGGCGGCCTCGCCCGCGGCCTTGGCATGTTCGCCGACGCAAAGCGCGGTCACCTCGCCCAGTGCCTTGGCGGCGGTCACTGCCTTGGCGGTCGCGTCAAGTTGCAGTTCGCCCCCGGTGACTTCGGCAAGCAGCAGAACGGCCATCAGAGCACCCCCGCTTCGTCTTTCAGTTTCGCGATCAGCTCATCGACCGAACCGACCTTGACGCCGGCCTTGCGCTCGCGCGGTTCGGCGGTCTTCAGCACGGTCAGGCGCGGCGCGGTGTCGACGCCGTAATCGGCGGGCGTCTTCTCGTCGAGCTGCTTCTTCTTGGCCTTCATGATGTTGGGCAGCGAGGCATAGCGCGGCTCGTTGAGGCGCAGGTCGACCGAAACGATGGCCGGCAGCTTGACCTTGATGGTTTGAAGGCCGCCATCGACCTCGCGGGTGACCTCGGCCATGTCGCCGTCGATCTCGAGCCCCGAGGCGAAGGTGCCCTGGCTCCAGCCCAGAAGCGCCGACAGCATCTGGCCGGTCGCGTTCATGTCGTTGTCGATCGCCTGCTTGCCGCAAAGCACCAGACCCGGCTGTTCCTCGTCGACCACGGCCTTGAGGATCTTGGCGACGGCCAGCGGCTCGATGTCGTCATGGATGTCCTCGGCGGCGACGATCAGAATCGCCCGGTCCGCGCCCATGGCCAGCGCCGTGCGCAGGGTTTCCTGGGCCTGCTTGACCCCGATCGAGACCGCGACGATCTCGGTGGCCTGACCCTTTTCCTTCAGGCGGATCGCCTCTTCGACGGCGATCTCGTCGAACGGGTTCATTGACATCTTGACGTTGGCGAGATCGACCCCCGTTCCGTCCGCCTTCACGCGGACCTTCACGTTGTAGTCGATCACCCGCTTAACAGGCACAAGGACCTTCATCGGCGTGTGTCTCCCTTGCAGTCGCGCCCCCGTCCGGGGGCAAGTCAAACGTTCCGGGCAGTGTTAGCGAGTCTCAAACCGAGGGAACAGACCAAAAGCGTCGGGAAAGTATATTTCGTCAGGGAAGGTTGCTGCGGCCGTTTTGTTGCGCGCTGTGCCTTGGGGCGCGTGGTCCGGGCGCCGCGTCCCGCCTAGCCCTTGTCGATCAGCCAGTCGAGCGCGGGCGTGGGCAGCACCCGCCGCGCGATGTTCATCAGGTAGGTGGGCGTCGTCACGAAATAGCGCGGGCGCGGGTGTCGCGCTTCCAGCGCATGGACCAGCTTGCGGCTGACCGCCGAGGGCGGCAGTTCGAACCTGTCGCGGCCGCGATCCTCGTAAAGCCGTTGCAGAAGCGAGGTGCGGTACTGATCGGCCCGGGCGCTGGCCGTCCAGTCGACCCAGCGTTCGAAGTGCGGGATCGAGTTCACCCGGATCTTCGAGGTCACCGGGCCGGGCTCGATCAGGATCACCCGGATCGGGGTGTCGCGCATCTCAAGCCGCAGCGTGTCGGTCAGCCCTTCCAGCGCGTATTTCGTCGCCGAATAGGCGCCGCGCCATTTCAGCGGCACGAGCCCCAGCACCGAGGAACAGTTGACGATCCGGCCATGGCCCTGCGCGCGCATCGCGGGGATCACCCGCCGGGTGAGGTCGTGCACCCCGAAAAGGTTGGTCTCGAAAATCTCGCGCAGCGCGCCGCGAGGCAGGTCCTCGACCGCGCCGGGACAGCCGAAGGCGCCATTGTTGTAAAGCGCGTCCAGCGTGCCGCCGGTGCGCGACAAGGCCTCGTCGACCGCGGCGGCGATGCTTTCTTCGCTGGCATAGTCGAGCGGGAAGCTTTCCAGCCCCTCGCTGCGCAGGCGCGCGCAATCGGCTTCCTGGCGGCAGGTGGCGAACACCCGCCAGCCCCGCGCGGCGAGCGCATGGGCGGCATCATGGCCGATGCCAGAAGAACAGCCGGTGATCAGGACGCTGCGTGCCATGACGCGCTGTTGGCATCCGGCGCGCGCCCTGTCCAGCCCCGAGCTGTCCTGCTAGTTCACCGGGCAGCCCGAAAGATCGTCGGCGCAGGTCACCAGCGTGCCGGAACAGCTGACCGGTCCGACTTCGGTGCAGCCCGAGCAGGACACGCCCCCCGGTCCGCCCGGGTCGCTGCTGCAGCCGTCGCAGCAGAAGGACCGCGACTCTGCCCCCATGTCGATTATGGCGAATCCGGTCCCGACCGAAACGCGGGGGCCGCCGCCGGGATTGGCCCTGAGCGTGCCATGGCTGCCGGCCTGTGTGCCGGCCGACATGGACTGGTTCTGGGCGAGGGCGGGATCGGGAAGGGCGGCAAGGACAAGAGCGGTGCCCAAGGCGATTGGTGCAAAAAGTTTCATTGGGGTTCTCCCTGAAAAGAAGGGGAGTATACCCTTTTCGCGTCCAAATTGCCACGCGCGGGGCGGCGGCCGGGTCGGGGGCGGCAGGCGGGTTCCGCCTCTGGACTTGTCTGCCTGCCTTATCTAGACGACACACATGTCAGACGCCACCGAAACCCCCAAGATGGACGCCGTGTCCGAACCGCTCCGCCGTGCCATCGGCGACCGGTATCTGACCTATGCGCTGTCCACGATCATGGACCGGGCGCTGCCCGACGCGCGGGACGGGATGAAACCCGTGCACCGCCGGATCCTGTTCGCGATGCGCGAACTCAAGCTGACCGCGACCGGAGGCTTCCGCAAGTCGGCCAAGATCTCGGGCGACGTGATGGGCAACTATCACCCCCATGGCGATGCCGCGATCTATGATGCGATGGCGCGGCTGGCGCAGGATTTCAACGTCCGCTACCCGCTGGTGGACGGGCAGGGGAACTTCGGCAATATCGACGGCGACAACCCCGCCGCCAGCCGCTACACCGAGGCCCGCCTGACCGCCGCGGCCGAGGCCCTGATGGAGGGGCTGTCGGAAAACGCGGTCGATTTCCGCCCCAATTACGACGGCACGCTGGAAGAGCCCGTCGTGCTGCCCGCGGCCTTTCCGAACCTGCTGGCCAACGGGTCGAGCGGCATCGCGGTGGGGATGGCCACGAACATTCCGCCCCACAACATCGACGATCTGGTCGGCGCCTGCCTGCATCTGATCAAGTCGCCCGAGGCCCATGACGACACGCTGCTGCAATATGTGCCGGGACCCGATTTCCCGACCGGCGGCGTCATCGTCGAGCCGCGCGACAGCATCGCCCAGGCCTACCGGACCGGGCGCGGCAGCTTCCGGCTGCGCGCCCAATGGGCGGTCGAGGATCTGGGGCGCGGCCAGTGGCAGATCGTGGTCACCGAGATCCCCTATCAGGTGCAGAAATCGAAGCTGATCGAGCGCATCGCCGACCTGATCCAGACCAAGAAGATCCCGATCCTGGCCGATGTCCGGGACGAAAGCGCCGAGGACATCCGGCTGGTGCTGGAGCCCCGCTCGCGCAATATCGACCCCGAAGTGCTGATGGGCACGCTGTTCCGCAACTCGGATCTCGAGATCCGGTTCAGCCTCAACATGAACGTGCTGATCGACGGGCGCACGCCGAAGGTCTGTTCGCTGAAGGAGGTGCTGCGCGCCTTCCTCGATCACCGGCGCGACGTGCTGATCCGCCGGTCCGAGCACCGTCTGGACAAGATCGACCACCGGCTCGAGGTGCTGGAGGGGCTGCTGATCGCCTTCGTCAACCTCGACCGGGTGATCGACATCATCCGCTATGACGACGAGCCGAAGGCCGCGCTGATGGCCGAGGACTGGGCGCGGCCGCGCGCCAAGGCGATGTCTGACCGCGACTATGTCTCGCCGCTGCCTGCCGACGGGCCGGGAACGCTCAGCGAGGTTCAGGCCGAGGCGATCCTGAACATGCGGCTGCGCTCGCTCCGGCGGCTCGAAGAGATGGAACTGACCGCCGAGCGCGACCGGCTGACCGAGGAACGCGCGGGCCTGCGCGATCTGCTGGACCACGAAGACCTGCAATGGAAGCGGATCGCCGAGGAACTGCGCGAGGTCCGCAAGACCTTCGGGGCCAAGGCGCCGGGGGGCGCGCGCCGGACCCGGTTCGCCGAAGCCGCCGAGGTAGCCGAGGTGCCGATCGAGGCGATGATCGAGCGCGAGCCGGTGACCGTCGTCTGTTCGAAGATGGGCTGGATCCGGGCGATGAAGGGCCATCTGGCCGACGGCTCGGCGCTGAAGTTCAAGGACGGCGACGAGGGCCGTTTCGTGATCCCGGCCGAGACCACCGACAAGCTGATCCTGTTCGGTGCGAACGGGCGGTTCTACACCCTGCCGGTGGCCCAGCTTCCCGGCGGGCGCGGCATGGGCGAGCCGGTGCGGCTGATGGTCGATCTGCCCAATGAAAGCGAGATCGTCGCGCTCTTCATCCATCGCCCCGGCGAAAAGCTTCTGGTGGCCTCCAGCGCGGGCGACGGCTTTGTCGTCGGCGCCGACGAGGTGCTGGCCCAGACCCGCGCGGGCAAGCAGGCGCTGAACGTCAAGGCGCCGGTTGCGGCCAGGGTCTGCGTGCCGGTCTCGGGCGATCACGTCGCCTGCGTCGGGCAAAACCGCAAGGTGCTGGTCTTCCCGCTGGAGGAACTGCCCGAAATGACGCGCGGCAAGGGCGTTCGGTTGCAGAAATACAAGGATGGCGGTCTGGTCGATGCCACCACCTTCACCCTGGCCGACGGGCTCAGCTGGCGCGATCCGGCCGGGCGCACGCGCACCGAGACCGACCTCTCCGAATGGCTGGGCAAGCGCGCGGGCAGCGGGCGGATGGCACCGCGCGGCTTCCCAAGGGACAATCGCTTCACCTGAGCGCGAGCGTTGCGTGATCGCGGCCCTTGGGCTATTCCGGGGCGGCGATACAACATCTTGCGGGGACTCCATGAGCCGTCTGTTCACGACCCTGAAGCCCGTTCTGCTTGTCGCGGCGCTGGCGTTCGTTTCGGCTTGCGGTGCCAAGGACGATCTCGACGAGCCGCCGGTGCCGCTGGGCGATTTCAGGCTGGGCTATGCCATCGTCGTGGCCAAGAACGCCAAGGACATCCCCCCCTCTCGACAGGCGACTGCGCAAGAATGGGAGACGGTGCTGAAGGAAGAGCTGGAACGCCGCTTCGGCCGCTATGACGGCGACAAGATCTACCATCTGGGCATCGCGGTCGACGGCTATGCGCTGGCAGTGCCGGGCGTTCCGGTGGTGCTGGCCCCGAAATCGATGCTGGTCATGTCGGCCAATCTCTGGGACGACGCGGCGGGCAAGAAGCTGAACGCCGAATCCGAGCAGCTGTCGGTGGGCGAAGGTCTGAACGGGGCCACCCTTATCGGCACCGGGCTGACCCGCACCAAGGAGGAACAGATGCGCGCGCTGGCCCGGAACGCGGCCAAGCGGATCGAGCGCTGGCTTGTCGAGCACCGCGAGGACTGGCTGAACTACGATCCCGATGCTGCCGTGTCCGACGTGGGCCTGGCCGGGGTCGAGGCCGGATCGGCGGTCGACCCGCTGGCTGCCGCAGCGCCCGCATCGGCAGACGAAATCGTGACGCGTCCGCTGGATGCGACCGCGGAACCGCCCTCGACGACCCCGGCGGCGGACCCGTCCCGGGCCAACTGACGCTTGATTTCCGGCGGGCCAGAGACTAGAGAGCCCGCGATGTTGAATCGGGCCCGGAGGCGGCCCCCTAATCCATGAGGCGCCCAAGATGGGTAAGGCAAAGTTCGAACGGACGAAACCGCACGTTAACATCGGCACGATCGGCCACGTTGACCACGGGAAGACGACGCTGACGGCTGCGAT
>NZ_QAYC01000023.1 GCF_003053725.1 Rhodovulum kholense
GAAGTCCAGATCCGGGCGGCGGTCCTCAACCGCTTCACGGCGCTCGGCATCCCGCTCACCGTGGCCATGGGATAAGTGTGTCCGGGGAAAGGGGAACTGCGGTCGTCAGCTGATTTGCGCAACAGCGCCGCGACGGACTGCAGTCGCTTGATGCCGTGGCATTTCAAGCTGGCTCTGTTCTCAGCGACGGCGCTCCTCCCCCGGAAGCCCTTTTGCGTCTTCGGCGCTGGCGGCAGGCATTCTTCGGCCCCCGCAGTCCTTGCCAACGCCGCGCGCCCGACCCGGTCAACGTGTGAAGCCCCCCCATCCGCGCCCATAACACCATCGCCGGAAACACGGCCTGCAGTCCCGGCCCCCCGGTCGGCGCAGCGCGTCTCGCAAAGGATCCAGTCAGCACAGCGGTCATCGGTTCGGACTGCAGCGAAAGTCCGGCTTCCTGTAGTTTTTCGACGCGGGCCGCTGCGTGACGGTGGGATGCCCGCGCGGCTCGGCCCGCGGTGACAAACCTCGGAGGGAGGAAGCCGCGAGGGTCCTGGATCGGGCTATGGGAAAGTGCGCGGACGGACGCGGCGACGGCAGCAGCCGGGGTGCGGCTGATGGCGAGCCAGGCGCCCGACATGGTCGTAGACCCGGCAGGTCAGTCTCGACAAGGCGGCGCGTTTCGGAGTTGCTGCCGCCCCGTGCCGCCCTGTGCCGCGCTGGAAACGAACGGGCGCACGTTGTCCGGTTCGGGTCTGCGGATTGCGACCGGTGGCGTTCCGAAATGGATGACAGGCGATATGTCATGCGGCTTGGTCCCCCGGTGGTGCGCGTGACATCGGTTTTTTTTCCGCGCCGGAATATCTCGATGATGTGCATGGGGCCGCCGCCGCAAGGGCATGGCTCGCGCAGGGGGGCGGCGCGATCTCGGTGCGAGTTTCCGGCACGGCGGGGTGTTCAGGCCGCTGCACACCGAGCAAGGCGCGGATCCTTGAGATGTTGGCCTTGCGGGCGGCGCTGGCGAGCATCCCGTGGGGCCGGATGCGGTGGAAGCCGTCCGGCAGGACGTGGATCAGGAACCTGCGGATGAACTCCGGCGTGGCCAGCCGCATCAGCTTCTGCCGGTCGCCGGATTTGATGCGGTAATCCGTCCAGCGGAAGGCCAGGGTGTCGGCATCCGCGCTGACCATGTGCGCGCTGGAGATGGCGACCCGGTGCGTGTCGCCGAGATACGCCAGAATGGCCTCGGGGCCGCCGAAGGGTGGTTTGGCACAGACCCCCCATTCGGATTTTCGGAACGGGGCGCGCCACGCGGTGAAGGTGTTCGCGTTGGCAACTCGGCCGATGCGCCGAGGAAAGCCAACTGACCGGCGCGGTGCAGTTCCCTCAGCCGTTCCAGAAACAGGCGTCGAAACAGCCGCGACGGCACCCGCACATGGAGAAAGCACCCGGGGTGGCAGGCGGTCCACCTCGTGCCGTCGGGCGACAGGCCGCCGCCGGGGACGATCATGTGGACGTGGGGATGGTGGGTGAGCGCTGAACCCCAGGTATGGAGCACGCTGCTCAATCGTCAGCCCGGAAAGGTCGGCCACATGGAAAAACACTGAAATGACGGACTGCGCCAGCCAAAGGCGCCCTTGCCGCGGAGCGGCTTGGTCCCTCCGCCGATCCTGTGGGAAAACTCCGTGTTGCTGGTGCGGAAATCGGGACCTGATCGAGGCGCGAACTTGCTTGATATCAGGCGGTTGACAGTTTCCGCGGCGCGGGAAAGAGCTTCGCCGGCTTCCGGAGGTCTTGGGCGGTGGCGGCGGGCAGGAATTCGTCATTTGCACCGCATGGACCGCGCAATCGGTGTCTTCGGAGGCCGAGGATACGCTTGAGATGCGCGAAGAGCCTCTCGACTTTCTTTCTGAGCTTCATCGAGATCCCGTATTGGGGGGGGCCGACTAGGTCTCAAGGCCCCGACGATCGTGGTGCACGCCGCCAACGACCAGCGGTTTTGGGTCGAGCAGGGGCGGCTGATCGCGGCCGAGATCCCCGGGACGACCTTCGTGCCGCTGCCCCGCCGCAACCACGTCCTGGCCGATTACGATCCGGCCTGACAGCCCTGCATGGCGCGCATCCGCACCTTCCTGGACGAGCGGGGGATCTGACGGGCGCCGCGCCTAGCGCGGCCGCCGCCGCCGTCGGCCTTCACCCTCGCCCCGGCTGCCGCCGGTGTTGAAATCCACCCTTGGCAGCGGCGCGATACGGGCCAGTTCGGGGAACGGGTCCGAGGCATGGGGCAGGGCGTTCGCGGCCACGAAATGGTCCTGGAACCGGGGCTCGATGGCGGTTTCGACCTTCTCGATGCGGCGCACGTTCTCTTCGATCAGACGCCGTGCCGCGACCGAACACAGCGCAATCCGCGCGCCGGTCCCGGCCGCGTTTCCGGCCGAGCGGACCCGGTCGAGCGGCACATCGGGGATCATGCCCAGCACCATGGCATGCAGCGGGCTGATATGGGCGCCAAAGGCCCCGGCCAGCACCACCCGGTCGACCCGGTCGACGCCGCGGCGGTCCATCAGCAGGCGCGCGCCCGCGTAAAGCGCGGATTTCGCAAGCTGGATCGCCCGTATATCGCCCTGGGTCACGGCGATGTCGCGCCCGCCAGAGGCGGCGCCGTCCAGCAGCAGATAGGACTGGGTCCGGCCCTCGGGGCGACAGCGGTCCGATCCGGTCTGCGCCGCCGAGCCGATCAGGCCCGAGCCATCGACAAGGCCAGCCATGCGCATCTCGGCCACCGCCTCGATGATGCCAGAGCCGCAGATGCCGGTTACCCCGGCCGGGCCGACCGCCGCGGCAAAGCCCGGATCGTCCGACCAGAGCTCGCAGCCGATCACGCGAAACCGCGGCTCCTTGGTTTCGGGGTCGATCCGCACCCTCTCGATCGCGCCGGGGGCGGCGCGCTGGCCCGCGCTGATCTGCGCGCCCTCGAAGGCGGGACCGGTGGGCGAGGAACAGGCCAGCACCCGGGTCCGGTCGCCCAGCAGGATCTCGGCATTGGTGCCGACATCGACGATCAGCGTCAGGTCGTCCGAGGTCTCGGGCGCCTCGCTCAGCGCGACGGCGGCGGCGTCGGCGCCGACATGGCCCGCGATCAGCGGCAGCAGATAGGCCCGCGCCTCGGGATTGATCGACCCGAGGCCAAGCGCGGCCGCCGGAAGCGTCGCGGCCTCGGAGGTGGCCAGCGCGAAGGGCGCCTGGCCCAGTTCGACCGGGTCGATGCCCAGCAGCAGGTGATGCATGACCGGATTGCCGACCAGCGCCGCCTCGACGATGCGGCGCGGGTCGACCCCGGCCTCGGCGGCGATGCCGGCGGCAAGGCCGTCCAGCGTGGCGCGGACGGCCGCCGTCATCTCGGCCGCGCCGCCGGGATTCATCATGGCGTAAGAGACCCGGCTCATCAGATCCTCGCCAAAGCGGATCTGCGGGTTCATCGCGCCGGACGAGGCGATCACGTCGCCGGTCCCCAGATCGGTCAGATGCAGCGCGATGGTGGTCGAGCCGAGGTCGATCGCCAGGCCGCAGAGGGGGGCCTCGAAGAAGCCCGGCCAGATGTCGAGGATCTCGGGGCCCGAGACGCCCCGGTGCAGGGCGACGGTGACCGTCCAGCCGCCCTTTCGAAGCGCCGGTTGCAGCCGGGACAGCACCGAGAGCGGACAGGCCGCGGGCGGCAGGCCCCACTGGTCGGCAAGGGCCGCGTTGAGCCTTTGCAGATCGCCCGAGGGGGCGTGCAGGTCGGGCTCGGCGACCTCGACCAGGCAGAGCCGGGTCGCCGGATCGGTCGCGACCGCGCGGACCTCGGCGGCCTTGCGGACGACCTGGCGATGGAGCTGGCTTTCGGGCGGCACGTCGATTACCACATCGGCGAGGATCCGGGCCTGACAGCCCAGCCGCCGACCCGGCGCGAGGCCGCGCTTTTCGTCATAGCGGCGCTCGACGTCGTTGACCGGCGAGAGGGCATCCTCGGCGACGGTCAGGCCATGTTTGGGGAATGCGCCGCGGCCGGGCGAGATCTGGCATTTCGAGCAGATGCCGCGGCCGCCGCAGACGCTGTCGAGATCGACGCCCAGCTGACGGGCGGCCTCGAGGACCGTCGTCCCGGCGGGCACCTGGCCGCGTTTGCCCGAGGGGGTGAAGACGACGCGCGGCATCTCGCGGGTCATCGGGGCAGGGGCCGCGATTTTTCTGCGAAAAATCGGGCGCGGGACGGGCAAGCGCGTCGGTCAGCAGATGACGCGCAGGCCATGGGGGTTGCAGATGACGATGAGCTGGCCGCCGCATTCGACCATGTGAAAGCCGCGCCGCCGGACCTCGGCCACGAAACGGTCCATCCCGATCTCGCGTTCGACCCAGCGCCGCCAGCGGCGCACGACGCCGCCCTTGGCCACCGCCTGAGCCGAGAAGACCGAGGCGATCCAGCTGTCGGGAACAGAGCGGCGGGCAGCGACGTCCATGCGCCCAAGTCTGCGGTCTTCATGGTTAAAAACCTCTTACCTATTCTGTCCCCGCCCCGGGTCTCAGCCGCGCCGCCGCCGGCGTCCGCCGCCCGCGGGGGCCGCCGCCTGCGAGGCGTCGGCAAAGCTTGCCCCTTCGGCAACCGCGTCCAGCACGCGCGAGAAGCGGATCCATTCCGCCCCGTTGGCATCGTGATTCATCAGCAGGTTGGCGGCACGCACCGCCTCCATCTCGACAGGCCGGACCGGGTTCATGATCGCCGAGGTCATCCCGGCGCCGATCGCCATCGGCAGGAAGGCCGCGTTGATGCCATGGCGATGCGGCAGTCCGAAGGAGATGTTCGAGGCCCCGCAGGTGGTGTTGACCCCCAGCTCGTCGCGCAGGCGCCGCACCAGCGCAAAGACCTGCTGGCCGGCGCTGGCCATCGCACCGACCGGCATCACCAGCGGATCGACCACGATGTCATGGGCCGGAATGCCGAAATCTGCCGCGCGCTGGACGATCTTCCGGGCCACCTCGAAGCGCACGTCCGGGTCCTCGGAAATGCCGGTGTCGTCGTTCGAGATCGCCACCACCGGCACGTTGTATTTCTTGACCAGCGGCAGGACGCGCTCCATCCGCTCCTCTTCGCCGGTGACCGAGTTCAGAAGCGGCCGCCCCTGGGCCGCGGCAAGACCGGCCTCCAGCGCCGCGGGCACCGAGGAATCGATGCAGAGCGGCGCGTCGACCAGCCCCTGGACCAGCTCGATCATCCGGCGCATCAGCGGCGGTTCGGTCTCGTTCGGGTTGGGGTTCGAGTTGTAGACCACCCCGGCATTGACATCGAGCACCATGGCCCCGCAGGCTACCTGTTCGAGCGCGTCCTTCTCGACGGTCGAGAAATCGCCCGCCTCCAGTTCGGCCGCTAGCTTCTTGCGGCCGGTCGGGTTGATGCGTTCGCCGATCACGCAGAACGGTTCGTCGAAACCGATCACGACGGTCTTGGACTTGGACTCGAGCACGGTACGGGTCATGGAACTCCTCAGGCGTCCTGGGCGGGGGCAAGGCCATGCTCGGCCAGCCACCGGGTGTTGGTCGCGATCCCGCCAAGCGGGAAGAAATGCACGTTCTGGATCGGGAAATCGGGGTCCTGCGCGGCCGCCGCCGCCAGATCCGACAGGAAGGCATCGGGCGTGAAGGGCAGCACCAGCTTGCTGACATCGCGCGCGCGCCGCTGCAGCACTGCCAGCGACGGGCCGACGCCGCAGGCGATGGCGTATTTCACGAGGGTCTGCAGCTTGGCCGGTCCCGCCACGCCGATATGGATCGGCAGATCGACGCCCTGCGCCCGCACCCGCTCGGCCCAGGCGATCACCGGTCCGGCGTCGAAAGCGAACTGGGTGACGATGGCCATCTGCGCATCGGTGCGCGCGGCAAAGGCCTGCTTCCAGCCGAGCGCCGCCATCATGTTGCGGTCCGACCCGTCCGGGTCGATGTCGCGGCTGCCCTCAGGATGGCCCGCGACATGCAGATCGGTAAAGCCCGCCTTGTCGAACAGCCCGGTTTCCAGAAGCTGCATCGACGAATGCAGCGCGCCGCGCGGCTCGGAAATCCCGCCCGCCAGGATCAGCCCCTGGGTGACCCCGGCCTCGCCCGCATAGCGCGCGATCCAGTCCGAAAGCGTCGCGGTGTCGGGGATCGAGCGCGCCGCGAAATGCGGCATCGCCACAAATCCCTCGTCGGTCAGGCGCCGGGCGGTCGCGACCATGTCCTCGATCGGGGTGCCGTCCAGATGGGCGATATAGACCCGGGTGCCCGCGGGCAGCAGCGCGCGGAAATCGGCGATCCTGGCGGCCGTCTTCGGCATGACCTCGATCGAATAGCCGCGGACGAACTCGGCCAGCGGTCCGGCACGCGTGCCCGCGGCCCCTTGCGCGACCCTGTCGCTTTTTCTGAAGTTCAGCAGTGCCATTACCCTCTCCCGCAGCCTGTTCATGCCCGTTGCCAGCCGGCAGCGGCAATCAGATCCTTCAGGCGGCCCGCATCGTAGTCGGCCTCGATCCGCGCCGCCTCGGCATCGGCCAGGGCGTCGGGGTCGCCGTCATACGCGACGGGCTCGGACCGGCGCCATTCGGCCAGATAGGCGTCGCTGTCCTTGGCGCCCACCTGCATCGCACAGCGGTCGATCGCCTGCTCGAACCGCTCGGGCAGCACCCGCTTCGCGGCCCGGCGGCCCCGGCCCACGATCACCTGCGCCGGTATGTCGCGCCAGTAGACGATGACGAGCTCGGGCATCCGATTCCCTTTCTTGCCTGAGTCGGTTCTAATCCGGCCCCGGGCCGCGCCGGAGGCGGATTTCGACAGGATGGACGCGCGTTGCGACCTCGGCCCGGATCGCGCGTCGGTCCGGCCCCATTTGTGGTCCCCTTCCGCGCGGTTTCGGCCGGTCCGTGTGGCAGAGGCGGGGCCGTCCCGGGCCGATGACCCTAAGGAGCGGGCGGCGGAGGCCCGAAACGGCCATCCACTGCCGCGGGCGCCTCTGGGCGCGGCACTGGTCCCGGTTGATGTGGAAACAATCGGCGCATGATGCTGGAATTGTCCTAAGGTCAACTGGAAAAAATGGTTAATATCTCGGAATTGCTTGAAATTCTCAAAAGAATACGCCTTTTTCTGGTCCAAAGGAGATCGGGGCTGCGCCATAATTTCGGTGTCGCGGGCCGAGGCCGGAAAAACCGGCCGCTCCCGGGTCTTGGCAAAGGGTCGGCGCAGTGGCAGCCGGCGGAAAAGGACAGAACAATGAAAGCGGATCGGGCAGGGGCAATCGGAACGGTCGCGGGGCTGGTTCTGGCGCTGGCGGGCGGCATGGCCCCGGCATCGACCCTGGCGCCGGAGGGCGGACGTATGATGGTCGCGGGCGCGGTGCCCGGGCATCCGTTGCTGATTGTCGACCGCACGCCCGTCCGGCGGGCCGACGGCCCGGCCGACCGCCGTGCCGCGGCCGAGGTGGCCATTCCGCTTGGCGTCAGCGTTTGCCGCCATGCCGCGGCCGGGGTGACGCCTGCCTGTGCGCTGATGATGCCCGCCGCGCTGGCCGCGAATGCGGGGGCGCGGGACTTCCCGCCGCGGCCCAACCTCTTTGCCCGGGCCGACGCCGGGACCGACACCGCGTTCTGGCCCGATCCCCTGGGCTCGGGACGGCGGGGCGGCGGGGACGGTCACGCGGCGCTGCCCTGGGCGGCGCCCAGCGCCGTCAGCGGCGGCACCGGCGGGCGCCATCGTTCTGACCCCGCAGCCGACGGGTCCGGCCAAAGTGGCGGCGCCGGAGAAAACGGAACGGGCGGCGACGATATCGGGGGCGGCCCCGGCGTTCACCCCGACGATCCGCTGCCGGTCCCGCTGATGCCGAGCGCTGCCTTCCTGCTGGCCGCGATGGCCGGGTTCGGAGCGCTGTCGCGCCGCCGGTCCTGACCGTTCCCGTCTTCGCGCGGCCATCGTCGCGGAGGCGGGTGTCCCCCCGGATCGGGACGGGAGGGGGGCATGGCGGCGCCCGGGAGCGATCTGCGCCATTGCGCGAACGCCCCCGGCCCGCTACCCTGCACCCAACTCGATTGGAGGGCGATCCTATGGCGCCCAAGCGTCCGAATGGTGCGGGCGCGTTTCCCAAGGCGGTAGAGACCCCCGCGCCAGTTCCGCCTGATCCTGCAGCGCTTTACGCCGCTCTGGATCTCGGAACGAACAGTTGTCGTATGCTGATTGCCCAACCCAAGGGCAGTCAGTTCCATGTGGTGGACAGCTTTTCCAAGTCTGTCCAGCTGGGCACCGGCCTCGAGGGGTCGGGGCGTCTCAGCCGTGCCTCGATCGCGCGGACGGTCCAGGCGCTGAGGGTCTGCAAGGGCAAGCTGGAAAAGCACCAGGTCGAACGCATGCGGCTGGTGGCGACCGAGGCCTGCCGCCGCGCCGTCAATGCGCGCGAGTTCATCAAGCTGGTGCGGCGCGAGACCGGGCTGCGGCTGGAAATCATCCAGCCCGAGGAAGAGGCGCGGCTGGCGGTCGTGTCCTGCGCGCCGCTGGTCTCGACCAAGACCGAACAGTTGCTGGTGGTCGATATCGGCGGCGGCTCGACCGAGCTGGTCTGGATCGACCTGTCGATGGTGCCGCGCGCCGACCGGCCGCGGGCGATCATGCGGCTGCATGCGGGCTTTCACAGCGACACCGGGCCGTTTCCGGCCGCGCGCGTCGTCGACTGGATCTCGGTGCCGCTGGGGGTCGCGACGCTGAAGGAACAGTTCGACGATGTCGAGGACGATCACGCGCGGTTCGCGCTGATGAGCTGGTTCTTCGAGGAGAACCTGGCCAATTTCTCGCCCTATGCCGCCGAGCAGACCAAGGACGGCTTCCAGATCATCGGCACCTCGGGCACGGTGACGACCGTGGCGGCGAGCCATCTGGGCCTCAGGCGTTATGACCGGACCAAGGTCGACGGGCTGCGCATGACGTCGGGGCAGATCGACGAGGTGATCCGGCGGTATCTGGAGCTTGGCCCCGAGGGGCGGCGGGCCGATCCGAGGATCGGGCGCGACCGCCATGCGCTGATCATGTCGGGGGCGGCGATCCTGCAGGCCTTGATGCGGGTCTGGCCGACCGACCGGATGTCGGTTGCCGATCGCGGGCTGCGCGAGGGGCTGCTTTATGCGCAGATGAGCGCGGACGGGGTGCTGGAGGAAGGCCCCTTCTGATGCGCCCTTGCTGCCGCGGCCCGGCTGGGGCAGATGTCGCGTCTGGGTATTTTTGCCAAGAAGAAGAACGAAGGCCGGGATGACGGAGAAGAAGGGATCGAGCGGGCGCGGACAGCGCGACCTGAAGGTCAAGGTCAAGACCGCCCGCGGGCGGCGGCTGTCCTCGACGCGCTGGCTGGAGCGGCAGCTGAACGACCCTTATGTCAAGCGGGCCCGGGCCGAGGGCTATCGCGGGCGTGCGGCCTTCAAGATCCTCGAGCTGGATGACAAGTACCGGTTTCTGGTGCCGGGCGCGCGGGTCGTCGATCTGGGCTGTGCGCCGGGCGGCTGGTGCCAGGTGGCGGTCAAGCGGGTCAATGCCTTGGGCGAGAAATCGGGCAAGGCCGTCGGCACCGTTCTGGGGGTCGATCTGCAGGAGGTCGAGCCCATCGCCGGGGCCGAGCTGCATCAGCTGGATTTTCTGGCCGACGATGCCGACGAGCTGGTCAAGGGCTGGCTCGGGGGCCGCGCCGATGTGGTGATGAGCGACATGGCCGCGGCGTCCTCGGGGCACAAGCAGACCGACCATTTGCGGATCATCGCGCTCTGCGAGGCGGCGGCGGCGCTGGCCTTCGACGTGCTGGACGAAGGCGGCACCTTCGTCGCCAAGGTTCTGGCGGGGGGGGCCGAGGGCGGGTTGCAGACCCTGCTGAAGCAACGCTTCGACAAGGTCGCCAATGTCAAGCCGCCCGCAAGCCGGTCGGACAGTTCCGAGAAATTCGTGGTCGCGACCGGGTTCCGGGGCTGATCCCCGGAGCCCGGCGCACAAGCTACGGCAAGAGCACCGTCGCCCCGGTGGTGGCGCGGGATTCAAGCGCGCGATGGGCTTCGGCCGTCTCGGCCAGCGGCCAGGTTTTCCCGACCCGGGGCGTCAGCGTGCCCTCGGCCACCGCCGCGAACAGCTCGGCCGCGCGGGTGCGAAGCTCGGCCGGATCGGCGATGAAATCGAACAGCACGGGCCGCGTCGCCGACAGGCTGCCCTTGGCCAGATCCGACAGGCGAAAGCCGTCGGGCAGGCCCGAGGACTGGCCGAAGCTCACGAACATGCCGCGCGGTTTCAGGCAGGCGAGCGAGCCGCGCCAGGTGTCCTGACCGACGCTGTCATAGACCGCATCGACGCCAAGCCCATCGGTCGCGGCCATCACCGGCGCCACGAAATCGCCCGCGCGGTAGTCGATCACCTCGGCATAGCCATGGGCACGCGCAAGCGCCGTCTTTTCGGGCCCGCCCGCCGTGCCGATCGCCCTGACACCCTTCGCCGCCAGCCATTGCCCCAGCAGAAGACCGACGCCCCCGGCCGCCGCATGAACCAGCACGGTCTGGCCTTCGCGGACCGGAAAGCTCGAGGTCATCAGATACTGCGCGGTCAGCCCCTTCAGCATGATCGAGGCCGCGATCTCGTCCGGGATCGCGTCGGGCAGGGGCACCAGCCGGTCCGCGGGCAGCACCCGCGCGGTGCAGCAGGCGCCGGTGCGCGTCGTATAGGCCACGCGCTGGCCGACCGTGAGCCCCTCGACCCCGGAACCGACCGCCTCGATCCGGCCCGCGGCCTCGCTGCCGGGGATCAGGATTTCGCCCGGCCAGGGGTAGAGGCCCGAGCGGAAATAGGTGTCGATGAAATTCAGCCCGACCGCGCCGTGCCGGACCAGCACTTCGCCGTGGCCGGGGGCGGGCGGGGTCCAGTCGACCCAGTCGAGCGCCTCGGGGCCGCCCGGCGCGCGGGCGATGATGGCCTTGTCCATGGCTCAGACCTCGAATTCGGGATCGACCGGCACCTGCAGCGAGGTGACCAGGGCATTGGTCTGCGACGCCAGCCCGATGACCGCCAGAAAATCCTGATACTGGGCCTCGGTCATGCCCTTGGCCCGCGCCCCGGCGGTATGGGAATGGGCGCAATAGGAACAGCCATTGGCGACCGAGACCGCCATGTAGATCAGCTCCTTGGTCAGCGGGTCGAGCGCGCTTTCGGTCGCCATCACCGCCTTGACCTGCGCCCAGGTCGTTTCCAGCACCGCCGGCTGGCCGGCCAGCGCGCGCCAGACATTGTTCACGAAATCGGTCTTGCGGGTGGCGCGGATGTCGTCGAACACCGCCTTGACGCGCGGGTCGGCCTCGGCCTCCGCGTCGCTCCAGATCTTCACCGTGGCCATCGGGTCTCCTTGGGTTGGGGAAGGGGCCGCTCCGGTCCAGGGGGCCGAAGCGGCGGGAAAGAGGGCTCAGACCAGCGCGAAGATCCGCGCGGGCCCGCCGGTGCCGCCCTTGTGCTTGGGCGCGCCGATCACCAGCGTCGCGCCCACCGCGGGCATCCGGTCAAGATTGGCCAGGCATTCGATGCCGAACCGCCCCGAGGGCAGCCAGGCGTAATGGGTCGCGAAATCGGGCGAGTTGCCCGGATCGAGCGACAGCGTGTCGGACCCGATCGAGGCCGCGCCAGTTTCCTCGATCAGCATCTTCGCGGCTTCGGGGTGGAAGCCCGGATAATGCTGGACGCCCTTGGCATCGGCATTGCGAAAGCCCGGGCCGCTGGCCTTCTCGCCCCAGCCCGAGAATAGCGCGACGCAGGCATTCTGCGGGATCTCGCCATGGGCGGCGATCCAGGCGCGGATATCGTCGGGGGTCAGGGTGGTGTCGGCATCCTCGGCGGCGCGGGCGGCGATGTCGATCACACACAGTGGCGCTACCAGGTTTTCGACCGCGATCTCGTTCACCGCCGCGCCATCGGCCGAGAAATGCAGCGGCGCGTCGATATGGGTGCCGGTATGTTCGTTCACCCGGTATTCGGCGAGGTTGAAGCCGTGGTCCGCGAAATTGAACTTCTGGTCCCAGAAGAACTGCTGTTCGCCGAAGAAGGTGGGGAAGTCGGCCGACAGCTCATGGGTCATGTCGGTCACGGCCGTATGGCCCTGCGCCAGCGCCCTGGGCGCCGAGGCGGTCAGCCCGGCGGCCGCCGCCAGACCGGCCCCCGCCGCCCCGGCGAAGAAGCCGCGCCGCGACAGCATGCGGTCCTTGACCGCCGTCATCACGCAGATATCGCACATGTTGGAAATCTCCCTGTTCCCGGGGCCAGCCGTCCCGCCGACCCTCGCGCAGAGCTTAGTAAGCTGCTGGCAAATCTGTCAAACACGCTGCTCTGCCGGGGTGTCTCGATGGGTTCCTTCCGCTGGCGGGACGGCTCGCGGCGGAGGAGACGGCGCCTTGGTCCGGCGTGCGGCGGGGCCGGACGGCCCGGGCGCGATCCGCCACCTTCCGGCGCGACGGGACGGGTCGGGTGATGGGTGAGGCGTCGGGGCAGGCCAGGGCGCAGGCCTTGGGTCGGTCCTTGGGTCGGGCCACGTTCTGGGCCGCGCGCCGGGCGGACCGGCCGGCGCGCGTTCAGCCCCGGGGGCACCGGCCCGGTCTTGTCCGACGACCCGCGGACGGCGCGTGGCGAGGTCTTGGTACCCCTCGGGAAATGCTCGGCTTGCGAGCAACGATCCTGCCGTCAGACAGGCCCGCCCGGTCTTGTCCGATCATCCGCAGAGGGCGCGAGGCGAGGCTCCGGTGCGCCCCGGTCGATGCGGGGCTTGCGAGCGACGGTCCCGCCGTCAGACAGGAGGCGTGCGGTTTTCCGGCGGCCGCAGCGGTCCGGCCGCGGCGCGGATCTGGGCGCGGGTCAGCAGCGGGCGCACCCGGCGGGCCGTCGCGGGCAGGGGCTTGGCGCCGAACAGACGGCGAAGCGGTCCGGCGCTCCGCCGCAATTCGGGACCGATGAAAAGTGTCTCGCTCCAGACCCCGTCGACGCAGACAAGCTCATGCGTGCCGAGAAAGAGATGCAGGTACAAAAGCGGGTTGCTGCGCCGGGCGGGCTGCAGGCGGGCCAGACCCAGTTCCTCGGCCAGATGGCGGGCGCGCACCATCACCTCGTGCCCGTCCGGCGCCTGCATCAGCACCCCGTGCTGACGCGACAGCAGCATGGCCCGATCCGGTTGCCCCGGCCCCAGCGCGCCCGCCGCGATCCGCACCGGGCAGAGCGCGGCATTGGCCACCATCTCGCGCGGGGCGACGCGGCTGCGCAGCAGGCTTTTGACCGGACGCGGGCCGTTGTCGCGCGTCTCGACCAGATCGCCGGGCCTCAGCCGCTCGATCCGGCGCGGGCCGTCGGGCGTGGCGATGCGCGATCCGGCGGCAAAGCAGGGCAGGCTGAGATCGGCGGGCGGCGCATAGGTGTCCGACCCGACCAGCCGCGCCCGGATCTGGTCTTCGGTGACGGCATCGTTCCAGGAAAAGGACCAGTCCAGCACCATCTTGTCGTCGGGGTCCCCGCCCGCGAGGCTCAGCGTCCAGATCCGGCTGTCCTCGGTCGGGGTGATGACGATGGCGTCCGGGCTGAGATCGCCGATATGGACGAAATCGATCTCGGGGTTGAAGTCGTGCACATAGTCGCTGCCCGCGCCCTTGCCGAAGGCCACGTATTTGGCCCCGCCCGAATAGCCGTCCAGCCAGATCTGGTCGTCGCCCGCGCCGCCATCGACATAGGCGGTGCCGTACTGGGTGCGAATGGTGTCGTTGCCGACGCCGCCGAAGATCGTGGCGTTGTCGTAGGTCGAATCGATGGAGTCGTCGCCCGCCCCGCCGAACAGCTGGTCGTCGCCGGACCCGCCCAGCAGCACGTCGTTGCCGTCGTCGCCGAAGATCGTGTCGTCCTGCGAGCCGCCGTCGATGGAGTCGTCGCCCGGTCCGGCATAGACCACGTCCTCGCCCGCGCCGCCAAGGATGCAGTCATTGCCCGCGCCGCCCGAGATCGTGTCATCGCCGGACCCGCCGTCGATGCTGTCGCCGCCGCCGCCGCCATCAATCGTGTTGTGGCCCTCGTGCCCCTCGATCTGATCGGGCTCGTCGCTGCCTGTCAGGCTGTTGTCGGTCCAGTCGCCTTCGAGTGTCGCCACGCGTCCGTCCTCTGCTGGCCCCCGGCGTCCTCTTTAGGGGCGGGCGTGTTAAGACGGGTTTGATTTGTTCGCGAAATGTTTCCTTCGTTCCCCGCGTCCGTCACCATTCCGGACGGCGGAGCCTTGCCGCGGCCGCGCGGTCCCCGGCAAGAATCCGCCTGAGCGTCGTGCGCGAATATATTGAAACCAATCGCCTTTTGCGGGAGTTAATCATTTGTCTTACGATTCGTAGATACCGCACCTTTCCCCGGGGTCCGCTTCGCTCGGTGCGCGAAGGAGATGCATTCGGCAATGCTTGTACTTTTCACACTCGCCTCGATTACCGGGGGAACCATTTCCGCCTTGGCGGGCGCCTTGTTGCTGGACGGCGGATGGGTGACCGTCCTGCTGTCCTACTGGCTGGGCGGCATGGTCGGCGGCGGCACCGCCGTCACCGTTGTGGCGCTGCGGGCCGAGCCGGAGGACGACGCCGAGCCCTTCGTCGAGATCCCGCCCGATGATGTCCGGGCCGAAAACGCCGCCCGGACCCGGCCGGAGCGCGCAAAGGCGGTTGGCAGGCCCGAGCCGGTCGAGGCGGACCCGGACGCCGCGCCGCACCGGATACGCGAAGGCTGCGATTCCCATTGATCGCCTTGCGGCGTCCCGAGCCAGGTCCGACGCAAGGCGCGGGCGTGGTCTCGACCGGTCAGTCGCGCAAGGCGGCGGCCGGAGGTTGGCGATAGGCCAGCCAGGCTGGCACAGCCGACAGCACCGCCGCCGCCAGGATCAGGCCCCCGAAGCCCATAAGATCGCTGGGCACGAAGGCCACCGGCAGCGGGAAGCCGCGTTCTGCGGTGAAGGCGCGCGACAGGAACTCGGTCGCCCCAAAGCCCAGACCGAATCCCAGCAGGATGCCGGTCCCGAACAGAAGCGCCAGTTCCAGCCAGACGATGCCGAAGACCGCGCCGCGCGGCGCGCCGAAGGCCCGAAGCGCCCCGATCTGGCGCCGCCGCTGGCCGACCTGGATCACCGTCACCAGCAACAGCGCCGCGGCGACCAGCGTCTGCGCCCCGACCGCGACCGCGACCAGCACCCGTTTGGCATCGCCCAGCATGGCGTAAAGCCCGGTCAGGACCTCGGCCGGAAAGACTGCCTGCGTCTCGCCGGTCGCGCGGTACTCCTGCCGCAGGCGGTAGGCATCGGCGATGCTGCGCGGCTTGACCAGGATCGCGGGCAGGCCGGGCGGCACGCCAGCCGCCCAGGTCTCGTCGAGCGGTGCATCGGGGTCGAAGGCAGCGCCGTCATGGCCGTCGTGATCGTGGCCGTCGTGATCGTCGTGATCGGCCTCGCCATGGTTTTCGGCGTGGTCGTCGGTGTGGTCTTGGCTGGCGGCATGGGCGTGGTCGGGGTCTTCCTCGTCATGCGCCTCCGCGTCATGCCCCCCGGCGTCGTGGTCGTGCGCGTCATGGGCATCGTGCCCAAGCCCGTGGACGTGCCAGACCGCCTGGATCGGCACCAGAACGGCGCGGTCCCAGGGGGTGCCGGTGGGGTCGAGCCGCCCCGTCACGCGATAGGCGATACCGGCATGGGCATGGCCGCCCTCGGCCTGCTTGCCATGGGTCGGAACCAGCGTGTCGCCCAGGGCCAGATCGACCGCCGAGCCGATCACCGCCTCGCCTTCGGCGGCGAAGGCGCGACCTTCGGCAAACCCGGTCGTCGTGTTCCCGATCAGCGTGGTGGTGGTGCCGATCACCGGATACCCCGCCACGAAATCGCCAAAGCCGATCGGCGCGGCCCAGGCCACGCGCGGATCTTCGGTCAGCGCGACCAGCGTGTCGCCCGGCATCAGCGGCAGCGCCGCGGGCTGCAGGAAGACCGAAGACAGCACCAGCTGCGTGGCGCTGCCGGGCGCGCCGACGATCAGATCGAATTTCTCGGACGCGCGCGCGCTGCCCAGGCGCAGGGCGCGTTCCTGCAGGGTGACGGTGGTGCCCAGCGCCACCGCCAGCGCGATCAGCAGCACGATCACCGCCGAGCCCAGACGAAACCGTTTCAGGTCGGCCAGAACGAAATGGATCATTGCCGGGCTCCTTCGCGGCCGCAGTCGGACAGGATCTCGCCGCCGGCGAGCGTCAGCACCCGGTCGAGCCGCGCGGTCAGGCGGCTGTCATGCGAAACCACGATCAGCGTGGCGCCCGACCGTTCGGCAAGCTCGATCAGCAGCGCGCCGATGGCCGCGCCGTTTTCCGGATCGAGGCTGGCGGTGGGCTCGTCGGCGACGATCACCCCCGGCGCGCGCAACAGCGCCCGCGCCACCGCCACGCGCTGCATCTCGCCGCGCGACATGGTCTCGACCGGCTGGCCGGGACGGGCAAGGCCGACCTCGGCCAGCAGCGTCCGGGCGCGGGCTTCCATCGCCGCATCGGCGACGCGGGACAGCCGCGCGGGCAACAGCACGTTCTCAAGCGCCGAAAGCCCCGGGAAGAGGTGAAAATCCTGCATCACGAGGCCGATATTGGCGCCGCGCCAGCGGTCGCGCCTGCCCTCGGGCAGCTCTGCGATATCGGTGCCGTCCCAGAGCACGCGGCCAGTGCCGGGCGGGGCGAGCCCGGTGACGATGTTCACAAGCGTCGACTTGCCCGACCCCGACGGCCCGGTCACCGCGACGCGGCTGCCTGCGGGAATGTCGAGCTCGGGGATGCGCAGCACCGGGGCGGAGAGGCCGGGATAGGCGACCTCGACCGCAGACAGATGAAGACCCAGCATGGCGGCTCAGACCGCGGAATAGCGCGCGTCGCGCAGGCGCAGCTGGCTGACGAAGCCGGTCTCGGGATCGACCCAGGACCCGCGGTCGAGCTGCCCGGTGACCTCGATGGTCTGGTTCGGCTGCACGAAGGTCTGGCTGCGGTCGAGATAGACCACGACGATGTTGTCGGGCCAGTCGGTATCAGTCGAACAGAACGGGCACAGCGCCATCGGGATCGCGGTCAGCACGAAGAAATTCGACTCCGCTTTCAGCGGCGGCGCCATGAAGCCCCGGATGCGCACCCTCTGGCCGGTCAGCGCGATCACCTTGTCGGAAAAGGTCAGGCCCAGCGGGCTGAAGGCGCTGTAAAGCTCGTCGAAGCCGATCAGCGGGGTTGCGGCGGCGGCCGGGCGGGGAGCGGTCAGAAACAGCAGACCGGGCAGGGCGGCGAGGCACAGCCTGCGGGTACGGTCGTGGGCCGGGGCGGGGGCGGCGGGGTCGGTCATGGCGGTCTTCCGGGGCAGGGGAAAGGAAGGGGGCCTGCCCGGACGGCGCACCGCCCGGACAGGCCCCGGTTCAGGTCACTTCTGGACGGTGCCCAGCGCGAAGGCGTCGGCCAGGACCTTGTAGACGTCCGACTGTTCCATGTAGCCCTTGAACTCTTCGGCGCCGGGGCCGGTGGCCTGCAGCACCACGTCATCGACCGCATGGACCGCGGTATCGGCCGATTTCGGCAGGTTGCCGATCCGAAGCACGGCGCCGGGCAGGTCCTTGTAGGCCTCGTTGGCGACGTATTCGTCGTTTTCGTTCTTCACCGAGGGTTCGAACGGGCCGTCCATCTTCGGCGCCCAGGTTTCGTAATAGTCGGGGAAGTTGCTCGAGAAGATCGCCAGCCGCCGCGACACGTCGATCTTGTCGGGATAGCCGTCGCCGTCGGCGTCGGTGTAGTTCGGGAAGCCGGCGTCGTCATAGGTGCCGACCTTCTCGCGCATCTCGTCGCCGGGCTTGTCGTCGTCGATGGTGCCGATCACCGAAACGCCATGGGTATGATCGCCGGTGACGACGATCAGCGTGTCGGGATGGGTCTCGGCGAAGGCGCGCGCGGCGGCCACGGCCTGATCGAACTCGATGGTGTCGATGACGGCGCGGTCCCAGTCCATCGGGTGGGACATCTTGTCGATCGAGGCGCCCTCGACCATCAGGAAGAAGCCCTCGTCGTTCTTCGACAGCTGATCGAGCGCGGTCCGGGTCATCTCGACCAGGCCCGGCTGGTCGGGGAACTTGCCGACCGTGCCCTGATGCAGGAAGCTGCGGTCGAGCTTGGTGTCCATGTTGCCGGTGTGGAAGAGACCCAGCAGCTTGCCGCTGTTCGACCCCTGCGCCGCGTCAAGCTCGGCCGCGCTGGTCGCCAGCGTATAGCCCGCCTCGCGGAACATCGCGACATAGTCCTTGTCGTCCTTCCGCTTCGAGCCGGGGATGTCGGACTTGAGGAAATAGGCCGAGCCGCCGCCCAGCATCACCTCGGGCTGGATGTCGTAGAACATGCCCACGATATCGGCCTTGTCGCTGCGCTTGCGGGTGTGCGAGACGACGGCCGCAGGCGTCGCGTCTTCCAGTTCCGAGGTGGTGACGACGCCGATGGATTTTCCGGTGGTGCGGCGCAGGGCCTCGGCGATGGTTTCGACCCTGGGGTCGTCCTGGGTCGGCGCGGTGCGGTCGGCATAGACGCCCAGCGCGTTCACCCGCGACTTGTGGCCGGTCATGTAGGCCGACATCGTGTTGGCCGAGTCGGTCGCGATGGAATGGGTCGACGAGGTGCCGATGAAGGCCATGTGGTCGAGATCGTCCATCGCCAGACGGCCGTCCGCCTTGCCCTCGGTCATGCCCTTCGACATGATCCGCGCCGCGGTCCGGTGCGCGACCGACAGCCCGTCGCCGAGGAAGAAAATGATGTTCTTGGCCTTGGGCGTCTCGGGGGTGGTGTAGACCTCCCAGGTCACGGTCCTGGTCTCGTCGCCGGCCTTGACCTCGACGGTGTAGCTGCCCGGCTCGGCCAGGGCCAGATCGCGCAGGATCAGCGCCGAGCCCAGCACGGCGTCATCGGCGCCCTTTTCTTCGGCGACATACTCGGCGGCGGTGCCGAAGGTTTCGGCATAGGGCTTGCCGTTCACGGTCACGGAAATGTCGGCCTCGGGATGCACCGCGTCCAGCTCGACCTTGAAGTCGAAGGGCGAGGAGACGAGGATCGTCGCCCGGTCGAGCGGATAGACCGCCGTGGCCTGCGCCGCACCGGCGAGAATCGTGCTGGCGGCGAGCGCTGTAAGAAGAGTTCGCATGGGTACCTCTGCTGTGGAAGGAAGAAGGGGGTGGTCCCTCGCGGTCCGGTTAACGATTGCATGTATCGGTCTTGTGACAAACCGGCGGGTGCGCGCTGTCGCGGCCCCTTCGGGCCTCTTCGGGCAGAGGCGGCATCCCGCCACGATGACGCTACGGGTCGTGACCTTCCCCAAGGGGAAGGTCCGGCCGCTTTTCGTCGGGCGGCCGGGCCGCTGTCAGCGCAGGTCCGGGCCGGGACGGCCACGGGACGCAGGACCGCAGGCGGGCGGGGGCATCGGCCGCACCTATGCACCCGGTCCCGCCGGAAGGGGGCGGGATCGGGTGCGGGCGGGTCCTGCGGGATTGGGGGGCGGGTCCGACCGGGGCGCGAGCGGCCCGGGAAGGGGACGGGTCGGCGGGACGGGTCGGCGGCGCGGGCCGCCGACCGCAAGGGCGATCAGGAAAGGTGGCGTTTCAGCGCGGCCCAGCCTGCGGCGAAGACGCCTTCGGCAATCACCGGGCCGTATTTGCCCCGGTCCTCCGGCGCCTCGTCGAACTCCGCTTCCCAAAGGGCGAAGGTCTCGCCGGTCTCGGAAACCGGGAACAGCGCGATCCGGGCGATGTAATTCTCGACCGGGAAGGCGGGCTTGACGAAGCTGTAGCTGAGCGTGAAGGCGCTGTCGTCGAGCGACAGCAGCTTTTCGCGCACATGCCCGCCGCCGCCCGCCAGATGGAAGGACCGCACCGCGCCGACCGCATCGGCGCTGCGGCCGTCCTCGATCTCGCTGCGCTCGATCGCCGGGTGCCAGCTGGGCAGCCCGTTGAAGTCGCGCAGGATTTCCCAGACCTTCTCGATCGGCGCGGGGATTACCGCGCTGGCATAGGCCCTGGCCATAAGATCCTCCCTTGTCAGCCCCGGGTGATGGTCTTGAACTTCCGCGTCTGGTCGATCAGCGCGGTTTCGGTCGGCAGCCGCTCCATGCTGGAGGCGCCGTAGAAGCCGTGACAGTCGGGCGCGTTCGACAGCACATAGGTCGCGTCCTCGGGCATCGAGATCGGCCCGCCATGACATAGCACGATCACGTCCTTGCGCACGCTCAGCGCGGCCTCGGCGATGGACTGGACCTTGAGCGCGCTGTCCTCCAGCGAGATCGCGGTATCGGCCCCGATGGCGCCGCCCGTGGTCAGGCCCATATGCGCCACCACGATATCGGCGCCCGCCTCGGCCATCGCCCTGGCCTGATCGGTGTCGAAGACATAGGGCGTGGTCAGCATGTCCTTCGCGCGCGCCAGCGCCACCAGATCGACCTCGAGCCCGTAGCCCATGCCGGTTTCTTCCAGGTTCTGGCGGAAGGTGCCGTCGATCAGCCCCACGGTCGGGAAGTTCTGGATGCCCGAAAAGCCGATGGCCTTCAGCTGGTCGAGGAACGGGTCGAAGTTGCAGAACGGGTCGGTGCCGTTCACGCCCGCCAGAACCGGGGTGTTTTTCGTCACCGGCAGCACCTCGCGGGCCATCTCGACGACGATCTCATTGGCATTGCCATAGGCCAGAAGTCCGGCCAGCGAGCCCCGGCCCGCCATCCGGTAGCGGCCCGAATTGTAGATCACGATCAGGTCGATGCCGCCCGCTTCCTCGCATTTGGCGGAAAGGCCGGTGCCCGCGCCGCCGCCGATGATCGGGCGGCCCTCGGCGATCATGCCGCGGAATTTCTCCAGCAGATCCTTGCGTTCGAACCGGGCCATCAGGCGATCTCCTTCCAGTGGGTGTAAAGCGCGTCCGAGAACGCCTCGTCATTGATGTTGTGGGGCAGGCGGATCAGGCGGCGGTCGGGCGTCTGCTCGACCGTGGCCTCAAGGGCCGCGAACAGCGCGCTGCGGGCGTCGATCAGCTCGAAGGGCATGCCCGGCGCGTCCAGCATCGACACCCCGCCCTCGGGCAGCAGGAAGCGCACCGGCCCCGTGCAGGCATTCAGCCGGGTGCCGATCCATTCGCCCATCTGGCGGCATTCGTCGGGCGTGGTCCGCATCAGGGTGATCTGCGGATTGTGCTGATAGAACTGCCGGTGGGCATAGCGGTCGGGGACCGAGGATCGGGGGCCGAAATTGACCATGTCAAGCGCGCCGCAGGACCCGACATAGGGAATGCCGGTGCGGGCGATGGCGCCCAGCCGGTCCTCGGTCGCGGCGAGGATGCCGCCGAACAGCAGATCGCAGATCTCGGTGGTCGTGGTGTCGATCACCGACGAGATCATGCCGGAATCGACCAGCTTCTCCATCGCCTGCCCGCCGGTTCCCGTGGCGTGGAAGACGATCGGATCGGCATGGGCCTCGAGCCGGGCGGCCAGACGGGTGACGCAGGGCGTGGTGACGCCGAACATCGTCAGCCCGACGGCGGGGCGGTCGTCGCCGGTCGCCTCGGGCGCGGCCTTCGCCATGCCCGCGATGGCGCGGGCGGCATTGCCGAGGATCACCCTAGAGATCCGGTTCAGCCCGGCGACGTCGGTCACCGAGTGCATCATGGTGATGTCCGAGGGGCCGACATAGGGCGCCACATTGCCCGAGGCCAGCGTCGAGACGATCAGCTTCGGCACGCCCACGGGCAGGGCGCGCATGCCGGGCGCCACCAGCGCCGTGCCGCCCGATCCGCCCAGCGAGATCATCGCGCCGATATCGGCGCGGGTCGCGACGAAGGCCTCGAAGGCCCGGGCCATTCCGGCGACGGCGGTGCCGCGATCCCCGGTCATGACCGCGCCCGTCCCCTCGGGATGGCAGGCGGCCACCTCGGCCGGGGTCACATCGGCGCCGCTGCGGTGCCCGGGCGAGGTCGAGAGGTCGACCTGGACCACCTCCAGACCCTCATCGGCCAGCAGCCCGGCGACATGCACAAGCTCGCGGCCCTTGGTATCGAAAGTCCCGACGACGAACACTTTTTTCGTCACCTCGTTCTCCCCTTCATGCCGGGAGGCCGTCCCACCTCCGGGCTTCATCCGTTTGGAATGCCAAATGGTTAACACAGCCCACCGGACGTTCCAAGCAAAGCCGGTCGCGCCGGGGCCGCGCAGCGGGCGCCGGTCGAAAATGTCGCGCGAGGTGCAATTCGGGAGGGGGCCGAGAGGGCATGAGGGGGCGGGCGCCCGGGGGCGCCCACCTTCGAACCGCATCGCTGTCTTGTCGGGTCAGAGGCCTTCGGGGAAGAAGCAGGCCGCGGCATGGGGCGCGCCGGTCAGCTCGGGCCGGGCCTCGCGGCACCGGTCCTGCGCCTTCCAGCAGCGCGGCGCGAACGGGCAGCCCGCCGGGATCGCCAGCGGCGAGGGCAGCTCGCCCTGTAGCTTGATCCGTTGCCGCGCCGGGTCGGGCTCGGTCGAGGGCGTCGCCGACAGAAGCGCCTTGGTATAGGGGTGGCGCGGAGCGGCGAAGACATCTTCCTTGGTGCCGAACTCGACCGGGCGGCCGAGATACATCACCATCACCTCGTCGGCCACGTGGCGGACCACCGACAGGTCGTGCGAGATGAAGAGATAGGCCAGATCCATGCGTTCCTGCAGATCGAGCAGCAGGTTCAGCACCTGGCTCTGGATCGACAGATCCAGCGCCGAGACGGGTTCGTCCAGCACCAGCAGCTTGGGTTCCAGCATCAGCGCGCGGGCGACCGCGATCCGCTGTCGCTGCCCGCCCGAGAACATGTGCGGGAAGCGGTCGTAATGCTCGGGGCGCAGCCCGACCAGCCGCATCATCTCGCGGGCCTTGTCCGAGCGCTCCTGCGCGCTCATTTCGGGGCGATTGATCTTCAGCGGTTCCTCGAGGATCGTGCCGATCCGGTGGCGCAGGTTCAGCGAGCCATAGGGGTCCTGGAACACGATCTGCACGGTCGAGCGCAGACGGCGCCAGTTGTCGGGCGTGGCGGCCAAGCCGTCGAGCGTCAGCGCACCGCCGGTGGGTTCCTCGATCAGCGTCACCAGACGCGCCAACGTGGACTTGCCGCAACCGGATTCGCCCACGACCGCCAGCGTCTTGCCGGCCGCGATCGAGAATGTGGCCTCGGACAGGGCCTTGACGGTGGCCGGTTTCGAGAACAGCCCGCCGCCGACCTCGTAATGGCGGGCGAGGTGATCGGCGACGACGACAGGAGCGGTCATCGGGCAGCCTCCGTGGCGGCGGTGTCGAGCGGATAGTGACAGCGGGCGATGCCCAGCGCGGGCGGCTGCACCGGCGGGGCACGGTGGCGGCAGATGTCGTCGGCGAAGCGGCAGCGCGGCGAGAAGAGACAGCCCTCGGGCCGGTCGAACTGCCCCGGCACGACGCCCGGGATGGTCGGCAGACGCCGCTCGGTCGCGCGTTCGGGCAGGGCGGCCAGAAGGGCCGCGGTATAGGGGTGGTGCGGGGTCTCGAAAAGCGCCCGGACGGGCTGTTCCTCGACCTTCTGGCCGGCATATTGCACCTGCACCCGCTGGGCGGTCTCGGCGACGACGCCCATGTCATGGGTGATCAGGATCAGCGCCATGCCGGTGCTTTTCTGAAGATCCTGCAGCAGGTCGAGGATCTGCGCCTGGATCGTGACGTCCAGCGCGGTGGTGGGTTCGTCCGCGATCAGCAGGCGCGGCTGGCAGGCCAGCGCCATGGCGATCATCACCCGCTGGCTCATGCCGCCCGACAACTGGTGCGGAAAGGCGTTCAGCCGCCGCGCGGGATCGGGGATGCCGACCATCTCCATCAGCTCGATGGCGCGGGCATGGCGCGCGCGGCGGTCAAGCTTGAGGTGCTGGCGCAGCGTCTCCTTGATCTGGAACCCGGCGGTGAAGCACGGGTTCAGCGAGGTCATCGGCTCCTGGAAGATCATCGAGATGTCGCGGCCGATGACCTGGCGGCGCTGGCGGGCGGTGAGGCTGCGCAGGTCGGTGCCGTCGAAGCTCATCTCGTCGGCGGTGATCCGGGCGGTCCAGGGCAGAAGCCCCATCAGCGCCATCATCGAGACCGACTTGCCGGACCCGCTTTCGCCGACGATGGCCAGGATCTCGCCCTTGTCGACGGTCACATCGACCCCGTCGACGGCTCGGAAGGGGCCGCCCGCGGTCGAGAACTCCACGGAAAGGTTGCGGATGGACAGGAGCGCCATGGGATCAGCTCCGCTTCAGTTTGGGGTCGAGCGCGTCGCGCAGCCCGTCGCCCATCAGGTTGATCGACAGCACCGTGATCAGGATCGCGAGGCCGGGGAAGGTCACGACCCACCAGGCGCGCAGGATGAATTCGCGGGCCTCGGCCAGCATCGTGCCCCATTCGGGCGTCGGCGGCTGCGCGCCCATGCCCAGAAAGCCCAGGGCCGCCACGTCGAGGATCGCGTTCGAGAAGCTCAGCGCCATCTGGACGATGATCGGTGCAAGGCAATTGGGCAGCACGGTGATGAACATCAGCCGCCCCAGCCCGGCGCCCGCGACCTTGGCCGAGGTGACATAGTCGCGGGTCCGCTCGCTCATCACCGCGGCGCGGGTCAGGCGCACATAGTGGGGTTGCAGCACGACGGCGATGGCGATCATCGCGTTCAGAAGCGTGGGGCCGAGGATCGCCACCAGCACCAGCGCCAGCAGCAGCGAGGGGAAGGACAGGATGATGTCCATCAGCCGCATGATGACGGTGTCGAGCCATTTCGGCGCGAAGCCCGCGACCAGCCCGATCAGGATGCCGGTCGAGGCGGCCAGCACCACGACGACGAGGCCCACGAAGAAGGAATAGCGCGCCCCGTAAAGCAGCCGCGAGAGGATGTCGCGGCCCAGCGGGTCGGTGCCCAGCGGAAAGCGCCAGCTGCCCTCGGCGGTCCAGAACGGCGGCAGCAGCGTGTGGTCGCGGAACTGCTGGGTCGGGTCGTGCGGCGCAATGACATTGGCGCCGATGGCCAGCAGCACGAAGAAGGCGAAGACGTAAAGCCCGATGACGGCGCCGCGGTTCTCGCGGAAATAGCGCCAGAACTCCTGCAGGCGGCCGGGGCGTTCGGGGGCGGGGCGGGTCGCGTCTGCGGTCGCGTCGGCCATGTCAGCGTTTCCGGATCTTGGGGTTGATGACGCCATACAGCAGGTCGACGATCAGGTTCACGATCATCACCATGCCCGCGATCAGCAGCAGGCCGCCCTGCACGACGGGGTAGTCGCGCCGGTAGATGCTGTCGACCATCCACTTGCCGATGCCGGGCCAGGAAAAGATCGTCTCGGTCAGGATCGCGCCCGCCAGCAGCACGCCGACCGACAGCCCGATCACCGTCACCACCGGGATCAGCGCGTTGCGCAGCGCATGCAGGCCACTGACCCGGATCGGAGCCAGACCCTTGGCGCGGGCGGTGCGGATATAGTCCTCGCCCAGCACCTCCAGCATGGCCGACCGGGTCTGCCGCGCGATCACCGCCAGCGGGATCGTGGCCAGCACGATCGAGGGCAGAATGAGGTGCTCGACCGCCGAGGCGAAGGCGCCCTTCTGGCCCGACAGAAGCGAGTCGATCAGCATGAAGCCGGTCGCGTCGGGGAAGTAGTACAGAAGGTCGATCCGGCCCGAGACCGGGGTCCAGCCCAGGTTGCCCGAGAAGACGATGATCAAGAGCAGCGCCCACCAGAAGATCGGCATCGAATAGCCCACAAGCGCCGTCGACATCAGCGCCCGGTCGAAGAACTTGCCCCGGTTCACCGCGGCAATGACGCCCGCGGGGATGCCGAGGCAGATGGCGATGACGATGGCGCAGAGCGACAGCTCGACGGTTGCGGGGAAGAGGGCGAAGAACTCGTCCCAGACCGGCTTCTTGGTGACGTAGCTCATGCCGAGATTGCCGTGCAGGATACCGGTCAGGTAGTCCCAGAACTGGACGATCAGCGGCTGGTCGAAGCCGAACTGTTCGCGCAGCTCCTGATAGCGGGCCTCGGACAGGCCGCGTTCGCCGGCCATGACGATGATCGGATCGCCGGGCAGCACCCGGATGAAGGCGAACGAGATCAGCGTCACGCCGATGAAGGTCGGCACGAAGGTCAGCAGTCTTGTTAGGAAAAATCTGAACATTTTCTTGCGGCCGTGTCCGTGGACTGGGGGCGTACTGGTGTCATGGCCGCGCCCAATGCCCCTAACGGCGGGGCTTGTAAAGCCCCGCCGCCCATTTCTTGATCACTTGTCGAGGCTGACCTCGGTGAAAATGTGCAGCCCGAGCGGGTGGACCTTGTAGCCCTGCACCTCGTCGCGCATCGGCATGAACACCTTCGAATGGGCGATCGTGGCCCAGGGGGCCTGCTCCTTGAAGATGACCTGGGCCTCTTCGTAAAGCTTGGCGCGGTCGGCCTGGGTCGGCAGGGTCTTGGCCTTCTGGATCAGGTCCTCGAAGGGCTGATAGCACCATTGCGACCGGTTCGCCCCGCCGACGCCGTCACAGCTGAGCAGGGTGGCCAGGAAGTTGTCCGGGTCGCCGTTGTCGCCGGTCCAGCCCAAGAGCACCGCACCGTCGCGGTCCACGTCCTTCGAGCGGTCGAGATATTCGCCCCACTCATACGAGACGATCTCGGCCTTGACCCCGACCTTCTCGAAATCGGCCTGCAGCAATTCGGCCATGCGCCGGGCGTTGGGGTTGTAGGGCCGCTGCACCGGCATCGCCCAGATCTTCATCGACAGATCGGTGACGCCTTCCGCTTCCAGCATCGCCTTGGCGGCCTCGGGATCGTAGGGATCGTCCTCGACCGCGTCGTTATAGCTCCACATGGTCGGCGGGATCGGGTTCTTGGCGATCTCGCCCGAGCCCTGGAACACCACGTCGATGATGGCCTGCTTGTCCATCGCCATGTTCAGCGCCTTGCGGACCTTCGGATTGTCGAAGGGCGGCTGCTGGGTGTTGTAGGCCATGTAGCCCACGTTCAGGCCTTCCTGCTCCTGCACGGTGATGCCGTCCTCGGACTTCATCTCCTCGATATCGGCCGGGTTCGGGAAGGGCATCACATGGCATTCGCCCGCCTTCAGCTTCTGGTAGCGGACCGAGGCGTCGGGGGTGATCGCGAAGATCAGGTTGTCGAGCTTCGGCAGCCCCTCGCGGTAGAAGCCCTCATGCTTGCGGTACCGGATCACCGCGTCCTTCTGGTAGGCGACGAAAGCGAAGGGACCCGCGCCCAGCGGCTGCTGGTTCAGCATGTCGGGCCTGCCCGCGTCCAGCAGCTGATCGGCATATTCCTTGGACATGATCGAGGCGAAATCCATCGCCAGGTTGGCAATGAAGGGGGCCTCGGGCCGTGTCAGATGGAAGGTGACGGTCAGGTCGTCGACCTTCTCGATGCTCTCGATCAGCTCGGGCATCGACATCGCGTTGAAATATTCGAAGGTGCCGCCCGAGGCGTTGTGGAAGGGGTTCTCGGGGTCGAGCTGGCGCATGAAGCTGAAGATCACGTCATCGGCGGTCATGTCGCGCGTCGGCGTGAAGAAATCGGTGGTCTGGAACTTGATGCCGGGCCGCAGATGGAAGGTGTAGGTCTTGCCGTCCTCGGAGATGTCGTAGCTTTCGGCAAGCCCCGGGACCACTTCGGTGGTGCCGGTCTTGAACTCGACGAGGCGGGCATAGACGGCCTGTCCGGCGGCGTCGAAGGTCGTGCCCGAGGTATAGAGCGCCGGGTCGAACCCTTCGGGCGAGCCCTCCGAGCAATAGACCAGCGTCTGTTGCGCGGCGGCGGCCGTGGCCATGGTCAGCGCAAGCGCCGAAGTTGTCAGAAACGTGTGTAGGGTCATTTTGTACCTTTCATGGGATCCCGGCACCCTGTCCCATCGGTCATGCCGGTGATCTGTGCGTTGTCGAAGGCCCGGACAGCAAATCCGGTTGCGGCCGGGCGGTCAACGGCAACTTGCCGGGCCGGACGCGAAGGCAGGCCCCATTGCCCGCCGGTTGGCAAAGGTCCAGTGAAAACGGCGGGGCGACAGCGCCCCGCCTGCGACAAGAGGCCTCTGCTTCAACCGGCGTACTGGGCGATGAAATAGCCCGCGACCACCGCCGTCCCGATCACGCCCGCCACGTTCGGGCCCATGGCATGCATCAGCAGGTAGTTCCCCGGATCGGCGCGCTGGCCCTCGATCTGGCTGACGCGGGCGGCCATCGGCACCGCCGAGACCCCGGCCGACCCGATCAGCGGGTTGATCTTGGTGCGACTGACCAGGTTCATCGCCTTGGCCATCAGCACACCCGCGGCGGTGGCGATCCCGAAGGCGATCACCCCGAGCCCGAGGATCTTCAGCGTGTCGGCATTGAGGAACCGCTCGCCCGTCATGGTTATCCCGACCGAGGTGCCCAGCAGGATCGTCACGACGTTGATCACCTCGTTCTGTGCGGCCTTGGCCAGCCGCTCGGTCACGAGGCTTTCGCGCAGCACATTGCCCAGCATCAGCATCCCGATCAGCGCCGAGGCCGCGGGCACCAAGAGGATCACCACGACCGTCACCAGCCCCGCGAAGATCAGCTTTTCCAGCCGCGAGACCGGGCGCAGCGACTGCATCCGGATCCTGCGTTCGGCCTCGGTCGTCAGCGCGCGCATGATCGGCGGCTGGATCAGCGGCACCAGTGCCATGTAGCTGTAGGCCGCGACGGCGATGGGCGCCAGCAGATGCGGCGCCATCTTGTTGGCCAGAAAGATCGAGGTCGGCCCGTCGGCGCCGCCGATGATGCCGATGGCGCCGGCCTCCATCGGCGTGAAGCCGATCAGCGTGGCGCCAAGGAAGGTCGCGAAGACCCCGAATTGCGCCGCCCCGCCCAGAAGCAGGGTGCGCGGATTGGCGATCAGCGGCCCGAAATCGGTCAGCGCACCCACGCCCAGAAAGATCAGGGGCGGAAACAGTTCCAGATCGACGCCGAGCGAGATGTAATGGAACAGCCCCCCCGCCACGCCGTCGGCGGGCGGGTTCACCAGCCCCTCGGTCGGCAGGTTGGCCAGCAGCGCGCCGAAGGCGATGGGCACCAGCAGAAGCGGTTCGAACTTGCGGAAGATGGCGAGGTAGAACAGCCCCGCCACGATCAGCCACATCGCCGCCATCTGCCAGGTGACATCGGGCAGGGCGGTCATGTCGAAAAGGCGTTCGAGCCGGGCGCTCAGCGGTTCGGGCTGCATCGGACGCGCCTCCTCAGGACAGGACCAGAAGGACCTGCCCCTCGGTCACGGTCGCGCCGGGGGCCACGTGAAGCGCGCTGACGGTCCCGGCCTGGGGCGCGCGGATATCGGTGTTCATCTTCATCGCCTCGAGCACCAGCAGCGGATCGCCCGCGGCGACGTTTTGGCCGACGGCGACCGCGACGCTGACCGTGGTGCCCGCAAGCGGGCTCAGCACCGCGCCGGGCTCGGCGGGGGCTGCCGGGGCGGCCGCGGCGACGGCCGGGGCGGTCGCGCGCGGGGCGGCTGCGGGGGCCGTGGCCGGACGGGCAGGGGCCGCCGGGGTCTCGGGCGCGCCGGTTTCGATCTCTTCCACCGTCACGTCATAGGCGGTGCCGTCCACGGTGATCCGCAGGCGCTTCATGGCTTCGGTCCTCTCATGATGTCCGGGGTCTCGCCGCCCAGCCGGGGCCGGGTCGGGCCCCATCCGGTGCGGATGCGATGGGCGGCGAAGGTCTCGATCCGGCCTTCAAGCGGCCAGCCGTCGACACGATGGGCGGGGGCGGCGACGCGGGTGATGCGATGGCCGGGCCCGAGCGTCTCGGCCACCGCCGCCGCGATGGCCGCGAGGTGATGGGGGGGCACGCCCGGCGCGATTGGCGGCTCTGGCGCCACGACGGGCCTCTCGGCCTTGCGCGCGGCCCGGATGAAGGCCCGGCCGATCAGCGCGCAGGCGCCCCAGAGGGCCGCAAGGACCAGCAGCACCACCGCAAAGCCGGTTCCGATCAGGGACAGGTTTTCCAGCATGATCGGACCTAAAGCGGGATGTTGCCGTGTTTCTTCGGCGGGCGCGTCTCGCGTTTCGACAGAAGCCCGCGCAGGGTCAGCGCGATGGCGCTGCGGGTCTGGCGGGGCTGGACGATGTCCGACACGAAGAGCCGCCCGGCCGACAGATAGGGCGAGGCGAATTCGGCGCGGTATTCGGCGGCAAGCTCGCGGGCGCGCGCGGCGCGGTCCTCGGCCTCGGCCAGATCCTTGCGGTAGAGGATGTTCACCGCGCCCTCGGCCCCCATCACCGCGATCTCGGCGGTGGGCCAGGCGATCACCCGGTCCGCGCCCATGTCCTGGCTGCACATCGCCAGATAGGCGCCGCCATAGGCCTTGCGCATGATGACGGTGATCTTCGGCACCGTCGCCGAGGCATAGGCGAACAGCATCTTGGCGCCATGCCGGATGATGCCGCGCCGTTCCTCGGCCACGCCCGGCAGAAAGCCCGGCACGTCGACCAGCGTCACCAGCGGGATGTTGAAGACGTTGCAAAGCCGCACGAAGCGCGCGCCCTTGTCCGAGGCGTCGATGTCAAGCGCGCCCGCCTTGACCATCGGCTGGTTGGCGACGAAGCCCGTCACCACGCCGCCGATCCGGCCGAAGCCCACCACGATATTGGCGGCAAAGCCTGCCATCACCTCGAGGAAATCGCCCTCGTCGGCGAGCCGGGCGATCACCTCGCGCACGTCATAGGCCGATTTCGGGTCTTCGGGGATCAGCGCGTCAAGCTCGGGGTCGTCCTCGACCGTCAGGTCGGGCTCGATCCGGTGCGGCGGGTCCATCATGTTGTTGGAGGGCAGGAAGGACAAGAGCCGGTGGACCAGCGCGACCGCATGGGCGTCGTCCTCGGCGATGAAGTGGATGTTGCCCGCGACCGAGGCATGGGCCTCGGCCGAGCCGATCTCGTCCATCGTCGTGGCCTGTCCGGTGACCGCGCGGATCACCTCGGGGCCGCAGATGAACATCTGGGCATGTTCGCGGGTCATGATCACGAAATCGGTCAGGGCGGGGCTGTAGGCCGCGCCGCCCGCGCAGGGCCCGGCAATGACCGAGATCTGCGGCACCACGCCCGACAGCTGCACGTTGCGGTAGAAGACCTGGCCATAGGCCGAGAGCGCGCCGACGCCTTCCTGGATCCGCGCGCCGCCGGAATCGTTGAAGCCCACGACCGGCACGCCCGCTTTCAGCGCATGGTCCAGAACGAGGCAGATCTTGCGCGAATGCATCTCGCCCAGCGTGCCGCCGACGACGCCGAAATCCTGGCTGAAGGCCGCGACCGGGCGGCCGTCGACGAAGCCCGTACCGGTGATGACGCCATCGGCCGGGATCGACTTCTTCTCCATCCCGAAATGGCGGGTGGCGTGCTGGGCGTGCAGCCCGGTTTCCTGGAACGTCCCGGCCGAAAACAGCGTATCGATCCGTTCGCGCGCGGTCAGCCGTCCCTTGGCGTGGCGATCCTCGGCCTTGGCCGGGCCGCCGCCCTCAAGAGCGGCCGCGCGCCGCTTGTCCAGTTCATCCGCAAGGGATCGGGAAATCGCCATGGCACCCTTCCGCTTCGGGGCCGTGCCGGGGACCGGCGCGGCCTGTTTCAGGACCGCGGCCCGGCCCTCCTGCCGGGTATACCGGAAGGTCTTCCGGCACGCCACAGGCGACCGGACGGAAGGCGGGCGCGGGGCGGGCGGCGTAGAGTCGCCCCCGAACCCCCGGATAAAAGCCCAAAATCGGGGCAGATGCCCCCGCATTGGGCGCCGACCCCCGCTTTGGCGGCGGGATTTCGCCCCGGCGGTTGAAGAATGGCCGAGCGTCCCTAGGGTTTAGGACATGCTTTCCGATATCCAATCCCGAACGGGGCCCGTCGCCCCGCAGGACGTCCTGCACCGGATCGCGTCGGGCACCCATGGCGATCCGTTCGCCGTGCTGGGTCCGCATGCCGTTGCCGACGTCCGCCATGTCACCGCCCTGATGCCCGGGGCCGAAACCGTCGACGCGCTGGCCGACCCGGGTGGCGTCCACCGGCTGTCCCCGGTGCCGGGCTGCGCAGGCCTTTTCTCGGGGCCGGTGCCGGGCGAGGGCGCCTACCGGTTGCGCGCCGCTGCCAAGGGCACGGTCTGGGAGACCGACGATCCCTACCGTTTCGGCCCGGTTCTGGGTGCGCTCGACGAGCATCTGATCGGGCGGGGCGACCATCACCGTTTGTGGGAGGCGCTCGGCGCCCATGCGATGACCCATGAGGGCGTCGCGGGCACCCATTTCGCGGTCTGGGCGCCCAATGCCCGCCGCGTCTCGGTGGTGGGGCCGTTCAACCAATGGGACGGGCGGCGCCATGTGATGCGGCGCCGCGGGGTCAGCGGTGTCTGGGAAATCTTCCTGCCGGGCATCGGGGAGAACGCCAGTTACAAGTACGAAATCCTGGGGCCGGACGGGGCGCTGCAGCCGCTGAAGGCCGACCCCGTCGGCTTCGGGTCCGAACATCCGCCCGCCAATGCCTCGGTCGTGCACGATCTGCGCGGCTATGGCTGGTCGGACGACGCCTGGATGCAGGACCGCGCGGGCCGCAATGCCCGGAGCGCCCCGATCTCGATCTACGAGGTGCATCTGGCCTCGTGGAAGCGCCGCGCCGACGGGCGGGCGATTTCCTATGTCGAGGCGGCCGAGGAACTGGTCGACTACGTCGCCGCGATGGGGTTCACCCATATCGAGCTGATGCCGGTCAGCGAATACCCGTTCGACGGGTCCTGGGGCTATCAGCCGGTCGGGCTTTATGCGCCCACGGTGCGCCACGGGCCGCCGCATGAATTCCGCGATCTGGTCGATGCGGCGCACAGGAAGGGGCTGGGGGTGATCCTCGACTGGGTCGCCGCGCATTTCCCGGTCGATGCGCATGGGCTGGGCCAGTTCGACGGCACCGCGCTTTACGAATATGCCGACCCGCGCGAGGGCTTCCATCAGGACTGGAACACGCTGATCTACAATTTCGGCCGGACCGAGGTCGCGAATTTCCTGACGGCGAACGCGCTGTACTGGCTGGAGGAATACCATATCGACGGGCTTCGGGCCGATGCGGTCGCCTCGATGCTGTATCGCGACTATTCGCGGAAAGATGGCGAATGGGTCCCGAACAAGGATGGCGGGCGCGAGAATTACGAGGCCATCGCGCTGTTGCAGCAGATGAACACGCTGGCCTATGGCACCCATCCCGGCACGCTGACCGCGGCCGAGGAAAGCACGGCCTATCCCGGCGTGACCCGGCCTGTCGATCAGGGGGGCCTGGGCTTTGGCTACAAATGGAACATGGGCTGGATGCACGACACGCTGGGCTACATGGCCGAAGACCCGGTGCATCGGCGCCATCACCACAACAAGATGACCTTCGGGCTGACCTACGCGTTTTCCGAGAATTTCATCCTGCCGATCAGCCATGACGAGGTGGTCTACGGCAAGGGCTCGATGCTGACCAAGATGCCCGGCGACCGCGCGGCGCAATTCGCCAATTTGCGCGCCTTCTACGGGTTCATGTGGGCCCAGCCGGGCAAGAAGCTTCTGTTCATGGGGCAGGACTTCGCGCAGGAGGCCGAATGGGCCTATGCGGGCAGCCTCGACTGGGCGGCGCTGGACAGGCCGGAACATGCCGGGATGCAGCGGCTGGTGCGCGATCTGAACACGCTTTACCGGGGCACGCCCGCGCTGCATGCGCTGGATTTCAGCCCCGAGGGGTTCCAGTGGATCGAGGCCGACGATGCCGACCGGTCGGTCTATGCCTGGCTCCGGCGCGGCGGGCCGGACGACCCGAACGCGGTCGTTGTCTGCAACTTCTCGCCGGTCGAGCAACCGGCCTACCGGCTGGGCCTGCCTGCGCCCGGACGCTGGCGCGAGGCGCTGAACACCGATGCCAGGATCTATGGCGGGCAGGGGCGCGGCAACATGGGCGGCGTCGCCGCCGAGGCCCGCCCCTGCCACGGTCAGGCAGCCTCGGCCCGGCTTTGCCTGCCGCCGCTTTCGACCGTCATCCTCGTGCATGAGCCCGGCGCATGAGGGACGATGCGACAGACCGCGACGGTGCGCCCGACAGCCCCTTCGATGGAAAGGACGACCACGTGGCCCTGAGGGACCGGATCGAATTCGACGAGGCCGCCGCCCGGGCGGAAGCCGAGGCCGCGACCCACGCGCTGACCACCGCCGAGACCGCCTTCGAGGCGCAATGCCGGATCGCCCGCAGGCTGGGCGGCCGGGTCGAGGACGGGCGCGCCTGTTTCGGCTTCTGGACGCCTGAATTGCAGGATGCGCGGGTGCCCTCGGGCGACATCTTCCTCGAGGTGCTGAGCCCGGTCGAGCCCCTGGACCTGACCCGCGCGCATCAGGATGTGCGCTTCGAGCGCGCCTGGGTGCCGGTCATTCGCGAGGATGCGCATTGCTTTACCGCCGTCACCGGCATGCGCGCGGGCACGCGCGAGGTTTTGGGCGATTTCTATGCGCTGGCCTGGCGCGATGCCGAGGGCGGCTGGCACCGCATTCTCGACCCGCTGGCGATGTCGCTGCCCTTCGGCGCGATGGCCCCGGCCGAGTTGTACGATGTCGAGGCGATGCTGGCGGCGCGGGGCGATGCCGAGTATTTCCGGGCCTTCGCGGGCGAGGCGCCGCACAAGTTCGGCCCGCCCGCGAACATCCTGCAGGTCCATGTGCCGACCGCGACGGCAGGGGGCACGCTGGCGAGCCTCACCCGCCATTACCACCGCTTGGCCGAACGCGTCGCGCGCGAGCTGCCGCTGGAACCCGCGGACAAGCTCTTCCTTGGCTATGACGCCGTGCAGCTTTTGCCGGTGGAACCGACGACGGTGCATGAGGCGGGACCCGATTTCTGGCAGGAGGTCGGTGGTGACGAAGACGGCGTGACCGTTTCGCTGCTGCGCCCCGACACGACGAACTGGGGCTATGACATCGTCATTTCCGGCATGGCCACGGTCAATCCGGTGCTGCTGGAAACCGGCCGCCCCGACGAGCTGGTCGATTTCGCCGCCGAGCTGCACAACTTCCCCGGCACCCCGAAAAAGCTGATCCTCGATGTCGTCTTCGGCCATGCCGACAATCAGGGGCTGCTGGCGCTGAACAGCCATTTCTTCGCCGGGCCGAACATGTATGGCCAGAACCTCGATTATCCGAACCCGGCGGTGCGGGCGATCTTGCTGGAAATGCAGCGGCGCAAGGTGAATTTCGGCGCCGACGGGGTGCGGGTCGACGGGGCGCAGGACTTCAAGTGGTGGGATACCGCGACCCAGACCATGCGCCATGACGACGACTATCTGCAATCCATGGCCGATCTGGTGCAGGAGGCCGCGGGCACCCGCTACCGGCCCTGGTTCATCTTCGAGGACGGGCGCCCCTGGCCCGAGGAAGACTGGGAACTGTCCTCGGATTACCGCGCGGTGATCGAGGCGCAGACCGATGACGACGTGTTCCAGTGGGGGCCCCTGACCTTCGCCCATAACACGCCCTTCCTCTACACCTTCTGGATGTCGAAATACTGGCGCATCCGCGAGATCCTCGAGGTCGGCGCCAACTGGATTTCCGGCACCTCGAACCACGACACGCTGAGGCGCGGCACCCAGGTCAGCCCCAAGCTGAACGTCAATACCCGGCTGGGCCGCACCCGGATGGAGATCCTCGACAAGGCCTATGACAACCCGGCGAACCATGTGCTGACCTATGTCGCGTTGCCGGGCGTGCCGATGGATTTCCTCAATGCCATGGCGCGGGCCTCCTGGGGCTTCATCCGCAACCAGGACGACCGCTATGGCGTGAAGGTCGTGGCCGAAGAGGCGATCAGCCTGAAATGGCAGGTCGACGAATACAGCTATTCGGTGCCCGCCAATTTCCGCCGTCTGAAAGAGATGGGCTTCGAGACCCGGGCCGATCTGGTGCGGTTCTTCGAATTCCTGCCCGCGCTGGTCGAGGTGACCGAATACGATCTGGACGAGATCGCCCGGCTGCTGAACAAGGCCGAGCCGCCGCTGGCCGGCCCCGAGGTCTATACCGTGGCCGCGCTCAAGCACATGGCGCGGGCCTGGATGGACGACATGCACGAATATTGCAACGTGTCGAACTCGCTGCCGACGCTCGATGCCGATCAGGCGGCGTTCTGTCTGTCGCTGCGCGGGTTCCGCCGCAAGCGGCCCTGGCTGGCCGCGAATTACGGGCCGCGCGACCGGTTCGACTATCAGCGCCCGATTGCCGGGCGGACGCTCTTCACCGCGCTCCGGCACGGGCCGGAGGGCGAACAGATCTTCGCGGTCATGCATATGGAGGGCAAGCCCACGGCCGAGATCGACCCGCTGAGCCTGCCGGTGCCGGGGATCGAGGGCGGCGGCTGGGAGGTCGCGCTGCGCACCCCCTCGATCGGGGCCGATTATCTGGGCGGGCCGATCACGCTGACGGATTCCATGGCGCTTGTGTTCTCGCGCCGGGTGCCGGGCTAGCGGCCCCGCCGTCGGGCGACGCCGCCGCGTTGCCCGGGGCGCCCGGCGGTCGAGCGGCCCTTGGCCCGGGTCGAGGTCTCGACCGCCTCTTCGACGGCCGATTGCCGCGCCAGCGGATCGTCGGCGATGGCCAGATCGACCGCCTCGAGCCGCTTGATCTCGTCGCGCAGCCGGGCGGCTTCCTCGAATTCGAGGTTCTCGGCGGCCTTGCGCATGCTGGTCCGAAGCCCGTCCAGATGGGCCTCGAGATTGCCGCCATGCATCGGCTTGTCGACCGTCGCGGTGACGCGGGACATGTCGGTATCGCCCTGATAAAGCCCGGCCAGAATGTCCTCGACATTCTTCTTCACCGTTTCGGGCGTGATGCCGTGTTCCTCGTTATAGGCGATCTGCTTCTCGCGTCGCCGCTCGGTCTCGCGCAGCGCGCGTTCCATCGACCCGGTGATGCGGTCGGCATACATGATGACCCGCCCTTCGGCATTCCGCGCCGCCCGGCCGATGGTCTGGATCAGCGAGGTTTCCGAGCGCAGGAACCCTTCCTTGTCGGCATCGAGGATCGCGACGAGGCCGCATTCGGGAATATCCAGCCCCTCGCGCAGAAGGTTGATGCCGACCAGCACGTCGAAGGCGCCAAGGCGCAGGTCGCGCAGGATCTCGATGCGCTCGATCGTGTCGATGTCGGAATGCATGTAGCGCACCCGGATGCCCTGTTCATGCAGGTATTCGGTCAGATCCTCGGCCATGCGCTTGGTCAGCGTGGTGCAGAGCGTGCGGAAGCCCTTGGCCGCAACCCGCCTGACCTCGTCCAGCAGATCGTCGACCTGCATCTCGACCGGACGGATCTCGACCACGGGGTCCAGAAGCCCGGTCGGCCGGATCACCTGTTCGGTGAAGACCCCGCCGGTCTGGTCCAGCTCCCAGGCGCTGGGCGTGGCCGAGACGAAGACCGATTGCGGCCGCATCGCGTCCCATTCCTCGAATTTCAGCGGGCGGTTGTCCATGCAGGAGGGCAGGCGGAAGCCATGTTCGGCCAGCGTGAACTTGCGCCGGTAGTCGCCCCGGTACATGCCGCCGATCTGCGGCACCGAGACGTGGGATTCATCGGCGAAGACGATGGCATTGTCGGGAATGAACTCGAACAGCGTCGGCGGCGGCTCGCCCGGGGCGCGCCCCGTGAGGTACCGCGAATAGTTCTCGATCCCGTTGCAGAAGCCCGAGGCCTCGAGCATCTCGAGATCGAACTGCGTACGCTGTTCCAGCCGCTGGGCCTCGAGCAGCTTGCCCTCGTCGGTGAGCTGGGCCAGCCGCTGCTTCAGCTCTTTCCTGATCCCGGTGATGGCCTGCCGGATCGTCGGCTTGGGCGTGACATAGTGGGAATTGGCGTAGACCCGGACCTTGTCGAAGCTGTCGGTCTTCTTGCCGGTCAGCGGGTCGAATTCGGTGATGCTTTCCAGCTCCTCGCCGAAGAACGACAGCTTCCAGGCGCGATCCTCAAGGTGGGCGGGCCAGATTTCAAGGCTGTCGCCCCGCACCCGGAACGACCCGCGGTCGAAGGCGGCATCGTTGCGGCGGTATTGCTGCTGCACCAGATCGGCAATGATCTCGCGCTGGTCATAGAGCTTGCCCGCCTCCAGATCGAGGGTCATGGCCATGTAGAGCTCGGGCGAGCCGAGACCGTAGATGCAGGAAACCGAGGCCACGATGATGACGTCGTCGCGCTCCAGCAGCGCCCGGGTGGCCGAGTGGCGCATCCGGTCGATCTGCTCGTTGATCTGGCTTTCCTTCTCGATATAGGTATCCGAGCGCGGCACATAGGCCTCGGGCTGGTAGTAGTCGTAATAGCTGACGAAATACTCGACGGCATTCTCGGGGAAGAAGCCCTTGAACTCGCCGTAAAGCTGGGCCGCGAGGGTCTTGTTCGGGGCGAGGATGATCGCCGGGCGCTGGGTTTCCTCGATCACCTTGGCCATGGTGAAGGTCTTGCCGGTGCCGGTCGCGCCCAACAGCACCTGATCGTGGTCCCCTTGCGTGATGCCCGCGACCAGTTCGGCGATGGCGGTCGGCTGATCGCCGGCGGGCGCGAAGTCCGAATGCATCACGAAGCGCTTGCCGCCTTCCAGCTTTTCGCGGGGGCGGGTCTCGACGGTGGGGGCGTCAAGCGTATGGGGCTCGGTCGAAGAAGGCATGGTGGCGATTCCCGGGAACTGGCTTCCCAGATTTGTCCCGGACCGGGCGACGTTCAAGGGGGCAGGGCGGTATCCTGCGGTATGCAGGCTCTTGCAAGGCGCGGTCCGAGCCCCCATAACAGCAACGAAGAGAGAACCCGGAAGGGAGACATGCCCATGCGTGCCCGCATCTATCAGCCCGCCAAGACCGCGATGCAGTCGGGTCAGGCCAAGACCCATCACTGGGTGCTGGATTTCGGCCCGCAAAGCCCGCGCGAACTCGATCCGCTGATGGGCTGGACCAGCTCGGACGACACCCAGTCGCAGGTGCGCCTGCGCTTCGAAACCCGCGAGGCGGCCGAGGATTACGCCCGCCGCCATGGCATCGACGCGGTGGTGCTGCGCCCGAAGAAGCGCGCGCCGAACGTCCGGCCGATGGGCTATTCCGAGAATTTCGCGGTCAACCGCCGCGGCGCCTGGACCCACTGAGACCGCTGTAAATCGGGATCAAGTTGCGGCCGAATGGGCCACATGATCCGGCCGAGGTCTATTTTGAAGGGCGTGGATGTACCCGCTTTCATTCCGCTTCGCGGTTATTCCTTTCGGCATCTGGTCCAGTGAAACGCTTCGACCGACCATCGGCTCTCGCATGGATTGGCGTGGACGGTGCGCATGCTGCGCTTGTTGAAGCCACTGAAATGAGAGGCCGATCGCTTCGGCGAGGCGTAGTCAGAGAAAGCAGATGAATGCGCAAACCGAAGCATAAGTCTGCGCAAGGGGTGTCAGGGGCGACACGTACCGCCTGGTTTCTCTGGGCTGCTCTCTGAAAGACGGTGATGGGGGCGCTGGCGCTTATGCTCCGGCGCCTTTCGCGTATGGAGAGGATTCGGCGGTTCGTCGCGTGGGGCCACGGATCCGGCGGAGTGCCGTTGTGCTCTCCCCGTATGAGCCTGAGCATGGCGCAGTGGGGCTGGCTTGCGATGGTGAGCCCCTGGACAAGAGGTCGCTTGGATGCGGTGGGAACTCCGATGAAGACCAAGAAGTCAACGCAAGCTGTCGCTACGATACTGAACCGATATCAGCGTTGGAGAAATCGTCAGGTGCCCGTCACAGCAACAGATGCCTACGCCGACGCCATTGCTCGCGTCTGTAGAGGCGACGTCGACCTCGACTCGGGTGAAAGGGGCCTCATCCACCTCAAGCGCCAGAAGGTCATTTCCGGCCGAAGACTGGTCACGCCACTTGCTCGCCATCAGCGCGAGATCAGACCTGAGTGACGCCTCCCGAGGGCTTCCTGGGGTGCTGGGCTCAACACCAGTTACGAATACACGAAGCGTCATCGCTCTTGGGAGCGAATGGTTTGCTACAAGGGCCATAGTCACCGCTCACGCCCGGCGCTGCATGATGATCTGCCCTGGCTCGAAGGGCGGGAAGTGTGAATTCGCCGCGTCGCAGCGCGAATTGGGTTATTCCGCGAATGTGGACCTTCAACACGTAATGCCCCGTCAGACGGCCCCCGCCGGAGCGTTGCTCCTTAAGTGCGCTTCATAGCGTCTCAGGTATCCGACCGCAGGCCGCGGCGAGTGAGATCGATTGCGATGACCGTGACCTCGTCGATGTCCGGCCGATCGCGAGCAATTGAATGCCAGTAGTCCTGCAAGGCGGTCTCCAGATCATTCAGATCAACTCGGTGGCCGCCAATTTGCCACTTTCGATCGGCCACCCGCCCCTGCCATACGAGGAGCATGATACCCCGGCCACCTGCCTCAGCGCGGAGATAGTCTCCAGCGAGTTGATTTCGGAGCCGCTCACACAAATCCGGCCCCGCCCAACCGTTGTCCAGTAGCTTCAGTTCAATCGGAACGGGAGTGACGCCCGGCGCTTGGACCCAAATATCGGGCCGCTGGGCGTTTGGCATCTCGTTCTCCTGTGCACACGTGTAGCGCCCATTCGCCAAGTCGTTCAGGCGACCGGTGATGAGGTTTCTCACCTCCGTTTCCGCTTCCGCGCGCCGCCATGTCTGATAAGGGCTGTCATCGCTATCCTCCAACCAAGCGCGGATATCGATTAGCCGGTGCACGGCAACAGAGAAGAGTTGGGCGTTGGTTGCCGGGGCGCTGTTGCGCAAATCAGCTGACGACCGCAGTTCCCCTTTCCCCGGACACACTTATCCCATGGCCACGGTGAGCGGGATGCCGAGCGCCGTGAAGCGGTTGAGGACCGCCGCCCGGATCTGGACTTC
>NZ_QAYC01000024.1 GCF_003053725.1 Rhodovulum kholense
AACAGCGGATCGATCGGAAAGGCGATGTCGCCACAGAATTGCTGCACCGATCCGGCCCCATTCCTGGCCGCAAGACGCGACAGCAGCGACGATGCTGGCTCGAACGCGGCATGGGGAACCGTCAGCGGCAATGGGGCGAAGCTGGTACCGGCGAGGGCTGGAAGGCTTTTGGCCAAGCGCGTCCTCCAAGCGGGAAAGAGGAACGGGTCTCCCTCAAGACTACGATCGGACGCTCAGTTGAGCAACGCCGCTTAACCGCCGAAGGACGGCCCTGTGGGTCAGCGATCTGACAGGAAAGTCATCTTTGCTTGACAGCCCACAACGGTTTTAATGGCGCGCTGGGGAGGATTCGAACCCCCGACCCCTTGATTCGTAGTCAAGTACTCTATCCAACTGAGCTACCAGCGCGTGGGAGGCTCATGTAACGCCGTTCGGAGGGGGGTGCAAGGGGCAAACCGACCGAAAGGGCGCAGTTTTTTTGCCGACGACCGGCAGGTCGTCAGCCGGGCAGATCGCCCTCGCCAGGCAAGGCCGCCGCAGCCTTCGGCAGGCGGATCTCGAAGGCGGTGCCGGAGGCGTCGCTGCTGCGCAGCTCAAGCGCGCCGCCATGGCCGCGAACCAGCTCCATCGCGATCGCGAGGCCCAGACCCGTGCCGTCCTTCCGTGTGCCGCCATGGAACGGCTGGAACAGATGCTCGCGCGCCTTGGGCGGCAGGCCCGGACCGGTATCGGTGACCTTGATCACCCAATCCTCTTCGGTCTCGTCGGCACGGATGCCGATCTCGCCGGGTTTGCCCGACGCCACGATGGCCTGGCGGGAGTTGCGCACCAGATTGGTCAGCACCCGCAGCAGCTGTTCGACATCGGCGCGCAGCGTCAGACCGGCCGGCACATCCTCGGAGAAGCTGATGTCGTAGTCGCCCGCCGCCAGCCGCTCGCCGTCGACGACCTCGTTGACGATGGGCGCCAGCGCCACCCGTTCGAGCCGGGGCGGCGGCTCCTGTGCGCGCCCGAAGGCCAGCGTCGCCTCGCACAGATGCACCGCGCGGCTGATCGCGCCGACGATCTTGGGCGCGGCGCGCTTGACCGCCGGATCGTCGCTAAGCTCCATCCGGTCGGCGAAAAGCTGGGCCGTGGTCAGGATGTTGCGCAGATCGTGGCTGATCTTGGCGACGGCCGCGCCCAGCTGGGCCAGCCGATCCTTCTGGCGCAGCGCGCCGGTCAGCTCTTCCTGCAGGGCCCGTAGCGCTGTCTCGGCCTCGTTCAGCTCGCGCACCCTGGCCGAGGGGACGATGATCCGCCGGTTGTCCTCGGGGGCCTCGGCATAGACCAGCATCGCCCGCACCACGCGCCGGATCGGCACCACCAGAAGCCGCCGCGCCGCCAGGAACAGCAGCAGCGCCGACAGCACCGAGATCACCGCCGACAGCACCAGAATCCTGAGCCCATAGTCGATCATCGCCTTGCGCAGTTCGGCCGTGCTCATCGTGACCTCGATCAGCAGGCCCGCGCGCTGGACCGGCTGGCCGATCACCCGGATCACCCGGGTCTTGGGGTCGACCAGCCGGATCAGCGCATCGGGGATGAGGTCGAACACGCCCGCCTCGCGCAGATCGAAGCTGCGATAGACCGGCTCGGGAATCGGCGAGGACAGGACCAGCTCGCGCGCCTGGTCGCGGCGCAGCACGACGTTGTAGACGCCCGCGTTCTGCAGCAATTCGCGTTCGAGCTCGTCGCTGATCATGCCGTCGCTGGCCAGCAGCGCGAGCGAGGCGATCTGCGACCGTTCCAGCCGCGCCAGCAGGAAATCGACGCGAAACCGGGCAACCGACGGCACGAAGATCAGGACCTCGGCCAGCATGACGAAGACGATCGTCAAAAGCAGGAAGCGTCCCGACAGGGAATTGAGAAACATGTGCCTCGCCCTCGCCCCGGCCGGGCATCAGGGCAGCAGGCGCTGAATCGCCCTCACCCCCCGCTTGACCCAGGGATTCTCGAACAGTTTTGGGGAAAAATAGGCGCCCGCTGCCCGCTTGTTAAGCTCACCCAGTGTCGGATAGGGCGCAACCATGCCGGTCATGGCGGTCATCCGCTGACCGCTGGCGATGGCAAGGGCCCAGGGGGAGACCAGTTCGCCGGCCTCGGCGCCGACCAGGGTCACGCCCAGCGGACGGCCGCGATGGACCACGACCTTGACGAATCCCTCGGTGCGGCCGCTGGCCACGGCGCGGTCATTCCCGGCGTAATCGGCCCGCACCACATCGATCGCATCGCCATGGGCGGCACGGGCCTCGGCCTCGGTCGGGCCGATCTGCGCCAGTTCGGGGTCGCAATAGGTGACGCGCGGGATGTGGCCGGTCCGGGCCCGGGCGGGCAGACCGAACAGGATCGGCCGGATCACGACGCCCGCGTGATAGCCCGCCAGATGGGTGAACTGCCCCTGCCCCGCGGCATCGCCGATGGCATAGATCCGGCGGTTGGAGCTGCGCAGGCCGACACCGACCCGGATTCCCCGGGCATCGGTCTCGACCTCCGCCGCGGACAGGTTCAGCCTGTCGAGCGCCGGACGGCGGCCCGCCGCGATCAACAGGTGGCTGCCCTTAATCGTGCCTCCCTCGGTCTGCGCCGAGATCGCTCCCGGCCCGCCCGAGACGCGCCGCAACTCGGTATCTTCAAGCACCTCGACCCCTTCGGAGCGGAGCCGGTCCAGAACAAGCGCCGCAGCCTCGGGGTCTTCGCGGCCAAGCGCCTTGCGGCCTTCGATCACCGTCACCGGCACACCCAGCCGGGCATGGGCCTGGGCCATCTCGATGCCGACGGGCCCGCCGCCCAGGATCAACAGGCGTTCGGGGCGCTCGCGCAGGTCGAACAGGGTCTCGTTGGTCAGGTAGGGCACCTCGTCGAGGCCGAGGATCGGCGGGATCGAGGGCCGCGAGCCGGTGGCGACGACGAAGCGGCGGGCACGGATCACCTCTCCCCCCGCCTCGAGCTCGCGCGGTGAGAGAAACCGCGCCCAGTCGCGGATCACCCGCACCCCGAGCCCCTCGAACCGCTCGACGCTGTCATGGGGGGCGATGGCGGCGATGGTGGCATGCACATGCGCCATCACCGCGGCATGATCGATCCGGGGCGCGGTCCCGGCGATGCCGCAACCGCCCGTCCGCATCATCTGGGCCTGGGCCGCAGCCGCGATCAGGGCTTTCGACGGCACGCAGCCATAGTTCAGGCAGTCGCCGCCCATCTTGTGGCCTTCGATCAGCACGACGCGCGCGCCCATCTGCACCGCGCCAGCCGCCAGCGACAGCCCGGCGGACCCCGCCCCGATGATGCAAAGATCGGTCTTCGTCGGTGCCATCGGGCTAGCGCCTCCGCCGCAGGGCCCGGAGCACGATGGGCAGCGCGGCCAGCGCCGCGAGCCCCAGAAGCGGCCCCAGCACCTGCGGCTCGAAGACGATCCCCAGATCGGGCCGCTCGCCCCGGGCGAAGACCTCGCCCAGCCCGGCGCCGACCCAAGTGTAGACCAGCGCCCCCGGCATGATCCCGAAGAAGGTGGTGACGGCAAAGCGCCCGGCCGAAACGCCCACCAGCGCGGGCAAAAGGTTCGCAACGAAGAAGGGCACGGCTGGCACCAGCCGGATCAGGAAGAGGACAGACAGCTCGTTTTCGCGCAGCCCCTCGCGAAGTGCGGCCACGCGGCCCTCGCTGGCGTCGAGCCGGGCCGCGAGCCTGTCGCCCAGCCCCCAGCGTGCCGCAAGGAAGATCAGCACCGCGCCAAGCGTCGCGGCGGTCACGTTGAAAAGCACGCCCGGGAAGACCCCGAACAGGAAGCCGCCCGCCAGCGTCGCCACTGTCGCCCCGGGCAGCGAGAAGGCCACGATCGCGACATAGGCCAGCATGAAGCCCAGCGCCGCCCCGGCATAATTTGCATCGCGCAGCGCGATCAGCGCCTCGCGATGGGCGGCGAGCGCCTCGAAATCGAGCTGGTCGCGCAGGGTCAGCGCGCCGACAACGGCCACCGCGGCAATCGCGATCAGCGGCAGGTGGCGGGCTCGGGTCGGCCGGGTCTGGGGCGTCTCGGTCGTCTCGGTCATGTTCCTCTGGGCCGCTCTGGCGGAGAATGAAGGGTGGGATGCGTCCCTGAAAGGGTGGGATGCGTCCCTGAACAAGATGCATGGCGCCTGCCGCCCTGCACAGGCCGTTCACGCCGCATTGATCGTCGGTGACCGGCCCCGGCCCCTTCGGAGCCACTTGCGCGGTGCGGACGCAGCCGATTGCAACATTTCCCGCGCGGGACGAATTGACTTGCCCGCGCCAAGCCCCTAAAGGACGGGCTTCGAACACCATGGGGCCTTCGAATCCGCACGCGGTTTGGGTCCATCTCGACGGAGCGACGCGCGATGAAACGCACCTATCAACCTTCGAACCTGGTCCGCAAGAAGCGTCACGGCTTCCGGGCCCGCATGGCCACCAAGAGCGGCCAGAAGATCCTGAACGCCCGCCGTGCCCGTGGCCGCAAGCGTCTGTGCGCCTGAGACCACGCCTGACGGCGAACGTGACATGACACCGCCGGGGATGGGCGGGGCCTCCGATATGCCGGAGCGTTCCGAAACGTCCCCGGCGGTTTCGTCATGCCTGACGGTGTTGTCCAAGCGCGCCGATTTCCTGCTGGCCGCGCGCGCCCGGCGGCAGTCGGCCCCGGCCTTCACGCTGCAGGCGCGGCGCCGGGACGAGGCGCCCGGGGGCGGCATCCGGGTCGGCTTTACCTGTTCGAAGAAGGTCGGCAATGCCGTCGCCCGCAACCGCGCCAAGCGCCGGTTGCGCGAGATCGCCCGAGCCGAGCTGCCGCGGCATGGCCGCCCGGGCTGGGATTACGTGTTGATCGGCCGCCCCGACGTGACCGCGACCCGTGAATTCGAGGCGCTTCGCGCCGATCTGCGCCGCGCCCTCGACCGGCTGCATGCCGACGCGCCATGAGCCCGCTTGCCCGCCTTTTCGCCCTGCCGATCCGGGCCTACCGGCTGGTGCTGTCGCCCTGGATCGGGTTCAACTGCCGCTATCAGCCGACCTGTTCGGCCTATGCGCTGGAGGCGCTGGAACGGCACGGCGCGCTGCGCGGCGGCGCGCTGGCGATCTGGCGGATCCTGCGCTGCAATCCCTGGGGCGGCTGCGGCTACGACCCGGTGCCGCCAAAACCCGGCGAACCGCCGCCAGAGCGCTGACGGCGGGCCGCACTCTGGCGCCGCGCCTTTCCCCTTCCCCGGCGGCGGGCGATCTGGCATAGCCAGCGCCATGTTCGACGAGCCAGACGATATCCATCCGCTGTTTTACGGCGCGCCCTCGACCACCGAGTTCAAGAAGCTGCGTAAGCGGATCATCCGCGACACCCGCGAGGCCATCGAGCAATACGGGATGATCGAGCGCGGCGCGCGCTGGCTGGTCTGCCTGTCGGGCGGCAAGGACAGCTTTACCCTGCTGGCCGCACTCTACGAGCTGAAATGGCGGGGGCTGCTGCCGGTCGATCTTCTGGCCTGCAATCTCGATCAGGGCCAGCCGGGCTTTCCGGCGACGGTCCTGCCCGAGTTCCTGACGAAGATGGGCGTGCCGCACCGGATCGAGTACCAGGACACCTATTCCATCGTCATGGACAAGATCCCCGAGGGGCGCACCTATTGCGCGCTATGCTCGCGGCTGCGGCGCGGCAACCTCTACCGGATCGCCCGCGAGGAGGGCTGTTCGGCGGTGGTGCTGGGCCATCACCGCGACGATATCCTCGAAACCTTCCTGCTGAACCTCTTTCATGGCGGGCGGCTGGCAACGATGCCGCCGAAGCTTGTGAACGAGGAGGGCGACCTGTTCGTCTACCGCCCGCTCGCCCATGTCGCCGAGGCCGATTGCGCGCGCTTCGCCCAGGCGATGAGCTATCCGGTGATCCCCTGCAATCTTTGCGGCAGTCAGGACGGGCTGCAGCGGATGCAGGTCAAGGCGATGCTCGACCAGTGGGAGGCGAACCATCCCGGGCGCCGGCAGAAGATGTTCCGCGCGCTGATGCATGTGCGGCCCTCACATCTGCTTGACCCCGCGCTGTTCGATTTCGCGGCGCTGGCGCGTCCGGCGGCCGGGACGCCCGGCGCCCTGCCCGGGGAGGCGCCCGACCCCTGACGGCCAGCCCCTTGCCTGTGTTGCGTATCGGGTATTTTATCCAAGAAGAAGAACGCACTGTCGTCTTCGCGGTCCGGATACCCCCAGAGGACGCCCGAGCCGGGCGATCCGCCGGGACGAGGCCGGGCCAAGGCCCTCGCCGCCCCGGCCCGGGTGCCGTGCGTCGGCAAAACGACTTGACCTCCCCGGCCTCAATCTGTTGAAGCACCCACACCTTTAAAAGGACGGGGTGGCGGTCTGCCATGGACGATCAGAACAAGAATCTCATTCTCGCAACGGCGCTCAGCTTTCTGGTAATCCTCGGATGGTTCCTGCTGTTCCCGCCCGAACAGCAGACCCCGAGCGAGGAACCGGCCGTCGCGACGACGACCGCGACCGACAGCGGCACGACGCCGGACGTCGCCGCCGCCCCGCCCGCGACCCCGGGCACCGGCGCGCTCGCCACGCCCGAGACCGCCGCGCCCTCGCTGGCCTCGGAGGCGCCCCGGCTGTCGATCGAGACGCCGCGCCTGACCGGGTCGATCTCGCTTCTGGGCGGGCGCATCGACCGGCTGGCGCTGAAGGGCTATCACGAGACGCTGGACCCGGACTCGCCGCTGGTCTCGCTGCTGGAGCCGGTCGGGACGGACCGGCCCTATTACGCGCTTTACGGATGGGCGCCCGCGGGCGATCTGGGCTACGAGGACGTGCCCGGCGCCAACACGCTCTGGACGCTCGACGGCAATGACGCGCTGAGCGTCGAGACCCCCGTCTCGATGCATTGGGACAACGGCAAGGGCCTGACCTTCCACCGCACGATCAGCATCGACGAGAACTACATGTTCACCGTCGCGCAGAGCGTCGAGAACGCCACCGGCAGCGCGGTGCGCCTGGCCCCCTACGGCATCGTCGCGCGTCATGGCCAGCCCGAGGGCAGCCGGTTCTACATCCTGCACGAAGGTGTCGTCCGGCAGACCGACGAGGAACTGGAAGAGATCAAGTACAAGAAGATGCCCGACATGGATTATGTCGAGCGCGAAGGGGCCAATGCCGAGGTCACCGACGTTCAGGAGAACGGCTGGATCGGCTTTACCGACAAGTACTGGATGACCACGCTGATCCCGGAACCGGGTCAGCCCTTCACCTCTGTCGCGAAATACGTCTCGGGCCCCGACATCTATCAGGTCGAGGCGCGGCTGCCGGTCGTGACCGTCGCCCCGGGCGCCACCGAGGGCACCTCGACCATGCTCTTCGCGGGCGCCAAGGAATGGGAGACGATCCACCATTACCAGACCGATGACGGCATCTTCCGCTTCATCGACTCGATCGACTGGGGCTGGTTCTTCTTCTTCACCAAACCCATCTTCCGCGTCCTGCACTGGCTGAACGGCGCGATGTCGGGTCTGGGCGTTCCGGGCTCGATGGGCTGGTCGATTATCCTTCTGACCGTCATCATCAAGGCGATCGTGCTGCCGCTGGCCTACAAGTCCTACAGCTCGATGGCGAAGATGAAGGAACTTCAGCCCAAGATGGAAGAGCTGAAGGAGCGCTGCGGCGACGACCGCCAGAAGCTGCAGCAAGAGATGATGACGCTCTACAAGAAAGAGAAGGTGAACCCGGCCGCGGGCTGTCTGCCGCTCTTCGTGCAGATCCCGATCTTCTTCTCGCTCTACAAGGTGATCTTCGTCACCATCGAGCTGCGCCACGCGCCCTGGATCGGCTGGATCCACGACCTGTCGGCGCCCGATCCGTCCTCGATCCTGAACCTGTTCGGCCTGCTGCCCTATGCGCCGCCGGAGCCGGGCTCGTTCCTTGCGATCCTGTCGCTCGGTGTGCTGCCGATCCTGCTGGGGATCTCGATGTGGCTGCAGCAGAAACTGAACCCGACGCCCACCGATCCGACGCAGGCCATGGTCTTCGCCTGGCTGCCATGGGTGTTCATGTTCATGCTTGGCAACTTTGCCAGCGGGCTGGTGCTGTACTGGATCTGCAACAACACGATCACCTTCATCCAGCAATATGCGATCATGCGCATCCACGGCTATCACCCCGACGTGCTGGGCAATATCAGGTCGAGCTTCCGCAAGAAGAAGCCGGAACCGGAGCACAAATGACGGCACGGCTGGCCCGGATCTATCGCCACCCGATCAAGGGCCACGGCGCCGAGGCGCTGGAGGCGGTGGATCTTGAGGCCGGCCGGACCCTGCCCTGGGACCGCACCTGGGCCGTGGCGCATGAGGCGTCGCGAACCGACGGAACCGGCTGGGCGCCCTGCGCGCACTTCTCGCGCGGGGCGAAGGCGCCGCAGCTGATGGCCATCGGCGCGCGGCTGGACGAGGCGGCCGGGCAGGTGACCCTGACCCATCCCGACCGGCCCGATCTGACATTCTCTCCCGACAACGAGGGCGCGGCCCTGATCGACTGGGTCCGCCCGCTGATGCCCGGGGACCGCGCCGCCTCGACCCGGATCGTCCGGGCGCCGGGGCGGGGCATGACCGACAGCGCCTTTCCCTCGATCAGCCTGCTGGGGCTCGCCTCGCTCGCGGCGCTGTCCGACAGGGTTGGCCAGAACCTGTCGCCACTGCGCTTTCGCGGCAATTTCTGGATCGAGGGGCTTGCCCCCTTTGCCGAATTCGACTGGGTCGGACAGAAGCTGCGGCTGGGCCGGGCGGTGATCGAGGTGCGCGAGCGCATCACCCGCTGTCTGGCCACGGCCGCCAACCCCGAAACCGGCGAACGCGACGCCGACACGCTGGGCGCGCTGCAGGCCGGCTGGGGGCACAAGCAATTCGGCGTCTATGCCGAGGTGATCGAGGGCGGCCGCGTGGCCCTTGGCGACGCTGTGGAGGCGCTATGACCCCCCTTCCCTTCCCCCTGACCCCCGAGCCAGATGCCGAGGCCGCCGAACGCGGGCGCAAGCTGTTCGCGGGGCCCGTCGAATTCCTGAAAGGCGTCGTTGCGATGGACGGGCTGCCGCCCGCCGACCGGCCCGAGCTGTGCTTTGCCGGGCGCTCGAATGTCGGCAAGTCGAGCCTGATCAACGCGCTGACCGGGCGCAAGGGGCTGGCGCGGGCCTCGAACACGCCGGGCCGGACGCAGGAGATCAACTACTTCACCCTGGGCGACAGCCATTACCTGGTCGACCTGCCGGGCTATGGCTATGCAGAGGCCCCGGTGAAGATCGTCGAGAAATGGCAACGCCTGCTGAAGTCCTATCTGGCCGGGCGGCAGACGCTGCGCCGCGCCTTCGTGCTGATCGACGCGCGGCACGGGGTGAAGGCGGTCGACGACGAGATCATGAAGCTGCTCGACGGCGCCGCCGTGACCTTCCAGACGGTGCTGACCAAGGCCGACAAGGTGAAGGCCGCCGATCGCGAAAAGGTTCTGGTCCAGGTGAGGGGCGCGTTGGCGCGCCACCCCGCCGCCTTCCCCGAGATCCTGCTGACCTCGTCCGAGAAGGGCGACGGGATCGCCACCTTGCGCGCGGTGATCGAGGGTATCGGCTAGGGCCGGCAGCGCGCCCCTGAGCCTCCACGGCGCCCCGGCCCACCGCGCCCCCGGGCCAGCCTAGACGTGCTGGCCCGCATTCACCTCGATCTCGGTGCCGGTCACGTAGCTGGCCTCGTCCGAACAGAGGAAATGGATGACGCTTGCCACCTCCTCGGGCTGGCCCAGACGGCGAAGCGGCAGGCCCTCGACGATCTTCTCGGTGCCGGGCGACAGGATCGAGGTTTCGACCTCTCCGGGCGCGATGGCATTCACCCGGACGCCGAGCGGGCCGAAATCATGGGCCATCTCGCGGGTCAGCGCCGCCAGCGCCGCCTTGGATGTCGCATAGGCCGCGCCCGCGAAAGGGTGCACCCGGCTGCCCGCGATCGAGGTCACGTTGACGATGGCGCCCTTGGCGGCGGCCAGTTCGTCCTGCAGCCCGCGCGCCAGCACGATCGAGGCGAAGAAGTTCACGTTGAAGACCTGCCCCCAGGTCCGCATGTCGGTGTCCAGCGTGTTCAGCCGCCCGCCCTCTTCGGTCTTGGGCGAGATCCCGGCATTGTTGACCAGCGCGTGCAGCTTGCCGTCGGTCAGCTTGCCGCGCACCACCTCGATGGCGCGTTTGGTCATGGCGGGGTCCGCGAGGTCGATCTGGATATGGTTCTCGGCGCCGCCTGGCCAGGGGCAGCGCGGGTCGAAGGGCTGGCGCGAACAGGTCAGGACCCGCCAGCCTTCGGCCGAGAACCGCTTGACCGTCGCATGCCCGATGCCCCGGCTCGCCCCGGTCAGCAACATTACCCTCTGTTCCATCGCACCCTTCCCGTTCTGCGGCGTGCTGAACGTAAGCCCGGCGCGCCAAAAGACAATCGCCCTTGGCCTGCGGCTGCGCAGGCGCTAACAGAAGTTCAGCAAACGGACCCGCAGGATGAGAAAACAGACGGCCATGAATCGCGACTGGATCGCCACCGCCCGGACCCTGTCCGAGGCGTTGCCCTATCTTCAGCGCTATACCGGCGCCATCGTCGTCATCAAGTTCGGCGGCCACGCCATGGGCGACGACGCCGAGATGGAGAGCTTTGCCCGCGACGTGGTGCTGATGCGCCAGGTCGGCGTGAACCCGGTGGTGGTGCATGGCGGCGGGCCGATGATCAACGAGATGCTGGCCAAGCTCGGTGTCGTGTCGGAATTCGTCAAGGGCAAGCGGGTGACCGATGCCGCCACCGTCGAGGTGGTCGAGATGGTGCTGTCGGGCCGGGTCAACAAGCGGATCGTGCAGGCGATCAACGATCAGGGCGGCAAGGCGGTCGGGCTGTCGGGCAAGGATGCGGGGCTGATCGTCTGTGACCAGACCGACCCGGCCCTGGGCTTCGTCGGCACGCCGTCGGAGGTCAACCCGCTGGTGCTGCGCCAACTCTTCGAGGCGGGGATGATCCCGGTCGTGGCGCCGCTGGGCGCGGGGCACGAGGGCGAGACCTTCAACATCAACGGCGACACCGCGGCGGGTGCCATCGCCGCCGCGCTGAAGGCCGACCGGCTGCTGCTGCTGACCGATGTGGCCGGGGTCAAGAACGCGGCCGGCGAGGTGGTGACCGAACTGACCCCCGATCATATCCGCAAGATGACCGCCTCGGGCGTGATCGCGGGCGGGATGATCCCCAAGACCGAAACCGCCCTGATGGCCATCGAGGGCGGCGTGCGCGCGGTGGTGATCCTTGACGGGCGCGCGCCCAATGCCTGCCTGCTGGAGCTTTTCACCGATCACGGGGCGGGGTCGCTGATCCGCGCGCCGCGTCCCTGACGCCGAACGCGCTGGCCGGGAGACCCGAGCTGTGACAGGATGCGCCCGACCCGCGACACGCAAAGCGGCCTGCCGATGAGTTTGCGCCTGATCCTCGTCCGACACGCGAAATCGAGTTGGGACGACCCGAGCGAGGACGATCACGACCGCCCGCTCAACCCGCGCGGCCGCGAAGCGGCGCCGAAGATCGGCCAATGGCTGGCCGAACGGGGGCATGTGCCCGCCGAGGTCGTCAGCTCTACCGCCCGCCGCACGCTGGAAACCTGGGACCGGATGGCCCCGGTTCTGGGCGAATCGACGGTGATGCGGCGCGATCCGGGGCTGTACCACGCGCCTGCCGAACGGATGCTGGAGGCGCTGAACAATTGCGCGGCCTCGCCGGTCCTGATGCTGGGCCACAATCCCGGCATCGCCGATTTCGCGCTGCGTCTGCTGGACGGCCCGCCCGACCCGCCGCCCTTCGCGACCTTTCCCACCTGCGCGACGCTGGTCGCCGATTTCGACGCCGCCGACTGGACCGCGGTCGAGTTCGGCACCGGGCGGATGATCGACTTCATCACCCCCAAGCAGCTTGTGCCCTGACCCGCGGGCGCGACCGGTCGCGCCCGCAAGCCGGTATCAGGCTTAGTCGCCGCCGCCGGGCGTGCCGCTGAAGGTCACGGTCACGTCCTCGTCGCGGGCGATGAACTGGCAGGCCAGGCGATAGCGCGGCGGCATGTCCCGCACTTCGGCATCCTCGATTTCCTCCTGGGTGAGCTTGCCCAGATCCTTCAGCTTCTGCTTTTCCTTGTCGGTCAGCATGATCGCCTTCTTCTGGTCGGGGTTGTCATAGGTGACCTCGATCAGGCACGAGCCGCAATTTCCGTCCCGGCAGTCGAAGGGAATCGGAATCCGGTTGTCCTCGGCCAGAGCCAGGATGGTCTTGGTATCTCCCGCCACGCCGTAGACGGCCTTGTCCTTGTGCATCAAGGGGGAGGAGAAGGTGATGATCGCCATGTCGCTAGATCCCTTGGCTGGGGCCGCCCGCACCCGAAGGCCCGGACGGCAGATGGTTGGTTCGAACCGTGTGCGCGCCTCCACCCTTGGGGAAGCAGCATTCATGCCAGCGCCGGGCGCGGCTTTCGCGGTCCTCGCCCCGCCAAAGTGGGGGAAATCCGACATCGCCCCCGCCAAAGACGACAAGGGCGCCCGGGCAGACCCGGGCGCCAGTCGCGGAGAGGTCGCGGAAAAAATGCGGTCAGTGCCCGAGGATCTGACTGAGGAAAAGCCTGGTCCGGTCGGAGCGCGGGTTGTTGAAGAAGGCCTCGGGTTCGTTCTGTTCGACGATCTGGCCCTGATCCATGAAGATCACCCGGTTCGCCACCTGCCGGGCAAAGCCCATCTCGTGGGTCACGCAGATCATCGTCATGCCCTCTTCGGCCAGCTGGATCATGGTATCGAGCACCTCCTTGATCATCTCGGGATCGAGCGCCGAAGTCGGCTCGTCGAAGAGCATGATGTTGGGCCGCATGCAAAGCGAGCGCGCGATGGCCACCCGCTGCTGCTGGCCGCCCGACAGCTGACCGGGATACTTGTTCGCCTGTTCCGGGATCTTGACCTTCTCGAGGTAGTACATGGCGGTTTCCACCGCTTCCTTCTTCGGCACCTTCCGGACCCAGATCGGGGCGAGGGTGCAGTTTTCCAGGATCGTCAGATGCGGGAAGAGATTGAAGTGCTGGAACACCATCCCGACCTCGGACCGGACCTGGTCGATATGTTTCAGATCGTTGGTCAGTTCGATCCCGTCGACGACGATCTTGCCCGACTGGTGTTCCTCCAGCCGGTTGATGCAGCGGATCAGGGTCGACTTGCCCGACCCCGAGGGGCCGCAAACGACGATCCGTTCGCCCTTGTTGATGGTCAGGTTGATGTCGCGCAGGACGTGAAACGCCCCGTACCACTTGTTCATGCCGAGGATCTGGATCGCGACCTCGTCCGAAACGGTCAGCCTGGACCGGTCGATGGCAGTGTCAGACATGGATGGACCTCCTCAGCGGTGCCCGGTCCGGAGCCTGCGCTCCAGATACATCGAGTAGCGGGACATGGAGAAACAGAAGATGAAGAACATCAGCGCGATGAAGCCGTAAAGCTCCCAGACGATGCCGTTCCAGTTGACGTCGGCCCGGATCGAGTTCGAGAAGCCGACCGGGTCGAGCAGCCCGATGATCGACACCAGCGTCGTGTCCTTGAAGACGCCGATGAAGGTCGAGACGATCCCGGGGATCGAGATCTTCAGCGCCTGCGGCATGACGATCAGCCGCTGCGCCTTCCAGTAATCGAGCCCCAGCGCATCGGCCGCCTCGTACTGCCCCCTGGGCAGCGCCGCCAGCCCGCCACGGATCACCTCGGCAACATAGGCCGAAGCGAACAGCGTCACCATGATGATGACCCTGAGGATGATGTCGAAATTGGTGTTCGGCGGCATGAAGTAGTTCAGCAAGAGCCAGGCCACGAAGAGCAGCGTGATCAACGGCACGCCGCGCACGAACTCGATAACGCCGACGCAGATCACCTTGACGATGAACATCCGCGACTGCCGCCCCAGGGCCAGCAGGATGCCGATCGGAAGCGATAGCGTGATCGCCGTCAGCCCGATGGTGATCGACAGCATGAAGCCGCCGAAATTGCGGCTCGAGACAGGCTCGATGCCCAGCGGCAGGATCTCCTGCAGCCCACCGGCGGCCTTCCCCGCCAGCAGCAGCCACCACAGCACGGGCACAAGCCCCGCCGCGATCGCGCCGAGAATCCCGCCCGCCCAAGGCGCAACCACCCGGAAGCCCGCATAGCCCAGCACGAAACCGAAGGCGACCGCGACCGGCAGCCAGACCGTGCCGCCCCACAGCAACCAGGGCACCAGAAAGGGCGCAGCCGCTGTCAGGTAAAGCGCCCTGCGCGGAACGCCGGGGAACAGGACCGGAGCCAGTCCGCCCAGCGCGGTCCCGAAGGCCAGGATCGGGCGCCAGTAGATCTCGGACGGGTAGAAGCCGAAGATCAGTTGCGACCAGCGCTCGCGTATCACCGCCCAGCAGGCGCCGCTTTCCTCGGGTCCGTAGGCCGCCTTGATCTGTTCGCGACACTCGGAAAGCGAGTTGGCGGTCCAGCTGGAATGCACGACCCAAGGCAGGACCGCCGCCAGCAGGGCCCCGATCAGGGCCAGAGACACCAGGGTCAGTGCCGCATTCAGCCAGGACGAGAACAGGTTCTGGCGCAACCATCCCAGCGCACCGATCGAGCGGTCGGGGGGCGGTTCCTGGGGTATCATGCGGTCGCGGACGAAGGCGGCGCTATGGGCATGGGTTCCGCTCATCTCACCGCTCCACCAGCCGGACCCGGGCATCGTACCAGTTCATCGCCGTCGAGATGACCAGAGAGATCGCCAGATAGAACGCCATCATCAAGAGCACGCATTCCAGCTCGCGCCCGGTCTGGCCCATGGTGATGCCGCCGAGCGTGCCGGTGATGTCCATGTAGCCGACCGCGATCGCCAGCGACGAGTTCTTCGTCAGGTTCAGGTATTGCGAGATCAGCGGCGGGATGATGACCCGAAGCGCCTGCGGCAGGATCACCAGCGACATGATCCGGTTCGGCCGGAGGCCCAGCGCCGCCGCGGCCTCGGTCTGGCCCTTCGATATGGCCAGGATGCCGCCCCGCACGATCTCGGCGATGAAGGCCGCGGTATAGAAGCTGAGCGCCAGCCAGAGCGCGATCAGCGAGTTCCGCATGTAGATCCCGCCGCGGAAGTTGAAGCCCTTGAGTTCGGGATAGCCAAGGTGAAACCCCAGTGCGACCAGCACGATCAGCACCGGCACCGCGACCACGCCGAGGCGCAGATACCAGGTGGTGGGCCGGAGGCCGGTCTGGTTCTGGATCCGGTCGGCCCGCGCCCGGATTCGCGCCGAGGCCCAGAGCCCGGCTGCAAGGACCGCAAGGAACGCGATCAGGTCGAGGCTGATGTCGAAGGCTCCGAAGACCGAAATATCGCCCAGGCTGCGGGAAAACAGCGGCTCTGGGATGTAGAAGCCGCGATTGGTCAGCGCCACGCTGTCGCCCAGAAGCATCGAGGCGGTGGCATTTTCGCCCCGGAAGGCGTTCGGCGGCGGCAGGGTCTCGATCAGGATCGCCATGAAGAACACGATCCAGAGCAGCACCGGCACGTTTCGGAACAATTCGACATAGACGGTCATCAGCCGCGCCACGAGCCAGTTGCGCGACAGTCGCAGCACGCCGATGATGACGCCGAGGACGGTGGCCAGCGTGCAGCCGAGGGCCGCCACCAGCAGGGTGTTCAGAAGTCCGACGAAGGCGGCCCTCAGATGGCTGTCGCGGTTGGTGTACTCGATGAGGGTCTGGTTGATGTCGTATTGCGCCGCCCCCGTCAGAAAGCCGAAGTCGATGGGCTTGCCCAGATCGGCGAGGTTCTGCACGGTGTTGCTGACGATCCAGGCCACCAGCAGCATGAAGGCGATCAGCGCGACCACCTGGATGGTGAGCGATCGGTAGCGGGTATCGAAGATCAACATGCGCAGACGGAACGTCTCGCGCGATACGTCCGGATAGCTGGTCATGCGGGCGCTCCCTGTAGCTCCCTCCCGGCAATAGAATATCATGCGCGGACCGTTGCGGCCGCGTCCCTCCGGGATTCTCTTGTTCTTGGTCCAGATAGGCGAAGGGCGCGGTCTGGTGCCGCGCCCTTCGAAGTCTGGTCTTACCGGAACGGCGGCGCGTACATCAGGCCGCCATCGGTCCACTGCGCGTTCAGCCCGCGGGCAAGGCCGATGGGCGTGTTCTGGCCGATATATTTCTCGAACAGCTCGCCGTAGTTGCCGCCCGCCTTGATCGCCTTCACCGCCCAGTCGGCCGGCAGGCCCAGCATCTCGCCAAGGCCACCCTCGGTGCCGAGCAGACGGTTGATTTCCGGGTTGGTGGTCGGCGCAGCGGCCAGTTCGTCGATATTGGCCGAGGTCACGCCATATTCCTCGGCGGCGATCAGCGCGTTCAGCGTCCAGCGGACGATATCGGCCCATTCGTCGTCGCCATGGCGCACCAGCGGGCCCAGCGGCTCTTTCGAGATGATCTCGGGCAGGACCACATGCGCGGTCGGGTCCTCGAAGGTGGCGCGCGTCGCGGCCAGACCCGAGGCGTCGGTGGTGTAAACGTCGCAGGCGCCTGCCAGATATTGTTGCTGCGCCTGTTCGTTGGTCTCGATCGGGACCGGCTCGTAGGTGATGTTGTTCACGCGGAAGAAGTCCGCGAGGTTCAGCTCGGTCGTGGTGCCGGTCTGGATGCAGACAGTGGCGCCGTCGAGTTCCTTGGCCGAGCTGACGCCCAGCGCCTTCGGTACCATGAAGCCCTGACCGTCATAGTAGTTCACGCCGACAAAAGTGAACTTGAGGTCGACATCGCGCGAGAAGGTCCAGGTGGTGTTGCGCACCAGCATGTCGATCTCGCCGGAGGCCAGAGCGGTAAAGCGGGTCTTGCCCGTGGTGGGCACGAATTCGACGGCGGAGGAATCCCCCAGCACGGCGGCGGCCACCGCGCGGCACACCGCCACGTCGAAGCCCTGCCAGTCGCCGTTGGCATCCGGCGCGGCGAACCCGACAAGGCCCGTGTTGGTGCCGCAGTTCAGCTTGCCGCGTGCCTTGACATCGTCGAGGGTCGCCGCTCCCGCCGCCCCCGCGGCGCAGGCGGCCACGGTCAGCGCGCCAAGAATAACGGATTTCTTCATGTTTACCTCTTCCTGAATATCCGTCCGTTCAGACGGCTTATAGTTCACCCCCCCGGCGGGCAGGAGCGTGGCTATGAGAGATCCCAACCCCTCTGCGCCTCAAGTTTGGGCAAAATACCGCCATCAGGTCAAGGGCACAGGGGGTCCCCGCGCTTTCCCCGGCGGGCAGGGCTGCGACCATTGTGGCTTGCACAGTATTTAGGCAGCCGGGATCACCCCGGCGGCATCAGCGCGATGCCCGGGACAGATCGAGAAAACGCCGGGCCTGCAGGAAGTCGCGCCGCCGGGCGGCCGCGGCCTCGGCGGCCTCGGCATCGCTGCCCCATTGCTCTTCCTGCCAGGTTTCGTCGATCCGCGACAGATCCCACAGCCGTTCGGGGGTCTCGACCGTCTCGGCGGCCGCCAGTCCGATCACCAGGGAACCCGAGAGCCCGACCAGATCGTGCAGCGCGGTCAGTTCGAACGGGTCGAAACCGGCGACGCGGGCCCGGAGCCGTGCCAGGCTCTCGGCCGGTTGACGCATCGGAATCACCCCCACCGTGGGGGTTAGCGGCGCGCCCAGCGCCTCGGCCGCCCAGGCCAGCAAGGGGTCCCAGGCCGCGGCCTGACGGCGGGCCAGCGCGGGCGGGCTTTCGGCGCGGTGGCACAGCAGGTCGCTTTCGCCATAGGCGGCGATCAGCTCGGCCACCTCTGCCCGCTGCACACGCACCTTGTCGATGGCGGCATTGGCGGCCCGGGTGACCGGCATGGTCAGCGGCGCAACCTGGGCGTCCTGCGCGTCCCATTCAAGCGCGATGGCCTCGGCCATGGCGCGGGTCGGCACCACCAGCGGCATCTTGGCGGGGGTCTTGACCGGGCGTCCGTCCAGCAGCACCGCATAGCCGCCCTCGGCCGCGTCGATGCCCGCCTCGGTCCAGAAGCGTTTGAGCGCCCATTCGGTCATGCCATCTCTCCCACCAGCGCCAGTACCGCCGCGGGCAGGTCGGCAAAGCGCTCGACCACCGCATCGGCCGCGCCCAGACGGTCGGCCGGGTGATAGCCCCAGGCCACGGCCAGGGTGCGAACACCGGCCGCGCGGCCCATTTCCATGTCGAATTCGGTGTCGCCGATCATCACCGCCCGGTCGGGCGCGACCCCGGTCTCGGCCAGTGCCGCCAGCACCATCGAGGGATGCGGCTTCGAGGGGTGATCGTCCGACACCTGCCGGGTGGCGAACTGTCCGGACAGCCCATGCGCCTCGAGGATCGCGTCGAGCCCGCGCCGGGACTTGCCGGTGGCGATGCCCAATTCCATTCCCTCGACGCCAGCCAGCGCCGCCAGCGCTTCTCTTGCACCGGTGAAAAGCGGCGACGCCGCCTGCCCGACCCGGAGCGCGAAGAATTGCTGCCGGTAGGCCTCGACCATGCGGTCGAGCCGCTCTGCGGGCGCATCGGGGGCAAGCGCCGCCAGTGCCAGCGGCAGCGACAGGCCGACGACGCCAAGCACCTCGTCATGGGGCGGCAGCGGCAGGCCCTCGGCGGCAAAGGCCGCCTCCATCGCCCCGGCGATATGGGCCTGACTGTCGACGAGGGTGCCATCGACATCGAAAAGGGCAAGACGGCGAACGGTCATTCCAGATCCTCGAAGGGGTCGATCGGCACATCGGTCTCGGACCAGCCGAGCATGTCCCAGGTGCGTTTCATATGCGGCGGCAGCGGCGCGGTCAGTTTCAGATGCGCCCCGGTCACCGGATGGGTCAGCGACAGGTGGCGGGCATGCAGATGCAGCTTGCGGCTGATCTCGCCGCCCAGCTGGGCGCCCCAGCCCTCGCCCAGGTTCTCCTGCCCCGAACCGCCATATTTGCCGTCGCCGACGATGGGGTGCCCGATCTCGGCCATATGCGCGCGCAGCTGGTGGGTGCGGCCCGTGACCGGGACCAGCGCGCACCAGCTGGCCCGCGTGCCCAGCGCCGACAGAACCGCGTAATCCGACGTGGCGCGCTTGGCGCCCTCGGTCTGGTCGACCTTGGCGGGATGGATGCACAGCATCTTTTCGCCCTCGCCGCCCGAGCCGTGCCCCGGCGCCTTGACCAGCCCGAAGCGGATCGTGCCCATCCGGGGATGCGGCACGCCCGCCACCACGGCCCAGTAGATCTTGCGGGTCTCGCGAGCGCGGAAGGCGGCGGTCAGGTCCTTGGCGACGGCGCGGGTCCGCGCGAGGATCAGCACGCCCGAGGTGTCGCGGTCGAGCCGGTGCACGAGGCGCGGGTTCTCGTCATAGCCGAAGCGCAACGCCTCGCCCATGCCGTCGACATGGCGCGCCTGCCCGCTGCCGCCCTGCACCGGCAGGCCCGGCGGCTTGTTCAGCACGAGGACATGGGCGTCGCGGAAGATCACGCAGCCGCGGATCATCTCGGCATCGGCGTCCGAAACCCTGGGTTTCGGCGCGGCTTCGATCTCGCCCGGGTCGGGCAGCGGCGGCACCCGCACCTGCTGGCCCGCCTCGAGCCGGGTCGCGGGCTTGACCCGGCCGCCATCGACCCGGATCTCGCCCTTGCGGCAAAGCTTTTCGATGCGCCCCTGCGAGACATGGGGAAACTGCCGCCGGAACCAACGGTCGAGCCGCTGGTCGCCATCGCCGGGGGCCACGGTCAGGGTCTGCACACCGCTCATGCCAGAAGGCTCCGCATCAGCCAGAAGGCCAGCGCGATAGCCCCCAGCGACAAGATCAGCGACCCGGCCACATAGGCCATCGCCAGTTCGGCCTGGCCGCGTTCGTAAAGGGTCAGCGCGTCCAGCGAGAAGGACGAAAAGGTGGTGAACCCGCCCAACAGACCGATCTGGAAGAAGGGCGCGAAGGGCGCGCCGCCCTTTTTGGCCAGAACCACGATCAGCACCCCCATCAGGAACGAGCCAAGGATATTGACGAAGATCGTGCCCCAGGGAAAGCCGCGCCCCAGAAGCGAGGTCATCGCCACGCCGGACAGATAGCGGCCCACGGAGCCGATCGCGCCCCCGAGGGCGACTTGCAGGAGTGTCGCGCCAGTCATGGGCTTCCCATCGCGCCGCCGCGCGGGCTTGTCAACTGTCCTGCCGCCGGTCGCGCAGCTTTGAGAAATAGTCCAGCCGCCGTTTCAGCTCGCGTTCGAACCCGCGCTCGACGGGCGTGTAGTAGACCCCCCGCTTCATGCTGTCGGGAAAGTAGTTCTGGCCCGAAAAGCCGTCCTCGGCGTCGTGGTCGTACTGATAGCCCGCGCCATAGCCCTGGTCCTTCATCAGCCGGGTCGGCGCGTTCAGGATATGCTTGGGCGGAGGTTCAGACCCGGTCTTCTGCGCCGCCTGCCGCGCCGCCTTGTAGGCGCTGTAGCCCGCGTTCGATTTCGGCGCGAGCGCAAGATAGATCACCGCCTGGGCCAGCGCCAGTTCGCCCTCGGGCGAGCCCAGCCGTTCATAGACCGACCAGGCATCGAGGCAGATCGTCTGGGCCTGCGGATCGGCAAGGCCGATATCCTCGATGCTCATGCGGGTGATGCGGCGGGCCAGAAAGCGCGGATCTTCGCCGCCCTCCAGCATCCGGGTCAGCCAGTAAAGCGCGGCGTCGGGGTCCGAACCGCGCACCGACTTGTGCAGCGCCGAAATCAGGTTGTAATGGCCGTCGCCGCTTTTGTCGTATTGCGCGGCGCGTTTCTGCAGCCGCCGCGCCAGATCGGCGGGCGCGAGCGACCCCGTCACCTTCCAGGCCATGACCTGCTCGATCAGGTTCAGAAGGGCGCGCCCGTCGCCATCGGCCATGGCGATCAGGTCGTCCCGGGCCTCGCCGGTCAGGGGCAGCGGGCGGCCAAGCTCGTGCTCGGCGCGCTGCGCCAGCAGCTCCAGATGCGCGGGGTCGAGCCGTTCCAGCACCAGCACCTGCGCCCGGGACAGCAGCGCCGCGTTCAGTTCGAAGCTTGGGTTCTCGGTCGTGGCCCCCACCAGAAGGATCGTCCCATCCTCCATATGCGGCAGAAACCCGTCCTGCTGGGCCTTGTTGAAGCGGTGGATCTCGTCGACGAACAGAAGCGTGCCCTGCCCGTTGGCATGGCGCAGCCGCGCCGCCTCGAACACCTTCTTGAGATCGGCCACGCCCGAGAAGATCGCGCTGATCTGCACGAAGGCCAGATCGGTCTCGTCGGCCAGCAGCCGGGCGATGGTGGTCTTGCCGACGCCGGGCGGCCCCCAGAACACCAGCGAGGACAGCGTGCCCGAGGCCAGCATCACCCCCAGCGGCGCCTCGGGGCCCAGCACATGGTCCTGCCCGATCACCTCGGCCAGCCGCCGCGGCCGCAGCCGGTCGGCCAGCGGGCGCGGCCCGGCCCCGGTCCGGTCCGGCGCGGTCTTGGGGGTCTGGTCGAAAAGGTCAGCCATCGGCAGAGCCTACGCCGAAGCCGTCAGACACGAAAGCGCAAGACGCTGCGCCGCCCGCCCCGGAGATATTCGACATACCAGCTGCGCCCACCCTCACGCGCGGCCCGGGCCACATCTGCGGTGGTGGCAACGGGCCGGTCGTTGATCTGCAGCAGGATGTCGCCGGGCGCCAGCCCGACGCGGCCGCCGACCGATCCGGGATCGGTGACCAGAACGCCCGAAAGCCCTGAGGGCAGGCCGTTTTCCTGCAAAACGGCGGGATTGAGGTTCACCACGGAAAGACCCGCCAGCACGCTTTGCCCGCGCACCGTCAGCGGGTCGCGCGGCGGCGTCTCGGGCGGGGCGATCAGATCGACGCGGGCGGTGCGTGGCCGACCATCGCCCTGATGCAGATAGCTGACTTCGATCTGGCGGCCGACGCCCTCGGCCGAGAGACGGAACAGCATCTCCTGCGGGGTGTTGACCGGATCGCCGCCCAGCGACAGCACCACATCGCCGACCCCAAGCCCCGCGGCGCGGAACGGGCTTTCGGGATGCAGCTCGTTCAGGACCACGCCACGCGGCGTGTCCATCCCCAGCGCCTCGGCCAGGCCCGCATCGACCGGCTGGCCCGCAAGCCCCGCCCAGGGGCGCTGGAACCGCCGCGCGCCGGTCTGGGCCTGTTCGATGAAGCGCGAGACCAGATTGGCGGGAATCGCGAAGCCGATGCCGTTCGACCCGCCCGAGCGCGACAGGATCGCGGTATTGATGCCGACGAGCCGCCCGGCCATGTCGACGAGCGCGCCGCCGGAATTGCCCGGGTTGATCGCCGCGTCTGTCTGGATGAAATAGCCGCGCCCGCCACCGATCGAGAGCCCAGAGCGGGCGAGCCCCGAGACGATGCCCGAACTGACGGTCTGGCCGATCCCGAAGGGGTTGCCGATTGCCAGAACCAGATCGCCGACCTCGATTTCGTCGGAATCGCGCAACGGCAACGAGGGCAGGTCGCGCGCGCCGGTCAGTTGCAGGACGGCCAGATCGGCCTCTTCGTCGGCCAGCAGCACCTGGGCGTCGAATTCGCGGCGGTCGGCCAGAACGACCCGGATCTGATCGGCGCGGCCGACGACATGGTAGTTCGAGACGACCATCCCGTCCGGCGACACGATCACCCCCGACCCCAGCGCGTTCTCGACCCGGGGCTGGGCCCGGCCGAAATTGCGGAAGAGATCGGAAAAGAAGGGATCGGCGGCAAAGGGTGTCGGCGCGTCGGCGACTGTGCGGCTGGTAAAGACGTTGACCACCGCCGGGGCGGCTTCGCGGACCACCGGGGCAAAGCTCAGCTGGATCTCGGCCCGGCTGTCGGGGGCGCGGGTCTCGGCCCATAGCGGCGCGGCGATCAGCACAAGACAGAGGAATGCGACAAGTCGGGTCATCGAAACGCTCCGGGGCGGCGGCATGGCCGATCATATGAGGCCGCACGCGCCAGAGTGCAACGGCTGCCCTGACCGGGTCGGGCCGGGGCGCCCCGTTGGATGCGCGCCCCGGCCCCCCTCGCCGGTCCGGACGGTCTAGTGAAGGTTGGCGGCGAAGTTCATCGAGATCACCTGGTTCTTGATGCCGTCGATTTCCATCACCGGTCCCATCGCGGTCATGTCGATCCCGACCCGCTTGTTCCAGAGCGGCCAGTTGGCGTTCAGAAGCGCCAGGCACTGGGTCGCGCCAAGGCTCCGGGCGGCCCGGGCCAGTTCCTGCACCAGGTTGAAGTAGATCGGCCGGCGCAGATGCAGCGGCACCTTCTGGGTGACGAAGCAGCGCGAGCTTTCCCAGACGGTTTCGCCGACCGGGGCCTCGTCATAGAGAAGATGCGACGGGATCGTGTCCAGAAGCCCCTTCTGCGCATCGCGGATCATGTAGGAATAGATCCCGCAGCGCGCCGTGGTGGGGGTCAGCCGGTTGCCGGCAAGAACCTGGCCCAGATCGTCATGCACGACGACCCAGCGGCTGGCGGGGGTGTCGTACTGGTCGTATTCCATGCCCATGGCCTCGGGCAGGTCCCACTTGTTGCGCTCGATGAAGAGATCGCGCCTTGCGCGAAGCATGTTCGCAAAAAGCTCGCCATGGTTGTGGAGATTTTCAAAGGAAAGAGTCGTGGTCTGCATAGGTGCCTCCTGCAGGGTGGTGGTGGGTAAGAACCGTGCGGAGGGCGACTGCGTTCAAAGCAGTCTGTAGTCTTTTGCGCGCTGAATCGCTTCGGCCGTCGTGCGCGCCATCAGCCTCTGTCGGGCAGAGGACAATCTGGCCTTGAGCGCACTTTCGGAGATTCCCAGCTTGCAGGCCGCAGCTGCATGGCGATCGCCATCCGCAATGCATTTCAGCGCATCGATCTGAGCCTTGGTGAGCTCTTGCGGTGGCTCGGTCATGTCGTGAAGACGACGCACGAGGGCTTCGATCTCGGCGATCTCGGCATCCTCGAATTCCCGATCTGCTCTTGCCACACTCGCAATGGTTCTGGAGGTGATAGGCCCCCAGGAGATCGTCACGCCGTACTTGAGGCCGAACCGCGCGGCATCGAGGAAGATGCCGAAGGGATCGGGCATGTTTTCATTGCTCCACCGTGTCGCGCCGGTGGTTGAAAAGCCCCAGGCGACCGACGGGTCGCGCAGGAGGTAGCCATGTTCGGTATAACGCGCCAGCCACTCTGGCGCATACGTCTGGAATGCCAGCAACGGGGAGGTAAAGCGGATGTGCAAGCCGATATTGTATCCCTGAGGCGCAAGCGCATCGAGGGTCCGCAGTTCCCGATCGAACACCGACTTTTCGAACATGGCTTTTTAGACAAGTTGCCTCGATGCCAGTCAACCGTAAATTGACGTTGGTTACGTGTAGTTTTGTTTGAGTCTGTCGGAGCAATCAGTGCGGGCAATGCATCCTGGTTTGTTCAATCGTGTCATGCGCTTGCCGACACCCCTTCGGACCGAGATCCTGGAATATGCGGGCTCGGCACAGGTGGAGGATGCCCAGCTTCTATCTTTGCTCGATGACGCTGTCGCGCGCATCGAGCACGCTGGCCTGACGGCGCAGGAGCGCCCGGGCCAACCCAAGGGCCGCCGCAACGCGGCCTGAGATCATGGCGCCTGGGGGGGCGTGGATCCGGGGGAACGAAAACGAAGGGGCCCTGCCGATTGGCTGGGCCCCATGTTTTTCCGGGGCTCTCCGGCTTTCCCGAAGACGTCCCGCTCATTTTTACGTTGTGCCGTTTCCGGTGCTTCGTGTCCGATGCGCCGGTATCGGCCCGCCCGGGCCCGCGCAAGGCAGGCCTTCCCGGCGGGCCGGGAGGATCAGTCCTCGGCCGACTCTTCGGCTTCCAGACGGGCGCGGTCCGCAAGGCCCTTGGCGTCGAGATCGCGGTCGACGAATTCGACGATGGCCATCGGGGCCATGTCGCCATAGCGGAAACCGGCTTTCAGCACGCGGACATAGCCGCCATTGCGTTCGGCATAGCGCGGGCCGAGCACCTCGAAAAGTTTCGCAACATGGGCGTCCTGTTTCAGGCGCGCCGCAGCCTGACGGCGGGCGTGCAGGTCGCCGCGCTTGCCAAGCGTAATCAGCTTGTCGGCAATGCGCTTGAGTTCCTTGGCCTTGGGCAGCGTGGTCTTGATCTGCTCGTGCTCGATCAGCGAGCCGGCCATGTTGGCGAACAGCGCCTTGCGGTGTTCGTGGGTACGGTTCAGGCGGCGATAGCCGCGGGCGTGACGCATTTCAAACTCCTACGTTTTGCTTTGTCCGGCGGTCCTGCGTTCGGAACCGCTCTCCTTGGGGCGGAATTGCCCGGGTCTTGCACGCCGGGCGGACCTGCCGCCCGGCGCGAATTGGGTGCCTCAGAACTGGTCCTCGAATTTCTTGGCCAGTTCCTCGATGTTTTCCGGCGGCCATTCCTCGACATCCATGCCGAGGTGCAGGCCCATGCCGGACAGCACTTCCTTGATCTCGTTCAGCGACTTGCGACCGAAGTTCGGGGTCCGCAGCATTTCGGCCTCGGTCTTCTGAATGAGGTCACCGATATAGACGATGTTGTCGTTCTTCAGGCAGTTCGCCGAGCGGACCGACAGTTCCAGTTCGTCCACCTTCTTCAGCAGAAGCGGATTGAACTCGAGCCCGTCATCGTCCGACTCGCGGCTGGCCGATTCCGGTTCGTCGAAGTTGACGAAGATCGACAGCTGGTCCTGCAGGATGCGCGCGGCAAAGGCCACGGCGTCGTCCGGCGTGACCGACCCGTCGGTCTCGATCTTCAGGGTCAGCTTGTCATAGTCCAGAACCTGACCCTCGCGGGTCGGCTGGACGTCATAGGCCACCTTCTTCACCGGCGAATAGATCGCATCGATCGGAATGAGGCCGATCGGCGCGTCTTCGGGCCGGTTCTTGTCGGCGGCGACATAGCCCTTGCCGGTGTTCACGGTCAGTTCCATGAACAGGTCGGCCCCGTCGTCGAGGTGGCAGACCACGTGATCGCGGTTCAGGACCTCGATCCCGGCGCTTTCCGAGATGTCGCCGGCGGTGACGACGCCCGGCCCCTTGGCCGAGATCGACAGGCGTTTCGGCCCCTCGACATCCATCCGCAGAGCGATGCCCTTGAGGTTCAGCACGATGTCGGTGACATCCTCGCGGACCCCGGCCACCGACGAGAACTCATGCAGCACGTTGTCGATCTGGACGGAGGTGATAGCCGCCCCCTGCAGCGAGCTCATCAGCACCCGGCGCAGCGCGTTGCCGAGCGTCAGCCCGAAGCCCCGCTCCAGCGGCTCGGCCACGACCGTCGCCTGGCGCGACGGATCGTTGCCCGGCTTGATCTCGAGCTGGGTCGGCTTGATGAGTTCCTGCCAGTTCTTGTGGATCATGCGTGTCTCCTCAATTCCTGCCCGCAGCCCATGTCCAGAAGCAGCAGACGCCCGAGGTCAATTAAGACAGGCGCGGGCCACGCGGAAGCCGCGCAGCCCGAGCGAAAGGTTCGAAATCAGACCCGGCGGCGTTTCGGCGGACGGCAGCCGTTATGCGCGATCGGGGTCACGTCGCGAATCGACGTGATGTTGAAGCCGATGGCAGCCAGCGCACGCAGCGCGCTTTCACGGCCCGAACCGGGGCCCTGCACTTCGACTTCGAGCGTCTTGACGCCATGTTCCTGAGCCTTGCGGCCGGCATCCTCGGCAGCCATCTGGGCGGCATAGGGGGTCGACTTGCGCGAGCCCTTGAAGCCCATGGTCCCGGCCGACGACCAGGCGATGGCGTTGCCCTGAACGTCCGAGATCAGGATCTTGGTGTTGTTGAAGGACGAGTTCACATGCGCCACACCGGCGGCGATGTTCTTGCGTTCCTTGCGGCGGACCCGGGTTTTATCGCGTGCCATATCTCGAGCCCTCCCTTATTTCTTCTTGCCGGCGATGGGTTTCGCCGGGCCCTTGCGGGTACGGGCGTTGGTATGCGTCCGCTGACCGCGAACCGGCAGGTTGCGGCGGTGACGCAGGCCGCGATAGCAGCCGAGGTCCATCAGGCGCTTGATGTTCATCTGAACTTCGCGGCGCAGGTCGCCCTCGACGGTCAGGTTGGCGTCGATATGTTCGCGGATCGACAGCACCTCGGCGTCCGACAGCTCGTTGACCCGGCGGGTCTTGTCGATGCCGACGGCCTCGCAGATCGCGTCGGCCGTGGTCGGCCCGATGCCATGGATGTAGGTCAGGGCGATCGGCACCCGTTTCCCGGTGGGGATGTTGACGCCAGCAATACGTGCCACGCGCAATATTCCTTTCGTTGCGGTTCCGTCGCTCCAGAACCTTTTTTCACAACTATGGCCCGAAAGCCTGTCGCCTCCGGGCCGCCTTGATCGGACCGCCGATTCGGGTCAGCTTCACCCGCCTGCGGCAATTGGTCGATTCTCTATCGAGACGCCGTGCGTAGGGCGATTCCACGCACCCGTCAAGGGTATTCGTAAGCTGTCAAGATCCATTTCGACGATTTGCCACCCATGCGCCGCATCGCACCTGGGCAGCCATCGCGATGGACCGGGGGCCGCCGGGGCGCTATCCTTTCGGTTGTATCCCTCGCCCGCGGGCCGCGGCAGCGGCGTCCGCATGTCCTGCCAGAAAGGAGGACCCGCGTGAAGTCTTCTGCCACACGGTCCCGTCCGCGCGCGCCCGTCAGGACCGCAGCCGCGCCGGGCCAGGCATCCTCTTCCATGCCCGCGACCGCCACGCTCGATACCCTCAGGGGCCTTGCAGAGATCAGCGCCCCTGTCCAGCGGTTGCGCGCCCTCGGACCGCCCCTGCAGCGCGAGGTCGACACCTCGCCCAGCCCCTTCCTGCCCACCTACGGCCAGAACGAGACGCCGGCCTGGAAGAAGGAAACCGGCATCCCGAAATGGGCGCTGGACGAGCTTGGCGGCAACGAGGAGGTGACGCTGATCTGCAGCCTGAAGGACGGCATCATCGGCAGCGTCTATTTCCCCGAGGGCGGGCGCATCCGGACGACCCATGGCAGCGGACCGGAAAAGGAGCAGACACCCGAGCGCGAGACCCAGCAGTTCAACATGGACATGAGCAAGGCCCGCAAGATCTTCAAGGACGGCTCGCCCAAGCTTCTGGCCAAGCTTTACGACAAGACCGACGCGACCAAGACCGAGGAAGAGCGCAAGAAGGCGGCCGCCAAGGCCTGGGACCGTGCCTTCAAGAGCTGGCTGTCAAACCAGCTGGTCAAGACCCCCAAGGACAAGCTGCCCGACTGGATCGAACCCGTCACCGATCCCGACACCGCCTTCGACCCCACGACCGGAGCACCGCCCAAGGACAGGAAGCTGTTCGAGGTGTTCACCACGCTCGAAGGCGTCGTCACCGGCTGGCACCCGTCGCGCGGGCTGGCCGCCAAGTTCCAGACCAGCAAGAAGGTGGTGAACGTGCTGAACGCCGCCATCGCGCAGATCAAGGGCATCAAGGACCCGGGCGAACGGAACAAGGCCTTCTATGCCTATATCGAACCCCGCATCCCCGAATTCGCCGCCCAGATCAGAAAGCCCGACGAGGTGTGACGGCCCGCCGCCCTGCTGGGGCGGGCCGTGCGGATCCGTGCCGGATCAGGAGTCGAGAATGGCCTTGATCGCACCCGAGACCTCGTCGATCTCGGCCAGACCGTCGACCCCGGTCAGATCGCCCTTGGCATAGTAATAGCCGATCAGCGGCGAGGTCTTCTTGTAGTATTCCATCAGCCGCTGACGCAGGCTGGTCTCGTTGTCGTCGGCCCGGCGCTTGAACTCGGTGCCGCCGCATTTGGTGCATTTGCCGTCGGCCGGGATCGGCCTGGTCAGGTCGTTATAGACCTCGCCGCAGCTGCCGCAGGTCGAGCGCGCGGTGATCCGGGCGACCAGCGCCTCGTCATCGACCCGCATCTCGATCACGGCATCGAGCTTCTGCCCCATCCGGTCCAGCAACGCGCCAAGCGCATCGGCCTGGGCCAGCGTCCGCGGAAAGCCGTCGAAGATGAACCCGCCCCCGGCGCCCGCCTCAAGCTTCTCGGCGATCAGGCCGATCACGATCTCGTCGGTCACCAGTTCGCCGCGGTCCATGACCTCGGCCACCTTCCGTCCCATCTCGGTGCCCGAACTGCGCGCCTCGCGCAGCATGTCACCGGTGGAAAGCTGGGTCATGCCCCGTTCCTCCACGAGCCGGCGGGCTTGCGTGCCCTTACCGGCTCCGGGCGGGCCCAGTAGGATGATGTTCATCTGCGAGCTGTCCCTTTTCTTGCGCCTTTGCGCTTGCGCCTGAGTTGCGATTTTTCGATCAGCCCCTCGTACTGATGCGCCAGCAGGTGGGACTGGATCTGTTGGATCGTGTCCATCGTCACCGACACCACGATCAGGACGGACGTGCCGCCGAAGTAGAACGGAATGGCCAGTTGCGACCGCAGGATCTCGGGCAGCAGACACACCAGCGCCAGATAGGCCGAGCCCAGCACCAGGACCCGCGTCACGACATAGTCCAGATAGTCCTGGGTCCGCTTGCCGGGACGAATGCCGGGGATGAAGCCGTTCTGGTTCTTGAGGTTGTCGGCCACGTCCTCGGTCTTGAAGGCCACGTTGAACGTGTAGAAGTAGGTGAAGAACACGATCATGGCCGAGAAGAACAGCAGGTACAGCGGCTGACCGGGTCCGAAATAGGCCAGGATCACCGACATCACCGGCCCGGTCTGGGTGCCCGAGAAGGTCGAGATCGTGGTCGGCAGCAGAAGCAGCGACGAGGCGAAGATCGCCGGGATCACGCCCGCCGGGTTGACCTTGACCGGCAGGTGGCTCGACCCGCCGTCATACATCTTCATGCCGACCTGACGGCGCGGATACTGGATATGGATCTTGCGCAGCGCGCGTTCCATGAAGACCACGAAGGCGATCACCAGAACGACCATCACCAGCACGCCGATGATCACGCCCGGATGGATCGCGCCCGACCGCCCCTGGCTGAGGAACTGCGCCAGCGCCGCCGGGGCCTGGGCGATGATGCCCACGAAGATGATCAGCGAGATGCCGTTACCGACGCCGCGGGCGGTGATCTGTTCGCCGAGCCACATCAGGAACATGGTGCCGCCGACGATGGTGATCACCGTTGAGGCCCGGAAGAACCAGCCCGGATCGGTCGCGAGGTTGCCCGCCTCGAGGCTGACCGCCAGCCCGTAAGCCTGGAACGCCGCCAGGAACACCGTGCCATAGCGGGTATACTGGTTGATCTTCTTGCGGCCCTGTTCGCCCTCTTTCTTGAGCGCCTCGAGCTGCGGAACCATCGCCGCCAGAAGCTGGACGATGATCGAGGCCGAGATATACGGCATGATCCCCAGAGCGAAGATCCCCATCCGTCCCAGCGCGCCGCCGGTGAACATCGACAGGATGCCGCCGAGCCCGGTCGAAGCGCGCTCCATGAAGTCGCGAAGCGCCGCCCCGTCGATGCCGGGAACGGGGATGTAGGTGCCAAGCCGGTAGACGATCAGAAGCCCCAGGGTGAACAGGATCCTCTGGCGAAGCTCGGTGGCCTTGCCAAAGGCCCCCCAGCTCATGTTCGCCGCCATTTGCTCTGCTGCTGATGCCATGCTGAGCCTCTTTCAAGGACAGCGCCGCCGGACCGTCTTCCGGCTCCGGCGGCGCATTGGAAAACTAGGGGAGATTTAAGCGGCGCGGACGCCGCCCACAATCCCTTAATTCGAAGCCTTACGCGGCCTCGGCCGCAACGGTCGCGACCTTGAGCGACCCGCCGGCCTTCTCGACCGCCTCGATGGCGGCTTTCGAGGCACCGGTAACTTCGATCGAAAGCTTCGACGTCACTTCGCCTTTCGCCAGCACGCGGATGCCGTCGAGCTTGCGGCGCACCAGACCCGAGGCGACCAGCGCGTCTTCGGTGATCGCGGCCGAGCCATCGAGTTTGCCGGCCTCGACGAATTTCTGGATCAGGCCCAGGTTCACCACCGCATAGTCCTTGCGGTTCGGCTTGTTGAAGCCGCGCTTGGGCAGACGTTGGTAGAGCGGCATCTGACCGCCTTCATACCCGTTGATCGCCACGCCCGAGCGGGATTTCTGACCCTTGATACCGCGACCGGCGGTCTTGCCCTTGCCCGAGCCCGGGCCGCGGCCGACCCGTTTGGCCTTCTTTGCGGCGCCGTCATTGTCGCGCAGTTCATGCAGTTTCATGTCGCTTCTCCTTTGCCGGACGCGCCCCCGAAGCGAATTGGGCGGCCACGGCGTTTCTTGACTGTTTCCGGGCGGCCCTGCGGGGCCACCGGGGGCGTATAGACGCAGAGCCGCCGCGAAGCAAGGGATTCGCAGGCGCCCGCTTCCGGCGCCCTGCCCTCCCCGTCTTGCCCTGCCCTGCCCGCGCCGCAGCGTCCCCGCGAAACGGCAAAGGCGCCCCGGGTTCCCGGAGCGCCTTTCAGATCTGCGAACGGGCGATCAGCCGCGCTCTTCGATGATCTCGACCAGGTGCGGGATCTTGGCGACCATGCCGCGGATCGCGGGGGTGTCTTCCAGTTCCCGGGTCTTGTGCATCTTGTTCAGCCCCAGACCGATCAGGGTTCGGCGCTGGATGTCGGGGCGGCGGATCGGCGAGCCGATCTGCTTGACGACGATGGTCTTGGCCATGCTCGGATCTCCTTACGCTTCGGCCGCTTCGGCAACCGGCGCATCGTCCTTCTTGAGGATTTCAGCGACCTTCTTGCCACGGCGTTGCGCAACCTGACGCGGCGAGCTTTCGCGGGCAAGCCCGTCCAGCGTCGCGCGGATCATGTTGTAGGGGTTCTGCGAACCGATCGACTTGGCGACCACGTCCTGGACGCCCAGCATCTCGAACACGGCGCGCATCGGACCGCCGGCGATGATCCCGGTCCCTTGCGGGGCGGTGCGCATCACAACGCGGCCCGCACCATGGCGGCCCTCAATGTCATGGTGCAGGGTGCGGCCTTCGCGCAGCGGGACGCGCATCAGGCTGCGTTTGGCCTGCTCGGTCGCCTTGCGGATCGCCTCGGGCACTTCCTTGGCCTTGCCCTTGCCGAAGCCGACGCGGCCCTTCTGGTCGCCCACCACCACGAGAGCGGCAAAGCCGAAGCGCTTGCCCCCCTTCACGGTCTTGGACACGCGGTTGATCGCCACGAGACGATCGGCGAATTCCGGGGTTTCCTCGCGATCGCGACGGTCCCGGCGGTTCTCACGTTCTGCCATATCTCGTCTCCTTAGAACTTCAGGCCGCCTTCACGCGCGGCGTCGGCCAGAGCCTTGACGCTGCCGTGAAAGAGGAAGCCGCCGCGGTCGAAGTAGCATTCCTCGACGCCGGCTTTCTTGGCGCGCTCGGCGATGGCCGAGCCCACCTTGGCCGCCGCCTCGACGTTGTTCTTGCCGATGACGCCCAGCTCTTTCTCGAGCGAGGAGGCCGCGGCCAGGGTCACGCCCTGAACGTCGTCGATCAGCTGCACGCTGATGTTCTTGTTGCTGCGATGAACCGACAGGCGAAGCCGCCCGGCATTCATCTTGCGAAGCTTGTTCCGAACGCGCAGGCGGCGTTTCAGGAACAGGTGTCTTTTGCTGTTTGCCATCTGTCGCGCCCTTACTTCTTCTTGCCTTCCTTACGGAAGATGAACTCACCCTTGTAGCGGATGCCCTTGCCCTTGTAGGGCTCGGGGCCGCGCCACTCGCGGATGTTCGCGGCAACCTGGCCGACCTGTTGCTGGTCGATGCCTTCCACCACGATCTCGGTCGGTTTCGGGGCGGTCACGGTGATGCCCTGCGGAACCTCGAAGTTGACTTCGTGCGAGTAGCCGAGGTTCAGCTTGAGCACGTTGCCCTGCATCGCGGCCCGGTAGCCGACGCCCTGGATCTCAAGCTCGCGCTTGAAGCCCTCGGTCACGCCCTTGACGAGGTTCTGAACCATCGTCCGGGACATGCCCCATTGCTGACGGGCGCGCTTCGACGTGCCGCGCGGCGTGACGCTGACGGCGTTATCCTCGACCGCGATGGTGACATCGTCGGTCGCGGTAAAGCTGCGGGTGCCCTTGGGCCCCTTCACTTCGACGGTCTGGCCGGAGACGGATGCCGAAACACCCGACGGCAGCTCGACCGGTTTCTTACCAATACGAGACATTGCCTTCCTCCTTAGAACACCGTGCAGAGCACTTCGCCGCCGACATTCGCCGACCGCGCAGCCGCATCCGACATCACGCCCTTGGACGTCGACACGATCGACACACCCAGACCTTGGCGCACCGAGGGCAGGTCCTTCACGCTCATGTAGACGCGCCGGCCGGGGGTTGAGACGCGCTTGACTTCGCGAATGACCGGCTGGCCTTCATAGTATTTCAGGCTGACTTCCAGCTCGGGCAGGCCGGTCTTGCCGGTCGTGGCCTCGTAGCCGCGGATGTAGCCTTCGTCTTTCAGCACGTCGAGCACCCAGGCGCGAAGCTTGGAGGCGGGCGTACGCACCGTCGATTTGCCACGCATCTGCGCGTTGCGGATGCGGGTCAGCATATCGCCGAGAGGATCGTTCACGGACATCTCTTCCCCTCCTTACCAGCTCGACTTCACCATGCCGGGGATCTGGCCCATCGAGCCCAGATCGCGCAGCATGATCCGCGAGATTTTCAACTTGCGGTAATAGGCGTGCGGACGCCCGGTGAGCTGGCAGCGGTTGTGCAGCCGGGTTGCCGAGGAATTGCGCGGCAGCTTGGCGAGCTTGAGGCGCGCCTTGAACCGCTCTTCCATCGGAAGATCCTCGTTGGTCGCGATCTCTTTCAGCTTGGCGCGTTTGGCGGCGTATTTCTCCACCAGGCGCTGGCGCTTGAGTTCGCGCTCGACCATAGATTTCTTAGCCATGTGGTGTTCTCCCTCCCGCGATCAGCTGTTGAACGGCATGTTGAAATGCTTCAACAGCGCCTTCGCTTCCGCGTCGGTACGCGCGGTGGTGGCAATGACGATATCCATGCCCCAGACCTCGTCGACCTTGTCGTACTCGATCTCGGGGAACACGATGTGCTCTTTCAGGCCCATCGCGTAGTTGCCGCGGCCGTCGAAGGCCTTGCCCGAGACGCCCCGGAAGTCCCGGATGCGCGGCATCGCGATGGTGATCAGGCGGTCGAGGAATTCGTACATCCGGTCGCCGCGCAGCGTGACCTTGGTGCCGAGCGGCATGTCCTCACGGACCCGGAAGCCGGCGATCGACTTCTTGGCCTTGGTGATGACCGCTTTCTGACCGGCGATCCGGCTCAGGTCTTCCTGGGCGGATTTCGACTTCTTGGAATCGCGCACCGCTTCGGCACCGCAGCCGATGTTCAGCACGATCTTGTCGAGCCGCGGGATCATCATGTCGTTCTTGTAGCCGAACTCTTCCTTCAGAGCGGCCCGGATGGTTTCCCGGTAGAGCGACTTGAGGCGCGGGGTGTAGGTGGCAGCATCAAGCATCGATCACTTCCCCCGATTTCTTGGCAAAGCGAACCTTCTTGCCGTCTTCCACGCGGAAGCCGACGCGGGTCGGGCCGCCCTCTTTGGGGTCGACCATGGCGAGGTTCGACAGGTCGATCGGCATGGCTTTCGGCATGCGGCCGCCCTGGCTGGTCTGGGTCTGGCGCTGGTGACGGACCGCCATGTTCAGGCCCTCCACCACGGCCTTGCCGGCCTTGGGGTCGACCGACAGGATGGTGCCTTCACGACCCTTGTCCTTGCCGGCGAGCACGACGACCTTGTCGCCCTTTTTCAGCTTGGCAGCCATCAGAGCACCTCCGGAGCCAGCGAGATGATCTTCATGAAGTTCTTCGCACGCAGTTCGCGCACGACGGGCCCGAAGATCCGGGTGCCGACAGGTTCGTTGTTGTTATTGAGGATCACGGCGGCGTTGCGATCGAAGCGGATCGCGGTGCCGTCCTCGCGGCGGACTTCCTTGGCCGTGCGCACGACGACAGCCTTGCGGACATCGCCTTTCTTGACGCGGCCGCGCGGAATGGCTTCTTTCACGGAAACGACGATGATGTCGCCGACCGAAGCGTATTTCCGCTTGGACCCACCGAGGACCTTGATGCACTGCACCCGGCGTGCGCCGGAGTTGTCAGCGACATCCAGATTGGTCTGCATCTGGATCATTTGGTTTCTCCCGACCTTTGGGAACTGGTCCCAGGGTTTCGCTCAAACCGGAAGGCGGTACAGGTCAGACCTGCGCCACCACCTCCCAGCGTTTCGTCTTCGACTTGGGCGCGCATTCCTGAATGCGGACCATGTCGCCCACCTTGAAGGTGTTGTTCTCGTCGTGAGCCCGGTATTTCTTGGACTTACGGATGGTCTTCTTCAGCACGGGGTGCGTGAAGCGGCGTTCGACCAGGACGGTGACGGTCTGATCGTTCAGATCGCTGGTCACGGTGCCTTGCAGGATACGTTTGGGCATCTGTCAGGCTCCCCTTATTCCGACGCCTTGGCGGCTTTTTCGTTCAGCACCGTTTTCACGCGGGCGACGTCGCGGCGGACTTCGCGGATGCGGGCGGTGTTCTCGAGCGCGTTCGTGGCCTGCTGAAAGCGCAGGTTGAAGGCCTCTTTCTTCAGGCTCGCCAGCGCGTCGCGCAGCTGGTCGGGCGTCTTGTCTCGCAGTTCCTGGGCGTTCATCGCCTTTTTCGTCCTTTCAACATCAACGGAGGGCCCCAAGCCTCTCGCGAGGGTCACCCTGATTCCGATGGAGGTTAGCGGATGAGAGGCCCCCATAAGCCCCTAACCCGAATAAAGCAAGCCCCGATCGCATTCGCCCGGCCGGGCCGCGGTTCGGGAACCACCGGAAAGAAAAGGCCCCCGCCTTGGCGCGGGGGCCCCTCATGATTTCAGGCGACCAGAATTACCAGTCTTCGCGTTCGACGATCCGGGTCTTGATCGGCAGCTTCATGGCCGCCAGACGCAGCGCCTCGCGGGCGATGGTCTCGTTGACACCGTCGATCTCGAACATGATCCGGCCGGGCTTGATCTTCGCGGCCCAGAAATCGACAGACCCCTTCCCTTTACCCATCCGGACCTCGGTCGGTTTGGACGAGACGGGGGTGTCGGGGAAGATCCGGATCCAGACCCGGCCCTGACGTTTCATGTGGCGGGTCAGGGCGCGGCGAGCTGCCTCGATCTGACGCGCGGTCACTCGCTCGGGCTCGGTCGCCTTCAGGCCGAAATGGCCGAAGTTGAGCTCGAATCCGCCTTTAGCCTGGCCGTGAATCCGGCCCTTGTGCATCTTGCGGAATTTCGTGCGCTTGGGTTGCAGCATCTCTGTTCTCCTTCAGGGCTCAGCGGCGCGGACGGGACGGGCCGCTCCCGCCCTCCTGGAGCTCTGCCTGACGACGGTCGCGGGCACTGGGATCGTGCTCCATGATCTCGCCTTTGAAGATCCAGACCTTGATGCCGATGATGCCGTAGGGCGTCGTGGCTTCGGCGGTGGCATAGTCGATGTCGGCGCGCAGCGTGTGCAGCGGCACCCGGCCTTCGCGATACCATTCCGTCCGGGCGATCTCGGCGCCGCCGAGGCGGCCCGACACGTTGACCCGGATGCCAAGCGCACCCATGCGCATGGCGTTCTGCACCGAGCGTTTCATCGCGCGGCGGAAGCTGACCCGACGTTCCAGCTGCTGGGCGATCGATTCCGCCACCAGCTGACCGTCAAGCTCGGGCTTGCGGACCTCGACGATATTGAGGTGCAGCTCGCTCTTGGTCATGTTGGCAAGCTTCTTGCGCAGCGTCTCGATATCCGCGCCTTTCTTGCCGATGATCACGCCCGGACGCGCCGTGTGGATCGTCACACGGCATTTCTTGTGCGGACGCTCGATGATGATGCGGCTGACGCCGGCCTGCTTGCACTCGTCCTTGATGAACTCGCGCATCTTGACGTCTTCGAGAAGAAGATCGCCGTAATCCTTGGTGTCGGCGTACCAGCGGCTGTCCCAGGTCCGGTTGACCTGGAGGCGCATGCCGATCGGATTGACCTTGTGACCCATTAGGCTTGCTCCTCGACCTGGCGGACCTTGATGGTGAGTTCCGAGAACGGCTTCATGATCTTGCCGAAACGGCCACGGGCACGCGGCTGGCCGCGCTTCAGCGTCAGGTTCTTGCCCACATAGGCCTCGGCCACGATCAGTTCGTCGACGTCGAGGTTATGGTTGTTCTCGGCGTTGGCGATCGCGGACTGAAGGCATTTCTTCACGTCTTCGGCGATCCGCTTCTTCGAGAAGGTCAGATCGGCGAGCGCACGGTCGACCTTCTTGCCGCGGATCATCGCGGCGACCAGGTTCAGCTTCTGCGGAGAGGTGCGAAGCATGCGCGTCTTGGCCATCGCTTCATTCTCGGCCACGCGGCGGGGGTTCTTTGCCTTGCCCATGACGCTTACCTCTTCTTCGCTTTCTTGTCGGCCGCGTGACCGTAATAGGTCCGGGTCGGCGAATATTCACCGAACTTCTGGCCGATCATCTCTTCGGTCACCAGCACGGGAATATGCTTGTGGCCGTTGTAGACGCCAAAGGTGAGCCCCACGAACTGGGGCAGGATGGTGGAGCGGCGCGACCAGATCTTGATGACCTCGTTGCGGCTCGACTCGCGGGCTTTCTCGGCCTTCTTGAGGACATAAGAGTCGACGAAGGGGCCTTTCCAGACAGAACGAGACATGGCTTAGCGACCCTTCTTGCGCGCGTGACGGGACCGGAGGATGTACTTGTCGGTCGCCTTGTTGCGGCGCGTCTTGGCGCCTTTGGTCGGCTTGCCCCAGGGGGTCACCGGGTGACGACCACCCGAAGTCCGGCCTTCGCCGCCGCCATGGGGGTGGTCGATCGGGTTCATCACGACGCCGCGGACCGACGGGCGTTTGCCCAGATGGCGGTTGCGGCCGGCCTTGCCGATGTTCTGGTTGCTGTTGTCGGGGTTCGACACCGCGCCCACGGTCGCCATGCATTCCTGACGGACCAGGCGCAGTTCGCCCGACGAAAGCCGGATCTGGGCATAGCCGCCGTCACGGCCGACGAACTGGGCATAGGTGCCCGCGGCACGCGCGATCTGGCCGCCCTTGCCGGGCTTCAGTTCGACGTTGTGCACGATCGTGCCGATCGGCATGCCGGTGAAGGGCATCGCGTTGCCGGGCTTCACGTCGGCCTTCTTCGAGGCGACGACCTTGTCGCCGACGCCCAGGCGCTGCGGCGCCAGGATGTAGGCCTGTTCGCCATCCTCGTAGCGGATCAGGGCGATGAAGGCGGTCCGGTTCGGGTCGTATTCGATCCGTTCAACGGTGCCGACCACATCGAACTTGGTCCGCTTGAAATCAACGATGCGGTAGAGGCGCTTCGCCCCGCCGCCACGGCGACGTGCCGTGATCCGCCCGGCGTTGTTCCGGCCGCCCGATTTGGTCAGGCCCTCGGTGAGGGTCTTGACCGGGCGCCCTTTCCAAAGCTCGGAACGGTCGATCAGAACCAGCCCACGCTGGCCCGGCGTCGTCGGCTTGTACGACTTGAGTGCCATGCTTTCTGTCTTCCGTCAGCTTCGGACCTGAATGGTCCGGTTGTCGTCAGGGGCCCGAAGACCCCGCCTTGAGGAGAAAAAATCCGGCCCCGGTCGGGACCGGGGCCGAAGATTCGCGGCGTTCTATCAGAGACCGGTGGTCACGTCGATAGTGTTGCCCTCTTCGAGGGTCACATAGGCCTTCTTGACGTTCTTGCGGCGGCCGAGAATGCCCTTGAACCGCTTGACCTTGCCCTTGGTGATGGTGGTGTTGACCGCCTTCACCTTGACGCCGAAGAGGTTCTCCACCGCTTCCTTGATCTCGGGCTTGTTCGCGTCCATCGCCACCTCGAAGACCACGGCATTGGCTTCAGAAGCCATCGTCGCTTTCTCGGTGATGATCGGCTTGCGGATCACGTCGTAATGTTCGGGCTTCACGCTCATTTCAGTCGAGCCTCCAGGGCTTCGACACCCGCCTTCGTAAGCACCAGAGTGTCACGGCGGAGGATGTCATAGACGTTGGCGCCCATCGACGGCAGCACATCGAGACCCTCGATGTTGCGGGCCGCCATGGCGAAGTTCTCGTTCACTTCGGCGCCATCGATGATCAGCACGCGCTTCCAGCCCAGGTTCTTGACCGATTTGGCCAGATCCGAGGTCTTGGGCGCGGCCATCTCGGCCGATTCCAGAACGATCAGTTCGCCCGCCTTCAGCTTGGCGCTGAGCGCGTGCTTGAGGCCCAGCTTGCGGAATTTCTTCGGCAGGTCGTGGGCATGGCTGCGCGGGGTCGGGCCCTTGTAGACGCCACCCTTGCGGAAGATCGGCGCGTTCCGGTCCCCGTGACGCGCGCCACCGGTGCCCTTCTGGCGATAGATCTTCTTGGTCGAGTAGCTGGTCTCGGACCGGGTCTTGACCTTGTGGGTGCCAGCCTGCGCGCGGGCGCGCTGCCAGCGCACCACGCGGTGCAGGATGTCGGCGCGGGGCTCGAGGCCGAAGATCTCGTCGCCGAGATCGACGGTGCCGGCCTTGGCGCCGTCCAGTTTGATCACGTCGAGTTTCATTCTTCGCCTCCTTCGGCGGTCGCTTCGGCAGCGGGCGCCTCGGCCTTGGCCGATTTCAGGGCCGCGGGCAGCACCAGATTGTCCGGGGTCGCCTTCTTGACCGCGTCCTTGATGGTGACCCAGCCGCCCTTGGCGCCGGGGACGGCCCCCTTGATCATGATCAGGCCACGATCGGCGTCGGTCTTGACCACCTGCAGGTTCTGCGTGGTGACGCGGGCCGAGCCCAGGTGACCGGCCATCTTCTTGCCCTTGAACACGCGGCCCGGGTCCTGACATTGCCCGGTCGAGCCATGCGAGCGGTGGCTGACCGACACGCCGTGCGAGGCGCGCAGACCGCCGAAATTGTGCCGCTTCATGACACCGGCAAAGCCTTTACCGATCGACGTGCCGCTGACATCGACGAACTGGCCTTCGAAATAGTGGTCGGCCGTGATTTCCTCACCGACGCCGATCAGGTTTTCGGGGGCCACGCGGAATTCCGCGAGCTTCCGCTTGGGCGCGACGCTGGCCTTGGCGAAGTGGCCGCGCATCGGGGCCGACACGCGCTTGGCCTTGGCCGAGCCCGCGCCCAGCTGGACCGCGGTGTAGCCGTCGGTTTCGACGGTCCGCTGGGCCACGACCTGGCAGCCGTCAAGCTGCAGGACGGTGACCGGCACCTGACGGCCGTCGTCCATGAACAGCCGGGTCATGCCCAGCTTCTTTGCGATAACTCCAGAGCGCATCTTTGGTGCCCTCCTCAAACCTTGATTTCGACGTCGACACCGGCAGCCAGGTCGAGCTTCATCAGCGCGTCCACGGTCTGGGGGGTCGGGTCGATGATGTCGAGAAGCCGCTTGTGCGTGCGGATTTCCCATTGATCGCGGGACTTCTTGTCGATGTGGGGGCCACGAAGAACCGTGAATTTTTCGATCTTGTTCGGCAGCGGAATGGGCCCGCGCACCTGGGCGCCGGTCCGCTTGGCGGTGTTCACGATCTCCTGCGTGCTGGCATCCAGAACGCGGTAGTCGAAGGCCTTCAGCCGAATGCGGATATTCTGACTTTGCATGTTTTTGTGCCCTCAGGCTGAAGGGCGGGTCCATCGGACCCGCCCGGGCCTTTTCGTTACTTGATGATCTTGGAGACGACGCCGGCGCCGACGGTGCGGCCGCCTTCGCGGATGGCGAAGCGGAGCTTCTCTTCCATCGCGATCGGCGCGATC
>NZ_QAYC01000025.1 GCF_003053725.1 Rhodovulum kholense
GAAGTCCAGATCCGGGCGGCGGTCCTCAACCGCTTCACGGCGCTCGGCATCCCGCTCACCGTGGCCATGGGATAAGTGTGTCCGGGGAAAGGGGAGCTGCGGTCGTCAGCTGATTTGCGCAACAGCGCCCCGCCCCGTGCTGCCGCTGGCCGCCCGTGCGCCCGAGGGCTTACCGCTGATATATGTGGGCTCGCTGGCGAAGCTGCTCTCGCCGGGCATCCGGTTGGGCTATGCGCTGGCGCCCGAGCCACTGCTGCGGCGGATGGCCGAGGCGCGCGCCGCCATCGACCGGCAGGGCGACGCGCCACTGAAGGCGGCGCTGGCGGAGATGATCCGCGATGGCGATCTCGGCCGTCACGCCCGCAAGGCGCGGCGGGATCTGCTGGCGGCGCTGCTGGGCGAACACCTCGCCGGGCGGGCGACATTCGACTTGCCCGCCGGAGGGTTGGCGCTGTGGCTGCGTTACGAGGGGGCGTCGGCCGAGGCTTGGGCCAAAGCTGCGGGGCAGGCGGGGCTGGCCCTGCTGCCGGGTACGCGCTTTGCGCTGGAGGGCCCGCAGCCGCAGGCCTTCCGGCTGGGCTATGCGGCGCTGGACGAAGGGCAGATCGCCCGGGCGGTGGAGATCCTCGCCCGAAGCGTTCCGGGCTGAGCTTATTCCGCCGCGACCCGGGGCCGGGCCTGCGCGGGGGCGATGTGCATCCCCAGCCGGGTCAGCAGGTCCTGATCCTTCCACGCCGCCGGGTTGCCGGTGGTCAGCAACTGGTCGCCCACGAAGATCGAGTTCGCCCCGGCAAGAAAGCACAGCGCCTGCAACTCGTCGCTCATCCCCGTGCGCCCTGCCGACAGGCGCACGACCGAGGCTGGCATCAGGATGCGGGCCAGCGCCACGATGCGCACCAGCGCGAAGGGATCGACGGCCCGGGCGCGCGCCTGCACCGGCACGCCCTCGATCTCGTTCCACAGGTTCACCGGCACGCTGTCGGGATGCGCGGGGAGCGTCGCTAGCGTCACCAATATGGCGATGCGGTCCTCTTCGGCCTCGCCCATGCCCAAGATGCCGCCGCAGCAGACCTTGATACCGCCCTTGCGCACCTGCTCGACTGTGTCGAGGCGGTCCTCCATCGTCCGGGTGCTGGCGATCTGCGCGTAATACGCGGGCGAGGTGTCGATGTTGTGGCTGTAGAAGTCGAGGCCCGCCGCCTTCAGCCGCGCGACCTGTTCGGGCGACAGCATCCCCAGCGTCATGCAGGTTTCCAGCCCCAGCTCGGACACGCCCCGCACCATGTCGCAGAGCTTGTCCATGTCGCGGTCCTTGGGGCTGCGCCAGGCGGCCCCCATGCAGAACCTTTGCGCGCCCGAGGCCTTGGCGCGCTGTGCGGCGGCCAGAACCTCCTCGGTTCCCATCAGCTTGGTGGCCTTCACCCCGGTCTCGTGATGGGCCGATTGCGAGCAATAGCCGCAGTCCTCGGGGCAGCCGCCGGTCTTGATGCTGAGCAGGCTCGCGGTTTCGATCGCGTTGGCGTCAAAATGCGCGCGGTGCAGGGTCTGGGCGCGGTGCATGAGATCGGCGAAGGGCAGGGCGTGGATCGCCCGGGCCTCCGCCATGGTCCAGTCGGTGCGGATCATGACGCGCGGGTCCGGAGGCGGGCGATGGCCGCGATGAGACCCGAAGCCAAAGCCAGCTTGACCAGATCGCCGAGCAGGAAGGGCGTGAGACCCGCGGCCAGCAGTCCCTGGGCCGGGACATAGAGCGCCAGCCACGCGAGGCCGAGGGCATAGACCACGGCGAGGCCCGCCAGCATCGCCAGGAAGCAGCCGATCAACCCGCGCCCCTGCGCGAGCCAACCGGTCAGGCCCGCCCCCAGCAGGTAGCCCGCCAGATAGCCGCCGGTCGGCCCGACCATATAAGCCAGCCCGATTCCGCGTTCCGGCGTGCCCGAGAAGACCGGAATTCCCAGGGCGCCCGCCGCCAGATAGGCCGCCATTCCCGCAAAGCCGATCCTCGGCCCGAGCGTGGCGGCGAGGAAGAACACAGCCAGGGTGTGCAGCGTCATCGGCACCGGCCAGAACAGGATCTGGATCTTGGCGCCCAGCGTGATCAGCGCCGCGCCGCCGAGCGCCAGCGCGAGGCTGCGTCCGAGCGCGGCGGGACGGGTCAGAGTGGGGGTGAGAAATGCCATGGGTCTGTCCTCCGAAGATAGGCATCGAGTCTATCTATAATTACGAGGGCTTTGCGTGGTTCTGGCAATTTCGTTTATAGATAATTATCCGGGAATCTCGTAAGTGTCTCGTAGGTCGGCATTTTTCACGGCGGTCTTGCGCTTACCGATCCAGCCGACATGGCGCGCGAGCGTGGCGCAGGCGAGGTCGGTCTGCCCCTTGCGCAGCGCGTCGAGAATGGCGCGGTGGTCGTGATCGGTCCGGGCCTTCCAGTCGCGCCGCCAGGCGGCGAAGAGGAACCGCGCGCTGGCGGCCTGCAGGTCGTCGATCGTCCGCAGAAGGCGCGGCATCCGGCAGGGGGTAAGGATCAGCCGGTGGAAATGACGGTTCGCTGCCTCCCAGTCACGGACGGTACTGGCACTGTCGCCGTGGCGTGTAACCTCTTCTGCTTCCTGTAGAATGGCGCGTGTCATATTGGGCGCGGCGTGGCGCAGGGCGAGGCTTTCGAGGCTGGAGCGCATCTCGGCCACCTCGCGCAGTTCGGCCACGTCGAATTCGGTGACGCGAAAGCCGCGCCTCGGTTCGCTCTCTGCCAGACCCTGGGTCTGCAACTCGCGGAAGGCCTCGCGCACTGGGACATGGCTCGCGCCGAATTCGGCAGCGACATGGTCCTGCCGGAGCCGCGCGCCGGGCGGAATCTCGCCCGAGATGATACGGTCGGCAAGGACGCGGGCGATGCGGGCGGACTGGGTCTCTTCCGGGGCGTGTTTCATGAATTATAGATAATTCATGAGGCGCGGCCAGTCGACAGTAAAGGTGCGTTCTGAGGCTCATCTGTCATCGTCGCCGTCTTGTAGGACCTAGCATGCCTCTGCAGGCTCAGGCAGCCTTTTGTTGCAACGTTTGGAAGCCGCAACTCGTAAAGATCATCGGGTCCGACACGTCTTCCCTCTTTCGGAGGTCGGCCGACACATCGGAAGGTCAAGATCGTCCGCCAGTCCCCGAGAACGTGCCAACTTGCTCTGACGTCGATATCTCTTCATGGGATGATCGCCTCGGGATCTATGGCGTTCATGAGGATGCCCTGCGTTCGAAGCCGGACTCCTGCATAAGAGACATCGCCACCGCGAGAGCTGGAACGAGGAGGAGCCCAACCATTAGCCAGAACCCGGCAAGCCGAAAATATGACAGCCAGATCACCAGATCAGGCATCGAATGCGCTTGGCGTGCCTTGTCCACCTTCAGAGCCAGAACATGATGCACGTCGCCGATGCGAGCGCCGCGAGGGTTCGGTTTGCGCGCCTGAGGCTGGCCAAACTCGAGAGGTGGTGTCGCAGGACGGATCCCATGGCAGACCAAACGGGCATGCATGGGGTGCCGATCAATGCGAAGACGAAGCAAATGATCAGCAATTGGGGAAGAACCGCCTTTTCGGGCTGCAGAAATGCCGACACGGCGGTGAACGCGATCAGCCAAGATTTCGGATTGATGAACTGGAACAGCAGCGCCTGAGAAAACGAAATCGGGGTGGCATTAAGTGATTGCGCCAGCGCATCTGCTTTCCAAAGCTTCAGGGCGAGCCAGAGCAGATAGAACGTCCCAGCCACCTTGAGTTCCAACTGGATACTGGGAAACTGTGCGAAAAGGCTGCTGAGACCGGCGGCCACGAGCAGGATCTGGGAGATCACACCGGTCGGAATGCCAACGATCTGCGGTATGGTGTTCCGAAAGCCAAACACCAGCCCCGCGTTCGCGAGAAGCATGTTGTTTAGCCTCGGGGTGATCGACATGACAAAGGCGTAGAGCGCCAGGGCTCCTATTGTGGTAAACTCCATTTGCGACCTTCCCAGGTCACACGAATACATGCTCCGCGTTCTGGACGGGCAGGGCGATTGAGAGCTTCTCAACTCGGCATGAGCAGAATCCACGCTTGTCACGTGCCGCCATGCAAGGGACGCGGTCTCATTGGGTGGCGCTTCCGCGGTTCATTCGCTTAGAAGGAGCCGAAAGGTCCGAATGCGAGGTGCGGGCTGAGCTCGCGTCCGCCCGGAAGCGAACTAGAATGACCAGCAAGCCCCCCCCCGTTGAGCAGAGCAGAAGACCGATTTAAGGTTTCTCGGGAACAGCTCTTCGAAGAGGTTTGGGAAACGCCGATCCTTAATTTGGCCGAGAAGTGTGCCGTCTCAGGGTCGTACCTGGCTCGAGTGTGCACGGTGCTGCGCGTTCCCAGGCCCCCGGTTGGATACTGGCAAAAGAAGGCTGTTGGCAGGGCTCCCCGCCGACCGCAACTGCCCGAGGCCCAGCCCGGAGATCAACAGATCTGGAGCAAGGACAGGCCTCTCGCACGTCCCGCGAGCGAAGCGCGCGGTGAAGAGCCGCAGAAAGCTGGCCGGGGTGCGGCAAGGCCCGCAGTGAATGCCCTGCTGCGTGGGACGAAGAGCCAGTTTCTCAAGACCCGCAAGATTGATGCCAACGAATTCTTGCGCCCGTACAAACAACTCCTTCCTGACATCGTTACATCCGCCGCGTCTCTGGAGCGAGCGCTCGACCTCGCCAATGCTCTCTATCTGGTGTTTGGAAAGAAGGGGTATCCCATACGGTTCGCCCCTCCGGATCAGAAGTTGCAGCGCGCAAAGATCGAAGAGCGGGAGACCGTCCACCATGACAGGAAGTGTGGTCAGTATGGGCATGGTACCATCTGGTCGCCGCTCCGACCCACAATTGCGTACCTCGGCGCCATCCCGATCGGGCTCGTTCTGACGGAGATGACCGAGCGAGCGACTATGCGTTACCAGAATGGGAAGTGCGTTCGTGCGAGCACGCTCGATCGAAGACAGGGGCGGTCGATTTTGCCATCACACAGTTGGACGACAGAACAGGACCTGCCTTGCGGACGCTTTCGCTTGCTCGCCTATTCTCCGCACCCCGGAGTAGAGTGGCAGCTTTCATGGCAGGAGACCAGTAAGCGCTCCCTTGATAGGGCGTTCGGCGAAGTGACCCGCAAGCTTGAAGGCTCGGTCCGAGAGCCTTCAACAGCTTTCGGATATCATGGCGGATTGGACCAGGGCGCTCTCCGTCGAGATGTTTTTCGTCGAGGCCGAAAAGCGTATGCAGATGACGGACGGAGAGCGGCGCGTGCATCTGGAATCCCGGCTGCGTTTGGCGCGTTCGATGCTGGGCGAACTCGATCCGCTATCATTCATCGAGCCGTGGGTTTCGCCGGAGGAGCGCTACCAGCGAAAGTTCATGGATGAATAGGGTGCCAATAGGATGGACGGCATATCGCTAACCTGCCTGTATCACAGCATTCAGCGGCTATGAAAGTTGATGTCTGTACTTGGCAGAACTTAGGGTGATGCGCGGGTCCTTTCGATGAGATTGATGTACTGACGCATCACGTGTTGCCGATTGCGAGCTGCAAGCCCGGCCAGTTTGCATATTTGTCACCGGTTTCGCGGATGTGCGTATAGCGTTTCAGGCTAACCCAAGACCTGTGTCCGCTGACATCTGCGACATGACGAATGTTCCAGCCCATTTCAAACAGCCGCGAAATGCCTTCGTGGCGCAGATCGTGGAAGTGCAGATCTTCGATCCCGAGCAGCTTGCAAGCGCGGGTGAAGTTGGCCGTGATTGCGTCCGGTGAGTAGGGGAAAATCTCACCTATATGCCCGGACATGCTGTCGATGATCCGAATGGCCTCCTCGGGCAGATCGACCCAGGTATCGTTTCCGAGCTTCTCGCCGGGATGCTTCATGTCACGGACCAGAACGCGTTTGTGTTCCTTCTGGAAATCATCCCAGGTGAGATCGGGTGATCTCTGCCTGTCGGCGCGTCGAGAAGAGAGCGAACACGATCACCTTGTGCATGGGCATGGCCTGAGGCGTTCTCTGGCGCCGATCAATGAAATGAGCCAGCAGCCGGTCGAGTTCATCGAGGGTGGGCCTGCGGTTCCGCTGCGCGGAACGCGAGATGATCCCTATACGGCGCGCGACGGTGATCGCGTCTCTCATCTCCCGATCATCCAGCCGAAAGTCCCACATCGGCCGTGCTATGGCGAATATGGAGGCGAGATGGCTGGCGTAGTTCGCGACGGTTTGCGGTTGTCCGGGCAGAAACTGAAGGAACTCGATGATATCCTTCGACTTGATGGTGGAACAGGGCAGATCGGCGATCGGGTAGGTGGCGATGGTCCTGAGGACCTGGGCCTTTGTGCGACCGATGTCCTTCACCGTTTCTTCGGTGTGGCGCTCGATCGCTTTTGATAGCGGAGGGTCAGATACGTTCAGCTCTTCCAAGGCACCAGGCTTTGCTAGATCTTTCTCGCGCTCCATTATCCAAGTGGTCGCAGCTGGGCGTCTGTCAAAAGTCTTCGTCTCGTGATAGGCGGTTCCCTCGCGCATCACTCGAACACGTGCCCTGTAACTGAGACTTCCATCCTTGCGCTTGCGTGTGGTGATCGAGCCCATGACTGCCTCCCCACTTGGTCCACGGAACTGGATTTGGTCCGCGGGACCAAGCCCCGTGTCAAAATCGACGAATTTGGTCCATAATGAGCGTGAACGAGACGTACTGAAGGGTGCTTTAAGTGGCTGGAAATAATATAAAAATTTCGATTTCGACGGCCTCGCGCCTGTCCGTTGCACCCATGATGGACTGGACCGACCGGCATTGCCGCTATTTCCACCGTCTGATGTGCTCCTCGGTCCTGCTTTATACCGAAATGGTGACCGCGCCGGCTCTGGTCCGGGGGGGCGCGTTGCATCTGCTGGACCATGCCCCCGAGGAACACCCGGTGGCCGTTCAACTGGGCGGGTCGGACCCAGCGGAACTGGCCCAAGCCACGCGGCTCTGCTGCGAGGCCGGATATGACGAGGTGAACCTCAATGTCGGCTGCCCCTCGGACAAGGTGCAATCGGGCGCGTTTGGCGCCGTCCTGATGAAGACCCCCGGCCTTGTCGCCGAGTGCGTTGCTGCGATGCGGGCGGCGGCAACGGTCGAGGTCACGGTCAAATGCCGGATCGGCGTCGACGATCAGAACCCGCAGGAGGTGCTGCCGGCCTTTCTTCAGACGATCTCGGCCGCCGGGGTGACGCGCTTCACCATTCACGCGCGAAAGGCATGGTTGCAGGGGCTCAGCCCGAAGGAAAACCGCGATGTCCCGCCGCTCGACTACGATCTCGTGCGCGAGATGAAGCGGGCGTTCCCGGCGTTGCACCTGTCGGTCAATGGCGGGATCGGCTCGCTGGCCGAGGTCAGGGGCTTTCTGAAAGACGGGCTCGACGGGGCGATGATCGGGCGCGCCGCCTATCACGACCCCGCCGCGATCCTGCTCGGCGCGGACGAAGAGATCTTTGGTCTGCCGGGACGCAAGACCGCACGGCAGGTGGCCGAAGAGATGCGCCCCTATATCGCGCGCCACCTGGAAGCCGGAGGCCGGTTGCACGCCATCACCCGCCACATGCTGGGGCTTTTCGCGGGACGCCCCGGGGCGCGGACCTGGCGGCGTCTGCTGTCCGAAGGTGCCGCCGGATCGGGGGCAGGTCTCGACGTGTTCGATGCGGCGCTTGAGGCGCTGCCGCAGATGTCCGAGCCCCTGCCTTTGGATGCGGCGCGGAACGCCTAGGGTGCGGACTCAATAGCTCTGATCCAGATGCGTGTTGAGGCTAGAGCGACGGCGGCGAGGAAGGTGTCGGCGTGTTTGTCGACGCATGTGGCAGTGCGGCGGAACTGTTCGAGACGGCAGAAGACTCTCTCGACAAGGTTGCGTTTGCCGTAGAGGTCCCGGGCCACACAGCGTTGCAGGCGCATCCGGCTCTGGGTCGGGATATGCGCCTCGCCGCCGCATTCGGTGACAAAACGGACCAGCGCCATGCTGTCATGGCCGCGATCCGCGACCACCTGCGACGGTGGCAGCGCGCCGAGCAGCAGGGTCGCCACCGTCTTGTCGGAGGCTTGCCCGGCCGTGAGCAGCAGCCTCACCGGCGGCCCGTCCTGATCCACCACCGCATGGATCCTGGTCGTCAATCCGCCACGAGAATGGCCGATGGCGTGATCCGAGCCCGCTTTTTGCCCTCGGCGGCGTGCCAGTGGGCCGCGGATGATGGAACTTTCGATCAACGGCATCGACTGCGGCGCGCGGCGCGCCGGTTCCTCGACTGCATTCTGCCAGACACCCCGTTTGGACCAGAGGTCGAAGCGGTTGGAGACCGTGGTGCAAGGGCCATGGCGCTTGGGCAGATCCCGCCACCAAGCGCCCGTCCGGACGACGTGGTAGATGCCGTTCACCACCCCGGCGCTTGCCCTTGTCCGGCCGCGGCAGCAAGGGCTCGACCAGCCGCCAGTCCTCATCGCTCAGGTCGTATCCGCCATGAGCTCCCCTCCTTTTCCAGGAGGAAATGAAGCACGCAACCGCGCAAGCAGGACTCCCTGTTGAGCATGCGGCCTAGCCGCTCGCCCGGTCTGTGCATATCAAGCGGGTTAGTGTCCGATGACGTGGTGTAATTTCTGCGCCGTTGCCGGTGTGCCCCCGGCGGATCACCGAGGTGTATGATCGAGGTGGAGTTTGGCGGCTTCAACCGGGTTCACACGGACCCCCCGATGATCACGACCAACATGGATCGGTCCGGGCTTCTGGCCAAGCACGGCCAAGGCGATTTCCTTCGCGCCATGGCCCGGGCCGGTCTGCCGCTGATCATGGAGGCCGACGTTGACAGCCTGATCGGTGCCGGGCGGGACGAACGCTGCGGGGAACGTACGACTTGGCGAAACGGGTATCGAGCGCGCGCCCTCGATACCCGTTTGAGTGCTTCAAGATCCGCAATATCCCAAAGCCGATCCGTCCGCCCACCAGCCATCGCGCGAGTGACGCGCGGAGACTGGCGGGCACGGCAAGGCCCGCCGTCTCGTCCCGGAGGTCGAGATGCGCATGCAACTGCGCAGCGATGGCTGCGCGCCGGTCCTCGGGGATGGCGGTCATGCTGGCAGCATAGACCGTACTGTCGTGCCGCCGCCGAAACCGGGCCGTGCGGCCTTCCGCTGCGGAGGGCCGCCGTGCCGCGATCGCCTTCACACCGCGCCAGTCGGGCTTCGCAAGCGGCGTCTCGAACTGCGCCCGGTTCCCCTTCGCGCCCTGATCGACTGCGAGAATTCTGGCACGGCGCGCCGGGCCTTTGCTGCGCGCGGGCATCGAAGGGCGCCGGGGAAACGCTGCGCTCACCGGGTTTGCCGGGCGGTGCGACCATGTAGCCAAAGGTTGCTGCGGCCCCTACTGTGGCGGCCGAAACACCGACCTGGCCGACAGTGTGAGGAGCCTCAGGAATGCGTCAGATTTCGGAACCGGCCCGGCAGGTTGACGTCGTCTTCGAAACCGATGTGATCGTCGTCGGCTCGGGTCCCGGCGGTCTGGCGGCCGCGCTGGCCGCCGCGCGGGCGGGGGTGGACGTGGCGCTGGTCGAACGGTTCGGCTGTTTCGGCGGCAACATCACCGCCGTCGGGGTCGAGGGCTTCGCCTGGTACCGGCACGAGGCCACCATTGAGGCCGGCGGGATCGGCCGCGAATTCGAGGATCGCGCCAAGGACATGGGCGCCGCGGTGCCCGAAAGCCAGTCGCTGAGCTATGAGCTTGACAGCGAGGGGTTCAAGCTGGTGGCCGACCGGCTGGTCGAGGAGGCGGGCATCCACCCGATGCTGCACCGCCAGTTCGTCGCCCCGGTGATGGATGGGGACCGGATCGTCGGCATCATCACGGAATCGAAGGCCGGGCGCGAGGCGATCCTGGGCAAGATGGTGATCGATGCCACGGGTGATGCCGACGTGGCCCACCGGGCCGGTGCCCCGACCCGCATGACCCCGCGCGAAACCATGATGGCGGCCTCGGTGATGTTCCACCTCGCGGGGGTCGACAAGACCGCCTTCATGGAGGGCATCAAGTCCGATCCGCAGACCTATCGCGACTGGGGCGGCGGCGGCGAATGGACCATCGAGACCTCGGGCAAGGAGGACGAGATGTTCTCGCCCTTCATCAAGAAGCCGTTCGAGCGGGCCATTCAGGAGGGGCTGATCCCGGCCCATCTGAACACCATCGCCGGGACCTGGGGCGCGCTGCACGATACCGGCGAGCTGACCTACATGAACCTCGTCCATCTTGACGCGGTCGACGGGACCGACCCCGACAGTTTGACCAAGGGCGAGATCGAAGGGCGGCGCCAGACGATGCTGGCGATCGAGGCGCTGAGGCGGTTCATGCCGGGCTGCGAGGGCGCGCGTCTGCGGAACTTCGGCATGACCATCGGCATCCGCGATACGCGCAAGATCGACGCGGCCTATAACATGACGGAAACCGATGTGCGCGAACAGGGCCGGTTCGAGGATTCGATCGGCATCTATCCCGAATTCATCGACGGCTACGGCATCCTCATCCTGCCGACCACGGGGCGCTACATGCAGCTGCCCTATCGCGCGATGCTGCCGAAGAGGGTCAAGGGTCTGCTGGTCGCCGGGCGTTCGACGGGCGGTGACCGGATCGCCCATGCCGCGACGCGCAACATGTCCTGCTGCGCCGTCGTGGGGCAGGGCGCGGGCGTGGCGGCGGCCAAGGCCGTGAAATCGAACCGGGACGTGGGCGAGGTCGACCTGACGGCGGTGCAGGGCGAGCTCAAACGTCAGGGCGTGCGGATCGACTGATGCCTGAGCGGGTCCGAAGTCGGGCATCGCCCGCCGGGCCCGCGACCCGCTACCAGCCGAACCGATCCCGGACCCGGTAGACCAGCACCGAAGGCGCCAGAAACCAGGGCGTGCCGGTATAGAAGGGCCGTGTCGGGTAAGGCAGGCGGTCGAAGGCCGTTTCGGCATCTTCGAGCCCGGCGGCGCGGCGGCCGATCTTCATCCCGAGATATCCGGCCATGCCCACGCCCGAGCCGCAATAGCCCATCGCGTGAAAGAGGCCATCGTCCTCGCCCGCATGCATCAGCGTGTCGAAGCTGAAGGCCACGGTGCCCGCCCAGGAATGGCTGATCCGCGTGCCCTTGAGGTCAGGGAAAAGGCGGACCAGCTCGCGCAGCAGGACCGGGCCGGTGCGGTCGGGGTCGGTTTCCCGCAGCGACACCCGGCCGCCGAACAGCACCCGGGTCCGGTCGGGCGAGGGGCGGTAATAATAGACAAGCTTGCGCGTGTCCGAGAGGATCCGGTCGGTCGGGAACAGCCGGTCCATCACCGTCTTCGGGACCGGCTCGGTGGCGATCACGTAGGACCCGATGGGGATCACCCGCCGCCGGTGCCAGGGCGAGACCGGGCCGCTATAGCCGTTGGTGGCGAGGATCACCTTGCCCGCCTTCAGCGCGCCCTTGGCGGTGCGCAGCCGGAAGCCAGGCGACAGTCGCTCAAGCTCGGTCACGCGGGCGCGCGAGACGATCTGCACGCCCGCCGCCCGGCAAAGGCGCAGCAATGCGGCGTGATACCGGCCGGGATCGATGCTGGCATGGCGAGGGAAGACCGCGCCGCCCCAATAGGCGCGGGTGCCCAGTTCGGCCTGCATGGCGTCCCGCGGGACCATGTAGGCGCCGGTCTCGTAGGCGGGGTTCGGCGCGGCGATGTCGCGGGCGAGGCTGTCATAGCATTGTGGCAGATGGGCGCCGTGGAATCGCCCAACACGTTGAAACCCGGTCTCCAGCCCCTCGTCGGCAATGACGCGTTCGATATGGTCCAGCGAGGCCTGGCCGTCGCGCAGGATCGCGGCCGCCAGGTCCGGGCCGTAGCGGGCAGAGAGCGTCGCGAAAGAGGGCTTGATGCAGGTCGAGATCTGCCCGCCATTCCGGGTGCTGCAGCCCCAGCCGGGCGTCTCGGCCTCGATCACCACGGTCGAAAGCCCCGCCCGCGCGGTCTGAAGCGCAGCGTGAAGGCCGGTATAGCCCGACCCCACCACGGCGATGTCGGCCTCGGCGTGCAGCGGGTCAGACCCGGTCTCGGGCGGGGCGGCTTCCCACCAGTAGGGCAGGGGCTTGTAGTCGTCGGCAAAGACGGCCGGGTCTGCCATGTCCGTCATTGTCCGGAAGGATCGGGGCGCTGGACGGCGACGGAAACCAAGGCCAGAAGCCCGGACCCCACCATCAGCACGAAGGACACCGCGTTCAGCACGGGGGTCGAGCCGACCTTGGCCATGCGGTCGTACATGGTGATGGTCAGCGGGCTTTCCGACCCGACGAGGAAGAGCGTCGTGTTGAAATTCTCGAACGAGACCAGAAAGGCCACGATCGCCGAGGCGATCATCGCGGGCCGCAGATAGGGCAGGGTGATGGTCCAGAGCACCCGGGCCCGGCTGGCGCCGAGGTTGAAGGCCGCTTCTTCCAGCGAGAGATCGAATTTCTTCAGCCGGGCGGTGATGACGAGCGAGGTGATCGTGGTGATGAACGAGAACTGGCCCAGCACGACCAGAAAGATGCCGGGCCGCAGCAGGCTGATTTCGACCCCGAACCGGTCGTAGACGGCATTGGCGACATTGCTGGCCAGCACCAGGATCGAGATCCCGAGGATCACGCCGGGGATCACCAGGGGCACGATCATCACGATGTAGAAGAAGGTCTTGAAGGGAAATTCGCGCCGCACGAAGAGAAACGCGTTGGTGGTGCCGACCGCGACCGACAGCGCCGCGACCATCGCCGCGATCACGAAGGAATAGTAAAGCCCGCTCAGCAGTCGCCGGTCGTGGAACATGCCAAGCTTGGGCTCGGTGTCGTTGAAGAACCAGTCCAGCGTGAAGCCTTGCCAGGGCAGCGCCGGAAAGAGCGAGTCGTTGAAGGCGAAGCTTCCCGCCGCGATCAGCGGCGCCGCGAGGAAGATGAAGAAGGCGGCGACATAGGCCTTGTAGCCCGCCATCAGCGCCCGGTTGGTCTGCGCATGTGCCATCCCCGCCCCCTCAGGTCCGCGCCACGGTATTGGCCAGCGACTGTCCGCTGAGCCTCAGCCCCAGCCAGACCGTGATCGAGGTGAAGGCCAGCAGCAGGAAGCCGAAGGCCGCGCCCGACTCCCAGTTGAAGCGGGTGATGAACTGGTTGTAGATCTGCTCGGTGAACCAGCTGGAATTCTTGCCGCCTAGAAGGATCGGGGTCAGGTAGCTGCCCGCGGTCAGCATGAATGTCACTATGCAGCCCGCGACGATGCCCGGCATCGCATAGGGGATGATGATGCGCCGCAGCACCGTCAGATGGCCGCCGCCCAGATTGTAGCCCGCCTCGATCATGTCGTCGCCCATCCCGTCGAGGGTCGAGACCAGCGGCACGATCATGAACAGGATCACCGTATAGACCAGCCCGACGATCACCGCGGCGTCGTTGTAAAGAAACTCGATGCCCTCGTCGGTCATCCCCGACCAGACCAGCAGGCTGGAAATCACGCCCGTTTGCCGCAACAGCAGGATCCAGCCGAAGGCGCGGATCAGGTCGCTGACCCAAAGCGGGATCAGGCACATCAGGAACAGCGCCCCCCGCGCCCGCCGCCCGGCGATCTTGGCGATGTAATAGGCGATGGGAAACCCGATCAACAGCGCCAGCGCCGTCACCAGAAGCGACATCGACGCGGTGCGCAGCAGCGTGTTCCAGTAGATCGGCTCGTTCAGGAAGTCGATGTAGTTGCCGAACCCGAACTCGTAGATCCTGGGCGCCACCTTTTCGCGCAGCGACAGCGCCACCATGCCGATATGGGGCAGCACGATCAGCAGCAGGATCCACAGCGCGAAGGGCGCGAAAAGCAGGATCAGCGACAGGCGTTTGGCGTCCCGCGTCATCAGGCACCTCCCGCCGCGAAACACATGGTCTGAGCGAAGGGCCAGTCGAGCCGGACCGGATCGCCTTCGTGCAGGTCGTTGCCGCCGCCGGTCACCACCACATCGGCTTCGATCATCGTGCCGTTGGGGCTGCGGACCAGCACCCGGCTGTTCGCGCCGTTGAAAAGCACGCTGTCGACCGTGCCGGAATGCGTATTGCCCCCGGGCGCGGCGGCGTCCGGGCCGGGCCGGGTCGCCGCGATGAATTCGGGGCGGACGAAAACCTCGACCGCGTCGCCTGCCGAAATCGCCCCGTCGCCGAAGGCGGTGGCGACGACGGTCAGCCCGGCCTCGGTCTCGACCTTGATCCCGTCGGCCCTGACCTCAAGCGCGCGGCCGCTCCAGCGGTTCGAGTCGCCCACGAACCCAGCCACGAAGGCGGTCTTCGGCGCGTGATAAAGCTCTTCGGGGCGGCCGACCTGTTCGAACCGCCCGGCATTCATCACCGCGACATAATCCGACATCACCAGCGCCTCGGACTGGTCATGGGTGATATAGACGAAGGTCGTGTCGAACTGGTGCTGCAAGAGCTTCAGCTCGATCTTCATCGCCTCGCGCAGCTTGAGGTCGAGCGCGCCCAGCGGTTCGTCCAGTAGCAGCACGTCGGGGTTCAGCGCCATGCAGCGGGCGATGGCGATCCGCTGTTTCTGTCCGCCAGACAGCTGGTGGATCTGCCGCCGCGCAAGGTCGGGCAGGGCCACGCGGGTCAGCACATCGGCGACGCGCCCGGCGATCTCGTCCTTGCCCGCGCCCGCGCAGCGCAGGCCATAAGCGATGTTCTCGTAGACATCCATCATCGGGAAAAGGGCCAGATGCTGGAACACCATCTTCACGTTGCGCCGGTTGGGCGGCACCGACAGCACCGACCTGCCCTTCAGCAGGATGTCGCCCTGCGTCGGGGTCTCGAAGCCCGCGATCATGCGCATCAAGGTGGTCTTGCCGCAGCCCGAGGGGCCGAGGATCGAGAAAAAGGTGCCACTGGGGATCCGGAAAGAGACGTCATCGACGGCCCTGAATGCTCCGAAATCCTTGCAAATCCCCAGGCATTCGAGGTCGAAGGCATCGTCCGTCGTCATCTGGTTGCGGTCGTCCGATTGTGGGTCATGTGTTGTGACAAGGGAAAGGACCGGGACGGCGCGCGCTGTCCCGGCTGCCCTGCGCTCGGCTGGCCGTCAGCCGCCGGTCGCGGCCTTGATCTTCTCGAGCGTCTTGCCTTCCATGTCCTCGACCCCCGGAGGGATGTTGGCGAAGAATTTCAGGTTCTCGATATCGGCTTCGGTGAAGGAGGCCTTCACCGCCGCCTTCTTGTCCTCGGGAAGCAGGTCGGCGCCGCCCTTGACCGCCGCGATGGCGCCGGTGCTGCCCGACATGATGGTGACGTTCTCGGGCTCCAGCACGAAGTTGATCCACTTGTAGGCCGCGTCGTCGGCCTCGCCCTTGGCGGGGATCGCGAAAGTGTCGATCCAGGTCAGCGCCCCGGTCTCGGGCGGGATGAACACGATGTTCTGGTTCTGGTCGTAAAGCTTGTAGGCGGTCGAATCCCAGGTTTCCGAGGCCACGATCTCGCCCGACAGCATCATCGCCGACAGGTCGTCCCCGCCCTGCCAGTAGGCCTTGATGACCTGCTTGCAGGCGATCAGCTTGTCGGCCACCCGGTCCAGCAGGTCCTGGTACTTGTCGAGGTCGGAATAGGCCGCAAAGGGGTCCTCGCCCATCGCGAAGGCGGTTCCCAAAAGGATGGTGCGCCGCAGCCGCATCGAGGTCTTGCCGGTATAGGCCGGGTCGCACAGATCGTCCCAGCCCTTGACGTCGGGGGCCTTGGTGATGTCGGCCATCAGCCCGGTGGTGCCCCATTGATGCGGCACGGCATAGACCTTGCCGTCGAGGGTCGCGTTCGTCTTGACCGCCTCCAGATGCACCGGCGACATGACGTCGGTGTCGATCTGCGACAGGTCCAGCGGCTTGTAAATGCCGTATTCAAGCTGCGCGGCATAGATCCGGTCATGGCTGGGCTGGGCCAGATCGAAGCCCGCGCCGCCGGTGGCGCGCAGCTTGGCGATCATTTCCTCGTTGTTGGAATAGGTGACCTCGACATCGATGTCGGGATAGCGCTCTTCGAATTTCTGGATCAGCTCATCGGGGGCATAGGACCCCCAGGTCAAGAGACGCAGCGTTTCGGCCGAGCCAGACGCCGCGCCGAATGCCGTGGTGGACAGTAGACCGACAAGCAGAATGCGAAGTTTCATTGTGGTGACACTCCCTGAGAATTATTTCTCGAAGCCTCGATCTGGGCCTCTGGACGCCGATGTTAGGGCAGTTTTTTTTGCTTGTCGTGGATTTAGGCGCATGACGAGGGGGGAATTGCCCGCCGATGCGGCCGCAGGCGCGCGGCGGAGTCGGGGCCGCCGGGGCGCCTGCAGCATGCGGGGCGCAGGCCTTCGCCCCCGCCTCGGCGCCTTTTCCGGCTCCGGCGGCAGGCTCCCCGAGGGCTGGCTCCGTCTCCGCTCTCTGCGGAATGGACTTTTCCGCTATCACCCGGCAAGACCCGTTGCGAACGGCGTGCCCGTCCTTGCCCGCCCCAACGTCACCCCAATAGACGAGGATTTCATGAACTCCTGGCTCCGCGATCCGCAGAAGCTCGGCCTTATCCTGATCTCGGGTCTGGCGCTTTTCTACTTCACGCAACTGCCGGTCGGCCAACTCTATCGCTTCGACGAATTTCTCACCCTCGACCGGACGAACGGTTTTCTGCGCTTCGGAGACTGGACGACCGTCTATTCCTCGAACCTTCCGAATTTCCAGAAGCCGCCTTTGCAATACTGGATGGGCGCGGTCTTTCTGGGTGCGGGGGTCGACGAAACCGTCGCGATCCGGATCCCGTCCTGGATCTTTTCGGTCGTCTGTCTGGTCGCGACGGCCTCGCTGGCCCGCAGCATCGCGCCCGCGCACCCCCATGCCGCGCCGGCCGCCGTGATCCTGCTGGCCAGCTCGACCGAGTTCTGGTCCCATGCCATGTCCGGCATGCTCGAGACCGGGTCGGCCGCCTTCGTCACGCTTGCCCTGCTCTTTGCGTATCGCGCCCTGAAAGAGCCCGCGAACTGGTGGTGGGTCGCGGTGGCGGTCGGTCTTGGCGCCCTGCAGAAATCGCCCGGAGCCCTTGCCGCCGTGGCCGTCTTCGTCGCCGGGGCGGCGCTGGCCGCGCGGCTTCGGGGCGTGGCCTTGCCCGGCCTGAGGTCCCGGATCTTTCCGGTCGCGGGTCTTCTGGCGCTGTGCCTCGCCGCCGCCTGGCCGCTGCTGCAGATCCTGTTGCACGGATCTGCGGCCATCCGATCGGCCGTCGACAACGAACTGATCGGCCGGTTTTCCCCCGACGCAACCTCCGGGATGCGCGGTTTCGGTGATGTCTGGGGGATCGTGATCCGCGACGAACCCTTCCTTAGGCTCGGGGCCATCGCCGGGCTTTTCGTCTTGCCGACGCTCTTGCGCGACCCGCGGCTCTTCGGCTTCACGGCGGTGGTGCTGGGATATGTCGCCAGCATCGTTCTGGCCGGGGGCGCGGTCTATCCGCGCTATACCCTGAACCTCGTCCCCTTGTTCTGCGCGGTCGTGGCGGTCTGGATCTTTCAGTCGCGGGCACGGTTGCGCCGGAAATGGATCTTGACCGGGATCATGTCGTTGCTGCTTCTGGGGCCGCTGAAACCCGCCATCCTGGTGTCCGGGCAATCGGCCCGCGATCAGGCCGCGCAATCGACCGTGCTGCCGACCGTGGGCATGCAGCTTCAGGACGACGAAACGCTGGTCGTCTGCGGCTGGGACAGAAAGACCCGTTTCTCTCCGGGTGCGGTGTCGTTCTATGCCTCGAACGGACGGCCGTTTGTCTATCTCGCGCATAAGGAAGACCTTGGCCCGAAGCTGAGCGCCCTGACGGGGCGGCAGATCCGAGGCGTGTGTTCGTCCGCGTCCTTTGCGGAACTGAACGCGGCCTTCGGAACCGCCGAAGTCGTCGAGCGTCTTGCTCCCGACTACGTGGTCTTCACCCTGCGACCGTAATGCACCGCGGGGCGGTTCCGCATGTCGAAGATAGGCCGCCGGGGCGCTTCCTGCCTGGCCAATATGACCGGCTGATGGTGTGACGCTTGGGTGACAGACCTCCGGGCCCGCTTTGACCGGCGGCGATCCCGTTTTGCAATCGAGCGGGCGCTGCCCGGACCGCGTTGCGAGCGTCCGACTCGAACCGTGCCGGGATCTGGCAAATTCCGCAGGTGGCCGGGCCGATCAGTTCAGCGTCTTGCAGCAGCGAAATCCGAGGTGGTAATTCTCGTGGCTTGCCGGGCTCATCACCCGTGCGCCGTGCCAGAAGGGCGCGCGCCAGCGGCACCAGTCGGGATGCGCGCGATACTTGTCCCAGATGAACCAGGACCCTTTCATCTCTGTAACGCCAAGCCGCGTGCTGCCCGTGCTGGCCATCTGGTCGGGGGCGAGCGGCAGGTTCATGTGTTCGGCGGCGTTGCCGTTGATGTCATAGACCTTCAGCGGGCTGGTGCAGCCGTTGAAACTGCCGGTCGGGTAGGTGTTGGACCCGCAATTGCCGAACCCGCCGCCGGGACAGGTCGGGCTTTTCACGCTGTCCTGCGCACAGACCCCCGTGCGGAAGGCCGGGCCATAGCTCCAGCTGGCGGAGCTTTGGTATTTGGCGTTATGCGCGGCCCGCATCCGGTTGACGGCGCCCGAGTCCGACTGGCCGCGAGCGAGGTCGAAGCGGTAGTCGGGCGGTTCCAGTGCACCGGCGCAGGCGCCTTCCCATTCATGCGCGTCGCACAGCCGCTTGCCTTCTGCGGCGCAGATCTCGGCGGCCTCCTTGGCCTTCACCCAGACCACCGGGTAGCTGCACGGAATATTGGGATATTCGAACTGGTCGATACAGGCCTTCGCGTCATCGGGTCGTTCGGTCCGGGGATCGTAAAGCGGAGCCATGTATTTGGCGCCGCAAATCTTTTCGAACCGCTTGTCGGCATAGGCGGCCAGCGCATTGCCGCCGGCGCGGGAATTGCACTCTTCGCGGGTCATGGCGTGGCGGGTGATAGCCGGATTGCCCTGCCCCAGAACCCGCGAGCGCGCAAAGATCTGCTGGATCCGCTCGATTGCCGGGCCGCTGACGCCGCGCGCCGATTGCAGTTCGCGAAAGAGTTGGGCATTCGAGTCGGCCAGGCTTTGCGCGGTGCCGGGTGTCGCGGCAAGGGCCAGCCAGATCGTGAGGAGGCCCAGAATGCGGATCATGGCAACGGCTCCTTGCGCATCAGGTAAAAGAAGTCGCGGTTGTCCGGGAAGCCGATGAAGCGCGGAATGACATGGCCGTCGCGGCTTTTCTCGTCGATCCGGCTCATGCCGGCGACCAGATGGCGCGCGTCGATGCCGCCGCCCTTTTCCGGGGTGTAAAGCGCCATGTAGGTGTGCTCGATGGCGTTCATGTCCAGCAGCATGGCATAGTCGCAGCCATAGGCCTGGAAGGTGCGGGCCATGGCCGAGGGCGTGGCGGTCGAGAACCAGCCATAGATCAGGAACTGGCGGCCGGCCGCGGTCTTCATGCAGGCCCCGGCGCGAAGCGTCCGGAGATCGGCATTGGCCGAGCCCGACCAGTTGCCCGCCCCCCATTGCCGGACCAGCGGGCCGACCACGCCGTTTCCGGTCGCGGGGTCGCGTTCGATGATCGGCACGCCATTCTGCCGGGCAAAGCGGATCTGCGGCAGCAGCGCATTGTCGGCCTCGGTCCAGGTCTTCATGCCGACGGTGCCGTCATCCAGAACGAAAAGCGTCGAGAGCCCGGGCTGCAGGCTGCTGAGGACGGTCCCCTGCACGACAAAGCCGTAGTGGTGGCCATTGTTGAACCCGGCCATCGGCCCGAAACGGAAGGCACCATGGTCGCGCTTGAACCCACCCGTAAAGGTGGCTGCGATCCGGCGGGCCTCTTGGGGGTTGACCATGCCCATGGTCGCCAGCGGGCGCGCGGTGTCGAACCCGTCCGGGCCGGGCAGGGTCCAGCTTCGGCCCGCCCCCGAGGGACGCGAGGACCATTCGAGCCGGGGGTGTTCGGTTCCGGTTTCGTAGCCGATGTCGAAATTCGTCATGTCGAAGGCCACGAGATAGACATCCGCCCGAGACTCGACCCCGTCGAGCGCGTTCGTCTCGCCCCGGCGCCCGAGGATTTCGGGGCTGATCATGCGCGGCTGCAGGGCCGAGGCATAGATGCCCGGCGCGCCGCGCACGGCATACCAGGCGCCCATCTCCATGCGTTCGGGGGTGGCGCCGACAAGGCTGAAGGTCATCGTCGTGTACATGACCGGGAAATCGCGAAGGTCAGCCCGGCCCAGCATTCGGTTGACCTCGCCGGGATCGGCGCCGGCCAGGACCTCGCCGCTGGCGAGATAGCGGTCCTTGTAAAGCGTGTCCTTGACGAAGCCGACGAGGGATTCCCCGAACCACACGTTGTCGCGCAGGAATTCGGCTGTCCGTTCAAGATTGGTGCGCGCCCCCGAAACCGGGTTGCGCAGATAAAGCTGGCCGTCGCAGATCGGCGCGAAGGGCAGACCCGAGGTGCGGGCGTCGGACAATTCGGGCGTCGCCACCGTCCAGGGCCGGCACTTGATCCGGGTCTGGCCCTCGGTCAGCAGGATCGCCGGAACCGGATCGTCGCTGAGCGCGACATCGCGGGTCAGCGGATCCGGGTTTTCCAGGTGATAGGCTTCGCTCCTCTGGCCGGGGCGGTCGATTTCCAGCAGGAACCAGCCATTGGCATACGGGTTGAGCGAGGTCAGCCGGACCCGGGTGCCATCGCGCGACAGGGCGGTCTGCGAGGCACGAAGCCCCTGCAACTCGACCACCGATTTCGCGCGGGGGGCCTGGGCGTCGGCATTCTGGATCGCCAGCCTGACGGCGCCCGGATGCGGAATGGTCTGGCCCGTAACTGCGGTCGGGGGAACAGCCATCGCCGCCGCGCAGGCAAGGGCGCGGAACGTCTGGGCGGCAGTCTGAAAATACGCGGTCATGATGTCGTCTTAGGCAACCGCTCTAAACAAATAGTATTCGCGAAACAGGATTGTCTCTGAGCCGGAAACCCTTCCTGTTTTCAGGTAACCACGCAGGCCTTCGCCCGGCAAGGGGCAACGGCAGGAACCCTGCCGTTTTCCGTTCCTTTCCTGCGGATTGCGGTTTTCAGGACGCGTGGTTCGCCTGAAACCAGTCCACGAACCGGGCGACGCCCTCGCGCATCGGCGTCTTCGGGCGATAGCCGGTCAGGCGCTGCAGCAGCGAGGCATCGGCCCAGGTGGCCGGAACGTCCCCCGGCTGCATGTCCATGTAGTTGCGGATCGCCGGCGTTCCGAGCTCCGATTCGAGCGCGTCGATAAAGTCAAGCAGCCGCACCTTCTCGGAATTGCCGATATTGACCACCCGGAACGGGGCGACCGGGCTCAGGCTGTCGCCCTCGGGCACGCGGCCGTCGGCGGGCCGTTCGGGGACGGCGTCCATCAGCAGGCGGATGCCGCGCACCAGGTCGGTGACATAGGTGAAATCCCGATACATGTCGCCGTGATTGTAGATGTCGATGGGCTCGCCTCGGACGATGCGGCTGGCGAACTTGATCGGCGCCATGTCGGGACGGCCCCAGGGCCCGTAGACCGTGAAGAAGCGGAACATCGTGGTCGGCAGATCGTGCAGGTGGGCATAGGCATGGCCCATCGCCTCGGTCGCCTTCTTCGTTGCCGCATAGATCGTCAGCGGCAGGTCGGCCTTCTGGGTTTCGGTAAAGGGCATCTCGGTATTGGCGCCATAGACCGACGAGGTCGAGGCCATCATCAGATGCCGGACCGACTGGCGCCGGGCGGCTTCCATCACGTTGAAGGTGCCGACGAGGTTCGAGTCGACATAGGCGCGCGGGTTGTCGAGGCTGTAGCGAACGCCAGCCTGGGCCGCGAGATGGACGATGATGTCGGGGCGAAAGCCGTCGACGGCCTGCGACAGGGCGTCGTTATCCTCCAGCATCGCCTCGGTCATCGCAAAGCCCGCTCGGCCTTCAAGCTGCGCCAGGCGGCGGCGCTTGAGCGAAACGTCGTAATAGTCGGTCATGCCGTCATAGCCATGCACGGTCATGCCTTCCGCCAGCAGAAGATCGGCGAGGTGGAACCCGATGAAGCCGGCCGTGCCGGTAATGAAGACGCGGGTCATGCGAGCCCTTCCCGGTTCAAGGATTGTGCCGCCTGTCTAGAGCGCTGCACCGGCAAGGGAAAGGGGGAGAGCCAAGCTCGGGGGGGGGGCGCTTTGTCGATTTGACCCCGAGCCCGCTTAGCCCGTTTGCGGTCGTCCATGTTCCCCCGGGCGGAGGCTCCGGCCGGGTCGCCATCGGCGAAGCTTCGGCCAGGCAGGTCCCGGGGCGGGCGCCATCCCGGCGCCGCACCCCAGGGGAGAGGTCAGGCGATGGCGAAATCCTCGAGACTGGCGCCTTTCGACAAAGCCTCTTCCAGCCAGCGCGGACGGCGTCCGCGGCCGCTCCAGGTTTCGGCGGGATTTTCGGGATTGCGATATTTCGCCGTGGGTTTCACCCGGCGCGCCTTCTTGCCCAGTATATCGTCCAGGGAGTAACCCATTTCCTTGGCGGTTGCCTCAAGAACTGCGCGGGCCTTTGCCTTCTCGCGTTCGTGAAAAGAAGAGATCGCGGTGTCGACGTCCTTGCGGAGTTCCTTGAGTTCCTTGAGCGAGAGGGTTTCCAGGTCTTTTGGCATCTCGGTTTTCCTTCGATCGAGTGGGGATCGGCTGTTAGTCGTCTGCAATGGCGGGACTTTGTACCGAGAAATTGTCTTTGCCAAGAGCGAAATGGCTGCCCAGGCGGATTTTAAGCCGTGCCGTGTTTTCGGCCTCTTTAAAAGCGGAATTTCGCCCGGCCCCGTCTATTAATAAATTGATTGCGTCGATGCGTATACTAATTGATCAAGCGAAGTTCCGCCATCCGGAACCGGCCTGCTCAGCAAGAATTGAATCGACCTCTGCATTCCAGCCCTTCGAGGCGGGTATTTCCGGAACGTTCGCCGCAGGGGGGCATCGTCCGTTGCACTGCAGGCGCAAATATGATGACCTTTATAGGTGCAGTGTGCCGGTTTTTCAGTTGGCAAGACGTCGGGCGGCGTGCGCCGGTCCCGGAAAGCTAGGGCTAGGGAAAAGATCCCGAAATTCGGAACAACGCGGCGTGCCGCGGGCGTCAGATCACGCCGCGGCAGCGCGCCAGGGATGTCGCCTGCGACGTCGTGGCGGCGCCGAGCTTGCGCTTGGCATTGGCCAGACGGGCCTTCACTGCGCTCATCGAGATGTCGAGCTCGGCCGAGATCTCCTTCAGGCGCAGGCCATCGGCCTGCATCCGAAGCGCCTCGGTCTCGGCGCGGGTCAGGGGGCGTTCCCCGGACTCGGATACGTGCAGGCGGGTGACGATGCCCAGAAGCTCGGCCATTTCCGTCGGGCCATAGGCGCGATCCGACCGGGCGAAGGTGCCATAACTGCGCCGTCCCGAGTCGCCTGGCCGCATTACCGAGACCACGGCCCCAAAGCGCAGTCCGAAGGCGGCGGCCTGTCCGAAGACGTCGGAAGGATCGTCATGGGCCAGCGCCGCTCAGGGCGTGACGCCGGTGCGCGCATAGACCCAGCGGAAAACGGGGTCCTGCACGATAAGTCCGCTGCGCGCATAGTAATCCGTCCAGTCTCCGGGCAGGCGGTTGATTTCCTGGGCGGGATAGGCGAACCCGAGCCGCAGCCCGACATAGAACCCTGCGGGGGCAAGCGTGGCGAGACGGTCGGTCAGTTTCTTGCGAAGATCCATCGGCTATACATCTGGTCGGGAAGGGCTTGAACTATGCGGCGCTTTGGTAGCAGGAGCAGCGCCGGATTTCCATGGGCGTTTGCGAGGCGCGGCGGATGTCGATGAACAGGGTAAGCAAGGCCGCCGAACTGCTGGGGGCGCTGCGGCAAAGCTGCGACACCGGTTTCGTGGCGGCACTGCATATCCGCTTTACCCGCCCGCTGGTGATGTACCGGACCTATCCGCAGGCCTGGTGCGATCACTACGACCTGAACGGGCTGGTGGTCAGCGATCCGTCGGTCCGCTGGGGGTTCTGCAATACCGGGGCCATTCACTGGGACGATACCGCGCTTGACGACCCGGCCGGCGTGATCGCCGCCGCGCGGTCCTTTGGCGTGGCCAATGGCGTGACGGTCTCGGTCGGTCCCGCGACCTCGCGAAGCCTGGCCGGGCTCTCGCGCGCGTCGGGGCGGTTCGGCGCGGCCGAGGTGCAGCATCTGGTCGGTCTGGTCGAGACCCTGCATCTGGTCCTGGACGGGATCGAGGACGAGGATGGTCCCGAACTTCGGGCGCTCCGCGCGCTCGGCGGTCCCGCCGCCTGAAAGCGCCCGGCACGCGAAGGCCGCAGGGCGGCCCGCGCCTTTTCCACCCCCTGCCACAGCTTTGTCATCGTCGCCGGTTACGCTGCGGGTGCAAAGAGATCCGAAGCGCGCTATGCTGCAGGTGCAAAGGCGCTGCGGCTGCAAGGGCAGGCCCGCGGCGGTACAGGGAGCACGCATGTTTTCACTGGAAGGCCAGACGGCACTGATCGTCGGGATCGCGAACGACAAGTCCATCGCCTGGGGCTGCGCCCGTGCGCTGCGCGCGCAGGGAGCCCGGATCGCGGTTACCTATCTCAATGACAAGGCAGAACCTTTCGTCCGGCCGCTGGCCGAGGAGATCGGCGCCGAGATTTTCCTGCCGCTCGATGTGCGCAACGAGACCGAGATGGATACCGTCTTCGCCGAGATCGGGGCGCGCTGGGGGCGGCTCGACACGGTGGTGCATTCGATTGCCTTCTGCCCGCGCGATGACCTGCATGGCCGCGTTGTCGACTGTTCGGCCGAAGGCTTCTCGCTGGCGATGGACATTTCGGTACACTCTTTCCTTAGAATGATTCGGAGAGCGGAGGCGCTGATGCCCGCCGGGGGCACCTGCATGACCGTGTCCTTTGCCGGGGCGACGCGCGTGGTCGAACACTATAATGTCATGGGCCCGGTCAAGGCCGCCCTTGAATCGACGGTGCGCTATGCCGCCGCCGAACTGGGGCCGAAGGGCATTTCGGTGCATGCGCTCTCGCCCGGGCCGCTGGCGACGCGGGCGGCTTCGGGGATCGCGGAATTCGACGAACTGCTCGATGCGGCGGCCGAGCGGGCGCCGACCCATCACCTGGCCACCATCGAGGATGTCGGGGCCTATTGCGCGTTTCTCGCCAGCCGCGAGGCGTCCAACGTGACGGGGGGCGTTCACGCCATCGACGGCGGCTATTCGATCATCGGCTGAAGGAGACGACCATGAACATGCATGTGGAACGCAGTTCCTCCGACGACGCCGCAGAGATGATGCAGGCCCTGATCGGGGGCTCGGGAGCGATGGCGCAGGACCGGCTGGCGCTGATGACGGCGGTGGCCAGTGCGGCGCTGGAAAACGCCGACCTGATGCGCGAGGTTGCCGGGCGGCATGGCAACCGCATGCTCGACACCCATTCGACCCGGGCGCGCGATCTGCTGGCGCAGATGCGCCGGCTGATGGATGCCGCGCGAAGCTCGGGGACCGACCTGACGCCAGCGAGCCTCGCCGCCTCCTATCGCGACTATCTGCGCGATGCCGGCGAACGCTGGGTGCTGGCCATGGATGCGCTGCGCGAGCGCGGCGACATTTTTCGCGAGCACGAGGCGGCGGGCTGCCCACCCGTGCTGATCTACGATTACGAGGTGGTGATCGACGGGGCCGACCTGCCGCATCCCTGCAATTATCAGCTGTTGCGGATCCTGCCGCGCGACGGGATCGAGGTGTGGGACGACAAGCGGCCCTATATCATCATCGACCCGCGCGCGGGCCATGGCGGCGGCATCGGCGGGTTCAAGCCAGACAGCCAGGTCGGTGTGGCGCTGAAGGAGGGCCATCCGGTCTATTTCGTGGCCTTCGGGCGCGATCCGAAGCCGGGCCAGACCATCGCCGATGTCTGCCGGGCCGAGGCGGAATTCGTGCGCGAGGTGACGCGGCTTCATCCCGAGGCCGCCAAGCCCGTTGTCATGGGCAACTGTCAGGGCGGCTGGGCGACGCTTCTGCTGGCGGCGACCAATCCCGACCTGACGGGGCCGATCGTGCTGAACGGCACCCCGGTCGCGACCTGGTCGGGCGAGGTCGGTCGGCACCCGATGCGCTATAATGGCGGCATCCTCGGCGGCACCGTGCAGCCGATGCTGTGGTCCGATCTGGGGGGCGGCCGCTTCGACGGCGCCAACCTGGTGACGAATTTCGAGCTTTTGAACCCCAGCCGTAACTATTTCCGCAAGTATTACGACATCTTCCGCGACATCGACCAGCCCGGCGCGCGCCAGCGCTTTCTGGAATTCGAACGCTGGTGGGGCGGCTTCTTCACGCTGAACGAGCCCGAGATCCGCTGGGTCGTCGAACAGCTTTTTGTCGGCAATCGGCTGACCAAGAACACCGCGATGCTGGAACCGGGGCGGCCGGTCGACCTCAAGATGATCCAGGCGCCGATCATCGTCTTCACCAGCCATGGCGACAACATCACGCCGCCGCAACAGGCGTTGAACTGGATCCTCGACGGCTATGCCGGGGTCGACGAGATCCGCATCCGTGGCCAGCGCATCGTCTACATGATCCACGAAGAGGTTGGGCATCTGGGGATCTTCGTGTCCTCGAAGATCGCCAAGAAGGAACATACCGAGGTGTCCTCGACGCTGAAGACCATCGAGGCGCTGGCGCCCGGTCTTTACGAAATGAAGATCGACGCCGCCGAAGGCCGGGGCCAGAACCGCAAGTTCCTGGTCAGCTTCGCCGAACGGACCTTCGCGGATCTGGAAAAGATCTCGGGCGGGCGTGACGAAGAGGCGGCCTTTGCCGCAGTCTCGCGCATGAGCCATATCCAGTCCGAAGCCTATGACGCGATGGTCCGCCCGATCGTCCGGGCCTCGGTCAACCCGCAGGTGGCCGAGGCGACGCGGCGGCTGCATCCGCTGCGGCTGCAGCGGGCGATGATGTCGTCGATGAACCCCTGGATCGCGCCGATCTCGACCGCGGCCCAGAAGGTGCGCGAGGACCGCAACCCGGCGGCCATCGACAACCCCTTCCTCTGGGCCGAACGCTTCGCCGCCGATCTGACCGAACAATGGATCGATTTCGGCCGCGACATGCGCGACGCCTGGTACGAGATGACCTTCTTCGCGCTCTGGAACACGCCCTGGGCGCGGGCCTTCGGCGCGCCCGAGGCGCTGCGGCGCACCCGCAAGTCGACGGCCGAGCTGCGCGCCCTGCCGATCGTGCAGACGGTGCTGTCGCATGTCGATCAGGGCGGGTTCGTCGAGGCGGTGATCCGCATGCTGATCCTGCTGGCCGAAAGCCGCGGATCGGTCCGGCGCGACCGGCTGGAACGCTCGGCGCGGGTGCTGAACCGCGACGAGCCCTTCGCCTCGTTGACGGCCGAGTGCCGCGCGCGCATCCTGCACGAACAGACGCTGATCGCGACCTACGACCCCGAGGGCGCGATCGAAACCCTGCCCAAGCTGTTGCGCGATCCCGAGGAACGCGAGCTGGCGGTGCGCGTCGTCCAGTATGTGCCGGGACCCATCGACGAGATGGCGCCGCACACGCTGGAAATGCTGCAACGCTTCCGGTCGGTTCTGGGCCTGAAGCCGCTGACCGCCGATGTCATCGACGACCCGCTGGCGCCTCCGGGCGCGGGCGCCCCCCGGGCCACGCGCGATGCGGTCGAGCATCCCGGACCCGAAGACAGCGTCAGCGAGACCCCGAAGCCTTTGGGCCGGGCAAAGGCGGGTGCAGAAGGAAAGACTGCTGAATGAAGATTACGGAAAACCGCACCTATGACGAGATCTCGGTGGGCGACAGCGCCGAGATCGTCCGGATCAGCACGGAAGACGATTTCTATGTCTTTGCCAGTGCTTCGGGGAACTACAACCCGATGCATCTGGGGCGGGTCGATGGCGATGGCGACGGGGCGACCGAGGCAGTCGCGCCCGCGATGTGGGAGGCCTCGCTGATCTCGGCCGTTCTGGGTAACCTGCTGCCCGGTCCCGGAACGCTGTACCAGAGCCAGAGCCTGATCTTTCACGAACGCGCCCATGCCGGGGACGAGCTTCTGACCCGGGTGAGGGTCGTCGAAAAGCGCCCGCCGAACCGGATCGTTCTGGAAACCCGGGTCGAACGCTGTTCGGACGGGGCGCTGGTGCTGGACGGCGAGGCCGAGGTCAAGGCGCCGCCGAAAAAGCTTGTGTTCAACGATCTGGAAATCCCCGGTCTGGTGATCGAGCGCCACCGGCATTTCGACGCGCTGATCGCGCAGGCCGAACCGCTGGCGCCGCTGCCGACGGCGGTGGTCTGCCCCGAAGAGGCGCGCTCGCTGGGCGGGGCACTTCTGGGCGCGCGGCACACGATCATCGCGCCGATCCTGATCGGCGATCCCGCGAAGATCACGGCGGCCGCCGCCGAGATCGGCGCCTCGCTGGCCGGGATCGAGATCGTCGAGGCGACGGATCACGAGCGCGCCGCGCATCTTGCGGTCGATCTGGTGGCGGGCGGCCGTGCGGCCGCGCTGATGAAGGGGCATCTGCACACCGACGTGCTACTGAAGGCCGCGCTGCGCAAGGAGAACGGCCTGCGCGCCGGGCGGCGCTTCACCCATGTCTTCGTGATGGACGTGCCGGGCGTGCCGCATCCGCTGCTGGTGACCGATGCCGCGATCAACATCGCGCCCGATCTGCGCACCAAGGTCGACATCGTGCAGAACGCCATCGACCTTGCGATTTCCATCGGGATAGAGGTGCCGAAGGTCGGCGTGCTGTCCGCAGTCGAGACGGTGAACCCCGACATTCCCTCGTCGCTCGATGCGGCGCTTCTGTCGAAGATGGCCGAGCGCGGCCAGATCCGGGGCGGCATGGTCGACGGGCCGCTGGCGATGGACAATGCGGTCGATCTGACGGCCGCGCGTACCAAGGGCATCACCTCGCAGGTGGCGGGGCGGGCCGAGGTTCTGGTCGTGCCGAACCTCGATGCGGGCAACATGCTGGCCAAGCAGCTGGCCTATATCAGCCATGCCGAAGGCGCGGGCGTGGTGATGGGGGCGACCGTGCCGATCATCCTCAATTCGCGGTCGGACGACGACAAGGCGCGTCTGGCCTCCTGTGCCGTGGCGACGCTGCACAATGCCCGGCTGCACGGGCTGATGCCGGCCCGGCGGGCTGCGGAGTAGACCCATGTCGCATGTTCTGACCCTGAATGCGGGGTCCTCCTCGCTGAAATTCGGCTTTTTCCGTCTGAACGGCACGGTCGAGGACCCCGACCCGCGCATCGTCGGCTCGATCGAGCGGATCGGGGCGGGCGAGCGCGCCCATATCAAGGCCAAGCGGCAGGACGGCTTCGTGCTGATCGACCAGGAATTCGGGCGCAACCATGTGCCCGATCACGACACGGCCTTGGCCCGGGCTGTCGAGTTCCTGAAAGAGCAGCGCCCGCAGGCCAAGCTTGACGCCGTCGGTCACCGGGTGGTGCATGGCGGGCCCGATTATGACGAGCCGGTCGAACTGACCCAGACCGTGATGGACCGCCTTGCCCAGTTCGAGCCGCTGGCGCCGCTGCATCAGCCGCATAATCTGGCGGGTGCGCGTGCGGCGCTGAAGCTGTTTCCAGAGGCGGTGCAGCTGGCCTGCTTCGACACCGCCTTCCACCGCAACCATCCCTGGGTCAACGATACCTTCGCGATCCCGCGCAAGTATTACGACCAGGGTGTGCGGCGCTACGGGTTCCACGGGCTCAGCTATCAGTACATTTCCGAAACGCTGCACCAGATCGCGCCGCATCTGCATATGGGCCGGACCGTGGTCGCGCATCTGGGCAACGGCGCCTCGATGTGCGGGCTGATGGGCGGGCGCTCGGTCGCCTCGACCATGGGCTTCTCGGCGCTCGACGGGCTGCCGATGGGCACCCGCTGCGGCCAGCTCGATCCGGGCGTGCTGCTTTACATGCTGATGAACGAGGGCATGACCCCGGCCGAGATCGAGGATGAGCTGTACCGCAAATCGGGGCTTCTGGGCCTATCGGGCCTCTCGAACGACATGCGCACGCTCGAGGCTGCGGGCACCGAGGAGGCGCGACAGGCCATCGACTATTTCGTCTTCCGCATCCGCCGCGAGCTGGGCGGGCTGGTCGCGGCGCTGGGCGGGATCAGCACCATGGTGTTCTGCGGCGGCATCGGCGAGAACTCGGCCCTGATCCGCGAAAAGGTCTGTGCGGGCATGGGCTGGATCGGGATGGAACTGGACGAGACCCGCAACATGCGCAATGAGCGCATCATCTCGACCGATTTCAGCCGGGTGCGCATCCTGATCATTCCCACCGACGAGGAAATCGTCATCGCCCGCGCGGCCCGCGACATGCTGGCCCGGCGTGCGGAGGCCGCGGCATGAAGCGCGCGCTGAAACCGGCCGAGGCCGCCGAGATGATCCCCGAAGGCGCGGTGCTGCTGATTGGCGGCTTCATGGGCGTGGGCTCGCCGCACCGGCTGATCGACGCGCTGGTGGCGCGGGGCGTGGGCGGCTTCACCGTCGTCGCCAATGACACCGCGCGGCCGGGCAAGGACATCGGCAAGCTGATCGACGCCCGGCTGGTGGCGAAATGCATCGTCAGCCATATCGGTCTGAACCCCGAGACCCAGCGCCAGATGATCGCGGGCGATCTCGAGGTCGAGCTGGTGCCGCAGGGCACGCTGGTCGAACGCATCCGCGCGGGCGGCGTCGGGCTTGGCGGCGTGCTGACCGCCACGGGGCTTGGCACCGTCGTCGCCGAGGGCAAGCCGACGGTCGAGGTCGACGGCAAGACCTATCTTCTGGAAAAGCCGATCCGGGGCGATTTCGCGCTGATCGGGGCGCGGCAATGCGACTATGTCGGCAATCTCGAATACACCCTGACCGCGCATAACTTCAATCCGGTGATGGCGATGGCCGCCGACACGGTGATCGCCGAGCCGCATCACGTGATGCCCGTTGGGATGATCCCGCCCGATGCGGTCAAGACGCCCGGGGTGCTGGTCGACCATATTCTGGAAAGGCTGATCTGATGGACGCCAAGGAAGTGATCGCCCGGCGCGTGGCGCAGGAGGTGCGCGAGGGGATGCTGGTCAATCTGGGGATCGGCCTGCCCTCGATGGTAGCGAATTTCGTGCCCGACGACATGCATGTCTTCTTTCAGGCCGAGAACGGGGTGATCGGGCTGGGCCAGCGGCCGCCGGACGGGATGGAGGACCGCGACCTGACCGATGCGGGCGGCGGTTTCGTAACCGCGGTGCCCGGGGCCGCCTCGATCGACAGTGCGATGAGCTTCGGGCTGATCCGGGGCGGGCATCTGGACATGACCGTGCTGGGCGGGCTGCAGGTGGACGAAAAGGGCCATCTGGCCAACTGGATGGTGCCGGGCAAGATGGTGCCGGGGATGGGCGGCGCGATGGACCTGGTCTCGGGCGCGCGCCGGGTGATCGTGGCGATGGTCCATGCCGCCAAGGGCGATCCGAAGATCGTGCCCGAATGCACCCTGCCGCTGACCGCGCTGCGCCGGGTCAGCCTGATCGTGACCGAGATGGCGGTGATCGAGCCGACCGACGAGGGTCTTGCCCTGCGCGAGCGCGGGCCGGGCGTCGCGGTCGACGACATTCTCGCGGCAACCGCGGCCCGGCTGATCGTGCCCGACGAGGTGCCGGAAATGGTCCTGGCCTGACGGGCCGGACCGGCAAGCTCTCCTGACCGACCGGATCGGCGCGGGCCCGCAAGGGGCCGGGCTCAGCAGGATTGTGCCGGGTCCGGCCCGGGGGGCTCATGGTGCGCGGACCGGCCAATGCTCCCAGAACAGGCTTGTATCTTTCCGCGCGACAAGAAAAACTGATCGGGGGAAGATAGCGGCCCGGCGCGTCGCGCGGGCCCGTTCAGGCTGCGGGGCCCGATGAGCGAGGGAAAGATCAGGAACATGGAGGAATTCGCGGCGGTCAGCGGGCTGTCGCGCCCGACTGTCTCGAAGTACTTCCATGACCCGGCCAGCGTGCGCCCCTCGACCCGGGCGCGGATCGAGGCCGCGCTGGAAAAGCACGATTATCGCCCGAACATCTTCGCGATGAACCAGAACCGCAAGCTGACCAAGAATGTCGGTATCGTGGTGCCCTATCTGGCCGATCCCTTCTTCGCCGAGATTGCGCGCAATCTTGAACAGCGCTGCATTGCCGCCGGATACCGCCCCACGCTGTACAGCGCCCATGGCGATCCGGCGCTGGAAAACGACATCCTCGACAGCCTGCGGTCGCTGAAACCGGCGGGCGTCCTCTTGGCGCCGCTGGGTCGGGTCTCGGACCTGCGCGCGATCGAGAAGTTCTGCGCCGATGTGCCGACGGTGCTGTTCGACAGCATGGTCGATGTGGCGGGTCTGACCTTCGTCGGGTCGGACAACCCGCAATTCGCGACGCTGATCGTCAACTACCTGTGCCGCACCGGCGAGCCGCCCTGCTTTTTCGAGATGAAGACCCCTTCGAACCCCAATGCCAACAAGCGGCGGCTGGGCTACATCCAGGCGATGGAGCGGCTCGGCCAGACGCCTCATGTCATCCGGGCCGAGGGCGAGGGCTGGAACTTCGAGGAAATCGGGCGGCGCGGCGGGGCCCGGGCGCTGGCCGAGGGGCAGGTCCGGACCGACACCGTGCTGTGCAGCAACGACCGGCTGGCCATCGGCTTTCTGACCGCCTGCTACGAGGCGGGGCTGAGGGTCGGGCATGGCGACCGCTGCGCGCTGCGGGTGGCGGGGCAGGACGATCACCCGTTCTCGCGCTATGCCTGTCCGCCGCTGACCACGGTGGCGCAGGATTACGAGGCGATCTCCAGGCTTGCGGTCGAGACGCTGTTTCGCGTGATCGCGGGCGATGCGCCCGCCGGGCAGTCGACGCTTTTCGAGGGGCGGCTGGTCATGCGGGACTCGGCCTGAGTCTTCAAAAACTTTTCGCGCGTAAAAATAAATTGACGCAGCGGCCATGCCACCTGTAGCGTTAACGCGTCACATCCAGATTTAGGGAGGAGACGGATGTACGCGAAACACGCACTTCGTGCGGCGATGGCTTGTTTCCTGACGGTAGCGGGCATCGCGCAGGCGGATGTCATAACGATCGCCACCGTCAATAACGGCGACATGATCCGCATGCAGGGGCTGACCAGCGACTTCACCGAAAAGACCGGCCATCAGGTCGAATGGGTGACCCTTGAGGAAAACGTGCTGCGCCAGCGGGTGACGACCGACATCACCACCAGGGGCGGCCAGTTCGACATCATGACCATCGGCATGTACGAAACCCCGATCTGGGGCGCGAATGGCTGGCTGGTGCCGCTGGACGACCTGCCGGCCGCCTATGATGCCGACGACATCCTGCCCGCGATGCGCGACGGGCTTTCCCATGACGGCACGCTTTATGCCGCGCCCTTCTACGGCGAAAGCTCGATGATCATGTACCGCACCGACCTGTTCAAGCAGGCCGGGCTGACGATGCCCGAGGCGCCGACCTGGGACTTCGTGGCCGAGGCCGCGCGGCAACTGACCGACAAGGACAACGAGGTGTACGGCATCTGCCTGCGCGGCAAGGCGGGCTGGGGCGAGAACATGGCCTTTCTGACGGCTATGGGCAATTCCTTCGGCGCGCGCTGGTTCGACGAGGACTGGAAGGCGCAGTTCGACAGCGACGCCTGGAAAGAGACGCTGAGCTTTTATCTGGACCTGATGAATGATGCCGGGCCTCCGGGTGCGTCGAACAATGGCTTCAATGAGAACCTGTCGCTGTTCCAGCAGGGCAAATGCGCGATGTGGATCGACGCGACCGTCGCAGCCTCCTTCGTGACGAACCCCGCGGATTCGACCGTGGCCGATCATGTGGGCTTTGCGCTTGCGCCCGACGACGGCAAGGGCAAGCGCGGCAACTGGCTCTGGGCCTGGGCGCTGGGTATTCCGGCAGGCACCCAGAAAGAGGCCGCGGCCAAGGCATTCATCGAATGGGCGACCTCGAAGGACTATCTTGCGCTGGTCGCCGAGAAGGAAGGCTGGGCCAATGTGCCGCCCGGCACGCGCGCCTCGCTTTATGCCAATCCCGAGTATGAGAAGGTGCCCTTTGCCGCGATGACGCTGAAGTCGATCGAGACGGCCGATCCGCTGCATCCGACCGTCGATCCGGTGCCCTATGTCGGCGTGCAGTTCGTGGCGATCCCGGAATTCGCGGGCATCGCGACCGAAGTCGGCCAGGAATTCTCGGCCGCGCTTGCCGGACAGCAATCGGCCGACGAGGCGCTTCAGAAGGCGCAGGCCCTGACCACCGACGCGATGGAAGCCGCGGGCTACTAGGTCTTGCTCCTCCCGGTCCGGGGGCGCCGCGCCTGCGCGCGAGCCCCGGGCCGCCTGTCGCCCGAGATCGCCTTCCGGCGGTCCGGCTCCCGCTCCGCGCGCCGGAGACATCAGGAGAGGTTTCGTTATGGCCACCCGGCATTCCCGCTCTGCCGCCCGGTTGATGATGGCGCCGGCCGTCATCCTTCTGCTGGGCTGGATGCTTGTCCCGCTGACGATGACGCTGTGGTTCTCGTTCCGGAAATACCTGCCGCTCCGGGGCGGCGATCTGGGCTGGGCGGGGCTTGAGAATTACAGCCGCTTCGTCAGTTCCAGCGCGTTCTGGCCCAGCGTGCAGGCGACGCTGATCATCGTCGGCGGCGTGCTGGCGATCACGGTCTGTCTGGGCATTCTGCTGGCGCTTCTGCTCGATCAGCCGATGTGGGGGCAAGGCGTGGTGCGGATCCTGGTGATCGCGCCCTTCTTCGTGATGCCCACGGTGTCGGCGCTGGTCTGGAAGAACATGTTCATGGACCCGGTCAACGGGCTTTTCGCGCATCTCTTCAAGGCGTTCGGGGCCGAGCCCGTGTCCTGGCTGTCGCAGGCGGCGCTGCCGTCGATCATCCTGATCGTCAGCTGGCAATGGTTGCCCTTCGCCACGCTGATCCTGCTGACCGCGATCCAGTCGCTCGACCGCGAACAGCTGGAGGCCGCCGAGATGGACGGCGCGCCGCCGCTCAAGCGCTTCTGGCACATCATCCTGCCGCATCTCAGCCGCGCCGTCACCGTGGTGATCCTGATCCAGACCATCTTCCTGCTGTCGGTCTTCGCCGAGATCTTCGTCACCACCCAGGGCGCCTTCGGCACCCGGACGCTGACCTACCTGATCTTCCAGCGCGTGCTGGAAAGCCAGAATGTCGGGCTCGGCTCGGCGGGCGGGGTCTATGCCATCATCCTCGCCAATATCGTTGCGCTCTTCCTGATGCGCATCGTCGGCAAGAACCTCGACCGCTGAGGAGCAAGGCCCATGGCACGCGCCGTCACCCCGAAACGCAAGGCGATCACCACGGCTCTGGCCTGGGCCGCGGGGCTGGTGATCTTCTTCCCGATCCTCTGGACGATCCTCACCAGCTTCAAGACCGAGGCCCAGGCGATCAGCGACCCGCCGGTCTTCCTGTTCTTCGACTGGACGCTGGAAAATTACGGCATCGTGCAGGAGCGGTCGGACTACATGCGCTTTTTGTGGAATTCGGTCGTGATCTCGCTGGGCTCGACCCTTCTCGGGGTCGCGATCGCGGTGCCCGCGGCCTGGTCAATGGCCTTCGTGCCCTCGAAACGCACCAAGGACATCCTGCTGTGGATGCTCTCGACCAAGATGCTGCCGGCCGTGGGGGTGCTGTACCCGATCTACCTGCTGTTCATCCGCTTCGGCCTTCTCGACAGCCGCGCCGGTCTGGTGGTCGTCATCATGCTGATCAACCTGCCGATCATCGTCTGGATGCTCTACACCTATTTCCGCGAGATCCCGGGCGAGATCCTCGAGGCCGCGCGGATGGACGGCGCCACGCTGAAAGAGGAAATCCTTTACGTGCTGACGCCGATGGCGGTGCCGGGCATCGCGTCGACGGTTCTCCTGAACGTCATTCTGGCCTGGAACGAGGCGTTCTGGACGCTGAACCTGACCGCGGCCAAGGCCGCGCCGCTGACCGCCTTCATCGCCAGCTATTCCAGCCCCGAGGGTCTGTTCTACGCCAAGCTCTCGGCCGCCTCGACCATGGCGATCGCACCGATCCTGGTGCTGGGATGGTTCAGCCAGAAACAGCTTGTGCGCGGCCTGACCTTCGGCGCCGTGAAATAGGAGGGGGAGCAATGGGGCGCATCACGCTCGACAAGGTGACGAAAAGCTTCGGCGCGGTCGAGGTCATTCCGCCGCTGGACCTGACCATCGAGGATGGCGAGTTTACGGTCTTCGTCGGGCCTTCGGGCTGCGGCAAGTCCACGCTGCTGCGCCTGATCGCGGGGCTCGAGGATGTCAGCAGCGGCCAGATCCGCATCGACAGCAAGGACGCGACCGATGTGCCGCCCGCCAGGCGCGGCCTGGCCATGGTGTTCCAGTCCTACGCGCTTTATCCGCATATGAGCGTGCGCAAGAACATCGCCTTTCCTCTGCGCATGGCCAGGATGGACCGGGCCGAGATCGACCGGCGGGTCGAGGCAGCGGCCTCGGTGTTGAACCTTACCGACTATCTCGACCGCCGCCCGGGGCAGCTGTCGGGGGGGCAGCGCCAGCGCGTTGCCATCGGCCGGGCCATCGTGCGCGAACCGGCGGCGTTTCTCTTTGACGAGCCGCTGTCCAATCTCGACGCGGCGCTTCGGGTCGGCATGCGGCTCGAGATCAGCGAATTGCACGAACGCCTGACCACGACGATGATCTACGTGACCCACGATCAGGTCGAGGCGATGACCATGGCCGACAGGATTGTGGTGCTGCGCGCGGGCCATATCGAGCAGGTCGGCAGCCCGCTCGAGCTTTACCGAACGCCCCGAAATCTCTTCGTTGCGGGCTTCATCGGCTCGCCGCGGATGAATTTCATCGAGGGCGAGTTGGCGCGCCGGGTCGGCGCCCACACGCTGGGCATCCGCCCCGAACATATTGCCGTTTCCGACAGCGGGGGCGAGTGGTCGGGCACGGTCGGCGTGTCGGAGCATCTGGGCTCGGACACCATGTTCCATGTCCATGGCACCGGGCTGGCGGAAACTATCACCGTGCGCGCCGATGGCGAGGTCGGCTTCAAGCATGGCGACCGCATCCACATGACGCCGCGGCCCGATGCGATGCACCGCTTCGACGCGGCGGGGCTCAGGATCGGATGAGACGGCTTGAGGGAAAGACCGCGCTGATCACCGGCGCCGGGCGGGGCATCGGGCTGGCCTTCGCCCGTGCCTATCTGCGCGAAGGCGCGCGGGTCGCGCTGGCCGATCTTTACATCGGCCGCGCCCGCGCCGCTGCCGCCGAACTGGGCGAGAGCGCCGTCGCCGTCGAGATGGACGTGACCCGGCAGGACAGCATCGAGGCGGGCGTCGCCGACACCGTGGCCGCGCTGGGCCGGATCGACATCCTGATCAACAACGCAGCCCTCTTCACCGCCGCCCCCATCGCCGAGATCGCGCGCGAGGACTACGACCGGGTCTTCTCTGTCAATGTGGCCGGCACGCTCTTCACCCTGCAGGCAGTCGCGCGGCACATGATCGAGGCGGGCATCAAGGGTCGGATCATCAACATGGCCAGTCAGGCCGGGCGCCGCGGCGAGCCGCTGGTCGCGGTCTATTGCGCCAGCAAGGCCGCCGTCATCAGCCTGACCCAGTCGGCCGGGCTGAACCTGATCCGGCATGGCATCAACGTGAACGCCATCGCCCCCGGCGTCGTCGATGGCGAACATTGGGACGGGGTCGACGCCTTCTTCGCGCGTTACGAGGGCAAGGCGCCCGGCCAGAAGAAGGCCGAGGTCGGCGCGGCGGTGCCCTACGGGCGCATGGGCCGGGCCGAGGACCTGACCGGGATGGCGGTGTTTCTGGCGTCAAGCGAGGCCGATTACATCGTCGCCCAGACCTATAATGTCGATGGCGGCAACTGGATGAGCTGATGACCGACACCCCCGGCAAAACGCCCCCGATCCGGCTGAGCGAGCGTACCCTCTCCGATCTGCCCGAGGCCATCGCCCGGCCGCGCTACGACCGCGCCCGGCTGCGGCCCGGCATCGTGCATATCGGTCTTGGCAATTTCCACCGGGCGCATCAGGCGTGGTATCTGCACAGGCTGATGCAGCAGGGGCTGGCGCTTGACTGGGCGATCCTCGGGGCGGGGGTGCGTTCGCAGGATGCGGGGATGCGCGACCGGCTTCTGGCCCAGGACTGCCTGACCGCGCTGATCGAATTGGATCCTGCCGGAGTCTCGGCCGAGGTGACCGGCGCGATGATCGACTTCCTTCCGGTCGAGGAGGGCCATGGCGCGCTCATTCGCGCCATGTCCGACCCCGCGATCCGCATCGTCTCGCTGACCGTGACCGAGGGCGGTTATTATACCGATGCGGGCGGCGGGCTCGATCCCGACCATCCCGATATCCGCCACGATGCCGCCCATCCTGACCGCCCCGTCACCGCCTTCGGCGCGATGGTGGCGGCGCTGCGCACCCGGCGCGCGGCGGGGCAGGGGCCCTTTACCGGGCAATGCTGTGACAACCTGCAGAACAACGGCGCGGTACTGCGCCAGACCGTTGTCGGGCTGGCCCGGCTGTCGGACCCGGACCTTGCCGACTGGATCGACCGAAAGATGAGCTTTCCCAATGCGATGGTCGATTGCATCGTGCCCGCGACCGGCCAGCGCGAGCTGGATCTGGCCCGTTCGCTCGGCATCGAGGACCGCGCCCCGGTCACCCATGAGAATTTCCGCCAATGGGTGATCGAGGACAACTTCTGCGCCGGGCGGCCGCCCTGGGAAGAGGCGGGCGCCACGCTGACCGACGATGTCCATGCCTATGAGCGGATGAAGATCCGCATCCTCAATGCGGGCCATCAGGTCCTTGCCAATGCCGGCGAACTGCTGAGCCTGCCGACCATCGCCGCCTGCATGCGGGATCCCGACCTGTCGGGCTTCTTCCGCAAGGTCGAAAGCGAGGAAATCGTGCCCCATGTCGCGCCGGTCCCCGGCATGACCCCTGCCGCCTATCTCGACCTCATCGCGCGGCGCTTCGGCAATGCCGCGATCCACGACACCACTCGGCGTGTCGCCTTCGACGGGTCTTCGCGGCATCCGGGTTTCGTGCTGCCGGTGCTGCGCGAACGGCTGGCGGCGGGTGGCTCGGTGCAGGGGCTTGCCCTGACCGAGGCGCTCTGGGCCCGTATGTGCGCGGGAACCCGCGAGGATGGCAGCGCCATCGAGCCCAACGACCCCCACTGGCCGTCGCTGTCCGAGGCCGCGCTGGCCGCGCGGCAGGATCCGGCCGTCTGGCTGGCTCAGGCCCGGATTTACGGGGACCTCGCCCGAGCCCCGGGCTTTTCCTCGGCGTTTTCAGGCTGGCTGCGCCGCCTCTGGGCCGAGGGAACCCGCGCCACCCTGACGGCCTATCTGGGGCAGGCGGCGGCGCCCTGATCGTCGCGGCGAGGGGACCGAAACCTGTCCTTGTGCGGCCGCCCGGGCGCGGATCGGTCGCGATGGCCGCTCCGGAGCTACCGGGGCCGCCGATGGACCCTCTGTCCTGGCGTCGCGGAAGGTGGCCTAGAAGTCCGTCCAGCCCGCGTCGTTCACGGCCCGTTTCGGCTGGCTCCCCGGGCCGGATGACGCAGCTGCCGCATAGGCGGATGGCGACGGGCTCCGCGGGCGGGCGAGCGCGGGGCCGCTGCCTTTCAGACGGAACCGGGCGACGAGGCTTTGCAGATTGCCTGCCTCCTGCTTCATCGTCACCGCGGCCGCGTTCGCCTCCTCGACCATGGCGGCGTTCTGCTGGGTAACCTTGTCCAGTTCGTTGATCCCGACATTGATCTCGCCAAGCCCCACAGACTGTTCCTGCGCGCCGGTCGCGATCTCGCCGATCAGCACCGCGATGTTGCTGACGCGCTCGACGATGTCGGTCAGCGCCTCGCCGGTGCGGTTCACCAGCGCCACGCCGGATTCGACCTGATCGGAACTGGACGAAATCAGCGTCTTGATCTCTTTCGCGGCCTCGGAGGACCGCTGGGCCAG
>NZ_QAYC01000026.1 GCF_003053725.1 Rhodovulum kholense
GAAGTCCAGATCCGGGCGGCGGTCCTCAACCGCTTCACGGCGCTCGGCATCCCGCTCACCGTGGCCATGGGATAAGTGTGTCCGGGGAAAGGGGAACTGCGGTCGTCAGCTGATTTGCGCAACAGCGCCCATTCCATTGGGCAAGACCGAGGCCGGCGGAGTGCTACGGTGGTTGCACAATGGATGCTCCATCCGGCCCCAAATGGTCCCCACGGATCGGGAAGTCGGCGTAAAATCAGGTGAGTACGTAGCAGACCTCGGACCCGGCGGCGCTGCAGATCGGGCTCGCCGCGCCCGAACCGGCCCCCCCCTGAACGGAGCGCGCAGCTGATGGCCTTTACCCTGTCTGCCAATGTGATCGGCGCCCTCAATGCTCAGCAACAGCGCGATTCCGACCTGCGCTTTGCGCGCGACATCCGTGCGTTCCGGCCCGACCCGGTGCGCCATGTCAGCGATCCAGAACTGGCCGAAATCGTCCGTCTCTCGCGCGAGGCGGCGCGCGGCTTCGGTCTGCGCGACGACCGGTTGGTCGCGCGTTTTGTTATGGTCGATGCGCTGATCGCGCCGGGTTGGCATCGCGACCCGCAGGTCGTGGCGCATTTCCGCGATGCCTCAGGCAGTCCCGAGGCGAAGGCCGGCGACCTGTTCCAGCTGATCCGGATCAGCCTGCGCCAATACGGGCGCGAAGCGGAGGTTTGGTGGTAATGGGGTTCTGCATTCCGGTTTCGATCGACGATGTGCATGTCGGGCCCGATGGGTCGGTCATCGTCACGGGCAAGCAGATCTGCTGGGGCGACGATGTGCCTGCACCGCCGGTGCCGGTGCCCGCACCGGGCAGCGGCGGCGCCCCCGGCACGGCGCCCGCGCCTGCCACGATTAGCCCCGACCAGAGCAGCACGCGCACCGGAACCCAGACCGAGGCCGACGCGCGCACCCGCGAAGACAGCTGCACCGAGAACTGCCCGCTCTGCTCGCCGCGCAAGGAAGGCGGCCCCTACATGCGCTATTTCGGCTAGGTCAAGGCGGGAGCGCAGCGCGGCTATGCCTACCAGCATTTCATCTGCCCCTGGCACGCCTATGTCCCCGAGAGCAACATGATCGAGGAATGGGCCTGGGGCGGGGTCAATTTCGACGGGCTCTCGCCCGCCGAATGTCACCTCTGGGAGGCCAAGCACGGCTATGACAATTTCCTCGTGCAGCGCGACTGGAGCGCCGATGGCGGCCCGGAACTGGCCGATTGGGCGGTGCGCGCAGGTGTCGCCCAGACCGTGTTCGAACCGATGATCCGCGAGGCGCGGCGCCAGCACATGCTGGTAAGCCAGCATTACGGCAAGGTCGAACTCACCTGGGTGTTCTCGAACATGACGACCCGGCTCTATGTCGGGGCCCTGCTTTTGCAGCGCGTCACGGGGTGGTATCACGACATGCAAGTTCGACCCTTCGGAGGCAGCTGATGGATCTTACCTATGATCTGCTACTCAGCGCGGAGCTGACGCCGCATAGATACGGCGCCGAATATGCCGCCTATGAGGATGGCGCGCGGGATTTCTTCAAGCTCCTGCACAGGCTCGAGAAGATCCCCTGCTTCGACCTGGGATGGTGCTTCAAGGACATCGCGCTCTGGGCGCAGGAAGAGGCCTATATCCAAGAGAGCAAGAGCGTGTCCGATGCCGCCGGCTGGGCTGACGAGGAAGGCTCGGTCTCGACCATCGACAATGGGACGAAGACCCTGGGCTCGGAAAAGGTCTACTACGGCTTCGACTACAGCTGGGGCGCCACCGGCACGCGACTGAACGGGCAAATCAAGCGCCCGCATCCGCATTACGGCCTCCAGCTCGATCATCTGATCACCCTGGTCGACGCGGTGACGCGCTGGCAGCGGCCGCAGCATCTTGCCTTCGGCCCGGGCGGCTACCTTGTCCATCACCACCCGCTCGACCGCGCGCGCCTGGGCATCCGCTGGATCGGCTGGCTTCCCTTCGCTATCGCGCCCGCCGAGCTGCCCGAGGCCGAGATCGTGCGGCCGATGAACGGCGGCACGCTGATCGTCACCCTGTCGCGGCTCTGGCAGGTCGGAGAGCGCCATCCCGACTATTCCGCCGAGGCGATCCGGCGGGCGCAGAACGTGGAATTGCGGCTCAACGCGCTCGGCCTGCTGCCCACCGCGCCCGACATCATGCGCGGCGACTGGGGCCAGTAGGCGGGGTTGGCACACCCATTCCGATTGCCCTGAACGGCGTGGTCGATTGCGCCGAACCCGTATGGATCAGAAGCCCGTGCGCAAAACGGCCAAGCCCTGCTACACTCGCCGCTTGGAGAGCGCGACAGGTGGACTCGGGCGACCTTTGTTTTCCGTTCGTCACCTGCGCCCCCCGAGCTGGATCCCCGCCCTTCGTGTCGGTGCTTAGCGTCATGCTGCGGCGAGCCGCGGAGGACCGCTATGGGGCTGTCTGTGGTCATCCGTCGTGCGTAGCCAGAACGTCTGCTATCGGCAGCGAGTGTCCAGGGGGGCGGCCCGAGGCGCTCAAGCGCCACGCCGCACCGAGCCCCCATCGCACGGTTATCGACAAAACAAAAATGCCCGGACCGCACAGTCGCGGGCCGGGCTTGGGTTATCCCTGTTGCTCCAACCCGAAGGCGGAATGATGGATCAGTTCGCCTTTGGGGGCGCGGGTATCGAACGAGAGCGCCTGAACAAACCGGGGCGGGCAGCTCCCCACCCGCAATTTCGGAAAGAACCTGAAACCGAACCGGCCATAATACCCGGGATCCCCGACCAGGGCCGCTCCTTTGCAGGTCGCCCGCAACCGAAGGATCGCCTCGGCCATGAGCGCGCTGCCGATGCCCTGACCCTGTCGCGGCGGCCGAACGGCAAGGGGACCGATCAGTCCCCAGCCGGACGCGGCGCCGATCCGGGCATCCGATGCAGCCAGATAGCCGACCACCTCGCCCCCGTCCTCGGCCACGAGCGACAGGCTCAGGGCATTGTCTGCCCTGAGCCTGTCAATAATTGCAGCTTCGGTTCCGGTGGCCTGCGGCAGCATCTTCATGGCTTCGGTCACGACCTCGCGGATAGCGGGGAGATCTCTGTCGATTTCATTTCGGATCAACATGTTACTATCCTTGGTTGTCGAGTTGCGCGCGCACGGAAAGACGTCCGCGTTTCGATATCCGATAGGGACCGCCAGACCGGGATGCGATCAGCCGCTTGCGCCGCAACTTGCTGAAGATGGTCATGTCGAAATCGGAAAGGATCATGCCTTCGCGTGTGACGCAGGTGACCGCAGTGATCCTGGGGCTATTCTCACGCTCGTGCAGGATGTGGCCGCCAAGAGCCAGAACGTGCAGCGCACGCTGTTCATTTCTTGAGATATTCATGGAAGTCTCGTGTGAGATACGCAAAAAAGCCAAGGGGCGAGCGCCCCCCGGCGGCTTTGGTTTCACGCGGCTCTCTGAAACTCAGAGAGCCTTATCACACAAGCTCTGACATCCAGCCTCCGTTGTCCGGGCGACGAACCCTGCCGTCACCCGAAGTGAAAGATAGCTGCTCTGGAGACGGATCACAACCCGGCCGAGCGAGCGTCTGTTTTTGTTCGCTTTCCGCAGCTTTGCGGCTCCACGGGGCCGCAACCGCGATGAACGGCCGCTTTCGTGATTTCACAGTCGGAAGAGGCCGGAGTGCTCAATGGCTGCTAACGGCAGCGAGCGCCCGAGTCGGTGGCGCCTGGCGCTCAGGCGCCACGCTGCGCCGCCGCAGGTCCGCTCCGAGCCCTTAGTGGACCTTGGAGTAGATGAAGCAATCGCGCGGAATGTCTGAGATGTTGGGGTGCCGGAAGTAGCGCCGCAGGATGCCCTCGCGCACCATGCCAGCTTTCTCCATCACCCGTGCAGAAGCTGGATGCTCCACATCACAGAACGCTTCGGCTCTGTGAATGCTCGGATGCGACAAGGCATGATCCACGAGCCAGCCCATGACCTCGGATGCGCAGCCTTTACCCCAAGCCGACGCCCTTAAGACATAACCGTAGCTCACCCTATGACCTATCAGATGTGGATGAAACATCCCCACAAGTTCCGCAGGTTGTCGGCGATCAAACGCGACCAAAGGGAAACCTTTTCCTGAAATCCACTCCGCTGCTGCAATCTCCAGGAAAGCGGTCGTTTCAGTGACGCTTCGGTGGGGCGTCCAGCCAAGGAAGCGACTGACTTCCGCATCGGAGGCATAGCTGTCGAAGATGGCCTGCGCGTCATCCAGTTTCACTTGGCGAAGATGATAGCGGTCGGTCTCGAACTCATCGGGAAGGCGGTAGGGTGCGTTCATCCCGCCACCCTAACGATAGCGCCAAGCGTGGCAAGTTGCTGAAGGTCGGCTTCGTCCGCTCTCCGGACCTTTGCGGCTCCTGCGCGTGCTGCAACCGCGATGAACGGCTGCTTCCGTGATCCGCAGGCGGCGCAGCCTTGAGGTGTCGAACGTCGGCAATCGGCAGCGAGCGGCCCCGGTCGCTTGGGGCGGGATCTCGCGGCACTGACCGGGCGGATGTGCGGGGCATGAAGGGCGGAAACCTGTCGTTGAGTTGGGGGGAACCATCTGCAACGCCATCATCAGACCGATTGTGCAGAAGATGGCCGGGGGAAGCAGCATCAGGTATTTCATTGGTTTCTCCAAGGCGATCGGTGTCCGTTTCGGCCGCCCTCCGGACCTTGGCGGCTCCAGGGCATGCTGCAACCGCAATGCACGGCCGCTTTCGTGGTTCCGCAGGCGGTGGAGGCTTGGGCGCTCAACGGCCGCAATCGGCAGCGAGCGCCAGAGCGGGCGCTCCGAGGCGCTCCGGCGCCATGCCGCACCGCCGCAGGTCCGCTCCGAGCCCATTTGGACGGATGCTGCGCACCGCATGGGTGTCTGCAATTCGAAACACGTTGCCATAAGACAGATTTTACGTTTATGCTTCAATCCAAAGAAAGGTCTGTAGATTAATTTTCCTATACGGTCGAAGTTTCGACCTGAACTCGTCCAGAGACTTCGTTTCGGATCCATTGATGTTATATAAGCCGTAGCCGCTATCGCTTAATATCTTCGCGTCGTTCCAGTACATATATTCTGAGCACCCAATCCAACTGCGATCTAAGCACCGAGCGATACCATTGGCTATGCCGCCATTCTGGGGGACCTCTACTGCGCTAAACCCAATTACCGAATTACCTGCATAGTAAATTTTACAACTCAAACCTTCAATCTGACGCATACCCATGTGATATGCCGCAAGATTACTGGAAACAAGGTGTTTGGTATCGAAATTCTTAATTGAACTTACAGCATCGGCCCACTTTTCTATCATATGGACGACAGCTGCATATCGTTCAAAGTAGATCGGCGAACGCTGATCTGCAATCTCAATAGGAACGTCCCTGTTGGCGCGGTTAACTTTTTTACGATACCCTCTATACGAGCTCCCTCTCATTTCGCTCAATTTGGCGACGTCAAGAATTGTGACTGGATAGCGCCAATCCAGCGTTTTCTCCGTTGTTGCTCGAAAAAAATCGATTTTCTCCATTTGCATCGAGAAGTCTGGGGTAATTCGGCCAAGTGTAACGTTCAAGCCAGCGGATGCAATTGAGCTGCAAAGGTGCGACCAAAGCTCCGGAGCGAAATGCGCCCCCGCAGGCAAAACCAAAGCAGCGCATTCGATGTTTGGATGCACAGCGACAAAGGCTGTTTGCCCCCTATGCTCAACAAGAAAGAGGCCATTCCGGCCAGTGTGAAGAAGATATGCGCCCGAATGCGCCATAGAGTCCACGCTCGGCGGAAGCTCGGCCAGGAATTTACTAAACCAAGCGTAGTCGTCCCAGTCGATTTTTCGGCTTCCGGCAGGGAGAAGAGACATCATCGAGGATAGCCTCGTAATTACTAAGTTTCTGCGCTCTCGATGTACTCTTCCAACACATCACTTCGATCAAAAGGATTTTTCTGCAATTTTTGGTAGAGAAATACTGCGTCAACAAATTCGGAGTGGCCTGGAATCTGACCGGGAGTCTGAAGCCACCTAAGGTAAGCTTGAATCTCTCTGTTCTCCATCACGGTAGATACGACGAATTTCATCCATGCAATTTCATTAAGGTCAAGAACCCCACGCCTCAAGAGTCCACCAACGAATACTAGCTTATACAGCATGGCATCCAAATTCTGCTCATCTTCGGAATGCGGGAATTTATTCGGATCGAACTTAAATGCTTCTGATTTTGATCCATAGTCTAGTCGATAAAATAGCCTCACTTCATCTGAGTCTTCACGAAGCCATTTGTGAATCTCTAGTACGAAGCTCGAACGCGCGGCCTGAGCGGATACCTCGTTTGCCTTGCGAGAAAGCCGAAATTGCAAAAACGCGAATAACAAGCCGATCAAGCCCAAGACACTAACCGCAAGAGCTGCGATGTCAATGAACGACGCAGACGGTGATGGCATCGGAACCCCTTTCCAGATTCTCTTGAGGCTTGCCGGGCCTCGGAGGCTTACCCTCAAGCAGTAGCGTTTATGGATGATTCTGACCGTTTTGTCATCCGCGAGCTTTTGGGAAGACGACATTCGGATAACGGCAGAGAAAGTGTGCTTCGTCCCGCTCTCCGGACCATGGCGGCTCCAGAGCGTGCTGCAACCGCGATGAACGGCCGCTTTCGTGATCCACAGGCAGCAGAGGCCGGGGCGCACAACTGCCGCTATCGGCAGGGCACACCCCGTGAACGTTAGCCAGGGGGAGCGCAGAGGAACCAGTGGAGCCGTGTGGATTGTCCGATGCAGCAGTTCAACCGCGGCATCTGGAGATGACTGTTAGATAGCGAGCTGCTCACAAACAAGGTCAGCGCGCCTTGCGATGTCCGTGCGCGGCAATTCGATGATCTCGTAGCCGAGCGCGATGTAGGTCTCGAACATAGCGGCACAGGTCGCTTCTGCCTCTGTCTGGCTCTGCTGCCGCTCCGTATCCTGCGTGAAGATCTCGTCCCAGTGGGGCGCCAGAAAGACTCGGCGGTTGTAGCGGGTTGCCTTGGCGGCTGCGGCGACATGTGGCGGCACAGGGAGGTCGCAGAGGGTCAAGTAGCCCATGATGTCGGGAATGCCGCGGTCGAAGATCACGGGGCCTGAGAGTGCCTGAGCGTCCTCGTAGGCGCGGAGGTCGCGCTCAAGCATCCGTTCGGCATAGGCCATGCGGTCCGCCCAGGGGAGGGCGTCTCCGCCGCGCGCCATCTCCTCGCGAATGATCGCGCGGCCGGATTCGGGAATTGTGTGAAGGCTGCGACGGGCAAGCTCGGTTATCAGGCTGGTCTTGCCCGAACCAGGGCCGCCCGTCACGACGAAGAAATGGTCGCTCATGGCCATCCTCGGGTTTGATACGGGGAAGGGCTGCGAAGCTATCAACACGCAGAAAGGCGCGGATCGAGGCAGTCGGAATTTTCGCAGGAAAGACAGCACCGATCTGTGCCGAAGAGGCAAATCCCCTGACAAGAAAGGCAGAGCTATCTGGTGCTTTTCAAAAGCTGGGAAGAGGCACGTAGTTCTGCTTCTCGGGATCAAATTTTCCCTTTAAAATCAGTGTGGCGAAATCCCGGCGAGACGCTTGGGCTGCCTTTTTCGTCAGATAGGTTTGCCTCTCGGCGGTCATCAAAAAGCCGACCCGAAGGTCGGCTTCTGACGCGGAAATCGTCTCGCTCTAGATCACGTCGCACCATCTGAAGAACCGCTGGCATTTGTCTCCGATCCGCAGCGGACGGACGCCGTAACGATAGAGTTCCTTGCTCAGATTGGCCGCGTCGCGATTGCGGCTGCCGGCTAGCTCCGTCAGGGAGACGTGGTTCTTTCGGAAATCGTCCACGCTCTTGGCACAGACCACACGCCACCTGCGATGCTTCGCGTCGGAGAAAGGCAGGATGTGGTCGATATGCCCGTGCTCCAGAAGGGCGCGAATGGTGCGCGTATCGGTTTTCAGCCGTAGGCCCGCTTCGCCAAGGGACAACGCCTTGTCGGCCGGGATGGTTGTCGTTTGCCGGATGGCACGAATGGAGACCGACAGATCGCCGAACCTTGCCTCGGTTGGGGCGGAGGCAAAGAGAGGCAGGTGATTGTCCAGGACGCACGCCACGATCTCCGCCAGGGATGTCTGGCACTGAAGCGCGGCTTCCCGGAATGGGACCGCATCTTCCGGCGTTTTCGCCCTAGGCTTTGTCAAGTTCTTCAGCTTCTTCAGAAAACCAGTGACCTCGCTTTCGTCGAAATACGACGCGCCTTTCGGGCAGGCCGGGGCATGAGATATGAGCCCTTGCGCCCTCAGCAACCTCAGTGTTGCCAGTGTCACGCCGAGGATTTTCCCGGCACGCGTCGCCGAAACCATAGAATCTACCTGGGCAGTGATCTGGGAAATGGTCTCGGCGGACGGGTAGGCGTGCAGATGTACGCCTTGACCGTTGTCCCTCGGCCAGGCGATGCCGCGCCGGATCAGGTGCTTCTCGATCTTCCAGCGGCTCACCCCTGAAATCGTTGCCGCGGTTGCGGGCGTATGGACCCGCTGTTCAGGGGCCGGGACGCCGAGGATGATGGACCCCTCGGTGACGGGGAAGTTCGACCAGATGTATTTGCGAACACTGTCGCGGATGATGTCGAAGGCGGAATCTTCGTCGCGGTCCCGCAGCCAATTATAGAACAGCCCAAACCGGTGACGATGAAGTCGGGCGTCAATCGGCGTGAGGGACTGTATCTCGCGCAGGGTCGCCAGTATGGCATCCAACCCGTTTCGCATGACCGCGTATCCGGCATTTCCCGCCCGTAGCCAGTCATGCGCCGAGATTTCCGAACGCTTCGCGTCAGCCCCAAGGGTCATCAGCGCGCCGAGGTTCTCGGCGGTTTGGGCGGCAACATGGATCGGGAGTTCGTCGAACCATCCGCTTCCCCGCCCCGTGCCGATTCGCCCGGCGAGCCAGGTTTCGAGCTGGCGCTCCTCTTCGTCCACGCAGGTGGGTTGCGGGGGCGAATAGCCCTGCAGAAGGCGAACGATATCGAACGCATCTCTGCCGTGTCCCAGGGGTGTCAACGGCTCTAACAAGCAACCATGAAGGTGGCAGGTACGGATACTTTCGAGCTGCCAGAGGCCTAGATGAACACCCGAAGCGCGTTCACGTTGCTGACGCGCTTCGAAGATGCAGACTGGACAGACCCGCGCGTTCGTCCTCTGCAAGCATGTGAACTTCAGGCGGGCGTGACCCAACTCGAACCAACCATCCCGTACAAGGCGCGGCGACCAGAATTGCAGTATGCGGTGATCCGCCCCGCCCAGGGTTGCCAAACGCTCGATTTCAGCCGGGGCGCCGTTCATCAATTGGCCGTAGTCGATTCCGACATCGGAGCAGAACGTCACGAGGCGCCGGACTCCATTACGCCGCGCGAGGCGCGAGGCAAAGGAGGTCGCGGATTCGCCCGGTGCGCATGTCACATGAAGAGGAAGGCGTTTCACGATCATGATCTCCGTGCCCCCCGTGCAAACACCTGACGGGCATCGACGCGGTAGAAATCCGGGATGATGAATGGGTTGAACTCGTCATCACAGGAGGTGCGCAGCCGATAGGCCCACATGAAATGCGTACTGGAGAGGGCTGTTTCTCCCTCCAGTAACGCCTGTTCGATGGCTTCAAGGATCAGCTCGATCACCAGTCCGAACTGGTTGGCCGCTGCATGTATCAGCCGTTCGCCATGTTCCAGGCCCAGAATGTCTGCCGCCGGTGTCAGCTCTGCCCGTTCGCAGTAGCTCTCCAGCAGGTCGAGCACATCGTTTGCATGTGCAGCAGGCGTAAGGCTTTCAAAATGGATCGTCTTCATCCGGCGGGCCAGTTGCGGATCGTGATTGAGGATGTCCTCCAGTTCTTCTGTGCCGGACAGGATGATCCCGACCGGCCACTCGTCGTCGGTCATCAGGGTTTTCAGCATGGAGGCGACAGAGTTGAGCTCATGCTTGGTGCCGCGGGATGCAAGATCCTGTGCCTCGTCGAGGTGGACGAACAGCACGCGCCGCTCGCGCAGGTGATGGCGGACCAGATCCCAGATGTACCAGGCCTGCCGCTCGGAGCTGATCTGATACCCGAGGGAGCGCAACAGCGTCTGGCCGACGAATTTCAGCGTCGCAGGCGACGGCACGCGCAGACTGATGATCGTGGCATCTCCATGCCCTGCCGTGTCCAGCCGCGCCCGCTCGGATTTCAGGAGATGCGCGACCGCGGCACTTTTCCCGGCGCCCGATGGCCCCGAAAGCGCGAGGCCATGGGCCTCGTTGACCCGCCCCGTCTGGATGTCGGCCAGCCGTTTCTCCGCAAGCCGGGAGAATACCTGTTCCAAGGGGGTGTACCGGTCATGGCGGATGAAGTGGTCCCGCAGCATCGCAATGCAAAGGACGGTTTGATCGACATGATCATTTGTCATCGTTGAATCTCCAGCGGTTGCGGCGTTCGCGTTTGTCGGAATGAGCGTCACCCGGCGCAGCGATGTTTGGCGTCTCGTTTGACGCCGCCCCGCGCGGGCTGATCTGGATGCCGTCCACCAAGGGATCGGATGATGGAGAAATATCCCCCAGACGCTCGGCGTCGGAACGGATCGGATAGTGCAGTGCGGCCTGACTGCGCTCGACATCCGCATCGGTCACATGGAATGGGGTCAATTCGCGCAGTGCGAATGCGCGCCGGTTGGCCTCGGAAATCCGTTTTATGGCCCGCAGAACCACCGGAGCGTCAATCAGGGCATCTTTCCGGTACTTGTGCCGGATTGCCCGCATCCCCTCGCGAAGTTGGTCGTAGCTGACGCTCTCGAATCCTGATTGATTGGCAATCGCAGGATACCAGGTGGCGCCGACCTTGACGGCGATCCAGCCGATGTCGCGCAAGTCGGCCCGGATCTCGACGATCCGTTCCGACGAGTGCAGGAACGCTTCCCGCAGCGCGTCGCAGCTGTAGGTCAGGCCCGAGAACATCACGCCGTCTCCCCTGAGTTTGCGAGACAGGGGACGCCCGAAGGCTTTCCTCAGTGTCAGGCCATCTGGGGCGGGAAGCGCGCCATGTTCCGCAACGAGCCGAGTCCAGGCCGCGTTCGGGGTTTCGCCCTTCAAAGACCCATGCGGCTGGTTGTGGTAGATATCGACGATGTAGGTCAGCAGGATCGTGATCAGATCGTCGTCGCAGAGGCAGGCCAGCTGCTCGGACGGATAGTCGCCCCGCTGGACGGTGTCGAAGAACGTGCGCCCCGCGAGCAAAGGCATCAACTGGTGCCCTAGCGTGCGGAAGAAAGATTCGATGTGTCCGCGCAGCCAGGGGAGCCCTGCAGGCGGCAGGTGTGCCGTCACGCCCAGGGATGCCACGGTTCCCTGAAAATCATCGGAGACGAAGGCCGACCCCATGTCGGTGACAAGGGTGCCGATGCCACCATGGTGATGCCAGGAGCTTTCGCAGCCTGCGGCTTTTGCAATCGGCGTCTTGTCTTCGAAAATGTCCCGCAGGGCCCGGATTGCGTCGTCGGCGTTGGGCGTCTCCGCCAGGCGCATGGACACCACGCATTTCGTGGCGCAGTCGATGGCGATGTAGAGCCAGCGCCGCCCGCTTTCGAAGCGTTCCTGGCGCTCTCGGGGCAGGTGATCCCAGATGCCGCTCAGGGTAAGCAGAGAGATGACATCAAGGCGGTTTTCGTCCATCTCCACGCGCTCAAGCGGATACTGGACATCGGGGCCGCTGCCAAACAGGGTGAAGCGTGAGGCCGCCGCCGCCGCGCCGTGTCTCTTGGCATAGACGTAAAACGGGTCCGCCATGTTGAGGCGACGCCGAATACTTGCCGCAGAGGGGATGGCCAGAGCCTCCGCCCCCGCTTCCACCCGCCGCTGGTTTTCCGCCTTGAAGAGCGCTAGGTTTTCCTTGATCGCCTGTGTCTTCGTCGGTCGCTGCGTGTCGGCATAGGTCTCGATGACCTGGTTCATCAGGGCCTCGGAACGGGGGCACCATCGCGGGGCCTTGTTGCCTGACCTGTGGGTCTCCGGGATGAGTGCCAAGGCGGAAAAGCCAGCTTTCTCGTACTTGCGGACCCATTGAAACAGCGTCCTGCTCCCCGGCATCTGTCGCGTCACGATGTCGGTTCCGGGCTTTGCCCGTCTGCGGGTTTCCGGCGTTTCCCCGAGGAGGCGCTGTACCTCTTCCGACAGCTTCGCACGTCCCCGCGCGAAGCCGTCATGGGTCCGATTGATGTCGCCGGCCGCGGAAAGCGTCAGGAACGCATCACAAACGGCTTTCCGCCAGAGTGTCAGGCGCCTGACCTTGGGCGGCAATTCGTCGATCTGATGGACAGGCGGACCGCGACGTGCTTCCTGCGCCGCCAGATCAAAATATGCAGGGTAATAGCTGGTGTCGGGGCGCCGCATCAGCTGGGAAAGCTCATCGTGCGAGAATGTCTCGGTGATCCCCGGCTGACCGACACGCTCAAAAATACCGCCACTGCCGGTGATCTCCACCGGCCGCATGGCGACGCCTGCTGTCGTGATCATGTCGGACTTCGAAAAACGGAAGCGAATGGTCATTGCGCCACCTCCGTCAGTTGGCGGCGGGCTTTCGCAAGCCTGCGCGCGGCATCTGCAGCCTTGGCACGGTCGATATGCTGCTCGGTGACGAGCAGCACCCGGTCGGCAAACCGCTTCGAAACGGCCGCAGTGATGTTTTCCAGCTGGAAGACGAAGTTGAGGTGGAGCACCCGCGACATCGGCTTGATCGCCACTGCAATGCGCTCCCCGCTCGTCAGTGTGATCAGGAAGTCGAAGACGTGGTGCGCAGGACGGCCATCGGCGCCGGGAAAGGAGACGGCCGGTGGCTGTTCCTGAATGTGGTGAACGTCGCCGCGCACCAGCATGAGGCACAGGAAGGCGTATTCGAGCGCACTCTCGAACTGGATGGTGCGCGGGCGCGGAAAGCCCGGGAGGGCTGCCACCATCGAGCCGCGCAGGCTTCCCTTGGAGCGGCGCGCAATCGGTCGGGTCGCGTGGCTCGGTTCCGGCCCGCGGTAGATCAGGTTCTGTTTCATGGTGATCGGAGCGCACCTTTCCGGTGTCTTCGGCCCACCGGGGCCGAAGACAGGAGGGCGCGATCTCCCCCTTTATGTGAATGAGTTGAGCTGCCCCGCCGGACGGCTGTCCGGCAGGTTGACTTTGAGACCGACTCGGGGGATGAACATGGCGTCGGCTTCAAACGACACTCTAATCCAAAAGGCCTTCCTGTTGGCGCAGGAGGGTCTTTTCCTTTGTCGGGGTCAGGTTTGGTGTCCGGTTGGCTCCTCCTCTGCTGGGTACCTGTCAGGAAAGAGGTCTTGCGGGGTCATGCCGATGGCCTCGGCCAGTGCCTTCTCGATCTTTTCGGACCTTCTGAGGCCTTGGCTCACCAACGTGACCGATGAGCGAAAGACATCGAGCTCGCGCGCGATGGACGCAAAGGATTTGCCGCGCAGACGCAACTCCATCTTCAGACGCTCATGAGGTGCATTGATAAGATCGGGCATCTCTTTCGCAAACACGTTTTCCTGACGTCGTACCCGGAAAGGAATCAGGTACCGATTCGTGAGTCAACAAATGCTTTCCAGTTCAATGTGTTAAAAAATCCGGTGGAATTCCATACTTTGAAAGTCATGGGCTTCATCTGGCAACTTGATGTGAGATAGAAGGTGGCGTTTCCGAAATACTGCATCCGGGTGCATGGCGAAAACATCGTTGTCTATGACTGCGGCCACGGCCGGATCATGCATCACGCCGAACTGCTTCGGGCGATGGAACGGACGCGATCTCTGGCGCAAGTCAAAGAGGCGTTCCCGGCCAGTCGCCGAAATCTTCTGGATGTTCTGAACGCGTTCGGCTTCGACTTCGATCAGTTGCTTGAAGAGCAGTTTGCCGAAGGTTTGGCGGACACGAAACTTGCCGGGCTGCACAGGGTGGACGCGAAGTGGATTGCCAAAAAGCGTGTGACCCTTGGGCAGACGAGGCGGCCTGGGCGTCCGGCCACCGACTGTTCGGATCAGGAAGTCATCAGGGCTTACGAGAGCGCCGGAAGCTATGCCGCCGCCGCCCGTTCCATGAAACTCGACCCGCGAACATTCAGGAGGCTGTACTTTCTTGCAAGGTCTCGGACGGGCCAGAATGTCGGCTGAGCCGAGGGTAGAACGTTCCCGGCCTTGATGCATCACTCGGACGAGGACAGAATCCGGGCGACGACGTCGGGTTCTGCTTCGATCAGGCGTAGCAGCAGATGGGCCGCTCGATCCGGTCGTCGCCGTCCCTGTTCCCAATCTCGGATCGTACTGAGGGGAAGGCCGTAGCGTTCGGCGAAGCGGCCTTGCGACAGGTTCTGAGCCTTGCGGATCGCTGCGACGTCAACCGTGGCTGGCTCGAACACCGCGGCAGGCTCCAGCCTGCCCTCCGCAATCGCCAAGGCCTCGTTGGCACTTTTGACCAGTTCGGGTTCAATTGCCATGTTGTACACTCAGAGCCAGCTCGCTGAGTTTCAGAGTGTACGGCAATGCCGTATAGGCGGCAATGGGGCCGCTTCAGGATCAGGATTCCTCGTCGATCCACATCGACCCGATCCACCAGATGCCAGGACTGAACACTTGGGATGCCCGCGCCTGGGGAGTATTCCGTGTCTGACTTGGCCGAACTCTTGTCTGTCTCCCGCCCGACCGTTTATCGCACGCTGGCGCGGCAGGGGGCGGAACGTTGATGAGCGACGACCCCTTTCACCCCTCTACACTCGGCCCTGCCAGCGACAGGGCGGAGGCTGCCGTGGGCACGACTGGGCGGGAAGCAGCCGTTCGGCCCCATTTCGAGACAACGACCGAGCTTCCCCGAACCGGACCTTCGCCGCGCCTCAACGCCGAGTCGGCCGGATCTCGGAGGTTCGGGCGGAGAGCAGACGTTCGCGACCGTTCCCAGACATCGGCCGACCGTCACCAGAGCGGACCTTCGCCGCGGCTCAACGCCGAATCGGCCGGATCTCGAAGGTTTGGGCGGGAAAGCTGACATTGAGACTGCGGCATTGCGCCCGCGGCAATCGGCGATTGCGTTCATTCGCGCCTGGCTCGGAAGGCAACACCTCATACTTCGGGCCATTCTTTGGAGCAACCGTGTCGTGCATTCGGTTTGCCATTCGGTCTGGTATCTCGCGGCCGGTCCATGAAATACATCGCCAAGGCAAGGTGTCACTCGCACTTGGACTACTCGCTAGACAGAATGATGATTGCTGTATCCAATGCCAGACGGCAAGCACGGTTGGCAGCAATTTCCTGCCAACCATCTTCCTTATCCATACCCCAGTCACAAATCGCTTTGATCACAATCCACTGCACCCCGGCATTATGGCAGGCGACTGCAACAGCATTCCCCTCCATTTCGCCCGCGAGAGCCTCGGGAAACTGAACTCGGAGATCGTGCACAAAATCATTGTTATCTACGAGTTTCTGACCGGACAGGAATAGACCTTCATCAATTCTGAAATTACTCCTGTCGGTGTCATCTCGTGCAATGCGCGCCGCCTGTAGCAGGGCCTGACCTGACGGAAGCTTGTCGCCGCGCGGCTTAATCTCCTTTCCAAGGCGAGCCGTTTCGTAATCTTGCACATGACTTGAAAATACCACATCGCCAAGGACCTGTTTTCCAACGCCTTGAACATTGGGTTTAAGTCCGAAGCAAATTCCAGCGCTAATTAGATACTTGGTTCCTAGGTGTCGTATCGCAGGGCTAAGGACGCCACCTGCGCTATTTGCCCCGAGTGACCCGGCGCTCGTCGTGAGGTACACTATGCGCTCAGTATGGCCGCGTGTGTACTCTTCCGCCATGCCATCGCCAGTGCTAACAAATCTTGACCTCGTGAAGCCACTCTCACCAAGCGCATTCAAGAGTCCAGTGCGCTCACTTTCTGTTGCTGTAGTAATGACGATATTCTTTTTTTGCTGCTCGGGCACGTATTCTCTCCACTTCTCGCAAAATTTGGCATTGGACTTCGCAACTCGCTCGCCGCTTGCCAAAAGGCGCTCTGCCGACTTTGATGCAAAGTCGGAAAGGGTCACCGGGCTCCATTGACTACTTTGATCGAGCTCTCTCGTTATGAACTGATCGAGAAGAGCGCGTATCGTTTGAAGCGCATCTGGCTGATTGGCGTGTCCTTTGAAAAAATGCGCGCTCGCTTCTAGAAATGCTTGAAGGAACAGCGCAAATCTCTTGTGTTCGCGCTGTCCATAGAACTCTGCAAGTTCATCCAGCCCTACATCGAGAATTAAGGGGAAGCCGCCGAGCGCCTCTATTGTTCGCCTCAAGATCAGGTAATCATAACTCGGAAAATTGGATGCAATCTCTGTATATGGAAAATCCGGTATCCCTGTGCAAGTTGCTAGGCCACGCTTCTCGGCATAGATTTTCATGTAAAGTGCCGATACAATCCTTGAAGCCGCGTCCAATTGCTCCGGTGAGAGCGTTTCTCCGCCACGACTCGACTCAAGCAATTCCCTCGTCACGGCTAAGTTTTCGCGGGCAAATATCTTTGCTTGAACAGCTTTCAGGCCGGACTCGAAAGCCGCGCGATCATTGGGGTGCGCCCGCACCATATCAAAATCAAATCGGCCCGTGTCATAGGCAAGAAGACTTTGACTCAGCGACGCTGACATGTCGAAACTATTTCTAGACCCTAGTTTAATCGACTCAAGCTGCTCTGATTTTTCGAAAAAGAAAGGGTAGCGCTCAGGAACATGAGAATATAGAATTTGCCTGCTGGCGATGAACTCTCCAATCGAGTTAGTTTGAGTTGTGACGTCAATGATACCGGCAGAAATAAGCCTAGCGGTCAAATTAAACAGATTTGGCCTTGTACTGCAATACTCAGAAAGTTGCGATACATTGATTGAAAAGGTGTGCGGTAGAGCGATGGAAAGCGTTCGGAGTATTTTAATGTCAATATTCTCACTTCGTTCGCGACCCGAAGCCCTAGCGGCTTCACGATTGAAGAAGTCTAGAAAAATCGGGCTCGCTTTCAATTATTAGACACCAAATATATGAGCGGAGCGACAGTCTTCGTCGGTCAGCGTTCTCTCCAGGAGGTTCGCATGTTTCCATTCCGCTTGGTTCAATTCCAACCTTCGGTGGGTGCGTGGGGGCCGGTCGTATAGGCTCGAAAGATCAATCGTGGAAACGAGAAGGAAGCAGTCGGTCGTCGCCGAGAACACCGATGACTTACGTGAAAGAAGGTTGGCAACTTGATAAAAATGCAGCTTCTCGTGACGGGTTAGCTTCCCAGTTTCAAGTCTTGCGCGCCTACCTTCGGCAATGACGGGAAATGCGGCGCGAATACTGCTTGAGGTTGCGCCAGTCCCATCAGTTTCGAAAAGGTCGAGATCAAACTCATCAAGGAATTTTCTGAGCAAAATTGAACTTCTCCCAGAAATCCGCTCAAAATGAGTGTGAACACCAACATTGAATGAGTAAATCTCCTCGCGCCATCTGAGGGCTACGGCGGTAACGACTGGGACGTGGTCCTGTTTGATCTCGCTTTGGTAGTCGTAGATACCCAGCTCAAGAAGCCGCGTGGGCTCGTCCCACCCTAGATGCTGACGTGATCGATCAACAGCGTTTCTAGGAACAGTTAGAATACGATGTGGATGCTCTGGTTTTTCTCTCGGCGCGCGATCCTTCAACCATCTGACTTCGCCAAAGATTGTTGGTTTTCCGACCAAATTTCGCAGAAAGTAAGTGCCAATACCTGTGCGAATAAATCTCGACCGCGCCCGGTTTTTAGAAATGTCCTCTGCGATTCGCGCCTGAAGTGTCTTAACAACTGTTTCATAGCTCTGATACGGAAGCAGCTGAAATTCATTTGCGATGTCAATAATCTGACTTCCGGTGAGAGGTATCCCCCGGGCTGAGATCATGCGTTCGGCAAGAGCCAGATATTTACTTCCTTCCATGGATACTCCACGGTCCTTTCCTAAGGCGGCATTTTGCATAGCCAGTCACCGGAGGGCAAGCGAGAGTTGTTACTGTGGTTTTGCCGCTTACCCTTTGTTGGCGGCGTAGCTTTGGGGGCAGGCAACGAAGTTGAAGCCAAGGCAAATAGCTGCAAGTGCGTTCCCGCAGAAACGAGGTGTATCCGCGAAGGAACCGGCACGATGAAAGAGCAACTTGCAACCGTTTTCGGCAAGATGGGGCTGACGCGCGCCTCTCGTTGGGACATGCTCAAGTGACCGCTTCGGAGGCCCGCATCGAGACGGTCGTCTGGCCGCTTCGGGCCGGGCGTTGCGGTGCCCGGCGGGGGGGCCTGACCGTCAGCTTAGGGCCGTCTGCGTCGCGGGATGAGAGCTGTTCCATGGGGCAAGCGGAGGTCCGCTTCTGGGACTCGTCAATCGGGAACGGCAAGGGGCGACGAACGACCGCTATCGGCAGGGAACGCTCTGCGACCGTTAGCCAGAGGGAGTCACAGGAACCAGAGGAGCCGTGTGGATTGTCCGCTTCAGCAGTTCAGCCGCGGCATCTGGAGGTGACTGTTAGATAGCGAGCTGTTTGCAAACAAAGTCAGCGCGCCTTGCGATATCCGTGCGCGGCAACTCGATGATCTCGTAGCCGAGCGCGACGTAGGTCTCGAACATAGCGGCACAGGTCGCTTCGGCCTCTGTCTGGCTCTGCTTCCGCTCGGTATCCTGCGTGAAGATCTCGTCCCAGAATGGCGCCAGGAATACGCGACGGTTGTAGCGGGCTGCCTTGGCCGCTGTGGCGATGTGGGGCGCCACCGGAAGCCCGCAAAGTTTCAGATAGCCAAGGACATCCGGAATGCCGCGATCGAAGATCACAGGGCCTGAGAGCTTCTGTGCGGCGCTGAAGGCGTGCAGATCCCGCTCCAACATCCGTTCGGCATAGGCCGCGCGATCCGCCCAGGGGAGGGCATCTCCGCCGCTCTGCATTTCCTCGCGAATGATCGCGCGGCCGGATTCGGGGATTGTGTGAAAGCCGCGGCGGGCAAGCTCGGTGATCAGGCTGGTCTTGCCCGCACCGGGGCCGCCCGTCAGGACGAAGAAAGGGGCGCTCATGGGCCATCCTCGGGTTTGACAGGGGGAAGGGCTGCGACGGGATCAACACAACATGGGCGTGGATCGAGGCAGCATGGATTTTCGTAGGGAAAACAACACCGATCTGCGCGGCAGAGGCAAATCCTCTGACAAGAAAGGCAGAACTATCTGGTGCTTTTCAAAAGCTGGCAATTTTCACAAAGTTCTGCCTCTGAGCGCCAAAATTTCCCTTTGATATCAGTGTCTCAAAATCTTGATGCTGAACTGAACCTGCCTTTTTCGTCAAATAGGTTTGCCTCTGGCCGCACATGGAAAAGCCGGCGCAGTGGCCGGCTTCCTTTGAGTGATTTTTCAGAGAACGTCGCTTCGCCTGAAAATCATGTTGGCGCGCGGCCCAAGAGGTAGAGGCTTCGCCCCGCGGTCGAGCTGGATCACGGCCTCGACGCCTGGCAGCCGCCTGTTTTGCGCCGCCAGCTCGACCACCGAGATGTGGCCCTTCGCAAACTGCTCCATCGACTTTGCGCAGACGTACCGTCGCATGCGCCCGCTCTTCATCTCCTCTATGTTGCAAGACTTCAGAACGTCCGTGTCCATCAGGCTGCGGATCGTCCGGATATTGATGCCAAGGATCTGCGCCGCTCGGGTCGGACGAATGGTTCCTTGGTGATCCGTGGCAATGACTTCGCGCAGTAGGGAGAGCGAGAGGAGGAAATCCGGGAGGCGTGCGGTGGCCGGGTCTGGCGCACACAGCGGAAGGCGGTTTCTAAGGATGATTTCGACGACGCGCTCGGTCGGTATCCGAACACGATGCGATGCCGTCGCAATGTCGAGCAGGTCCTCCGCCTCGGAACGCTCAACTCGCGCCCGCAGCTTCCCGATGAACTCATCGAGATCGCGTGGGTGATACATCGGCGAAGCATTCTTTTCATCAAAGTACTTCTCGACCAGTCCGGGCTTCGTCAGTTTGGTCATCATGAAACGCTCGACGCCAAGGTACTTTCCTGCGTCGGTCGCGTTCAGAAGGGCGTCGAAATCGGTCGCGATGTCATTGATGATCGCCGTGGGGACATAGCCGGTCAGCACGAAACCCTGGCCAGCCGCTTTCCTCTCAGCGAGCCCCATCGAGGCCAGGCGGCGCGCCAGCTTCCAGCCAGACATGCCATAGCGCGAGCGCGCTGTCGAAAGGGAATGCACATATTGTTCGGGGCAAGGCTGACCCAGAACGATGGAACCCTCGGAGATCGGGAAGTTGCGGAAAATGAACTCTCGCACCAGATCGCGGATCACATTGAACTGCGGGTCGTCGTCACGGTGGCGCAGCCATTCGAAAAACACGCGATAGCGGGTCCGGTATAGGGTATTGTCGACCGGATGCGCCTGCTGAATATCCTTCAATTTCTGCCGGAAGGCATCTGGTCCGCGACGCAGGACGCTGAAACCGGCAGTCCCTGCGGCCGCCCATTGCGCTGGTGTGGCTGTTTCCCGCCGGGCTTTCGGGCCAAGAGTCAACAAGAGCCCGAAGCCCTCGCACGTCTGCGCCGCAACATGGAAGGGCAAACGGTCGAGCCACGTGTTTCCGGGACCTTTCTCGATCCTGTTTCTCAGGTAGTGCTCGAACAAAAGGTCCTGGTCATTCGCGATTTGAGGTTCCGGGGGTGAAAAGCCAGAGGTCAGTCTGGTGACGTCGAACCGCTCTCGTGTCCCAGACGACGTGGGCAACGGCACGAGGTAACAGCCGTGCAAGCCGCAGGTGCGGATTGAGGTCAGCTGCCACAGCCCGAAATGCCCTGCATCGCTTTGGTTTGAAGCGTCTTGCAGGCATTGCGGGCAGCCTTTGAGTGCGGTTCGGCTAAAGGCCGTGAACTTGATCTCCTCCTGGCCCAGCCGGAACCAGCCTGGAGAGGCAAGCGCCGGTGTGTTGCGATGCAGTTCCGCCTGTTCGACACCGGCAAGTGCGGCCAACCGCGCGCAATCCTCTTGGTCGCCATTGGTCAGGTTCAGATAGTCGATCCCGAAGTCGGACAGGAACATAGCCATGCTTGACACGCCGTTGCGACGTGCCAATCGGGATGCGAGAGATGTTGCGGATTCGCCGTGGTGGTATTTCACGTTCAAGGGCAACGGCTTAACTGTCGAAAACATCATGTGCGGTTCTCCCGGGAAAACACCTGACGGGCGTCTATGCGCATGAAATCCGGCACGAAAAACGGGTTGAACTCGGCATCGCAGGATGTCCGGCGATGATAGGCCCGGATGAAATTTTGCCGGTTCAGTGTCTCCTGCCCCTGCAGGTAGGCGTCCTCGATGGCGTCCAGGATCAGGACGATGGCGATGCCGAACTGGTTTGCCGCAGCGTGGACCACGCGTTCGCCATGGGACAATTCCAGCACGTCATCCTCTGGTTCGAGGTTCGCCCGTTCGCAGTAGCTTTCCAGCAGGTCGAGGATATCATCGCCATATGCCGCAGGAGACAGGCTCTCGAACCGGACGGTCTTCATGCGGCGGGCAAGCTGATGGTCGTGGTTGAGGATGTCTTCCAGCTCATTTGTGCCCGACAGAATGATCCCGACCGGCCATTCCGGGTCCGTCATCAAAGTCTTCAGCATGGATGTCACTGAATCGAGCTCGTGCTTGGTGCCCCGCGACGCGAGGTCCTGCGCCTCGTCCAAATGTACGAAGAGCACGCGTCGCTCCTTGAGATGATGTTGAACCAGGTCCCAGATATACCAGGCGTGGCGATCGGCCCCGATGGGGTAGCCGAGCGCCCGAAGGAGCACCTGTCCGACGAATTTCAGCGTTGCGGGTGATGGCACCCGCAAGCTGACGATGGTTGAACCTCCGTAGCCCTGATCGGCCAGCCTCTGGCCTTCCTGGGCAAGCAGATGGGTGATTGCCGCGCTTTTTCCGGCCCCTGAATGGCCAGACAAAGCCAGCCCTTGCGCCTCGCTGATACGTCCGGTCTGAATGTCCACCAGACGCTTTTCAGCAAGTATGGAGAATCCTTCCGCCAGCGGGACGAAACGCTCATGGTGGACGAAATGCCCCTTCAGCTCAGCGATCCGCCGGGCTGCCTCGGTGACAAGTTCATGCTTCATCATCAAACCTCCAGCACTTGCGGTTTTCGCGTCTCACACGATGCTCAGCGGTGGGGCCCTTATCGTTTCCGTCAGGCTTCTCCGACTTGTCCTTGTCGCGCGGCGGGGTGATGGAGATCGCGTCATTGAGCAGATCGCTGCTCGGCGGGACGCGTCCCAACCGCTGTGCGTCAGAGCGGAGCGGATAGCGCAGTGCCGCATCTGCGCGCCCAACCTCTACGTCGGTCACATGGAACGGCGTCAGGGCACGCAACGCGAACGCGCGACGGTTCGCCTCGGAAACCCGCTCGATGGCGCGTTGGACCATGGGCGCATCCAGCTTTGCGGCACTGGCGTGTGCATGCCGAACAGCCCTGACGCCCTCTCGCAGCTCTTCGAAGCTCACGCCCTCGAAGCCGGGCTGATTGGCGAGCGCGGGATACCAGGTTGCGCCGACCTTGACCGCGATCCACCCGATATCCTGCAAATCAGCCCTGATTTCCACCTCTCGGGTGGGAGAGTGCAGATAGGCCTCGCGAAGTGCTTCGCAGCTGTAGCTGAGTCCCGAGAACAGAACGCCCCCGTCATTGAGCTTCCGTGTGATCGGCCGGCCGAATGCCTTTCGGAGGGTCAGGCCATCTGGAACCGGAGGCGTCCCGTGTTCGGAAACCAGCCGCTTCCATGCTGCATTCGGGGTCTCCCCGTTCAATGATCCGTGTGGTTGGTTGTGATAGATATCAACGACATAGGTCAGTAGAACCTTGATCAGATCGTCGTCGCACAGGCAGGCGAGCATCTCGGAGGGATAGTCGCCGCGATCCACGGTGTCGAAGAAGGTCCGGCCCGCCAGGAGCGGCATGAGTTGATGCCCGAGCGTGCGGAAGAAGGACTCGATGTGCCCCCGCATCCAAGGAATCCCAGCCGGCGGCAGGTGAGATGTGATCCCAAGCGACGCTACCGTGGCCTGAAACGCATCCGAGACAAAGGCAGACCCCATGTCGGTCACGAGGGTTCCGATCCCGCCATGGTGATGCCATGTACTTTCGCATTCGGCCGCCTGAGCCAGCGGGGTCTTGTCCTCGAAAATCTGCCGCAGCGCGCGGATCGCATCATCCGAGTTCGGATTGTCGGCCAGTCGCATCGAAACGACACATTTCGTGGCACAATCGATCGCGATGTAGAGCCAGCGCCGTCCCATCTCGAAATTTTTCTGGCGCTCCTGCGGCAGGTGATCCCAGATGCCTGTCAGCGTCAGCAACGAGATGACGTCGAGCCTGTTCTCGTCCATCTCGACCCGCTCCATGGGGCGCGCGACGTCAGGACCGTTACTGCTCATGGCAAAATGTCTGGCAGCAGCTGCGGCACCATTCCGTTTGGCGTAGAGGTAAAACGGATCAGCCATGCCCAGACGACGTCGAATACTTGCAGCCGACGGAACGACCATCGCAGGCGCTCCCGCTTTGGCTCGTTTGCGGTTTTCCTCTTCGAAAAGGGCTTGGGTTTGCTTGATCGCCTGGACCTTGGTGGGGCGCTGCGTGTCGGCGTAGATTTCGATGACCTGATTCATCAGGGCTTCGGATCGCGGGCACCAAATCCGCGTTCGGTTCCCGGAGCGATGGGTTTCCGGGATGAGCGCAAGTGGTGAACCACTCGCAGATTGATAGGCGCGAACCCACTGAAATGCGGTTCGACTGCCCGGAAGGTTCCGAACCGTTATGTCCTTGCCGGGCCTTGCCTTCCTGGGAGCTGCAGCACCTTCCCCGACGAGCCGCTGCGTTTCTGCTGCCAGTCGAGGGCGCGCACGGTCATAGCTTTCCCGCGTGCGCTTGATGTCACCCTTGGCTTCGAGAGCCAGGAAAGCATCGCAGACCGCTTTTCGCCAAATCACCAGTCTGCCGATCTGCTCCGGCAATTCACTGATAACTTCGACTGGCTTGTTTAGCCGCATCTCCTGCGTAGCCCGGTCGAAGTAGCCGGCAAAATACGTTGTGTCCGGCCGACGCATCATCTCCACGAGCTCATGGTGGGAAAAGGACTCCGTGATCCCCGGCTGACCAACGCGCTCGAAGGTGCCTCCGATGTCATTGATCTCAATGGGACGCATTGCGACGCCCGCCGTGGTGATCATGTCAGATTTCGAGAAGCGGAAGCGCAGGGTCATGCCGTCACCTCCGCCAGCGAGGGGCGCGACCAGGCGAGTGTGCGGGCCGCTTCGGCGGCCGCGACCCTGTCAATGTGCTGGTCCGTGACGAGCAGCACGCGGTCCGCAAGGGATTTGGAGGCCGCTGCCGAAACGGCTTCGAGCTCCGAGGCGAAGTTCAGCTTCATGACCCGCTGCATGGGTTTGATGGCCACCGCGATGCGCTCGCCATCCGTCTTCGTGATCAGGAAATCGAAGATGTGCCGCGCAGGCCGACCGTCGCTGCCGACATAGGAGATCGCCGGCGGCTGCTCCTGGATGAGGTGCACGTCGTCTCGCACCAGCATCAGGCAGAGGAAGGCGTATTCGAGCGCACTCTCGAAGTGGATAAGGCGTGGGCGCCGGAAGCCAGGTAACATGGCAACCATTGAGCCTCTCAAGCTTCCCTTGGAGCGGCGCGCAGGAACACGGGTCGCGTGGCTCGGCTCCGGCCCGCGGTAGATCAGATTCTTCTTCATGATGATTGGAGCGCACCTCACCTGGGCGCCGATCCATCTGGGTCGGAGCAGGTGCGGGGCAGCATCCCCCTATGTTTGAGATGAGTTTGACTACTCTGCCGAGAGACGCCCCGGCAGGTTGACTTTTCGTGGGACTCAGGGGATGAATAAGGGGTCGGGTTGAAACGACACGCTATTCAAGCGCAGAACCTTGCCACGCCAATGGCAGGGTTTTTGCTTTTTCCCAAGGTCAGGTTTTTCTTGCCGCGCTGCTCTCCTCTGCTGGGTATCGGTCGGGGAAAAGCTCGGCCGGTGTCGTGCCGACTGCGTCGGCGAGAGCCTTTTCGATTTTCGAAGATCGACGCAGGCCCTGGCTCACCAGCGTGACTGTCGAGCGCAGTACCTCCAGCTCGCGTGCGACTGAGGCGATGGACTTGCCACGCAACCGCAGCTCCATCTTCAGGCGTTCATGAGCGGGGTTCACGGTGTGGGGCATTGACACTGTAACCATGGTTGCCGGGGCTTCGTGGGGCAGAGGGAATCAGCTATCAACGAGTCAGTCAAGGAGAACTGTTTAATATCAGTTGGTTATAATTTCAGCTGGAATTCCCCGCGCACCGGCGCGAAGAATTTCACCGGAGTTTTTGGACAGGAAGGATCCTAAATGGCGGTCCCTAGAGATTACCTGGCGGTGTCTGGTGATTGCATCATCATCGTCTCCGGTGAGCGAGGAGAACGTGTTCATCACGCCGAGCTCCTCGAGATGATGATGCGCAGCCGATCTTTGGCAGAGGTGCGGCGACGTTTCCATGGAAGCCGGTCCAACCTGCTCAAGACGTTGGCTCATTTCGGATATGACTTCGACATGCTGCTCCGTGAGCAGTTTCAGGAGGGACATCGGGATGCCCAACTCGCGAGGCTCCACCGGGTCGATCAGAAATGGATCGCCGAGAAGCGCCGGGCATTGGGGTTTGCAAGTCGCAAAGGTCGTCCGCGCGTCGAGCGCTCGGCAGAGGACGTCGCACAGGCCCTTCATGCAGCCGGAAGCTTTGTCGGCGCTGCAGATCTGCTGAGTATCAACCGTAAGACTTTCAAGAGGCTGCACGACGAAGCGCTTGATTGTGGGTTCGACATGGGATCCGACCGTCCAAGACCCGCGGTCGAACTGACGGACGCCGAAGGCCTTGTGCGCGCGCGAAGTGCAGCTGATCGCGTGGGCACGAAAACCGGCTATTCGTCTCATGAGATGAAGACGTTTTTTGATGATGGGTGGGAGGACTCCAGTTGAGGCGCGCCACGGACACTTCGAATGACGATGCTTGGGTGATCACGACCTGCCGGAAGGGCGGGAGCCGACATTCGGCCCCGTTCCCAGACATCGGCCGAACTTCCCAGAACCGGACCTTCACCGCACGGAGGAATCGAGCCAGCAGGATCTCGGCAGTCTGGGCGGGATGTATGTGCCGACTGCTGTTCGCAAGAGCTTTTGGCGTGGCTGCAGATATCGCTGATATGTATCCGGTCTATGTGTCGGCTCGCGGGCCGTGACCTTGTTGGATATACGCACGCACATCGATCTCATTAGCGGACAGGCTGACGCGGAGCCAATTCCGCCCTCAGATTCTGGGTGCGTAATTTATCCGTCCCATGCTGTTCTCCCTCGCGAACCTCTGTGCAGTCGCCGGGCGTCAGAGCGCTTCTGCGACCGTATCCCTTCGGGCATCGAAGCCCCGGCCATGGCGCAGGACCGCCCATGCGATCCGGGTGAGCTTGTTGGCCAGTGCCACCGCCAACTTGTTGCGGTGCATGCGCAGATCGGCTTCGGCCAGCCATGCCCCGAAACTGAGCCCGGGCCAGTTGTGCGGCCGCATCAGGATGATCTTCGCCGCCTGGATCAGCAGCGTTCGCAGATACCGGCTGCCACGCTTTGAGATTCTGCCGAGCGTCGTGCGCCCGCCGGTACTGTATTGCCTTGGAACCAACCCGACCCAGGCGGCCATGTCTCGACCGCTTTCAAAAGCCTCACCCTTTCCCACCGCCGCGACAAGGGCCGTCGAGATGATCGGCCCCACGCCGGGGATCGTTCTCAGGTCCCGGCAGTGAGCCTCGCTTTGGCCGATACCCTCGATCTCGTCCGAGACCGCCTCGATCCGGACGTCGAGCCGTATCCAGTCGTCATGAAGATCCAGGATGATGTGGCGCATCCTCGGGGAAATCTCGTCCTGACGCTCGTCCAGCACCGACAGCAGGGAATTCCGGACAGCGCGCAGCCCCTTGCGGATGGTGATACCCTGCTCGATCAGGAAGGCTCGGATCTGGTTGATGGTGGCGGTTCGCCGCGATACCAGACGCGACCGGACGCGATGCAGCGCCTGCAAGTCGAGCTGATCCTGGCTCTTCTCCGAAACGGTGCGCAGGTTCGGGCGCAACGCGGCCTCGGCGATTGCCTCGGCGTCGTTGTAGTCGTTCTTCTGGCCCTTGTTGAACGGCTTCACGTAGATCGCCGGGATGATCCGGGGCTCGAAGCCCATTCTCCGCAAGGTCCGGCTGACGAAATGCGCGCTGAGACAGGCCTCCATGCCAACGATGCAAGGCGGGAGCGTCTGGAAGGTCGCCACGAGGGCCAGGCGCTTGATCTTCTGTCGCAGCACGAGGCTGCCGTCGGAACTGAACCCGACGAGGTGAAAGACGTCCTTGCCGATGTCCATCCCGATGACGGCGACAGCAGAAAAATCTTGTCTGGTCTTGGCACTCATGATCGCTTCTCCTATGGGGCGGTGAACCCCTGAAGGCTATCACCGCCGGTGAAGCAGTCGGCACATTCCATTAGCGGTCGTTCGCTGCGTTCTGGTTCAATGTCTCCTATGGAAAAAACCACCTATTCGACCAGGTCAGAAAAAGTTCGCTCGCAGAGAACTTTTTTCCTTGAAAGCTGACGATGCCATTCCCATATCCCTTTCGTGTAACAACGGAAGAAGTTCCTCATACCCAGCTTGGACTCGTTCAAGCGCGGAGGGGTTTTCCCCTCTACCACTTCTACCGCACACGGCCCGGAGGCCCCCGAGGGGGACGAGAGGACGGCGGCGGGCGAAGCAGACGCGATAGCAAGGACAGCTATCGCGTCTAGGCAAAGGGTTTAGTCGTCGGTTTCCGTTTTCTGTTGGGTGAGGACCCTTGGTTAGTGGCATCCGCTGTGGATGTTGCGCCGGGGCCAACAGAAAGGAGGAGCAATATGGCTCTCTCTGAAGATACACACCGACGGCGGCGGCGACGTCGGTTTTGGAGGAAACTCCGGAACCCTCGCACCGTGATGGTCATCCTTAGGGTGGCTATCTTCATCTACCGGCTTATCCGGTGTTTGATGGCGATTTTCGGATCGCCCGGCTAATCGCCGCCCGCCTAATGTCTAGGCGGGAAAGGCAAACGGGATGAAACGATGATACATGAAGCACTAAGGTTGATCCGAGTGTTCCATGACTTGAAACAGGTCGAACTGGCGGAAAAACTCGGCGTCTCGAAGTCCCATATTTCGGAGATCGAAAAGGGTAGAAAATCCCCCTCGCTCGATCTGATCCAGAGGTATGCGACAGAGTTCAAAATTCCGGTTTCTTCTATCATGTTCTTTGCGGAAGAGCTGCCGAACGCCAGGTCTGGCGACAAAATCCGTTCAAAAATTGCAGGCAAGGTCATCGACATTCTGCGTTTCGTTGAAAGGAAAGCAGATGCCGAAGACGCAGCCTGAAGAGGGTTGCCAACTCAAGGATAGCCCGTTTTTCCGTCTCAGAAGCCGGAAGCAACTGGCCAAGCTTCTCAGAGTGTCCGCCGATACTTTGGACGAGATCAGCCACCGCCATGACCTGTACGTCCGCCGCTGGAAGCACAAGAAGCTAAAGGATGATGAAAAAGGCGCGTGGCTGAAACACCCTCCAACGCCGGAACAGGCGGAGAACTACCGCCCTATCGACATTCCCGACCCGCAGCTTAAAGCGATGCAAGGCCGCATTGGTGATCTTCTGGGGCGAGTGAAAGCCCCAGAGTTTCTTTTCAGCCCGGTAAAAGGACGCTCATACGTCGAAAACGCAGCGCACCACAAAGAGGCCAAGGCGTTCTGGCTGCTGGACGTCGCGGACTACTTCCCAAGTTGTTCAGCCAACAACGTCGCCCGATTTTTCCATCGGGAGCTTGAATGCTCTCGGGATGTAACCGCCGTTTTGGTTCACGTCGCAACTCTGGGCGGATGCCTGCCCCAAGGCTCTCCTTGTAGCCCGATCCTAGCCTACTACAGCAACAGCCATATCTGGCTTGCCGTCGAGAAGCTGGTGAGGGCGAAAGGGTGTAAACTAAGCCTCTATGCAGACGATATAACGATTTCTGGCGATGTCGTGCCCAAGGCGCTGATCTGGGAGATCAAAAAGCTTATCTTTGGCAACGGGCTGCGGTTAAAGACGTCAAAGGAGGTCAGCCTGATAAACGCCCCGGCTGATATCACAGGGGTCATTGTAAAGGATGGCGCTACACACCTTCCCAACCGCCAACTGAAGCGGCTTGCCGAGCTGAAGCAGGAGCGCGCCAATACGACGAACCCAAAGCTCCAGCAGCGGATCGACAATCAAATCGCGGGGCGCCTTTCTCAGTGGAAGCAAGTTGAAAACCCGAAGACTTGAAGAACGCAAAGCCGACCTTTTTTGGCGCCGGTTGAATAACCGATAAGGGCCGTTGTTTGGGTTTGCGGAGCGATCGCGTTCTTTGCAATGACACCTCAGCAGATTAACGTAAATCAAACATCTACACTACGAAAGCCGAGGAACATGAGCACGATAAGAACCGGAGCTGCGGGAGTTGACCTAGTGTCTCATCGTGTCCGAGGGCAGCTCAAGAGCGATTGGCAAGATGTCGATGCAGAAAATGACGATGCCGTGGACGGTATTGTCCTTCTAAGGCATCGCGAGAAGTTTTCGGGCAGGATGCTCTTTGTGCAGGTAAAGAGCGGCCTTAGTTTCAAGAAAGAAAGCAAGAGCTTGGGCAAAGACTCAATCGGCGTCGCCATTGGTAGAGGCTACATCGAAAAACACAGGTCGAGATGGAACGCGCTGCCGGGACCTGTAATCCTAGCTTACGTTGAAGACCCCGGCAGCCATAAGTCACCAATTTATTGGCAAGATCTTAAATCAGATGCCTCATACTCAAAAGTTAACTCTGATTTAGTCGTAATTCCCAGGAGGAAGACGTTTGGAAGTGAGGCAAAGGGTGAGCTACGCAAGATGGCGGGATCAGTTCCCGACAGCCATCCCCTTCAGGAAATCGATATGCGATCAACGAGGTCGCTGCTTGCGACTCCTGGTTTTTCCTTGAGGCTCGCAAAAGAGTTCTATCGGGAGTGGTCAAGCTCAACAGACCGCTTTCATCCTGAACTGGGGGAAATCTCCGTGACGAACGCAGGCTGGCGGCACATAACCCGGCAAGGAAGAAGACCAGACAACATATTAAATTCACTTTTGCTTCTTGAGGCTGCTAGAAAAATGGTTTCACAGGGCGCGGATTGGCGCCAGCTTGGATCGGCCAAAATCAATGAACGAACTGAAACTCTTGATATTCTAGATACGTTATCATTAAGGGCGAAGATAGTCTTTCGCCAACGCGCCGCAGCACCTGTTCAAGTGATTCTGCAACGGGTTCGCTCTGTTTGCCGGAAAACAGGCTCGACTGCCACGAAGATCAAATTTCTTAGCGTCCACGAGCTGCAGCGAGGAAACTCGAGGTATTATGGGGAAGTCTGATGAACCATGCGCCCAAGCGCTACTGAGACAACCCGAGGGATCTCACCCTTCATTTATGGCAGAAGGTGGCCGCAAACGCAGGTTCATCAAGTCATCCATATCTTAGCTTGCGCCGATATTCCACACGTATCCTACAGTTAATCGATGTCGGATTGTGGTCTGCTGCATTGCCGCGCGCTCAAGTTTCTCGAAGGGCAGGTTTGGGCCGAGGCTGTGTGGAAACGCTGTCTCGTGGTAAGCTTCCGCGAGTTGGCGGGAGACAGGGATGGTGGGTTTCATCGACGGCATCGACCGGGAACAGGTCACGCTTTTCCCTGATCGTCTCGAGGACTGGATCGGCGAGGATCACCTGGTCCGTGTCGTCGATCTCTTCGTCGAGGAGCTTGATCTTCCGGCGCTCGGCTTCGAGCGTTGTGTGCCCGCCCGAACCGGTCGCCCAGGCTACCATCCGGCTGTGCTGCTGAAGCTCTTCATTTACGGCGACCTGAACCGGATCCCGTCCAGCCGTCGCCTGGAACGCGAAGCGGGTCGCAATGTCGAGCTGATGTGGCTGACCGGTCGCCTGGCGCCAGACCACAAGACCATCGCCGATTTCCGGCGAGACAACGGATCGGCGATCCGCAGGACCTGCGCGCGGTTCGTGGAGCTGTGCCGGCGGATCGGGGTGCTGAAGGGCGATTGCGTGGCCATCGACGGCAGCAAGTTCAAGGCCGTGAACAACCGCGACAGGAACTTCACAAAGAACAAGATCGCCAGCCGCTTGGCCCATCTGGAGGCTGATGTCTCGCGGTATGTCGATGACATGGCCCGTATCGACCGCCAGGAAGAGGGGGAAGCCCGGGCTGACAAGGTCGCCCATCTTGCTCGCCGCTACGGTCGTATCCGGCAGGAGATTGCCCGGCTGAAGGCAATGGAGAAGGCCCTGACCGAGGCGCCCGACGGGCAGATCTCGCTGACGGATCCCGATGCCCGCGCCATGGCGACCAGCGCCCGGCACAGCGGCATGGTCGGCTACAACGTCCAGACCGCGGTCGATACCGGGACGCATCTGATCGTGGCACATGACGTGACCAATCAGGGCTTCGATCGCGACCAGCTGAGCCCGATGGCGGCCGCGGCCAGGGAGGTCCTTCAGCGCGACGACCTGCACGCCATAGCCGACAAGGGATACTTCAGCGGGTCTCAGATCCTGGCCTGCCATCAGGCGGGGATCACCACGACCGTGCCGCGCCCCGAGACATCGGGCAGCCGGGCCAGGGGCATGTATGTGAAGGCCGACTTCGCGTACGACCCGGCCCGCGATGCCTACGTCTGCCCGGCAGGCGAAGAGCTGACCTACCGTTACACGCGCGAGGAGGACGGGCTGCGGGTCGGCCGCTACTGGACCAATGAATGCCAGAGCTGTCCGGTCCGTCACCGCTGCACCAGCGGCAAGGAACGCCGGATCACCCGGTGGGACCATGAGCATCTGGTTGATGCGATGCGCAAAAGACTGGGTGGGGAGGCCGATCCGATGACCCTGCGCCGCTGCACGGTCGAACACCCATTCGGCACACTCAAGGCTTGGATGGGGCACACCCATTTCCTGACGCGGAGGCTGAAGAACGTCGGCACCGAAATGGCGCTGAATGTCCTTGCCTACAATATCAAGCGGGTGCTCGCATTGATGGGCATCCGGGGCCTGATGCGGGCCATTGCCGCCTGATCGGGGGCTGTCGCGCCTCAAGCGCAGACGCCACGCCTTGCCTGAAAGGGATAACCACGCCGCCACGCGCGCAAAGAGTGTCGGAGGCGGCTGAAAGCGAGCAGCGCGGCCAACCAGCAGCCGACAGCCCGCGCCGGCACGTTTCCACACAGCCTCGGCCGGACTCGACGGGAGATCGCCAGGACGCCGCGGCCGTCACGAATGGCCGCTTCCGTGATCGGCGCTCGGCGCGCCCTTGGGGTATCGAACGTCAGCTATCGGCAGCAAGCGGCAGGGAGCGCCCCTGGTCGGTGTGGGCGGGGAGCGGACTTTCGCTGCTCAACGCGCAAGCGTCTGCTTTCACCCTCAACAGTCAGGCATCTCTCTGATCACCCGGCGACGCGCAGGCCTTCCAGCGCCGCAGTCGGCAGGACCATGTCTGCGACCTCCGCGAGAGTTCCAAGTTCAAGGTCGATGCGCCAGAACTGCGGACAGATCGGTGCCCAGCATCGCCATGTCAGATCGAAACGCACCCCGTCTCTCAGGTCCAGATGCAGCCCGTCAAGGTGAAGTTTCGCCATGACTTCACGCCCATCAGCGAAGGTGAATTTGGCGAAAGGCGCTAGATCGGGCAGGACTAGATCAAGAGCAGCGCCTTCTGGCAAAAGACCATAGGCCTGAAGGTGATCGCCGGGATGGAGGTAGCCTTCTACCTGCAGGGCCTCGGGCGCCAGTTGGTAGAACCGATAGTCGAAATCCTTTGGCAAAAGCGGGTGCTGAGCCTCTTCCCACGCCTTGTCATAAGTGCCCGCATAGGCCTGACGCCCCTGCCACCAAGGGGCAACTGGCCCGAACCCCTGCGGTGCGGAAGCCTGCGTTGGATCGGTACTGATCGGGCAGTCCTCCGAATAGATCTGCGGGGCAGTTATCCTGAGCTTCTCGGAGGTGTAGTCGGGATGGATCATCCCCGCGCCGATTGGATTGCGCGGATCAACCGCGCCGTCGGGTTCACCGACCATGCGGCCTCCGGAGGCGAGGCGCCAGTCAAGCGGCACATCCTGAACCGGCTCATGGCTGCTACGCCGCCAGCCTTGGTCGTAATACCAATCCGAAAGGCCACAGGCACGCAGATGCGCCTCCGCCTTGCCGACCACGCGTAGGCCGGCGCGAAGTTCACTGGCGGGTTCGGGTGCCTGAATACGGCCCAAGACGGTGATGTCGGCGGCAGGTTTGAAAGGGATCAGATCGGAGGCGCGCAGCATGGGCGTCCGGTGCGGATCGCCCTCGAACTCATCCGCCAGAACCAGCTCCTGCTGGCCCGAGTAGAAGATCTGACCGTCCCGCATTTCAAACCGCGCGCGGGCGGCGACCACGGCCATTCGCGTGCCATCGGGTTTCCATTGCTCGAAGCCGATGGCAGCGAAGGGGGTATTATTGTCGTGGAGCATTGAACCTGGCCATCTGGTTGAAACCTCTTGGAAACAGCTTCTGTTAGCGATCTTGTAAGAAGTCCTGCATATCAAACTCGCGCTTCCGAAGAGCTGACGGCACTTCGATATCACTCCAAATACCCTGAGCAAGCACAAGAGGGTTCATCTTGCAATCGAAAAGCACGGTCGATCCGGCGCTCTCATACACAGAAAGGGGTAGTCTGGCAGTATGCTTTGCGATCCCAAGGCGAAGCGGCTCCACCGTGGCCCCATCAAAGACATACCAATGGCTATCGGTCCCTATTACGATACCTTGCGCGGCGGCGGCCGAACACAAGAGAGTTTGCCCCTTCAATCCCAAATTCTCACGGAACAATCCCGCCCTCGGCTTGCCCTTGAGGAAAAGGCCGTCCACACCTGTAATTCCGACCTCGCCCGAGCCGTAACTTGCCAACCCGCGGACGTTGGAGCAGTCAGGAATTGAGAGCTCTGAGACCACGAGATCTGCAGAGACATGATAAAGATGAGCCGTTGGTCCCGCTTGTTCTCGTGTGTCCCTATCTACACGAAGCGCGTCCAAGATGGCTTGCGGATTGGTATAGTCGACCTCGGCCGGCGAAATGGCTTCGATGACGTCGTCGCCAACAAGAAACACTCCGCCATCTCCATCTGCTAAAAGAGCCACAGCTTGGAATTTGGAATTTAGGGCAATCTTTGCCCATTCGGAAATGCCATCGACATTCGCGTAGAGTTGACCATTCTCGCCAGCAACCCATAGTTTTTCACCTGATGTGCACATGACGGTGCAGCGCCCTCTGCCATCAGCATCAGACGAGGAGACACCAGCCCCTTCAATTTTTGATCGCTCGATGGAAGACCCGATGCGGTATATATCTCCCTCGTCACTTAGCGCCATGAGATCAGCCCCAAAAAAGGTCAGTGCTACAATGGTTCGCTCGATATCAATGCGTTCCCAAGGCTGGCTCAGCGCAGGCCTATGGACCAAAACTGCTGAAAAAGGTGCATCATATTCGAGTTCGACCGCAGCGAGGGCAAAGTGGTCAGTGCTTTGCAACGCAGCCGCAGAAAAGTTCAATTCCATTTTCCTGTTCCTCAATAGCTGCCAGCGGCTAGCACTCTCTTTGCATCCGCGCTTGGAAGTGGAGATTCTCTGGTTCGCCCAGGAGCTGCAAGTCCCGGGCCGTTAGTCACTTGTTCCACGGTGCGCACTGCTGCGTATTCCTTGCATTCTGGCGAAATATCCGGAATTGCGTTGATCTCAGACAAACTGGCCATGGTGATTGCACCCATCGGCGCAGTGCCCGGAACCGGCGAAGCAGCACCTAGCGCATTGAGCTTTGGCCTTAGCCGTCCATGAATGCCCGTCGGGCCCGACCCATGCTGTGCCGGCGTCAAGCAAATACTCATTCCCTCTTTCAGTGTCGGCGCCCCGGGTATTCTCCCTTCAGGAGATGCAGTTGCGGCCCCAGTGGGGCGAGCGCCAAGCCTGTAAGCCATATCGGGCACGATGTGATGAGCTTCGCCAGCGCAAATATCCAAAATATCTTGATAGGGACCAACGATACAGTTTGCCGGCCTTTCTCTTTCTCGACTTGTAACCCGTACACCCCCTGTGGTGACCGCTGACTGAGCAATATTCAGCTGGCCTGCGGCTTGGGCCTGTTTGTAGGTGTCCTCGGCAACCTGATCGTAATCTTCTTCGGTGAGTGTGCCCCCGCCCGCCATATTTGCGGCATGCTGTTTCATAGCAAGGTTCTGGGCCAACCATCCCGAAGGCAGCCCCAACCTCTCTGTCACGGTATTCGCCCAAGCCATCTGGGATGGAGAAAGCGTATCAACGGGATTGGGCAATGTGCCATCACCCATGGTGGTGGGAGTCAACGCAAGACCTAAAGCGAGTACGATCGGGTTCGCTCTCAAGACCGACCCGATTGAAGGCAATCGGGCAATCCGGTTGGCGGCGGCCGTGGCAAGCTCGGCCGCCACTTCACCAGATGTCGGATAGGGGATACCGGCTGTGAGTGTCATGGCGGATCCACACCATCCCCGCTGGGAACGAAGATCTCCCAATCCGGAACGCTGACCACTTTGCTTTCTCTATCATTAAAGGTGAACACGGCGGGTGTGGGCCCCCAGGCCTCGGTGGATTTCACGTAGGTGAGCTTGCCGACGGTGTTGCGCTTGTTCATCCACCATTCATCGGTATGGCGCACCGCCCATTTGCCCTCGATCCGCACAGAACCCGAATGCTCCTTCGGCTCGCAGATCGCCCCCACCGTGCCCGACTTCACCCCCGTGCCGGTCCCCGGCTCGTCGCCCGTGCAGCAGGTCGTCATCGAGCCCGTG
>NZ_QAYC01000027.1 GCF_003053725.1 Rhodovulum kholense
GAAGTCCAGATCCGGGCGGCGGTCCTCAACCGCTTCACGGCGCTCGGCATCCCGCTCACCGTGGCCATGGGATAAGTGTGTCCGGGGAAAGGGGAACTGCGGTCGTCAGCTGATTTGCGCAACAGCGCCCGAACAGACAGGCCGGGACTGGAAGTCCCTTTCCGCAATTTATCGCAGCGCGATGAAGCGCGAATTCGATGCGATGTCGGAAGCCTATGGAACAGCGCAAATCAGGGCGATCAGACCGAAACACATCGAAGCCGATCTGGCCAAACTGTAAGACGGAAAAGCAAACACGCGATTGAAGGCATGGCGGCGCGTGATGGCCGGGGCCAAGAGGCGCGGCGAAATCGAAGCCGACCCATCCATTCAGGTCAAGCGCCGCACTGTGAAATCCGAGGGCTTTCCCGCCTGGAGCGCAGCCGAAATTGCTGTCTACCGGGAGCGCTGACCAATTGGGACGACCGCCCGCGCAGCCTTTGAGTTGGTGTTCTGGACAGCCGCCAGGACGATTGACGCAGCAGCGCTTGGGCCTCGCAACATCGACCATGATGGCGTTCTGATTTACCGGCAAAGCAAGGTGGGCAAGCCCGCACACGTTCCATGGAATAGCGCCCTTCCGGCGGTCGCACGTGGATGGGCTTTGGAACTGCGGCAAGTGAAAGACGCCCTGCAGGTCACATCTGGCGGGTTCACCTTTCTTGATGCAAACGGCAAGGTCCGGTCCGTGAAGGGGCTTGGCAACCTTATTGCCGAATCAGCTCGGACCGCCGGCATCGGCAAGTCTGCACATGGTCTTCGAAAATCACGACTGACAGCCATCGCTGAAGCGGGCGGCTCCGCGCATGCGATTATGGCATGGGGTGGTCACCAGACCCTTCAGGAAGCCGACGGTACACGCGTGCAGCGCAGCTGAAAAAACTGGTTATGGGCAATGAACATACCGGGAACAGTGTATCACCTACGATTCCTGATACAAAAACCGCGAAAACGTGAGTGATTTCAACGCTGCTTTTATGGAATGGCAGCCCGTAGGGTCGTTCGCTACTTGCGGAAAAACAGTAAGTTAGACTGTATCGCCTCTAGGTAACCGCTCATTTGAGATCAATAAGTTGCATCGCGAAGTGTATCGCGGCGGAACCCAGAGAAAATCGCGGGTGTCGGGCGCAGCTTGGCTTGCTAGAGAACCAAGCTGTTGTCGCTGCCGACTATCGGTTTGACGACGGAGCCGGAGTCCCGCGCAGACCAACGCTGGCCAGAAAAATGAGGGCTACAGCCCCGCAAAAAATCGCCATGAACACAGTCACCTCAAGCCAATCGCCCAGATAGGCGAGCGCATAGTAGACCCAGGAGAAGGTGGAAGCCTCGAGCGCATGCGTAACCCGACCGGCCAATGCATCAGCCGTGACAAGAGCAAGAGCCAGCGCCGCAGCCCACCTCCCGGCGCGAAATGCACGAAGTTCCTCTGCCGCCCTTCCGTTCTGTTGCAGCGCCTCGATTTCATTCGTCAGCTCCCGCAGGCGTGGTCGGATATTCCATCTCAATGAGATGGCGTCGCTGAGAGGTTGCAGACCGGCCAGCTTGGTTTCGAGTGGTTGGTCAAGGCTCCCGCGGATGCGGATCAGTTCGGCGTTCAGACATGTGCAGAACCGTTGATGTGCCAGCCATGTTCGAATGCGCGCACGGCTCTCAAGTTCCTTGGCCTGTTCCTCAGCTCGCTTGGCGACCTCAGCCTGCATATTGTCTAAACGATCCGCCAGATCCGAAAGGGTTCGAACCATTTCGCGGGCGACATCCAATCGAGCGGCGCGTCTCCGTCCCGAGTCGAGCAGAAATACGCCGCCATCTGTCAAGACCGCGATCCCCTGGCCAAAAGATACGAGGTCGACATCCTCAAGATCGGGTGCGTCCTGCATCGCTCGCTCTGGCGACACGCCGTAAGTCCGAGCCCCCATGACGCGCGCAGCAGTCGGAAACAGACCGCAGAGCTTTGCGGGGCTCGCCGGATGCGGCAACGGGTCTTCCCTGGACCAGCAGGCACTCAGGACATGCTTTCCGCCAGTGCGCCTTGATGTTTTCACGTCGGGCAAGCGCTTCAAGGTGCCGTCTTCAAGATCTGTCACCGGAACGAGCGCGAAAGGATCGTAGATCCGAAAAAGTGCCTCGAGAACCGCATCGAGCTTCAGCTGGCTTGGGACCTGCTCTCCGGCGGATGCGCTTCCCGCTATCCGGGACACGGCATGGGGCGAGGCGACCAGGCTGTGCCCCGGGTCAATATACCATGTCTGGTGATACTTCTGCTCGTGTTCGGGCAAACCGACGAGAAGGCGGCTATCCTTGGTTCGCGGCGGCCGCCGGACAGCCTGACGATCCCATTCGGCCGTCTCCATCCGTTCTATCTCTCGCCAGAAGTCAAGCAGATGCACGCCCGCCCGTGTATCGACCGAGACGGTGACCCAGTTTCCCGGCGCGGTCTCCTTGCTTCCCGGGCGAACGATAACCAGCACGGTGAAGCCGCGGCCCAGGGGGGCATGCGTGCGATCATTGCGGGCGAAAACTTTCAGAGACCCGGTGAACTCGCTTTCGCTGGTGACGATGGCATCGACAAGCCGACGCCTCCCGCACTCCTTCATGGGAAGGCTCAACTGGTGAACCTGCTGGGCATAAAGCTTGCGTTCGTACCGCGCCCGCTCTTCCTCCAGAGCAGCCCTGGCCTGGGCCAGGTATGAACCATCGGCAGAGACGGGGATCTCGGCAGGATCCCATCCAGCTCGAAGAGCTTCCACCGCGAACCCCATCGTCATCTGCCAGGCTCGGCAGAACGGACCATGGCGGGCCACCCCGACGCTGCGGTCCCCCAAAACGCTGTGGCTCAGCGCGGCGGCAAGCGCTGGCCAGGATCGTTCCGGCCGGTCGACAACACCGGTTCCTTCCCAGTCCGAAATCGCGGGCAGCCACTGGTCCCGCACGGCATCGGGCAAAGCCACCCCGGACAGCCTTGCCGCGAGAAACAGCACCCCCGTCACGCTGTCGGGGCTGGCATCCTCAACTTTCCACGAGCAACCGCGGACAAGGTCCGCGAGAGAGGCGAAGTGACCCAGTTCCGCGCCATGCAGCGGCAGGTTCTCGTTCAGGACCATCGCGATTACGCTGGACTGACGGACGCCCAGAACATTGCGCTCGGATGCCTTGACAAGCGATATGCCCGCCGCCGCCGACTGTGTGTCGACGATCAGGCCGGGCCGGTCATCCTGAACAAAGGCCGGGGAAAGATCGAGGGCCGGTACCGCGGCGAGGAAGTCCTCGAATGTCAGCATGATATTCCAGTCCCCTTGAAGCGCGCCCTCCGGATGCTGCGAAGACCGGCCTCGGCCGTCAATACCTGACCGCTTCGGAAAGGGCGGCCAATGGCCTCCAGCGCTGGTGATAAGCGCGAAGGCTGTGAGTCGGGTCTCAGGCGGTCGTCAGAAAGACCGTCATGCAGAACAGAGCGCCATGTTCAAAGCAACCATCCTGGGTCTCAGGCGGTCGTCAGAAAGACCGTCATGCAGAACGGCTGTTCTACTAGGCCTTTTCATCAACCAGTCTCAGGCGGTCGTCAGAAAGACCGTCATGCAGAACACGAACCACCCCCTCACGTTTCAACAGGGAGTCTCAGGCGGTCGTCAGAAAGACCGTCATGCAGAACCCTGATCTCCGCAGCCCCTTGCTTTTCAACAAGGAAGGCGGCGGCGATCTGAAGCAAATCCCGTCCTGGCGCATTTTCAGCCTCGGTTCCGGGCTTGACTGGCGCGATCTCCGAAATTTTTCTTTCTCAATCAGAGATTTGCTCCTTTTCTGAGGTAAAAACAAGCCTCGTCTCCTTTTTCAGGGTTTCCGGCGTCTGCGGAAAACGGGCCGTGAACGCATCCGGATAGACCGCTTGTTTGACCGTCTTCCCCGCCAGGACAACCTCGTCCCCGTAGCCGGACCCGCCGAAGTCGAACATGGCCCGCGTCATCGAGACCAGTCGCACCGATGCCCTCGGCAGGGTGAAGCTGACGGGCGCGGACATCATATGCGGCGGGACCATTGTCAGGTGCGTTTCCACATCGGGATAAATCGTCGGCTTCTTCAGCCGGTCGTCCTTCATCTGCCATTCGATGATCAGCCCTTCCTCGCCGAGGATCCGCTTGATCGATTTCGGGACCGCATTCTTGAGTTTCCGGTCGTAGCTCACCAGCGAGCGGACCGCATTGACCACATAGGTCAGATTCAAGCCACGCCTTCCAGGATGATCGAGAATGTTCTGATGCGCCAGATCGTTCCGGATGTCCTGCTTGCGCGTGCCCCGCTTGAAGGTCTTACATGCGTCGTAACCGCCCGGCTTCTCATTCGAACGAAGCATCTGGTCACTTGGACGCTCACCTGCATCTATGAAATGAAGCTGAAACTTCTGGCAATGGACCTCGGACAACAGTTTACACCGGTCTTCGAACTTGGGCGCGTCGAAGCCCGTTTCGGGATCCAGATATGGGATGAAGACGTGATCTGACTCTGTTTCAGCCCTCCTCAAGAGGTCCGGCGCCGTCACGAGGATGCCGATCTGCGGCAAGGCATTTTTTCTGACCCCGGGCCCAAAGGCGGGCTTGAGCCCGGTTCCGCCTGTTTCCTTGTACAGCATGCCGACGAACGCAAACAGGCAGTCACGTTCCCAGATAAGCGCATAGTCAGTCAACCGGGTCAAGACACGCATGACGATCTGATGGAGGCGCACGTGATCGTTGAGGCGCGCCCCGTTCGCCTGGAAGTTATGGATGGCGGCTGCGGTCGCGACCGTCTGGTAATTCCGGCATTTCTCTTCCAGATCCGAAAGGAACTTACTATAGCTTTTGTCCTTGGGCTTCGGGATGTCCTTGATCGACTGCAGGATTTCCCCCCGAAAGCCTTCCCGCTGTTTTACGCAGTTGATCTTGTCCGGATCGCGGCGCTTTTCGTTGTGAAGCCCGGCGAAGCTTTTGACCTCGTCCGCTGTAACCTTGTGCTTTTCGAATATCCCCGTCAGAGGCGGCAGATGGGCGTAGCGGACGAGTTGACGCAACCCACTGCGGGTCCCGGGAAAGGTCGTGTGATAATTGGCGGTACCTTCCTCTTGGTACACTTCCTTGAAGAAGGACGCGTCCTGATAGAACAGTCCCTTTTCTTCCAAAGCTCCTTCGTGTTCCTGCCCGCTGAAGCCCGCGGCCTGAACCTTGGTGTAAAGCGAGAACAGGCGGTCCATGTCGGCAAGGATGCCCTGGGCCCGCTCGTCGCGTTCCTTGCGCTCGCCGCAGGACAGTTCAAGCGTCTCGGACCATTTGCCATCCATTGACGCGGATTTGCGCATCTGGTGGCGCAGGCGTGAGGCCTCTATGGGCGGGACCATGTAGAGCCAGGCATAGAACTGGCTGTGCCAGTCCGCGCGGAATGCCTGTTCTGGAGGCTGGAAGCTCTTCAGGACCTCCCCGAGGTCGCAGCAGTCACGCTTGGTATCGATCTCGCCGATCCAACCGAAATCAGGGTCTTCTGGGCCAGGTTTCCCAAGATACTTGGCGAAGATATGTGCGAAAAGTTCCTGCCGGAACTCCTCGATCCGGTTCGCCCCCTGCCTCTGAACCCTTGCATCAGGGGTGTATTTCAGATCCTGCCCCTGCTCGCGCGTCGACTGCGCGGCCAACGCATCGAGAAGCGCCGAGATGTCGTCGTAGCGATCGAGGCCAAGATCGTCGATCAGCGAGATCGGCGAGCGGTAGTACCGCTTCGTCCGTGCATCGTATTTCGTTTTCCTGGCATCTTTGGAGCGCCCGACCTGTTGGACAGCCCAATGGCAAAGTTCCCTGTTCCCTTCGGCGTCCGACTGAATACCAGACAGCCAGCCGCGAAAGCCGGACTGGTAGAGTTCGAGAAGCAGCCGGTAACGGCATCGAGCCGCATCACTCTCTTTCTGGTCGTCCTTCGGCGGGAGGGACTTCTGAAGCGTGACAAGCCCAGGGGCAAGATCGACGTCATTGTTATCTGCAAGGCGGCGCACCTTGTCCATGACGGCGGCGAACCGGGGGAGGTTCAAGGCTGTGATGTCGTCCGTGCCGGCGAGATGCGCCACCAGATGCTTGAGGTTGTCCATCTCGACGAATTCGTCGGCCTTGGCCTGCTCCAAGGCTGTCCGCACCGCATCCTTCTGGATTGCAAGGTCGAACTCCAGCAGCTCTTTGAACGCATCCAGAGCAGCAGGGGACACCTGTTGGGGTTTGCGGTTGGCGACATTTAGCTTGCTGGGGTCACCCGGTATCGGATGAACGATCCCTCCTTCCAGCAATCTGATAAGGGCCCGGCGCACATTGAAATGGTTCGTCCGGTTGCGGACCGTAGATACGACGCACATCATCGCCCAGAGCAACTCTGCCTGCTGGCTCTTGTGCTTGTTGCCCGTGAATTTGTGCTTGTTGCCCGTGAATATCGACGCGCGCGAAGGGCAGTCGCCGCCTTTGAGGTTCTTGAGGCCGAAGATAATCGGAATGTGCCGCTCGAAATGTCTCTGATCGAACTGTTTGAAAGCGTCGATCATGACTTCCTTTGTGCTGATATCCCGGTTTCTTGGGCTACCCCTATTTGCCATCGGATCTGCAAGCCCTTTCAACGTGCGAAGCGTCAGGCCAACGGCGCTGCGCCACGTTCTGGCGAAGGTCTCTATCTGCTTGATCTCGCTCTGGCCGATGCTGGTTGCCAGAAAGGTCATCCGCTTCTCGAATGCTTCCAATGCCGCAGGGTCATCCTCCCTGAAGTCATGAAGGGCATCGCTGGCATGGACGAAGAGCTTGCCAAGCCGGATGAACTCGCTCATTTCGGCATTCCTCTTCTTGCCCCCCAGGACCAGAAGAAGATGCTGCCGATCCTTGGGAAGCAACGAAAGAAGTTCGCTCTTGTCCGGCACGTCGGCCTGCGCCTTCCGGAGGGCAATGCGGAAACGATCCGACTTGGCGAGGCGCTGGTAATACTGCCGAACGGCATTATGCAGCGCCCAGATCTGGTCCTTGAATGGGTCCTTTCTCTCCAGCGGCAGGCTTTTCTTGAAGCTGCCGAAATGGTCGAAAAGGCGCGAGCCGAACCAGGACGGGTAGATCGGTCCCGCATGGTTCTCCGGCTTTTCGAGTTCCTCGAAGATCGCCTTTGCGATATCCGATCCGCCCTTGCCGTCATCGCCGAAATACCGGGCCTCGGCGCATATCGTCCATGTGGCCTGGGCCTGCAGCTTTCCTGAGGGCGTTCGTGGATCGCTGGCGCTTCTCGAGATGGCTTCGCCCCGCGCGACGATCAGGCCGCGTGCCGTCTCCGGTCCGGGCGTGCCGTTCGGATCGCCCTCGGGCACCGAAACGGAACCTATCCGCCTGGGCCCGCCACCGATGACGATTTCCTGATCAAAGAGATGGGCGATGATCCGGTCGGCGATGGCGCCGTAATCCACCCGCCCGGGGTCCTCCTGCCAGAACCGGCCATGCCACACGCCCTCGAAATCCGTACGCGCGATGACCGGATCCTCGGGGCCATCGGCATCGCGGTATTTCTGGATTGCCTGCCCGTTCCTGTCGTTCAGCGGCCCCGAGGGAACCACCTCATACATGGCATAGGGATGCGATTTGGCATTCCATAGTCGGCGAAGTTCGGAAATCTCTGCCTCATCGATCTTCTCGACTTCCCTGATCCGCGAGATCAGGCGCATCCACAGCGCCTCTGCCAGATACACCCTGTCGCGATAGGCTTCGGGATGCATGGCGCTCAACCGGTTGCGCTTTTTGACCACCTTGTCGAGAATGGCAATCGTCTGCCGCAAGAGCGCCTTCGGGTTTGCAGAAAGGTAGCCGGGAAGTGCCGCCGGGCGGATCTGGTCCCCCTCATGGTCGTGGTGCAGCCCGCGCCCCAGGCGGCGGTCTTTTTCGGGTTCACGGAAATCGGTATAGCTCTCGCTGATCGGGCGAAGATGCTTGGCCATGGATGGGCCTCCCTATATTAGTTTCGTGAAAAATGGACCTGCGGAGATGGCAAGGACGGGCCTGATCTTGGAGGGTGAAAGAAATGACGATGCGATAGAACACCAGATGGGTAAAGAAGCTCAACTGCACCACAATCGGCGCCTGAAACGACGTCACGCATGCGGAATTGCCTTCAGAAAACGAGTAAGCCATTGTTCAAAAGGGAAAATATCGTGATGTGGTCAAGCATTCCGGGTTCCGCAGGCGAAAAATTCGCAGAGTCTTCTGTTTCCTTCGGAACGATGTCATATTATTCATGCCTTGTCAGCCTCCTACAGGAGCCTGGGTTCTGCATGACCGCTTTTCTGATAGCGGCCTGAGACAGCCAGCCGAACGGGTCATGACCGCCTCCTCTTTGTTCTGCATGACCGCTTTTCTGATAGCGGCCTGAGACCTACTTGCACCCTTTCCTTTTCTTTCAGCGGGTGAAGTGTTCTGCATGACCGCTTTTCTGATAGCGGCCTGAGACCTACTTGCACCCTTTCCTTTTCTTTCAGCGGGTGAAGTGTTCTGCATGACCGCTTTTCTGATAGCGGCCTGAGACCTACTTGCACCCTTTCCTTTTCTTTCAGCGGGTGAAGTGTTCTGCATGACCGCTTTTCTGACAGCGGCCTGAGACAGTCATATCCCCCTCCTAAGATGGGTCACGTTCTGCATGACCGCTTTTCTGACAGCGGCCTGAGACAGTCAGCAGCGGGGGAAACCGGTCCCAGGTCAAATCCGCCGGGGGACCGGAGCCGTCAGGACTATGAGGTGAAACGATGCAAAATGCCGCCCCGGACCTATGGGACAGCATCACCGGCTATGATGCCCTCAACGCTGCATGGGCCCGCGTCGATGCCAATGCAGGGTCCGCCGGAGGGGATGGAGTGACGCGGCATGAGTTCCGCTCGGACCTTTTCGCCCGGCTGAACCAGCTGCGCGCCGACCTGTTGAGCGGCGAATATGTCCCGCGCCCTTACCGCAAGGTCAGCGTTCCGAAAAAGAAACCCGGCTACCGCATTCTCGCGATTCCCAGCATCCGGGACCGGGTGGTCCATACCAGCATTGCCACGGCGCTGGTGCCAATCCTCGAGCCGCATTTCGAGGAATGCTCCTTCGCATACCGACCGAACCGCGGCGTGACGAAGGCCGTCGCCCGGATCGAGCAATGGCGAAGTCGGGGCTATGAATTCGTGATCGAGGCTGACATCGTCCGCTATTTCGACAATATCGACCACGACATCCTCATGGGAAAGCTGAAGGAGCTGATTGCCGGTATCCCAGGAGCCGGGCCGGTCCTTTCGTTGACGGAACGGCTGCTGGCGCACCAGGGCAAAGGCCTCGGAACCGAAGGCGTCGGCCTGGTCCAGGGCTCGCCGCTGTCACCGCTGCTGTCCAATCTCTACCTTGATGCTCTGGACGAGGAGATCGAGGAAAGCGGCGTCAAACTGGTGCGTTTTGCCGACGACTTCGTCATCCTCTGCAAGTCGCAACGGCGGGCGGAAAAGGCCCTGGCCCACTGCGTCGAGATCCTGTCGCATCACCGTCTGCGCCTGCACGAGGAAGGCACGCGTATCGTCAATTTCGACAGAGGGTTCAACTTTATCGGCTATCTCTTCCTGAAGAACCTCGCGGTTCAAGAAAAGGCGGAACCCAAGCCAGCGGTGCCGTCAAAGCCGCTGAAATCGGAAGTGACGGACGACGGAGTGATCCTGCTCGAAGAGAAAGGGTCCAGGTTCGACCAGGGAAATCGCGTCCTTTATGTACTCGATCCCGAACACAGTCTCGGTACTCGGAATCGCAGCTTTTCGGTCCGGCGCGAGGACGGCGCCGAACTCATCGCGATCGGGCAACACCGGATTGGCCGGATCGAAGTCGGCCCGGACGTTGGCTTCGATCATGGTGCTGTCCTTCTGGCGATGGACAGCGGAACGCCGCTGGCCGCGGTCGACGGGTATGGCCAGACACGGGGCACCGTCGAACCGCGCCTCAGCCGGAAAGGCGGGCTGCACCTCGCGCAGGCGAAGGCTGTACTGACAGAGGATTTCCGGCTCTGCATCGCCCGCAGTCTTGTCGAGAGCCGGATACGGAACCAACGTACGCAGCTTTCTCGCCTCAACCGGCGACAGGGGCTGGCACCGGTGGAAGAGGCTCTTCAGGCGATGAAGCGCGAACTGGGAAAGCTAGAAACGGCCGGAAGCGTCGAAGCGGCGATGGGCCTCGAGGGGGCATCCTCGGCGCATTACTGGCGTGCGATCAGTCTCCTGGCCGGAGCCGGGGCTCCATTCAAGAGGGAACGTCCTGCCAGAAGCCCACTCAATGCCGCGATCAACTATTTAACCGGCATTCTGGAGCGTGACATACGTGCCGCGGTTCAAGGTTCCGGGCTGCATCCAGGCTTCGCATTTCTTCATGGATCACGTGACAGACATGACGGCCTGGTATTCGACATGATGGAACCGTTCCGGGCTGCAACCACAGAGGGTCTGGCGGTCTTTCTCTTCAATGCGAGGCGTCTTTCGGCCGACATGTTTTGCGAGACTGACGTCGGCAAGATAGACCTGTCGACCGAAGGGCGACAGGCGCTGGTCCAGGGATATGAGGCCGTCGTTGCCAGGCGAGTGAATCGCCCTGATCGAAAGGGCAAAATGGGGTGGAGAGCCCTCATGCTTCTCCAGTGCCGTTTTCTTGTCCGATCAATCCGCAGCGGCACATCTTCGGATTTCGTTCCATACCTCATGGAGGCATAGCATCGTGGTACGGTCAGCAATGCTTCGGATCATCACTTACGACATATCCAGCGACAGGGTGAGGCGCCAAGTCGCGGCATTGCTTGAGGCGGAAGCCACGCGCGTGCAGTATTCGGTCTTCGAAGCAAGGTTATCAGATGCTGCGCTTAGACGCATCGTTTCAAGGATCGATGAGCGGCTCGCCGACAGCGATAGCCTGCGGGTGTATACGGTGGGCACTCGACATGAACGTCGCTGCCAAGTCCTGGGCTCCGGTTTGCCCGTCGATAGAGATGTGGGGTTCTGGCTGTTGTGAAGAAGGATGCGCTGGCGACAAGCGAGCATATGCCTCGAACGATGGCGCATCCACGCTGCTCCATTGGTTTTGCGACGACTACTGAGAGCTTGTATCGACCCGTTTTCCCCTGACCGCCTGGCCGATCCGTCGCGCGATCTCGCCTGGCGAGGGGGCGATCCACCCGATCAGGGCGACCAGCACGATCCAGGCAGGTATCTCGTTGACGATCACCGTTTCCACGCGGTCCGCACGGAGGCGGTTCTCCGATTGCTCCTGTCGGATCTCGCGGGCGCGGGGGCGCACGATGGAAGGCGCGTTCTCGACCTTCAGGCCCTGGACGTTCTCGGCCCCGGCCTGGACGTTGGCCGCGACGTTCGGGCCAAGGGGCACCGGCAGCCCGCCGCAGCCTGCCAGCAGCAGGGCCGCCGCCAGGATCAGTCGAGGCCGGACAGGCATAGCGCGCGTTCCGCGGTGCGGCGGGTGACCAGCCCGGGCACGGTCCGGCCGCCCGCCTTGACCCACATCGTCAGCGCATCGCAGGCGCCGGGCAGATCGCCCGCGAGCGCGCGACGCGACATGCTCGACCGGCAGAAGGCGCCGGAGCCGATATTGTAGGCGGCCGAGACGAAGGCGGCGCGGGTCTCGATGGGCAGCTCGGGCGGCAGACAGGGGCGGATCTCGGCCTCGAACTGCGCGGTGCGGCGGGCGAGCTGGTCCCGGCACTCTTCCGGCGTCGCGGTCTGGCCGCCGCCGACGCCCAGGGTCTCGCCGTAGCAGATCGTCCAGACGCCCACGATATCCTTGTAGGACGCGGTGCGGAGGCCCTCCCAGGGGGCGATCAGCGCGACGGCGGCGGCAATCACCGCGGCGGCGCCACCGGCGGCGGTGCGACGGCGGATCATTCGTCTGCCCCCGCAAGCCCGGTCTGGGCAATGACGCGGGCCAGCAGCGCGGCGGCGGACAGCAGCCCCACGGCGGCGGCGTAGAGATCGGGCGGCAGACCCAGCATGTCGGCGGATAGCAGCGCGGCGGCGGCCTCAAGGCCCGAGAGGATGACCATGGCGGCCAGAATCCACACCGACCACGCACGGCGCAGCACCGCGCGCCAGTTGGGCACGAGTTTCATTTGGATTGCCCTCCTTGGGCTTTGTCAGGGATGGGGAAGTCGGCGCGGCCCCGGATCAGGGCCAGACGATCAGCGCCAGCCAGATGGCGGCGGTGAGGGTGAGATAGAGGGCGGGGCTCATTTGCCGCCCCGCCAGAGGCGCAGCATTTCCGCCAGATGGGCCGGGTCGCGCTTCAGCCAGAGGAGGGCCGCGGCGGCGGTTTCCAGCGCCAGCGGGCCGAGGACGGTCACGCCGACGATGGTCAGGCGCTCGGGCGTGCCCATCCAGAGGGCGATCTCGGGGCCCGCGACATAGCCGATGGCGCCCGAGGCCAGCACGATGCCCATGCGGGCGATCACCGCCATGCCATCGGTGCGGAGCCAGACCAGCACCAGCGCGCCGAGAAGCGCCAGCAGGGTGCGGAGCGCGCTGTCGGTCGCCTCAAGCATGGCGGCGCGCCCGGAGGGTCCGCCCCACCCCGGGGCGGTCGCGGGGGATGTCGGTATCGTCGGCCATGGCCGGTCTCCTTCGGGATGGGTCTCGGGGGATCAGAGCTCGGTCCGCGCGCCCGCGGGAGAGAGGGTCACGGTCAGGACCGCATCGCCCGCGCGGCTCCTCACGACGGCAAACCGCACATGCGTGGCCAGGGCGGGCACCCGGACGGTCTCGGTCGTGAGCGCGGGGAAAAGCTCGGTGCCCGAGCCGCTCGGCAACGTGACCGCCCGCCTGGCATAGGACTGGAACGGACAGAGAAACGCGCCCTCGGTCAGGGGAAAGGTCCCGGCCCCGCCGGTCTCGTTGGCATAATCGCCGGGCAGCGCGATCCATGGCCCCCAGCTCATGCCCTCATCGGACGAGAACGCCATGCGCCAGCCATCCGAGCCCTTCTGCGCCGAATAATACGCGACATGCGCCATCGCAAAATCGCCAATCGCGACGATCCCGGGCTCGGAGGACCCGTCCGAATGGAACTGGTGGCAGGCGGCCCTGGTATTGGTGCTGTCGTATTTGTCCAGAAGCGCGGCGAGGATCTTCCCGGTCAGCATGCCATAGGCCGTGCCGCTGCTGTCGAGCGCCTGCGCCTCGGTCAGTTCCCGCAGCCCGGCCGGAACGAAGCTGTCAGACGCATAGCCGCCAAGCGCGATCCAGCCGCTATTGGCCTCATTGCGCATCCTGAGCGCTTTGGCGGCGGTATCGACCCAGAGCATGCCGGGCCAGGTCTCGGGGGGCGGGGTCGGTCCGGCATTGGTCGAGGCGGCGGCAGCCAGGGCGCCCTGGAAGAAGGCGAAGGCCTGGGCCTTGGTGTGGGTGACGTTCGGAATATAGGTGGCCTGGGTCATGGGCTCCTCGGGGTCTTTTGGGGGGGATTGGGGGCTGGAATCGGCCTCAGGTCGCGCGGAAGGCCGCGACCGAGAGGCGGGTGACGCGCAGCGCATAGGCCGCGCTTTCGACAGACAGCGCCGCGCGGATCTGGAAGAGGCGCCCGTCGAACTCGGCGGCATCGAAGCTTTGCCAGGGGCCCCAGGTCGCGGTTGCGTCGTCACGGACCCGGACCTGGGTGTCGAGATCGCCATAGGCATCGGCCCCGCCCTGCCAGAAGAGCCCGTCGGGCGGGGTCCAGAAGGCGGGCCGAAGATCCGGTCCTGGCGTTCCTCGATCAGGATCCCGACATCGCTGACCAGCCGCACCGGCCCGGCCGTGCCGAGGTTGATGAGCGCCGAGAAATAATAGAGCGCCTCGGTCGCGCCCTCGTCGGTCGACAGGACCCCGCCCGCGGCCGAGCAACCGGCCCTAGTGCCCGCAAAGCCCGGGGCCTCGTCGAGGCGGGCGACCTCTGTCATCGGCACCAGCGAGGCGGCGCGCAGCGCGACCGCGCTGACCGGGCCGGGATTGCCCCTGGCGTCATAGGGCCGCGCGAGATAGCTGCCGGTCTTGAGCGGCAGCGAGGCGTCCGTCGCCCCGCCCGGCACCGCCTTGCCGACGGTGACCGAGCTTTGCCAGGTCGCGCCGGTCAGCGCCGCGGAATGGCGGAACTCGATCCAGCCGCCCTGGCGCACGTCGAGCGACGGGTGCTGGTCCCAGCGCAGCATCGCGACCGCGCCCCCGGCCGACTGCCCGGCCAGGTTGGTGATCGCAACCGGCGGGGCGTTCTCGCCCTGCACCGCGGCCGCGCCCGCATAGACCCAGTCCGACCACATGCCGCGGGTGTTGCGCCCGCGCGCGCCGAAGACATAGGTGCCGGGCGCCATGTCGTCGATCAGGTCCTCGGGCGTGTCCGTGAGGCCGCGCACGGTGGTCTCGGTCTCGGTGATCGGCCGCCAGGAGAACTGCCAGGCGTCAATGAACGGGTTGTCGCTGCTGGCCGCCAGCCGGACCCGGGTCTTGACCCCGCCGCCGCCCCGGGTCTCGTAAAGCTCCTCGGTTATGGTGGGGGCCGAGACCCGGGGCTTGGCCGTGGGCGAGGGCAGCGTGGGCACGCCGCCCGCGGGCCGCGCCTGTTCCTCGCTGGTGCGCCAGTCGAAGATCGCGGGGCCGGTTTCCAGGCAGGTCAGCCGCACCTGGACGCCCTCGGGGCCGACCGTGACCGCGCGGGCCGTGACCTCGAAGGCCTTGGCCTCCCAGCCCCGGCGCGGGATCGTGACGCGGATAGTGTCGCCAAGGCGCACGCCCCAGGCGGCGAGCGAACAGGGCAGGATCACCTGGCGCTGGCGCCGCCCCTTCAGAAGCGCCAGCTTCATCAGCCGCTGGCCGCGCACCGGATCGGTCTCGCCCGGCAGCTCGCCCAGATCCCGCACCAGCCGCTCGCCATTATCGGCCGCGCGATAGGTCTCGGAGGCCAGGACCGGCAGGTCGGTCACCACATGCTCGGCCCCGGCATCGGCGAACTGCGCCTTGACGGTGTTGAACTGCTCCTCGAAGGGTCGCCGCGCCGTGACCCTGATCCCGCCCGTCAGCATGTCCTCGGTCACGGTGAAGGCCGGGTCTTCCCAGGCGGCCCCGCCCACGGCGAGCTTGCCGCGGTCGTAGGACCACCAGCCGCCCCAGGCGCTTGAGAGCGCATCGAGGTTCTCGCGCGGGCTGGCCTCGGTATCGAGCACGCCGTTGAAGGCATAGCGCGGCTGGCTGCCGCCCGTGGCCAGCGGCACCGGTTCCTCGGCGGCATTGGCCAGCGCCACGATAGCGGCCTCGTCCAGATCGGCCTCGGTCCAGCCGATGCCGCCAAAAAGCTCGGGCGTCAGGGCGTAATCGCGGAGGCACAGCGCCGGGTTCGTCGAATAGCGCCGCCCGCGGAACCACAGCGCGACCGCGCCCGCCGCCCTGTCGATCTCGACATAGATCGTGCCGCGCCGCCCGGCGAGATCCGCGACCGGCAGCGTGGCCCGGGCCAGGTCCTCGCCCGCGACCTCGCCCGATCCGGCGCGAAAGACGAGATCGCCGCCGGTCACGCCCAGATAGGCGCCATAGCCCGAACCGCCCTGTTCCCAGATCACGCCCTCGGGGTCGGCCGGAAAGGCGACATCGAAGGCAGCAAACAGATCCGCGTCGAGCGCCATCCTTGTGTAATCGAGCGTGTCGCCGTCCTGCGCGGTCAGATCCGGGCTCAGCCCGGCCTCGGGGGTGAGCCCGCCGGGATAGCGGCGCCCGAAGTGGAACCGCGCGGCGATGGGGCCGCCGGTCCAGGCGGCGTCGGATTCGCCCTGCGGATAGCTCGCCCCCGAGGTCCGGCCGATGGCCCCGCCGTCATAGCCAGCCCAGAGCGAAGTCGGGCGGACGGCCCTGGCCGAGGCGAGCGGGGTCGAGGTCCACTCGCGCGGGTCGTAAACGCGCTTGCCGCGGGCCCGGACGCGGATCTGCGGCGCGCCGGTCGGGAAGAGGTCGCGGTCGTAATTGGCCGAGAAGTAGACCCAGGCGATGCCGCGGCCGCGGTGATCGGCCGTCCATTCCGAGGCCGCCGCGGCATACAGCGGATCGGCCGCCTGGTCCTCGGCCCCGTCATGCACCTTGAGGTGGATGCGGCCCTTGTAGTCGCTGTCGATCTGGCCCCAGAGATAGGGATCGCCCGTGCCTGCCGCCGCGTCCTTCAGGTATTGCGCCTCGGTCCAGACCTTGGTCTCGCCCAGCCAGATCTCGACCGCGCCGTCGATCTGGTGACAGGCGAGCGGCATGGCCGAATGATAGCGCAGATGCGGCTTGCCATCGAAGCTGGTCGTCGAGCGGGCGATGATGGTGCCGCCCAGGGTCCGTTCGCCATAGAGGATGAGGCCCGCGGTCACCGGCTGGATCCGGTTCAGCGTGATCTCGTCGCGGGTCTTGACCTTGGGCTTCTTCGCCAGGGCCATCTGCACGCCCGACAGCACGAAGGCCATGGCGGCCTGGCCCATGATGGCGGTCGCGGTCAGCCCCGCGGCCCAGCCCCCGGCGGCCGCCGCCAAAGCTGCCCCGACCGGCGGCATCGCGGCGGCGGGCGCGGCGGTGACGATCAGCGCCACGGTCAGGACCGCGAGGGGCGCGCCGATCCGCGCCGCCCCCGCGAGACAAATCACCCGATGCGCCATGCCACCTCCGCGTCGAGGACCGGGCGGCGCACGGGGCCGCGCTCGGCCAGATGCACGGCATGCCGGCCGGTGACCACGCCCATGGCGCCGGGCATGACGCCCTCGGCCGCCGTCATCACCCAATCGCCCCGCCGGGCCCGGGCGACCGCCACGCGCGGCAGATGTGCGTCGACCAGATCCTCGAGCGAGGCAAAGCCGAGGCCCACCAGCCCCTTCGCGGCCTGCATCTCGCTTTCGTAGTCGGGCAGATCCGGGATCGGATCGGTGCCGGTCATCGCCCGCGCCGTCGCCCGGCAAAAGCCCAGGCAATCGGCCGACCCCCAGGCGAAGGCCCGCCCCTCCCAGGCGCGGATCTCGGCCGCCAACCGCAATTCCCAGCCCTCGCGCCGCATTATCTCCCCCATGTGTCCTCCCGGTTCTGGATGGCCTGGACGAGGTCGAAGAACCGGTCGCCCGGAAAGCGGCGCTGCTGATCCTCGGGCAGGTAGTAGAAGGGTCGCTTGCGGCCCAGATCCATGGCGCGTTCCTCGCAGGCGAGCGTCGCGGTCGCGGCCTCTGGCCCGTCATCGCTGTCGAGCGTGTCCGCGAGCCCGTCCCAAAGCACATCGGCCGCCTCGATCTGGCCCTCGGGGCCAAAAAGCGCGAGGCGCAGCGTCACCCGGCGGCGCTGGAACTCCTCCAGCTCGGCCAGCGCCACCACCTCGGGATCGAGCCCCGACAGCGTCAGCGTCAGCCCCGGCATCTCGCCGCCCGAGGTCTCCTGCGCCTCGCCGATCCGGAGCATCTGCCCGGCCGCCCCCAGATAGGTGACGCCCTCCCACTCGACCGAACCATGGCCCGTGAACATCGCCAGATCCCCGCTGTCGAACCGGCACTGCACCAGCAGGCCGAGGATCCGGTCGCCGCTGGTATCCATCAGAGCGCCTCGACCAGTTGCAATGTGCGGGTCCGGAGGCGGGCCTGGCTGACGGCGAGCGCGGTCTCGGGCCCGGCCAGCGCCCAGCTGCCGTAAGGCGCGCGCAGCGCCACCGGATCGCCCGCCGCGACGGGGGCGCGCAGGCGGGGCCAGAGGGTGAGGGTCTGCCGGAAGGCGGCCGTGGGGGCCTCGGCCCCGGTCACGATATGCAGATGGCCGTCGAGGGTGAGATAGTCGCCCGCTACTATAGTGTCGGCCGCCGTGGCCAGTTGCAGCACCAGCGTCTGCGCCCGGGCCGAGGCCGCCACCGCCACCACCGGATCGGCGGTGATCGTTCCCTGGGGCCCCTCATAGTCCATCGCTTCCATGTCGAGCTCGAAGCGGCCTGCCGGGCCGTTCAGCCCCGCGAGCCAGGCCGAGATCGCCGCACTCTCGCGGGCATCGAAGGCCGCCAGCGTCAGCTCGGCCGCCCAGGTCCCGCCCATGAAGTCATAGGCGGTCTGCGCAAAGCTGTAGGGCGATTGCGTCCGGATTGAGGAGGTCACCTGGCGCAGCGTGAAGCCCGCGATGCGGACGGCCTCGGGCGGGAAGGCCATCAGACGCCCTCCCGGCGCTGGCGGGCATAGACCCGCCGCGCCTCGTCGCGCGTGACCTGCCGCACCGCTTCGGCAATCTCTTCGGGGCTCGCCGAACTGCCCGCGACCGACACATGCACATCGCCCATGCGCACCCCGCCGCCGCCGCCGAGGCTGCCCAGCCGGTCGTTCGGGATCACCTGCGCGCCGCGCGGCAGGTTCACGAGTTCCGGCCCGGCCTCGCCGACCCAGGCCAGTCCCCCTGGGGCGCTGTCGGTGCCGCGGGCAAAGCCCGGCGCGCCAGCGATCAGGCTGGCAATCGACGTGACCGTGCCGGTCCCGCCGGACCCGCCCGCGCCGCCGAACATCCCCGAGATCAGCCCGTCGAAGAGCGAGCCCATCGCATCCGAGATCGGCGACAGCGCCCGGTCCAGCAAATCGTCGAGCATCCGGTCGGCGAGCTTGGCCACCGCGTCGCCCGCATCCCCCGAGCCCGAGACCAGGTCCTTGAAGAAGCCCTTGAAGCTGTCGCTGGCCGTCCGCGCCGCCTCGCCGGTTGCGTCTGTCGCGGCCCGGATCCCGCCAAGCGCGCCAGCGCCATCCTCGGCCCCGTCGCCCGCACCGAGCCCGCCGAGGCTGCCCGGATCGTTCGCGGCCAGGGTCTCGCGCAGCGCCTTCAGCGTCTCGAGCGGCCGGGTCATGTTGGCGAACAGCCCCTCGACCTGGGTGCCGTAATTGGTGGCATAGGTGCTGGCGAGCCGGGCTTCCTCGCGGAGCGCCCGCATGCTGTCGCCGGTGCCCGCGACCGAGGCCGCCAGCGTGCGGAAGGAGGATCCGAAGCCCGGGATCATCGCGCCCAGCGTCGCGACATTGCCGATGAAGCCCGACCAGCTTTGCTGCATGTCGGCCATGGCCTCGAGGAAGTCCGCGCGGATCGCCCAGCCCATCTGCCGGACCGCAAGCTCGACCAGATGCGGCCCGTCGGCGATCCGGTCCCAGACCTCGGCCGCCACCGCCTTGAGCGCGGCCAGCGCCGCACCGAAGCCCCCCGTCGCCGTCACCAGCCGCCCGAGGCGGAAGACCAGCTCGCCCGCCGCAATGACCGCGATGCCGATGCCCGACCGGATCAGCGCCCCCCGCAGCGTGACCAGCGACCCCGCCAGGGTCAGCGTCGCGATCCGCGCCGCGGCCAGCGCGCCGACATAGCGGATCCCGAAGGCCGCGACGGCGGTGCCGATCCAGGTCGAGATCCGCGCGAGGTTGCCGGTCAGCCCGTCGATCACCGCCCGCAGCGCCCCGCCCTCGCGCAGCGCCTCGGTCATCGCCTGCGCCGCGCGCCCGAGGTTCGGGACCAGCTGCAGCGCCAGTTGCTGGCCCGCATAGCGCGCGATCAGCCCCAGCCGGGCGATCCGGTCGTTCGCGGCCTCGATCTTTCCGGCCTCGACCGCGTCGAGCGCCAGGCCATAGTCCTCGACATCGGCGCGCGCCGCGCGGATCGCATCGCCCCCCTGGATCATCAAAAGCGCCATCTCGCGGTTCCGGACGCCCAGATCGCGCAGCACCGCCGTCGCCTCGCCCGCAGAAAGCCCCAGCCCCTTCACCGCATCGGCGATGGTCGCGACCTTGGCATCGGCATCGAGCCCCTCGAGATCCGACGCCGCCAGCCCCAGCCGCGTCAGCGCCCGGTCGGCATTGCCACTGAGGCCGATATTGGCGATCTCGCGGCCGATGTTCTGGATGTCGTTCGTCACCGCCGAAAGCGGCACGCCCGCCTCGCCCGCGGCCAGTTCCAGCGCGCGGAAGGCGCCGATGGAGGCATCGAGGCGGCGCGCGGCCTTGGCCGCCCGGTCGATCTCGCCCGCGCCCTTCAGCGCCGCCGCCGACAGCGCCGCGCCCATGGCCGAGGCGGCCGCGGCCACCGCGCGGAACTGGCTCTTCATCGCGCGGAGCGGATCCTTCACCCGCTTCGCGCCGCTTTCGAACTTCGCGCTGTCGAGCCCGAGATTGACCCGGAGCGCGCCGATCACCGATTGGGACACTCTCTATATACTCCCTCAGCCGCGCGGCCCGGGCCCCCGGGCCCAGGCGGTCGCGACGGTGTCGAACATGGCCTGCATCTCGGCTGCGGGCTGGGGCGCCCCGGGCCCGGTCCGGCCGCCGAGGAAGGACCGGAAGGATGGCAGGGACCGGCAGCGGTGCAGCGCCTCGACATGCCAGGCAAGCCAGGCGCGGGCCTCGTGCTCGGCCCGGAGCCGGGCGCGCGCGCCGCGCATCGCGGCCCCGTATTCCCTCAGGCTCAGGTCCCAGAAGCTGGCCGGGTCGAACCCGGCCGCGACATGGGCCTCGAAGAGGCTGTCCAGCGTTACCCGGCGGCGGGGACCGGGACCGGCTTTCCCGGCCCGTCGTCCCGGTCGTCTTGCGCGATCTCGGGCGAGGCGGCGCGGAAGAGCCGGAGCAGGAGCCCCGGATCCTCGCTCAGCAGATCGCCCGCCAGCTGGCGGTCGGCCTCGGGATGGTGGCGCGCGAGCGTGCAGCGGATCATCTCGATCATGTCGCCGACCGAGGCCTGGCCGCCCTCGGCCGCCTCGGCCCAGGCCAGCGCGTTCTCGCCGGTCGCGTCCTCGAAGTCGGCCAGCGCCAGCATGTCCATCCGCAGCGTGTAGCGGCGGCCCTCGCACAGCGCGTCGATCTCGCCCTTGAAGCGGTTCGCCATCATTCCGCCTCCAGCAGCGTGGCCCGGCCGGCCGGGCGGATGGTGACCGAGGCGGTCATCTTGCCGTTCGAGAACTCGCCCGGTTCATAAGCGGTGATGAAGCCCGGAAACTGCATCCGCACCCCGTTCGGCGCGGTGATCTGCCAGTCCTGCAGCCCGGCCTCGAAGGCCGCGATCAGCCGGTCGGTGACGCTGGGGATCCAGTTCAGATCGGCCTCGCAGGGGGTCTGTTCCTTCAGTCCCGGGATGAACTGCTTGTAAAGGTCGGGGCTTTGCAGATGGGTGCCCTCTTCCTCGTCCCGGGTCCAGCCGATGGGCTTGATCCGGGTGACCATGGCCAGATCCTCGTACCCGCCCCCGTCGGTGGCCAGCCCCAGCCGGGCGCCATGGCCGATATCGGCCTCGGTGATGTCGCTCATCTCTCTCTCCATGTTGCGGTGAAGTCCATCGAGACCCGGTAAAGCCAGGTCTTGTCGTCGGGATCGGGCGCCCGGTCGCGGCGCTGGCTGTCGAGCCAGAGGCTGCGGATCGTGGCCCCGGACAGGCCGTTGAGGCAGGCGATGGTGGCGCGCGCCAGCGCCCCGGCCTCGGCAAAATCCCGGGCCCAGGCATCGATCTGGACCCGGCCGGTCCAGAGCCCGTCCGGCCCGGTCAGCGTCCGGCCGGGCGCGCCGGTAATCAGGTGCAGCACCAGCGCCGGGCGCGGCGCGCCCTGGGGATGGGCGCCCCAGTTGACCCGGTCGCCCGCCAGCGCCGCCACGCCCGGATCGGCGCGGAGCCGCGCGCGCAGAAGCCGGTCCATGCTCTCGGCCATGGCCTCAGCCCTTCGCCGCCCGGGCGGCCCGGGCCTCGGCGCGGAGGACGGATTTGTCGATCTCGGCCTTCAGCTCGGTGCGCAGCCGGTCGAGCAGCGCGTCCTTCTCGGCCTCCCAGGCGGGGCGCGCCCAGGGCTGGGGCGGGTTCGACACGGTGCCGAACTCCTGCAGATGGGCCTGGGGCAGCGGGCCCGCGCCCACGAACATCTCGACCGAGGCTTTGTCGTCCCGCACGGTCTTGCGATGGGCCTTGCGCTGGCGGGGCGAGAGTCTGGTCGAGACCGCGATGCTGGCCTCGAGCGCGTGCTCGTCGGCCGGGGCATTGGCCCGCATGCGTTCGGCCAGGGGTTCGGCGGCGCTGCGCAGCGCCCGGCGCAGCGCGCCTTTCCCGGCGGCCCGGCTCAGCCGGTCGAGCTCGGCCTCGAGCTCGGCGAAGCCCTCGAGCTTCATCGTCACGCTCATCGATCGGTCCTCGCGCTGCAGGTCAGTTCCAGGAAGCGCGGATCGGCGGCCAGTTCGCGGATCCCGGAGATCGCGAAGCTCAGGCCGTCGCAGCTGAGCCGGTCCTTCGGCGTCAGATCGGCGGTGAAGGCGGTGCGCCTCAGCACGAAGCGGGTGGTGACGCTGGCGCCGATCTCGGCCGCGCGCCAGCGTTCGCCGTCGCTGAGATCGGTGCGCGTCGCGCGCTGGGGCGGGCCATGGGCGGCCCAGCGTTCGACCATGGCGAGCCCGTCATCGACGAGGATTGCGCGGTCGAACCGGACAATGCGGGTCAGCTCGCCCGCGCGGGGGGCGGCCATCAGCCGAGATCCCGATAGGCGGCCAGCAGGTCGCGCACGCCCAAGGGCACCTCGGCGCCCGCGCCCTCGGCCACCGCCTCGCGGTTGCGATACCAATGCGCGACCAGCAGCTTCGCGGCCAGCTGGCAGGGCCCGGGCCAGCCCCCGGGAAAGGCCGCGTCGAGATCGCGACGGGTGTAATCGGCCACAAAACGCTCGGCCACCGCGCCCAGACCCGCCAGCAGCAGGTCGTCATCCTCGAAGCCCTCGGCCTGGCAGTGACGCTTGAGCTCCTCGAGCGGGATCCGGGTCATGCCGCCGGGTCCGGGTCGGGCGCCGCCTTCGGCATGGCCTTCTTCGCGGCTGCCGGGGCCTCGTCCGGTATCTCGGTGGCGACATTGCGGGCGCGCAGATCTTCGGCGATGGCGCGTTCGGCGGGTTTGGTCATGTCGAACTCATAGGGAATGCCGCGTTGCAGAAGCCCGATCTCGGTCTTCTGGGTGCGGGTCAGGGTCAGGCGCATGGGCGCTCTCCGGTCTGGACAGATGCTGGGACAAGGGGCGGGCCCGCCCGGACATCGGCCGGACGGACCCGCAGGGGGGAACGGTGTGGGGAACGGTCGGGGGATCAGGCGAAGACGAAGTCGCCGGTCACCAGGGCGGCGGGGCGCTTGTTGGCCAGCGCCAGGCGCTTCGAGCCCTTCATGGTCTTCATCCCGTCGGTGAAGTTGGTGCCGTGTTCGGAGGAGATCAGCACCTCGTGCTCCTGGCGGTCGTAAAGGGTCGCGGCCATCTGGAAGTTGCCGCACATCCATTCGCCCGCGGAATGCGAGAGCGTCGGGATCACGTCGAGTCCCCAGAGCCGGGGCGTGGCCTGTTCGTTCGGATTGCCGAAGATGTAGCGGCCCTGGGCGTCCTTCAGGAGTTCGATGGCGGCCCAGTCGATGGGATGCAGCGTGATGCCGTTGGCGGCGAAGTTCGCGAGCGCCACCTGGAGAAGCCCCAGACGCAGCCGGTCGATCCGGGTCTCGTCCGGCAGCCCCGCGGGCGCGGCGAAGGCGGTCGCGACGGTGATCAGCCCGGTCAGGTTCTGCCCCGCGCCGTCGCCCGCGAGGATCTGCGCCTCTTCCTCGAGATCGAGCCCATAGCGCAGCTCGCCATCGATCTCGGCCTGCAGCTGGCCCGCATCGGCCAGCGCCTCGTCCGAGATATGGGTGACATGGGTGATCTTCCTGACCGGCGCATCGGCCTGGCTCCAGCCATAGCTGGAAACCGGCGCGGCGGCCCCCTCGGCGGTCATGGCGGCGCCATTCTCGCGTTTGGTCTGGCGGGCATAGCGGACCATGTTCGAATCGGTCGTGGCCTGCATCAGCAGCGCCCGCACCGGCAGACGCTGGCGCGGCAGGCCGATGGGGCTGCGCTCTTCGGTCGGCCAGATCAGCCCGCCCGCCGATCCGGTCGCGGTGGTGATCGCATTCTTCGGGCGCAGCACCACGCTGCCCTGCAGCCCGCCCGCCACATAGGCCTTGAGGCTGTCATCGCCCGCCACCTCCTGGCCCACGGTCATCGCCGCGCTGGCCCGGCCGCGCCCGCCTTCGGCCACGGCCTGTTCGAGATCGAGATTGCGGGTCTCCAGCGCCTCGAGCTTGCCCTCGAGCTTTTGCTGGGCGCCCGAGAGCGCGTGGAACTCGGCCAGAAGCTTGTCGGCCGAGGCCTTCACCTCGGCGCTGACATCGCCGCTGGCGCGCGCCTGGCGCAGCGCATCCTCGGCGGTGCGGCGCACATCGTCGCCGATCCGGCCGAGCTCGGCCTTCACATCGGCCAGCAGCCGGTCGACCGAGCCCGCGGCCTCCATGCGCGGGGTGCCGATCACGGCCTTGGGCACGGTCAGGGATGCGGCGGGCCCCTTGGGCGTAGTCCCCTTGGGCAGGACTTGAGAGAGGGCGGCCTGCGCGGCGCCCGGCTTCATGATCTTCATGGGTTTGGTCCTTCAGAGAGTTTTGGCTTGGGCCAGAAGTTCTTCCAGCCCCCGGGTCAGGTCGGCAGCGCCAGGCGTGCCGGTCGGGGCAGCGCCGGGCATGCCCCCCTTGAGATCGCGCTTGAGGGCGCGCGATGCGGCGTTGGGAAGACCGGCACGGGCGCAGAGCAGATCGAGCTTGCGCTCTGCCCGCATCGTGGCGGTTTCCTTGTCATTCCCTGCCAGATCCACGGCATCGGCGGGCAGGAAGCTGTCGGCAAAGCCCTGATCGAGCGCGGCCTGACCGCCGATCCAGGTCTCGCGGTCGAGCATGGCGGCGATCCCGCCGCGCTCGATCCCGGTCCGGGCGGCGTAGATGTCGACGGCCGTCGCGTCAAAAGGCGCAAGCCATTCGCAGACCTCGGCCAGCGCATGGCGGTCGCCCGCGGCCATGATCCAGGTATTGTGGATCATCAGAAAGCCCGCCCGCGCGATCCGCACCTCGTCGCCCGCCATGGCAATGACCGAGGCCGCCGAGGCGGCGATGCCGAGGATGTTGACGGTCACGGTCGCGGCATGCTCGCGCAGCAGGGTGTAGATCGCGAGGCCTTCGAAGAAGTCGCCGCCGGGGCTGTTGATGTTGACGGTGACGGGCCGCGCGCCGATCCGGCGCAGCGCGGCCTCGATCCGCCGCGCGGTCACGCCCTCGCCCCAGGGGTCGGCCCCGATGGGATCGAGAACCGAGATCGAG
>NZ_QAYC01000028.1 GCF_003053725.1 Rhodovulum kholense
CTCGATCTCGGTGCTCGACCCCATCGGGGCCGACCCCTGGGGCGAGGGCGTGACCGTGCGCCGGATCGAGGCCGCGCTGCGCCGGATCGGCGCGCAGCCCGTCACCGTCAACATCAACAGCCCCGGCGGCGATTTCTTCGAAGGCCTCGCGATCTACACCCTGCTGCGCGAGCATGCCGGGACCGTGACCGTCAACATCCTCGGCATCGCCGCCTCGGCGGCGTCGGTCATCGCCATGGCAGGCGACGAGGTGCGGATCGCGCGGGCGGGCTTCCTGATGATCCACAATACCTGGATCATGGCCGCGGGCGACCGCCACGCGCTGGCCGAGGTCTGCGAATGGCTCGCGCCTTTTGACGCCACGGCCGTCGACATCTACGCGGCCCGGACCGGCATCGATCGCGACGACATCGCCGCCATGCTCGACCGCGAGACCTGGATCGGCGGGCAGGCCGCGCTCGATCAGGGCTTTGCCGACAGATTCCTGCCCGCCGATGCCGTGGATCTGGCCGGGAATGACAAGGAAGCCGCCACGATGCGGGCAGAGCGCAAGCTCGATCTGCTCTGCGCCCGTGCCGGTCTTCCCAACGCCGCATCGCGCGCCCTCAAGCGCGATCTCAAGGGGGGCAGGCCGGGCAGACGCGGGCGATCCTGCTGGGCGAAGAGTCCCCGAAAATCGAGTTCAGAAAGGCGGTCGGCGAGCTGGTCGACTGCGTCATGAAGATGGGAGCGAAGTACCGATTAAGACCATCTTGGCAATTCTGGGCTTTGCCGCGCTGTTCGGCGCGCTTTTGGGCATGGTGGCGATGCTGATCGCCAACGGACCGGGGGTTTGGTGATGGGCATCCTGCAATGGGAAATCACAGAGTCCTGCTGCCGAGCTCAGGCCCCGTTCTCCGGATTCCTCAGCGTCGAGCGGTGGCACATGGGCTCTCCTTGGCATTCCTACCCCTCTCAGCGGGAAGGCGCCACGGACCGCGCCGCCCGGCGCGCGGATCGGATACGGGCGAAACTGGGCTGGAAGCCCAGCATCCTGAATGGCCCCGGTTGGATGAAGCCCAAAGGAATGCACTGGACGACATTTCAGCGTCTTCGCTGGCAGCACGGCCTGTTCGCCTCGAAGGCAATCGCCGGAATGAGGCGGGATCTGGATCGAAGGCAGACGGCGTGCACGGTGAAGGTGAATCTTTCGCCCGAGGGCAGGACGTAGGCGAATTCCATCTCGCAGGCCTCGCCGTTGATCGCCTGCGTCACCAGCGTCTGATCTGCGAACCGCACCTCTATCCGGCCGGTCAGCGCCGCGATAGACGGGTCCGCGCCGTCGATGCGCCCGTCCGAGCGGATGGTCTCGATCCGGTCGAGGTTGTTGGCATAGGGGATCTCGGCGGAGACCACGTTGCCGAGGGCGGTGCCATTGCGCGTGATCGCCCCGTTGAAATGCCCGAAGCGCTTCAGTTCCGGCGCGGCGGGTGTCCCGGCGCTCGTGGTCGTGCCGACCGTCTTGCCCTGCGCCATCAGCCGCGCCGCGGCGGTCAGGAGCCCCGAGCGCTGCATCTGCCAGGTGATCTGGTCGAGCACGCAGCCAGAATACATCGCGTGGCGCGGCACCTCCGGCATGCCGGTCTCGATCGACATGCTGGGCAGCGTCCAGGACCCGAACTGGAACTCGTGGGTGTAGGGCGCTTCCGCACCCGTGGTCGTGGGCGCACCGAACGCGGCCTTCAGCCAGAAGCCGAAGGCCTCTGCGTCGAGCGGCACGACGACATCGCCATCGACCGTCACCGCGTCCTTGATCGGCGCCAATGGATCGCGGCCATATGGGTGCCGCGCTGGAACCCGATGCCGATGCAGTTCACCACGGCCGAGAGGGTCAGAGTCGTGGCCAGCACTGTTGTCGAACCATAGAGGCCGAAGAAGCCTGTGCCGGTCGCCTGCAGCGTCACCAGCGAGAGCCGATTCACATAGGTGAAGCCGCCCGGCCCATCGGCATTGCCGCGCCAGCAGACCCAGCCGGCCGAACGCTCCTCTGCCGCCGCATCGGCGGTGGCGGCGCTGGTCACGCGCCAGCGGCGCATCGATGTCGAGAGGTTCGTGGTGGCGAGCGTCGGCGTCGACACGGTGCCGACGGGGGTGCGCGGCATGCCGTTGGTGTTGACGGTCGTGCCGGTGGACGGCGCCCATGTCGCGATCCGGTTCACCCCGAAATGCGGCTGCAGCGGGAAGAAGCGGCCGGAGGGGCGCTGGACGTCGAGCCATCCGACCCCGGCGCGGTCCCGCGCGTGGAGGGCGAGCTTGCCGCTCGGCGGCGGCGTGGGCACGGCATCAAGCGCCGGGAGCACGATGGGTTTGGGCATCTCGACCCGGCCGCTGGTCCGGTCGATCCGGAGTGCCTCGTAGAAGGCCGAGGCCCCGAGGCTCACAACGTCAGAAGCGCCCGTCGCGCCGCCGCTGAGCTAGATCGTCGCTAGAGTGAGGGCCCGCCGCAACATCGAGCATCCGTCGCTGGGCTTCATGGGTTTTCTCCATGGTCTCGAGTTCTTCTGCCAGACGGCCGGCGCGCGCGCTGGAGTGGCACAGAGCCAGCAGGAACGGGAGGATTGCAAGGGCGTTGACACCGTACGAAACGGCGGGGGATCTAGTCACGCTAGCCTCAGAATGCCGTCCCTTCTGACAAGGAAGGGGCAGCACGGTTGGCTCAGCAAAAATGTGGGAGGAGGAGCATCTGCGAATGCAAGCGGAGACGGTCATCGCCGAATGGCCGAGACCTTTTCCGGTCAGGGCGGGAACGGCTCTGAAGCCTGTATCTGGCGCGAAGCCTGGTGGCATGGAAGTCAGCCCTGGTTTGTTGGAGGCTGCTTCTGTCAGTCTTTCGCAGAGCCTTGCCAGCGGCGACCACAAGCCATGGACGAGGATTCCCTTTGCCCAATCGAACAAGGACGTCCATGACGGGATCATCTTTCCAAGCCGTCTCAAGGTCCACCCCGGAGCAGACCAACAATTCAGCGAAGTGCTGAACGGCAGGAGCCCCGAGGTGGCCTTGATGTCAGGTGGTGAAGACACTTCCAGTTCTTAAGGGGTGTGCCGCCAACCCCCTTATTTTACTGGACTTGCCGGAGAGGTTTCCAAGTTTTCCGGGAAAGCGGGTCACTCATCGGCCCGGCTTCGACCCCTGTTGGCTGGCGATCTTGTTCCGCACCGATTGCGGAACGTCACCCTCCCAGAGCCAGCTCAGGAAGAGTTCGCGCATCCTTCTGTTCGGGATGTAGGCGGTGATCGGCTCCCCATCCCGTATCCGTGTCCGCCAGATCACCTGGATCAACTCGGTCAGGGCATAGTCGTCGGGGTCGATGGCGTCCTTGCCTCCGACCCAGCGATGGACCAAGGGGGTCGGGTACTGGTCATAGAGGTAGATCACGTGCGAGGCATGGCGGTACGCATTGGTGCCTTGGGTCTTGTTGGGTATCGACCGGGCACGGTCCTTGCCGGTCCCACGCGGGGCCAGACGTGATCCATCGGCATAGGGTCCGGGTCTAAACGGTGTCGTCTCGGTCCCGTCCGGGCCTTTCCCGGGTTCCCGTCCTTTCTCGAACCACTTGTCCTTGGGGCAGACCACGAGGATATCCGGCAAGGCCACACTGGCGAGAGGACCACGGCGGAGGGATGCCAGTGCCTTGGCGATTTCCGTATCCAGCGTGACGGATGTCGCCGGTGTCATCATCTGCTTCGAGTAGGACATGCAGTCCGACAGCCGCACCGGCTTGCCCTTGACCCTGACCGTCCTGCGGTCCAGCGCGGGGATGCGCTGAACGTTGATCAGGTGCCGCACCTCCCGGACAAACCCGCGTTCGACCTCGGGTCCGTCGGAGTCATGCACGGGGTTCAACCCGAGCCGGTCGAGATGGGCGAACATCAGAGACCCTTCCGCCTTGAAGGTGAAGACGGTCAGCGACTGCCCCGCCCTCAGGAGGATCTCGGGGATCACGCTGATATGGATGCCCTCCCCGACGCTGAACAGCCGCCCGGATCGAGCTGCCCGATACGCCTTGGCGGAAAGCGTTCCGCTAACCTCCTCGGCATTGTCTTCCCAGAGGGGCGTCGCGATCACCTGCCCGGTTGCCGGATCGACCTTGGCGTAGCCGGTGTTGAGGTAGAAGTCCCTCCACTCGATCTCGGTGCAGCGGAAGCTGGAATCGGCAACCGAGACCACTTCGTCGATCAGGATGTGATAGGCGTCCAGCAGCCCTTCCCCTGCCACGTCCGCGAGGTGATCGAACATGGCATGGGTGGTCACGGCGTTCTTTTGGGCCTGGAGAAGCTGGACGAGGTGGTCCTTCTTCGTGGTGATGTCCGGTTCGTCCTCAACGATCTCGGGCTGCATGACGGGGACTCGCGCATCCCGGACGATCCGGTCGCATTCGGTCAGCAGCGGCGTGACGATGAGGTACTGTTTCGCTTCTTCTAGGTCAGCGATCATCCGGGTCGTCTTCCCGAACCTGCAGGGGCGGTCGATGATCGTGACAGGGCGCGGTTGCGCCTCGCTCATGCGAGCGTCTGCCTCCCGGCTTTCACGCGGGGATGGCTTCGGGTCCGCTTGCAGCCAGCGGAGGGCGTTCGGTCTGATATGGTCACGTACAGGTAGTCCTTTGGTGTGGAACATGGCTTGGTGGAAAAGGTGTTGAGCCCCGGAACATGAGGTCAGGCGGCAGGGATTGATGGCCGCCATGCGATCACCCCGCAGATCCGGCAGCCCCGCAGAAGCGGGACGGCCGGAGCCTTGGGTGCGATCCATGTTCCAGAGGATTGCCCGGGAGAATGACCCGGAGAAAACCGCAGCGCCGGAGGCAGGGCCACGGCGGCTTTCTTCGGCTCACTCAGGGGCCGGATGCGTTGCCCATCTCCGGGGAACCCGGGAGGGATGGACAAAGCAGAGGAGAACGGGAGGACGAGCGCAGCAGTTCGATACGAGGTGACCTGTGGCCCCGATCGGCATCAGATCCGTACAGTGTGCGGCGGTGGTGTTCATCCTTAGGTGTGGGGAAATGGAGAAGTACCAAGCACTTCCGCACATGCCACCCGCATACTGGCGGCTAACCCACTGTAATCAATAGGATTGATTCGAGCGGATGTACTCTGACCACGGCCGAAGCATGCGAAGGTCGCGGTCATGCTCGTCCATAGGTATGGGTTTATTGCGGTGCCTGCTTCGCCGTCGCCCAGGGCGTGTCCCCGGTTGACCCCGTGTGTAGCCGCAGGGTTCGTCATCGGGTGGCCACTGGTACGCCGAGGGGCACGGGGGGGATGGGCAGGTGCGCCCTACCGTATAAAGCGCCGCGGATTTTTCGCGAAAAACCCGAGGATACTCAGGCCGCCCCAACGGTGATCCCAGAGCAGCCCGGCAGCCTTAGGCAGGGAAGAAGCCCGGCCTCACGGACAGCCTGATCGAACGCCCAGCGGGGCCGCAGGAGAACCCCAGGACTTGGTTCTGCCGATAGCGGCCGTTAAGCATCCAAGCCTCTGCCGCCTGCGGCACCACGAAAGCGGCCGTTAGTGCCCGCTGCAGCACGCTCTGGAGCCGCCATGGTCCGGAGAGCGGGACGAAGTGGACGCAGGCACTTGACTGACCATTGTCCGCTTCGCGCGCCTTAGAGTTTGTTGATCGAGTTTCCGCCATCCGCGATCATTGCGGTCCCGGTCACGAAAGACGCATGATCGGACAGAAGGAAGAGAGCGGCCCGCGCGATCTCGGACGGATCGGCCATGCGCTTCAGCGCGTGGAAACCCCGCACGATCTCATGATAACCGGCATCCTCACCAGCCATCGGCGTCATGGTGCCTCCAGGCAGGAGCGCGTTGACGCGGATGTTCTCGGGCCCATGTTCCGCCGCCAAAACCTGCGTCATGCCGATCAGGCCCGCCTTTGCCGCGGCATAGGCGCCCATGCCGGGCAGCCCGATCGTGTGCCCGACAAAAGAGGACGTGAAGACAATTGAGCCGCCGCCGCGTTTGCGCATCGCCGGTATCTGATGCTTTGCCGCATAGAATCCGCTGTTGAGATTCACTGACATCACCCTGTGCCAGTTGCTCTCCTCCATGCAGGGGATCGGCCCAATGTCCCCTGTGGTGCCTGCATTGTTGAAGGCGCCATCAAGACCACCGAAGCGCTCTTCCGCGCGTTTCACCAGTGCTTCTGCATACCCGTTTTCTTCAACGTCTCCGGCGATGAAATCCGCCTCGCCACCGTCAGCCGAGATCTCGTTGACGGTTCTCTCAAGCAGATCAACTCGGCGCGCACCGAGGACAAGTCTTGCACCCTCCGCCGCGAAGAGCTTTGCAGCCGAGGCACCGATGCCGCTGCTTGCGCCGGTAATGATGATTGTCTTGCCTTCCAGAAGCATTTCAGTCTCCGTCTGATGCTGTGTCGGAAACTGCTTAGGCAATGGCAGGCTGCTCGATCGACCCGGTTCATGCGCAAATGCCCCTCGTTCGAGCGACGAGATCAGCCATTCGCTTTTGGTGCGGCATTTGGGAGTTCGGGCTCGGAGCGGACCTGCGGCGGTGCGGCATGGCGCCGGAGCGCCTCGGAGCGCCCGCTCTGGCGCTCGCTGCCGATTGCCGACGTTCGACACCTCAAGCCTGCGCCGCCTGCGGATCACGGAAGCAGCCGTTCATCGCGGTTGCAGCACGCGCAGGAGCCGCAAAGGTCCGGAGAGCGGGACAAAGCAGCCGGTCGCGGTTCGCCAGTGCGGTGGCAAGCGCACTGGCGAATGTAGTCAGATCAGGCTTTGAACACGAACCTCGCCCGCGTTCAAGAAGCAGGCTTTTGAGAAGGCCCCCGGTGGAATAGGGTTCGGAAGGCGGAGGTCGGAAAGACCAGGCACCGAAGCTGCCTCTGGCTCGTAGGAGCGGTCAATCTGCGAAATTACAGCTAGAATGACGCCAGTTTCGCGAGCGAACGTTTTCAACACGTCCACTTGCTCTGAAAGCGGCGGCGTTGACCTCCGCTGGTCAAGAATCTGCAGGTAGTCAATCACTGCCACCGTTCCCTCTGGAGAACCTGCCAGATGGTCAGTGATGTAGTCGGCACAGATGTCATCCGTGGTAATGATTTCTGGCGTGGTCTTCGGCAACGGGTCCGCAAGAGCACGAAGGCGCTCCATTGCCTCGCGTTCCGTATACTCAAGCGAAAACAATAGGCTACGACGTCCTTCAAGCGCTGCGTCAAGCAGAAGCCTCAGCCCGAGACGTGTCTTTCCATGTCCGGGCCGTGCTGCGATCAAGAGCATGTCGCCATTCGAAAGCCGGGGGAGCAATGCGCCGACATCGGCATTTTTCGAGCCATGCGCGGCCAGCAGGCTCCATGCTGCGAACCCTTCATTCGCGGCGATACGGTCCTGCGCTTGATGAAGCGGGATTTTCTGATCTCGCGCCAACAGCTTGGCGCGGCGTTTCAATTGATAGATCGGTGCGGATAGCCGCATCACGGAACCTCCATTCCGAGCCGGAAACGCAACCCCTCCTTATGCGAACGCTCGAACAGATGGTTCGATGATCTCTGTCACCCCGTATGTGCGATACTTCCCCATTTGGAGGGAGGAGGCGCGGGTCAAGCCTGACACTCAAGCTACTCCAGCTTCGTAAGTCGCACAAGACAACGGAGCGCAAAGGGCTCGGAGCGGACCTGCGGCGGCGCAGCGTGGCGCCTGAGCGCCAGGCGCCACCGACTCGGGCGCTCGCTGCCGATTGCCGACGTTCGACACCTCAAGCCCGCGCCGCCCGCGGATCACGGAAGCGGCCGTTCATCGCGGTTGCAGCACGCCCAGGAGCCGCAAAGGTCCGGGAGGCGGGACGAAGCCGACCTTCAGCAACTTGCCACGCTTGGCGCTATCGTTAGGGTGGCGGGATGAACGCACCCTACCGCCTTCCCGATGAGTTCGAGACCGACCGCTATCATCTTCGCCGAGTGAAACTGGATGACGCGCAGGCCATCTTCGACAATTATGCCTCCGATGCGGAAGTCACTCGCTTCCTTGGCTGGACGCCCCACCGAAGCGTCGCTGAAACGACTGCTTTCCTGAAGATTGCAGCAGCGGAGTGGGTTTCAGGAAAAGGTTTCCCTTTGGTCGCGTTTGATCGCCGACAACCTGTTGAGCTTGTGGGGATGTTTCATCCTCATCTGATAGGTCATAGGGTGAGCTACGGTTACGTCTTACGGGCGTCGGCTTGGGGTAAAGGCTGCGCATCCGAGGTCATGGGCTGGCTCGTGGATCATGCCTTGTCGCATCCGAGCATTCACAGAGCCGAAGCGTTCTGTGATGTGGAGCATCCAGCTTCTGCACGGGTGATGGAGAAAGCTGGCATGGTGCGCGAGGGCATCCTGCGGCGCTACTTCCGGCACCCCAACATCTCAGACATTCCGCGCGATTGCTTCATCTACTCCAAGGTCCACTAAGGGCGGATACTGTTGAAAAACGCGCTGGAGTGTCCACGGAGTGCCATTTCGTGGGAAACGGTTCTGCCTGCGCGCACCCCTGCCTTGCAAACGGTCATGTCCAGCCAGAGTGCAGAACGACGTTCCACCCCAAGACGGCCTCTCGGGTGCAGCGGGTGTTTTTCAACAGTATCGGCTCGGAGCGGACTTTCGGCGGCGCGGCATGGCGCCTGAGCGCCTGGCGCACCGACCTCGGGCGCTCGCTGCCGATAGCCGACGCTCGCGCTAGGTGCGACGGATGACCGCAGGCTGCCCGAAGCTGACGGACAGGCCAAGCGAAGCACCGGCTGGTGCCAGCCCCTTTCCGGCGGCTAGCCTTAGGTGTGGCGACATCGGCGTAAGACCCACAGTAGTCGAGGCCAGATAGATACGCGGCGCGCAATAACGGATGCGTATTGTGAAACTGCCGCAGGCGAGCATTCCAGCACGAACGGCATGGTGTTGTGGGTAAGCGCCAGTTATCTTGACTGCTGATCGTGTCAGCTCAGCGTTGGGTAGCTGCAGCCTTCGCTTTGTGCATATGTCGCGAGCAACTCTTGCAAGGTCATTGGAGGTCCCTAGATGCCGCGCCCCTCAAAAATTGAAGTTTCGGCAATCAATCTTCGCATCCCCGCAGACAAGCCACGAAATTATTCTGACTTGATAATGCGGATTTTCAAGAGGCGAGTTGCGGTAAAAGTTTACGGAAATAGTTTTGTGGCAATTACTCAATTTCAGCCAGAGTCAGGGTTGGGAGTTTTATCAAAGTATTCTGAGATTGATATTGACGGAGATTGGTTTGATGTGGTGGACTTTGGCCCGGCAGACCCAGAAAAAATAGGCGAAGTTTCCATTCCGGAAACCTTGCGCCCAAACCTTTCCGCTTTCTACTTCGAACTTGACGAAGAAAGTCATGTTCTTTCCTTTGAATCCTATTCGGAATCTAAGAGCCTCAGCGCGCGTTCTGTAGAGCGTTACTTCAAAGAGGCACTTTCGGACGCCGCAATCGTTGAAGAGTTCGGGTCGGTGGAAGCGGACGTCGTTAAGAGCTACGGTGAAGTCGAGAGAATTATCAACCTCCCGAACCTCAAAGAACTAAGGATCGTGATCCGCCGCCCGAACCCAGATGATGTATCCGGAGATCTTGCTGCGATAATTGAAGAGCGCTTGCGTGAACAGAATGGTGAAGAATATGAAGAGGTAACCCGATCCAAAGACGACGACGGTCTCAAGCCCAACGAGCGCACAAAGAAGCTCGCTATAGTAGGTGCGGAGAATGGGGAGGTCTCAGGTAAGAGTATCGTCAACGGCGTGCAAGTGCCTCATACAACCGAGGAGAAGCCAGAGAAAGTCGTCGACACCTACAACAAGGAAGAAGTCGACACGCGCACGATGTTTAGGCAACTAGCGGACAGGATGATAGCATCAATCAAGCAGCGCCGCGCAACAATCTGAGGTGGCGAAAAGTGTTTGAAAACCTTAGAAAGCTATACAGCTGCTATGGCGGACTAAAGGCCATCGTAAGGTCCAGCTACTTCTGGGTTTCAATCATCTTGGCAGTGCTGTCCTACAAATCCGTTGCAAACTACGAATGGGCTGGTAAGGCAGTTAGTGTAATGCCTTCGCTCACGGGCTTCACTATCGCTGCTTTTGCAATAATATTTGCCATATTAGACCCCGGAATACTGCGGAAGCTTACGGCCACAGATGGCGAGGGGCGCTCTCCTATAGCAGAAATAGCGACATCAATTGGCCATGCGGTATTTATTCAAGTTTCCGCAATGATTATTGCTATTTCTTCGAATCTGGTCGACCTGACAAGACCTATTGAATATGTCGCATCCTGGGCATGCTCCAAGGGCTACTCTTCGGTCATATTTCTTTTAACAATGGATCGGCTGGCATCGCTTTTTTCGGCTTTGGGTCTGTTTTTTACTTACTATGGCGTGATGCTCGTTCTCGCTGCAATCCTATCGATAGTCCGGATGCAATTGATTGTGGCTGATGCAACAAAAACAAAGCCTGCCACGTCACCCAAACCACCCCCACCTCCATGCCCGCCGCCATCGTGATGGCCAAGCGAAACTAATTTTCTGGGGGCGTTCTTGGGCCGTTAGGTCGGCCAAGCCGCAACATGAAGCAAAACTATGCAAGCTTCGCTTCGTGCGTTTGTCCGTCGACCAGGGGCGGCACGACGACCGACCGGTTCCTGCCCCCACCGGACTCGTTGCTTCCGGCACCGAGCAACCATGGGCGCTTGCTGCCGATAGCCGTCGTTGAGCGCCCCGGCCTCCGCTGCCTGTGGATCACGAAAGCGGCCGTTCATCGCGGTTGCAGCACGCGGCCCTGGAGCCGCCAAGGTCCGGAGAGCGGACGGAGTGAGTTTTCGCTGCGGTTGCACCAAAGTCGGCTTCGCCAAACTTGCTAGCGAGCGCGGCTGGAAATGATGATCAGGTTGCGTTCTGTATCATGCACCAAGATCAGATCATGTCGTATTTCGATGAAGAAGCCTTGCCGCTCCGATGAGTAGTATTCTGAAAGCTTCCGCAATCCTATGATATTTTGGGCTTTGCGATCAAAGCACTCATTGCCGTCAAACAATGCTTGGGCCGAGAAAGAGCCGTAGTGCACTTTTCCTTCTAGCGGAAGTTGCAACCAATCAGTCGTTGAACGATTTGGCCTTGAAAACGGCACATCTGTATTCTGGGTATCGTTTGCGAGTTGGTAGACGGATACCGCACAGAACAAGATATCCCGTTCGTTATAGATGGAGGGTGCGTCTGCGACTTCCAGCGGCAGGTACTCTCGAAGTTCATCGCCGTCAAAGCCGCATGATGTGAGAGTTGTTGCAGTTCCCAAGAGCCAGAGACCTGTGACCCATGAATGCTTCATTACTGGTTGGCCTTTTCCATTGCCAGGTAGAGCGGACCTTAACCGCTTTGCAGAAATTCTGTAAGTTGGGCTCGGAGCGGACCTGCGGCATCGCAGCATGGCGCTAGAGCGCCTCGGGCCGTCCGCGCGGGCGCTCGCTGCCGATAGCGGCCGTTGAGGCCCCGCTCCCTGCTGCCCCGCGGAATCCGCGAAAGCGGCCGTTCATCACGGCTGCAGCGCGCCCTGGAGCCGCCAAGGTCCGGAGAGCGCCGACGAAGCGGACGGTTAACCGTCTCGCGGACCGAGAATCTCCGAGAGCGGCCATTCGTCACCCGCGGCCTTCACCAGTTGACGAATCGCGGAAGCGGACATCCGCTTGGCGCATGGAACAGCTCTCGACTAGCGACGCAGGCGGCCCGGAGCTGCCTTTCGTCAGCGGTCGAGCGCTTCAGTGCAGCTTCACCGAACCGGCCATTCATGCAGGCCGCAGCATCACGTTAAGGCGTAGTGTCGTCCGTGGATGCCAACTTCGCACGGCATGTGGATGCGCCAGAGTGTGTTAGGTTCATTCATCCCACGTCCATCCCGCTTTCCCTTCGCATTTTTCACAGCCGGACCAATAGGTGCCCTCCGCATCGCCCGTAAATGGCTCATTACACCACTGGCAATACTCAATTTTTTCCGGCCAGCTGAAGCAGTTAAAACAAAAAACCGTCTCGCCGTCGTCGAGCGTGCCCGCCGTTTCCGGAATGTGCCCACACTCGGTGCAAAGCGCTGGCATGTTGGGTTCGTCGTGGTCTGCTTTGCCTTCAATCGTGTACTCGCAAAGTACCTCGTCCAGATCAATCGACGAGCCGCAATGCTCACACTCCCATGCTTCGCAATGCCCCATAGCGAGCAAAGTTTTCTTGCCACACTCGTCATTTGGGCAGGGGTGCAGTACGAAGCTTTCTTTCGCAAGGCAAATCCGGCACTTATGTTCCTGCGGGCCGATATCGTCGAGCACTTGGGCGTCAAAGCCACACGCGCTGCAGGTTGCCAGTGTCGCGCCGTCTTGGTGAGCGGCTACTAGTTCGGGTTGGATTTGCTCGTAGACCGTACCCAGGTATTCGCGGTGTCGCTTCATTGCCGCGTTGATATCCGCGACTTGAACCTGAAACGTCGCAAACTCATCTTGCCATTCGTCACCCAGCAGACGGCGAAGGTAGAACCATCCTCTGCATTGTTCCAAGATAACGGCTTCTCGCTGTTTTGCTTGGTCAGGCTCATTCACGTCGATGGGATGGTAGAAATGAACCATCCGATTTCGATGCTTACGCAACTCTTCAAACGAGTTGATTGCGTTCGTAGGGACGGCGACCTTGGCTACTTTTTTCAGCCGTTGAACTGCCTGTTTCAAGCCGACAGTTTGCGCTTCACCGTTCAGGAATTCGTCAACGTCTGCTTTGTTGGGATCTGCAACGATCAGAGTCCAGTGTTCGTGCATGAGGCGCGCCTTCAAAAGAAGTTCGACGCCGGAATAGAAGTTGATGACAGAGTATTTCAGCGCCTCCGAAGAACCGTTTTCCCAAAGCTGTTCGATGGCCTTTGCGACGAAACCAAAGCCGTTTTCGCATAAGCGTGTGAATTGCTGGTCGTGGGTCAGGTTTTCTTTGGCCATTTATTCCCCCCCCGCGTCCGCAAACCGCTTTCACCGACATTCCCCATGTGGCTGCCGTTGTGGATGAGGATCGTCGGACAGGGCTTGTGGGTCAAGCGTTCTGCGCTCCTGATGCCGCGACTTCCGTGCGATGAAACGGATTCGCGTGTATCAGGTCTTTGACCGGCATCATCCTTCGGTTGTACCCTCGGTTTTAAGCGCACCGGTCAGACCTGTCGAGCCACTTTCCTGACGTTTGGGTCGTGATCGCGATCATGTACATGACGACGGTGCCCGCAGGCGGCGGATGGCGGCAAGGATCGCAAGTTCCATTGGGCCAGTGGCGGCCACTTCCGCGAGTTGGAATGTAACGGCGCGGGGATGGCACACGACGCGGGCGCCGAACTTGATGAGCTTGAGCTGCAGGCTCGTCAGCGACCCCTCGGCCATCGGCTCGGGCAACTCGGTACATGCTTTGCGCGAGCCACCTTGACGGCGCGATCTACGAAAAATGAGCGCCCAGCTAAACTGCTACCGCAATCCGTTTCGCGGCTTTCCTCTCGTGTCTTTCCCACAATTTGTGGTACGGAGGATCTCGCTCGAGCAAACATGTAGACAATGGAGTGCTGCGAATGACGGCCTTCGGGGACCCTGCCACGCAACTTGCTTTTTCTATCCATGAAAACCGAGGCGTATTTGCGCTTTTGCTGGGATCTGGACTTTCGCGTGCTGCGGAAATCCCCACAGGCTGGGAAATCACATTGGACCTCGTTCGGCGGGTGGCGCTCGCACAAGGCGTAGAGGAACAGGACGACTGGGCGGCGTGGTATGTCGAGAAGGAAGGCAAGGAACCGGACTACTCGGCATTGTTGGCGCAACTGGCGTCCACCCCGGCCGAGCGCCGCGCCATTCTGCATAGCTACATTGAACCAGATGAGGAAGACCGCGAAGAAGGCCGGAAGGTGCCCACGGCTGGGCACAAGGCAATTGCCAAGCTGGTGCGGGGCGGATATGTCCGCGTGATCGTCACCACGAACTTTGACAGGTTGATGGAAAACGCGCTCCGCGAGGAAGGTGTCGAACCTACCGTTGTCGGGTCACCAGACGCTTTGGAAGGAGCGGAGCCGTTGACCCATAGCGCCTGCTACATTCTGAAGTTGCATGGGGACTATAAGGATGAGCGCATTCTCAATACGGATTCTGAGCTAGAGGCATACCCGGATTCCTACAACACGCTGTTAGACCGGATCATTGATGAACATGGGTTGATTGTGTGCGGCTGGTCAGGCGAATGGGATCACGCGCTACGCGCGGCGATCTTGCGCGCGCCGAACCGTCGGTATCCGGTGTTTTGGGCTTTCAGAGGCGAGTTGCGAGGGCGTGGGGCGGAGTTGTGCAGCGCCCGTAAGGGCGTGACGGTTCCCATTACTGACGCTGACTCCTTCTTTGTGAAGCTGGTGGAGCAGGTCGAGACGCTGGCGCAGTCGCAGCGGCAGAATCCCCTTGGCGTCGATATGACGGTTAGCCGCGCCAAGCGATATCTGGCGAAGACTGAGTATCGAATTCAGCTTGCGGATTTGGTGTCAGAGGAAGTGGAACGGATCATTGCGCGCCACGAACAAGAAGACTTGGCACCACGCGGCTCAGTTACACCAGAGGACTTCCAGAACCGGGTGGCCATCTATGAATCCGTCTCGGAGGGGCTGGCCAAGGTTTGCGGGCTGATAGGCCGATGGGGTGACGATGCCCAACTCAGAACAGTAACGGATGCCATTAAAGGTCTTCTAAGCTTTGCCTCTGACTACCAGAATGGAATAACGCTCTATCTCGAAATGCAGAGTTATCCTGCGGCCTTGGCGTATCAAGCCTGCGCTCTTGGACTACAGACGGCGGAGCGCTGGCAAGCATTGCATGAATTTATGGGCGTAGAGGTTGAGAACCGGCGCGAGCGCACGAAACGCCTATTGGACGCGGTCGGGCCTTCGACTTGGGAAGGCTCTGATAAGAGATACTGGCAGCTCATTCCTGAAATGGAGCGACGGCATACGCCGTTTCAGGATCACTTAGTGGACGGCGCATTCGGAAAGTGGTGCGGCACCTTCCTTCCCCCCAGAGCGTCTGTCTCGGATGTTTCGTTGTTCGCGGAAGGGTTGACTGCAATCCGCCATTTGGAGGCGACAGAGAAGGCCTGTCTTCAAGAAGCCCTGAGTCAGCTCGAGCATGTCAGAAACTACCTATGGGCACCGGTTGGGCGTGGCGGGTGGTCCTATAGGTACCACGAAAACATCTCCAAGCGCTTCGATGATGACGAATTTGTCACGGTTCTGGCCAAAGCTGGTTTTGGGCGCGGTGATACTGAGTTCATCAAGTTGGCCATCGAAAGTTACAAAAGGCTTTTGGCCAACCTTCACTGGTATTGATTCCATCTAGGGAGGGACTCTTGTGTATCTTGTACGCAATTTCCCGGCAGCAACGGGTTTTTCGGCGTCCCGTCGTAGTCGAACGCTCACCTCCGTTCGCGCAAGTGCGGACTTTAGCTAGCGGCGATCATTCGGGAAGGTACGGGCGAGAGTTGGTGACGGTTGGGCAGGCGGCGAGTTGAAGGTGGCGAAGCCAGTCACCGAACTCAACCCCTTCGATGATCTCCGGCTGGCGATCGCGGACAGCCTGGCAGAGTGTCCGCTTCAGCGGCAGGTCCGGGCCGAGTTCGCGGGCGCAGCGAAGGTCCGGAACCCGCCCACACTCACGGTCACCGCCAAGCGGCCCGGAGATGCTCTGCGTTCCGCCTCAGCGTGCCACGAAACAGCCGCCGCGCCCAGCGCCAACGGTGAATAGCCGCACGGAAATGCCCCCGTCCGATCAGTGGCCTTCATCGGTAGCGGAAGGACCCCCGAGTATGAGTCGAGGCCCCTCCTGTGGTCTCTCGCAGGATGCCAAGGCAGCCTCAGGTCCGCAGCCGCCCCGCCAGCAATCCGCCCTGTTCAACAAAGAGCGCCTCGAAGGTGGCCTTGAGGATCTCGCTCAGGTCCGCCCGACGCGCATAGACCGACACGCCGATATCGCCCTTGTTCGAATGGCCCACGGCCAGATTCCGCGCGTAGGTGTCCACCCCGGCATTCACCAGAGCCGACACCCCGGCGCGGCGGAACGAGTGCATGTCCCAGTCGCTTGCCGGCCCGTCGAGGGACTTCCTCGCAGCCTCAAGCGCCTTCCCGAGGTAGTGGCTGGGCCGCTTCTCATATCCCCCCAAGGTGATCCGGGGAAACAGCATACCCGCGTCGTCAGGCGAGGCCGGTTCGCTGATCCTTGCCCGGCTCATGGCCTCGCGGAGCAGCTTGCAGTCGCCCGGCCCGACCACAAAGACCTTCCGGTTTCCGGCCTCGGTCTTGGCATGGGTGATCGTCAGGACCATGTGGTCGCCCCGGTCCTCGATATCGTCCAGCCTGAGCGCCGCGATCGCGTTCAGGCGGCAAGCGGTGACCTAGAGCGGTCGGACGGTCACGAACATCTCCATCCGGTATTTCAGCCGGGCATGCCCGACGATGTACCTCAGGAGCGCCTCGGCCTCGTCACGTGTCACCGGGCGCAGGTGCTTGGCCCTCGGGTCCGCCTTCTTCTTCTGCCCCGCCACACGCCGCATGAGCGACGAGAAGGGATCGGGCAGGTCGGGATCGACAAGACCCCAGTAGTCGAGGACGCGCCAGTAGGAGGCGAGGCAGAGCTGGTGTGGCTGATCCGAACGCGTGGAAAGCAACTGCCCCGTCCTCTCCGACCGCGTGGTCTTGAGGTGAAGCGTACGGCGTAGCTCTGACCACGCCGGAAGATGTTTTTGGGTAACGGATATGTACGGGCCAAAGGCTCTCTCCTGCGTCACATCGCAGCGAAAAACCTATTGAAAAAAATGGCCTATGGTGCCCGGGGGCGGAATCGAACCACCGACACGAGGATTTTCAATCCACTGCTCTACCCCTGAGCTACCCGGGCGAGGGCGAAGCGACAGTGCTTCGGGTGGCAGGTGTTTAGGCGAGAGCGGCAGGGGTGTCCAGAGGATCCGGTGCGTTTCCGAAGGATTTTTGTCGCACATCGCCGTCCTGCGCGCGCAAGCCGTCCTGACCGGGGTCGCAGGTGCTGCCCGAGCCCTTGAGGCCACCGGCTCAAGTCGCGCAGAACTCCCGGAGGCGCAGAGATCGGCTGCTGGTAAAGGCGCCAGGTGGCAAGGCTGGCGTTGCCATGGAGGAGATCGCCGAATACCTGAGGCACACCAAGCCCAAGGAACTGATCCACGCCATTGCCGAGGACATTCTTGACCGCTTTGCCGAGGCGCCTCTGATCGACCGCTACGAGGCGTATGAGCGGCTCATGTCCTACTGGGCCGAGACCATGCAGGACGATGTCTTCAGCATCGCCATGACGGTTGGGAAGCGGCCAAGGAACTGCGCGGGGCGCGTAAGGAGACCGACGACAAGGGCAAGGTCAATGGCTGGAAGAGGCTGACCTGACCGCGAACAAGGTGCGCCTTGTTGCCGATGTCATCTCGCCCCGGCTGATCGTCGCGCGCTTCTTCCCTGAATTGCAGCAGGCCGTCGATGATGCGCAGGCCAGGGCCGAGGATCAACGGTCGCGGCTTCAAAGCTTTTGAGTGGAACACCACAGGCTTGCCCATCATCCGCATTCAAAACCTGAACGGGTCGGATGATTTCAACTCTTACTCGGGGCGGTTTGACCCGAAAATCAAAGTCGATCCGGGCCAACTTCTCTTCGCATGGTCAGGAAGCAGTGAAACGTCGTTCGGGCCGCACATCTGGAACGGACTTAAGGATCTTCTGACCCGCCACTTTCTTACCAGGCATTCATGGGCATCCAGCTCGGCGGCGATACCTCCAGGTGACATGCCATCTTCCCAAAGGCGCCTGGTCGCTTCGCGTTTGAGTTCGTTCGGCCAAATCCTTTTGCCCGACGGGGAGATCCGGATCTTGCCCCCGCAGACTTAACGTTCCGCCATAGTCGCCTCCGATCCTCGTTCGGAAGCAGATTAGCTGACGAGAAGGGGGCAGTTTTAGAGGGCAATCAGGGGGTCAGTTGCAACGCTTAGAATTGATCCAACGAACCAAATTGCAATCCTCAAGGAGTCGTGGAAGTGATTGATTTTATGGTGCTGCTGGACAGGATTGAACTGTCGACCTCTCCCTTACCAAGGTGGTATCCTGCAACCGCAAATATTGGATTTTATTACATTTTCCCCTGCGTTGCGCCCTTTCTTGTCAGTTTCTTGCCAGTTGCCTCTTTCGAAAAATGGTCCGCGGCCTTCTCGCTGCTGCCCTTTGGATGCTGGTAGACATCCGTCACCATGCGTGTCGTTGCCCATCCTCCGGCCTCTGCGATAGCCTTGTCCGAAAACCCGGCTTCGTGCAGTTCCGTTGCGAAGCTGTGGCGCCCTGGTTGATGGGTTCCGAGGTATTCGACGTCGGCCTTTCCGCAGGCGCGCCGAAGCGTATTGTAGACGCTGCTCCGGCCGATGTAGCCGAAGAGCCGTCCATGGCGGGGCTCGATGCTATCGAGCATATCGGCCAGTTCATCCGTAATCTTGACCGTGATTGGCCGACCAGTTTTCGTCTTCGCAACCTCAATTATAGTGCCGTCGCGCGCCTCCGGCGGAAGCTCGATCGCGTCTCCCACTCTGCGGCCTGTCTGGTGCAGGTAAAGCATGAGCGCAAACAGACGATCTGGCAGATGAGGGCGTAGAAGTTCGAGGTATTCGCGCCCCACGGCCTTGCGTCTTGGCTTTTCGACAGGGAAGCTGCGAACCCGTACGGCGCCGCACCAGCCCTGCTCATGTCCGAAATTCATTACTGCTCGAGCTGGGGTGATCCCCTGCCGGTTCAGAGTTGCATTGCTCGCTCTTGGGTAGGCCCGGCGAGCCGCGTCCCTGATGGCTTTCGGCGTGATGTCGCGAAGCTTTATCGTGCCAAGCTGCTCCGTCATCTTAACGATAAACCTCACCTCGCCACCGTCCTCGGCATATGCGAGGGCACACTCAGCAAATGTGACGACTTCTTGTGGTCCGTAAAGGTTCGCTTTCCAGAGGTCGGCTTCTATCTGTGCGCGGATTTCTTCCGCTCGGCGAGGATCCTGAGTCTTGAGAGCGCGTCGGATTCGCTTGCCATCGGGACCTGTGCCGTGAAGCCGCGCCCAACCGTTGACCCACTTGACCTTGAGGCGCACTCGTTCATCTCCTGGCGCAGTTGAGCAATGTGCTCGGGATAGAAGACTTTTTTTCGTCCCCGCAATTCATAGGCGCTTGACCCCCTGAGGGCGTCTGTCAGCGTCCTTTTCGAAATTCCAAGGGCGCGGGCCGCCCCTGCCATGTCCAATGGCTCTACGGCCCAGGATGGGGGGTGACGAGAATTGGCGACTGTCTCAGCCATCGGCACGACCCTCCTGCCTGCGGCCTGCAACCAGCGCCCGGGCCTCGATGATCCAGTCCTCGGCCTCGCTCTCACGCGACTCTTGGAAATCGCGAGTGACGCCGCCTTCCGGGCCTTCGCCGACCGGTGTCCCGTCTTCGTCCGGTTCATTCCAGAGCGGGGCCGCCGCAATCCGGCGCAGAAAGCCCTCTGCAGCTTCGGCGCGGGCTCTTGCGGCTGACAGCATCTCCCGGAAATACCGCTCCTGGCTGCCCGTAATGTCGCCGTCCACATAGCGGTGAAACGCGCAATCGCGATCTCCTTCCCATCGCGGAACGGTGGCGTGTTCGGAAAAGACATGCCGACCATCGGCGTCGTCCGGGTCGGGTTGAGCGGCCCAGATTTCGCGGGGCCATTGGATCTCAGCCATCATGCGGTCTCCCTGTGGTTCTCTGCCAGGTGGGGACAATTGGCGGCGATGATCGCGGCGGCGACGGGCGGGCAGACCGAGTTGCCGCAGCAGCTGATCTGCACATCCTTTGAAAACGGGCGGAAGGTGGGCTCGTCACTGTCGAGCCCATCCCAGGCGCCCTCGATCACGTAATCGGGCGGGAAGCCCTGGGCATTGAACAGCTCGCGCGGGCTCAGCATCCGCATGCCGATATCGATCACGACGAAGCTTTGCCCGTCGATCTCGAGCGTGACGAAGGCGCCGCCGTCCCAGGCGCCATGGGCGCGCAGGAACTCGGCCACCTCGCGGGCCCGGGCCTCGTGTTCCGGGGCGAAGGGCGGCGCGGCCAGATCGGCCTGCATATGCCCCATGCGGTCCTTGACCGTCACGGTGTGGCAAGGTTCGTCCGTCCGGGCGCCGTCGCCGGTGCCGTAGTATTTCGCGAACCAGGCCGCGACCGGCGTCTGGTGGCTGCCGCTGGCGGCGACCGTGGACAGGGGAGCGCGCGGGTCATGCCCAACATGGGCGTCCATGCGCGGCCCGCCGTTCTGCTGCGCGAGGAAGGCCGCCACCGGGTATTGCTTCACGCCGCCCGCAACCACCGTGTTCAGCGGCGCGCCGATGTCGAGCGCGCGCGGCGCCTGCCCGGGCCGTTCGCCATTGCCGACATGGATCATGGTTGCGGCCAGCAGGCTGTTTTGGTCTTTCTTCGAGGCGCAGATCGTGTGGTGCGGATCAGTGATCGGGCGGTTGCCGCCGCCCTGCTGGGCGTATGTCAGGACCGGGGCTATCACGGCGCTGTGCCCACCACCGGCCAGCACGGTCGGGTGCGGCGCCGAGACGGCGCCATCGCGGCGGGCCGAGCCCTTGAGGCTGAGCAGGTGGGGGGTGACGATCCCCAGCGGCATCGCGCCGCCCGGCCGCTTGATCCAGCTGTTCGCGGTGACGGTCGGCATCGGGTCGCGCAGATCGGCGCCTGTGGCTCCGCCGTTGAAGCGGGTCAGGCTGGGCGCCACCAGCGCCTTTTCGCCCCGGTTGGCGCCGGTGATCGTGCGCATCGGCTCGGCCAGATCCTCGGTCCGGGCGCCGTGGGTCAGGTTCACGATGAACGGCCGGTCGGCATCCAGCACATAGCGGCGCATGCCCCTGGCAATCCGGGCGAGCGTGTTCTTCGCCAGCGGGCGCACCGCGCGCAGGCCGTGCCGGGCCATGATCTCGGCCGAGCTGTCGAAGATCGACGGACAGGGCAGCGACCAGTCGATGCAGTCGGCGGCGCTGCGCCACGGCAGCAGCCTGCCCTTGCGGACCGCCGGGCTGGCCGGATCGCCATGGGTCGGCGCAGGCCAGGCGATGGGCCGGCCGTCCCGTCGCGCGACACAGAACCAGCGCTTGCGGATCGTGGGCGCGCCGTAGTCGCAGGCCCGCAGCTCGCGCCATTTGACCTTGTAGCCCGCCTTGCGCAGCCGCTTGACCCAGAGCTCATAGGTCATGCCCGCAAACTCGCGGATCGGCCGTCCGTCCTCGCCGACCGGCCCCCAGGTCACAAACTCCTCGACATTCTCCATGCAGATCACGTCGGGGCGGGCCTCCTCGGCCCATCTGACGACGACCCAGGCGAGATCGCGGATGTTGCGGTCGCAGAGCGCCGCGCCCTTGGCCTTCGAGAAATGCTTGCAATCCGGGCTGGCCCAGAGCAGCCCGACGTGGCGCCCGCCGGTCACGCTCAGCGGGTCCGCGTCCCAGATGTTGCTGTTGAGATGCAGGGTCTCCGGGTGGTTGGCCTGGTGCAGGGCCAGCGCCGGGCCGCTGTGGTTGATCGCGACATCGGGGCTGCGGCCGAGCGCCATCTCGATCCCGGTCGAGGCCCCGCCGCCGCCCGCGAAGCTGTCGATGATCATCGGACGGGGATCGGCCGGGCGCTCCGCCGCGAAGTCGAACAGAAGAGACGAACCGTCAGCCATCGCTCAGCCCATCCCCAGCGCGTCTTTGTACATCTCGAGGATGGCTTCCTCTTCGGCGATGTCGTCCTTGTCGCGCTTGCGCAGGGCGATCACCTT
>NZ_QAYC01000029.1 GCF_003053725.1 Rhodovulum kholense
TCGTCTTGCAGGTCGGCTTCGGAGGTCTGCTCATGCTGCCCGGCTAGCATGCTGGATTCACGAGATGAATCCCCTGGATTTGCGCAACAACGCCCTGCACAGGACTGAGCTTAGGGCCAAGCACGGTGGCCAACCGGTCAGGGCCCTAGGAGCGGGGTTTGCGCCCTAGCCCTCGAACGCGGAAGCCGCGTAATGAAGCTGTCGATGCAGCATCTGCGCCTGTTGGGAAAAGCTCGCGGCGTGCTCCTTTTGGGAGAGACGCCGCCATGCGGGTGTTCGAGGTCCGCACAAGGGTCTGCTCCAATGCCAAACACTCAGTTTGGAATGAGAATTCCTCACAAGATCAGCCCTATGGCTCATGCATACTTCCACTGCCAAGATGTGGAGGAAAAATATGCAGATCGGTGATCCAATTTCCGAGGAAATCATCATTCGAGCGCGCGAAAGCTTTGCACGACAGGAACTTATGGCGCATCTCGGGGCCGAGATAACGGAGGTGCGCGCGGGGCTCGTCAAGTTGCGACTGCCGTTCCGCCAAGAACTCACGCAGCAGCATGGCTACTTCCACGCCGGCGGAACATCGGCCATCGCCGCCAGCGCAGGCGGTTACGCCGGGTTCACACTCTTCCCCGAAGGCAGTTCAGTCCTGACGGTCGAGTTCAAACTGAACCTGATCAGCCCCGCGCAAGGAGATTATCTCGAGGCTGTCGGCCGCGTGATCAAGAACGGTCGCACACTGACCATTTGCCAGCTCGATGTATGGGGCGTTGATGGAGAACGCCGCAAACATGTCGCGACGGGGATGCAAACCCTGATCTGCTTGCATGACACGCCAGACCTGCCCGCTTCGCGCTAGAACAAGTCTTCTCGGCGAATGGCCTGAACAGGATTGAAGATCGGCAGATTTTGGCGATCCAATCCCAGATCTTCCAACGCCGTGTCGCTCAAGCGGTAAAAGGCCCGAAAACGGCGCGGCAGCCGAGCCGCGCGTGATGCGAGACCATCTTTGTCGCGCTCTTGCGTCGGATTTGCCGTGCATCGCGGGTTCATGGTCACCTCCGGTGTCTGCCCCCAGAGAATGCACCCCGTGCCCAGAGGCATGAATTTCGGATCCTTCAGCGGATATTGAGAATTCCTCCCTGTGATCGTCGCCGCGAAATCCTCAGGACCGCCGGAAGATTCCTCAATTGCGAGCAGCCATGCTGCCGCATGAAAGTCAGCCCCGACCGCTAAAGCGGACGGAGAAGGATACCGGAAGAATGACAAGACTTTCCCGCACTGACCTTGAAACCCATGCCAGGCATTGGATCGCCGCCTGGAACGCGCATGACGTGGAGACGGTTCTCGCGCCGTTCGCCGAAGACACCGTCTTCATCAGCCCTCTCGCCAAGCAGGTGGCGGGCGACGCCCAGATCATTGGGAAGGACGCCCTGCGGCAGTACTGGACCGACGCCCTGGCACGCGCGCCCGATCTTCATTTCGAACTGAGCGGAACCGCCGTAGACGAAGAGGCGCAATCCGTGACGGTTTTCTATGTGTCGCGAGCCGGTGGTCGGGTCAGGCATGCCTGCGAACACATGCGGTTTCGCAAGGGCGTCCAGTTTCTGGGCGAAGCCTATTACGGGTCCGAGGAATGACGGGCCCCGTGCGCGCGACCGACGCAAACCATTACCCCTGGGGGAACGGCTGCGACGGCTGGAGACTGGTCGATCGCCCCAAACTTTCGCTGCGCGAAGAGCGCCTGCCGCCCGGCGGTGCCGAAGCACCACATTATCATCGGGTCTCCCGCCAGATCTTCTATGTCCTTGCCGGGGAACTGACGATCAAGGTTCCGGGTCGTATCCTATTGGTCAAGGCGGGAGAGGCCCTGGAAATCCCCCCGGGCTTGGGACATTTGGTGCAGAACAACGGGCCCGAAGACCTGCGCATCCTGCTTGTCTCCGCCCCTGATACGGCCGGCGACCGGTATTCGGTCGAATACCATGCGGACGTCCCGACGGATGTAGCGCACCATCCGATGTATTGGCTCCAGCCCGCCCCTGACAAAATCTCCCGCTCGGTTGAGACGTTCTCAATCGGCGTGGAGGCGGCTCCCGGCTAGCACTTGAGACAAAGAGCGGATGCCAGAAGCCATGAACATCAATGAACTCAGAAAATCCTTGAGCGCCGCCTCTGGCGAGACACCGACACCCGGCCTGTCGGGTCTTCAACGACTTGCACTTCTTTGGGTCACGGCCATCCTGCTGACATTCCTGTCCTTCGTCTCTTATCCTCACCGATCTGGCGAAACGGGCTCCATTCAGGATCACGCCGTGCAAACCGACGAACTTGGGCGGGTATACTCCCTGAGGGACGACTGCTGCATCTGGTCCGGCCACGCGCATGACTGACCCAGCCCAATTGTCCCCGTTGCGCCGCATCGTCTTCGTCTCTCTGCCATTCACCTTCGCCTACCTGCTCTCCGAACTCTTTCGAAATGTGAACGCTGTTCTGGAGCCTCGGCTCACAGCCGAGTTTCAGCTTGAGCCTGCGACCATGGGCATGATGACTTCCGCGTTCCTTGGCGCACTGGCCGGCTCGCAGCTGTTCGTCGGCCAGGCCCTGGACAGGTTCGGGCCGAAACGCGTGCTGGTGGTTACGCTCTTCCTGGCTGTCGTCGCATCCGCGCTCTTCGCCGGGGCGCAAACAGCCCACATGCTCGTCCTGGCGCGTTTCATGATCGGCCTCGGGCTTTCCGCTTGCTGGACCGGCGCCTACAAGGCGAACACCCTGTGGTGGCCGAGGGAGCGCCTGCCCCTGGTAAACGCCATCACGATCGCAGCGGCCGGCCTTGGTTCCCTCGCGGCCACCAGCCCGACTGAATGGCTGCTACGCCAAATCGGCTGGCGCGAAATTTTTCTGGGTCTCGTCGGCGTCACTGCCACCATTGCATTGATCATCGCCGCGGTGGTTCCGCCCCAGACGAGGGAACGAGCCGCACCTGCGGTGCTGGAACCGGCTGTGAAGGGACTGCGTGGTGTCCTCACGCACCCCGCCTTTCTCACCATCGCACCGGCTTCGGCCCTCTGTCAGGGAGCCTGGGTCGCCTATCAGGGGCTCTGGGCCGGGGTCTGGCTGCGCGACGCGATTGATCTCCCGTCGACTGTGGCAGCGAGTATCCTGATGGCGCTCTCCTTTGCCGTCATCCTGGGGCAATTCGGCTTCGGCCTACTCGCCGATCGGATCGCCCGCACCGACCGGCACTTGTTCCACCTGACGTTCGCCCTGACGCTTGGCTTTGTTCTGTGTCAGCTCGCGATTGCCGGTGCAGGCGCGTCCCTGCAGACCATCCTCTGGGCTGGCTACGGGCTGTTCACCGCGGGTCCCATCCTTGCCTACGCGCTTCTGGTCCGGCTGCTACCCGACGCAGTGTCCGGCCGCGCTATCGCCATGCTCAATCTCGGCGCCGTCCTCACCGGTTTCTTGATGCAAGGCGGCATCGGCGCAGGCATCGAGGCTTTGGTTCGGCTTGGGTGGAGCATTTCGTCCGCCCATGTGACGTTCATCGTGCTGGTCGCCGGTCTGCAAGCCATCGCTCTGGCGTGGATGGCTCTGCATCAAGGTCGCGCCCTGGGTCTGGGCGAGGTTCGGTGATCATCTCTACCGGGCCCCTGAAAGCTTCTCAATCGCCGCATCTAACACATTGGAATACCGTCAAATCATGGAAGTCGAGGAGAGGCATTCATGATGATGAACCTAAGCCGTACTGCTCTGTTCTCAATGGCGCTCGCCGCCGCTCCCGTTGTCGCTCACGCGTTCGATCTGGACAGCCACGACCTGCGGGAGGGTGAAACGATCCGCATGGAATTGGTGAATTCGACCATGGGGTGCGAGGGGCTCAACCAATCCCCGCACCTGGTCTGGAATGACCCGCCCGCAGGAACGCAGAGCTTCGCAATTAGGGTCTACGACCCGGACGCCCCGACCGGCAGCGGTTGGTGGCACTGGATCGTTCTGGATATTCCGGCGCACACGCGAGCGATGCTCGCGGGCGCCTCCGGCTACCTGCCCGCCCCTCTGGTCGAGTCCCTGACGGATTTCGGGCAGCCCGGCTATGGCGGCCCCTGCCCGCCTGAGGGCGCAGTCCCTCATCGCTACGAGTTCACCGTCTATGCCATCGACGTGCCGAGCCTGGGGTTGGACGCCAGCGCCATGCCCGCCCTCGCCGGCTACATGATCCACGCGCACAGCCTCGGCAGTGTGACACTGACAGCGCGCTTCGGGCTCTGAAAGCAAGGGCTTACCGACCATGAAGAAACGCATGCTGCAGATCGATGCCTTTTCGGACCGACCCTTGCTGGGCAATCCGGCGGCGGTGGTCTTCGACGCCGACGACTTGTCCACCGAGATCATGCAACGCATCGCACGCGAGATGAACCTCTCCGAGACCGTGTTCCTGCTTCGCCCGACCGGTGATGCGGACTATCGCGCCCGCATTTTTACCCCGGTGCGCGAACTGCCCTTCGCCGGTCATCCGACCATCGCCGCCGCCCATGCGTTTTGCGGCGAGCAAAGCAGAACGCCCCAAAGCCTGATGCAGGAATGCGGCATCGGACTGGTTCCGATCCGCGTCGAAGACGACCTTTACACGATGACGCAGGCAACGCCCCAATTCCGCGATGTGCCGGTCACCAAAGCTGAACTTGCCGGGGCGATCTGCCTTCCGCTCGATATGCTCGCGGACAGCCCGCATCGGATCGTCTCAACGGGGGTTCCATGGCTGTTGCTTGAGCTGCACGACCTCCAGGCACTGGCTGGCCTGCGACCCGACCTCGGCCGGATCGAGCGGATCTGCCATGGGCTCGGCGCGGCAGGGCTCACGGTCTTTGCGGACAGCGGGTCCGGGGCCACGCCGCGCCTGCGTGTACGCACCTTCGCTCCGGGTGAGGGCGTGGCCGAGGATCCTGTTTGTGGGTCTGGCAATGGTGCCATCGCTGCGTGGATCGCCACGCATCGCGACGCGGTGCCTAGGGCTGGTTACCTGTCGGAGCAAGGGGTCGAGATGGGCCGGCGCGGGCTGGTTCACACGGGCTGGGAAACGACAGCCGAAGGGCTGCGCATCACCATCGGCGGGGCCGCCTGTATCGTCCTGCGGGGCGAGTTGGATCTGGGTGACGCGTCCTGATCAGATGGACTGATCCAAAACCTCCAGAACAAAATTGACCCGCGCCTCGACCGTGGCCAAAGGCAGCGGCAACAGGTCATATCCGGCCATGGCATAGGCCTGCTCCATTGCCTCTGCCGTCGCAACCGCCTCGTCGAAATCCTGCCCGCGCTGCGCATCCTGACCGAAGATCTCGGGCCACGGCGGCGCAAGAAAGACCGTCGGGCGATACCGGTAGAGCTCGGCCGCCGCGTGAACATGTGCGGGCGCCTCTCCCAAATAGAGCTGGAGATAACCGATCACATCGGGAATGCCGCGATCGAAGACCACCGGACCGTCGGTCCCCTGCGCCTCGTGCCACGAGCGCATCTCCCATCCGAGCATGAGCTCTGCAAAAAGCTGCCGGTCCTGACCGTGCCACCCTGTCCCGCCGATCCGGGTCTGATCCTGAATGATCGCGCGACCGGCTTCGGGCATTGTTGTGAGACCATGCCGCGCCAGTGCGGACAGAAGCGTCGTCTTGCCCGATCCCGGGCCGCCGGTAATGACGAAAAGTCGGTCGTTCATTTTAATCCTAGTGGAAAGAAACCTGCATTCAGCCTGTCGGAAAGACGATCCGCCCCGGAGCATCCTTGAGCAGTCGACCGGAAAGCAACCATGCGGCGGCAAGCGGCCAGAGCGTCTGTTCAAAACGGGCGTGGAAGAATGCGAAATGCCCGATCTCGGGCACCGCGATATCCGAGGGCGCGATCCGCAGATGGGTTCGATCCGCCCCGGAATAGTAGTCGAGCAATCGTTGCCCCGCAGCTTCGGTGCAGAACGGGTCATCTGTCAACCCGATGGCCAGGAGCCGCGCCCGGGTGGCGCCATGACGCGCTGCAAGGTCTGCTGGGTCCAAAGCGGAGCGAACACTTGTCTCGAACCGCGGCCCCATCCGGCTCCAGTCGCGCACCACGCCGCGCGGCACATCCTCGAGCCATCCAAGCCGTGCCCCGGGAAAATAGCCGAAGAGCCGCGTCGCGGCTGGCATGAAGAAATGCCATTTCAGATACATCGCGCGCCGCTGGCGGGGATCGTAATCGCGCCAGTAGGCGAATTGCGCGCCAACCGTCACGATCCGGTCCAGCCGATCCGAGGTGCGCGCCAACCCCAAAGCGAAGCCGCCGATTGAATGGCCCACGGCGCAGAGCGCACGATCCGGCCAGCGCTTGCCAGCATAGGCAAGCACCGCCTCAGCATCGAGGACGCCCCAATCGACCCATCCCGCCTGCAAATCCTTCACCGGCGTGGAGCGGGACTCACCAATCCCGCGATAATCGAAGGTCAGGACCGTCGCCCCCTGCCCGGACAACCAGGATGCGAACCGTGCGTAATAGCGCGCCTGAACCGCCGTCGCGGCATGAAGCACGACGACAGGACCGGTGTCTGCGTGCCAGATCCCGCCCCTGATCGGATACCCGTCTTCAGCCGCCACCTCGAAGCGTTCGGCGGGCATCGCCGAGGCGGGCCTTTCAGGGTTCGGCCGCGATGGCGGAGCGTCAGGTCTCCAGCGATAAAGCGTTGGTGTCCACATTCGTCTCAGGTCCGACAATACGAGAACAGCTTCCTTTGAAAGGGAAATCACGCCAAATGAGCTTTGCTACGGCTCACCTGAAGCCAATTCAATTGCGGGACCGGTCGGATTGGCGCTCTCTTCTCGCAGGAGGGCACCGAAATGACTCAGGATCACACGCCACGCAGCCCCGTCGTCACGCTCGACGATCTGGACCTCTCGCCACAGAGCTATGGCACCCGCTTTCATGCCGCCATGGCGGCCATCGCCGCCCCACTCGGAGCGACGCATTTGGGGGCGCGGCTGGTGGAGGTTCCGCCTGGCAAAGCGGCCTGGCCGTTCCATGCCCATCACGCCAATGATGAGATGTTCGTCATACTCTCGGGCACCGGCGAGCTGCGGTTCGGCCCCGACCGGTACCCGGTCGCAGCCGGCATGGTAGCGGTCTGTCCTGCGGGCGGCGCCGAAACGGCCCATCAGCTGATCGCAACCGGCACTGAACCTCTGCGATATGTCGCGGTCAGCACCATGCGAGAGCCTGATGTGATGGCCTATCCCGACAGCGGCAAGCTGACAGTCTTCGCGGGCGCCGCGCCCGGCGGTGACAAGGCAAAGCGTCGGGTTGCCAGCTCCTTCCGGACCACGGATGCGGTCGATTACTGGGACGGCGAAGAGCTATGAGCCCCGTCGAGTTCTGGTTCGACTTCTCGTCCGGCTATGCCTTCTTCGCGGCGCAGCGAATTGAGGCCATCGCGGCAGACCTGGGTCGGACCGTGCTCTGGCGACCCTACATGCTGGGCACCGCCTACAAGGTGACAGGGGCACGCGGATTGTCGTCGACGCCACTGAAACGCGACTATGCGCGGCGCGACTGGGCGCGGATCGCACGGCACCAGGGACTGACCTTCCAGCTGCCCGCCGACCATCCCCATGTCGCCCTGGCGGCGACGCGCGCCTTCTACTGGGTTGAAACACAGCACCCTGAACTTGCTGCTGCCTTCGCTAAGAGGGTCTTCACCTTGTATTTCAACGACAGTCTCGACACCGCCTCACCCGAAGCCGTCTCGCGGCTCGCCCCAGAGTTCGGTCTCAAACCCGAAGCCCTTCTGGCCGGCATCGCCAACCCTGCCCTGAAAGAAAAAGTCCGGAAGATCGGCGAAGACGCGGTGGCACGGGGCGTCTTCGGATCTCCCTTCTTCATCGTCGGTGAAGAGCCTTTCTGGGGCTGGGACCGCATGGAGATGATGGCAGAGTGGGTCACGACCGGCGGATGGTGAACGTACGGACGATCCGCCGCCTGTCCGCCGCGGACGCTCCGCGCCTAGCCGATCTGATGACGGCCTATCGGAGAGCCATGGGCGGACCGGCCGAGGCAATGACGCCGGAACAGGCCACACCCCTGATCGAGCGCGCCCTCAGCGAGCCTGATCTGCTGCTTCTCGGAGCGGATCATGGCGGCGCGTTTGCCGGCTTTGCGCTGGCCTTCGACTTGCCCGAGATCATCTCAGGAAGCCGTGCCGGTCAGCTCGACGACCTCTTCGTCATGCCAGAGGCCCGTGGAAGCGGCCTTGCCCGCGCCCTGATTGACCAGTTGACCGAGATCGGTACCGCGCGCGGCTGGACCCATCTGCGCTGGCTGGTGCCGCAGGACAATCTGACGGCGAAACGGTTGTATCTGTCGATCGCCGATCCCGCGCCCTGGGACAGTTTTCGGATCGAGCTGAGCCAAAGCCGCTCAATCTAGGTCGATCCGGTACCGTTTCACCGGATCGAGCGTGGCAATCCGGTCATAGAGCCACTGCGCGACGAAGTTCTCAACGCCGGTTTCCCATTCGATGCGGCGCCAGCCCTGCGCGCGCCCCTCCTGAACCAGTCGCTCGACAAGCCGTTCCGCCAGCCCGTGACGGCGCACGAAAGGTGCGATCCAGAGATCTTCCGGGATCGCGATCTGGGCCGTGCTGAAGCTGTGCTGACGAAGGACCACATGCGCCAGCCCGGCGGCCCGCCCCTGTAGCAGAACCAGCCAGCCAAGAAGTGGCGCGGCTTGATCCATGAGGCGCTGCCAGATGACGGGCATGTCCGCCCGGGCACGATCAGGCGCCGCGAAATGGTCCAGGTTCTCTTGCCAGAGGTCTTCCCATGCCACGCGGTCGTTTTCCTCAAGTCGCCGGATCTCGAGCGCAGCCGCTTCAATACGATTCATTCAATCTGCTCCCGGCTCCAGTTGCCTTTGCGCGAGGCTCCTTTCCCCGGCCGAGGCCTCGACCATCCAGCGGCTCAGGTTGCGCACGCGACGGTTCCTGGCCAGCGCCTCGGGATAGACGAGGAAGTAGCCTCCGCCCGTATGAGCCCAATGTGGAAAGAGCTGCGTCAACCGCCCGGCGCTGACGTCGAAGGCAGCGATCTCCACCCCCGCCAGAGCCACCCCCGCCCCGTCCATGGCCGCGCGCAGTGCGAGCCCGGCGGAATCGACCATCATCACCGCAGCAGGCCGGATCGGCCCGCCCGGCAACGTCGCGTTCCATCGCGCGTAGTTCTCTTTCCGATACTGCGAGAGAAACAGGGTCATGCCCGATATCTGCGCCCGCATTTCGTCGGGGTCATCCTTGGCCAGGGGTGGCGCGCCGAACAGGCTCACGGTTTCTTCGAACAGCAGGTCCGCCTGCAACCCATCCCATTGGCCCTGCCCGTGCCGCACCGCCGCATCGGCCACTCCGGCAGACAGGTCCACAGCCTCCTGTGTCGTAGATATCAGCAGATCGAAACCGTTGCGCTCGAACGGGTAGCGCGTGAGCCGGGGTGAGAACCAATGGGCCGCGAAAGTCGGCAGCATCGACAGCCGCAAGGGGCCGGCGCTGCGGTCTTGCCTGAGGCCGCCGACCGCTTCGATGATCCGGGAAAACCCCTCGCTCAGATCGGGCGCGAGTCTTGCTCCGGCCTCTGTCAGTTCGAGCGCCGGGCCGACCCGTCGCATCAATGTCAGGCCGAGCGCATCCTCAAGCCCGCGCAACTGGTGGCTGACGGCCGATGGCGTTACGCCAAGTTCCAGCGCCGCCTCTTTGATCGAGAGATGGCGCGCCGCAGCCTCGAAGGCTCGCAGGGCATTCAGGGGCACATTCAGCCGAAAGGGGACTTGTTTATCCATAGATCCTCACAAACCGACTATCGCCGATAACCGGCACCACGCGAACGACGCTTTCTCATCAGCGCCTGAAAACAGCTCACTCGCCTGCGCGGCTCCTGAGCCTGAAGATCGTCCCACCATCCGCGAACTGGGAGATCCCGAATGCTGACCGAAGCCGTGAAGGTCCCGCTCGTCGATACGACGAGCCCCGTCTGGTTCGACGGGACGCTTCTGCCGTCCGGTGAGGCGACGCTGCATGTTCTGACACACTCTCTGCACAACGGCGGCGCGGTCTTCGAAGGAATCCGCGCCTATGACGGTCGCCTGTTTCTGGGTGAGGAGCATTTCCGGCGCCTGCAGCGCTCGGCCGAACTTCTCGGCTACACGCTGCCATGGCTGGTCGATGATCTTCACGCTGCGGCCGAGGCCGTGCTTTGGGCTGGCGGCCTGAAGGACGCCTATGTGCGGCCGATCGCCTGGCGCGGCAGCGAAAGCGTCACAGTTTCCGCACAGGGGTGCCGGATCCATACCGCCATCGCGGCCTGGGACTGGCCGGTGGAGACCGCTCTTGGAGACGGGACCGCTGGGTTGCGCCTGGTTCTGTCGGATTGGCGGCGCCCCGCGCCCGATACGGCGCCGACGGCGTCGAAATGCTCGGGGCTCTACATGACCGGAACCTTGTCTCGGGCCGCAGCCGCCCGTAGCGGACATGACGATGCCCTCATGCTGGATATGGCAGGCCATGTCGCCGAAACCACGGTGACGAACATCGTCCTCGTCCGGAATGGCAGGCTTCTGTCTCCCCTTCCCACATGCTTTCTCGACAGCCTGACCAAGCGCCATGTCTTCGACCTTGCGCGTGGCCTCGGCCTGTCGGTTCATGAAGGAACCGTCAGCCTCGACGATCTGGATGCAGCCTACGAGGTCTTCGCCACGGGCACGTCGGTCGAGCTTCGCCCCGTAGTCTCGCTGGACCGCCCCGGCAAGCACAGCACATGGCCTTTGGGGCCAATCACCACGGCCCTGCGCGCGGCGTTCCGCGCCTCGACCCGGGCTCACGCGTAGTGCCAGACCAGCAACAGGCCGAGGCAGACGATCGCGGCGCGCAGGAGTTGCGGCTTCACCCGGCGAGCCAGCCGGCCACCGATGACACCCCCCGCCGCCGCCCCCAGAAAAACCAAGGCGGCCGGCCCCCAGGCGACCGCCCCGCCAAAGGCGAAGATCAGGACGGCGATACTGGTCGCAAGCGTTGCCAGAGCATTCTTGACCACGTTCAGCCGCTTCAGATCGTCGTCCCCCGTCACGGTCAGCAGCGCCAGCAGCAGCACCCCCAGCCCCGCCCCAAAGTAACCACCATAAAGGGCCACGATCCCCTCGGCGCACGCGGCGCTGACTGGCCCGATCGACACCCCGCGCCGGGCGAGCCAGCGGTTGAGCATGGACCCTGCCGCAAACAGCAGCGTCGCGAAGAGCAGCAGCCAGGGGACCAATTGCCGGAACAGTGCATCTCCCGACAGCAGCAACAGCCCGGCTCCCGCCGCCGACGCCAGCGCAAACACCGCGAGCCGCCCGGGCCGCGCCATCAGTTCCTGCCGCAGCACCGCGCCTTCGCCGATCAGACTGGCCGCATGGCCGGGCCAGATCGCCACTGCGCTGGTCGCGCCCGCCGTAACCGGCGGCAGCCCCACGGCCAGCAGCGCCGGGAAGGTAAAGAAGGTGCCGCCGCCCGCGATCGCATTGCATAACCCGCCGAGCAGCCCCGCGCCCGCGAGCAGCGCCATTGTCGTCATATCCATCCGGTCCTCCGCTCCGCCTCCACGCGATCCTGACGGAGGGGCTGGAAAAATGTGTCGCCCCGGTGCCAGATGATACCCCGGAGGTGCCAGCATGCAGCGCGATGAGATCGGAGGATTTGCCGAGGATGGAAGTCCGGTGATCGGCAGGATCACGAGCTTCACACCCGGCACCATGCCGGAGGCGCATGCGCATTGGCGCGGACAACTCGCCTGGTGCCCGGACCGACCGGTGACGGTCGAGACAGAACTCAGGCTGCATCTTATCTCTTCCGGCATGGCGATCTGGCTTCCACCGAAGCACCGCCACCGCATCCGGGCTGAGGGCGCGCGGAAATCGGTCAATCTCTACACCCGGCCCGCCACGGCACCGCTGCCCAAGTCCCCCACATGTTTCCCTCTCGAAGCGCTGGAGGCCGAACTTCTCCGCACTCTCGCAGGGTCCAGCCGTGCCGACCGGCAAGAGCCCGCTTTCGCCCGGCTGACGGCCGTGCTGTGGGACCGGCTTGCGCGCCCCGCCCCTGCGCCCATGTTGCCTCTGCCTGCCGACCCGCGCCTGCGTCGGATCGCGCTGGCACATCTCGATGGGGCCGACCATTCGCTCGACCACTGGGCCGCGGCACTGGCGCTGTCGCGGCGCAGCCTGCAACGGCTCGTCCGTCGCGACACCGGGCAAAGCTGGGCCACCTGGACGCGAGACCTTCGGTTGGCACGCGCAATTGCCCCGTTGATGGCCGGCAAAAGCGTGCAGCATGCAGCCCATGCCGCCGGCTACGCCACCGCGAGCGGCTTCGTGGCCGCCTTTCATGCCGCCCGTGGGATCACGCCAGGTCAGTTGCAGCGTCGGATGGAGATCTGAGGTCTTCCCACGCGCCGCTCCGTCAGCACTCGCAGGGCGAACCCGATCAAGACACTGCCGGTAACCCCGTCGAGCAGCCGAGGCAGGCGGGTCCCGTTTATCCTCCGGAGGACTTGTGCATTGCCAGGACCTGCCGGCACGCATCCCCCGGGGGCGGATCCTCGAAAGGAATGAAGGTCAGCCAACGAGGTTTCGGGATTACTGCTGGCGGATGTGCCAGGCGCGGGAGCGAACGATTTTGAGGACGTTCTCGCCTTTCAGGCCTTGGACGTTCTCGGCTCTGGTCTGGACATTGGCGACGAGGTTCGGGCTGAGCGGGACCGGCAGCCCTGCCAGCGATGCTCCAGCGAGACGCTGGACAGATCGAGATCAAATGCGCGTGCCTCTAGAAGGTGGCGATTGCGCTTCACTGCGTGCGGAGTCTGTTGCCCGACACTGGACGTGTCAGAAGTCCTGCCAGCCCGCGTCGTTAGCCGCACGTTTCCTGGATTCGCCTGTGGCGGGTGCGTCCCGGACGACGGGCGGAGGAATTTCCCTACGGGACACGGCCAGGGAGGCTGACGCTCTGACCGCTCCGTTGCGCAACCGGAACCGCGCCACCTGGGATTGAAGGGCCTGGGACTCCTGCTTGAGCGTGGTAGCTGCCGCGTTCGCCTCTTCGACCATGGCGGCGTTCTGCTGGGTGACCTTGTCCAGTTCGTTGATCCCGACATTGATCTCGCCAAGCCCCACCGACTGTTCCTGCGCGCCGGTCGCGATGTCGCCGATCAGCGCCGCGATGTTGCTGACGCGCTCGACGATGTCGGTCAGCGCCTCACCGGTCTGGTTGACCAGAGACACCCCCGACTCCACATGCTCGGAACTGGTCGAAATGAGCGTCTTGATCTCTTTCGCGGCCTCGGAGGATCGCTGGGCCAGCGCCCGAACCTCGGAGGCTACCACGGCAAAACCCCGTCCCGCCTCGCCCGCGCGCGCCGCCTCGACGCCCGCGTTCAGGGCCAGAAGGTTCGTCTGGAACGCGATGTCGTCGATCACGCCGATGATCTGGTTGATCCCGTCGGAGGATTTCTTGATCTCCGACATTGCGCCGATCGCTTCCTTGACCACGAGGCCCGACTGTTCGGCATTGCCGCGCGCCTCGCGCACCACGTTTTCGACCTGGGCCGCGCCGTCGGCGGCGGCGCGCACGCTGGCGGTCATCTCGTCCATGGCGGCGGCGGTCTCTTCCAGCGTGGCGGCCTGGTTCTCGGTTCGGCGCGACAGGTCGTCGGAGGCGCCGCTGATCTCTTCGGCGCGGGTGGTGATTTCGGTCGCATTCTCGACGACCGCGCCCATCAGCGCGTTCAGGGTCTGTACGGTAGCGTTGTAGTCGACGCGCAGCTGGTCGCGGCTGCCGGCGAATTCGCGCTCGATCACGAAGGTAAGATCGCCCGAGGCCAGCGCCGTCAGACCGCGCCCCAGAAGTTCGACCGCCTGTTCCTGATCGGCGACGTCAACCTCGCGCTCGGCCTCGGCATGCCTGGCGTCGAGCAGCTTGCCACGAAGCGATTCAAGACTGCGCGCGATGACGCCGATCTCGTCCTTGCGTGCGGTATCGGGCACCTGGCGGTCGAGCGTGCCATCCGCGACCAGGGCCATCGCCTCGCTAACCTCGTCGAGCGGACGGCCGATCATCCGGCGCAGCAGGATCGTCGCGCCGACGACAAGCAGGACGAACAGCACCGCGATCAGCGCCATGGCCGGACCCGTATCCGCCAGGAAATGACCGATCAGCGCCTCTTGCGACCAGACCGCCGCGACCACGCCGACGACGCGGCCACTTTTGCCGTAATGCACCGGCTCGGCAATCGTCAGGCCATCGTCGGAATAGGCGGTGGTGCCGGTCTCGATCGCGCGGTCGATCTGGCGCTGAAGCTCGGCCTGATCCGTCGCGCTGCCGCCGCCTTCGGCCAGAATGGTTCCGTCGGCGGCAGAGACCTGCACCCGGACCAGTTCTTCGCCGGCACCCCCCACGTATTTCGCCAGTTCCGCCTGGATCTGGACCTCGTTTCGAAAGGCGATATGGCCACCGAGGGTCTCGGCGCTGCCCTTGGTCATCTCGGTCATCAACCTGTCGACAGACTTGTCGACGAGTTGCAGCGTCGATCGCACCGACAGAGCGGTCAGAAGCACCGCGACGATGATGGTCGTCAGTGCGATCAGCCCGGCGATCCGTACGAAAACCGAGGAACCGAACGACTTCGTCCGGGAGGTCTGAGAGGTGGATTGCACGGTCGCTCTCCTTGGCGGAACAGGTCAGAGGAACTCTTCGGCATCGACGGCGACGGTCATCGCACCGATGGGAGTTCCGGTTTCGGGGTCGACGAGCGTGAACGAGATCTGGCCCTGATATTTCAGGAACGAGTCGTCGAATTCGACCTCGCCGAAATTCATGGCGTCCGGGCCGACACCATAGGTTTCCTGGTATTTCGCCTCGTCGCCCTGCCAGTAGTCGGACGGGACACTCGACGTCGCCACGTTGAGCCCGCGCGCATCCATCACGATGATCTCGGTCACCGCGCCCTTCATCGCCATCACCTGAGCACGCAGCATGTCGGACACCTGACTGCGCGTGACCGAGTCGATCAGCGGTGCCGAAACGGTCCCGATCTCGCCAACCCATTGCTTGTCGAGCCGGTCGATATCATCCTGGGTCAGATCGGCCGTCTGCAGATTTTGGGCGGCCACCGCGTCGAGGATCTGCTGCGACCGGGCCCAGGGCAGGATCGAGTCCTGATAGAAGGCTTTCATCTGGTCATCGAAGTCGCCGGCCAGGGCGACCCCACCGTCGCCGACCCACAGAAGCGCTAGGACGGCGGTGCGAAGGATTAGCATCGTGATCCTCATTCCATTCAGGCGCTTTGCCGGGCCCAAGGGCGAGGCAAACGCTTGTCAAAGCGTTATCCGACAATCGCTGCGCGTTTGTTAATCGGCCTCAGGTCAAAGACCTGCGCGAGACGCGGCAATCTCGTCTGCCAGACCGAAGATCGGATACCGTCACGAAACACCCGAAACGCCCTGGAAACCACGTAACACTCTGCCGTATATGAACTTCCCCCCTCCGCGACCGTCGAAAGAGGCGCTGCCGCGCCTGCGGCGGCGTTCCGGCCGGGCCGGCAGCACGGCTTCGAAACTGCCTCGAATTCGACCGATATCGCGTGCCCCTCAGGGAGAAGAGCGGGGCACCTCCGTCTCTCGCGGTGGGTGATTAGAGGGCGTCCCGGGCAAAACTGCGTCCGGCTTGAAGACGATTTTGGGAAAGTTTGCGGCATTTTTCATGCGGGCTGACCCGCCGTTCCCAGACCCCACAGGCCCGGCGATCTGCCCCAAGATCCAGCGGATCGGCAGGCGTGCCTGTGCGGACCGCCCCGGCAGAAGGTCAAGCGCGTTCAGGCACCCCGATGTCGGGGGCGCCCATCCGGCCGCTTGTGACCGTCAGCCTCCCCGGCGGAAACAAAGCCGGGTATCGGCGTCGATCCGCGACAGAAGCTCCAGCAGGTCGTGACGGGCCAGGGCGGCACAGCCCGCGGTCGGGCCATAGCCCGGCCTTGCGACATGGAGGAAGATCGCGCTGCCCGCGCCCGCCACCACCGGATCATCATTGAATCCCAGCACGCCGACGATGTCGTAAAGCCGATCCTCACGCCAGAGCGCCTCGTGGCTTGCCGGAAACGGCAGCCTGACCGGACGGTTGTAGTCCGGGTGATCCGGGGCGTCGCACCAGCCGTCCGCGGGATCGATCGCCATGCAGGGCAAGCGCGTTGCCGGAGGAACCGCGACCCTGTCGGCGCGATAGAGGATGCGGCGGATCGGCCAGCAGCCCTCGGGGCTGATATGGTCTCCCTCCCCGCGTTTCGTGTCGATACCGCTGCGCCCGACGGCACAGCGCCAGCGGCGGTCGCCGAAACTTGCCTCCCAGCCGTCCCCGGCTGCGGAAATGACGATGTCCAAGGCGGGTCTCCTTCAGGTGTCGAGCGGAAAACGGCAAGCGACGGTCCCGATGCCGCGGGTTTCGGGCGGGGGCGTCTCGCCCATGCCGACAATGCTGGCAGATTGACAGCGGCTGTGGAAGCGGCTGCCCGGACGCAGTTCCACCGGGCTCTGAACAAAGCCGGACAGGATTGCCGGAACGCGGTCGCGCAACGCCGCGTCGGGGCATTCAACGCCGGTCAGAAGGTCATCACGCACTTCCACGGAGATCGTCAGGGATGCTTGCCCAAGCGAATACACAGAGGGCCGCCGTCTGTGTCCGCAGAACGTCCCGGACAAAGCCCGGTGCCGCCGTTCTGGCAGGACTCGATAGCCTCGGGGGCGATGAAACCTTGTCCCCCCTTTTGGCAGGGTCGGACAAACCGGGCACGAAAGAATGTCATACAACAGAACTCCGGGAGATTGCCTGGCAGGGCGGAGGTCGGCCGGTTTCCTCAGGCGTTCAGTCCCGGCATCCGGTGAATCGGGGTCCCGACCCGGCATCGCACCAGGTTGCAGAGCATCCATCCGATCGAACGGCTGAACGGCGAGATCAAACGGCGGAGGGGTGCCATCGGTATCTTTCCCAACGAAGCTTCGATTCGGCGCCTCGTCGGCGCGATCCGGATGGAGCAGACCGAGGATTGGACGGTGCAGCGCGCCAGATGCACGACGCCGGAAACCCGCGCGCCTCTCTGCGATGATCTCAGTCGCAGACTGTCTGCAGCAAAGAGAGACTGACCGGCTCGACCCACTTGAAAGCGCGAGGCACACGGTCAGCTACACCACGCGCCGGGTCCTATTCTCTTTCTGCCGACGCAGGCCGGAACCGCTCATGCCGAAAGCGGCTTCGGGAACCGGTTCGAGACAGAAATCGATGTTCCCTCGGGAGATGTTCACGGGCTCCGAAAAGCGGGCGCGACCCGTCTTGCAGAGCACGGCGCGACCGAATGGGAGATCGCGGTCGTCCTCGCGCACGAGAACACGCGGATGGCGGCGGTCTATGTCCGGAAAGCATCTCGGACGAAGCTCGGCACCGCCGCGCTGGCGCGACTCGACGACCGCAAAAGCGACAAAGGCGTGTCCAACCTTTCCGAAAGGTTGGACAAATCCGCTCGAAAGACACGCCATAACTCGTTGGAAAGCGGCCTGGCAGGGGCGGAGGGACTCGAACCCCCGGCCCTCGGTTTTGGAGACCGATGCTCTACCAACTGAGCTACACCCCTAGGCCGTGCGCCCGATTAAGATATGCGGCGGGCGGAATCAAGGGTGCTTTTCACCTCGCGCGCTGGTTTCGGGTCCGGGGCAATGCTAGGGCTTGCGACATGGCCCCCGCCGATCCGCCCTCCGCCCCGCGCGACCGCCCGGCCAAGATCCCGGATCGGACCCGCGCTCTTTTCGACAGCGCGCCCTGGACTGGCCCCGACATCAGAGAGACCGCCACGTCCCTCGAGGTCCCGACGATGCTGTCGCCGGCCGAACAGGCCTTCTATTTCTGGCTGGCACGGGACTGGGCCCGGGATGCCGGGGCCATCGTCGATCTTGGATGCTTCGCCGGAGGCTCGACCGCCCGGCTGGCCGAGGGGCGGCGACAGGCGGGCCATCGCGGCCCTGTGCTGGCCTATGACCGCTTCACCGCCACGCCCGAAGTCAAGGCGAAGGTGCTTTATGCCGCAGGTATCACGCCCTTCGAGGGCGCGGACCTCCTGCCGCTTGTCCGGCAGCTGCTGGCGCGCTGGCCCGTGACGCTGGTGCCGGGCGAGATCCGATCGGCGGTCTGGCCAGGCGGGCCGATCGAGATCCTGACGATCGATGCGGCCAAGGCCACCGACACCGCCGACGCGATTGCCGGGACCTTCTTTCCCGCGCTTCTGCCGGGCAGCGCGGTGGTGGTGCAGCAGGATTACTTTCACTGGCGCCAGCCCTGGATCGCCGCGCAGATGGAGGCGCTGGCGGGCTGTTTCGCGCCGCTGACGGCAGGCCCCGGCACCACGGCGGCCTTCCTCTGCCTGCGCCCGCCCACGCCCGCCGACTTGGCCCGCGCGGCCTGCCATGGCGCAAGTGACGCCGAACTGGCCGGCCGCCTGACCGCCGCCCGGGCACGGTTCGCGCGGTTCGGCTGCGAAGAGCGGTTCGACCGGCTCGACCGTGCCGTGGCGGCCAATCCCGGCCAGCGCATTGCCTGGCGCATGCGCCGCCCCGACTAGGCCCGGCGACCGGCCCGCGCCCCTCTCGAAACGAAAAAGGGCCGCCCCGAAGGACGGCCCCGGCTCGCGCTCAGGCGAGACAGATCACTTGATGATCTTGGAGACGACGCCGGCGCCGACGGTGCGGCCGCCTTCGCGGATGGCGAAGCGGAGCTTCTCTTCCATCGCGATCGGCGCGATC
>NZ_QAYC01000030.1 GCF_003053725.1 Rhodovulum kholense
ATCGCAGCCGTCAGCGTCGTCTTCCCGTGGTCAACGTGGCCGATCGTGCCGATGTTAACGTGCGGTTTCGTCCGTTCGAACTTTGCCTTACCCATGGTGGCCTCCTCTAGTTCCTTGATGGCGGGCGCTGCCGAGGGGCGCGCGCCCGGCCCGTGTCACGTTCAGGCGTATTTCGCCTGGATCTCATCGCTGATGTTCTGCGGGACCGGCTCGTAATGATCGAACTGCATCGTGAACACGGCGCGGCCCGAGGACATCGAGCGCAGCGTGTTGATGTAGCCGAACATGTTGGCCAGCGGCACCATGGCGTTGATCACGTTGGCATTGCCGCGGGTGTCCTGGCCCTGCACCATGCCGCGACGGCTGGTCAGGTCGCCGATGATCCCGCCGGTATATTCCTCGGGGGTCACCACCTCGACCTTCATGATCGGCTCGAGCAGCCGGGCGCCAGCCTTCTTGAGGCCTTCGCGCATTCCTGCGCGGGTCGCGATTTCGAACGCCAGAACAGACGAGTCCACGTCGTGGAAGGCACCGTCGACCAGAGCCACCTTGAGGTCGATCACCGGGAAACCGGCCAGCGGGCCCGAATCCATGACCGACTTGATGCCCTTCTCGACGCCGGGGATGTATTCCTTCGGCACTGCACCACCCACGATCCGGCTTTCGAACGAGTAGCCCTCGCCCGGTTCGGTCGGCATGATTTCCAGCTTGACGCGGGCGAACTGGCCCGTACCGCCGGTCTGCTTCTTGTGCGTGTAGTCGACCTCGGCCTTGTGGCTGATGGTTTCGCGGTAGGCCACCTGCGGGGCGCCGATATTCGCCTCGACCTTGAACTCCCGCTTCATGCGGTCGACCAGGATGTCGAGGTGAAGTTCGCCCATGCCCTTCATGATCGTCTGGCCGGATTCGATGTTGGTCTCGACGCGGAAGGACGGGTCCTCGGCCGCGAGACGCTGCAGCGCCAGAGCCATCTTCTCCTGGTCGGCCTTCGATTTCGGCTCGACCGCGATCTCGATCACCGGATCGGGGAAGGTCATGGTTTCCAGAACCACCGGTTTAGCGGCGTCGCAAAGCGTGTCGCCCGTGGTGGTTTCCTTCAGACCGGCAAGCGCGATGATGTCGCCCGCGAAGGCCTCGTCGATTTCCTCGCGGTTGTTCGAGTGCATCATCATCATCCGACCGACGCGCTCTTTCTTGCCCTTGGTCGCGTTGAGGATCGACTCGCCCTTCTTCATCACGCCGGAATAGATCCGGGTAAAGGTCAGAGAACCGACGAAGGGGTCGTTCATGATCTTGAACGCAAGCGCAGAGAACGGCTCGTCGTCATTGGCGTGACGGGCGATGTTGCGTTCTTCGGTCTCGTCATCCGGCAGGAAGCCCATGTAGGCGGGCACGTCCAGCGGCGAGGGAAGATAGTCGATCACGGCGTTCAGCAGCGGTTGCACGCCCTTGTTCTTGAACGCGGAGCCCGCGGTCACCGGCACGAAGGCCAGCGACAGGGTGCCCTTGCGGATCAGACCGTGCAGGGTTTCGACGTCGGGCTCGTTGCCTTCCAGATAGGCCTCCATCGCGGCGTCGTCCTGTTCGACGGCGAGCTCGATGAGGTTCGAGCGCCATTCGTCGGCCTCGTCCTTCAGCTCGGGACGGATCGCCTGACGGGTCCAGGACGCACCGAGGTCCTCGCCCTTCCAGGTCCATTCTTCCATGGTGACGAGGTCGATGATGCCTTCCAGCTTGTCCTCGGCACCGATCGGCAGAGCGATCGGGCACGGGGTCGCGCCGGTGCGGTCCTTGATCATCTTCACGCAGTTGAAGAAGTCGGCGCCGATCTTGTCCATCTTGTTGACGAAGACGATCCGCGGAACCTTGTAGCGGTCCGCCTGGCGCCACACGGTCTCGGTCTGCGGCTCGACGCCGGCGTTGGCGTCGAGAAGGCAGATCGCGCCGTCGAGCACGGCCAGCGAGCGTTCGACCTCGATGGTGAAGTCGACGTGGCCGGGGGTGTCGATGATGTTGAAGCGGTACTTGGTGTCCGAGGTCCCTTCCGCGGTCGGATCTTCCTGGCGCTGCCAGAAGGTCGTGGTCGCGGCCGAGGTGATGGTGATCCCCCGCTCCTGCTCTTGCTCCATCCAGTCCATGGTCGCGGCGCCGTCATGGACTTCGCCGATCTTGTGGGACTTTCCGGTGTAATAGAGGATCCGCTCGGTCGTCGTGGTCTTGCCCGCATCGATGTGGGCCATGATCCCGAAGTTCCGGTAGCGTTGAAGAGGATAAGCGCGGGCCATTGGAAGGGTCCTAGAGGCTAAAGGTCAGTTACCAGCGATAATGGCTGAACGCTTTGTTCGCGTCGGCCATCTTGTGGGTGTCTTCGCGTTTCTTGACGGCGGTGCCGCGGGACTGGACGGCGTCCATCAGTTCGCCGGCAAGCCGTTCTTCCATGGTGTTCTCGTTGCGCTTGCGGCTGGCGTCGATCAGCCAGCGGATCGCAAGGGCCTCGCGGCGCTCGGGGCGCACCTCGACCGGCACCTGGTAGGTGGCACCGCCGACCCGGCGCGAGCGAACCTCGACGGCGGGTTTCACGTTGTCGAGCGCTTCGTGGAAGACCTCGACCGGAGCACGCTTCAGGCGGGTTTCGACGCGGTCGAGCGCGCTGTAGACGATGCGTTCGGCGACCGATTTCTTGCCGTCGACCATCAGGTTGTTCATGAACTTCGTCAGCACGCGATCGCCAAATTTGGCGTCGGGCAGGATTTCGCGCTTCTCGGCAGCGTGACGGCGGGACATCTACGTCTCTCCTTACTTCGGACGCTTCGCGCCGTATTTCGAGCGGCGCTGCTTACGGTCTTTGACGCCCTGGGTGTCCAGCACACCGCGCAGGATGTGATAGCGGACACCGGGAAGGTCTTTCACCCGGCCGCCGCGGATCAGCACGACCGAGTGTTCCTGCAGGTTGTGGCTTTCGCCGGGGATGTAGCTGATGACCTCGAAGCCGTTGGTCAGACGCACCTTGGCGACTTTCCGCATGGCCGAGTTCGGCTTCTTCGGAGTGGTGGTGTAAACGCGCGTGCAGACGCCACGCTTCTGCGGGCAGGCCTGCAGGTGCTGCGACTTCTGGCGTTTCACTTTCGGCTGCCGCGGCTTGCGGATCAGCTGTTGGATCGTCGGCATTCCGGTTCCCCGTATTGCAACCCGTTCAAATCTCGTCTTCGGTGCGCACCCGCCATTCGCAAACGGCAACGCGAAAACCGCATGCGTTCCCCTGTTCGCGGGAACGACGCGGTGTAGCTTCAGAGGATCGGGGCTTGGGGCCCGGATCATGACCACATCAGTTTCGGTATCAGGCGCGGCAGGTGGATCCACCAGCCCGAAGTGGGCGCGGTATAGGGCGAGTCGAACGGGGTGTCAACACCGCTTGGCCCGCGCCCTGTCCACACCCCCGCCCCGGCCCCTTCCGGCTAGCGCATCCGAAGCGGGACCGGGCCCGGCCGGATCGCCAGTCGCCGCTCGCGATGGAAGGTGTAGACCCCTGTCGCGACCACGATCGAGGCGCCCAGGATCGTCAGCCCCGCAGGCCATTCGCCGAACACCACGGCCCCCAGCAGCAGCGCCCAGACAAGGGCTGTATAGCGGAACGGCGAGACGACGGCGACGTCGCCCACGCGCATCGCCGCGACCGAGGTGACATAGCCGAAGATCAGGAACAGCGTCGCCCCGGTCAGCTGCGCCCAGGCCAGCGGCGCGATCGGCAGCCAGCGCTCGTCGCTGACGGCAAGTCCGGTCGCGGCGAACAGCATGACCCCCAGCGCGGCCGAGGTGGCCACCGCTGTCGAGGGCACCGCCCCCGACAGCCCGCGGGTCACGAGGTCGCGCAGCGTGACGCAGGCGACCGAGATCAGCGCATAGACCGAATAGAGCGTGAAGCCTTCTGTTCCCGGCCGGACGATCAGCAGGACGCCCGCGAACCCGACCAGGATCGCCGACCAGCGCCGCCAGCCGACAGGGGCCCCCAGGAAGACCGCGCCCGCCAGCGTCACCGCCAGCGGGATCGCCTGGATGATGGCGGTGACATTGGCCAGGGGCGCGTGAAAGAGCGCGGTGATGTAGAAATAGGCCGCCCCGATCTCGGCCAGGGTCCGCAGCGCGATCCGGCCCTGGTCGCGGCGCGGCAGGCGCAGCCTGAGGCTGCGGGTGGCAAGTCCGAAGGCGATCAGCAGGATCGAGGTGCCAAGCCCGCGCAGGAACACCGCCTGAAAGAACGGTACGCTGTCCGAGGCAGCCTTCATGCAGGCATCGTTGAAGGTGAAGGCGGCCATGCTGATCATCATCAGGACGGCGCCGCGCATATTGTCGGAGAGGGGGGTCATGGAACTGCCTTAGCATCCCGGACGCCCGGGCGAAGGTCTGTTTGCGGCATTCTCGGCAAAGCGGCAAGAAACCTTTGCCGCCAAGGGGCTATCCGCGCGGGACGGCCTGCCGAAAAACTGCCGAAAGCCGGTCAGGGGCCTGGCACCGGGGCCTGGCACGGGGGCTGGCACTGGGGGCCTGCACGGTGCCCGTCTGGGGCCTGTCCCGGACGCGACCGGGGACAGGAGAACGCCCCCGCCGGTGCGGGCGGGGGCGTTCGATGGTCAGGCGGTCTGCCGGATTACTCTTCGCGGCTTTCCGGGGTCTCGACCAGACCCAGATCGTCATCGTCGAGCGGGCCGAAGGGGTCCATCGGCGCGGCCAAGGCGGCGGCTGCCACCGCATCGGCCTGACGCGCCTCGATCACCTTCTGGTCGCGCTCGGCCGCGATGCGGCGCACGCGCTGGCTGGCCCCGCCGGTGCCCGCCGGGATCAGCCGGCCGACGATGACGTTTTCCTTCAGGCCGACCAGCTTGTCGCGCTTGCCCTGAACCGCCGCCTCGGTCAGCACCCGCGTCGTTTCCTGGAACGAGGCCGCCGAGATGAAGGACCGGGTCTGCAGCGAGGCCTTGGTGATCCCCAGAAGGATCGGTTGGCCCTCGGCGGGACGACCGCCGCGCGCCAGCACCTTGTCGTTGGCCTCGTCGAACTCGGACTTGTCGACATGTTCGCCCTTCAGAAGCGTCGTGTCGCCGGAGTCAGAGATCTCCCATTTCTGCAGCATCTGCCGGACGATGACTTCGATGTGCTTGTCGTTGATCTTCACGCCCTGCAGCCGGTAGACGTCCTGCACCTCGTCGATCATGTAGTTCGCCAGAGCCTCGACACCCATGATGGCCAGGATGTCATGCGGCGCCGGGTTGCCGTCCATGATGTAGTCGCCCTTCTGCACGAAGTCACCTTCCTGCACCGGGATGTGCTTGCCCTTCGGCACCATGTACTCGACCGGCTGCAGCGTGTCGTCCGCAGGCTCGATCGTGATCCGCCGCTTGTTCTTGTAGTCGCGGCCGAACCGGACATAGCCGTCCACCTCGGCGATGATGGCGTGATCCTTCGGACGCCGCGCCTCGAACAGTTCCGCCACCCGCGGCAGACCGCCGGTGATGTCCTTGGTCTTGGCACCCTCGCGCGGGATCCGCGCCACGACGTCGCCGGCCCGGATGTCCTGCTGGTCCTCGACCGACAGAATGGCGTCGACCGACATCGGGTAGGTCACCGGGTTGCCCGCCTCGTTGCGCACGGGTTCGCCGGTTTCCGGATCGACGATGATGATCTCGGGCTTGAGCTCGTTGCCCTTGGGCGCGGTGCGCCAGTCCGACACGATCTTCTGGGTCATGCCGGTGGCATCGTCGGTGTCCTCGCGGACCGAGATCCCGGTCACGAGGTCCACGAACTTGGCGCGACCGGCCTTCTCGGCGATGATCGGCAGGGTGTAGGGGTCCCATTCGAACAGCTTGTCGCCGCGTTTCACCTTGGCATCCTCGGCCACGAAGACCTTGGTGCCGTAGCCCAGCTTGAAGCTCGCGCGCTCGACGTCGTTGTCGTCGATGATCGCCAGCTGCATGTTCCGGCCCATCACGATCTGCTCGCCCGCCGCATTGGTCAGCAGGTTCGGGTTGCGGAACTCGATCCGGCCCTCCTGGCTGGCCTCCTGGAAGGACTGCTGACCGCCCTGGGCGATGCCGCCGATGTGGAAGGTCCGCATCGTCAGCTGGGTGCCGGGCTCGCCGATCGACTGGGCGGCGATGATGCCGACGGCCTCGCCGACGTTCACCTTGGTGCCGCGGGCAAGGTCGCGCCCGTAGCAGGCCGCGCAGACGCCCTCTTCGGCCTCGCAGGTCAGCGGCGACCGGATCCGGACGGTGGCGACACCGGCCTTCTCGATCGCATCCGCCTTGCGTTCGTCGATCAGCTCGTTGCGGCTGACCAGCACCTCGTCGGTGCCGGGTTTCAGCACGTCATCGGCCGCGACACGACCCAGCAGACGCTCGGCAAGCGTTGCCACGACCTCGCCGTCGTTGATCGCCGCCTCGCAGGTGATGGCGTTCTCGGTGCCGCAATCGTGGCTGCGCACGATGCAGTCCTGGGCGACGTCGACCAGACGCCGGGTCAGGTACCCCGAGTTCGCCGTCTTCAGCGCGGTATCGGCCAGACCCTTCCGGGCGCCGTGGGTCGAGTTGAAGTACTCGAGCACGGTCAGGCCTTCCTTGAAGTTCGAGATGATCGGCGTCTCGATGATCTCGCCCGAGGGCTTGGCCATCAGGCCGCGCATGCCGCCCAGCTGCTTCATCTGCGCCGGCGAGCCCCGGGCCCCCGAGTGGGACATCATGTAGACCGAGTTGGGTTCCATCTCGGCGCCCGCGTCATCGACACGGACGGCAGAGATTTCCGCCATCATCGCGGTGGCCACCTCGTCGGAACATTTTGACCAGGCATCGACGACCTTGTTGTACTTCTCACCCTGGGTGATCAGGCCGTCCATGTATTGCTGCTCGAACTCCTTGACCTGGTCGCGAACGCCCTCGACGATCTCCCACTTGGTGTGCGGGATCACCATGTCGTCCTTGCCGAACGAGATCCCGGCCTTGAACGCCTCGCGGAAGCCGAGCCCCATGATCTGGTCGCAGAAGATGACCGACTCTTTCTGGCCGCAATAGCGGTAGACGGTGTCGATGACCTGCTGCACCTCTTTCTTGCGGAGCAGCCGGTTGACCAGTTCGAACGGCGCCTTGGCGTTCATCGGCAGAAGCGCGCCCAGACGGATCCGGCCGGGCGTGGTGTCGTAGCGCTTGTAGACCTCGTTGCCGTGCTCGTCGATCTGCTTGATCCGCGCCTTGACGCGGGCATGCAGATGCACCTCGCCGGAGTCGAGCGCGTGCTGGACCTCGTCGACATCGGCGAAGGCCATGCCCTCGCCCTTCATGCCCTTGCGCTCCATCGTGATGTAGTAAAGCCCGAGGATCATGTCCTGGGACGGCACGATGATCGGCGCGCCGTTGGCGGGCGACAGCACGTTGTTGGTCGACATCATCAGGACCCGCGCTTCCAGCTGGGCCTCGAGGCTCAGCGGGACGTGCACGGCCATCTGGTCGCCGTCGAAGTCGGCGTTGAAGGCCGAGCAAACCAGCGGGTGAAGCTGGATCGCCTTGCCCTCGATCAGCGTCGGCTCGAACGCCTGGATGCCAAGACGGTGCAGCGTCGGGGCCCGGTTCAGAAGGACAGGGTGTTCGCGGATCACCTCATCGAGGATGTCCCAGACCTCGGGACGCTCCTTCTCCACGAGCTTCTTGGCCTGCTTGACGGTCGAGCTAAGCCCCTTGGCCTCGAGCCGCGAATAGATGAACGGCTTGAAGAGCTCGAGCGCCATCTTCTTCGGCAGCCCACACTGGTGCAGCTTGAGTTCGGGACCGGTCACGATCACCGACCGGCCCGAGAAGTCGACCCGCTTGCCCAGAAGGTTCTGCCGGAACCGGCCCTGCTTGCCCTTCAGCATGTCGGAAAGCGATTTCAGCGGCCGCTTGTTGGCGCCGGTGATGACCCGCCCGCGGCGGCCGTTGTCGAAGAGCGCATCGACCGCCTCCTGCAGCATCCGCTTTTCGTTGCGGACGATGATGTCGGGCGCGCGCAGCTCGATCAGCCGTTTCAGACGGTTGTTCCGGTTGATCACCCGACGGTAGAGGTCGTTCAGGTCCGAGGTCGCGAACCGGCCGCCATCGAGCGGCACCAGCGGCCGCAGTTCCGGCGGAATGACCGGAATGACCGTCAGCACCATCCATTCCGGGCGGTTGCCGGATTCGATGAAGCTCTCGACGACCTTCAGCCGCTTGATGATCTTCTTCGGCTTCAGCTCGCCGGTGGCTTCCTTCAGCTCCTCGCGCAACTTCTCGGCCTCGGCCTCGAGGTCGATCTGCGACAGCATCTCGCGGATCGCCTCGGCGCCGATCCCGGCGGTGAAGGCGTCGGCGCCGAACTGGTCCTGCGCGTCGAGATACTCTTCCTCGGTCAGCATCTGGCCGTAGCTCAGGTCGGTCAGACCGGGCTCGATCACCACATAGTTCTCGAAGTAAAGCACCCGCTCGAGATCGCGCAGGGTCATGTCCAGCATCAGGCCGATGCGAGAGGGCAGCGACTTGAGGAACCAGATGTGCGCGACCGGCGCGGCCAGCTCGATATGGCCCATCCGCTCGCGGCGAACCTTCTGCAGCGTCACCTCGACGCCGCATTTCTCGCAGACGACGCCGCGATACTTCATGCGCTTGTACTTGCCGCAAAGGCACTCGTAGTCCTTGATCGGCCCGAAGATGCGCGCGCAGAAGAGACCGTCACGTTCGGGCTTGAACGTACGGTAGTTGATGGTTTCGGGTTTCTTGATCTCGCCATAGGACCACGAAAGGATCCGTTCGGGCGAGGCCAGCGACACCTTGATCTCGTCGAACTGCTTGGGCGAGGCCAGCGGGTTGAACGGGTTGGTGGTCAGTTCCTGGTTCATCTTGAAGTCCTCAAATCAGCGCAAAGGGATGGGCAAGGGCGCGATTTTTCGCAGAAAAATCGGGACGAATTTCCTGCGAAAATTCGAACACCCTTATTCCTCATCCTCCACGTCCAGGAGTTCCATGTTCAGCCCGAGGCCGCGGACTTCCTTCACCAGAACGTTGAAGGATTCCGGCACGCCGGCCTCGAAATTGTCCTCACCCTTGACGATCGACTCGTAGACCTTGGTCCGGCCCGCCACGTCGTCCGACTTCACCGTCAGCATTTCCTGCAGGGTATAGGCGGCACCGTAGGCTTCGAGCGCCCAGACCTCCATCTCCCCGAACCGCTGACCGCCGAACTGCGCCTTGCCGCCCAGAGGCTGCTGGGTGACGAGGCTGTACGGACCGGTCGAGCGCGCGTGGATCTTGTCGTCGACAAGGTGGTGCAGCTTCAGCAGGTACTTGACGCCCACGGTGACTTTCCGGGCAAAGCGCTCGCCCGTCCGGCCGTCGAAGAGTTCCGACTGGCCCGACGTGTCGAAGCCCGCCCGAGTCAGGGCGTCGTTGACGTCCTGTTCCTTGGCGCCGTCGAAGACCGGCGTTGCGATCGGAACGCCGCGAACCACGGTCGAGGCGGACTCGACCAGGGCCTTCTCGTCCATCTCGCGCAGGATCTCTTCATAGGCCTCTTCGCCATAGGCAAGCCGCATCGCCTCGCGCACCGGGGTCAGGTCGCCCGAGCGCTTGTACTCGCCAAGCGCGTCGTCGATCTTCAGCCCCAGACCGCGCGCGGCCCAGCCCATATGGGTCTCGAGGATCTGCCCCACGTTCATCCGCGACGGCACGCCGAGCGGGTTCAGCACCAAGTCGACGGGCGTGCCGTCGGCCAGGAAGGGCATGTCCTCCATCGGCACCACACGGGACACGACCCCCTTGTTGCCGTGCCGACCGGCCATCTTGTCACCGGGCTGCAGCTTGCGTTTGACCGCGATGAAGACCTTGACCATCTTCATCACGCCCGGAGGCAGGTCGTCGCCGCGGCGGACCTTCTCGACCTTGTCCTCGAAGCGATGCTCGAGCGCGCGTTTCTGCGCCTCGAACTGGGCGTTCAGCGCCTCGACCTGACCGGCATCGGCCTCGTCTTCCAGCGCCAGCTGCCACCATTGCCCCTTGGACAGGGTCTCAAGCAGCTCTTCGGTGATTTCCGAGTTGGGCTTGACCCCCTTCGGACCCTTCACCGCGACCTTGCCAAGGATCATCGACTTGAGACGCGCATAGATGTTGCGCTCGAGGATCGCCTGTTCGTCGTCCCGGTCGCGGGCCAGGCGTTCGACCTCTTCACGCTCGATCTGCAGCGCACGTTCGTCCTTGTCGACGCCGTGCCGGTTGAACACCCGCACCTCGACGACGGTACCGTAATCGCCCGGCGGCAGACGCAGCGAGGTGTCGCGCACGTCCGAGGCCTTTTCGCCGAAGATCGCCCGCAGCAGCTTCTCTTCGGGCGTCATCGGGCTTTCGCCCTTCGGAGTGATCTTGCCGACGAGGATGTCGCCCGGCCCCACTTCGGCGCCGATATAGACGATGCCCGCCTCGTCGAGGTTGCGCAGGGCTTCCTCGCCGACGTTCGGGATGTCGCGGGTGATCTCTTCCGGCCCGAGCTTGGTATCGCGGGCCGCGACCTCGAATTCCTCGATATGGATCGAGGTGAAAACGTCATCGCGCGCGATGCGTTCCGAGATCAGGATCGAGTCCTCGTAGTTGTAGCCGTTCCAGGGCATGAACGCGACGATCACGTTCTTGCCAAGCGCCAGCTCGCCCATGTCGGTCGAGGGACCGTCGGCGACGACCTCGCCCTTCAGGACGGTGTCACCCACCTTCACCAGAGGCTTCTGGTTGATGCAGGTGTTCTGGTTCGACCGCTGGAACTTGCGCAGCCGGTAGATGTCGACGCCCGGATCGCCGGGTTCGAGATCCTCGGTGGCCCGGATCACGATCCGCTGGGCATCGACCTGGTCGATGATCCCGCCACGGCGCGCCATGATCGCGGCACCCGAGTCCTGCGCCACCACCTGCTCGATGCCGGTGCCCACGAAGGGCGCATCGGCCTGCAGGAGCGGCACCGCCTGACGCTGCATGTTCGCGCCCATCAGCGCGCGGTTGGCGTCGTCGTTTTCCAGGAACGGAATGAGCGAGGCCCCAACCGACACCAGCTGTTTCGGCGAGACGTCGATCAGGTCGACGCTTTCGCGCGGTGCCATGGTGTATTCGCCGGCCTGCCGGGTGTTCACCAGATCGTTGATGAACTTGCCCTCGCCGTCGAGATTGGCGTTGGCCTGGGCCACGGTGTGCCGCATCTCTTCGGTCGCGGACATGTAGTGGACCTCGTCGGTCACCTGCCCGTCGATCACCCGGCGATAGGGGGTCTCGATGAAGCCGTACTTGTTCACCCGCGCATAGGTGGCAAGGCTGTTGATCAGACCGATGTTCGGGCCTTCCGGCGTCTCGATCGGGCACATCCGGCCATAGTGGGTCGGGTGCACGTCGCGAACCTCGAAGCCCGCGCGTTCGCGGGTCAGACCGCCCGGCCCAAGCGCCGACAGACGCCGCTTGTGGGTGACTTCCGACAGCGGGTTGGTCTGGTCCATGAACTGCGACAGCTGCGACGAGCCGAAGAACTCGCGCACGGCCGCAGCCGCCGGTTTGGCGTTGATCAGGTCCTGCGGCATCACCGTGTCGATCTCGACCGAGGACATCCGCTCCTTGATGGCGCGTTCCATCCGCAGCAGACCGACGCGATACTGGTTCTCCATCAGCTCGCCGACCGAGCGGACCCGGCGGTTGCCGAGGTGGTCGATGTCATCGACCTCGCCCTTGCCGTCGCGCAGTTCGACCAGTGCCTTGATGCAGGAGATGATGTCGTCGCGGCGCAGCGTCCGCTGGGTGTCGGGCGCGTCGAGATCGAGACGCATGTTCATCTTCACCCGGCCCACGGCCGAGAGGTCGTAGCGCTCGGAATCGAAGAAGAGCGACTCGAACAGCGTGGTCGCCGCCTCGACGGTCGGCGGCTCGCCCGGGCGCATGACGCGGTAGATATCCATGAGCGCGGTGTCGCGGCCCATGTTCTTGTCCGCCGCCATGGTGTTGCGGATGTAGGGACCGACGTTGATGTTGTCGATGTCGAGCACCGGGATGTCGGTGATGCCCGCATCCAGCAGCTCTTTCAGCGTGCCGCCGGTGACGTCGCCATCCTTGTCGACAGTCCAGGTCAGCTCGTCGCCGGCCTCGACATAGATCGCGCCGGTGTCTTCGTTGATGATGTCCTTGGCGACATAGCGGCCGACGATATGATCGAAGGGCACCATCAGTTCGGTGACCCGGGCCTCTTCGATCAGCTTCTTGACCTGACGCGGGGTGACCTTGTCACCGGCCTTGCAGATCACCTCGCCGGTATCGGCATCGACTAGGTCATAGGTCGGACGAGTGCCGCGCACGCGTTCGGGGAAGAACTTGGTGACCCAGCCGCGGTTGCGTTCCAGCCGGAACGTCACCGTGTCGTAATAGGCATCCATGATGCCTTCCTGATCGAGCCCCAGCGCATAGAGCAGCGTCGTCACCGGCAGTTTCCGGCGGCGGTCGATGCGCGCGAAGACGATGTCCTTGGCGTCGAATTCGAAATCGAGCCAGGAGCCGCGATAGGGAATGATCCGGCAGGCGAACAGCAGCTTGCCCGAGGAATGGGTCTTGCCCTTGTCATGGTCGAAGAAGACGCCCGGCGACCGGTGCATCTGGGACACGATCACCCGTTCGGTCCCGTTCACGATGAACGTGCCGTTGGCGGTCATGAGCGGCATGTCGCCCATGAACACGTCCTGCTCCTTGATGTCCTTCACCGACTTGGCGCCGGTATCCTCGTCGAAATCGAACACGATCAGGCGCAGCGTGACCTTCAGCGGGGCCGAAAAGGTCATGTCGCGCTGCTGGCATTCCTCGACGTCGTATTTCGGCCGCTCCAGCTCGTAGCGGACGAATTCAAGAACGGCGGTCTCGTTGAAATCCTTGATCGGGAAAACCGACTGGAACACCCCCTGGATGCCCTCGCCATCGGCGGGCGCGGGTCCGTCGCCGGAATTCAGGAACAGATCGTAGGAGGATTTCTGGACCTCGATGAGGTTCGGCATCTCCAGCACTTCGCGGATCTTGCCGTAGTATTTGCGGAGTCGTTTCTGGCCAACGTAGCTCTGCGCCATCTGTGGTCTCACCTTTCGTCTGTCGCGGGCGCATCCACCGTCGGGCCCCGGTGGCGCGCCGCTCGCGATGAGGGGGCGAAGGTTCCATTCCTGCGGTCCGTCCCACCGGCCGCTCCCGAACCTCGAACCGCACCTTGGAAAGGGCTTTCACACAAGCCCTTTCCAAGACAGGTTCGGCTGGGCCCGGACGAACCGCCGGACCCAGCCAACATCTTTCAGGTCACGGGCACGCGGCCCGCGATCCCGATCACTTGAGCTCGACTTCGGCGCCAGCCGCTTCGAGTTTGCCTTTGATGTCCTCGGCTTCGGCTTTGGAGACTTGCTCCTTGACGGCCTTGCCGCCGGCCTCGACCAGGTCCTTGGCTTCTTTCAGGCCAAGACCGGTGATGGCGCGGACTTCCTTGATGACGTTGATCTTGTTCGCGCCAGCCGATTTCAGGATGACGTCGAATTCGGTCTGCTCTTCGGCAGCGGCGGCTTCGCCACCGGCAGCCGGGCCAGCCATCATGACGGCGCCGCCGGCGGCGGGCTCGATGCCGTACTCGTCTTTCAGGATGGTTTTCAGTTCTTGGGCCTCGAGAAGCGTGAGGTTCACGATCTCTTCGGCAAGTTTCTTCAGATCAGCCATGTTCTGTTCCGTTCTTTCACATTGTCTGTTCCAACGCGAGGCCTCAGCCCTTCACGCGGGATCACAAGTTGCTCAAGCGGCTTCCGCACGCTCCTCGATGGTCGAGAGGATGCTTGCAATATTGGAAGCGGGCGCGCCAATCGCACCGGCGATGTTCGCGGCGGGTGCACCGATGCAGCCGACGATCGAGGCGATAAGCTCCTCGCGCGACGGCATTTCGGACACTGCCTTGACACCGGCCCGGTCCAGGGCCGTCTCGCCCATGGCACCGCCGAGGATCTCGAACTTCGAGTTGTCCTTGGCGAAGCCTTCCGCGACCTTGGCAGCAGCCACCGGGTCCTCGGAATAGGCAAGAACGGTCATGCCCGTCAGAAGAGTGGCCATGCTGGCGCAGGGCTTTCCTTCCAGGGCGATCTTGGCGAGCCTGTTCTTGGCGACGCGAACGGACCCACCCGCTTCACGCATGCGTGCGCGCAGGTCCTGCATCTCGGCAACCGTGAGACCCGCGTAGTGGGCAACCACCACGACGCCAGAGCTTTCGAAGATCTGGCCGAGCTCGTCGACCACTTTCTCTTTCTGGGCTCTATCCACAGTTTCACTCCAATTTGGGGGTTCCCCCCCGGCTCTAGGTTTGCCGGCCTGAGTGCCGGCTTTCGGGTCCGTATGGGTCCCGAGGCCAGGATCGCCCGAGGGTCTCCCCACGGAAATCTGTCTCGTTTCCCCATCTCGGGAAGGACATTAAGCGAGGCCAGGCCCCGCACCCTCCGTCTCGGACAGGACGGGGCGTTTCCGCCCCGCCATTCCCGGGCACGAGTCCCGGGAATTCTCGCGAAGATAGGAGTTCACCTATCTTAAATCAATTCCCAGTTGCCGAGGTCACGTCGACCGACACGCCCGGGCCCATGGTCGAGCTGAGGCTGACCTTTTTCATGTAGGTGCCCTTGGCGCCGGCCGGCTTGGCCTTGACCACGGCATCGACAAAGGCGCGCACGTTCTCGGCCAGCTTGCCGGCGTCGAACGACGTCTTGCCGATGCCGGCATGGATGACGCCCGCCTTCTCGACCCGGAACTGGACCTCACCGCCCTTGGCGGCCTGAACCGCCGCGGCCACGTCCATGGTCACGGTGCCGACCTTGGGGTTCGGCATCAGGTTGCGCGGGCCCAGGATCTTGCCCAGACGGCCGACGATCGGCATCATGTCCGGCGTGGCGATGCAGCGATCGAATTCGATCGTGCCGCCCTGGATGGTTTCCATCAGATCCTCGGCGCCGACGATATCGGCGCCCGCCGCCTTGGCCTCATCGGCCTTGGCGCCGCGGGCGAAGACCGCCACGCGCACGGTCTTGCCGGTGCCGTTCGGCAGGGTGACGACGCCACGGACCATCTGGTCGGCGTGACGCGGATCGACGCCGAGGTTCAGCGCGATTTCCAGCGTCTCGTCGAACTTGGCCGAGGCATTGTCCTTGACGAGGCTCACCGCCTCTTCGACCGACAGGTTGTCCTTGCCGGCAAAGGCTTCCCGCGCGGCGCGGACACGTTTTCCATGTTTCGCCATTGCGCTTACCCCTTCACCTCGATGCCCATCGAGCGGGCCGACCCCAGGATGATCTGCATCGCGCCCTCGACATCGCTGGCGTTCAGATCCTTCATCTTCGCCTCGGCGATCTCGCGCACCTGAGCGACGGTCACGGTACCGACCACGTCACGCCCGGGTTTTTCCGAGCCCTTCGGACGGTTCCGCTTGCCGACCGGCTTCAGGCCAGCAGCCTTCTTGAGGTAGTAAGACGCCGGGGGCGTCTTGATGTCCATCGAGAAGGACTTGTCCTGGTAGTAGGTGATGACCGTCGGGCACGGGGCGCCGGGCTCCATGTCCTGGGTCTTGGCGTTGAACGCCTTGCAGAATTCCATGATGTTGATGCCGCGCTGACCGAGCGCGGGACCGACTGGCGGCGACGGGTTCGCCTGCCCCGCCTTCACCTGAAGCTTGAGCTTCCCGATTACCTTCTTGGCCATCTGGCCATCTCCTTCTTGTCACCGCGCCGGTTCCTCGCGAGGGCGGCGCTTCGGTTTAGTGGTGCGGTCCGCGGGCGCGCCCGCTCGCCTCCCACAGATTCACGTCAGAGCTGCCCCTTGGAGACCTGCGTGAATTCCAGCTCGACCGGGGTCGCCCGGCCGAAGATCGACACCGTCACCTTCAGGCGTTGATTGTCGTCGTCCACTTCCTCGACCATGCCCGAGAAGCCCTCGAACGGGCCGTCGGTCACGTTCACGTTCTCGCCGATCTCGTAGGTGATCAGCGACCGCGGCTGGGCCTCGCCCTCTTCGACGCGGTTGAGGATCTGGTTCACCTCCTCGTCGCGCATGGGCATCGGCTTGCCCATCGGCCCGAGGAACCCGGTCACCCGGTTGATCTGCGTCACCAGGTGATAGCCGCGGTCGGTCATCTCCATGCGTACCAGCACATAGCCGGGCATGAAGCGCCGTTCGGTCGTCACCTTCTTGCCGCGCCGGACCTCGATCACCTCTTCGGTCGGCACGAGGACTTCCTCGATCTCGTCCTCGAGACCGGCATCCGCCACGGCTTGCTTGATCTGTTCGGCGACCTTCTTCTCGAAATTCGAGAGAACGCTTACCGAATACCACCGCTTCGCCATGTTGCCCGTTTCCTCACGTGTCCGTCGGCCGTTCGGGCCGCGATGATCTTGCGTTGTCCGGAACAAAAAACAGCGCGCAACCCGAATCGATGCACGCCGGAGCCCAGAAAAGTAGTGATGCCCTTACCGCTCCCACCGCCGGGGTTCAAGCCCCGGGGGTATCGCGGTGCCGCATCTCAGCCGAAAAACCCAAGCAGAAGCTGCAGCCCGCTTCGGATCAGCCAGTCGACGAAGAAGAAGAACACCGCCGTCAGCGAGGCCATCACGAAGACCATGATGGTGGTCAGGAACACCTCGCGCCGGGTCGGCCAGACCACCTTCGAGATTTCCGAGCGGGTCTGCTGAATGAACTGGAGGGGGTTCGCCATGGGCCTGCGGGGTCCGTTCTGCCTGTCAACCGCGCCGAGATACGCGCTTGGGCGCCGCTTTGCAAGGGCAGCGCCCCCGCACACCTCCGCCCCCTTCGGTTCAGGCCTCCGATCCCGTCCCTGAGCCCGGCCTTCGATCGAGGTCGGCGCAGCCCGGCACACGGCCCGGCGCAAGGAACGGCCGCTGCGCCGCGCGTCCATAGGCATTCGCATCGAGTTTTAGCCACTGCCTGTCCCTGGCTTCACCGGTTGTTCAGATCCAGGGCGCAAAGACCAGTTGACGTCACAAAGGGTCGGATCGGTGGAACATCCTTTCAGAACAGTATCCGGGAAACTTCTTCTCGCGACAGGCGCGGCGGTCTCGGTGATCGTCGTCGGCTATTCGGTCTACAGCGGCTGGCAATCCTCGCAGAGGGTCGACCGCGAGGTGATGGAACTGGCCTCGGAAAAAGCCGCGCTCGTGGCCCAGAAGGTCGCGGTCCAGGTGACCGAGGCCACTTCGGCCGGCGCGGCGCTGGGCGGCGGGCTTGCGGGTTATCTGGGCACCGGCCATGCCGACCGGTCCGCCATCATCGCGATGATCGAGGGCGTTCCGGCCCAGTACGACAACATCTTCGGCGCCTGGATGGCCGGCATTCCCGATGGCGGCACGAACGATCTGTTGAGCGGCGAAGGCGGCATGAACGAGGAGGGCGTGTTCGCGCCCTGGTGGCACAAGGGCGCGGATGGGGGGCTCGAATTCGCCACCTTCGATGTCAGCGCCGACGATGCCTGGTTCAAGGTGCCGACCACGACCGGCAAGCCCAGCATCACCGAACCCTACATGGGCGAAGGCAACTTCATGATGACCAGCGTCGCGCTGCCCATCCGGGTCGGGGACGAGATCGTCGGGGTTGCCGGTGTCGATATCGGGCTGGGCGATCTGACCGCGATGCTCAACGACCTGTCCGCGTTCGAGGGCGGGAAGAGCCTGCTGGTCAGCCAGGGCGGCAACTGGCTGACCGCCAGCGACCGGGCCAAGCTGAACAAGCCCTATGACGACACGGGCGCCGACGTCGTCTCGGCCGCGCTTGCGGACGGCCGGATGCGCGTGATCCGCGACATGCCCGACCGGGCCACGCGGCTGGTCTATCCGTTCACGGCGCCCGGGATGAACACGACCTGGGCGGCGCTGGTCGACGTGCCGGCCGACGTCTTCGCGGCCCCGGTGCGCGCCGAGATCACCCGGACCATGGTCAGCGGCGCCCTGATCCTGGCGATGGCGCTCGGCACGATCTATCTTGCCTCGATGGCGATGGTGCGCCGCCCGCTGGCCCGGATGCTGGCGGCGGTGGATGGACTGGCCTCGGGCGACTATGCTCACCCCGTGCCGGGGCGCGAGCGCGGCGACGAGATCGGCGCGATGGCGCAATCGGTCGAGGCGCTCCGTCAGGGGCTGCTGGACAAGGATGCGCTTGAAAAGGGCCAGGAGCGGTCGAGAGCCGAACAGGCCCGCGTGGTCGAGTCCCTCGCGGCGGGCCTGAAAAGCCTGTCCGAAGGCGATCTGACCCGCTCGATCGAAGAAACCTTCGGGGCCGAATACGAACAGCTGCGTCAGGACTTCAACGCCACCGTCGACACGCTGAACGCGCTGATGGGCGAAATCGTCGAGAACTCGACCGAGATCACCACCCG
>NZ_QAYC01000031.1 GCF_003053725.1 Rhodovulum kholense
TCGTCTTGCAGGTCGGCTTCGGAGGTCTGCTCATGCTGCCCGGCTAGCATGCTGGATTCACGAGATGAATCCCCTGGATTTGCGCAACAACGCCCTGCAGCATGCACTCAGGCCGCCAAAGTCCGGAGAGCGGGACTTAGCCGTCGTTGCGCTATTGAGGCAGCTCACCGTAGACTGGAAGCAAGGGCCAATGATCCACGCCCTCGCCCGGCTCGTAGTCGAAAAGAAGGAATACGGTCCGGATACTGGGATGAGTCTCAATGTTTTCCCCTGCAAGCCACCCCTTCGCTGCTGTCGAAGTCAGCCAAGTCTCAGCTGCGTGAATGAGCAGTACATCGATTGCGATCTCAACTTTCTCATATTCTTCCCTTTCCTGTAAATCAATTCCTGCAAATTTGAAATAAATCTCTCTTTCGACCATTGCATATCCAAGAACAACTGACCAGCGAATGGTGTTTCACCTCTCGCGGCTCTTCTTTTATGCTCTTTCTCGACCAGTTGCACGAGTTCTACGTTGAGATGCTGGCCGTTGATTGGAACGAAGAAGTCCGGTGGATCATTTATATTCGACAGAGGTGTGTCCACTTCAACACCAAGCTCCGCCTTAATTGATGCACGCCATTCTTCAATGGTGTTTTCCTCAACGATGCGCTTGTCGTCGGCGCCATCGTGGTTGAAAACACCGGCGTAGCCATGGCCCCTATTCATAATGTGGACCCAGCGTTTCAAATCATCGTTCTTGTCGCCTTCGGCCATCAATCGCTCTCCGTCACAACATAGTAACCGAGGATAGGAGTTCGGCAGTCCATTGCAAAGGCGGCAGTGTGATAAGGGCTCGGCGCGGACCTGCGGCGGCGCAGCATGGCGCCTGAGCGCCTGGCGCACCGACTCGGGCGCTCGCTGCCGATAGCCGCCGTTCGGTCCCCCAAGCCCGATCCAGCAGCGGATCACGGAAGCGGCCGTTCATCCCCGCTGCTGCATGCACTCAGGCCACCAAGGTCAGCAGTGCGCCGACGAAGCGGACGTTTAACCGGCTTGCGGACCGAGAATTTCCGAAAGCGCCACCAAAAGAGCTTCGTCCTGATAATGCCCGGCGGCGAAGGACAGGCCGACCGGGCAGCCTTCGGCCGCCAGCAGAGGCGCCGAGATCTCGGGAAGGCGCCCAACCCCTGAGAATGCCGTAAGGGTCATCGTGGGATCGTAGAACGCCGTCACCGCCTCGAGCGTGTCAAGCGTCCCTTTCAGCGGCGCCGCGGTCGGCGTGGTCGGGAAGCAGATGATCGTGCCCGGTGGAAGCGCCGCGTTGATCTGCTGGAAGAACCGCTCGCTTCGCGCCAGGCTTTCCAGCGCGGCGATCCGGTCGAACCGCCGCACGTTGCCATATGCCAGGGCGAAGGTCGCGCCCAGCTCGGGCCGGGTGGCCTCGATCCAGTTGCCGACCGTGCTCTGGAATTCCGCCGTCTGCAGGTCGCGCAGCGCCTTCAGATTGCAGTCGCTCAGGGGCACGTCTTCGCCGATGAGCTCGCCAAAGCGGATCGGCTCGGCGACAAGGCCGGTGCACCGGTTGATCTCGTCCAGGGCCGCGCGCAGCTGTTGCTGCACGGCGGGCAAGGCGAGCTCGACCGCGTCGCCCAGCACCAAAAGGCGGCGCGGCGCGGCCACCGGGGCTGTTCGGCTGTTCAGCAGGACACGCGCCACGGTTTCGAGCAGCGGGAGGCTCGCGGCAAGGATGCCGACCGTGCTGACACTCGGCATGAAGGGAAGCACCCCCGCCTCGGAGATGCGATGCAGCGAGGGACGCATTCCCCAGATCCCGCAGAGGCTTGCCGGAACGCGCACCGAACCGCCCGAATCCGTGCCGATCGAGAAATCGGCCAGCCCGTTGGCAACGGAAGCGGCCGAACCGCTCGACGATCCACCGGGCACCCGCCCTGGCGCCTTGGCATTCTGCGGCGTGCCGAAAAACTGGCTTTCGCCATCTAGGCTGTAGGTGAACTCATCCGCGACGGCCTTGCCCACACAGCGCGCCCCGGCGGCAAGAAGCTGATCGACGCAGAGGGCGTTGTGGACCGGCGCGGGATGGGTGTCCCGCCAGGTGGGGCTGCCGAAGGAGGTGCGATGCCCGGCGATGTCGATGTTGTCCTTCACAGTGAAGCACGCGCCGCTCAGGGGCCCATCATTCAACGGTGGAAGATCGAGCGCCGCCACGAGAGCGTTGATTGGATCGCGGGAAGAGGCTGTCGACATGCCTGCGGGTACCGCGACGCGCCCGGAGGGGCAAGTGGTCGTGCTCCATCTGGCCCAAACCTGCGCATTCCGCCCGTTCGGACGAGGCGCGCCGTCCGTCGAGATGGGCCACTGGGCTTGCCCCATCCGCCTTTTCGAAGCCCGTGCTATCATGGGGTACCAACGTCGGATTGGTGTCGTGGCGGGGCGAGGCGGATGGGAGGAACCGTCATGCCAACTGCCAACCTGCCTGCCATTCGCGCCTGCCGCCCGGCCTGGAACAAGGGCCGCGTCGTCGGCCAGAAACGCCCGCTGATGCCGAAACACGTCTGGGCCATCCGCGTGCGCCTGGAGATCGCCGAGAACCACCGCGACCTCGCCCTGTTCAACCTCGCCATCGACAGCAAACTCCGGGGCTGCGATCTCGTGAAACTCAAGGTCCCGGATGTCTACGCGGCGGGTCAGGTCAAGGAGCGTGCCTCGATCATCCAGAGCAAGACGCAGCGCCCGGTCCGGTTCGAGATCACCGAAGGCACCCGCAGCTCACTGGCGCGTTGGATGGGCGAGCCCCTGATGGTCGGCTCGGAATACCTCTGGCCGGGGCGGTTCCACGAACGCCTTCACATTTCGACCCGCCAATACGCCCGCCTCGTCCGGGAATGGGTGCGTTCCATCGGGCTGGACCCGACCTCCTATGGCACGCATTCCATGCGGCGCACCAAGGTCGCCCAGATCTACCGGAAGACGGGCAACCTGCGGGCGGTGCAGTTGCTGCTCGGGCACACCAAGATGGACAGCACCGTCCGCTACCTCGGCGTCGAACTCGAGGACGCGCTGGCGATATCGGAGAGCGTCGAGATATGAAAACGACGGGCCGCCTTCACAGGCGGCCCTTAGGCAAAGAAGCTGTCGTCCTGGACATCGCCGCGCAGCACGGTCGCGGAATACTCGCGCAGTTCGCCGCAGATCGAGGCCATGTCGGCCCCCGCCGAGGTGATCGCCCAGTCGATGGGTTGCGCCCGGGCGATCATCGAATTGACCACCACCTCGGCCAGTTCGCGGTCGGTCCAGCGGTGCACCTCGTCGCGGGCGACAAAGCTGGGGTTGATGCCATCGGCCGAGTTGCCGTGGCGGCTGGTCCTGCGACCTGCTGCCCGCCGAGGATGCCACCAACCGCCACATGATCTGCGATATCCGCGAGGTGCTGGATCTGGGCTGGGATCTGCTGGCCGTCATGCACCCGCCCTGCACCCGGCTCTGCAATTCGGGCGTGCGCTGGCTGCATGTGCCGCCGACCAACGCCCCGGCCGAGGCGCAGCCGGACGAGCGCGCCGCCTGGCCGAACCTGCCCGAAGAGGCTCGCCGCGCCATCATGTGGCGGCTGCTCGACGAGGGCGCCGCGCTCTTCTCGGCCTGCTGGCGGGCGCCGATTCCGCGTGTCGCGGTCGAGAACCCAGTGATGCACCCGCTTGGCCGCGCCCGCCTGCCCGGCGACCTGCCCAAACCGCAGATCGTCCACGCAAGGAATATCGCCGCACGCTCGACCAGATCAGAGCGAAGAACGGGTCGAAGGATTTCACGCGCCTGCGCCGCCGCGACGTCATCGCGGCCCGCGACACCTATGCAGGGCAATGGCGAAAAGCAAACGCGATGGTCGAAATGCTTTCCATACTCGCGCGCCATGCGCGGGATCTGGAATGGATCGACTTCAACCCGGCCGAAAGCGTCGAGAAGCTCAAAGGCGGCAGTTACGAACCGTGGCCGCCCTGGGCACTTGACGCCTTTTCGCGCGAAGCCGAAGGCACCGCCTTGACGGCCTGCCGCCTGGGCGTGGGAACGGGCCAGCGCCTTGGCGACCTGTGCAAGATGGAATGGGACCACTATGACGGCGACGCCATCGCTGTCGTGCAGGGAAAGACCGGTCAGCGCCTATGGGTGGCATGCCCTTCCACCTCTACTGGGGCGACGACCGGGCGGCGCTGCTCGAGGAAGTCACCAACTGGCCGACCTACTACCCCGCCGACCTGAGCGGCGAGGCCGTGGCCCAGGAGATGATGGCCCACTGATCCGACATTCCCGGGCGACCCTGCGGGGCCGTCCATGACCCACACCATCGGCACGAAGGGACCTGACATGCCATCCACGGACATGCGCGGCGAACGGCAGTGAGGTCCCGCTCTCCCGACTTTGCGGCTCCAGGGCGCGCTGCAACAGCAGTGAACGGCCGCTTTCGTGATCCGCTGACGGATCGAGCTTGGGCGACCGAACGGCGGCTATCGGCAGGGAGCGCGCTGTGCGGCTCAGCGCGCGCTCGACGTCGCAAAGACAGGTTTCTGCGATTTCGTGCCGTCCTGGGACGACGCGACGAACCGCCTTCGCGTGCTACTCCCAACCGTCATCCAAGAAGCTCTTGAGATCAAAATCAGGGTCTCGCGCTCCCATGCGGTCAACCTGATCCTGGATCGGTCGCAGGCGTTCGAGCAGGTTCTGTCCAGCCCGTAAACGAACGAATTCGCGAAGCAGCTGCACTCGTAGCTCATGATACTCCGCAGTTTCCACATCGACATCGCACATGGCCAAGAGCAACTGCCCCAGGCGTTCGATGTCATCATCCATGGCGCGACCTCCTCATGGTTTCTCCACATGCGGCAACCTGCGATCGCTCATAGGCGCGAACGTGCCGACTGCCGCAGCGGACTGTCGGGACCCCTTCCCTATCCAGCCGACGCGCCAAGTGGATCGGGGCCACCATGGATGCTGAAGCGAGTTGTCCAAGCGTGAGGAAACGCGTCTCGAAGTCCCGAATGCTGGACCGGGTGATCAGGGTGTGTCGGTGATTGGTATCGGCGTTCAGACACGTCGCGTGGCCAAGATATCCGGCGTCCCGAAGCGCCCGAATGGCTCCAACCCCGATCTTCAGGTACGATGCGGCCTCAAGCACCGTCAGATCGCGATGCGCGAGCGGGATGTCACGCGCTTCGATATCGACGTCTTGCGGTACAAGGATCGCCTGAAGACCTGTCAGGTCTGCGCCACGGGAGAGCCCATCAACCTTTCCCTCCTGCCAGAGCGTGATCAGGCGAACCAGTCCAATGCGGTGGTTTCGACAATGGCCGCGAAGTGGAAGGTAGGCCCCGGCACCGGGCATTTCAGGCAACGCAGTGACGTCTGCCAGAAGCCGGCCCACATCCTCAGCGTATACGTAGCGCAGCGCAGTGCCAAACCGGATTGAGCGTAGTATTCCCTTGTCGATCAGCCCCTTCACCTGCGTCGGGAGAACATTCAGCGCGGCAGCCGTGGATTTGAGGTTTCGCAACCCGCTCCAGAAATCGATCGCCCTGGATAGCTGCTCCGGCGTCGTTTCCGTCAGCGCCCCGGACTGGGCCTCGGACAAACCATCGACATGGCCGATCAGCCGTTTCAAGAGCGCGCCCCCGAGCCCGGATTGCCTGCGCGCGGTATCGAACGACATGCGCCGAACATCTGGCACCGGCCTGCCCAGCACACGCTTGTTGGGCTTCATCGTATAGTTCCGCACCGCAAAAGCGTGAACGCAACCCAAAAGGTCCTGCAGCTCCGGGCGCCCGCGCGCGGCGCGGAGCCACGTGTAGAACGCGCCCAGATCGGTTGAGAAATACGGTCGGCGTGAGCGGGAGCGCGCTTTGAGCTCCTCCATGCAACGCCAGAGGCTGTCCGGACCGGCGGAAAGAACCCGCAGCCCTTCGACGCAGAACTGGCGCTCCTGGTCCTGACCGAAAGTGGAGAAATGCTGCAAAGGGGCGCCGCAAATGGCGGCACCCAGCGTCATGCAAGCCCCGTGCAGATGAGTGAGTTCCAGCCCCCCGAGCCAGTCGGCTTGGGGACCGCGGTAAATCCTGCGGCGCACATAGGCTTCGAACTCGGTCGCCTCACAGGTCTGCTGCCGGTCCGCAGCCTGCTTCACCAGATCGCGGTGGAGATCGACCTGGGCCACCACATCGTAGGTTTCATGCGAGGTTGCGGCGCGCGGGAGGTCCAGAAGCGCCGTCTTGTGGCGTTCGCATCCGGACAAGCACAGGACGTTCCATTCGAGCATTTGATACGCAGCAGACCGACCTCCGTCCCCGAGCGCCTCTTCAATGCATGCCGGACAAACCCGGCTGGACGTGCGCCGAAACACGCCGGTGCTGCTCCTGGTCCGGCCGACCCTGTAGTGACCGGCCCGGACCTGTTGTGCGCTCCAAAGCTCAAGATGCTGCAGGTCCAATCCGCCGACGTCGGCGAGCAAGGCAAGTTGATCGGGGTAGCCGGAACAGAGAAGTGGCCACCGCATGCCCATGTCGGAACAGAGATCTCGCGGCGGGACACCATTTCGGGCAGAGAGCCGGGAGACAATGCTCGCAGGGGTTTCGCCGCCGAAGGGAGAAACGGTCAGACCCAGCCGCACATTGCGTATGTCGTCCTCAGGCATCGTGGTCCCCCTCATCGAAGCACTGGCGTGGATCGATCCGGTGGAATTCCTCGGCGAGAAACGGGTTGAGCCCCGGCCCGACAGCAGTCCGCATGTGGTAAACCTCCGCGAAATGCCGTCTGGACAGACATGCCTCCAAACCGTTGGACCGGAGAGCGCGCGTCAGCGCCTCGACGATAAACTGGGCGAGCAACCCGAACTCGTAGTCGGCCGCGTGCATGAGGCGTGACGCGAACTCCGCCTCTCTGACGTCTTCATCGCGCGGCACCTTCGCCCTGTCGCAGTAGCGCGCCACAAGACCAAGGACCTGATCCTGCCCTGCATATGGCGATAGGCGCTCGATTTCGATCGGATACATTCGGCGTGCCAGCTGCGCGTCCTGATTGATGATCGACTTGAGGCCGGGCATCCCGGTCAGAAGCAGGCCGACGGGCCACTGACTGTTCTCCATCAGGGACTTGAGCGTATTGACGATCGCCTGCCGCTCCTTGTCGGTCTGGTGCTGAGCCAAGTCCTGCGCCTCGTCCATGTGCATGAAGAGGGTTTTTCGCAACTTGAACTGTTGCTTCACGAGCCCCCAGATGACCGGTGCGGACCGATCGCGGACAAGCGGATAGCCCGCGGCGTGCAGCGCAGCCGTAGCGACGAACTTCATCGTGGCAGGCGAAGGCACCTTGAGGCTGATCATCTCATTCACCCCGTCCGGGCCGGCAAACACAAGCCTTTTCCGGTAGCGCCGCCTCAACTCCTGAATCGCCGTCGTCTTGCCAGCCCCTGAGCGACCGACGAGGACGATGCCCCTGAGGTCGGATACAATGCCTTCGGCGAGGTCCGCGCGCCTCTGTTCGAGCAACTGGTCGAAATACTCATCGAGGCGGTCGTAGGCCATCGTCGGGACATAAGCGGCCCGAATGTCCTGAATGATCTGCCGGACCTCAGGATTACTCTTGTTCGTCTTCATCGCTGAACCTCCATTCGGTCCGGGGATCGTCAGGCGGCTGGATCTGGTCAGAGACATCGTTGACCGAGAGCGCGCCTTCGATGCCTGCCCCCTTTGATGCGGCAATGTCGGCGAGCCTGCCGGTAAGGCTCGCCGTCCCTTTGGCTGAAGGTTTCTCGACGACCTCTCCTGGAACAGCCCCGAAATTCAGGCCGTAGAAACTCTCGTGCTCAGCCCTGCGAATATCCCTGGCCGAAACGGTCAGAGGGCCGATCTGACGCCAAGCGCGTTGGTGATCATCGACCTGCTTGATACGCTCGAGGGCGGCATCGACGACCTCGATATGGAGGCGCGCGGCAGCCTTGTTCGACCGTCGCAGTTCCCGGATGGTCGCATCCCAGACGGCGAGCGAAGTACCACGCGCATTCGGCAATCCAGCCGGGATTGTATGCCATGCATCACCGAACCATGCAGAGACGTACCCCATGTCCTCGGGGTCGATGCGAAGGTCGACCTGCTGCGGCCCGCGCCGCTGGAAAAACGCGGCGAGCTTGCGGCTTGTGTAGGCGATGCCGCAGATAAGGACGCCGTGACGACCAAGCTGACGCTTCTGCGGGATGCCCAGGAAATGGCGGAGCAAATGAGGTGATTTGGGTGGGCTGTGTCCGTAGAGCCCAATTAACCGGTCCCAGGTATCTGCAGGTGTCGCATACTCCAAACCCCGATGCGCTCGGTGGTGGTAGGCATCGACGACAAAGCGCACCATCACCTCTGCGATGCTGTCTGCAGTATGGACCACACACTTGTCAGACGGGTAGTCTCCGCGTTCTTGCGGATTGCTAAATGTTCTGCCGGTCAGGAGCGGCATGAACATGGTGCCGAGTGTCCGGAAGACGCGTTCAATGCGTCCCCGCAGCTTGGGAACGCCGGCTGGCAGCACTTCGTAGCCGATCCAGAGGTCTGCGAGCGCCGCCTTGAACTCCGGGTTGACGAACGAAGCTCCGTTATCCACCACCACGTTGAAAATGTGGCCGTGCTGGCTCCACTCCATCTTGCACCCCAGCTGTTTCGATATCTCGCTCTTGTTCCGCATGGCCAACCATAGGGTTGCCAGTGCAGTCTCGTGGCTCGGCGTTCTCGCCATCTTGATGGCCAGGATCACCCTCGTCGCGGCATCGATTGCGACGCAGACCCAGAAGCGCCCTGTCCGAAGGTCGTCGAACTTCGGCTCGCTGACATCGATCCCGGCTTCTTCCAGCATGGCGATGAGGTCGATCTGCCACTCGTCCATTTCGATGCGCTGCAAGGGCGCTTCGATCTCAAGACCCTGACCGTAAGGTCCCAACTTGTTCTTGGCCTTCGCTACTCCTTCCCGAGCCGCGCAGACCTCGAACTGATCGAGATCGGCAATGCGTCGTCTTACCGTGCTCTCGGAAACCTCCCGCTCCGGCGGCTGATCGCTCAGCGCAAGCGACCTGTTCAGTTCACGAATAACCCGATTTGCCTCTTCCGCGACGTGAGGAATGAGGACCCGGCCTGGATGCAGATATGTCTTGATTGCCGTCTGTATGGCACTCTCGACCTGAGACGAGACCCTCTTGGCATTGGCGCCGTTGAACCGGCTTTTCTTGACGAAACACATGGGATCACGTGTTTTCTCCCAGTCTCGCACCCAGGCCATGAGGGCTGTCCGGCCTGGGTGCTTCATGGAGAGGAGCTTGCCCAATTCCGCCTCATCCCCGCCAAGGCGTATCTGCTCCAATATCTTGGCCTCGACACGTTTTTCCAACCGAGGGAGGAATGCGACGCAGGGGTCATTGGAGCGGCTTACCTCACCGTTCGCCTCCGCTTCGAGAAAGCACTCGACGTAAAGCTGCTTGCGGAAGATCTCAGCTTTTTCGGCTGCGCCCATCCGACTGATGAGCGCGCTGCTCGCCAAGGCGCGGCGGGCAGCTTGCGCACCGGAAAAGTAGCCGTACTCGATGGACGCCTTGCACTCATCGATCATGCGTTTGACATCGGCATGGCTGAAGCAGAGCAGGTCCGAACTACCGTCCAATGGACGCAGCTCCAACGTGCTATCCGAGACGCCACAGACCACATGCACGGCGCCGCCAATAATCAGGGCATCTGCTTTGCTTATGCGCAGTCTCACTGGCATCACTGCGCCTCCAGCAGCGAAAACATGCTGCTTTCGGTGATGGACCGAGACAGGTCGGTGAAGACGACGCCGTCGAAGATCGTCTTGAAGCCTGCGCGAAATGCCCGCCCCTGCAGGCCGGTCGCGGCGACGACCTGCCCCAGAGACATCTCGCAGTTCATGCCTCGGAGCACCTGCTGAACCGCCTCGTCTGCTTCAGCATCCTCGACTTGCCGGAACATGTGAAGCAGCTCCGCATTGCGCACTTCCGCCGCGGAGAAGCTACTATCCGTGACGAGCAGCGCGTGGTCCGCGAATTGCTTGGCGGTCTGCGCCCTGATCAGCGCGAACTCGCGGTCGAACCCGTTTCGTTCGACCAACTCACCCGGCTTGACGGCGATCGCGATCCTGTTCCCGCCGTCCAAGGTAACGAGGAAATCGAAGGTGTGCGCCTTCCGCTTCCCCGTCTGGTTTCGATAGGTGATCTGAGGCGGCTGATCCCAGATATCGGCAACCCCAGGCTGCGAGAGCAGCACCAGGAGACACGTTCGCTCAAGGTGGCTTTCGAAGATGAGCTGCCGCCAGGCGGCCCCGGAGCGCAGTTTCGCGAGCACGAACCCTCGTGCGCTCGCCCGCGATCGGGCCGGGAACATGCGGGTCGCGCGCGTCCGCTCCGGCGGGACGTACGGCCCCCCCGAAATCTTCGTCATACACGGGCTGTTGCTCCCCGCACCGCAGGCATGCCTCCCGGTGCAACGGGGTCCTCTTTCAGTGAGACACGAGGCTCCGGCCCGCAGAAGTCTCTGCACGCTTGACCGGGGCCGAAAGTTGGGTCATGAGTGAGGTGTATCGGGCTGAAACTTGATACACCTGAAGGGCCTCGCGAGCTGCAACTCCGAGGCCTTTTGCCTTTCTAGGTCATGGTCCGTTCCCCTCTCTGCTGGCAGGGAACAGATCTTCCGGTGCCTTGCCCACGGCCAGAGCCAGGGCTTCTTCAATGCGTTGGGACCGGCACATCCGCTTGCCGACCAAGGTCATCGCGGAGTCGCTGACCCCGAGCTCACGCGAAATCTGCGCCAGTGATGTCCCCCGGATCCTGAGTTCCGCCTTCAGACGCTCATGAGCGTCCAGATCTGCCTTTGTCGGGGTGCGCATCGGGTCGATCTCCAGGTTCTGAGAAAGCAAAAGGAGCTGGATTCATACTTCAGCTAAGGAACTCCATCCGAAGCAGTCAATCGCGCAAGCTATTGCCGAAAAATAAAAATATAACCGGACCGTTTGGTCCGTACGGACCGATCGGTCCTCTGCCCTTGTTTTCTTGACCGCTGACACATGTTCCGAGCTAAGGTTCCTGAGAAACCTTGAAAGCGCAGCCACTGGATCACCGGATTTGGTCACTCCGCAGGAAGACAACGAATCGATTGTTCAGCGGGTTGGTGCCGCAAACCTGCTGGCGCTTCGGGCGTCCACCGGACTGAGCCAGGCACAGTTCGCTGCAGCCATTGGTCTGTCGGAGCGCGCCCTGCGCCGCTATGAACGTGGAGAACGCGAGCTGCCTCAGGCGACAAGGCTGGCCGTCATCGAACGCTTCAAGTTCGACCTGCTCGCAACCGACCGGCTCGCCACTGAGGTGGGCGCGGCAAAGGTGATGCTCTCGCCGATGCCAACGGCGGCCATCCGTGAGCCAAGGGACTTCTGGGCTTCTCTGAGGCAGGAACAGAAGGTCTTCCGGGAAAAGAACTATACGCGGCTCGGGCAAATCATCCTGACATGGCGCGACCACGCCTATTTCACCGCAACCGCGTACTTCGCTATGAAGCATCTCTCCTTCGCGCTCGACATCCCCTTCGGCATCGAAGTCCACGGCATCGACTGGATGTTTCTCGCCTCTGCTGCCACGATCCTGCTGCTCATTTCTTCTGTCGTGGCGGAGATGCCGGTTTTCAAGGTGGCGCGCCACCTTCTGCGGGTGGGGAAAAGTTACTTTGATGCACGCGGAACCCTGATCGCCCCTTCGCGCCCCCTGACGCTCACCCCATTTCGCCAGCTGGCAACGAAAGCAGCCCACTCCATGCCCCCTTCACCTCGATGATCCGCATGTGCGTAGCCGCGCCGTGCGACTCAAGCCTCGCTTTTTTGAGGGGGCTCCATATATTGAAAGGTATCCCTGCCATGGTGGACACGAAATGATCAGGGCCGCCGCCAAGACCGAAGACCAGAGGCCTCACCCGCCTATCTCCCGGTTTCGGGCCAATGCAAATCACGTCGGCCTCGGCTCTATTCTCGTGCCTTTTCTTGCTGCTGCTGGGCTCATCGCGGTCACCGCCGCCGTTGTCACGGTTTTCACCTAGCAGGTGAGCGGCCCCAAACGGCCCTTGCTTCGCGCTGCCGAGCAGGCCGGTGGACTGAAACCCCGCATGAAAGCTTGACCGTCAAGTGAGTTGCGCGCCCAGGCATCTCTCCTGACGTAACGGAAGATCGATCTGCTCTCGCTGCGCCAAACGGAATGGCCTGCGCTGAGAACGGACTTCCCCTCAGCCGTCAACCCGCCTCGGACACATCGATGAGACCATTACCGTCCTCGGCCCTTGTCCATCAGGCCAAAAGCGACAAATTGCCAAATGATTGTACAGTTTCGAAGAACCCGACCGCTTCCAGAACGCGCTCGCTGCCGATAGCCGCCGTCGAGCGCCCAAGCCTCCACGGCGTGCGGAACCACGAAAGCAGCCACACATCGCGGTTGCAGCACGCCCCGGAGCCGCCAAGTTCCGGAGGGCGGAGCATTGCTGCCCTTTGTCAGGCGAGACTGGACAGATCGAGTATCGGTTTCTGGCCCCCCGGTTTTTCGACCTCCGCAAAGGCCTGCCGCCACTCCCGGGCCGGGAAAACCCGTGGGGGTGAAGGCGGGGACTCTGCGAGCAGCGGCCAAATTTCGGCAAATGCAGCCTGCATGCCCTGTCCCGCCAAAACCGAGAAGTGATCCCGCATGTGAAACCGGTGATAGGTCGCCCTGACCCCGGCCCCGAACTCGACTGGTTTGCCCGTCAGAAGGCCGTAGGCAACAAAATCCGTTTCTCCGCGCATCCGTTCCAGAACACATCTTGCGATGTCGCCGCCGAGGGCGTCGAATGCGACGTCGGCTTGGGCAGAGGCGGTCAAAATGGCTCTAATATTGGCTGTCGAGATCGGTTCGATGCCCACCCGGCGCAACCGGTCTTTTCGGTTCTCCGAACGATAGATCCCCATGACGCGCTTGGCTCCCTGGCTTATAGCCCAGCGTCCCAAGTGTTCGGAACAGCTCGATCCCGCGCCACTGAGGAGCACAACTTTGTCACAGACGGGCCAGAGCCGAAGCATCGTGGCAGCGGCCATCGGATTGATATACGCCCGCGCCGCAACGAGGTCGGGAACCGCGTCGGGCACCTCCACGGCATGATGGGCGGGACAATCGACCTGGGTCTGCCAGGTGCCTTCTCCGCGCAGGGGCAGGACACGACGACCAACCATGTGAGAGAGGCCGTCAGGCGCTTCGACCACGCGCCCGACGCCTTCGTATCCCGCGACGGCTGGCAGCGAAATCCGATGAGCATAGGCCCCCGTGATTGGTATGAGATCGGAGGGGTTGACCGGCACATATGAGACTGCCACGCGAAATGAGCCGGGAGCGCGTGGCGGCAGTTCGCGATTGAGCATTTCAAGAGTCGATCGCGGTGCCCCGAAAGTTCTGTAGATGAATGAGGTACGCATGGGATGCGGGGGATTTTTCCAAGGCATGTGTCGCCTTAGCCCATAACATGACTGTCGGCAAAGGGCCCGGAGCGGACCTGCGGCGGCACAGCATGGCGCCGGAGTGCCTCGGACCGCCCGCTCGGGCGCTCCCTGCCGATAGCGGCCGTTCGACGCCCCTGCCGTTGCCTGTTGACGAATCGCACAAGCGGACGTCCGCTTGGCTGATGAAGCTGGCCACAACCGGAGGAGCAAACGGCCCAAAACCGACCTTCGCGCAATGCGCAGCAGATGACCGGTCCCAGCCCGAGCGAGGTGTTCATCCCAAGCACCGCAGACCAACACACCCAAGCCATGAGCCCCTTTAAGCCCGACGTCACGACCCGGCTAGCGTTACCCTGAAATGACGCTCCTCTTGGCGCAAGCAAAGGCAATGCGGGACTGAGCTTCCCTGTCATGCAAATCGCCAAGAGACTGCAATTGCCAACCCATGCAAGGACATGTAGCTTCGCTACTCGAAGCACAACAAGTAAACCCAAACGCTGGGTCTCTGCCTCACCCGCACGTTGCTGAGCAATGGAAACAACATTGGCCGGGTGGTGTGGGCCAATTTCTTATTTAGAGCAACAGGCTCAACAACGAAGGACCTGCCTATGGCGATCAAATCCATAATCGTCGAGAACTATAGAGGGTTCCATAAAGAAACGCAGCTGGACGTCAAGCCAATAACTATATTGATCGGAAGAAACAGCTCAGGCAAGAGCTCACTGATCAGACTCGTTCCTTTGCTACAGCAGTCAATTTCGACGGCGAGCTCGGCGCCGCTTCTGTGGGACGGCGACCTAGTGGATCTCGGAACAATCACAGATGTGGTGTCAAGAAAATCGCCGAAATCCGAGGTGAGAATTGGGTTTCTTTTTTCCGCCCCAGATTTCTCCAAGCAGATCAGGGCTTTTTCGAGATTTTTTTATTACCACGAAGACGTCGCTGAGCTCTCAGAAGACTCAACAGATGTAAAGTACATCATGAGACTAGCAAACGACAATGGAAGAACGCTATTTTCAGGAGTAACTTTACGTATTAATAGTCAAGAGTTGGTGGTCGACTGGGACGATAACGGCCTCATTAACCGCCTAGAGTTAAATGGTGAACGCTACTCTCTCGACAACCTAAGCATGATGGCATCAACTGGCGACCTAGTTCCATCCATTTCTCGTTCACCTTCCATGTCTGAGACTGGAGGGAGAACATTTACGCGCCCATTCTTCTATCCTGAATTTGCTGAAGCAGTTGAAAAAGTGCTTCATGGCCGCCTCTCTGGGGATAAAGCCGATTTCATTGCTAGTCGCTTGGGGTTTTACCCGAAGGAACGCATGAAGGAGCAACTTCTACAGCTTCCACATATTGTGAAGAAGAGGGTGACAGAGGCTAAGTCAGCCGAAATATCCAACCTATCTTTTATAAACCAACTTCCTGAGATTCTAGAATATATTAAAGAGGAGATCCAACGTTGCTTCCTGAATTCTGCCTATATTGGTCCGGCACGAGCCAGTACGGAGAGGTTTGATAGAATCCAAGAGCTCGCCGTCGACAGACTCGCATCAGGTGGGGAGAATACAGCGGTCTACCTGCACTCAATGAATGATTCAGATGCAGCGACATTTAATAGGCTAATGAACGTCGCAACTGGGCACTCCGTTAAAGCCGAGAATTCGGGCCCAAATCATGTCAGCGTTTTAGTTTCCGCTCCTGGGACAACGGAATGGGAGAACGTTGCAGATGTTGGCTTTGGCTTCTCGCAAATCATTCCTGTCGTTGCGCAGCTACATGCTGTGACCGAGCGCCATGTCGATAACAAAAGGCGATCGAGTTCTGAGGCATTTTATGCTGTAGAACAGCCCGAACTGCACCTCCATCCAGCGATGCAGGGTAACCTTGCAGATCTCTTTGCTAGTGCAGTAAACAACGCCAACGATCGACAATTGGGGCTCAGAATTCTGGCCGAAACGCATAGTCAGAACATCGTTACAAGTTTAGGATTTATGATCGCCGCTGGAAATCTGCAGGCTGATGACGTGAGCATTGTATTCGTGGAGAAGGACTCCGAAAGCGGCGAGAGCTCACTACGCACGATGGCTTTCGACGAGAATGGGGAAATACCCAATTGGCCAATCGGCTTCTTCTCGGTGTAAGTGCATGATTGTAAATCTTGACGCAGAGTTCCTAGAAATTGCCAAGCCGGCGTTTTTAGAGCACGCAGCTCTCATTGAGTTCCTGCTGCTTCGTCATGCCGAGAGAAGAATCTTGCTCTCACTCCCCCCCGCCATCATTTCCAGGGTGGAGCGAGATTTACATTTGGGGGTCCTTTCAGCGGCCACTTTGAAGTCAATAAAGGGTAGATACCTTGACTATGGTTCAGTGGGAGCATCGGTTAAATTTTCGATACGAGTGCTCCCAGATGGATCCGAGATCGTCCCCACGGTAAATCATGAGGTATTTGCGGCGAAGTCGGATGTGGTAATAAACTTCCTCAAAGATCCGCCGAAACTGTTCTTAGAAAATGCGCCGAATGATGGTAGATTTTATAAACTTCTTGTCGAATTATTCCATAAGAAGAGTGGGTTTCCTTCAGGCTTATGTTTTTCGGAGACATTTCATGGTGGAGGCACAGCGCTCGGTGCAGCGATGGCTGATCTAGACACCAAAATTCTAGCGGGCATTTGCATTTGTGATCGCGACACCAGTGGCGTTGCGCCACCTTTTCCGAAAGGCAAAACTGGCGAAGCTGCTCTAAATGCCGCAGTTTCAAAGGGCGCATTCACGAATGGTGTGTCTTTGGTCCCCGCGCATCCGTTTTTCGCGCTTCTCGCCACTCTCGGTTGGAGCATGGAGAACTACGTTGGACCCAATCTCTTAGATCTCTATTTTTCCTGCAACCCAGGCGCCTGCGATTTGAGGCCAAAGTTCTTTGAAGCTTTCCCGAATTTCCCGGAGCTTTCAGAGCGTGAGTCTCGGGAATGGTTCATATCATATCTAAAGGAATTTCAAGACGGAGCTTCCGTGGGGGAAGGAGTTAAGCGTTTGCGCGGGGATACCTCTGGCGCCAGAAATGGGGCAATTGGCGCCTTGCAGATTCCCGGATCGACAATTGATTGGGCTTTGGGCAATGCGAGAGGAACGCGCTACAGCAAGGAAATTATGACTGCGATAAATAAAGATCTGAGTATTGAGTTTTACAGTGATGGAGTTAGGGAAATCGCGACTCGCTATGCTGAAATTTTCACCGCGGACAGCAATGCAAGTCTTATCTGACGTGATGAGTGTTAGGAAGATATTTAAGGCGGGCGCCCTTCGGATTGATTTCGACATTCTTCGTAGTTCTTTGTCCGCGCGTTCTTCTCACTTGTTGGGATACTAGATTGAGGAAATGCCCAAGCTTCGTCCAGCAGCTCTGGTACTGTCATATTTTGAACTAACTCGTTTGCTTCGGGTGCGTGTCAAAATCCCACGTCCATTGTGGTCGGACGAGATTTGGGTAGCCCAGCCCCCATCTGTCTCTGCGCATCCCCGTCATTCATGCGGTGTGCAGCGAAGGGCAGATCCCCGCCGATACTGTTGAAAAACTCGGTTGCGGGGCAGCAGAGAAACAATTCATAGAACATGGTTCCTCCTTTTTGCGAGCTCGCTAGGCAAACAGACCTTTTCTTTCCCTTTGGAGAATAACGTTCCAAACTCAGGCGGCCTCTCGGCCTCGGCCGGAGTTTTTCAACACAATCCGCCCAGACTTCCGAGATCCGGCCGACCCGGGGTCGAGGCGTGGTGAAGGTCCGGTTCGGGGAAACTCGGCTGATGTCTGGGAACGGGGCCGAACGGCCGCTCTCCGCCCTGAATGACGCATATTTCATCTTGGGCAATCGCTCTTTCGCCCCTGCCAGGAGGGCCTGCTGACGCCCGGCGCGTTCGGGCTGCCAT
>NZ_QAYC01000032.1 GCF_003053725.1 Rhodovulum kholense
GAAGTCCAGATCCGGGCGGCGGTCCTCAACCGCTTCACGGCGCTCGGCATCCCGCTCACCGTGGCCATGGGATAAGTGTGTCCGGGGAAAGGGGAACTGCGGTCGTCAGCTGATTTGCGCAACAGCGCCGCCTCGACCGCCTCTTAGAAGGTCTCGCATTTTTCGCGAGAGAACTCCTCCAACCCCGTGCCGTTGAACCACTCGACGAAGCCGTTGGTCTTCCACGTGTGGACCTTGGTGCGGCGATGCTCGATGGTGTTCAGATCGAGATGGAGTTCGTATGGGTGCTTTTCGGTACCGCAGAACTCGCGACCGTTATCCGTCAGCACGCCCTTATCGGCAGATCCAAGGGGGCTGCAACCGCGATGAAAGGCCGCTTCCGTGATCTGCTGCCGGATCGGGTTTGGGGGACCGAACGGCCGCAATCGGCAGCGAGCGCCCGAATCGGTAGCGCCAGGCGCACAGGCGCCATGCCGCGCCGCCGCAGGTCCGCTTCGAGCCCTAAGTGTTTCTGGGGCTATCCTTTGCCGCACGCCGCCAGCCGGCGGGAGTCGTCGAGGTCGCAGCCTTGAACGCGCGGGTGAAGTGGCTCTGGCTGGCAAAGCCACAGGTGTCGGCAATCTGAACGAGTGGGGCCGGGCCGCTCAGGAGACCTTTGGCGCGGTCGATACGGCGCTCTGTGATCCATGCGTGATGCGGATAGCCACAGTTCGGTCGTCAAAGACACAGGGGCGGCCGTAAAAATCGGTGCCGGTCTCGATGCCGAGCACCCAGCCGCACGTCAAAAATCGCTTGTCGGCAAGGTGAGTTATCTCGATCCGCATGTCGAACGTGTTATTCAGCCGCGTCTCGCGGGAGGCCACCCACTGTTCTGTCGGCCATAGATAGTGATTGAATGGGCGGGCGCCGTCGGCGCGCTGAATTGGGCCGTCGTATGGCCACGGGTCGCGCCAGGTCTCAACGTGTCCGCATCGATCAGGCATTGTTCGCTTCCTCGGCTTGCATGGGCACCGCTAGGTGCTGGCAGTTGGCCGCGATGATGGCGGCCGCGACTGGCGGGCAGACAGAGTTGCCGCAGCAGCTGATCTGCACGTCCTTGGAAAACGGGCGGAAGGTTGGCTCGTCGCTGTCGAGCCCGTCCCGGACACCCTCGATCACATAGTCAGACGGGAAGCCCTGGGCGTTGAACAACTCGCGCGGACTGAGCATCCGCATGACCGTGTGCTCATCCGGCTGCACGTGCTGGGCGATTTCTGCAGTCTCGACTATGTCGCGCTGTGGCATGCCGCGCTGCGGACCCATCGGGGCCTCGCTGTCCTCGACTTCACCGCGCATCCCGACGACAGCGAGATCGGCCGCGCGATCCGGTTTCTGCGTGAGGCCCATCCTGACCGGTTCATGATCCGCCATTCCGGTCGCACCGGCGTCTGGGCATCGTTCGACATCACCGACCCGGAACCGGAAAAGCGGATAAGTCCGCACTCTTCACGCGTGACACCGCATGTGAACTCAAAGCCGCCCGGGACTTCTATAGGCGCAATCCCGCGCTCAACGCCGCAGCATAAACACCAGATGGTCGTTCCTTGGAACCTGTGCGGCGCTGAAACCGTACGCCCGCAGATGGCGCACTCGCAGCAGAATCCTTCGGCCCTCATCGCCTGCCCCGTGGGGCGTTGGGGTTAGCTGGTCTTCGCCGCCAGCAGGGTTTCCAGGTCTTCGATCCGTTGGCGCAGGCGCTTGTTCCGTCTCCAGATTCCGGCCTGCTCGTGAAGGCGGCGATCCCGCTCATCCATGAGCCGCAGAACATGAGCCTCCGCCTCAGCCCGGCCGCGCTCTGCCGCTTCGATCCGGCTCTCCGGCACATTGCGGGTGCATTCGGCCGGGCCGCCTATTGCCGCCCCGCAGCACATCGGGATCAGGATCTCGAGGCCGTCTTCGTCGCGCAGCCAGTGGCAGCGGATGGGCTGGCGGGCGTCATCCACGGGGAGGAATTCCGCGGATGGAATCGCCGCCCGCAGTTGGGCGGGGAGGTCCGTCCTCAACAGGCAATGTGGACCACGCCTGTTCTCGCGCGGTTCACAATCGCGATTTTCCTTTAAAATCCGCGCATTAATCTTGGGGTGGTGGGCCGAGAGGGAATCGAACCCCCGCTGTCGATGGGTGTAAACCATCCGCTCTACCCCTGAGCTATCGGCCCTCCGGGCGGAAGGAGCCCGGGCACACTATGTGTGGGATCCGTCTTGACGCCGGTCCATCACAGGTTGCGCCGCGCGGTCTAGCTGGTGACTCGCGACGGCGCAAGCCCGGGCGTGGTCCGCGGTGCTGGCAGCATCCCGTGCGCTGCGCGCGTTCGGGTACGGGTGGGGGCATCCTGACTGGTGCGGGCGGTGGGGATCGAACCCACAATTTCGTAAAGAAAACAGGATTTTAAGTCCCGCGCGTCTACCAGTTTCGCCACGCCCGCATCGCATGGTGCCCATGGTTCTGGCATAGCCTCCGCACGGTGTCCAGCAAAGCGGCGGGGCAAACGCCGGGCAGAGCGCTCCGTGGCCTGACCCTTTGCGCTAACCGTCCGGCCACGGCCGGCGAGGGCCTCCGGTCCGGCGATGGCAACGGGCGTTGCGGTGCGGCCGTCGTCCTGCCACCGAAGGCGACCCGGCTCTTCCGCCGCGCAAGACTGCCGCGAGCCGTATTCGATCGCGCGCCGGATCGGGCCGGTTTTCGGGCCGATTTCAGCTTGGGACCGGGCCGCGCTCAGTGCTTGCGCTTGGGGGGCGTATTGCCCCCGCCGGGAGCCGGCTTCGGCCCGCCGCGCTTGAACCCGGGGCCCTTGGGCTTGCCGCCTTTTCCTTTTGGTGCCCCCGGCCGTTCGAGTCGCTTCGAGGGGTCGGCCGCATCGGCCCGGCGGCGGTCGGCGGGGGCTGCGTCTGCCTCCGTGCGGCGCTTTCCGTCCCTGGGCCGGTCCTTGGACCAGTCCTTCGAGGCGCTTTTCGGCCCGGTCTTGCGACCCTCCTTCGGCCTGGCTCCCTGCGGTTCGGCGCCATGGCGGGGTTTGCGCGGCCGGTCGCCCTTCGTCGCATCGGCCGCGCTGTCAGCGCCGCGCCGGGGGGCCTTCGACCTTGGCGGCTCTGCCTCGGCCGGTCGGGCGTCGCGTCGCTCCGGGCGGGACCCGGACTTCGGTTCGAATTTGGGCTTGGGACGGGGCGCGGGACGGTCTGTCCTGGCCTCGTCCGCGACGGAGGACGTGGCTGGCACGGTCCCCTCGGCGGGCGCCGGGCGCGCTGGTTCGGGCGCCCGCTCCGTCCTGGCTTGCTCGGGCCTGGGTCTTTCGGCCTTCGGGCGTGCGGGCCGCGGACGCGGAGCTCCGCGGGTGTCCTCGACCGGGCCGTCGAACCGCTTGGCGCGGATGTCGTCTTCCAGAAGCCCCTCGGGGCCGATCCGCTCGACAAAGCCCGACACGGCGGCCTCTGCGATCTCGACGAGCGAGGTCTTGGCCAGAAGCTGGATCCGGCCGATCTGCGAGCGTTCGAGATTTCCGGCCCGGCAGACCAGCGGCAGCAGCCAGCGCGGCTCGGCCCGACGGTCGCGACCGACCGACAGCTCGAACCAGACCGAGGGCCCGAAGGGCGGACGTTCGGGCCGGGCGCCGGGCGCGGCGGGCGCGTTCAGTTCCTCGGGGGCCGAGAGACCCGCACGGTAAAGTCGCAGACAGGCGGCGGCAATCGTCTCGGGGCTGCGGTCAGCCAGCAGGCGGGCGGCGAAGGCGGCCTCGGCCTCGGTCGGTTCGGCGTCCCAGAGCGCATCGGCCAGGAGCCGGGTTTCGTCGAGCGCGAGGATTTCCTCGGGCGTCGGGGCCACGGTCCATTCGGCCTCGATCTTGGCCCATTTCAGCAACAGACGCGCCTTCTTGACCAGCTTGTCCGGAACGATCAGCGCCGAGATCCCCTTGCGCCCGGCCCGCCCGGTGCGGCCCGAGCGGTGCAGCAGCGTCTCGGTATTGGTCGGCAGATCGGCATGGATCACCAGATCGAGATTGGGCAGGTCGATCCCGCGCGCGGCCACATCGGTCGCCACGCAGACCCGCGCCCGGCCGTCGCGCATCGCCTGGAGCGCATGGCTGCGCTCGTCCTGGCTGAGCTCGCCCGAGAGGCTGACCGCCGACAGACCCCGGTTGGCAAAGCGCGCCGCCAGACGGCTGACCGCGGCCCGGGTATTGGCAAAGACGATGGCGGTGGGCGCGTCGTGAAAGCGCAACAGGTTGATGATGGCATGTTCGGCATCGGCCGCCGTCACCTGCACCGCCTTGTAGGCGATGTCGGCATGCTGGCTGCCCCGCGACAGCGTCGTCACCCGCGCGGCGTCGCGCTGGTAAAGCTTGGCAAGCTCGCCGATCGCGGGCGGCACCGTCGCCGAGAAAAGCAGCGTGCGCCGCTCGGCCGGGGCGGCGCCCAGCATGAATTCCAGATCCTCGCGGAAGCCGAGATCGAGCATCTCGTCGGCCTCGTCCAGCACCACCGCGCGGATATCGGACAGATCGAGCGCGCCGCGGGTGATATGGTCGCGCAGCCGTCCGGGCGTGCCGACGACGATATGGGCGCCCCGATCAAGCGCCCGGCGTTCGTCGCGGGCATCCATGCCGCCGACGCAGGACACGACCTTCGCGCCCGCCCGCGCATAAAGCCAGACCAGTTCGCGCTGGACCTGCAGGGCCAGTTCGCGGGTCGGCGCGATGACCAGGGCCAGCGGGGCGGCCGGCGGCCCCATCCGGTCGTCCTCGCCCATCAGCGTCGGCGCGATGGCCAGCCCGAAGCCCACGGTCTTGCCCGAGCCGGTCTGGGCGGAGACCAGCAGGTCGGCTTCGGCCAGTTCGGGCGCGGTGACAGCCTTCTGCACATCGGTCAGCGTATCGAACCCGCGTTCGGCGAGGGCTTCGGAAAGACTCGGGATCATATGGGGACCATCCGTGGGGCGCCGCGCCAGCATGGCGGGCCAAAAAGGCACCGCTAGGGTATCATGACGCGCATGTCTAGGCGCAAGCGATCCTCGCACGGCGCGCGGGCAAAGTTTCGCGCCCCGGACCCCGGTTACGCCTGTCTGCTGGTAAGGATCGGGACGCGGGCAACGGAAGACCGGCTCTGCCGTCTGCTTCCGGAGGGAACTGGTAGCGGAGGAGGGACTCGAACCCCCGACACAAGGATTATGATTCCTCTGCTCTAACCAACTGAGCTACTCCGCCAAGAGTGTGGCGCTGAGTAAGCGACGACCTCGGGGGCGTCAAGCGCAAATTCGCGGGCAAATCGCCGGGGTCCTGCGTCATTCCGACGGTCGCCCCGGCTGTGCCGGAACCCGAAAACGCCGGCCGTTTCAGGGCCGCGGTTACGAACGGCCTGCCCCCCCCCGTGGCGAGGCGCCGCCCCCGGCTTGCGGCCGCCGCATGGCCGACCCGCGCGCCTTCGAACGGCTTTGGGCTCCTGCCCGCGCAGCACTCGCCATGGTCCGGGCCGTGGGCTGCCCCGAAGCTGAGACCGGTTTCGCGCGTTCGCCCAGCGGCTTTGCCCGCGCGGCACGGATGACCGGCACGGGGGATCGGCACGGGGGATCGATGGAAAGCCGTATCATACAGGATCGGGATCGTTCGGTCCCGGGAGGGACGACAAGCGCCGGATGCCTGCCGCGTCGAGGCAGATCTTCAGGGGCCATGCCACCCGGGACCGCCCACCCGTCTTGGCCGTGAATTGCGCCGGCGCCTTGCGAGGTTTAGACCTGTCACTCGTGATCCAAATGACAAGCGCCTTGGCAGCGGGCGTTCCGCACGGTTTGATCTTCGAAAAGGACTTTCGGTAAATGTCACCAGTCAGACCCAGACCACTTATGTGCCGGTCTTGGTCGGGACAATTACCTTATTTCCGATGGTTGGGTCCATGACCACGTGCGGACTTCGCTTTTACCCCGCCTTTCTGGAGGACAACAGGCCCGACTGGATTTTGGCCCGCGCATATCTTCCTGGCATTGTCTTTCCGGCTCTTCTGCTGGTCATTTTCGTTGGCGAGCCCCTTTCGGCGAGCATTCGATCATCACGAGCCCCGAGAAAAAGCCTGCAGAGACGATCCTCCATCAGCTGAAATTCCTGCCGGAAGAGAAAAGAACCTTCTTGGGCTTCCATCAGCTTTTCAAATCGCCGAAGATCGATGACCATCGGTCGGCCAAGATCAAGGTGTTTCACTCGCCTGACCGCTTCCATGCCGGCGATATCATTTCGGCAAGATTGAGCGACCACGATCTCAGAGCCGATCTGCGGATTGCAATGGTTGTCAGACGCGCCGACATCAATGCCTGCCTTTCGTCGAAACATCCGTGGATGCTGATGGCGCGTGAAAGCTTCCAGGGCGATATTCTCTCGTTCCTGTCGTCAAAGGTCTGCCATTCCCTCGCAATCGAGGCGTTTCAGGCCGCAGGGGTACGCGAGGGCGCGCCGGTGCCCCGATTGCCTGTACGTTCAACCGCTCTTCTCTGCCGCGCGTCGTCGATGGCAAGGTGTGCCTGATTGTGGTTGCCACCGCCGCGCTTCCGGAGGATACGGTCTGGAGCCCTTGGGAAAGGGTGTTCTTCGCGCAGGATCTCATGTTCATGATCCGATCCAGCATGCAGGAGAGGCCGGAGATTTTCGACGGGAGGGAGCCTGGCCATGCCTAATATCCTGATAACCGGTGGGGCCAAGCGGATCGGCGCGGACCTGGCGCGCCGCTTCGCCGAGGCCGGGTTCCAGGTCGCCGTCCATTACGGAACGTCCGAGGGCGAGGCCGAGGCCTTGCGCGACGAGTTGAATGCGTCGCGGCGGATCTGCTCGATACACCGTGCCGACCTGCGGGACCGCGACGAGACGAAGCGCATGTTCGAAGAGGTGCGCGCCACGATCGGCGCGGTCGATCTGTGCATCAACAATGCCTCGATGTTCGTCAATGACGACCTGATGGACTATGAGGACACGCAATTCGACGATCATCTTGCTGTAAACCTCAAGGCACCCGTCCAATTGGGGGCTCTGATGCGGCGCCAGCCGGAAGAGGCCGAGGATCGGCTGATCCTCAACATGCTCGATAACAAGGTCTTCGCACTGAATCCCGACTTCTTCACCTATAGCCTGAGCAAGACCGCCCTGCTGGCCGCAACGCGGATGATGGCAATGCGTTTTTCGGGGTTTCCCAGGGTCTGCGGGATTGCGCCCAGCATTACCCTGATCAGCGGAAAGCAAAGCGCCGAGAATTTCGAAAAAAGCAGCCGCATCAACTATCTGGGCAGAAGAGTCTTCCCGTCCGACATCGCGGATGCGGCGCTTTTCTTCTGGAAGGTCAAGAGTTGTAACGACCAGATCATCACCATCGATGGCGGGCAATCGATGATGCAACTGTCAAGGGATGTGGCCTTTCTCACGAAGGAAGGGTATTTTGATGAGTAGCTACAGGATCGTCCTCGAGGATCTGGAAATCCGGATGTACCTTGGCATTCACGATTTCGAGAAGACGACACCGCAAAGGGTTCTGATCTGTGCAGAGATCGACGTCGATTCCCGGTCATGCGGAAAAGACGATATTTTCGACTACGATCGGGTGGTGGATTTCATCAGGGCGTTCTCGATGCAGTTCATCGAAACGCAGGAAGACCTTGTTGCCCGGATTCACGACCACATCCTCTCGCTGGGGGCACTCTCTGCAACGGTCTATTCCAGAAAGCCGGATGTCTTCAGGGACTGCAAGTCCATCGGCGTTTCATACCGGGGAAACTGACATCCCGTATTCCCGCCGCCTGCGGCGCGGCAATTGACCTGCCCCCCGCGAGATTCGTCAGCCTGATGGAGAGTCTGCTCAACCGCGAAGGAGCAGACGAATCAGAAAGAGCCGTTTCATCGAGGCGCAGATAATCGGGATGATCAGAGAGCAGTAGGCGGTCATGCCAACAGCTGAGGTGTGCCGCAGGCATGATCTCAGCCCGGCGACGTTCTACAAGCTGAAAGCCAAGTATGGTGGTATGGAGGTCTCCGAAGTCGCTAGGCTGAAGGCGTTGGAAGATGAGAACGCCAAGCTCAAGCGCCTGCTGCCCAAGCTGGACGTCGTCACGGTTTATGTACGAGGGCTCGCGTTCGGCGGCGGGCTCCCGGCCAGTATCGATGCGATCGATCTCTATCCAGCGGGACTGGAAGCAAAGGTTATCCCGCGCACCTATTTACGCAGTGATATGAAGGACGTCGTACGGAACCGCCGCCCGCCACGGAAGCGCCGCATCCAAAACCGGGCGGGCCCACCGCGGAACAGGACATGGTTCCATGCAATGGTCCAAATCGCTGGCCCGAGGCGCCGCGCCCGCGCCGGAAACGCACCCGGGATAGAGGAGGCCCGCCTCATCGTACCGCGCCCAGAGGCCCGGGACTTGTCTCACGGGTCCGGAGGATAGACCTTCTCCAATGTCTATCCAACCTGCCGCGACAGAGGCTGCCATGCAGATCGCCAGATGGGGAAATTCGCTTGCCGTCCGCCTGCCCGCGGATCTGGTCCGGACCCTCGGCCTGCGCGAGGGCGACCGGATCGAGCTGGAGCCCTCGGGCGAGGGTCGGTTTGCGGTCAGCCGCCATCCCCGTGCCGATGACGTGCTGTCGGGGCTGCGCCGGTTCCGCGGCCGTCTGGCGTCCGAAGACCGGCTGAGCCGCGACGCGGCCAATGGCCGCTGACTTCTTCGACACCAACGTCATCCTCTACCTGCTGGACGACGGGCTCAAGGCCGACCGGGCCGAGGCGCTGCTGGCCCAGGGCGGCACGATCAGCGTCCAGGTGCTGAACGAGGCGCTGGTGAACTGCCTCCGCAAGGCCCGGATGAGCCATGACGAAGCGGGCGAGTTCCTGTTCGGGATCCGCGATTTCTGCGAGACGGTCGAACTGACCGTCGGCACCCATGATGTCGGCCGCGCGCTGGCCGCCCGCTACAAGCTGTCGGTCTGCGATTCGATGATCGTTGCCGCGGCGCTTCTCAGCGGCTGTACCAGGCTCTGGTCCGAGGACATGCAAGACAGGCTGACCGTCGAGGGGCGGCTGAAGATCGTCAATCCCTTCGCCGACGCCGCCTGAACCGCTGCCTTCGCCCGTTCGGAACCGCCGCGGCCGAGGGCCCGGCCTTGCCTCCCGCAACCCGCGCCACAGGTCCTGGCCCAGACCCGACCCGAAGGAGACAGAGCATGACCCGAACCCTGTTCATCACCGGCGCCTCCAGCGGTATCGGCGCCGCCACCGCCCGCGCCGCCGTCGCCCGTGGCTGGTCGGTGGGGCTGATGGCGCGCTCGGCCGACAAGCTGGACGCGCTGGCAACCGAGCTGGGCGCGGCGGCGCTGGCCCTGCCCGGCGATGCCACCGATCCGGCCGCGCAGGAGGAAGCCGTGGCCCGTACCGTCGAAAACTTCGGCGCACTGCATGCGGCCTTCGCCAATGCCGGGCGCGGCCTCGAACGGCCCGGCACCGAAGCGGGCGATCCCGAGGACTGGCGCGGGATGGTCGATCTGAACGTGATGGGCGTGCTGTTCACCGCCCGTGCCGCCCTTCCGCATCTGCGCCGCACGAAGGGGCATCTGGTGCTGACCGGCTCGGCCGCGGGGCGGACCCATATCAAGGGCTCGATCTATTCCGCGACCAAGTGGTTCGTGCATGGCTATGGCGGCAACATGTCCGAGGAGATGCGCGACTGGGGCGGGCGCTGCACGGTGATCTCGCCCGGGATGGTCGATACGCCGTTCTTCGACAGCCCCAAGCCCGACAAGATCCGGCCCGAGGATGTCGCCGATGCGGTGCTTTATGCGCTGGAACAGAATCCCCGCGCCGAGCTGCGCGAGATCCATATCATGCCGACCGGCTGAGAGGGGGCGGCGCTCAGCCCGCCGCCCGCCTTTCGCGGATCATGATGAAGACGCCGCTGGCGACGATGACCGCCGCCCCCACCGCCGTCGCGCGGTCGGGAACCTCTTGCCAGAACAGCCAGCCGAAACCGGTGGCCCAGAGCAGCGCGGTATAGTCCAGCGGCGCGATCACCACCGCGGGCGCCATCCGGAACGCCTGGGTGATCAGCGTCATGCCCAGCGTGCCGAACAGGGCGATGCAGCCGAAGGCCCAGAGATCGCCCGCCGGGACCGGTGTCCAGACGAAACCGACCGCCAGACCGCTCAGGAGCACCGAGCTGCCGACCAGCCAGAGCTGCATCGTCCAGACGCTTTCGCGCGCATCGAGCCAGCGCGCGCTGAGCATCAGCACCGCATAGAACAGCGCCGCCAGCACCGGCAGCACCGAGGCCGGCTGAAACGCCGCCGCCCCCGGACGGACCACGATCAGCACCCCGGCAAAGCCCGCCGCCACGGCCAGCCAGCGCCGCCAGCCCACCGGCTCGCGCAGGACCAGCGCCGACAGAGCGGTGATGAAGATCGGCGCCACGAAGATCAGCCCGGTTGCCTCGGCCAGCCCCAGATAGCGGAAACTGGTGAAGAACATCAGCGCCGCCGCGATCACCAGCCCGCCCCGCGCCAGATGCGCCAGCGGGCGGCGCGAGACCAGCGCCTGGGGCCCTCCGGTCCCGACCGCGATAGCGGCGGCAAAAGGCAGCGCGATCAGGCTGCGCAGGAACAGGATCTGGAGCGGCGAATAGCCCTCGGTCAGCGCCTTGGCGAAGGCGTCGTTGACGCAAAGACAGGCCACGCCCGCGCACATCGCCGCGATCCCCGGCATGGGGTCGCGCGCCGCCACGGTTGCCGCCGTTCCGGTCATTCGTCCGTTCCTTTCACCAGTCCCCCGGCCCGCTTCCGGGGTCCTCCCCAGCGGCGCGACCCTAGCCCGCCCGCGCTTCGCTGTCATGGTCGAAGCCGCCCCCAGCGCTGCCCCGCGCCCGGATATCGGGACAATCGGGGTCGATCCGCCAGGATCGGACCGGAATTGCACGGCGAGCCGCCCGGCCGCATGCGGAAACCCGCCCGTCCGGCAAACACTTGCCCGCGCCCGCAATCGAAGTCATGGCATCCGGGGGCGATATCGCGTAACAGCGGCCCACGTGGGATATCCTGATGAACAGAAATCGCGGCTTCCGGCGACGTGTTTCGTTGTCGCTTCCGATCCTGCGGACCTCGCGGGATCAGCACGATGCCGGCAACCTGACCCTCGGCAGCCTGCTGTCGGGGCTGGGCGAGACCTCGTTCGGCTGGGCGGTCGTGGTGTTTGCGCTCATGACCATGCTGCCGCTGCCGCCCGGATCCTCGCTGGTGACCGCGCTGCCGGTGCTGGTCACCACCGCGCAGATGATGCTGGGCTACCGCCATGTCCGCCTGCCGGGACCGCTGGCGCGGTTACGGCTGGATCACGACAAGCTGCGCCGCACCGTGCTGAGGCTGCGCCCCGTCACCCGGCGGCTGGAGCGGGTTCTTAGGCCGCGCACCCCCGCCCTGTTCCGCCGCCGCAACGAACGCGCGCTGGGAGCGGCGCTGTTCGTGATCGCCTTCACCCTGTTCCTGCCGGTGCCGGGCAGCGGATGGTTCCCGGCGATCTCGCTGTTCGTCGCGGGCGTCGGCATGGTCGAGCATGATGGCCGGGTCACGATCTGGGGGCTTGTGATGGGCGCGGCCTCGGTGCTGCTGACCGTCGCCATCGTGGTCTCTCTGGCCGCCAGCGCCGAGGCGGTGATCCCGTAGCCGCCCCCGGCCGGGCAGGGCACCGGATCGGCCCGCCGGTCTTGCCCGCCAGCGATCGGTGGTCTTGGAGCGCGGGTTTCCGCATCGGCTTAAACAGCACCGGAAGCGGCAAGGCATGCACCCTTCCTGCTCGAGCGCCAGAATCAGAACCGGACGTTTGAGAAATCGACGTTCATGTCGCCTTGCCGATCCGGATTTCAGATCGATGCCGTCCCGCCCCGATGTTCGTTATCCGAAGGGCGCATCGGCGCGGTCCCGAGGCCGACCATCGCCGATCAGGGCCGAAGGTTCGCGCAGGGTGAAACAGGCCAGGGGGCATTCGGAGAGGACCTTGCCGACGAAAGCCGGCCTGATCCCCTTCGCCTGAGCAGGACGACCGGCTCATGGGACTTGCCCGGAACAAAGCGGTCGTTCATGCAAAACGCAGCGACGGTCGGGAATGCGCCCATTGGCCGCAAGGCGGCCATCTTGCTGGCCTGGACACGTGAGGAAGTCCGGTCGCACAGTTCACCTGCCATTTTCGCCCGGCGCCACCAGCGACGACAAGATCATGTCTTCGCTTGAAGGCCTGATGGCGGAAGACCTCGTCGTCACCGAAAAGATGGACGGTGAGAATACGACCCTTCACGCCGGCGGTTCCCATGCGCGCAGGCCGCACCGACCTTGTTCCATTAGAATTTGTCGTCCTTTTGCGTGACGTGCCAGGCGAGGAAGTCGGGCGCTCGGGGCGAGGTTTTCTGTTGTTTGTTGAGGGTATCAGCCATTTTGCTTCTCCTTTGGTTTGGGGTTGGCTCGTTCATGCCATTCCGCAAGACCGGACGGAAAAGGGCGGCTGTCATGTCCAACACGGCGCGTCGTAGCGCAGCGAAGACAGTGTGGTGCGGGCAGGATATTGACGGGCGACCGCGTTCGGTCAGGAATTCAGGCGATGTACGGGCAAAGCCCACCCAAGGGCGATGGCAAGCTCCGGCTCCCGCAACGAATGGCGGAAACCGCTGACCCTGCGCTCACTGTCCTGTTCTCGACGGTATTGCCGATCACGCATTCAGGGGGCTTCTGAGACATTCAGGTCTGGCACATGCGGCCTGAGAGGGCGGGACAAGGGCAGGCCTGCTTCACATATGTTGCGCCCGAAGGTGTCCCCATCACGCCGATGATGCCGGTCGTCCTGTTCAACGAAGTCCCGAATGGTTCGGGCTCGACAATGCCAAGAACAGGAGGATCACGATGATCGCATTTTTCACCATATACGAGCTGGAGCAGCTTGCCGACGACCAACTGGATGAGCTTTACGCCGTGCTTGAACGCCTGCTGATGGCCAAGGCCACCGGCACAGCCGAGCGCAGCAACATCCTGGCGTCCCTCGAAAACATCACCCGCGTGCGCAATCGCCGTTGCGCCACCCCCGCCCAGTCTCTCTGACGGGACCTTCCCTCGCTGGGATATGATGCAGAGGCCATAAAGGCGATCTATGATACATAGATCATAATGATGGCTTATGATTTTCTCGTCATATTGACAAAATATGATTTTTGCGTCATACTTATAGAAAGAGATAAGATATGAAGCAGTTAGCACGCACCCCCAGAGATATCGGTCACGCCATCCGTGAAGCACGGAAGGCCAAGGGCTTCACACAGAAAGACCTCGCAGCCAGAAGCGGGGTCTGGCAGGAGACCATCTCCAAGATCGAGAATGGCGTCGCCAGTACCAAGCTGGAAACGCTCTTCGACCTGTTCGCTGCGCTCGACCTTGAAATCCAGGTGCAACCAAGAAGCAAGGGATCGCAAAACGGCCTGGAGGACATCTTCTAGATGGGTCGCCGCCGCAGCTTCACACCGTTGAACGTCTTCCTGAACACGCCGCTTGTCGGACAACTCCTGCGCGAGAAGTCGGGTGCGATCAGCTTTGTCTATGACCGCTCGTGGCTGGACTGGGAACATCGGATGCCGATCTCGCTCTCTCTGCCCTTACGGGAAGGCCGCTTTTCCGGAGGAAATCACGACATCCGTTCAGACTGCGATTTCCAAACGGCTAGAACAACTTACCGACAAATGCTGACATGATGGCTTGGAGCGCACTGCGCTCCGCAGCCGAAGCGGCCAGCCAACCGGCCAAAGTCACTCAGCAACTTCGCGCAACAAACTGATAATCATAGAAATTCGCTGCCCCGGAAAACGGCCAAGCATCGGCGCAGGCCACAAAAAAGCCTTTCCCCTTCAAACCCGCAGGGAGGTGCGTCCGCCTCCGGCGGATGCTAATTTTCTCTGGCCATGGAAAAGGCTGCCGCTTACGCGGCAACCCATTGTTTGCTGTCATCCTCGTCGATGACGGGTTGCAGCCCGTGCAGATAGTCGGCGGCACGCTGGGCATGGGCGGCAGCAGAGAAGATCGCCCGCTTGTCATTTTTCAAAACCTTCAGCCAGCTTTGAATATAGGCGGCATGGTCTTAGCCCGGCTCGGAGGTCAAGGCAAGGTCAGCGCAGAGAAAAGCCGCGCCCAGCTCGGCGTCCAGTTCCTCGCGGGCAGGAAAAACACGGCTAGACGGCGCCATCGACTCAGCGAAGATCAGGCCACAGGTGCGTGACGTATTCGATCTTTGAGTGGTCACAGGGTATGGCACTGGAAGCAACGCTCATTGCAGGCGTCGATTCACGAAGCGATATGCAGGACTTCGGCGCTTCTTGCTTCCACGGTGCTTCCAGGGGCGGTGGAAACGCAACGGCGGCCCCGAAGTGCGGCGTGCAATGGTTTGTAAACGCTAAGGAATTTGGTTGCGGGGGTAGGATTTGAACCTACGACCTTCAGGTTATGAGCCTGACGAGCTACCGGGCTGCTCCACCCCGCGCCAAGGTGTATGGCGCTG
>NZ_QAYC01000033.1 GCF_003053725.1 Rhodovulum kholense
CCGCCCGCGACCATCTTCGACAGGAACTCGCCCTTGGCCTTGCTGTCCATCTGCAGCATCGCCTCGCGGTTCCATTCCGCAAACCACCGCCCGCGTTTGCCCGCCGGGATCAGATCCTTCAGGATCCGGCTTTCCAGACGGCGCAGGAGCGGATTGATGCCGGTGCGGAGCCAGGCCATCATGATCGCCTCGACGCCCGTGCCCCACATGGTCTGGCCCTGGGCGGCATGGCCGATCACCACCGGCGGCGTGCCGAACCAGCGACAGACATCCTCGACCTGGAAGCGCCGCGTTTCCAGCAGTTGCGCATCCTCGGGGTTCATCTGCAGCTGGCGGTACTTGAGGCCCGCCTCGAGCGCGAGCGTCTTGCCCGCCCGGTCGCTCGACACATAGGCCTCGAGCATCCGGCCGAGCTGGGCGCGCTGCTCGGGGGTCAGGGTCTGGTCGCTTTCGATCACGCCCGAGGGCATCATCGCGTTCGAGAACACCCGCGCGGCGGTCTCGTCGGCCGCGAGCGCCGAGCCGAAGCTCTGCACCCCGAAGCGGATCGCGCTCATGCCGAGCCCGTCGCCGCCACCGAAGCCCCGCACATGGAAGACCTTGCCGGGCGGCAGCACATGGGTCCGGCCGTCCTCGGTCACGCGATAGTCGAACCGGCCATCGTCGCGCCGGACCGGCAGCACGTTGAAGAGCGGGCGCAGCCCCACCAGGCGGCTGCCGACCGTCAGCTTCTCGGAATAGGCATTGCCCTGCAGCAGCAGATGGGCGACCTGCGCCTCCCAGAACTCCATCGCGGTCTGCCCGGCCGAGGGCGAGAGGGTCAGGATCTCGGCCAGGTCCGCCTCGATCCGGGCCCGGCTGCCATTGGCGCCGCGTTCGTAAAGCGCCACCGGCAGCGCGCCGATCAGTTCGGAATTGCCCTTCACGCAGGCCCAGGCCGCCGAGACCGTCAGCGCCGAGGTCGCCGAGACCCGCTGGCCTCGATCTCGAAGGCGAGGCCGTAGGTCGGGCCGTTGAGGTCGATATGCGGGACCACGTCGAGCGCCATGGTCAGCCGTCGCGCGGTCACATCGCAATCCATCACCGGCGGCACGGCCAGCGCCGCAGTGGCAGCGATCAGCACCTGATCGGCCCGGAACAGCGGTGCCTCAGCCATCGAGATCAGCCCTCTCTTGCCAAGCATGGCGCGCGGGCGGCGCTTCCGAGCGCCGAAGGATCCTGTCCTGCAGGGCGGCTCCGGCGGCGGCCGGGCCGTCATCGTGATCGGCCAGGAACCGGGCAATGGCCGCGCGCAATTCCCCGTCGCCCGACCCGAGCCCCGCGGCCGCCAGGCTCAGGCGGTCCCGAAGCGAGACCGGGCGCTGGCGGGCCTGCATCGCCACGGCCGTCGCCTAGAACTCGGCCGAGATGTCGCTTCGCGGGGCCATCACGCGCACCCCTTAAAGCGGGCCAAAAACTTTTCCGCCCGCGCGCAACTGGTTGAAGCGTCCGGCGACGCGCCAGTGGATCCGAATTGCCAGTGTCATGCCGTGTGCTCCGGGTCGAAGAGTTCGAAGACGGTCTCGGCGCCCGCGAGCGCCACCAACGGTCACGTCCATGGTGGCCAGCGCCATGATCCGGAGCCCGCCCGACTGCGCGTCGCTGAACGGGTCGCGGATCATGTCCACAGTCCCCCATGCGCCGATGAAGATCGCGGCCACGCCGCCCGCCGCTGTGGTCAGCAGCGAGGCCGTCGCCAGCGGATTGCCCGAGGGCGCGGCCAGCGCGTTATGGGTCATGGCGATGTTCCCGGCCGGGGTATTCTTCGCCAGTCGGTCCCATTCCGAAACGGCGGTGCCCTCGATCAGCGCGCCGTCCAGGAAGCCCCACAGCTCGGGCCGGATCAGCGCCCGCACCGCGCCGGGCGATCCGGCGGTGTTCGCCGTCATGAAGCGGGTCACGGCCGAGCGGAACGCGCCCCTCCGCCCGCCCGAACGGGTGCTGGAGGCCACGGCCGAATACCGCGAGGAAAGCGATCCGGTGGGCGCCTTCCTGACCGAATGCGCCATCGTCACCGGCGCCGAGGATGATTTCATCCATTCCCGCGACCTGATCGAGGCCTTCAACTTCTGGCTCGAAGATCGCGGCGAGACCCGCTGGGGCGGCCGCACGGTCTCGAACCATCTCAAGCAGAAGGCCAGCCGCTGGCGCCATCCCCAGACCGGCAAGAACTTCATCCCCGGCAAGCGCGGGGCAACCGGCTATCGCGGTATTCGTCTCTCAGCCTCGGCCTTGGCGGCATCGTGGCTGTACTGCAGAAGCGGGACCATCTCCTTGCCAAGCTCGGTCGGATGGGACCGCATGCCCTCCGCTGGAACGGGTCGTCGCCCAGTTCCTCTTCCAGCCGCTTGACCCCGGGTGTCAGTGCGGGCCGGGTCACGCTGCACGGGCCGGCGGCCTGCGTAAAATTCAGCCCGCAGCTTGCCGCCAGGACATATCGGATCTGTGAAGCTCCATGGTCCCTTCCCGCGGGAGAAGCCTGGCGGCATCCTGCCCTGCCGTCTGCAACGGCGCGTGCCTCCCGCCCCGCCCCCGAGCGCAGAGATCGCTCCGGGCGGCCTTCGAAACAGCCAAGCTGTGCTGCGATCACCGACAAATCACTTTCTGAGAATGCGATAGCCGACTCCTGCCCAATGCTGCGCCGGCTGCCGGATCTGCCGACACGAGCGGTGCCCCTGCCGCGCTGCAGGGGCAGACCGCGGCCCGCAGACAGTAACCGCCGACGCGCTAGCCGATCCGGCCCCGATTGCCGCCCACCTGACCGCGATGCAGCAGCAAATGGTCCAGAAGCACGCAGGCCATCATCGCCTCGCCCACCGGCACCGCGCGGATGCCGACGCAGGGGTCGTGGCGGCCCTTGGTGACAATCTCGGTCTCTTCGCCCGCCACCGTCACAGTGCGCCGGGGGGTAAGGATCGACGAGGTCGGCTTGACCGCGAAGCGCACCACCACCTCCTGCCCGGTCGAGATCCCGCCGAGGATGCCGCCCGCATGGTTCGAGGCATAGACCGGCCCGTCGGGACCCATGGTCATCTCGTCGGCATTCTCGACGCCGGTCAGGGTCGCGGCCGCCATGCCCTCGCCGATCTCGACCGCCTTCACGGCATTAATGCTCATCATCGCCGCCGCCAGATCGGTGTCGAGCTTGCCATAGATCGGCGCGCCAAGGCCCGCGGGCACGCCCGAAGCCACGATCTCGACCACCGCGCCGACCGAGTTGCCCGTCTTGCGGAGCCCGTCGAGGTAGCCTTCCCACTCCGCCGCCGCCTGTGCGTCCGGCGCCCAGAACGGGTTGCGTTCGATCTGAGCGACATCGAAACGCGCCCGGTCGATGGCATGGGGGCCGATCTGCACCATGTAGCCGGTGATCGTCAGCCCAGGCGCCAGCGATGCCAGCGCCGCCCGCGCCACGCCCCCGGCCGCCACCCGTGCCGCCGTTTCCCGAGCCGAGGACCGGCCGCCACCGCGATAATCGCGGATGCCGTATTTCTGCCAGTAGGTGATGTCGGCATGACCGGGCCGGAATTTCTGCGCGATGTCGCCGTAATCCTTCGACCGCTGGTCGGTATTGCGGATCATCAGCTGCACCGGGGTGCCCGTGGTCTGCCCCTCGAACACGCCCGACAGGATCTCGACCGTGTCGGGTTCCTGCCGCTGGGTGGTGAACCGGCTCTGCCCGGGTTTCCGACGGTCGAGCCAGTGCTGCAGCATCGCCTCGTCGACCGCGATGCCGGGCGGACAGCCATCGACCGTCGCGCCAAGCGCGGACCCGTGGCTTTCGCCCCAGGTGGTGACGCGGAACAGATGGCCGAAGGTGTTCAGGCTCATTCTTGGCTCATGGGGGCGATCTCCTTTGGCCTATGGGCATAGCCGCCGGGCGCCCGCCCCTCAAGGGGTTTGCCCAGGCTGCGCGGGGCGGGGCCTGAGTTTGGCTTGCGGACCGCAGGGCGGGGCGCTAGCGTGGCCGTCACCTCGGGGTGCCCCATGGGGCTGAGATGCGCAACCTGCGAACCCGTTGAACCTGAACCGGTTAGAACCGGCGGAGGGAAGGCCCATGGACAAATCTCCACCCTTGCCCGGCCGCCCCCATCTTTGGAGGAGGACCATGCGTATCCAAGTTATCGCCGCGGCGCTGGCCGCGTCGGCCCTGCCCGCATTGGCGGACGAGCGGCCCGAACTGACCGTCTACACCTATGAAAGTTTCGTGGCCGAATGGGGCCCCGGCCCGATCGTCAAGGACGCCTTCGAAGCCCGGTGCGGCTGCGCGCTGAATTTCGTGGCCGCGGGCGACGGCGCGGCGCTGCTGGCGCGGCTGCGGCTGGAAGGCGACCGGACCGACGCGGATGTCGTGCTGGGGCTCGATACCAACCTGACCGCCGCCGCGGCCGAAACCGGTCTGTTCGCCCCGCATGGCCGCGACGACTCCGTGCTCGACCTGCCGGTCGGCTGGGAAGACCCGCTGTTTCTGCCCTATGACTGGGGCTATTTCGCCTTCGTCTACGACAAGACCCGGCTGCCCGAGCCGCCCGCCAGTTTCGAGGACCTGATCGCCGCGCCCGAGGACCTGAAGATCGTGATCCAGGACCCGCGCAGCTCGACCCCCGGTCTGGGGCTGCTGCTCTGGGTCAAGGCCGCCTATGGCGACCGCGCGCCCGAGATCTGGGAGGGGCTTGCGCCGCATATCCTGACCGTGACCAAGGGCTGGACCGAATCATACGGCATGTTCATCGACGGCGAGGCCGACATGGTGCTGTCCTACACCACCTCGCCCGCCTATCACCTGATCGCCGAAGAGGACTATACCAAGGCCGCCGCCCGCTTCGACGAGGGCCACTACCTGCAGATCGAGGTGGCGGGCATCGTGGCCTCGTCCGACCAGCCCGAGCTGGCGCAGCAATTCCTAGACTTCATGCTGACCGAACCGTTCCAGTCGGCAATCCCCACCACCAACTGGATGTATCCGGCCGTCACCCCCGCCAACGGGTTGCCCGCGGGCTACGAGACCCTGATCAGGCCCGAAACGGCGCTGATCTTCCCGGCGGGCGAGGCGGCCGAGGTGCGGGACGAGGCGCTGGCCGAATGGCGCGACGCGCTCAGCCGCTAGGCGCTGCCACCGGGTTGGGGCTGGGCGCCGCCGCACTGGCGCTGGCGCTTGGCCTCGGCACCATCGCGGCCGTGGCCCTGCGCGCGGAAGGGCCCGCGCGGCTGGGTGCCGCCGATCTGGCAGCGGTGCGGTTCACGCTGTTGCAGGCGTTGGCCTCGGCCGCGCTCAGCACCCTGCTGGCAGTGCCGGTGGCCCGGGCGCTGGCCCGGCGCCGCTTTCCGGGACGGGGTGTGCTGATCACCCTTCTGGGTGCGCCCTTCATCCTGCCCGTCATCGTCGCGGTGATGGGCCTTCTGGCCGTCTTCGGCCGCAGCGGCCTTCTGTCTGCGGCCCTTGCGCCGCTGGGCCTGGGCCCGGTCGACATCTACGGGCCGGGCGGCGTGGTGCTGGCCCATGTCTTCTTCAACCTGCCGCTGGCGACCCGGCTGGTGCTTCAGGGCTGGCTGGCGATTCCGGCGGAACGCTTCCGGCTGGCGGCGGCGCTGGGCTTCGGCCCGGCCGAGCGCTTCGCCCATATCGAACGCCCGATGCTGCGCGAGGTACTGCCCGGCGCCTTTCTGGTCGTCTTCCTGATCTGCCTGACCAGTTTTGCCGTCGCCCTGACCCTTGGCGGCGGACCGCGCGCGACAACAGTCGAGCTGGCGATCTATCAGGCCTTCCGCTTCGATTTCGACCTTGGCCGCGCTGCCTGGCTGGCGCTGATCCAGGTCGGGCTGTCGGTCATCGCCGCGCTTTCGGCCTTCGCGATCGCCGTGCCGGGCGCCTTCGGTCCCGGTCTCGGTCGCCCGGTCGCGCAGCTCGGCACGGACGGGCGGTGGCTGCGGCTGCAGGACGCGGCCTGGCTGACGCTGGCCACGCTGTTCCTGATCCTGCCGCTTGCCATGGTGGCGCTGCGCGGCCTGCCGGGACTGGCGGGCTTGCCCCCCTCGGTCTATGCGGCGGCGCTCCGCTCGCTTGCCGTGGCGCTCGGCTCGGCCGCGCTGACGCTGGCGCTGGCGCTGCCGATGGCCATCGCCATCGACCGGCTCAAGGGCCTTCGGGGTCGGGCGGTTCAGGCGGCGGGCACGCTCACCATCGCCGCCTCGCCGCTGGTGATGGGCACCGGGCTTTTCATCCTGCTCTTCCCGCTGGCCGATCCGCGGCTGCTGGCGCTGCCGGTTACCGCGACCGTCAATGCCGCGATGAGCCTGCCCTTCGCGCTGCGCGCGCTGATGCCCGCCGTGGCCGAAGCCGAGCGCAGCCATGGCCGCCTTGCCGACAGCCTCGGGATGACCGGAGGTGCGCGGCTCAGGCTGATGCTGATGCCGCGCCTGCGCCGTCCCGTGGGCTTCACGCTCGGACTTTCGGCGGCGCTCTCGATGGGCGATCTGGGCGTGATCGCGCTGTTCTCCGACCCGGGCCATGCCACGCTGCCCTTGCAGCTTTACGGGTTGATGGCGGCCTACCGGATGGAAAGCGCGGCCGGCGCCGCCCTCTTGCTGCTGGTGCTCAGCCTCGGGCTCTTCTGGATCTTCGACCGCGGAGGACGCACCCATGCTGAGCCTTGAGACCCTCGTCCTTCTTCAGGGCGGCTTCTCCCTCAGCGCGGACCTGACCGTCGCGCCGGGCCGGATCGTGGCGCTGCTGGGGCCCTCGGGCGCGGGCAAATCGACACTGCTCGACACCATCGCGGGCTTTCTGGCGCCCGACCGCGGCCGGGTGCTCTGGCAGGGCACCGATCTTGGCCCGTTCGCGCCCGGCGACAGGCCGCTTTCGGTGCTGTTTCAGGACAACAACCTCTTTCCCCACCTGACCGCGGCCCAGAATGTCGGGCTTGGCCTTCGTCCCGGCCTTCGGCTCGACCGGGATCAGACCCGCGCGGTCGAAACCGCGCTCGACCGGGTCGGGCTGGCCGGACTCGGCGCCCGGAAACCGGCGGCGCTGTCGGGCGGCCAGCGCGGCCGGGTGGCGCTGGCGCGGATGCTGTTGCGCAACCGGCCGCTGATGCTGCTGGATGAGCCATTCGCCGCCCTCGGCCCGGCGCTCAAGGCCGGGATGCTCGATCTGCTGGCCGACCTGGCGCACGAGACCGGCGCCACCGTTCTGTTCGTCACCCACGATCCGGCCGATGCCCGCGCCATCGCCGATCAGACGATCCTCGTCGCGGAAGGCCACGCCCATCCGCCCCGTGCGACGGCCGATCTGCTGGCCGACCCGCCGCCGGCGCTGCGCGCCTATCTGGGCTGATCGCCCCTATCCCTTCTTCTTGGCAAAAATACCCATGACACGCCCGATCCGGGGCATTGTCGGCGGCCCGGAGCGCAAAGCGGGGCGCAAACCGGGGCGCAAACGAAAAACGCGCCCCGAAGGGCGCGTTTCCGTCAACCGAAGATCCAAAGATCAGACGTTCTTCTTGGGCTTGTAGGGGGCCCAGAGACGCTTGTTCGTCAGATAGAGCAGCACGGTCAGCACGCCAAGGAACAGGACCGAGATGACCCCCGCTTCCTTGCGCATCATCAGCTTGGGCTCGGCCGTCCACATCAGGAAGGCCGCGACGTCCTTGGCTTCCTGTTCCATGGTGGCCTCGGTGCCGTCGGCATATTCCACATCCTCGCCGAACAGCTGGGGCGGCATCGCGCTCCAGCCAGTCGAGAAGACCGGGTTCTCGTAATACAGCGTGCCGGCCTCTTCCTTGGTCTCGTCGCTGAAGGCGAGCAGGTAGGAGGTGATGTATTCGGGGCCGCCCATGCCGTTGAAGAACTGCGACAGACCGGTGCCAAGCGGGCCATGGAAGCCCGCCCGCGCCTTCGCCATCAGGCTGAGGTCCGGGGCGCCGGGATAGGTCGCGCCGGGGAAGTGGTCCGTCGGCTTGCCATCGCGGTAATCCTCGATCTCGGGATCGTAGATGCTGTAGGTGGCCGCATAGGCGCGCATCGCATCGTCGCTCAGCGTCGGCCCGCCCGGCTCGGAGAGCGACCGGAAGGGCACGTATTTCAGACCGTGGCAGACCGAGCAGATCTGGGTGTAGATCTGCAGGCCGCGTTGCAGCTGAGCCTGGTCGTATTTGCCGAAGGGCCCCTCGAACGAGAACTTGTAGTCCTTCACATGGCCGCCCTCGGCGGCCCAGGCGCCACCCGCCCCCAGCGTCAGGGCGGTCAGGGCGGTGATCGTCAGTTTCTTGAACATCTTATCCGATCCCTTCTGTCACTCGGCCGGCGTGGCCTTGCCGGCCGCGGCGCCTTCGCCGTAGTGGGCGTTGAAGTCTTCCTCGATGGTTTCCGGCTGCGGCAGCGGCTTCTCGATCACGCCCAGCACCGGCAGGATCACCAGGAAGTACGCGAACCAGTAGGCGGCACCGACGAGCGAGATGTTGGCATAGACCGCCTCGGCCGGCATCCCGCCCGCCCAGGTCAGCAGCACGAAGTCGACCACGAAGAGCGCGAAGGCCAGCTTGAACTGCGGACGGTAGCGGCCCGAGCGCACGTTCGAGGTGTCGAGCCAGGGCACCAGCGCCATCACGATGATCGAGCCGAACATCGCGATCACACCGAAGAACTTGGCGTTGACGACGCCGAAGGTCAGCCAGTCGACGATCATCACCACCCAGACGTCGGCGGTGAAGGCCCGCAGGATCGCGTAGAAGGGCAGGAAGTACCATTCCGGCACGATGTGCGTCGGGGTCTGCAGCGGGTTCGCCTCGAGGTAGTTGTCGGGGTGACCCAGGTAGTTCGGCATGAAGCCCACGATCGCGAAGAAGACGACCAGCACGACGCCCAGCGCGAACAGGTCCTTCATCACGAAATAGGGCCAGAAGGGCAGCGTGTCCTTGTCGGCCTCTTCCCGCGAACCGCGGCGGACCTCAACACCGGTGGGGTTGTTGTTGCCGGTGGTGTGGAACGCCCAGACGTGGACGATCGACAGCCCGAGGATCACGAAGGGAATGAGGTAGTGCAGCGAGAAGAACCGGTTCAGCGTCGCGTTGCCGACGGCCGGCCCGCCCAGCAGCCATTGCTGGATGTCGTGACCGATCCACGGGATCGCGCCGAACAAGCCGGTGATCACGGTGGCGCCCCAGAAGGACATCTGGCCCCAGGGCAGGACGTAGCCCATGAACGCGGTCGCCATCATCGCCAGGTAGATCAGGATGCCGATGATCCAGGTCACCTCGCGGGGCGACTTGTAGGACCCGTAATAGAGACCGCGGAAGATGTGCAGGTAGACCGCCACGAAGAACAGCGAGGCGCCGTTCGAGTGCAGATACCGCAGGAAGTGGCCGCCGTTCACGTTGCGCATGATGTGCTCGAGCGAGGCGAAGGCCATCTCGGTGTTCGGCACGTAGTGCATCGCCAGGACGATGCCGGTGACGATCTGCAGCACCAGCGTGAAGAACAGCACCACGCCCCAGATCCACATCCAGTTGAGGTTCTTCGGGGTGGGGATCATCAGGGTGTCGTAAATCAGGCTGATGACCGGCAGGCGCCGCTCCAGCCACTTCTCGGGGGCCGACCCCGGTTCGTAATGATCGTGAGGAATACCGGACATTCGGGGGCTCCCTTAACCGAGTTGGATGGTCGTCTCGTCCACGAAGGACGCAACCGGGATGTACATGTTCTCGGGCGCGGGGCCCTTGCGGATGCGGCCCGCGGAATCGTAGTGCGAGCCGTGGCAGGGGCAGAACCACCCGCCGAAATCACCGGACTGGTTGCCGATCGGAACGCAGCCGAGATGGGTGCAGACGCCGATCATGACCAGCCATTTGCCCTCTTCGTCCATCGTCCGGTTCTGGTCCGTCGCCTCGCCCGGCTTGTTCGGGTTGCGCGAGTTGTTGTCGCGAAGGTCGGACAGCGGGATCGAGCGCGCCAGTTCGATATCTTCGGGAGTACGCAGGCGGATGAACACCGGCTTGCCGAGAAACTTGACAGTAATCTGCTGGCCTTCGGACACCGACGAGACGTCGACCCGGATCGAACTCAGCGCCTGCACGTCGGCGGAGGGGTTCATCTGGTTGATCAGCGGCCAGATGGCCGCACCTGCGGTCACAGCACCGGCGCCCGCCGTGGCATAGTAAAGGAAGTCTCGGCGGGTGCCGTCGTGATCTTCTGCGTGCGACACGAGAATTTCTCCTTTCCAGGACCGGGTCGCCCCCGGTCGATTCGAAAAAACGGGCCAAGGGATTCCTCGGCCGTTTACCAGACTTACCTAGCCCCGGCAGGAAAATTGCGTCCAGCGGACATAGCCGCGCAGCGACGGCGGAGGCTCAGACGGATTCCGGTCGACCGCCGTATACCCCTCAGGGACAATTCCAGCCAGAGGGAATCGGGTTATTAGACCGATTCTGAGACGTTCAACCGCATGCCAAGACACTATATTGCGCTATTTGGGCCGTTGTTCAGGCCGCCGTCCTGCCCCGGCGTCACACCCGGCGAACCCGCAGCCGACCGAAGGCCGAGGCATCAATCTCGACCCCCGGGCCGGCGGGGCCCACGCGGAAAGTACGGCGCATCCGGGCGGCCCCGTTCACCTGTTCTTGATCGCGACGGAAGGTCAGCCCCTCGCCCAGCTCGTCCATGGCGTCTTCCGTGCGCTGGTCGCGGCGCAGTCCGTCCCGGCTTTTCGACAGCGCGTAGGCGGCCAGAGCGACCGCGCCATAGTGCAGGCCGTAGCGCAGGGCGACGGTCGCGATGGGGGCAAGAGGCAGGGGCATCGGCGAAACTCCTGGAAGACTGCCCAAAAGATAGGCTGGCCCGGGGCGCCTGTCCATTCACATATCGGTCGGCCGTCCCGGGCGGGGCCGCGCCCGGTCGGGACCTGACAAGACTCTAGTCCGCCTGAAGCCGGGTCGTCGAGCATCCGCAGATGGTCGCGGTCACGATCCGGCCCTCGGGCCGGTCCGACCCGAAATCGACCTCGGTGAACTGCTCGGTCCGGCCCATGCGCGGGCTTTCCATCAGGATCCGGTGGCTCCGCCCGACCTGGGCCGCCAGATGCCGCGCGACCTGCGCGTCGCCCGCGGCCCTGAGCCGCGCCGCCCGGTCGCGGATCGCCGCGCCATCGACCTGGGGCATCCGCGCTGCGGGCGTGCCGGGACGGGGCGAGTAGGGAAAGACATGCAGCCAGGTCAGGTCGCACTCTTCGACCAGCCTGAGGGAATTCCCGAACATCTCTTCGGTTTCGGTCGGAAAGCCCGCGATGATGTCGGCACCGAAGGTCATGTCGGGGCGCAGGCGCCGCGCCTCGGCACAGAACCGGATCGCGTCGTCGCGCAGGTGCCGGCGTTTCATCCGCTTGAGGACCATGTCGTCGCCCGCCTGCAGCGACAGGTGCAGATGCGGCATCAGCCGCTCTTCCTCGGCGATGGCGCGCATCAAGGCCTCATCGGCCTCGATGGAATCGATCGAGGAAATCCGGAGGCGCGGCAGCTCGGGCACCAGCTTCAGGATGCGCGCCACCAGATCGCCCAGCCGCGGCGTGGCGGGCAGATCGGCGCCCCAGCTGGTCAGGTCGACTCCGGTCAGCACCACTTCGTTATAGCCCGCGCCGACCAGCCGCCGGATCTGGTCGACCAGCACCCCCGCCGGGACCGACCGCGAATTGCCCCGCCCGAAAGGGATGATGCAGAAGGTGCAGCGGTGATCGCAGCCGTTCTGGACCTGCACGAAGGCGCGGCTTCGCGTGCCGAACCCGTCGATCAGGTGGCCCGCCGTCTCGGTCACCGACATGATGTCGTCGACCATGACCCTCTCGGTCTCGCCGATGAAATCGGGGCCCTTCGCGATCCCGGTCCAGGTCTCGGGCCGCATCTTCTCGGCATTGCCGATCACCAGATCGACCTCGTCCATTTCGGCAAAGCGTGCAGGCTCGGTCTGCGCCGCGCAGCCGGTGACGACGATCCGGGCCTCGGGGTTCTCGCGCCGCAGCCGCCGGATCTCTTGCCGGGCCTTGCGCACCGCCTCGGATGTCACGGCGCAGGTGTTCACGATCAGCGCGTTTTCCAGCCCCGCTTCGGCGACAAGCGCCTTCATCGCCTCGGTCTCATAGGCATTCAGCCGACAGCCAAGCGTGGTGAACCGGGGCGCCGCGCCGTCCATCACTCGGCCCTCGCCAGGAAGGGGGCGGTAAAGACCCCGTCGAAGACATGCGCCGTCGGACCGGTCATCCAGACCCCGTCCGCGCGCCAGTCGATCTGCAATTCGCCGCCATCGAGCAGGATGGTCACCGCGCGCCCGGTCAGCTCGCGCCGCGCCGCCGCCACCGCGACCGCACAGGAGGACGAGCCCGAGGCCAGCGTGAGGCCCGCACCCCGTTCCCAGACCCGCATCCGGATGCGGTCGGGTCCGGCCAGATGCGCGACCTGCACATTGGTGCGCTCGGGGAAGAGCGGATGATGTTCGTGCTCGGGGCCGAAGGTGACCAGGTCGACCGCCTCGGCATCGGCGACGAAGAAGGTGCAATGCGGGTTGCCCATTCCGGTCGCCACCGGCTCGCCCGCAATCGGCAGCCGGTCGAGATCGACCTCGCGCGCCAGCGGCACGCCCTGCCAGTCGAGGATCGGCGGGCCCATGTTGACCGAGGTCAGCCCGTCGCCCGCGTCCCGCGCCAAAAGCCGGCCCCGTTCGGTCAGAAGGGTCAGCTCGCGCCGCCCGGTCTGATCGATCAGATGGCGCGCGATGCAGCGGGTTGCATTGCCGCAGGTGGCCGAGGGCGAACCGTCGGCATTGTAGAAGACCAGCCGCGCATCGGCGTCCGCGGCGGGTTCGATCACCGCCAGCTGGTCGAATCCGACGCCCCGGTGCCGGTCGGCGATGGCCGCGACGAGGCTGGCAGACAAGGGCGTTCCGCCCTGCCGCCGGTCGATCACGACGAAGTCGTTGCCCAGCCCGTGCATCTTCATGAAGGGCAGGCGTTCGGGGTCATCCATCCGTGCCATGGGGCGGTCCTATACACCCGGCCCGGGGCCCTTTCCAGCGTCCTGCGAAAAATGATGGATTTTGCCCTTGACCGCCCTCGCGGGTTTTTCTAGGTAGCAGGCCTCAAGTGGGCCGTTAGCTCAGTTGGTAGAGCAACTGACTTTTAATCAGTGGGTCACAGGTTCGAATCCTGTACGGCTCACCACTTAAGACAAAGAAAAGAAACGGCTTTTCGCATGTTCGAAAAGTGATGCGTCCGAGTGTCCGAGAGCGTCCGACTCGGACGCTGTTTGTGCGGGCAGTTTCGGTGTGCTTTTCCACGTCAATCACCCTTCCTGACGACAGGTGTTGCAGAGCCGGTTTCCGGCCCCATGGCTGGTAAATTCCGCTCCGCAACAGAGACAGGATCGTTGCCGCTGCTGCAGACGCTGGGCGATGGCGCGCTCGGCGCAGATCGCGGCCTCGCGCTTCAGGAAGAATCGGCTGACGCGCTCATTTCCCATGTAAACGGCGCAGGACGATCCCGTGCCCCGGATCTCCAAGGTGATCACGCCCGATCTCCCAGCGACACGGGCCTTCCGAGCACCGAAGCCAGCGTCTCGCGCCCTTCGGGCGATGCTGCCCAAGCCTCGCTCTCCTCGAGGCTGGCGTCGAAACCGCCCTCGATGTGGCGGGCGATCAGTAGAGCAGCGCCGGCGTTGCCGGCCATGCGGGCCTTTTCCAGATCCCGCATCAGTTCCAGCTCGGGGAAGGCAAGCGGCGAAAGAAAGTCGTGGTAGTACCCCTCGGCCGCGCGGGTCGCCATGTCATTGAGCCCCACCGCGCGCAGCGCATGGGCAAGTTTGTTGGCGGTATGGTCTTCGGGAAGGGTCACGCCGCATCCTCCTCGTGATCCGCCAGCCGAGCGACGCACACGGGCTGAGTATCGATCGCGCAATCAATATCGCGGCCACACTCCGGGCAGGCGTGGCGGCCTTCGCCGACATCGCCCAGGTCGTGATAGCAGCCGGGGCAGGTCCAGTAGTCGTCTCGCCCGGGGTTGGTGCATGAGGTTTCAAACGGTTCTTCGTTGAGACTGGTCAAGGGCGTTGTTGCGCAAATCCAGGGGATTCATCTCGTGAATCCAGCATGCTAGCCGGGCAGCATGAGCAGACCTCCGAAGCCGATCTACAAGACGAT
>NZ_QAYC01000034.1 GCF_003053725.1 Rhodovulum kholense
GAGGGCGAGGACATTGGCCCCGTGACCGCAGATGGTGCCTGCGATACCCGCCGCTGCCACAGCGCCGTCATCGCGCGCGGCGGCACGGCAATCATCCCGATCCGCAGGAACGGTCGGGCTTGGAAAGAGGACTGCCCGGCTGCAAAGGCGCGCAACGAAACCCTGCGCGCCACGCGTTATTACGGTCGGGCATTCTGGAAGCGGTGGACCGGATATCACGCTCGCAGCCGCGGGGAAGCCAAGATGCGCTGCCTGAAGGCTTTCGGTGAGCGCATCGCCGCGCGGGATCCCGATCGCCAAACCGCCGAAATCCACATCCGGGTCGCCCTTATCAATCGCTTCAATGCACTCGGCACCGCCGAGGTTGTCCGCGTGGCCTGAGCACCGACGGGAAAGGGCCACTCACACCTCAGGCCGACGTTCTGCAACAACGCCCCGCAAGAGTCTCAAGCGCCGGCGCAGTGGTTTTGGTTAGGAACTCCGTTGGTGAGAGGTATCCGAGCGCCGAATGCGGGCGCGCGGTGTTGTAGTGATGGCGCAATCGGCCGATCTCTTCGCGGGCGTGTCGCAGCGACCGGAACCAGTGCAGGTTCAGGCATTCATCCCGGAACTTGCCGTTGAAGCCCTCGACGAAGGCATTCTGGACCGGCTTGCCGGGCTCGATGAACCGTAACCGCACGCCGGTACGTTCGGACCAATCGAACATCGCCTTGCTGGTGCCTTCGGGGCCGTTGTCGAGAACGATCTCCTCGGGCACCCCGAAGCGCAGCGCCAGATCATCGAGGAAGCGCGCCACCCTGGCGCCCGGGATCGACACGTCCACGATCTGGCCAGGACAGAACCGGCTGTGATCATCGACAATATTGAGCACGCGGAACCGTCGGCAATCGGCCAGCTGGTCGCCAACGAAATCCATCGACCACCGCTGCATCGGCGGTTCCAGCACCTGCGGGGCAACCCGGTCGCGCCGGGGCAGCTTCCTTCGCTTCCGCGTTCTCACTTGCAGACCCTGGTCGGTGTAAAGCCGGTAGGTCCGCTTATGGTTCATTACCAGGCCCTCGCGCCGCAGCATGGCGTGCAGCCGCAGAAAGCCGTATCGGCGGTTTCTCCGACGCCAGCGCCTTCTTGCGCTCGACCACCGCCGCGTCGTCCTTCGGCACAGATCGGTATTGCTGGACCGATCGTGCCAGGCCGACGATCCGACAGGCGCGCCGTTCGCTGAGGCCCATCTCGGTGATCAGAAAGCCCACGGCTTTGCGCTTCGCCGTTCGCCATCGGTCTCGAACGCATGGCGACGCGATGGCTCACCCTCACCAGTTTTTTGCCAGAAGCTCCTTCATCGCGGTCATGTCCAGCATCTGATCTGCATTCGCCATTGTCCTCGGACCAATGGCGGACAATGGCTCATTCCGCTTGAGCTTGGCGTTCTCGGCTTCGAGCTCGCGCAGCCGCTTAGCTTCGGACGCATCCATACCGCCGTACTTCTTGAGCATTCGCCATTGTGCTTGGACCAATGGCGCAGCAATGGCTCATTGTAGAACGTCGCCGAACTGATGCCGTACCGACGGCAGATGTCGTCCACCTTCGCCCCGGCCTCATGCTCCCTCAGCACGCCGATGATCTTCTCCTCAGAGAACCGTTTCCGCTTCATGGGTCTTCCTCCTTCGTCCAGTCAAAGGTGGAAAATTCCAGTTCGCAATGGCCCGGTTTCCGGGGGGAAGGTCAGTGGGCCCCCACTACTGTACTGGTAGCGGTTAGCTGCTTTGGCAAAGAGCTGCGACTTCACTGCTGCTTATGTGTTTCGGTCTGATCTCCGCCCAATGCAGGGTGCTTGTTCGTCGCGAAACGCCGACAGCCGACGTTCGGTCAATCGCGGCGTACTCCCCCCTTGTCCGCTGAGCCGACCTCTGACGGTCGCGGTGGAGGGTAGCGCGGCGAAGGACGGGTTCGGCGGCTCCCGCTGCAGTATCCTGACCTTAGGCTGAAGGTCGATTCTGGGCGGAAAGAGCCCACGTATAATGCCTCTATATTGGCGCTAGGCGCCAATATAGAGGCATTTCCTTGCTCAGAATAGAGATCAAAATGGGGGGCAGTTGTAACGCTTGCAACTGAGCGGCATTCTCTCCCTCTGCAAGGGAACAGTCTGATCGTCCATCGACGTAAGGACAATGATCGAGCAGGTCAGAAGCAACGCTCATTGCAGGCGTCGATTCACGAAGCGATATGCAGGACTTCGGCGCTTCTTGCTTCCACAGTGCTTCCAGGGGTGGTGGAAACGCAACGGCGGCCCCGAAGTGCGGCGTGCAATGGTTTGTAAACGCTAAGGAATTTGGTTGCAGGGGTACGCAACCGCCGCAATTTACCGGAACTCAGCTGCGCCGTCTGACTCCTTTTTCCAGAAAATCGACACCGGGCGGCAAGCTGCCGCTCGAGGTATTCGCAAGGCCTCGCCTGGACTTCCCCGGAGCGGTGGCGAGGCCCCACTCTGGCGGCGGCTCGGCCGCAGGTTACACGCGGCCATGTACACCTTGCGGGCAGGGTCCGCGCCCCCTCTGCCCGGGCCAGAACCCCCGCCACAGCGGGACCTGAGCCATCCGCTGCGGCGGCGTCTGGGGACCTGCTCTCAGAACCGCGAGAACCGGTAGGGGGCGGGATCGACGAGCGGCACGGCGCCGGTTGCCAGATCGGCGGCCAGTTGTCCCGCCGCTGGACCCGTGCCGAAACCATGGCCGGAAAAGCCGGTGGCGACCGTCAGACCGGGCAGCCGGGCCACGCTGTCGATCACCGGATCGCTGTCGGGGGTGACGTCGATCATGCCCGCCCAGGCCGCAGCGGTGCGCGCCTTCTCGAAGACCGGCCAGGCCTTGCGCAGCGCGGCAAGGGCCTCGGCGTTGAGCCCGGCATTGACCGGCGGATCCATGATCCGGCACCGCTCGAAGGGAGTGATCCGGCCGTCCCGCCAGCGTGTTTCCGAAAGCAGCTCGTTCAGGAAATGCCGTCCGAGCCCCGTCTGCACCGCCCCCTTCTGCGTCCGCAGGACAGGCAGGTAGCGCAGACCGAGCCGCAGATGGTCGGGCGTGAGCGGCGCATCGAGCCGACCCCGCTGGGTGATGGTAAAGCCGCCGTCCAGCCGCTTGCGGAAGGAGAAGTCCGGGCCGCCCACGGCTGTCTCGCAGGGCCCCTCCATCGGCGCCGTGCGCAGGACCGAGCAGATGAGCGGCAGCGCCGGAAGGAAGACGCCGAGGTTGCCCAGAAAGCGCCGCGACCAGAGCCCCGCAGCCAGGATCACCTGATCGCAGGCGATCTCGCCGCGTTCGGTGACGACGCCCGAGACCTTTCCGGCCGCGGTCGACAGCGTGCGGACAGCGCAGTGCTCGACGATCTGACCGCCCTTGGCAAGCACCGCCCGGGCCAGTGCGGCACAGGCCATCGACGGTTCCGCGCGGCCGTCCGAGGCCGTGTGCAGGCCGCCGATCCAGCCGCCCGTACCGCCCGGCACGAGGTGGTCGATCTCTGACGGAGACAGCGCCCTTGCACCCAGATCGAGGGGCGCGACGGCCTTCAGCCAGTCCTCGTAGAGCGCCATCTGTTTCCGGGACCGGGTGACGAACAGGATCCCCGCCTGCCGGTAACCGCAATCCGACCCGGTCCGCGCGGGCATCGCGGCCCAAAGCCGGTCGGCGGCCTGCGCCAGCGGCACATCGGCGGGCGTGCGCGAGGTCTTGCGTACCCAGCCGAGGTTGCGGCCCGATTGCTCGGCCCCGATCCGGCCCTTGTCCAGCACGCAGACGGGAATGCCCCGCTCGATCAGCGTCAGCGCGGCCGAGAGCCCGGCGATCCCCGCACCGATCACCACGACCGTGGTTTTCGCGGGAATGTCGAGGGTGGAGACGGGAAGATCTGCAAGCGGTTCCATCCCTCAGCCCTCCAGCGTGAACTTCTGCGCCCCGTTCGAGGCGCCGCGGAAGGCGGTCACCTCGATCTCGACCTTGTAGGCGGTCGAGCCGAGCGGCGGGCAGGTGACGGTCAGCGCGGGATCGATGCCGCGGAACATCTCGGCGAAGATCTCCATCACGGCGGGCGTGTCGGCCGGTTCCTGGATGAAGACCCGTGCCGAGACGGTATCACCAAGGCAGGCGCCAGCGCCTGCGAGCGCGCGGGAGATATTGGCAAAGACCTGGCGGGTCTGCCCGGCCACGTCTTCGGGGATCAGCTTCGTCTCGGGGTTCCGCCCGGCGGTGTTCGAGACGAAGATCCAGTCGCCCGCCGCGACGAGGCGGGAATAGCTGCTCTTCTCTTCCAGCGCATTGCCGGATTTCAGTTTCAGGATCTGTGTCATTTGCATTCCATCGGGTCAGGCGGGGGGCGGCGGCCCCCCGGAAAATATCAGCGCAGGACCGGTTCTTCCCAAAGGTTGAGCGTCGTCCCGATGCCGCGCTCGACCGCATTGCGGTAGACCACGGTGCCCCAGGCCACATCCTCGACCGGCATGCCGCCCACCGACATGATGACGATCTCGTCATCGGTCCTGCGGCCGGGGGCATCGCCCGCGACGATCGCGCCGAGATCCTCGAGATCGCTCCGGGCCATCTTCCCCTCGGCGATCATGTCCATGAATTTCACGCCGATGACCGGGATGGTGGCATGGGCGGGCTTCGGCACTTCCTCGTACCACGCCTCGTAAAGCCCGGTATTGTCGAGCACCTTGCGGATGTCCGGAGCCTGCATGCCCTCGTCGATGTTGCAGACGGCGGGCATCGCCAGGAAGGCGCCGGGTTTCACCCAGTCCCGCCTGACGATCGGATAGGTGGACGGGTCCCCGGTTTCGCCGGAATTGCAGTAGCTTACCAGGTCCGAGCCGCGCACCACCTCCTCGATGCTCTCCACGACGGTGACCGAGGTGATCTGCGGGAAAGCGCCGGCCACCCATGCGAGGAAGTCGTTCAGGCTCTTTTCGCCGCGCCCCTTGACCTTCAGCGTGTCGATCCCCGGACAGGCGGCCATGAAGGCCGAAAGCGTCGTCTTCGCCATCACCCCCGGCCCGAGGATGCCCGCAATCTTCGCGTCATTCCGCGCCAGATGCCGGGCGCCCACCCCCGGCACCGCGCCGGTGCGGTAGGCGGACAGGAGGTTTGCCGACATATGCGCCAGAGGCGCCCCGGTTTCGGTGTCGTTGAGCGTGAACATCAGGATCGAGCGCGGCAGGCCCTTCTCGCGGTTCGCGACGTTCGAGCCGTACCACTTGACGCCCGTGGTGCAGAACCGGCCGCCGAGATAGGCTGGCATCGCCATGAAGCGGCGGTCGGCGGTGGGCTTGGGCATCGTGGGAAACGGGCTTTCCGCAGGGAACATCACCATCGCGCCGTGGCTGTCGTTGTTCGCCCCGGCCATCCGGTAATCGCCGGCATGCAGCAAGCCGAACATCTCCTCCATGCAGTCGACGCATGCGGCCATGTCGGTGACGCCCGCCTTGATCATGTCGGGTTCGGACAGGTACAGGAAGTCGATACGCGTTGCGGCGTTCATGTTGGTATCTCTCTGTTTTTAGAAGGAAAGGGGTCAGTCGAAGGCTTGGCCCAGGCGGGCGTAAAGCTCGGGTTGCGCGCGCTTGATCCGAAGCGCCAGGAGCCAGCCCGACGCGGCGGTGCCAAGAACGATCACGGGGAAGGCCCGCACGGCCGGGTTTTCCGAGCCGGTCAGCATCGGCAGGTTCGACCAGACGAGGCAGAAGGCAGCGGCCAGTCCGGCCGTGGCCAGCGCAGGGGCGACCAAGGTGATGAGCGGCGAGCGGCCGAAGCTGTCGCGCCGGAAGAAGGCGATCACGGCGGCCGAGACCATGGCCTGCACCGCGACGATGGACAGGACCGCAAGCGCTGACATCCACGAGAAGACGACGCCGTAGGGATCGGCTCCGAAGAGCGCGAAGAGACCGAGGATCGAGACGACCAACGCCGCCTGGACAAGTCCCGCCACATGCGGCGAGCCATGATCCTGGTGGACCTTCGCCACATGGGCCCAGATCAGCCCCTCATGCCCCAGCGCATAGAGATAGCGGTTGAGCGTGTTGTGGAAGGACAGCAGGCAGGCAAAGAGGCTGGTGATGAGCAATATGTAGGCAAGCTTCACGACCCAGCCGCCCAGAAGCGCCTCCATCGCGTTGAAGTAGAAGCCTTCGAGCGAGGCGGCGGCCGCGGCCTGCGCGTTCTCCGGGCCATAATACTGCACGATCGACCAGGTCGAGAAGGCATAGAAGGCGGTGATCAGGATCACGGCCGTATAGGTGGCCCGCGGAATGGTGCGGTCGGGATTCGAGGCTTCCTCGCCGAAGATCGCGGTGGCCTCGAAGCCGACGTAGGACCCGAGCACGAAGACCATCGTCACGCCCAGCCCCGGCACCAGCACGTCCGAAGGCCGGAACCCCGCGGCCGAGATCCCGTCCGGGCCGCCCCCATGTGCCAGGATGGCGATGTCGAGGACCAACAGGATCACGAGTTCGGCGATCATGCACACGCCGAGGATATGCCCCGAAACCGAGATGTGCCGCCGTCCCAGAAGCACCACCGCGGCGAGCCCGGCGAAGGCCCAGACCCACCAGGGCAGATCGAGACCGAGGGAGGAGGCAAAGCCCGAGACGAAGACCGCGAAGAGCGCGAAAACGGCGATCTGGATGGCGAAATAGGCCAGAAGGGCCGTCAGCGCCCCGCCCAGCCCCGCAGGCGAACCGAGGCCGCGCGTGATATAGGTGTAGAACGCGCCTGCGCGGGGCACATGCCGGGTCATCGCTGTGAAACCGGCCGAGAAGATCAGGTAGAGAATGCCCGCCAGGATGAAGGCGCCGGGGACGCCCGCGCCATTGCCGAAGGCGAAGGCGGGCGGGGTTGCGCCGACGACGGCGGTCATCGGCGCGGCCGCCGCGACGACGAAGAAAACGATATGCGCAAGCCCTATCGAATTGGCCTGAAGGCGGTTCGCGCCCTGTCCTTTGTCCATTCTACCGATCCCTGTTGCTATGTTCTTAGGATCGGTCTGCAAGTCGCCGGACAGCAGCCGCCATTGCAATCCGCGCCAAAAATCCGATAGTTTGCGCCAAAGCCGCCGCATTGGCCGCAATTGCGGAAATATGTCCCCGATGAGCACCCCCCTGCCCGGAATGCTGTCTGTCAGGGCCCTTATTTTTGGGCCAATTCTGGAATACTTTGCTGACGATCCGGGCAGTTTGGAAGTTCTGCTTGCGCGCGAAAAACTGTCTCCAGAGATCCTGGCCGACCCTTATGCGGCGATTCGCCTGCAAAGCTATCTCTCAATCATCGAGGCCGCGGCGGATCTCGCGGGCGACCCGCTGTTCGGCGCCCGGCTGGGCTTTTCGCTCCGGCCGGGCAATCTCGCGCCGATCGGGCTTCGCGCGGTGCAGGCAGGCACGATCCGCGGTGCGCTTTCGGCTTTCGCGCGCTGGTCGGGGGCGCTGCAAAGCGGCACCCGATCGAGCCTCGAGAGCGAGGATGGCAACCTCGTCTTCACATACCGGATCACCGCGCCGGTCCTGGCGCCGTCGCGTCAGGATACCGAATTCAGCCTCGCGGGCATCTGCCGGCTGATCCGCGGCGCCTTCGATCCGCGCTGGCGGCCCTCCGAGATCCGCCTCAACCATCCGCCGATCCCCGAGAAAACCCGGCTCGAGGCGCTCTTCCGTGCCCCGGTGGTCTATGCCCATCCCACCAATGCGATCGTCTTTTCCGCCGCTGCGGCCGAACGGGTGCATCGCACGGAAGATCCCGACATGATCGCGCTGATCGAGCGGCATCTGCAGGATCTGACAGCCGGTGCCAATCGTTCCGAAAGTACTGTCGACCAGGTCGAGGCGCTGATCGATCTCTATCTCGGGGTGCGGCCGGTCGATCTGCGCACGATTGCGGCAGCGCTCCGGATGCCCCCGCGCAGCCTGCAGCGGCGGCTTGCGGAAGAAGGGCAAAGTCTGAGCGCGCTCCTGCGTCGGCACCGGCAGAGGCGTGCCCGGAGCCTGCTTGCCGAAAAGGGCATGAGCGTCGAGGCCGTGGCGACGGCTCTCGGTTATTCCGACGGCACGAGCTTCTGGCGCGCATTTCGCAGCTGGACAGGCGATGCTCCGAGCCTCGGGCGGGAAACGCGGTGTCGTTGATCCGTGCCCGTCCGAGGCCGGGCGCGATGGCGTGTCGGCGCATGAGCGCGCGCGGCCAAGCACGTCGCGCATTTCTCTCTCGTTGGCAGACGTGGCCAGCAGATGCCGGGACTGAACACCTAGGGACAGGCCGCGTCGCCTTCTCAGGTCCAGTTGCACGCCGAGCCGATCACGATCTGCTTCCGGCAGAATCTTCATCAGCGGAAAGAGCGCGGCCCTGCAACTGAAACTGCCAAGAACAACGGCATCACCGGAAGAAGATCCACATGTTATCGGCCATGTCGTTATGGACCATAGATTTCTATCAGCGCCGGATCTCCCCCGCAAAGAGCTTATTTGCGCCTATCGGGCGGTGCATGACGGGACGGCTGGTCGCTCCGGATCGATGCCAGAGCCTTCTCGCGCGTGCGGCATCGAACGCCGGCAGGTTTTCGCCGTTTTCGGGAAACTGGGTTGCCCGCTGAGCGCAGGTGAATAGTGTCGAACTAACCTTTTGGTTGACTGGAGCCGTCCCGGCGCGCGCTTTGAGTGGTTCCGTGTGCAATTGACGAGTGTCTTATGCAAATGGATTATTGGCGGGCAACCCTGCGCCGGATCGAGGGCAGCCAGCCGTTGAAAATGGAAGTCCTCGCCCTTGCCTCCAGCGCGGATGAGGCACGGCGGTTTTTGCTCTGCCACACCGGCGCCTCAGGGCGCGGGAACCGGCTTGACGGTCCCTTCCGGAAGCTCACCGATGCCGAGGTCACGCCGGAGCAGTTGCGCATCATCGGCGGCCTTTCGCGGAAATCCCCGATAGCTTTCGGCGTGGGTGTCCCCGATGGCGATCCGGTGCCCGAAACGGGGCTCGCAAGGCCGACTGTCACAGAATCCGGTCCGGATTGTCTTCTGGATGACCCGAACGGACAACTCTGGGCCCTGGCCGATGGATTCGCCATGCCCGATCTGGCAAAATGAACTGGGGCGGGAGAGGTCGAGAGCCGCTGCCTCTATGCTTCTCCGGATCCCGCCCGCCGGGCAATTGCCCCTTGGCTTTTGCGTTGCGTCCCGGGTTCGGCTTTCTGGGACTGTCTGCGTGCGATGCCCCCGCACGGCCACTGGGGTATCTGGTTGCGCTCGGATCGCGATTTGGACGAGCTGCGCGCGCATCTGCGCCACTTTACCATGCTTTGGACGCCCGCCAACGACCACTCGCCGGTCTATTTCCGCTTTTTCGACCCGAGGGTCGCCCTGGACATGAGCATGGCGCTGGACCCCGGACATTACCGACGGCTGATGGCCTGCTGCAGCGAGGTTATCCTGCCCGCCGGTCCCGAGCTGTCGCCGGTCGACGGGATCGACCGGGACGACTTCCTGGCTCCGCCCGCCCGGTTCAGGGATCGCTATCTTCGGATCGCGACCCCCGCGCCGGAAACCGAAGCGCGGGGGCGAACGCGCCGGCCGGAAAGCTTCCGCGTCTCGCAGGCCGAGTTCAGTCGTTTCGAGACACTTCATGCCGCTCGGGCCCGGCGCCGGATGGCGGCCCGGCTGGCCGGGCTTTACGGTCGTGTTGATGGCGAAGGACTGATCGACGCCGTTGCTTTGGCCCAGAAGACAGGAAGGCGCCACGGTCTGTCGACACAGGGACAGGTCTTCCTGCTTGCCCGCTACATCTGCGAATTCGGCCCGGATATCTTCGAGCGCGATCGCCGGACGGCCGGGATCCTGCGCGACAGCGACCGGGCGCACTGGCTGCGCGAAGAGGATCTTCGCAAGCGGATGCCGGTGATGCGGGCGGCCTGGACCGGCGGCCTGTCCGCACCCGGAACAGCCGTCGTCCGGCCAATACAGGAGGGAAGCCGCCCGTGACCTACGCCCCGTCCGCCGATGACCTGATCTATCTGGCGCGTTTCAAGCCCGAAAATTTCAGTTCGCCTTATCAGACCATTGCCTCGCTTCGCGACGGCGATCCGGTCGTCGAGGACATAACTGTGGCGAACCACTATGCCGACTACCTGCGAAACGGCGGTCAGCCCCTGACCGAGACGCCGATCCCCGCCGATGCCGATGCCGATGCCGATGGCGTCATCGACCCGGAATTCGCCGTCGCCTGTCCCGATTGCGAGACCACCAAGCCCTGCTGCATCACCGCCGGTTCGATAACGGACGCGGCAGACGGGTCGCGACAACTGCTCTGGCCCGTCGGGAAGGACGGGCCGAGGCGGATGCTTGTCGTTGCCGACAGCATGGAGGGCCGCCACCTCAGCGGGAAGGTCAGGGTCGACTGGTCGGGGCGGGAGGCCTGTCCGCAGGGCTGGCCGGACAGGCCCGCGATCGGGATCAACGCCAACGACTTCCGAAGGCGCCAGCGCGAGACATCTGGCGAGGCCGCCGTGGGGCTCCGTCAGACCCCTATGGCCGGGCTGGCCTTCCAGGGCTATGTCCCGAAAGAAGTTGTCGCAGCGCTTTATGCTTTCGACGCGATCATGGCGCTGCAGAACCTGCGCGACAGTCGCGACGGGGCCAGTTTCGAACCGAAACAATGCATCGGAACGGGTCTCGACATGGGAACACCCCTCAAGGTGATCCCGGTGCCCAAGGTCGCGCTGGAAGGCTCTGTCGAGGTTTTCCTGCACGTCACTCTGGCGCTGACGGGCATCTTTGCGGATGCCGGGATATCGGGCTCCATGACAGGCCGCTACGGGACCACCGCGATCACGGTGAAAGAGACCGCGAAGCGTTCGGGCGGCAATCCCTCCGCCACTGGCGGTGAGAGCAGCAAGGTTTCGCCGCCCGGCGAGAAGGAAGAGAATGGCGGTGTGATCGGCCTGATGCAGGACATGTTCGGGAAGATCAATCGGTACATGGAGGAGGGAGCCGACTCCTCTGACAAGTCCACCAAGACGCCGCTCGAGAGGGCCCGGGCGGCCGCGAGATTCACCTCGGCCATCGAGTTCAGCCAGAAGCTGGAGTTCGGCGTCACCGGTCTGGATCTCGTACCGAAATCCGGTTCGCCGGATCTGCTGCTGAAGCTGGGCGGGGCGCACACGACCCTGGGGATCGGAGTGACGGGCCGGCTCGATATCCTCGACATGGTGGCGACATGCGTGCTGACCCCGGCCTCGGCGAAGCTGCTGAAAGAGACCCGCGTCAAGATCGCCGATGGCAAGGTCGTCAACGGAACCGTCGAAGCCTTTCTGGAGCTGAGCTCGAACGGGCAGGTCGGCTTTGCCATCAACGGCACCTCCGGGATCACCATCCCCGCCGATCCCGATGTGGAGGCAGAGCTCGACCTTGCCAGCTCGCAGACCCTGTCCGGAGAGGTCAAGATCGGCGGCAAGGCCGAGATCAAGCTGCATATCGAGGGCAAGGTCTGGGTCCTTGCTGCCAAGACCGGCGTGCGCGGTACGATCCACACCTCCTGGACCTGGGCTGCCCGCATCCGCGACGGCAAACGCGAGCGCAGCCATGCGTTCGAGGGCCTGAAGGTCAGCGGGGAAGCCTATGTGGAAGCCAAAATTGTTGGGGATAGCGGGGACGACGTGAGGAATGTCGAGAGCGAAGGGGCTAGTTTCGGCGGTAAAGCTACAAGGGATTTGCATGCGGATGACGTGTTTGAATCAGTTCAAGAGAACATCACGCGGGCGAATGAGCAGTATGCCACACGACAGGGCATGCAACCGGCCGAAGGAGGAAAGGATGGCTACACTCTTTGGGACCCTGTTCCCGCCAAGTGGGTGGCGTATTGATCTGCCGCGTCGTCTTGTTCTGATCCTAGCTTTATTCATGACCGGAGGCGCGGCCATGGCCGATATCCCGAACCGTCAGCACTATCTCGACTTCGACGTACAGGGCGCGTCCTGGGTATTGCGCGTGAACGGAGTTGATCTTTGGAGTAGAGGCTCCACTGGGCTCTACAGCAGTTCACTGCCGATCAACGATCTAGTTAAGAAAGGCGAAAACACCGTCTCTATAGTCCATGTTCCGACCCGCAAGCTGGATCCGGAAACAGGGGCGTTCGTACTTGAACACCATGATCATTTCGGAGCCGAGATCCGACTGCAGGCCATTGCTCGCGACGGAAGCCGAGAGGAAATCCATCTGCTTTCGGTTCGCTACGAGGTCGATGGAGGGCCGCTGAAACGCCTGCCGCAGCCTTTGGTCGGAGGCGAGTTCGTTACCGAAACCGCGCACCTGAAGACAGAGGGCGATCTGCGCGGAACGTTTTCCCCTATTGAAGATGGCGCCATCCTGGTCCTCGGAAGTGGGCAGTCCGATCGCGCCGAGACCCTGACTGCGCGGTTCACGGTTGATGACGACCTGCCGGGCGACTTCTTCTGGGAAGACAAGGCAGTGCCGCTGCAGGACACCCCCGAAATGCGTGCAGGCCTGCGCCGCGCCTATCAGGATTTCTATAAGCTCGTTGATCAGGGCCGTGGAGACGAAATACTGGAACTGGCCCGTCCGCTATGGGCCCGGGCGGGGGCTACCCTTGCCGGTGGTAAATCCGCGGAAGACTATATCGGCGAAAAGGACGGTTTACGGAGGTTCAGCCGCAATCCCGGCGATGGCTCGACCCTCGCGCCTCTCGGGATCTCCGATGATCCTCTGGGTGACAGTCTCGAATTCATGGCCGATCACCGGCTGGTCCGGATCCGTCCGGACCCTCTGCGATGGCGCTTCCCGCCGGAACAGAACCGCAACGACATGCGCAGTTCGCTTGTTTTCTTCCGGGATGCCGAAGGCAGCTGGCATCTGGGCGATATCGTCAGGAACTGAGGCGGATTGCGGCCTCGGGACCAAAGGCATGGAGTGAAAGATGGAGGGGCTCGTCCCTGAGGCAGCGCGGCGGTTTCTGCTGCGGGGCTGGATGCCAGACTTCCCGGAATTCTTCCGCATCACGTCAGGCCCATCGGAAGGGTGCTCGGTTGATCATCTACGAAACGCATCGATGTATCGAGGTTCTCAACCTGAAAAGTGAATGAGCAGTATGCCACACGACAGGGCATGCAACCGGCCGAAGGAGGAAAGGATGGCCACACTCTTTGTGACCCTGTTCCCGCCAAGTGGGTGGCGTATTGATCTGCCGCGTCATCTTGTTCTGATCCTAGCTTTATTCATGACCGGAGGCGCGGCTATGGCCGATATCCCGAACCGTCAGCACTATCTCGACTTCGACGTACAGGGTGCGTCCTGGGTATTGCGCCTGAACGGAGTTGATCTCTGGAGCAGAGGCTCCACTGGGCTCTGCAGCAGCTCACTGCCGGTCAACGATCTAGTTAAGAAAGGCGAAAACACCGTCTCTCTAGTCCATGTTCCGACCCGCAAGCTGGATCCGGAGACAGGGGTGTTCGTACTTGAACACCATGATCATTTCGGTGCCGAGATCCGACTGCAGGCCATTGCTCGCGAAGGACGCCGAGAGGAAATAACCATGAAGCAAGCGACATGCCTGCAGTGATCCGTCTTGGAGACGCCGGCTCCGGCCACGCCTGCCACTTTCACCCTACGCCCTCCATCGAAGCTTCTGGCGATGTTTGCGTGAACGGCATCGGCGCGGTGCGACAGGGGGGATGCCTATGCGCCGCATGCCTGCGGAGTCTGTCCGCAACTGCCGCACGGGCGCGCGCTGTCGGGTGGCTTTGGCACCGTCTTCATCAACGGCAAGCCTGCGGAGCTGACCTGCCCCCCCGGTCGTCCCTAGTTCATAACGAGAGTCCTTGGGGTTGATAGTGGTCGGTTTCGGGTTGGGCAAGCGCGCCGGGCGCGGAG
>NZ_QAYC01000035.1 GCF_003053725.1 Rhodovulum kholense
CTCCGCGCCCGGCGCGCTTGCCCAACCCGAAACCGACCACTATCAACCCCAAGGACTCTCGTTATGAACTAGGGACGACCGGGGGGGCAGGTCAGGAACCCAGTCCGGAGGATGCGGCATGAGGCCACAGGGTCTACCATGCCAAGAACATGCGCCTGGAGACTTTGGTAGGGCGCGGCGTAGCAGAGTTCGAATACACCTACGATTTCGGTGACAACTGGCAGCATCGCGTCGTCATCGAACATGTCGGAGTCGCGTATCCAGACGTCGACTATTCCCTCTATTTAGATGGCGAGCGCGCCGCGCCGCCGGAAGACGTCGGTGGCCCGCCCGGTTTCTTCGATTTCATAGAAGCCATGGCCAATAGCCGTCACCCGGCGCACAAGGACATGATCCGTTGGTACGGGCGCCCCTTCAATCCAAGGGACTTCGGTGAGTCAGCAGTTGCCACGACCGTCCGCGACATCGCGGCCAAGAGGAAAGTGGCGATGCTGGCGTTCGAGCGGAGTCGCCAGACGAGATAGGGTGAGTGCGCCAGCGGCATTCACCGCATTCGTCATGCTCTGCCAAATAGCCAGAACGGGCCCGACCTTGGTTCATTGCAGGGCCAAGGTCCTGAGGGTAGTCATTTAGAAAAGCGATTGCGGTCGCATGTGATTTTTGAGGCCCCCATTGAACCAGACGTCCCACAACAGCCTTGTCTCCTTCATCTGGCGCATCGCCGACGACTGCCTGCGCGACGTCTATGTGCGCGGCAAATACCGCGATGTCATCCTGCCGATGGTCGTCCTGCGCCGCCTCGACACGCTGCTTGAGCCGACCAAGGACAAAGTTCTGGAAGAAGTCAGGTATCAGAAGCAAGAGGACCCAGGCGCGACAGAGCTGGACGATGAGCCGCTCAAGGATGCCTCGGGCTACGTGTTCTTCAACACCAGCCAATGGACCCTCAAGAAGCTGCACGGCACCGCCACCAACAACCAGCAGATCCTGCTTGCCAACATCGAGGACTACCTCGACGGCTTCTCCGACAACGTCAAAGAGATCATCGGCCGCTTCAAGCTGTTCGAACAGATGCGCCATATGGCCGAGAAGCAGGTCCTCCTCGACGTCATCGAGAAATTCGTCTCCCCCTGGATCAACCTGACCCCGCACGACATCGAAGACCCGGAGGGCAACACGCTGCCAGGCCTGTCGAACCTCGGCATGGGCTATGTCTTCGAGGAGCTGATCCGCAAGTTCAACGAAGAGAACAACGAGGAAGCCGGGGAACACTTCACCCCGCGCGAGGTGATCCACCTCATGACGCACCTCGTCTTCGACCCGATCAAGGACCGGCTCCCCCCGGTCATCACGATCTACGACCCCGCCTGTGGGTCGGGCGGCATGCTGACCGAGGCACAGAACTACATCAAGGACCCGGGCGGTCCGATCCGGACCAACGCTGACGTCTATCTCTACGGCAAGGAGATCAACGACGAGACCTACGCGATCTGCAAGTCGGACATGATGATCAAGGGCAATGACCCCGCAAACATCCGCGTGGGTTCGACCCTGTCGACCGACGAGTTCTCGGCCAACCGCTTCGACTTCATGTTATCCAATCCGCCCTACGGCAAAAGCTGGAACAGCGAGGTCAAATACATCAAGGACGGCAAGGACGTCATCGACCCCCGCTTCCAGGTAGAGCTTGCCGACTACTGGGGCAAGGTCGAGACCATGGACGCCACGCCGCGCTCATCGGACGGGCAGCTGCTCTTCCTGATGGAGATGGTCAGCAAGATGAAGTCCACGAGCGCCAGCCCGCTCGGCTCGCGCATCGCGTCGGTCCACAACGGCTCCAGCCTGTTCACCGGCGACGCGGGCAGCGGGGAATCAAACATCCGCCGCTTCATCATCGAGAACGACTGGCTCGACACCATCATCCAGCTGCCCAACAACCTGTTCTACAACACCGGCATCACCACCTACATCTGGCTCCTGTCCAACGCCAAGCCCGAGGCACGGCGCGGGCGGGTCCAGCTGATCGACGCCAACCTGCTGTTCCGCAAGCTGCGCAAGAACCTCGGCGACAAGAACTGCGAGTTCTCGGACGAGCATATTCAGCAGATCACCGACGCCTTCCTCGCCTTCGCCCCCATCGAGCGCGAGATGGACGCCAACAATGATCCCACCGGCATCGCCGTGCAGGTCTTCGACAATGCGGACTTCGGCTACCACAAGGTCACCATCGAACGCCCGGACCGCCGCCGCGCGGGTTTCAGCGCCGAACGCCTCGCGCCCCTGCGTTTTGACAAGTCGCTGCGCGAGCCGATGGAATGGCTCTATGGCGAACACGGCGATCAGGTCTATCAGCCGGGCTTCCTCAAGGAGCAGACCAAGGCAATCATGGCCTGGTGCGAGGAAGCGGGGCTAACCCTGAACGCCAAGGCGAAGGCCAAGCTGCTCGACACCAAATACTGGGTGAAGCTGCGCGACCTGCTGGCCACGGCGACCCGGATCATGGGCGATGTGGGCACGGAGGAGACCGACGATTTCAACGCCTTCCGCAAGGCGGTCAACGCCGCGATCAAGGCGCGCAAGATCAAGCTGGGCGTGACCGAGAAGAACGCCATCCTGAACGCCGTCAGCTGGTACGACGAGACAGCCGAGAAGGTCATCGCCAAGAAGCACAAGCTGACCAGCGCGGAGGTCGCGGACCTGACCACGCATCTGGGCTGTGCGGCGGAGGATCTGGCCGATTTCGGCTGGTACCGGCAGACGGACGGCAGCTACCTCACCTACGAGAGCACCGCTGACCTGCGCGATGCGGAAAGCGTTCCGCTGAAGGATGACATCCACCGCTATTTCCTGGCGGAGGTGAAGCCGCATGTGGAGGAAGCCTGGATCAACCTCGACAGCGTGAAGATTGGCTACGAGATCAGCTTCAACAAGTATTTCTACCGCCACAAGCCGCTGCGCAGCCTCGAAGAGGTTACGCAGGACATTCTGGCGCTGGAGGAGAAGGCCGACGGGTTGATCGCTGACATTCTTGGTGTCGAGGTCGCGACCAAGCTGGAGCCTGCGGAATGACCATCGCGGCTTATCCGAAGTACGAGAGCTACCGTGACAGCGGTGAAGGTTGGATTGAGCAGGTCCCAACGCATTGGGAAAGTCGCAAGCTGAAACAACTGTTTCAGGAGAAGAAGCACCGCCCGAACATGGATCTTAATTGCGGCGCGATCAGTTTCGGCGAAGTCGTGGAGAAAGACGACGACCGGATTCCGCTGGCAACCAAAGCGTCATATCAAGAGGTTTTGGCCGGTGAATTTTTGGTCAATCCACTCAACCTGAACTACGACCTAAAGAGCCTCCGTATCGGCCTGTCGAACATCAATGTGGTGGTCAGTGCCGGGTACATCGTTCTTCAGGGCAAGGGCGAGATGGACAAGCGGTTCTTCAACTACCTTCTGCACCGCTACGACGTGGCCTACATGAAACTCCTCGGTTCAGGAGTCCGGCAGACCATCAGCTTCAATCACATCGCCAACAGTCTGCTCGTTGAGCCCCCACTCCCCGAACAACGCGCCATCGCAGCGTTTCTGGATGGGAAATGCGCGACGATTGACGAGGCGGTGCGGATCAAGGAGGAGCAGATCAGGCTGCTGGCCGAGCGCAGGCAGATCCTGATCCAGCAGGCCGTCACCCGCGGCCTGAACCCCGCCGCCCCCATGAAGGACAGCGGCATCGACTGGATCGGCCAGATCCCCGCGCATTGGGGCATTCACCGCTTCAAATATTTGTTCGAGCAGAGTCGTTTGCCCGTTCGCCCCGGCGATGAAGTCGTGACCTCTTTCCGCGACGGGCAAGTCACGCTCCGTTCCAACCGCCGCCTCGAAGGTTTCACCGAGGCAATCATCGAAGGCGGTTATCAAGGTATTCGAGTTGGTCAGCTTGTGCTGAACTCAATGGACGCTTTCGAAGGGGCTATTGGCGTCTCGGATTCCGATGGAAAATGCACCCCTGAATACGTTATCTGCGACCCAATCCAAGATGGGCTTTCCCAGCAATACTTTGCCTACCTTCTGCGCGAGATGGCGCTGGCACGGTACATTCAGGTGATCTGTAATGCGGTGCGCCAGCGCGCCGTCCGCATTCGTTTCAATAACCTCGCGCATCGCTTCGTGGTCGTCCCACCAGCAGATGAACAAAAGCATATCGTCGAATTCGTCGAAGCGACAAAGAAGCGGATTGGCGATGCCATTACCCTCAAGGAATCCCAGATCACCGCATTGCGGGAATACAAGACGAGCTTGATCAACGCAGCGGTGACTGGAAAGATCAAGGTAGTGTAAGCGCCCGGCCCCGGGACGGGGCCCCGGGTGCCAGGACGTGAAGTGAGAGTCCCATGAATGTCGCGGTCAGCAACACCAAGGAAATCGCCCTCGAACAGGCCATCGAACGACGGCTCTGCGGCGCGATCTCCGAAGAGCTGGCCGCCGGGGTCGCTGCCGAGACCGGCCCTTTCCGCATCGGCCAACCCTCGGACTTCGACGCGCCCCTCGCGCTCGACCGCGCCAAGTTCTGGGAGTTCCTCGAAACCACTCAGTCCAGGGACCTCGACAAGCTCAAGCAACACAACCCTGCCGACTGGCAGGCCAAGATCACCGGCCAGCTCGACAAGCTGATCAAGTCCAAGGGCCTGCTGCACGTCCTGAAAAAGGGCCTGCCCGTCGACAACGCGCATTTCACCCTGATGTACCCCGCGCCGCTGGCCAGCTCGGCGCAGAAGGTCCACGACAACTTCGCCGCAAACATCTGGAGCGTGACCCGGCAGGTCCACCACAGCACCGCCAATCCGAATGAATCGGTGGACATGGTGGTGTTCCTCAACGGCCTGCCACTGGTGACGCTGGAGCTGAAGAACGCCTGGACCCACCAGACCGCCCGTTACCACGGCCAGAAGCAGTACCGCGAGCGTGATGCCAAGCAGACCCTAATGACCTTCGGCCGCGTGCTGGTCCATATGACCGCCGACACCGACGAGGTGTGGATGGCGACGAAGCTGGACGGGGCGAAGACCTTCTTCCTGCCGTTCAACAAGGGCCACAACGAGGGCGCGGGCAACCCACCGAACCCCAATGGCCACAAGACGGCCTACCTGTGGGAAGAGGTGCTGCAACCGGCAAGCCTTGCCGGGATCATCCAGCACTTCGTTCTGCTGGAGGGCAAGAAGACTGACCCGCTGCCGAAAAAGACGCTGATCTTCCCGCGCTACCACCAGCTGAACGTGGTCCGGCAGCTGCTGTCCCACGCCGCTGAGACGGGCGTGGGGCACAGCTACCTGATCCAGCACTCTGCCGGTTCGGGGAAGTCCAACAGCATCACCTGGACCGCCTACCAGCTGATCGAGACCTACCCGGCGGAACTGGGCCTGCCGGGCGCCAAGGCGCTGGACGCCCCGCTGTTCGACAGCGTGATTGTGGTGACCGACCGCCGCCTGCTGGACAAGCAGCTGCGCGACAACATCAAGGACTTTTCCGAGGTCAAGAATATCGTGGCCCCGGCGCTGAAGTCGTCGGACCTGAAGGCAGCGCTGGAGAACGGCAAGAAGATCATCATCACGACGATCCAGAAGTTCCCCTTCATCATCGACGGTATCGAGGACCTGGGCGACAAGCGTTTCGCAGTGATCATCGACGAGGCGCACAGCGGTCAGAGCGGCATCGCCAGTGACAAGATGAACCAGGCAATGGGCGGCGACCCGGACGAAGACGACACGCAGGACAAGGTCGTGGCAGCCATGCAGGCCCGCAAGATGCGCGGCAACGCCTCCTACTTTGCCTTCACTGCGACGCCGAAGCCGATCACCCTGGAGAAGTTCGGCGAGAAGCAGCCTGACGGCCGCTTCCGGCCCTTCCATCTGTACAGCATGAAGCAGGCGATCGAGGAGGGCTTCATCCTCGACGTGCTGGCGAATTACACGACCTACAAGGGCTACTACGAGATCCAGAAGTCCATCGAGGACAATCCCCTGTTCGACACCTCCAAGGCGCAGAAGAAGCTGCGCGCCTATGTCGAGCGGAGCCAGCAGACGATCAACACCAAGGCCGAGATCATGGTCGATGACTTCATCGACAACGTGGTCAACCCGAAGAAGCTGCGTGGCAAGGGCAAGGGGATGATCGTCACGCAGAACATCGAGATGGCAATCCGGTACTACAAGGCCGTCCAGGCGGAGCTTGCCAAGCGCGGCAACCCCTTCAAGGCGCTGATCGCCTTTTCCGGCGAGAAGGAGGTCGATGGGGTCAAGTACACCGAGGCCGACATGAACGGGGTGGCGGAGGACAAGACCCGCGGTGAATTCGACAAGGACGAGTATCGGCTGCTCATCGTCGCGAACAAGTACCTGACCGGTTTCGATCAGCCGAAGCTCTGCGCGATGTACGTCGACAAGAAGCTGCAATCAGTGCTGGCGGTTCAGGCCTTGTCCCGGTTGAACCGGTCCTCGCCGAAGCTGGGCAAGCGGACCGAGGACCTGTTCGTTCTCGACTTCTTCAACTCGACCGAGGACATCAAGGCGGCCTTCGAGCCGTTCTTCACGGTGACCACACTGTCCGAGGCGACGGACGTCAACGTCCTGCACCAACTGAAGGCATCCCTGGACGATGTTGGCGTGTACGAATGGTCCGAGGTCGAGGAATTCTGCACGCGGTTCTTCGACGGCGAGGATGCCGAGAAGCTGAGCCCGCTCATCGATGTTGCTGCTGAGCGCTTCAACACCAGCCTGGAGCTGGATGACCCCGAAAAGATCGACTTCAAGATCAAGGCCAAGCAATTCGTCAAGATCTACGGCCAGATGGCCGCCATCATGCCGTTCGAGGTTCTGGCCTGGGAGAAACTGTTCTGGTTCCTGAAGTTCCTGGTGCCGAAGCTGAACATTCAGGACCCCAACCAGGATGCCCTGGATGAGCTTCTCGAGGCCGTTGACCTGTCGTCGTACGGGCTGGAGAGGACCAAGCTGAACCATGCCATCGACCTGGACAGTTCGGAAGCAGAACTGGAGCCGCAGAACCCCAATCCCCGCGGCTACCGCGAAGGAGAGGTGCAGGAAGACCCGCTCGAAGAGATCATCCGCAGCTTCAACGAGCGTTGGTTCCAAGGCTGGGGAGCCACACCAGAGGAACAGCGGATCAAGTTCCTGAACATTGTGGAGAGTGTTCAGGCTCATCCAGACTTCGAGGAGAAGTTCGATGGAAACCCTGATCCATACAGTCGCGACCTGGCGTTCGACAAAATCATGAAGGAAGTCATGCTGAAACGCCGAAAAGAGGAATTGGAACTCTACAAGCTTCATAACCAGGACGAGGCGTTCAGGTCGTCGCTTTATCAGAGTGTCAAGGAAGCGCTCGGGAAGAGCTTGGGCTGATTGGCAGCGGTAAACAAAGTGGCCAGGGCCGCGCCGCAGCACCCCGCAATTTAACGTGGTTGCCTGCGCGCAGGTCATCCCTGAATTTATAGACTGAAAATAATCGTTGCCTATAAATCAACTGCGCCAGACACGCTTTATTCCGCGCTGAGACGAAAGGAAGGCGGACGATTCGCGCGGGCTCTTCGAGCACTATGTCCAACCCATTCAGCGCGTGAGAAAAGGTCACAGCTCCCCCTGGCCAGCAGCCGGCGTTGTTGCGCAAATCCAGGGGATTCATCTCGTGAATCCAGCATGCTAGCCGGGCAGCATGAGCAGACCTCCGAAGCCGATCTACAAGACGATCAACTGGCAAGCGTATAATCAGGCGCTGAGGCAGCGCGGCTCGCTGGCCGTCTGGTTCGATCCCGAGATGCAGTGGGACGCGGTCCCTTCCGGACGGCGCGGCCGCCAGCAGGCCTACAGCGACGCCGCGATCCAGGCCTGCCTGACCCTCAAGGTCCTCCTCGGGCTGCCGCTTCGGCAGGCGACCGGTTTCGTGGCGAGCTTGCTGGAACTGTCCGGGCTTGGCTGGTCGGTGCCGGACTTCAGCACCCTGTCGCGCCGCCAGAAGACCCTGGACGTGACCATCCCGTATCGCGGACCCAAGGGGCCGCTGCACCTGCTCGTGGATAGCACCGGCATCAAGGTGGAAGGCGAAGGCGAGTGGCACAGACGCAAACACGGCGCCTCGAAGCGCCGTGTCCGGCGCAAGATCCACATCGGCATAGACGAGGAAACGCCAGAGATCCGGGCCGTCGAGGTCACCTCCAGCAATGCAGGCGACGCGCCGATGCTGCCTAAGCTCCTGAAGCAGATCGGCCTGGATCGGCAAATCGCCACGGTCACTGCCGACGGCGCCTACGACACGCGCGCCTGCCACGACGCCATCGCCGAC
>NZ_QAYC01000036.1:2500-5886 GCF_003053725.1 Rhodovulum kholense
CCGGCCCGAGTGGGGGTCTGACAGCCGGTTCGCCCGGCAAGTGATATCATCCAAGTCAAGTACACTAACCAACATGTTCCGGTGTGAACCAGCGCCGGAGCGGGAAATGTTGCTTTTGATCGGAAGAAGAGCTTGTCTTTTTCTGGATCAAATCAAGCGCGATAAGGGCGTTTGGTGGATGCCTTGGCAGCAAGAGGCGATGAAGGACGTGATAACCTGCGATAAGCTTGGGGGAGCCGGTAATAGGCTTTGATCCCAGGATCTCCGAATGGGGCAACCCACCTGACAGTTGATTATAATTGCCTTCGGGCAGCCTATAATCGGCTGAAACAGGTACTTGAGACCTGAATATATAGGGTTTCAAGAGCGAACCCGGGGAACTGAAACATCTAAGTACCCGGAGGAAAGGAAATCAACAGATACTCCCCTAGTAGTGGCGAGCGAACGGGGACCAGCCGAGCCGTGAATGTGACCAGAACAGTCTGGAAAGACTGACCATAGTGGGTGACAGTCCCGTATGGGAAGCATGATCGGACGCATTAAGTAGGGCGGGACACGTGAAATCCTGTCTGAAGATCGGGGGACCACCCTCGAAGGCTAAGTACTCCTTGCTGACCGATAGCGAACCAGTACCGTGAGGGAAAGGTGAAAAGCACCCCGACGAGGGGAGTGAAACAGTACCTGAAACCGAACGCCTACAAGCAGTCGGAGGCTCCTCGAGAGCTGACGGCGTACCTTTTGTATAATGGGTCATCGACTTGGTCTCACGTGCAAGCTTAAGCCGATAGGTGTAGGCGCAGCGAAAGCGAGTCTTAAATGGGCGTCGAGTTCGTGGGATCAGACCCGAAACCGAGTGATCTAGGCATGACCAGGATGAAGGTTGGGTAACACCAACTGGAGGTCCGAACCCACACCTGTTGAAAAAGGTCGGGATGAGTTGTGCCTAGGGGTGAAAGGCCAATCAAACTCGGAGATAGCTGGTTCTCCGCGAAAGCTATTTAGGTAGCGCGTCATCCGAATACCCCGGGGGGTAGAGCACTGGATGGGTAATGGGGCCCCACAGGCTTACTGATCCTAACCAAACTCCGAATACCCGGGAGTACTAGATGGCAGACACACGGCGGGTGCTAACGTCCGTCGTGGAGAGGGAAACAACCCTGACCTACAGCTAAGGCCCCCAATTCGTGGCTAAGTGGGAAAGCAGGTGGGACGACCAAAACAACCAGGAGGTTGGCTTAGAAGCAGCCATCCTTTAAAGATAGCGTAACAGCTCACTGGTCTAAATAAGTTGTCCTGCGGCGAAGATGTAACGGGGCTCAAGCCACGAGCCGAAGCTTAGGACTGCATATGCAGTGGTAGCGGAGCGTAGTGTGAAAAAACACCTGTCCTCTTCTATCGCATCGCTGAACGGACGCCTCTGGCGTCAAGTAGCGAAGCGATAGCGCAGGATAAGGTGTTTGCTGTGAAGCCGGGCTGTGAGGCACCGGTGGAGCGATCACTAGCGAGAATGATGACATGAGTAGCGACAAGGAGGGTGAGAGACCCTCCCGCCGAAAGTCCAAGGGTTCCTGCTTAAAGCTAATCTGAGCAGGGTAAGCCGGCCCCTAAGGCGAGGCTGAAAAGCGTAGCCGATGGGAACCACGTTAATATTCGTGGGCCAGGAGGATGTGACGGATCGCAGGTGTAGTGAGGCCTTATCGGATTGGTCTTGCTGCTGAGCGGTTCCTGGAAATAGCCCTCCATCAGACCGTACCCTAAACCGACACAGGTGGACTGGTAGAGCATACCAAGGCGCTTGAGAGAACGATGTTGAAGGAACTCGGCAAAATGCCTCCGTAAGTTCGCGAGAAGGAGGCCCGGTTCGTGGGCAACCATGGGCCGGGGGCACAAACTAGGGGGTGGCGACTGTTTACTAAAAACACAGGGCTCTGCGAAGTCGCAAGACGACGTATAGGGTCTGACGCCTGCCCGGTGCCGGAAGGTTAAAAGGAGGGGTGCAAGCTCCGAATTGAAGCCCCGGTAAACGGCGGCCGTAACTATAACGGTCCTAAGGTAGCGAAATTCCTTGTCGGGTAAGTTCCGACCTGCACGAATGGCGTAACGACTTCCCCGCTGTCTCCAACATCGACTCAGCGAAATTGAATTGCCTGTCAAGATGCAGGCTTCCCGCGGTTAGACGGAAAGACCCCGTGCACCTTCACTACAGCTTCACACTGGCATCAGGCATGCGATGTGCAGGATAGGTGGTAGGCTTTGAAACCAGGACGCCAGTTCTGGTGGAGCCTCCCTTGAGATACCACCCTTCTCCTGCTTGATGTCTAACCGCGGTCCGTTATCCGGATCCGGGACCCTGTGTGGCGGGTAGTTTGACTGGGGCGGTCGCCTCCCAAATAGTAACGGAGGCGCGCGAAGGTTGGCTCAGAGCGGTCGGAAATCGCTCGTTGAGTGCAATGGCAAAAGCCAGCCTGACTGCAAGACTGACAAGTCGAGCAGAGACGAAAGTCGGCCATAGTGATCCGGTGGTCCCGAGTGGAAGGGCCATCGCTCAACGGATAAAAGGTACGCCGGGGATAACAGGCTGATACTGCCCAAGAGTCCATATCGACGGCAGTGTTTGGCACCTCGATGTCGGCTCATCTCATCCTGGGGCTGGAGCAGGTCCCAAGGGTATGGCTGTTCGCCATTTAAAGAGGTACGTGAGCTGGGTTTAGAACGTCGTGAGACAGTTCGGTCCCTATCTTCCGTGGGTGTAGGATACTTGAGAGGAGTTGCCCCTAGTACGAGAGGACCGGGGTGAACGATCCACTGGTGGACCAGTTGTCGTGCCAACGGCAGTGCTGGGTAGCTATGATCGGACAGGATAACCGCTGAAGGCATCTAAGCGGGAAGCCCCCCTCAAAACAAGGTATCCCTGAGGACCGTGGTAGACCACCACGTCGATAGGCCGGAGATGTAAGCGCAGCAATGCGTTCAGTTGACCGGTACTAATTGTCCGATAGGCTTGATTTGATCCAGTAATAGCCAAGCTATGCTGGTCATCAGCAACACATCCCAGTGTATGCGACTTGGAGAATGGCTCTTCCTCGGTTTGGTGGTCATAGCACGAGCAAAACACCCGGCTCCATTCCGAACCCGGCCGTTAAGTGCCGTCGCGCCGATGGTACTGCGTCTCAAGACGTGGGAGAGTAGGTCGCCGCCAAACCTAGAAAGAGCCATATAACTCTCATTACGATGCTCCGTCCCCTATTCCTTCAATTGCGGGACGGTCCCGGCGCATAAGGAACACCGTTCCAGCGCCATACACCTTGGCGCGGGGTGGAGCAGCCCGGTAGCTCGTCAGGCTCATAACCTGAAGGTCGTAGGTTCAAATCCTACCCCCGCAACCA
>NZ_QAYC01000037.1 GCF_003053725.1 Rhodovulum kholense
CGCCGCAGATCCGGGTGCGCGCCGATCGAACCAAGCGGGAAACAGGGCGCCGCCGGACGCGGGGCTAGGGACCGCAATCCGCCGGTTGCACATCCGGAGCCCTTGCCCAAGGTGCATGGCGGCATATACACCTGCTACATAACGCCTTTCGGGCAGGTGATGTGCCGCGGTTTCTCCATATGGTCCGACCGCCGAAGAGGCACGACCCCCAAGAATGGCGGGCTCTGCTGCCCGACCCGTCGACCGCCAACCTCAGGAGCGCCGATGAACGTCCTCGTCTTTCAGCACCTCGATGTCGAACACCCCGGCGCGTTCCGGGATTTCTGGGCAGAGGCGGGCCATGGCTGGCACGCCGTCGAACTCGACGCGGGCGATCCGATCCCCGACATGGCGCCCTTCGATCTACTGGTCGCGATGGGCGGGCCACAGGATCTTTGGCAGCAGGACGAGCTGCCCTGGATGCGGGCCGAACTCGACGCCATCCGCACCTGGGTCGTCGATTGGGGGCGGCCCTATCTCGGGATCTGCCTCGGGCATCAGCTGCTGGCCGAGGCGCTGGGCGGCAAGGTCGTCCCGATGACGCGCCCCGAGGTCGGTCTGGCCGATGTGGTCCTGACCGCCGAGGGCGCCGACGACCCGCTGCTGGCCGGGCTTCCCCGGCGGATGCAGAGCTTCCAGTGGCATGGCGCCGAGATCGGGACCCTGCCCGAGGGCGCGGTGGTGCTGGCCGCGAATGCCGCCTGCCCGACCCAGGCGATCCGCTGGGGACGGCATGCCTGGGGCCTGCAATACCATGTCGAGATCACCGAAACGACGGTGGCCGACTGGCAGGCGATCCCCGAATATGCGGCCAGCCTTCGGGCGGCGCTGGGGCCCGAGCGCGCCGGGGGGCTCGGGGCGGAGGTGGCCGCGCATCTTGGGGCCTTCCGTGCCACGGCAAGGCGATTGAACGACAACCTCCTGTCGGTCCTTGCCGCGGCCCCGCGCGGCTGACGGGCGATAGCCCGCTAGAGCCGGAAACCTGCGACGAAGTCCGGCACCGCGATCCCGCCAGGCAGCTTCGGGTCGGGGACCGGGGCGCCCGCCTGCAGGCTCAGCGGCACATGCCCGGCCCAGCGGTCCGTCGCCAGATCCTCGGCATCCTCGTCGGGGCGGGCGTCGGCCACCTTGGTCGAAACCTCGTCAAGCCGCATCCGGATCACCTTCGAGGCCTTCCATTCCTGATCGGTCGGCGGACGGGCATGGTCCCAGAGCCCGGGCGCCAGCTTGTCGATGAAGGCCTTCAGCGCCACGCGCTTGTCCTCGCCCTCGACCGCTTCGGTGGTGCCGAAGGCCATCACCGACCGGTACAGCAGGTTGTGGTTGAAGGCCGCGCGCGAGAAGGCGACGCCGTCGAGATGGGTCACGGTCAGGCAGACCGGAAGGCCCGCGTCCTGCGCCCGCAGCATCCGGCTGGCCGCCGAGCCGTGCCAGTAGACATGATCGCCGATGCGCCAGGGGCAGGTCGGCGTGACCACCGGCGCGCCGTCGATCAGATAGCCGACATGGGCGACGAGGGCGGCGTCGATGATGGCGTCGATCGTCTCGCGGTCGTAGCGCGCGAGCCAGTGATAGCGTTTGACGCGGGTGCGGTCGCTGGGGGCGGTTTCGGGCATGTCGGGTCCTTCGGGAAAACGGTTTCAGCAGTCCTGGCAGGCCAGGGAAAAGGGCAGCGCGGCAAGGCGCGGCACCGGGTAGGACGCGGGCACCGACGCAACCCCGCGCAGCGCCGCCACATGGGCGGCGGGCAGGCCGCGCAATTCTGCGCCCTCGGCGATCCGGCAGAGGTACTCGGCGCTGGGCGGCCGGGGCGCGCGGCGTTCGGTCTTCATCAGCATGACCGCCGCGACCGGGCGGCCATCCTCGGCCAGCACCTCGGCCGGGTGATGGAAATAGACGCCGGTGCCGTTCAGGCGGACCCCCCGCGTTGCCTCCAGCGCATCGGCATCGCGCAGGGACATCCGGTAAAGAACGCCCGGCAAGACGGCACCGGGATCGGCCACCGCCGCCTCTTCGGCCCCGTCCCAGACGCGGGAATGGCCGAAAAAGCCGATCCGGTAGCCGGGCAGGGTGGCGCGGGCGACCAACTCGGCGCCGGGGCACATCCCGCCGATCTCATGGGGATGAAGCTCGACGCCATAGGCGAAGTGCAACACGTGGTCCCTCCGCCGGGGGGCACGGGCGGGGGCCAGGATCATGGGGCAACGCTTTCCTTGGGGGTGACGGTCACGAAAAGCGCGCCCTCGCGGGGCTCTTCGGTGAAGACAAGGTCGCGCTCGACCAGGCTGCGCCGGAACCAGCGCGGCAGATGATCCATCCGGACCATCAGCGGGCGGAACGGCGCCTCGGCCAGCAGCGGTCCGAGCACGGTCATCGAGTTGTGCCGCCGGTCCCCGGCCAGCGCCGCGGCGAGGTCGAGAAACCGGGTGCCGTCGGCGCGGTCCTCGACCGGGACAGGGGGCGGGGCCGCGTCGGGGAGGCCGCCCGGACCGCAACTGCCGCAGCCCCAGGCCGGAACGCTGTCGCAGGCGCAGGCCTCGGTTGCGATCCGGTCCTCGCCCTCGGCCACCGCGGCAAGCTGGCCGTCAAGCGGCCCTTCGGATTTCCAGACGTGAAAGCCCAGCTGGTCCTGGAGATAGGAATAGGCAAAGCCGCGCACCTCGGCCGACAGCAGCACCCGGCAGGGCGCGATTTCCTCGGCCAGCCTGCCAAGCGCCCAGCGCAGACCCGCCACGCCCTCTTCGCGGGGCAGGCGGAACGGAAACTCGCTGCTCAGCGCCCAGCCGGTGCCGGTGCCCTGATAGATCCGGAGGCGCCCGGGCTCGTGCAGGCCGAGGGGCCGGCCGCTATCATCGACATGAACGGCGATCTGCATGGAAACTTTCCTGTTGAGGGGGCGCCGGGCCGCGGACGCGGCCCGGCAGGGGACGTGCGGTCGCTGCTCACCACACGTTGAGGGTCCATACCGCCCTTGCCGTAGATGGCGACTTTGCGGGTCATGGAATGCTCCTTCGTTGCGGGGTCCAGATCGGGAAGGGGCCGGGTGTCGTGCCCCCTTGCCGGACCTACAGCAGGCGCCGTGCCAAGCCGGGACCGCCCCTGGAATTCGCGCGGGGCGGAGAGCTTATGGCTTGTAATAAAAAGGTTTGTCCTGATGTGGTCGCGGCCTTGCGGGCGCCCGGGGCGCCTGGGCTGCGACCCGGGCCGCGTACCGATCGGTAAATGCGCACCGGTATGTAAATCATCTGCCGAACGCTGGGGGCCGCCCCCGCTCCGCCGGGCAGACGGGCGTCAGAACGGCAACCGCCGCCCGGAGGGGCGGCGGCGCAGGATCGGAAAACGTCGGTGTCAGCTCCGGGGCGGCAGGACGGGGGGCCGGAAGGCCCGGGCGTCGATACCGTGCCGTTCCATCCGCGTGCCCAGCATCCGGCGGCTGATCCGCAAAAGCTCGGCGGCGCGGCCGATATTGCCGTCCGCCGCCTTCATCGCCTCGACGATCATCTCGTGTTCGACCGCCCGCACCCTGTCGTCGAGCCCGACCCCCAGCCGGGTGCCGCTTTCCGAGGGAGTCTGAAGCGAGGGCGGCAGGTTCCAGGCATGGATCACCGCGTCATCCGACAGGATCACCGCGCGTTCGATGGCGTTTTCCAGCTCGCGCACATTGCCGGGCCAGTGATAGCTCATCAGCATGTTCAGCGCGGGTGTCGAGATGCGCTTGACGCTCTTGCCCTTCGCGGCGCAGGCCTTGGCCACGAAATGATCGGCCAGCAGGATCACGTCGCTGCCGCGCTCGCGCAGCGGCGGCACGGTGACGGGCACCACGTTCAGCCGGTAGAACAGGTCCTCGCGGAAGAGCCTCTCTGCCACCATCCGTGGCAGGTCGCGGTTGGTCGCCGCGATGACGCGGACATCGACCTCGACCGGCTGGCTGCTGCCGACGCGCTCGACCATCCGGTCCTGCAGCACCCGCAACAGCTTGGCCTGCACTGCGTGGCTCAGCTCGCCCAGCTCGTCGAGAAAGATCGTGCCGCCGTCGGCGCGTTCGAAACTGCCCTTGCGCTGGGCGGTGGCGCCGGTAAAGGCGCCCTTCTCGTGGCCGAACAGCTGGCTTTCGGCGAGCGACTTGGGGATCGCGGCACAGTTGAAGCGGATGAAGGGTCCGTCGGCGCGGTCCGAGGAATAGTGGATGGCGCTCGCGACCAGCTCCTTGCCGACGCCGCTTTCGCCCAGGATCAGCACGGTCGCGCGCGTCTTCGAGACCTTGCCGATCAGGGCATAGACATCGGCCATCATCGCCTTCGAATTGCCGATGATGTTGGTCGGCCGGAACCGCTCTTTCAGCGCGTCCTTCAACTCGCGATTCTGGCGTTCCAGTTCCAGCCGCTCGACATTGGCGATCAGGTACAGCTCGACCGCGGGTGCGATCATCAGCGCGATGGCGGCCAGGAATTCGGCGTCCTGTTTCAGCAGGCGCCGGCTGACATAGCACCGCTCGCCCGCAATCGCGCCCAGAACCTTGCGGCCCAGCGTGATCGGCACGCAGACGAAGGCCGACTTGCGCCGGGTCTCGCCCGCATGGGCGCCGGTCCGGTCGAGGAAATCGGGGTTTTCATGCAGGCGCGGGGCGATGATGACCTTGCCGCTTTCGACCACCTTGCCGGTGATGCCCTCGCCCGGCGCATAGACGCCCCGGCGCTCTTCTTCCTCGGTCAGGCCGAAGCTGTCATGGATGAACACCCGCCCCCGGCGGCGGTCGAGCAGCGAGACGGCGCCCCGGTCCATCCGCATTCCGGCCCGCATGATATCGAGGATCATCCCAAGCGGTGCCGACAGATCGGTGGCGTTCGAGATGGCGTGGTTGAGCCGGTAGAGCGTCGGCAACAGGTTGACCCGGCATTCCCCCGAATAGCATTGGGTGAATTCCTCGTCCGGGCGCACCGTACCTAGGTCGAACAGGTCTGCCGCATCTTCACCAGGCATCCGCGCACCACGTTGTGTATGCAATATACATAACGGTATCAGAGCCCCTTGGCGCCAGAAATCGGGCGAGGGCGCGGGA
>NZ_QAYC01000038.1 GCF_003053725.1 Rhodovulum kholense
CACGGGCTCGATGACGACCTGCTGCACGGGCGACGAGCCGGGGACCGGCACGGGGGTGAAGTCGGGCACGGTGGGGGCGATCTGCGAGCCGAAGGGGCATTCGGGTTCTGTGCGGATCGAGGGCAAATGGGCGGTGCGCCATACCGATGAATGGTGGATGAACAAACGCAACACCGTCGGCAAGCTCACCTACGTGAAATCCACCGAGGCCTGGGGGCCCACACCCGCCGTGGAGCGGGCGCAGAACCCGAAGCTGGAGGCGCCCGAATGATGGCCGTGTGGGATTTCCTGCCTAGGGCGGATCTATGCCTGGCACGCTGACGATCGGACAGCTGATCGCGCAGGCAAGGACTGCGCCCGCGGCCTCGGTGCTGGACAACCCGCTGCTCAACCGGGTCGCGCGCCATCCGGCGATAAAGATGGCCCTGTTGCTGCAAAGCGCCAATGCCGATATCGCGACGATCCTGAACAATCCCGGTTACCGGACGATAACCGGCCTTCTGAACCACCCGGCAGCGCAACAGATCATCGCGGACAGCAACTTGCTTTACGGCCGCCAGACCGGGCTGGCGGGGCTGAAATCGCTGTTCACGCCGGGCAAATACGGCGTGAAGTTCGACTCCTCCGAATTGCTGCCGGGCCTGAGCGACGTTCTGAGCATCGCCGCAGGCCATCCGGTCGACGCGGCAGCGGTGACACCCGAAGAGGCGGCTTCAATTCTCGACGGCTATCAGGCGCGGGAGGAGGAAGAAGAAACAGCGCGCTCCGAGGTCACGGCGGGGGAACGTGCGGGTGGTGGCTGTAGGGAATAACAAGAACGGTGACGACGACCCTTGCAACTTTCACAAGCACAACGACAAGAAATGTCCCGAGGGTTACCCGTCTCATCATATCATCCAGGACATGTTCTTTAGGATCGGGGGGCGTTCGTCTTTGCTGCGTCCAAATGGGGCGCCGACCCTGGGTGACGGCATGTCGATCTGCCTTGAAAAAGACTCTCACAGGGACCTTCACGACGCGATAGATGCACGCCTTGAAAAGCTCGGTCCTACGGCGAATCTGTTCGATCTTGCGGACATAAGCGCCGATGAGCTCAAGAAGATCCTCAACGCCAAAGGGTTGAACTGTGATGATGAAATCGACGCGGTTCGCGACAAGTTCAAGAATGACCTGGGAAGCAAGGGGCGAGAATTGCTCGGCCGTTCAGCGAATAAACTCGGAAGATCGGCGGAAGATGCCTTGCGGGGAAGTTGGGGGTTGCCTCCGAAATGAGAAAAGGAAATAGTCATGAACCCGTCTAACTTCCGGAAATTCGATGCTTCGGAAGAGCCCGAGCCTCTGATCCAGCAACTTGGCTGCATTCTCTCTCCCGATCGGTATTACGCCGTCGTGCGTCCCGAAGGAGCCGAGCCCAGTGACGGCGAGGATAGGCTCCTCATTCGCGACGATGCCTTCGGTCCAGGTATCATGCAGCTTGATCTCGACATGGAATTGCCAACGGCCCTCATCAGAGGGGGGCAACTTTCCGATCCTGTCGATGCGATCATGCTTGTACGAGCGGGCTATATCCTAATGTTGCGTGACGGCTTGATGCGGGTAGAGCCAATTCCGTCTATTGCCCCTTCCGGCACGGGCGAGGAATTTTCGCGCAGCCGAGGTCAAGCCCTTGGTGCGACGATCCGGAATGGAAAATTGCTGGTTGTAGGTTCGGAAGGAATCGTCGTTCAGCGTGGCAACGACGGGGAATGGGAGGAACTCAATCGCCAACAAAAAAGAGAGGATTCCTATTTTGCGCTGAAAGGCGTGACAGCTGCAAGCGGAGGTAACGTTGTCGCCGTGGGACATCGCGACTACCGTTCCGCCTACTTATGCTCGACTGAAGCCGGGGACTGGGAGGAGCGTACGCTGCCCGGGGGGTACCTTACCGATATCGTCTCGACCGGGCCGCAGGATTACTGGATTTCCGCACGCAAGGGCGATCTGTGGCACGGCAATCCAGTCGACGGATTCGAGAACGTGACCCCGGAGGGTACAACGACTGATTTCCTGGCAATTGCCGCCTATAAGGAGCGGTTCTATCTTACCGCCGCTGGCGGCGATCTCTGGGTTTTCGGCGACGGGCGCGCGTCTCAGATTTTTCCTTTCCCTGGAGAACGACGTTTCCTGACGTATTCCTTTGACGTTCACGACGATCTTCTTTGGGTTCAAGGCCAGAACGGTTTTGGTATGTTCGATGGCGAGAGCTGGACCCGTATCAACTTGCCGTGGTGATCGGCGATGCTGCACACTAACAACACCCCCTTCGCGGCAATCGGGTTCGAGCAGTGGAAGCCCGACGGCACCCCCATGGCCTGCATCGCCGCGCGCTGCTCGTTGCTCCTTCACGAGGGCGCCGTCCACTACGCAGGCACGCAGGCCCTCGTCCTCGCAGATGAATTCGCGGGCGATCCCCATCGCGAACCGATGTTGAAGGCCGGGGACCTCGTGCCCTTTCGGCCCGGCGCCGACATCACCGTCATCGGCTCGGCCCATGCCCCCGAACCCGCGCGCGAATTCGAGGCCGCGATCCGCGTCGGCCCCCTGACGAAGCGGCTCCGCCTGACCGGCCCGCGCCACTGGGTCCATGACGGGCATTGGCGGCTGAGCGAACCGGAGGCGGTCACCGAGGTGCCACTCAGCTGGCGGCTCGCTTCGGGCGGGCGGATCGTCGGTGACCCGGACGGCGATGCCGATCCCCGAAACCCCATCGGCGCCGGTATCGTCCATCCGCTCTATACCTCTGAAAAGCTTGAGATTTCGGCGCCGCAGATCTCCAGCGCGGAACACCCGCTGAGCCTTGATCCCGCGCGCCCCGCCGATCCCGAGGGGGTCGGCCCGGTCCCGCCCTGGTGGCAGACGCGGGCGCGGCATGCGGGCACCTATGACCGCGCCTGGCAGGACACGCATCACCCCCTGCTGCCCGGCGATTTCGACTACCGTTTCTATCAGGTGGCACCGCCGGGCCTGCAGCTTGCGGGCTATCTGGCGCCTGGGATGATGGTCGAGGGCGAAGGCCTGCTGCCCGGCGCCGCGCGCTTCCGCTTCCGGCTGCCCGACCTGATGCCCTTCGCGAAGTTCTCCTTCACCGACGGGCGCGAGGTCACGGCGCGGCTCAATCTCGACGGGCTGCATCTGGATCTGCGCGAGGGCATCAAGTTCGACCTGACCTGGCGCGCCTGGATCCCGAGTTGCCCGGCCTTCTACCGGATCGACCTGGAACTGGGGCGCTGGGACGAGGTCATGGCGATGGGACTGCCGGTCCCGGGGGCCGAGGGGCTCGAGATCGCGTGATGCAGGGCGCGGCGAGGGGCTGACGGGAAGGGGCCGCATCCAAAGCTGGATGTCTGCTCCGGACGTGTCCGAGATGGGGCGTGTGAATACGAGAAGGCTGACTCCCCGTCCGAAGTTTCGGCTCCAGTCTTGTCGTTCGGAAGCGGTCATGTAAGTCCGCTTCGGGAAAGCTCGGCCGATGCTTGGGAACAGGGCCGAATGTCGGCTCCCCGCCCTTTGTGAAGGCGTTGCGAGGGGCTGACTTGGGTCGGAAATGCCTGACATTTGGGTTGCTTTTGCCTGATCCTGCATGCCCATTTGATTCAGAAAAATGGCGCCAGTGAGTCAGAGTTGCGTGACATTCGACAACCGTGTGGGCTGTCAAGCAAAGCTGACTTTCCTGTCAGATCGCTGACCCACAGGGCCGTCCTTCGGCGGTTAAGCGGCGTTGCTCAACTGAGCGTCCGATCGTAGTCTTGCGGGAGACCCGTTCCTCTTTCCCGCTTGGAAAATGCGCTTGGCCAAAAGCCTTCCAGCCCTCCCCGGTACCAGCTTCACCCCATTGCCGCTGACGGTTCCCCATGCCGCGTTCGAGCCGGCATCGTCGCTGCTGTCGCGTCTTGCGGCCAGGAATGGGGCCGGATCGGTGCAGCAATTCTGTGGCGACATCGCCTTTCCGATCGATCCGCTGTT
>NZ_QAYC01000039.1 GCF_003053725.1 Rhodovulum kholense
GGCGTCGGAGAGGTGGGCGGCGATGGGGTCGCTGAGCGCGGTGCCGTAATCGGCCTGCAGCGCCTGAACGATCTGCTGGTAATGCGCCGTGCCCGACCCGTCGCTCTCGGTGCCCAGGATGTCGAGCGTCACCTGGCCCGTCCCGGTCCCCGAAGCCGACAGCGCCAGCGTCACCCGGTCCGTCGCATAGTCGATCGTCACCGTCGCGTTGCGGTTCGCGCCCAGACCGGTGAACTCGAGATCGCCGAACCGCCCGAAGAGCTCGTCCGCCTCCAGCAGCACCGTCTGCGACGCGGTTCCGGCCATGCCGCTCAGGTCGATCGCCAGCGTCGCATCGCCCAGATCCACCCCCGAGACCACGTCCGAACTCTCGAACCGGCCGCTCCGGAACTCGCCGATCGTCCCCAGAGCCCCGTCCTCGGCCACGAATTTCAGCGTCGCGTCGTCGTCGAGCCTCAGCAGCGACAGCCCGCCATCGCCATCGAACCCGACCTGCGCATCGTCGCCCACCACCGTCAGCGTCCGCCCCGCCTGCAGCAGGAACCCGGCCCCGTCGGTCGCCAGGATCGCCTGGCCGTTCTCGCCGACCGTCAGATCGGCATTGCCCAGGAACACCCCGGTATTGGCGAACCGACCGCCCATCACCGAGATCGACAGCAGATCGCTGTCGGCATAGCCCTCGGTCCAGAACTGGCCCGCCCCGTCCACCGTCACCTGCCCGCCCCAGCTGCTGCCGACCGCAAGCGTGCCCTCGACGTCGAGCCGGCCCTGGGTCACGCTCAGACGCCCGCCATCGCCCAGATCGAGATCCTCGATCGCCGTCGTCGAACTGCCATAGCTCACCCAGTTGCCGCCCAGATCGACGCTGTCCCCGTCCTGGGTCCCCGGCAGGTCGTCGGTCGACCAGTTCAGCCGGTTGTCCCAGCGCATCCCGTCGCCCCGGTCGTCGGGAACGAAGCGCAGCACCGCCTCGTCGGCCCGCAGGTCCGTATCCATCCCGAACCCGGTCCGGAAGAAGGCGATGATCAGGTCGGCATCGACCACGTCGTCCAGCGCCCCGTCAGCCTGCGCTCGCAGGTAGGCCGCCAGATCCGCGATCGTCGCCGAGGGTTTGCCCAGCAGGTCCGCCGCGAAATTCTGGATCGTGGTCTCGTCGAGGACCGCCCGGTCGAGCCCGTCGACATTGGCCTCGATCTCGCCGACCTTGTCGGCGTTCTTCGCGCCGGTCCAGTTGTAGATCACCGTGTCGTTGTAATAGAGGCTTCCGTTGATCGCGAGCGCGAACTGGCCCTTCTCCTTCTCGGCCTGCTCGGCCGCGTTGTCCGGATCCGCCAGATGGGCGATGATGTTGTCCACGAGGCTTTCGTCCCAGCCCTGCGCGTTGATCCCCTGCGACAGCGCCCCTTCGGAATGGTCGACCGTCTTGTTGCCCGCGGAGGTCACCACGTTGCCCAGCACCAGGCTGTAGTTCCCGGACGCGTCCGAGCCGCCCTTGGCCGGGTTGATCGCGCCATTGTTGTCGAGGAACACGTTGTCCTCGACAACGCCGCCCATCCGGAACTGCGCCCCGTAGGAGGCCGCCCGCATGATGATGTTGTCGCGCAGCGTCACGTCGCCGTTGGTCGCCGTCATGTAGATGTTGTGACTGTACATGCTCGGCGGCTGGCCGTCCTCCGCCGACCGGGCATAGTCGTAGCCGTCCTCCCAGCCGTTATGGTCGAAGAAGTTGTTCTCGACCAGGACCCCGTCCGACTTGGTCAGGTAGAAGCCGCTCACCCGGTTCAGGTTCGGTGCCCAGGTCCCGTCCTCGGCGTTCAGGGACTCGTCCCGCCAGACGTCGTAGACTGACGAGTTGCGCAGCGTGAACCCCTCGGCATTGTTGATGATCAGGGTGCCGCCGGTGATCGTCACGTCGTTCAGCAGGATGTTCCCGGAATTGGTCAGCGCGATCCCGTCTCTGAAGGTCAGCCCTTCCACGACGACATTTTCCTTCGTCTCTGCGAAACTGCGCAGTTCACTCGCGAATTCCGGCGCAGAGCCGTCGCCATAGGCTCCGATATAGATCGGATGCAGCTCGGATTCGCCGACCACGCCGGGATCGATCAGACCCTTGAAGTTGTCATAACTGTAGCCGCGCTCGAACAGCAGCCAGTGCGAGGACGGCTCCGGCCCGGTCAGCGCCCGCCACATCACCGAGCCGACGTCCTGGTCCACCGCCATGTCCGCGTCGAAGCCGTAGGTCGTCTGGCTCGCCAGCCAGCGGTCGGTCACCTGCTCGACCTTCATCCCTTCCAGCGCCGCGATATCGGCCCGGCTCAGCCCCGCCTCGCTGCCCGTCACATAGACGGTCTCGTGCACGTCGCCATGCTCGATCACCAGGCTGCCGTCCTCGGCGCTTTCCAGCATGTAGAAATCGCCCGCCCCCCAGCCGCCGCCCTGGCTGCCCTCGACCGCGGTCAGGCTCGCGGTATGGGTCGTCACCGTGCCGTCGGCATGGGTCACCGCATAGTCGAAGCTCAGCGCCCCGGTCTGGGTCTCGCCGGTCAGCACCAGCGCCAGGCTGAGATCGGGGGTCACCGTCACATTGCCGAAGTCGGGCCGCGCCACGATCTCGACCGACACCGCATCCTCGGCTCCGGGCAGCGTCAGCGTCGTCACCCGCCCCGTCGTCACCTCGACCGCATCCTCCAGCGGAACCGAGGTATCGGTCCCGTCCGACCCGTCGCTCCCGCCGGTCCCCGGATCGACACTGCCAGTGTCGCCGCCAGTATTGCCACCGGTCTCGCCACTGTCCTGGCCGCCAGTATTGCCATTGTCCGATCCGCCGTCGGACCCGCCATCCTCCCCGGCCCCCTGATCCGGCGTCTCGTCCACGGGATCGACCACATCAGGACCCCCGTCCGGCGTCTCGTCCGGGCTCCCCCCATCCGGCACCGACCCCCCATCGC
>NZ_QAYC01000040.1 GCF_003053725.1 Rhodovulum kholense
AACCAGACGGCCAGCGAGCCGCGCTGCCTCAGCGCCTGGTTATACGCTTGCCAGTTGATCGTCTTGCAGGTCGGCTTCGGAGGTCTGCTCATGCTCCCCGGCTAGCATGCTGGATTCACGAGATGAATCCCCTGGATTTGCGCAACAACGCCTTTGAGAGCCCCCGTCTGCCCAAAAATCCGGAGAACTCCCCCTTGGTAAAATTTTGCCTTTTGCAGCCCCCATCCCGCCACGGAGCAGGGTCGCGCTGCCTGCCCTCTGGAAAGGGAATTATCCTTATTTTCAAGGGGCTTTTCCACAATCTCGTGCTGATCCGTGGCGGTTTCGCGCGCCGCACCCCGCTTGCCCGGGATATGATGACGAGCAACGGCGCCGGGCCAGAGCCCCCGGTCAGCAGAGTATCACCATCCCCCGCCGCGGGACCTTCGCGTGCGGGACCGGGAAAGGCATGTCATGGCGGGCAAGCGGACAGAAGGCGGGCAGGACAGGGCAGAACAGCTGCCTGTCCCGCCGCCAGCCCCCGCGCTGATCGCACTGGCGCGGCTTCTGGCGAGACAAGCTGCGCGCGAGGCGCGCGCGTGCCATACTGACGCAAGCTGACGGAGGTGAGCATGACGACTCGGACGGCGGCGCCGCGCGCGGCGATCTACGCGCGCTATTCGACGGATCTTCAGTCGGCGGCCTCGATCCCGGATCAGGTGCGGCTGTGCCGACGGCTGTGCGAGGAGCGCGGCTGGACAGTAGCCGAAGTTTTCGCGGACGAGGCGATGAGCGGGGCCTCGCAGCTGCGCCCCGATTTTCAACGCATGCAACAGGCGGCAATGCGCGGCAGCTTTGATGTGATCGTCGCCGAGGCGCTCGACCGGCTGAGCCGAGACCAGGAGCATATCGCGGGGCTCCACAAGCGGATGCGCTATCTCGGCGTGAAGATCGTCACCAAGGCCGAGGGCGAGATCAGCGAGATGCATATCGGGCTTGGCGGCACGATGTCGGCGCTGTTCCTGCGCAACCTGGCCTAGAAGACGCATCGAGGCCTTGAGGGCCGCGTCAGGGCGGGCAAATCGGCGGGCGGGATCAGCTATGGCTACCGTCTGGACCGCCAGCCGCTGCCGGACGGGTCGTTCACGACCGGAGACCGGGTGATCGACGCGGCGGAGGCGGCGATCATTCGGCGGATTTTCATGGAATATGATTGCGGGCGCAGCGCGCGAACCATCGCGACGAGCCTGAACCGGGATGGGATTCCGGCCCCGCGCTCGGGCGGCAAGGGCAAGGGCACCTGGTCCTTTTCGACGATCTCCGGGAACTGGAAGCGCGGCACGGGCATTCTCAACAACGAACTCTACATCGGCAAGCTGGTGTGGAACCGGCAGCGCTTCGTCAAAGACCCCGATACCGGCAAACGTCAGGCACGGCCGAACCCGCCCGAGGCCTGGATCACCGAAGACACCCCGGCCTTGCGCATCATCGCAGACGACCTCTGGTCTCGGGTCAAACAGCGTCAGGGCGCAATCCGCGAAGATATCCTGAGCGAACGGGCCGCCGATCCCGACGCCCCCCAAATCGAGCGCGGCCATCGCCCGCGCTATCTGCTGTCGGGGCTTCTGACCTGCGGCTGCTGCGGCGCGGGCTATATCATGATCAGTGACAGCCGCCTGGGCTGTGCCGCGGCCCGGAACTCCGGGACCTGCACCAATCGCAAGACCATCAAGCGGCTCGATGTGGAAGCGCGTGTACTTGACGGGCTGAAGACACAGCTGATGCATCCTGACCTGGTGGCGGAGTTCATCGCGGAGTTTCACCGGGAGATGGAGAAGGATCGGCTCGAGGCCGAGGCCGGACGGGTCGAGGCGGAACGGGCTCTGTCGAAAGTGACGAAGGAGATCGACAACATCGTTACTGCGATCACGGAAGGCATGTTTCATCCGAGCATGAAGGCAAAGATGGATGCGCTGGAGGCGCAGAAGGCGGCGTTTGAAGCAAAACTGACCGCCCTGCCCGCGCGGAGCCCGGTGGTCCTGCACCCGGGGCTGGCGGATGTTTACGCGGCGAAGGTTTCGGATCTGGCGGCTGCGCTGAACGATCCGGCAAGCCGGCCGGAGGCGGTGGAGATCCTGCGCGGTCTGATCGAGAAGATCGTGCTGAGCCCCGACGCGGACGCCGCGAACGGGCATGTGATTGAGCTGTATGGGGAGCTTGGGTCGATTTTGTCGTTGTGCAGCAATGGGATGTGTCAAAATGCCAACGCCCGCGCTGTTAGCGCGGGCGTGAGGCAAGTGACTATGGTTGCGGGGGTAGGATTTGAACCTACGACCTTCAGGTTATGAGCCTGACGAGCTACCGGGCTGCTCCACCCCGCGCCAAGGTGTATGGCGCTG
>NZ_QAYC01000041.1 GCF_003053725.1 Rhodovulum kholense
GGCCTACGCGGATGCGGGCGCGCTGACGGTCGAGCTGGCCAACGACTACCCCGAACTCGAATACACCGTGCAGTACCGCGAGAGCGACCTGGCCTTCGCCTGCCGGATGATGGAGCGGCACGGGATCAGCTATCACTTCCGCCACGCGGACGGCGCCCATGAGATGGTGCTGACCGACCAGGTCGAGGCCCATGACAGCATCGGCGCGCGGCCCTTCCGCCCGGCCGAGGGCCACCATCAGGAGGAGATCTCGCATTTCCGCGCCTGGCGGCCCGCGCGGCGGATCACGACCGGGGCGATCCGGCTGACGGACTACAATTTCAAGGCCCCGGTGGCGGCGATGGAGACCGACCATCTGGGCGACGCGGCTTACGAACAGGGCCAGATCGAGAGCTTCGACTGGCCGGGCGATTACCTCGATCAGGGCCGCGGCCGGGTGGTGGCCGAGCTGCGCGCCCAGGGCGAACGCGGCCAGGACCGGCGCTTTGAGGCCGAGGGCGATATCGTGGCGCTTGGCGCGGGGCTCCGGGTGACGCTGTCGGGCGATCCGGTGCCCGGGACCGGCGGCGAATACATGTGCCTCAGCGCCCGGCACTCCTACACCGCCGACAACTATGGCTCGGGCGGCTCGGACGATGGCGACGGCCGCGCCTATGACGGGCAATACGTCCTGATGCCGGTCGAGGCGCCGCTTTTGCCCGAACAGAAGACCGCCCGGGCCGACGTGCGGGGGCCGCAGACGGCGACGGTGGTCGGCGAGGGCGAGATCGACTGCGACGAATACGGCCGGATCCTGGTGCGGTTCCACTGGGATCTGGACGAGGCCTGGTCGATGCGCTGCCGGGTGTCGCAAAGCTGGGCGGGCGCGGGCTGGGGCGGGATGGTGATCCCCCGGATCGGCATGGAGGTGGTGGTCGAGTTCCTCGACGGCGACCCCGACAAGCCGCTGGTCACGGGATGCGTCTATAACGGGACCCATGATCGGCCCTATGTCCTGCCCGCGCACAAGACCAAGTCGGTGCTGCGCTCGGACAGCCACAAGTCCACGGGCCACAACGAGATTTCCTTCGAGGACGCGACCGGCGAAGAGGTGATGTTCCTGCACGCCCAGAAGGATCAGATGACCCGGATCCTCAACAACCGCGGCGCGCGCATCGAGAATTCCAGCGTCGAGACAGTGGGCAACAACCGGCTGGTCTCGACCGGCAACAACCAGCAGGAGACGATCGGCGGGTCGCTGAACCGCACGGTGGGCGGCCAGCTCGGCAGCCTCTTCGGGGCGGTGGGCGCGGTGGCGGCGGCCGGCGGGCAGGATGCGCTGGCGGGCTCCGAGGCGGTGGGAAGCAAGGCGGTCACCGCCTTCGCGGCCTCCTTCGCCGCTGCGGGGGCGGCGATCGAGGCGGCCGCGGGGTCGGCGCGCGCCCGGTTCGACGCCGCGGGCAACCACCGCGCGGTGGGCGGGGCGGAACAGGCCGCGCGCACGGACAGCATCGCAAGCCTGCTATCGGACGTGATGCCGATGGGCGGCGTGATGATGACGATGGTCGAGAAGTTCCGCTCGGACACGATCGGGCTGGCGCGCACCGAGCAGATCGGCGCCTACAAGAACACCTCGGTCGGGCACACGATGACGGTCAATGTGGGCCAGGAATTCCTGATCAACTGCGGCAAGTCGAAATTCGTCATGGATGCCGAGGGTAACGTGACGATCATCGGCACGAAGTTCAACTTCACCGCCTCGGGCCATGTGCAGATCAACGGCAAGGTCATCGACCTGAACTGAGGGGCGGACGGGCATGGCAATTCCGAAGGAAGGCAGCCGCGACACCAGCGAGGGACTGATCGTGTCCTGCACGCCCGATGTCTGCAAGACGCCGGTGGGATCGAGCCTGGTGCCGATCCCCTACACGATCACCGCGGTTCAGGGGGACGACGCGAACACGGCCGCGACGGTGCGGATGACGGGGCTCAGGGCGCACAACACGGGCTCGATGACGACCTGCTGCACGGGCGACGAGCCGGGGACCGGCACGGGGGTGAAGTCGGGCACGGTGGGGGCGATCTGCGAGCCGAAGG
>NZ_QAYC01000042.1 GCF_003053725.1 Rhodovulum kholense
TCGTCGACGACCGAAGGGTCGGCGAGGGTCGAGATGTCTCCGAGGGAGCCGAAATCGTTCTCGGCGATCTTGCGCAGGATCCGGCGCATGATCTTGCCCGAACGGGTCTTGGGCAGACCCGGGGCCCACTGGATGATGTCGGGCTTGGCGATCGGGCCGATCTCGGTGCGGACCCATTTCTCCAGCTCCTTGCGGAGATCTTCCGTCGCCTCGATCCCGTTCATCAGCGTCACATAGGCGTAGATGCCCTGGCCCTTCAGCTCGTGCGGATAGCCCACGACCGCGGCCTCGGCGACCGCCTGATGCGCCACCAGCGCCGATTCCACCTCGGCCGTGCCCATCCGGTGGCCCGAGACGTTGATCACGTCATCGACCCGGCCCGTGACCCAGTAATAGCCGTCGGCATCGCGCCGGCAGCCGTCGCCCGAGAAGTAATAGCCCTTGTAATGGCTGAAATACGTCTCCTGAAAGCGGTCGTGATCGCCCCAGACCGTGCGCATCTGCCCGGGCCAGCTGTCCTTGATGCACAGCACGCCCTCGGCCTCGGTGCTGTCGATCTCCTTGCCCGACTCGGCTTCAAGAACCACCGGCTGCACCCCGAAAAAGGGCTTGGTGGCGGACCCGGGCTTGGTCGCCGTCGCGCCCGGCAAGGGCGTCAGCAGATGCCCGCCGGTCTCGGTCTGCCACCAGGTGTCGACGATCGGGCAGCGGCCCTTGCCGACATGCTCGTTGTACCACTCCCAGGCCTCGGGATTGATCGGCTCGCCGACCGAGCCCAGAACCTTGAGGCTCGACAGGTCGTATTTCTCGACCCATTCGGTGCCCTGGCCCATCAGCGCCCGGATCACCGTCGGCGCGGTGTAGAACTGGTTGACCTTCAGATCCTGGCAGATCTGCCAGAACCGGCCCGCATCGGGGTAGGTCGGCACGCCCTCGAACATCACGGTCGTCGCCCCGTTCGCGAGCGGGCCGTAGACGATGTAGCTGTGGCCGGTCACCCAGCCGACATCGGCGGTGCACCAGAAGACGTCGCCCTCGTGATAGTCGAAGGTGTATTCATGGGTCATCGCCGCATAGGCGAGATACCCGCCCGAGCTGTGCACCACGCCCTTGGGCTTGCCGGTCGAACCCGAGGTATAGAGGATGAACAGCGGATGTTCCGAGGCCAGCTCGCGCGGCGGGCAGTCGGGCGAGGCATGTTCCATCAGCTGCAGCACGTCGACATCGCGGCCCTGGATCCAGGAGGTCTGGTCGCCCGTATGCTTGACGACCATGCAGCGCACCTTGTCCGAGCAGTGCAGAAGGGCGGCATCGGCATTCGATTTCAGCGCGGTCTTGCGCCCGCCGCGCGGCGCGGTGTCGGCGGTGATGACGACCTTGGCGCCGCAATCGTTGATCCGGTTGGCGAGCCCGTCGGCCGAGAAGCCCGCGAACACGACCGAATGGATCGCCCCGATCCGGGCGCAGGCCAGCATCGCATAGGCGGCCTCGGGGATCATCGGCATGTAGATCACCACGCGGTCGCCGCGCATCACGCCCTGGCTCAGCAGGACGTTGGCCATCCGGTTCACCTTCTCGTGCAGCTCGCGATAGGTGATGTGGCGGACCGGCTCGTCGGGATCGTCGGGCACGAAGACGATAGCGTCCTGATCGCCGCGGGTCTTCAGGTGCCGGTCGATGCAGTTCGAGGCGACGTTCAGCGTGCCGTCCCGGAACCAGTGGATCTCGACCTGGCCCATCTTGAAGCTGGTGTTCTTGACCTCGGTATAGGGCTTGATCCAGTCGAGCCGCTTGCCGTGCTCGCCCCAGAACCCTTCCGGGTCCTCGACCGATTGCCGGTACATCGCCTCATACGCCGCAGCGTCAATATGAGCCCCGGACACAAAATCCGGATCCGGCGG
>NZ_QAYC01000043.1 GCF_003053725.1 Rhodovulum kholense
CGGGCGCTGCCCGAGACCAGACGGACCGCGTCGCCGCCGCGGCGGGGGCCCTCGGAATAAGGCACCGGGCGGTTGGTCACCGCATGCGAGGCCTCGATCACCTGACGCACCGAATAGCCGGTCCCGGTGCCGAGGTTGAACACCCGGCTGCCCTTGCCCGCCAGCAGCCACTCGAGCCCCAGAACATGCGCCGCAACCAGATCGCTGACATGGATGTAGTCGCGGATGCAGGTCCCGTCCGGCGTCGGATAATCGGTGCCGTGGATCGTCAGCGCCGGGCGCTTGCCCTCGATCGCCTCCAGCATCACCGGGATCAGATGCGTCTCGGGGTCGTGCGCCTCGCCGACCTCGCCCTCGGGATCCGCGCCCGCCACGTTGAAATAGCGGAAGATCACCGAGTTCAGCCCGTGGCTGGCCTCGAAGTCGCGCAGCATGTCCTCGATCGCGCGCTTGGACGCGCCATAGGCGTTCAGCGGCGCCTGGGCGCTGTCCTCGTCCAGCGTCACCCCGTCCTGGTCGCCATAGACCGCGCAGGTCGAGGAAAACACCATGTTCAGGCAGCCCGCCGCCACCGCCGCCTCGATCAGCGTGAGCGACCCGCCCACATTGTTGCGCCAGTACTTGCCCGGGTCGCGCATCGCCTCGCCGACCTGGCTGAAGGCCGCGAAATGCATCACCCCCACCGGCCGGTAGGCCGCGAACACCGCGTCAAGCCGTGCCCGGTCCGCCAGATCGCCCCGTTCGAGCGGGCCGAACTTCACCGCCTCGGCCCAGCCGGTCGAGAGGTTGTCGTAGCACACCGGCACATGGCCCGCGCGCGCCAGAGCCTTGCAGGCATGCGCGCCGATATAGCCCGCCCCGCCCGTCACCAGAACATGTGCCATCGTGTTATTCCGCCGCCTCCGGCAGGGCGAACATGTCGCGCAGATACTCCTCGAATTCGCCGCGCAGCTCGGGCCGGGCCAGCGCGAAGGACACCGTCGCCTGCAGGAACCCGGCCTTCGAGCCGCAGTCGAAGCGCTGGCCGTTGAAGCGCAGCCCGTAGACCCCCTGGCCGTCGATCTCCTGGGCGATGGCGTCGGTCAGCTGCAGCTCGCCCCCGGCCCCGAAGCGTTTGTGGCGCAGGTTCTGGTCGAGATTGTGCAGCACCTTCGGCGTCAGGATGTAGCGCCCGATCACCGCCAGGTTCGACGGCGCCTCCTCAAGGCTCGGCTTCTCGACCATGCCCTTGACCAGCACCTTGTCGCCCATGTCGCGGGCCACGTCGAGGATGCCGTAGGCCGGGGCCTTCTCGCGCGGGACCTCCATCGCGGCGACCATGTTGGCGCCCGTGTCCTGATAGGCGTCGACCATCTGCCTGAGGCAGGGCGTCTCGGCCGCGATCACGTCATCGGGCAGGATCACCGCGAAGGGTTCGTTGCCGATCAGGCGCCGCGCGCACCAGACCGCGTGGCCCAGCCCCATCGCCATCTTCTGGCGGATATAGGCGATCGCGCCGCTTTCCATGTCGGTGCTGCGCAGGATTTCAAGCAGGTCGTCCTTGCCCTTGGACTTCAGCGAGTCCTCGAGATGCGGCGCGTGGTCGAAATAATCCTCGAGCGCGCTTTTGCCCCGCGACGTCACGAAGATGAAATCCGTGATCCCGGCCGCCCGCGCCTCGTCGATCGCGTATTGGATCAGCGGACGGTCCACCAGCGTCATGATCTCTTTCGGGATCGACTTCGTCGCGGGAAGAAACCGCGTCCCCAATCCCGCAACGGGAAAAACCGCCTTCGTTACTTGCCGG
>NZ_QAYC01000044.1 GCF_003053725.1 Rhodovulum kholense
TCGGCTACCACGCCGCAAGAAGCGGAGGAGGCATTCCACACAAGCTTGAACGCTGCCGAAAAAGCAGCCTAATCACTGAACCAGAAACTCTCCGGCAAACCCGGGGCGGTTCAGTGGCCAACTCAGTGCAAGGTCACGTCCGTCGGTGCAACCGTGAAGATCGAAATTCCGTCAGACAAGGATGCGCTGTTCTTCGACAGCTCCAACGTCACGCCGGCGGTTTCGCTGACCATGGCCGCGTTTTGCTGCGTCACAGTATCCAGGTGCGAGATCGCGGTGTTTATCTCCGTGAGCGTTATCGTCTGTTCTTGCAGACCGCTCACCACCTCCCTGATGCGTTCACTGATCCGGTCGACACTGCGGAATATCCCGCCAAGGTCGCCGCTGGCCTTGCCCACCAACGTCGCGCCGTCGCGCACATATTCGCTGCTCTGAACGATCAGGGACTTGATTTCCTTTGCGGAGTCGGCCGACCTTTGCGCCAGTTGCCGGACCTCGGAGGCGACCACCGCAAAGCCGCGCCCCGCTTCCCCCGCACGAGCCGCCTCCACCCCCGCATTCAAGGCAAGCAGGTTCGTCTGAAATGCGATGTCGTCGATCACCGAAACGATCTGAGAGATCGACTTCGAGGAATCCTCGATTCTCTGCATGGCGGCGGTCACATCTTCGACGACCTTGCTGCTGTCTCCGGCCGCTTTCCTGGTGTCCTGGGCCTCCCGGCCGACTTCGGACGCATAGTCCGCCGCTTTCCGCGCGGTGTGGTTCAGTTGGTCCACCGCCGCGGCCGTCTGTTCCAGGGTCGCCGCCTGTGTTTCGGTGCGGCGAGAAAGCTCATCGGCGTTTCCAGAAACTCTCTGGGACATTCCGTCGATGGTGCCGGCCACGTCTTTGACCTGTCTGATCAAATTGGCCATGTTTTCCGAAGCCGCGTTGAAACTGTCGGCCACTTCCTTCATGCGGTCCTGGGCAGACAGTTCGACGCGGTGCGTCAGGTCTCCATTGCTGAGCGCCTGGAGCCCCTTCGAAATCGCGCGGATCGCCTCGCGCTGCCGCGTTATTTCCGTCGCGATCTTCGTGATCTGAACGACCGTACCATCCTCGTCGAAGACCGGAGCATATGTCGCGGAAATCCAGATCACTTCATCTTCCTTGGTGATCCTCGGGAACTCGTCCGTGAAGAATTCGCCGGCGCGCAGACGATTCCAGAAATCTTGGTACGCCTGTGTCTGGCGATACTTTTTCTGCACAAACATGCTGTGGTGCTGACCGACCACTTCCGCGGCGGTGTAACCGAGCGCGCGCAGAAACATGTCATTTGCCTCCAAGATCACACCTTCTGGCGTGAAGTGGATCACGGCCTGGGTGCGTTCGACAATCTGAACAATCGCGTCAGATTTGCTAACGGATTTTGACCCACTGGAACCTTTGCGTCGATTGAACCACATCATCGCCTCCGCGTCTGCCTTGGACGATGCATACAGGCGACATATTGAAGCACCCTTAAATTTTCCGATTTGACTTTCCTCATTCCTCCGCCGGGTCGCTGCGGATCTGATGCTGGCTAAAACGTTTTGCAGATATTGCCCTGCACCCTGAGAACTGGAGCGCCTGGATCATGAGCTTTCGGCTGGGTGCTCTGTTCCCTGAAAACTGGACCGTTTGAAGCTGGAGTTTTCGGCTAATCTTTCCTGGCTGGGAGAGGAGCGGAAACGCATGAAGGCATCGAA
>NZ_QAYC01000045.1 GCF_003053725.1 Rhodovulum kholense
TCTCCGCCCTGAATGACGCATATTTCATCTTGGGCAATCGCTCTTTCGCCCCTGCCAGGAGGGCCTGCTGACGCCCGGCGCGTTCGGGCTGCCATTCACGACAATCTCGGATCGGCAGCCAGCACATCCTCGCGCCAATAAATCCTGCTGAAGTCAGGCGGCATCGCCAGCATGTCGATGCCGGTGTTCCGGAGCCTCATCGACAATGCCCCCTGCGGGCGCTTCAACAGCTCTGCGAGCTCGCCGAGTGAGATGTATCGTGCCCGGAAAGCACGTAGACTGGCTTGCGACACAGCCCGTGTGCCCTTGCGATGCCGCCCGGCCGGATCGGCGCGGCTCAGCAGGCCCTGTTCGGTCAGATAAGTCACGGTCTTGGCCGTCACGCGCAGATAGCCCGCGGCCTCGCTGAGGGAGAGCCCCCGGGCCAGAAGTGGACCGCCCGGCGTGGCGACGCGAGGCCCATTCCCTTCCGCCTCACGCGGGCTGTCTTCCGCGGGCCGGACCGCAGCCGTCGTCTCGCGCCGATAGGCATCCAGCATCCTGTCGGTGACAAACCCGTTCAGGACGACGCCACCGCACCGGTCGCGCCGCGCAAGCCCCCTCCGGACAAGGCCATCCAGAGCCGTCCCGCCAAGCCCCGTCAGCGCGGCCGCCGCGGGCGGACCGGAGGCAGCACGCCCCTCCGACGGCAAGCCGAGCACCGTGACACCCTTCCGGATCGGAAAAGTCTGGAAGACATGGCGGCGGACGACAGCCCGAAGCGGCTCGGCCTCCTCCCCCAGCCCGCGGCCTCCGAGCCAGGCCATCCAGGGGCCATAGGCCCGGCCGAAGAACCGCCGCCTGCCGCCGTCCGCACCCGCCACGGCAGCAAGGCAGGCGCAGAGCGCGTCCGGGCCAGCGCTCAGCACCTCGTAGCCTCTGGCCCCGAACCGCACCCAGTCCGCCGCGCCGTGCCCCGTCAGCGCCGCCTCGGGACCACGGTCCAGAAGCAGGCCCAGCACCTCGCAGGCGCGCGACGCCACGTTGAGCGCGAGGCTGTCGATCCAGTCGCCCTTACGGCCCGTCAGGACACGGGCGGCCAGATACCGCTCGAACGGGGTGTGGTCGGCCGGAACCGGTTCCTGCGCCAGGATCCAGTCGAAGTGCTTTCGGATCTGGGCGGTGAAGTCCTTGCCGTTCCTCGAGAAAGTCTCGGGCGGCAGCGACACCAGCCCGCAGCCGTGGTCCGGGCAGGACCGGACCGAGACGAGCTTCCAGTGCAGGCGGCGCGGCAGGCGCCAAGCCTAGCCCGCGGCGGGCACCTCGCTCCGGACGCAGGCCGGGCAGACGCGGACGCGGCTGCGATGAAGGCTGTGGGTTGTGGCGATCTCGTCGCGCAGGCGAAAGCGGTTCCGCCCGAGATGCCGGATCGAGACCTTTCCCAGGGCGGCAGGATCGCATCCGGCCAGTTGGGCCAGGTGCACGATGGCGACGGGCTCGCCCCTGAACAGCGGATCGATCGGAAAGGCGATGTCGCCACAGAATTGCTGCACCGATCCGGCCCCATTCCTGGCCGCAAGACGCGACAGCAGCGACGATGC
>NZ_QAYC01000046.1 GCF_003053725.1 Rhodovulum kholense
GAAGTCCAGATCCGGGCGGCGGTCCTCAACCGCTTCACGGCGCTCGGCATCCCGCTCACCGTGGCCATGGGATAAGTGTGTCCGGGGAAAGGGGAACTGCGGTCGTCAGCTGATTTGCGCAACAGCGCCCCTCTGCGCCCCGCGCGACCAATGGCCGCCGGACAGTCTGAAGGGAGGCGAGCAGGTGATCATGACCGGGGCCGGCCCGGAGCCGTTCGGGCGCTTTCGTCTGCCGCAGATTCTGGCAATCGCCCGGATCACTTTCCGGGGGGGCGGCACGCGAGTTGCGCCTGAGGCCGCAGCGGATCGAGACCGACCTCGATGCGCGCCGTCTGTCGATGCTTTATCCTGCCAGCCTGCCCTGTGGTCCCTTCGAAGCCGAGGTCGAAAAGACCGTCCTGCCCATGAGACAGATCTCGGGCGTTCAGAAATGACCGGCGCCGCGGTTCTTTTCGGGGCCCTCGAAACCCCGTTCGGGGACACCGAAGCCACTCTGGCTGCGCTGCGCTCCGGCGCAAACGCATTCGTCCGACCCGGGAGGCGCAGATCCCTGGCATCAATATCCGGACGATCGGCAGCCTGATGGACACGGACGTTCTGAAGTCTTGCAACATAGAGAGATGAAGAGCGGGCCCATGCCATCCGTCTAACCACATGGATTCGTGGTGTGAATCCTTCACGGCCAGAGGTTTGCAATAATGCCGATATGGTGTTGAAATGAAACGGGAAATGCGCTTAGTTGCGCACAGCGAACCACTTTCGCGGCCCCGTAGCACAACTGGATAGTGCAGCGGTCTTCTAAACCGCAGGTTCCGCGTTCGAGTCGCGGCGGGGTCGCCAAATATCTGGTTTTATTGAAGAGTCCCGTGGCGCACTTCGAAATTTGGCGGGCTTCAGAACCGTCCATGATTCTCGAGGCGACGCCGGCCGGCCAATAGGGGTTGGTCACTGACCTGCAAGTATGGAGAATCCTTCCGCCAGCGGGACGAAACGCTCGTAGTGGACGAAATGCCCCTTCAGCTCAGCGAGGTGTTGTTGCAGAACTTGGGCGGTGAAGGATTCACATCGGAAATCCATGCGGTTAGACGAGCGGCATGAGCAAGCCCAAGCCCGCCCGCTACCGCACTACGAACTGGTCCACCTACAGCGATGCGCTCAGGAAGCGCGGGTCACTGCTGATCTGGCTGGACAAGGAGATTGCCTGGCACGCGCCACATGAAGGCCGTCCTGGGCGCCCACCGGTGTTCTCGAATGCCGCGATCCAGTTCTGCCTGTCGATCAAGATTCTGTTCAAGCTGCCGCTCAGACAGACCGCTGGGATGGTTGCCAGTCTGCTGCGGCTCGCGGGGCTGGACTGGCCCGTTCCGGACTACTCGACCCTATGCCGCAGGCAGAAGACCCTGAAGGTGCAGATCCCTTATCGCCGTGCTGGCGGACCGCTGAACCTGCTGGTGGACAATGAGGCATTGACCGCCAT
>NZ_QAYC01000047.1 GCF_003053725.1 Rhodovulum kholense
GCCAACACCGAAAACAGGTTCGCCTATGCTTGCTGCGCTTTCCACGAGTGGCTGCTTTCTTGTTTTCTGTGGTCAGCAGGGTCCGGAGCGTCGAATGGCCGCTATCGGCAGATCTCGGCGAGGTCTGATCTGCGGAACGTCGAAGAGAGTGGGGCGTTTCGATTTTACTCCGGCTTCAGAATATCGGCAAAGGCTTAAGCGGTTAGATACGACCGGACGACTGCCTCGATGGCGTCGGTGTGAGCATATAGATCTGCAGGCCCATCGACACGCACTTTGGTTTCAACCTTTTCGGGGTCGAACAGGCCAATGTTCTTAGTTGTCGGAGAGTTGAAATATAGTCGGCAGATCGGGCGACGGTTGTTGTCGTCCATCAGGATGGCGCAGTAGCTCTTGGCGTCCCTGATTGTGATCCGTTCAATCGGCGCGATCCTGGCTGCAATGGCCCGGACGATCATGAAGCCCTCGCGCTCTTCGTCGGTCGTCTCTATCTCGGCGTCGGCTGCCGCACGCGATGTGTCTGCCTTCTCAGGCAAAGGCGCGTGGTCGTCGCGGAGCTTGATGCTCAGGGTGTCCTGGATACGGTCTCGTACAATTTCATCCAACGCGGCCTGGATCGCGGGCTTCAACTGCTCGGAAACTGTCTTCGTGATCGAGCCGTCGTGTATCTGGCGCCCAACGAGGCGGACGAACTCGTCGTCCGGTTCTTCTAACTGTCTCTTCAGATAGTTCGCGGCGGCCCTCGTGTATTTGAGGTTCGAAGCCGCTTCGATGATCGAATCGATGGCGAAACAGCTCTTTTGGAAGCGCCCTAGTTCGCGCACCTGCGCCTTGTCGTGCTTCTGAAAATCGAAGGTGAAGAACGGTCGCTTGTCCATCTTGTTCGGTTCGTCGGTATCCGAGAAGAACCAAGCTTCTTTGCCGTTTGTCAGGATGGCCAGTCGCGCTTCGGTAACATGAAAATAGCGGAACAACTGACTGAACTGCGTGTCGCCCAGTTTGCTGTTGATCGGCTTGGCCTCGACCAACATGGCGATCTGACCGTCGATTTTGATCGCGAAATCGACTTTCTCACCCTTCTTCGTGCCCACGTCAGCGACGAACTCCGGCAAGACCTCTTCGAGGTTGAAGACGTCGAATCCCAGCGCTTGAATGAACGGAAGAACGACGGCGGTTTTTGTGGCTTCCTCGGTAAGTGCTTGGCGCTCCGCGGCCTTGGACCTGTTGGCAAGCGCTTCAATTCTCTCGAGGAATTCGTCCATGATCCACTCCAATTGCCTTCGATTCGCGCAATAACCCCAGCGTGGAGCAGGTTCGCAAAAGAAGTCTAGAGGGTTTCGGGGTGCTCTGTTCCCTGAAAACTGGACCGTTTGAAGCTGGAGTTTTCGGCTAATCTTTCCTGGCTGGGAGAGGAGCGGAAACGCATGAAGGCATCGAA
>NZ_QAYC01000048.1 GCF_003053725.1 Rhodovulum kholense
CGGGCACGGCGCATTACCAGCAGATCGTTCAGGCGCTGCAGGCCGATTACGGCACCGCGCTCAGCGACCCCATCGCCGCCCACCTCTCCGACGCCTCCACCTCCATCCTCGACTGGTAACGGCCTCCCGCCGCACCTCCCAAAGAACAAGCCCGCCGGCCGTAGGTCATCCCTGCGGCCGGCGGCGCACTGGAATGGACCACCCACAGGGCGCCCGGGCGGCCCGATCAGGGGGACGACAGTTAACGGCAGGGTAACGATACCCAGTTTCAGATTTTAAGGATTTCGAAATCCATAACGAAAATGGACGGCATCGGAGTGTCTTGGCGACTTTCTTTCCCTTTCCATTTTCTTTTCGGAAAGAGTTCGGGATACAATTGTGGACAAAGCGGGATTGAACAGAATGACCCTTGGGGCCCCGCCCCTCTTCTCTGGACGGCCCCGGCAAGGCCGTCCTGCCCTTGGGTCCCGAGGGGCGATTCTGCGGATCGAAAAGACGCGCCAGCCGATCGTTGGCGAACCGGGATTCGGCTCTCTGACGGGAAGAACGAGAGGGGTCCGGGCCGGATTTGCCCGCTTTTCGGCCATGTCCGGCTGGATCAGGGGCACGGAGCCCCCTGTGCACGGCGCGGCTAATATCCAAGAGGGCAACCGGGAAATCAGGCCGAAAACGGGCAGATTGTCCACGCTCCGGAAAGAGTTCTCGGGATTTTCACGGAACGTTTCGGGACTGCCGGGAAGTTGTTGTGGGCATTCATGTTTCTAGTAAATGAAATGCAGTAAAATAAAAAAACTCGATTGAAAATGCGCATCTCCATTTCTGTTTTGGAGAGGTTTCGGCAGGCAATCATTAACCACCGGCACGCAGTGTCCCTCCCAAATCTTGTTTTGGTGAAGGTGACACATGACTGTTCTCGAAAAATTCAGGCTTCTGATCGCCGGCGCGAAGACCGGAAGCTCCACCCCGGTCACGACCCCCCCCGCAACCGACCCGAAGATCGATCCGATCGACACCGTTACGCCTGATGATCAGACCTCGGGAGCGGACGGGTCGACCGGCGATACCGCGGCGCAGGAGGGCGGCGATCAGACCTCAGGCACCCCGTCCGAGACTTCGGAGCCCGAAGAGACCGATGTCGGGACCGTACCCCCGGCCTCCGGCGCGGGAACGGACGAGCCCGAAACCAGTGCAGGGGAGACTGACGCGGCGCCCGTCACCGAAGAGCCTGCGGCCGAAACCGACGCGGCCCAGGCCGATGCGATCGCAAGCCTGAGCCCTGTTCTTCTGAAGTTTGCGGCTTTGGTCGGGATTGATCCCTTGACGCTTGTGAAGGGCGATGGGGGGTCGGTGCCGGATGGGGGGAGCCCGGACGAGACGCCGGACGGGGGTCCTGATGTGGTCGATCCCGTGGACGAGACGCCGGATCAG
>NZ_QAYC01000049.1 GCF_003053725.1 Rhodovulum kholense
TCATCCCCTTGCGCTCCAGCATGATGCCCACGCGCCGATAGCCGAAGCGTCGACGCTTCTCGGCGATCTTGTGCATCTCCTCACGGATTGCAGGGCTTGCGATTGGCGGCGGGTGTCCCTCAACAGCTCGCTCATCGCCCCCACGACCCGTTCGGAACGGCGGGCGGCCAGTTCCGCCGCATTTCTTGTCGCGGCCATCATCTCTTTCCAGTCGATTTCCTTCATCGTTCAGTTTCCCGTGCAGGTGGTTGATTTCTCGGATGACCGCGTTGGCCTCTGCGCGCGAGTGGCCCTGGTCGATGCCTGCCCATTCGGGGTTCGGCTTGGGCGCCTTGCCTTTCCCGGCGATGGCACGGGCGCCGCGGCCTTCGTGGATCGTGGGCAGACGCCCGATCCCTCGCGCCGCGTAGGACTCGTGCGAGATCATCGAAGCAGGGCCGTAGTCCCAGGAGTCCATCAGGTCGTTGTGTAGATCGGGCTACATCTTCGCCGTGCGTTCCACCGCGCCTTTGCGCGCCATCCCCAGGATGCTCCGGGGGCGGCCCCGGCTGCCTTGAAAAAGACTCTCACAGGAACCTTCACGACGCGATAGATGCACGCCTTGAAAAGCTCGGCCCTACGGCGAATCTGTTCGATCTTGCGGACATAAGCGCCGATGAGCCCAAGAAGATCCTCAACGCCAAAGGGTTGAACTGTGATGATGAAATCGACGCGGTTCGCGACAAGTTCAAGAAAGACCTGGGAAGCAAGGGGCGAGAATTGCTCGGCCGTTCAGCGAATAAACTCGGAAGATCGGCGGAAGAGGTATTGTTTCAGAACTTGGGCGGTGAAGGATTCACATCGGAAATCCATGCGGTTAGACGAGCGGCATGAGCAAGCCCAAGCCCGCCCGCTACCGCACGACGAACTGGTCCACCTACAGCGATGCGCTCAGGAAGCGCGGGTCACTGCTGATCTGGCTGGACAAGGAGATGACCTAGCACGCGCCGCATGAGGGACGCCCGGGGCGCCCGCCGGTATTTTCGAATGCCGCGATCCAGGTCTGCCTGTCGATCAGGATTCTGTTCAAGCTGCCGCTCAGGCAGACAGCCGGGATGGTCGCGAGCCTCCTGCGCCTTGCTGGGCTGGACTGGCCTGTTCCGGACTACCCGACGCTGTGCCGCAGGCAGAAGACCCTGAAGGTGCAGATCCCTTATCGCCGTGCTGGCGGACCGCTGAACCTGCTGGTGGACAATGAGGCATTGACCGCCAT
>NZ_QAYC01000050.1 GCF_003053725.1 Rhodovulum kholense
ATGGGTAAGGCAAAGTTCGAACGGACGAAACCGCACGTTAACATCGGCACGATCGGCCACGTTGACCACGGGAAGACGACGCTGACGGCTGCGATCACGAAGTACTTCGGGGACTTCAAGGCCTACGACCAGATCGACGCGGCGCCGGAAGAGAAAGCGCGCGGGATCACGATCTCGACGGCGCACGTGGAATACGAGACCGACGCGCGCCACTACGCGCACGTGGACTGCCCCGGCCACGCCGACTACGTGAAGAACATGATCACCGGTGCGGCGCAGATGGACGGTGCGATCCTGGTGGTGAACGCGGCCGACGGCCCGATGCCGCAGACCCGCGAACACATCCTGCTGGCGCGTCAGGTGGGCGTGCCCGCGCTGGTGGTGTTCCTGAACAAGGTCGACCAGGTGGATGACGCCGAGCTGCTGGAGCTCGTGGAAATGGAAGTGCGCGAACTTCTGTCCTCCTACGACTTCCCCGGCGACGACATCCCGATCGTTGCGGGCTCGGCGCTGGCGGCGCTGGAAGGCCGTGACGCGGAGATCGGCGAGGCCAAGATCAAGGAACTGATGGCGGCGGTCGACGCCTACATCCCGACGCCGGACCGTCCGGTCGACCAGCCGTTCCTGATGCCGATCGAGGACGTGTTCTCGATCTCGGGCCGCGGGACCGTTGTGACCGGCCGCGTCGAGCGTGGCGTTGTGAACGTGGGCGACGAGCTTGAAATCGTCGGCATCCGCGACACCAAGAAGACGACCTGCACGGGCGTCGAGATGTTCCGCAAGCTGCTGGATCGCGGCGAGGCGGGCGACAACATCGGCGCGCTGCTGCGCGGCATCGACCGCGACCAGGTGGAACGCGGCCAGGTGCTGTGCAAACCGGGTTCGGTGACGCCGCATACGGTGTTCGAGGCCGAGGCCTACATCCTGACCAAGGAAGAGGGTGGCCGTCACACGCCGTTCTTCGCGAACTACCGTCCGCAGTTCTACTTCCGGACGACGGACGTGACCGGGACGGTTCAGCTGCCGGAAGGCACCGAGATGGTGATGCCGGGCGACAACCTGAAGTTCACGGTCGAGCTGATCGCGCCGATCGCGATGGAAGAGAAGCTCCGCTTCGCCATCCGCGAAGGCGGCCGCACCGTCGGCGCCGGCGTCGTCTCCAAGATCATCAAGT
>NZ_QAYC01000051.1 GCF_003053725.1 Rhodovulum kholense
CGCGCTGTGGGGTCGGTCCTCGTTGTAGTGTCGACGCCAAGCTTCCAACTTTTCGCGGGCGTCGGCAAGGCTCATGAACCAGTGGGCGTTCAGGCATTCAGACCGGAGCTTGCTGTTGAACGCCTCGATGAACCCGTTGTCGGTCGGTTTCCCCGGTCGCGAGAAGTCCAGGGTGACGTCGTTCGCATAGGCCCAGAGGTCGAGGTCGCGGGAGATGAACTCGCTGCCATTGTCAACCCTGATCGTCTTCGGGTAGCCGACCTTGGCGCAGACCTTCTCCAGCATTTGCACGACGTCTTCACCGCGGTAGGCGAAGCGGGGATCGGCTGCCGGACAGAGCCGGGAATGGGTGTCTACCACCGTCAGGATGCGGAGCTTCTTGCCCATGGCGAGCTGGTCGTGAACGAAGTCCATCGCCCAGACATCGTTCGGGCCGACTGCTTCCTGGCGATCTTCCCGTAGCTTTGCCTTCACCCTGCGCTTCGGGTGCTCGTTGCGCAACTGAAGGCCTAACTCGTTGTAGATCCTGCGGGTCTTCTTCATGTTGATCACCCATCCTTCCCGTCGCAGCAGGACATGCACGCGGCGATAGCCATACCGCACACGCGTCTCGCAGATCTCCTTGATCCGCATCTCGACGGCAGCCTGGTCCGTCCGCCGGGACTTGTAGTGGTAGCTGGACGTGTCGAAGCAGATGGCCCCACAAGCCTTCCGGATCGACACACCCCAGTCGACGCACATCCCGGTCACGATCTCTCGCAGACGCCCAGGCTTCAGAGCTTTCGGCGGATCACGTCCTGCAACATCTCCCGATCGAGGGTCAGATCGGCCACGATCTTCTTCAGTCGCGTGTTCTCGTCCTCGAGCGCCTTCAGCCGACGCATCTCGTCCGGCAGCAACCCGCCATACTTTTTCTTCCAGTTAAAGTAGGTCGCCTGACTAATGCCCGCCTTGCGGCAGATCTCCGCGACGGGCGTGCCTTGTTCCCCCTGCTTCAGGATGAACGCCTTCTGTGCTTCCGTGAACTTCGATGCCTTCATGCGTTTCCGCTCCTCTCCCAGCCAGGAAAGATTAGCCGAAAACTCCAGCTTCAAACGGTCCAGTTTTCAGGGAACAGAGCA